>JBCBEC010000022.1:0-110024 GCA_038528965.1 Bacteroidota bacterium | reverse complement strand
CTGCAACGTCAGGATTACCAGTACAATATTCGCGGTTGGTTAACCGACATCAACATAGTCCGTCCCGAAGTACTACGCGAAGATGATGGGATAGCTGATCCTGCCCTCTGTGAACCAGAAACAGGTGAGGACGAAAGTTATGTGGTAACCGAACAAGTACCACCACTAGAGTTCTTTGAACTGCTTTGTTCTGGAGAGGATATTACTATTCCGGGCCTGGATACTTGCGTGGTCACTTATCCACCAGAGGAGGAGTGCCTGGTTGACTTAAAAGACTACACACTAAGTTGGAGTAGCTTAGAGAATAGTATTGCCGCTAATGATGCCTGCTCCAAGTACGGCGAAGACACCAAGGAGTTCTTCTTTTTACCGTATAATATCGACGGGATATACATTAACGATGGAACGAACATCTTCCTAGCTCCATTAAACTATCCTTATTCGTTACAACAATCCATAGGTGAAGAAGATGAACAACGACTTGTGGATGACCTTAGTGCCTACCTCCTCAGTATCGATACATTAAGCTATCCTTTTGATTCGGTATATGTGAGTCATCCAGGTAGAGGTGATTTCGTGCTGCACGTTATTGGTACCGACTTTATTTCGCTGGCCTATGCGGTTATTTCTGCTACCGGAGGATGTTGTGAATCAGGTAAACCTTGCTTTATTAATGGCGCCCCTACCGGAAGCGGTTATCTTGGTGACGCCACCTTCAGTGTTCAGAAGCTCTTCAAGAAAACTTTTAATCGTGAGGTCGAATGTAAGGAACCCGGCGCTGGAAGTGGAAGTCCAACACCAGGCCTGCCAAACGGTGAAGTCACTCCTAATCCCGCGGCTCCGCAACTACCGACAGTACTACACGAAGTGATTCTAGGCAACGAACAAAAAGCTTGGTACTTCACCGAAGAATTGGCAGCAATAACTGGCCCCTACACCATTAGCAAGCAGTTGGCCATTGACAACCCAGCCATGATTTTCAAGGTAACCGCGGCAGATGGTCAACAACAGCAGGCTACCTTAACTCAGTTGCAGGCTTTACGTTATTCGACTACCGGTCTATCTGAAGTCACCATAGCCGATGAAGGTACCAGCACTCCTGAGCCGGACTGCCCCCCTACCCCACCGGGTTGCGATGAATCTGTAGCCGCTCAACAACTGCAATCCTTAGACGAGATTTGTGCCAATACCATTACTGCCATACGAGAGGGAAAAGTGAGCTCACCTTACACCATTGCCCTTGTCCAGCTTTGTGATGGCAGCTATACCTACGTACTCAATGATTTTGTCACCGATATTCACGGTGGTTACAATGTTTTGGATACCATCATCGTAGATGAAGATGATCTCATCGATGTAGAGATTCGCAACGAAGAAATGCGTTTTGCCATGCACTTCACGCACCAGCCGAACGGTAATATTGAACGCATGAAGTGGAAAGTTAGTAACCGCGCTACCGATATCTATGACTTGAGCTATGATCCACTGGATCGAGTGATTCAGGCCGATTATGCCCAAGAATACTATCGCGAAGAGTTGCGCGACGCCGGTACGCCTACTGAGCACCTAATCCGTCGTTACGTATTTGCTGATTTTGCACAAACCTACAGCACGGCCTACAAATACGATGGCGGGGGAAATATCACCACTATCTTCCGCAACGGTATCGGTAATGCGTGTCTAGGCCCACAAGGAACCATTGATGACCTGACCCTCACCTACGGTGGACTGGGTGGCCAGCAACTATTGACGGTAACGGATGCAGCACCGGAGACCCTGCGCCCCTTTGGTTTCAAACCCTTTGTCTCTCCCAATCCGGGCAGCTTGACCTACACTTATGACCTCAACGGCAACATGACCCGCGACCCGCACAAGGATTTGGATTTCGTATACAACTTCCTTAATTTACCTCAGCAGGTCAACGGACCTGACACGGATGTTACTATCGTTTACGATGCCGATGGCCGTAAGTGGAAAAAAGAAACCTCCTTCGAGGATGATCAGGGTAATACCATTAGCAAAACCACACTTTACGTCGGTGCCTTTGAATTTGAGCAGACACCCGAGCATCCACTACGCTTGCACTCCATTAACGGCCACGAAGATGGTCGACAGGTAAAACTGTACGATGAGGCCGTTGGAGGTGATGTGCCAGGACGTTTAGAGTACTACCATAAAGATCAATTGGGGAATGTACGCCTTACCTTCTCTGATATTGATCAGGATGGGGCTATTACGGTGGGCAGTATTTATGATCCAACTAATGAAATCGTCCTGGAAAAGCACTACTACCCCTTTGGCATGGATATGACTGGGGCGTGGTTTGCGACGGTGGCGCCGGATAATGCATATGGGTATAATGGTAAGGAGTTAGATGAGGCGATGGGGTTGTATGATTATGGGGCCAGGTATTATGATCCGGCGATTGCGAGGTGGGGGCAGGTGGATCCGTTGGCGGAAATAAAGCCTTGGGTAACTCCCTATAATTTTGTGCGAAACAATCCAATTGACCGTATAGATCCAGATGGCTTGCATGATTATGGGGTCAATAAGAAAACGGGAGAAGTCACTCTTCTCAGAGAAACTAATGATGAAACTGACTCTGTCTATAAGATTAATGGAAAAGGAAAAATTAAGGGTAAGGCCTTTGATGGTGTAGAAAAGGGAATACTCAAAGAGGGACAAAATTTTAAAGAAAAAGATGAGGTAATCAGTGTTGGTGGAGAGGGAAATCCTTCTCTAAAGGGTGTAGAAGAGTTCCTAACAAAAATGACTGATTATGTAACGGGAGTAGAGATTGCCGGTTTATATCTTTCAGATAAAGATAACCCCTCTGTGGTTACTGATGTTTACATCGATGAATACGAGGGCAATACAGATACAAGCTCTGGGATTACTCCAAACAACTTACATACTAATCCCAATTTACAAGAGAAAAACTTACATACTCATTTCCATACTCACCCATCAAACATTGGTATTAATCGGTCCAGTGTTACTTCTCCTGGGCCAACAGACAAAAGTTTTGCCAGACGAGTAGGAAATCAATTTGACAATTTACTTATTCTTACTAGAACAAAGGGAACTCCATCTGATCTTGTAAGAGTGCCGTACACTAAATATAAAGATTAATGATAAGGGTAGTCGTGAGCCTTAGTATTATGTATGTTTTAATCTCTTGTAATACTTGGAAGAGTCAATTACAAGCAAATGGTTCTAATGAGACTGTTGTCTTAAACGCTATATTTGATTTTTGTCACACATCTTTTCCCGTTAAAAAAGAAAAAATATTTGCTGTCGATATAATGGAAATAAATAATAATGTTGTCGGAGTAAGCATACTAGCCAACCCTGAACCGTTTATTATTATTGATGGTGATACTAGCAATTTGCCAAGTCAATTGATAGAATATCAAGAAAAATTATTCTATTGGTTTGATGAAGAGAGTAAGGTTAACGATCAAGTAATTGCAGTATTGAATCAATATGATATGATCGATTCAGTAAAATCAATTGCATTTGCTAATATTCAAATCAATCATAGCATCAAAGCTATAGATTATTATTTCTGTAAGGAGGATTTAACAAAATACAAAAAGGTAAAATCTGACCAAATAATTGGAGAATACACCCCAGGTTTTATTCACTTAGTGTGTAATTAATCGCTAGTGAAGCACCCATTACGCTCACTATCTGAATAACTACACTGTGAGCTCAATACTATCGTGAAACCATAACTGCTGCACCTCACAGGTGGATATAGTAACGAAAACTATTTATGTCTTTTTCAACATCAAACCTCTTTGTCTCATTGTCAAAAATATGATATTTTTTCATTTTCATAAAGCGATCAAAATCAATATTTAAAGTCAATTATTCCACTTGCTTAAATCTAAATAAACATGTATATTTACACCATGTAATTGGTGGTTGTTTTAACACCACAAACATGCAAATGTAAACGCGCTCCTTGCCTAATTTTTCATTCCAAGGAGAAACAAAAAAGGCTGGTATACGCAATTTTAGATTACTCAGGTGTAATGAGTTATTGATGTGTAGGTTATTGCCTATGATCATCTTCCTTTAACACCTGATACAGTCTAACACTTTCAATCTACTGCAAAATAGATTGTAGAACATGAGTGCGTAAGCTCCATCTTTAGAGTGTGACTTGTGTATGATGCGCAAACGATCAGTTATAGCATCTGCTCTAATTATGACCCTGTGCTCTCATTCTGTTTTGAATGAATATTAATTTTTTCACTGTTCCCTATAGTCAATTTTAGGGCTAAAACTCTTATGCATATGCGTAAGCTCTCTCAATTTTCACACATTTTAATACTTATCCTCACGATAAGTTTTTTTCCCAAGTTAAATGGTCAATCTGGTGCTCCCGCATCCAGTACTCCAAGCCCTGCTCCCGCATCCGTTGGAAGCTATATAGGCGATGGTCTTTCAATGAGCGATGGGGTTGCCAATATTGGTGTACCTATTTTCAACCTTGAGGATGGTTTTTTCAATGTTCCCATGTCATTAAATTACCGAACTACCGGAGTTAAGCCAAATCAACGCCCAAGTTGGGTTGGTAATGGCTGGGCACTAGCTGCCGGGGGTATGATTACGCGTGAACGGCGCGGGAATTCCATCGATGAGGAACGGTTCACCATTTCTGGTAGCGGTGCACCAAATTCACCGGGTTCACAAGAAGGGACCTATAGTCAGGGGTACTTTTACCAAAGTCAAGGCGGAGTTTTCGACGAGCCAGACTGGTATACTGCTGACCAAATGCTAGAAGTAGCTTATCCTGTACCTGGAACAGTTGCTGGCCTAGTAGATAGAGATCCAGATTTGGAACCAGACTTGTTTCACTTTAGTGTAATGGGATACTCCGGCACCTTCGTTTTTGCGCCTGACGGAGAATTTCATGTCATTGCAGATCCCTCCATCAAGGTAGAAATGGAGGTGGGAGTGGGTACTACGTACCAATACGATGGATTTATGGTAGAAGATGAAGCAATATGGGGTTTTTGCATGATCCTTCCCAATGGTTACAAATACTACTTCGGTGAATACGATGGTAAAGGAAGCCGCAACGCAGTAGAGAATAGTGTAGATCTTCGTCGAAAATGTGTAGATGATCGTACCAATGATACTTGGCACTTAACTAGAATTGAGAATCCACATACCTCAAACGATGTCGTCACGCTTACTTATGATAATTCAAGAGGTTATGAGTTGTCAGTCTCTAAAGATGTTACTTGGGCAGAAGTGGACTACGCTTCGTTTGTACCGGTAATTCAGTTTGAACTTTACCAGTACTTTCTTTCCCCAATCGCGGGAATCATCTTGGAAGCAGTGAATTCTGGTCTTTCTAGCTCGTGGGAGAATATTAGTGATGGAGAGGCTTCTACCATTCACTATAATGGTAGAGTAATTCAGCCTGCCTATCTGACAGAGATAAACACCCCTTACTACAGTGTTGAATTCAATAGCACTGAATCGACACAGCTACGGTATAACCTTAGTGAAATCTATCAAAACATAAGTAGGAATCAATCAGGTCATGATGACGAAATCGATTCTTGTAATAGTCGTTTTTTCTTGGATGAACATGATGGTAATGAGTGCCCAACCAATTGTGCCGAGGAGTTACCAGTCTTAGAGCATTTACAGCTAGCAATTTTTGAGGATGGTGGAAGTGAGATAAATAGATCAATCAAATCCTACCAGCTAGACGATATTACAATTATCGACAGGCTGTCCGGAGATGTCATTCAGCGCTTTGTACTGAATTATACAACTGACGATACTGAGCGATTGAAACTACTAAGTGCTGGAGACGAGTGTCTGCCTTTATATGAGTTTGGATATAATCCTCTCTCTCTTCCCGGACAATATTGGCCGGACGATAATCTTACAGACCATTGGGGATACTATAACAATAAGGCCTCTAGCTTGACTTTTCCTATTGACAGAACTCAAGTTGAAGATAGTGACGATTGCCCAAATGGCACCTACTATTCCACAAGGGCACCCGACTTCAATTATGCGGCAGCAGAAGTGTTAGAACAGGTAACTTACCCTGATGGGAGCAGCACCACCTACTTATATGAGGCCAGAGAGTATACAACCGGGACCGGATGCAGCTCTACGGTGGAAGAAGGCCCAGGGCTTCGAATAAGGCAAATAATTGACGATCCTGGGATTGGACCGGATGTCGTAAAAACGTACACGTATGAAAATGGAACGATGCGGTCTAATCCAAAATACTACTGGATAGATTATGATGAGCTTATTTGGCCGCACAGTTCTCCTCCGACTGCGAATGTAAAAGTGTATCGGTTTCAATCAAACTCTATTGTCCCGATCAGAACTACTTCAGGCAATATTGTCTCTTATGAGTTTGTAACTGAAACGATTGGTGATGGCTCAAAAGGATATGTTAGAACGCAGTATTCTCAAACGGATGATGAAACGCACCTTGCCTTAGTTGGAACAAGTCGAACTCCTTACCTGCCATATACCGACAGAAGTTCACAACGTGGACTCCCTATCTATCAAGAAGTGAGAGGCGGGGATGGGAGCTTAGTTAGTGAGTCAAGTTATGATTACGACTTTGTTCCTGTGGAACTGGATGAAATACCAAGTATTGCACAGCATTCATCAATCCTCTTCTACACTGTTCACGGTAACTGGAATTCTTCTAACATCCTTTTTTATCCTTATATCTACAGTGCCTCCTACACTATCGATTTAAGGCCGTACAAACTTTCTTCTACAACAACCAAAACATACGGTACTGATGGCAGTGTTGGTGAAGTCACTAGAAGTACTACTTACCAACCAAATACGGGTTTTGTTAAGGAGGAAACTACTACCAATTTTGATGGTACTCACAAGATTGAGTATACCTATCCTGAAGAACTATCTGGTTATACTTTTCTTTTAAGCAATGACATTACCGCAATGCCCATAATGACTAAAAAATACGTTGGTAGTGATCTCGCTGGTGGTTATCGAACCACGTATTTTGAAGATAATTTCTTGCCAAAAGAAGAGTATCAGATTCTTACAAATGGTGTGGAATTACTGCGTGGGACTATATCTGGATATACCAGTGATGGGTTACCAAATGATTATAGTCCTATGGGACAATTGACTCATGTTTTCACTTGGGAAAATGGCCTTCTAAAGGAAATTCGCTATGAGAACTCCGACTGGCAAAAGTCATTTGAATACTACCCAGGAGGACGTTCCGCCCGCTTATTGCGAAGTGCCAGTGAGATTGATGGGCAAAGTACGTCGTATCAATACGACGACTGTCGTCGACTGGAATTTGTATTCGCCAGAGGTGGAGCAATAACAACGCGGTATGGATATGGCATTGGAATTCCCAATACCGTCACCACTACCACTACTTTTGGTGACGGTACCCCAGCTCAGACAAATGAACAGGCATATGATGGTCTTGGGCGCCTTCTACATAATGTTAAGAATGGCCTCATCCTTGTACAGAATTTCTATAACTCATACGGAGAAATTTATGCCTATGAAGATCCGATTTCTCGCACGGAAATCCAATATGAACCCTCTCCTTTGAAAAGGGTACTTAGTGAGACTTACGTGGATGGAAATACTAATCAATTTGAGTACTTCTTTGAGGGGAGCAAAAGCGGAATGCGACGAACCAATGAAAAAGGACTGACTAATTCAATGGTGCAAGATGCTTTTGGGCGCTTAACCAGAACAGTTAATCAAGGAGAAGATGGTGTAGAGGGAGATCCGACTCGTTACCGTTATGATATCGCTGGTAACCTAAACAGAATCATTCCACCTATTGGTGCGCCATATGTTTTCACATACGATGAAAGAAATCGTCTGACGTATAAGTCCGTACCTGATGGGGAAGAATTGAATTTATGTTACACTGATGCTAGTGACCGCTTATGTAATGTCACAGATGCGAACGGTAATACATTCCACTATCAATATGATCATTTCGGTCGAATTACTAGTGTTTATTGGACCCTTGGCGGCTCCTGCTCTTCATCTTCTGCAAGCGAAACATGTGGCGGTGCATTACCTGGAAATGCCAAGTTGTTGATAAGTAATACCTACGATGCTCCAAATAGCCCTGGTTACAAGGGCAGGCTTACCTCTCGTAGAGTGGCCATGCTGGAAATGGATGGATATTATGTGAATTCACAATACCAATATGATGGTTATGGCCGACTGAATATTATTGATGAAACCGCAGATCTAGATAATGCATCTTATCAAGACCGTTACAACATAACATACAATGATGCCGACTGGACAAAGAGTATACTTCGTAACGGAAATACAATCAACAGTACTTATCAAGCCAGCCACAATAGTTTTGGAAATCCAATCTACGAATCCACCTCATTAAATATTCCAGGGGTTTCCGGGAAGTCACTTGTGACTAGTATGGCCTATAATGGTGCTCAACAACGGACTGTTAAGCAATTCGGAGGTGTAAGTTCTTACTTAGACCTACAAGCCTATGGATACACTGAACGAGGATGGTTAAGATCGATCAATGGTGTTAACAATGAACTGATCCAGGCCTATGATATCTGTGGAGAACCTTACGGTGACCCTGATCTTACTTACACAAGTGAAGAAGAAGTAGATCTCTATGAACTACTCGAACTAATTGTCAATGGTTTTGAGGTAGAAATTGATGGTCTAGATCCTTGTGGAGAAACCTGCGACGTCGCAGACTACACGGTAGATATTCCGCTTTGGGATAATGATATCCCCTATTTCCCCTGCACACTACGGTACCAAACTGGAGTTGTGGTAGACGATATTGCGACAAGCATCGGAGCATTTCCATTGGATCACCTAATTCTCTACTATGCTGAAGATGCCATTCTTAGTGATCACCAAAACGAGAACTACGATCTATTCGGTCCGAACTTCAACCAAGATGGTGCTATCGTAGAATTGCGAACTCGCATCCTACAATGGTTTGAAGACAATGATGAGTATGTACAAAATGTAGTGCTAAGTCTACAAACAGATAACGCTGGGCAACCGGCAGCTATCCGTTTAGAAGTAATAGGTTCAAGTGTTGCCTTTAATAATACCGGAATTTCCTATCATCATACCTGCTGGAATAATCAAGGGACGGTTGCTACTCCTCAACTTCACGAAGACGCACTTACACTGGGCTTCTATCCTAGTAATGCCAGGCCGGCCAATTGCGGCGGATTTGGTGGTCCAGTAGATCCTCCGGTATGTACTGTGCCGGTTAAAGATTACACCGTCGGCTTTGATGTCTATCTCAGAGACATGAAAGAACACGAAAATCTTTGTGCAAAAGGATCTACCCCACGTTCTTCGAATGTACTCCTGACGGGGATCTACGGAACTGATGGTACATTCCTTCCACTCAATTATCCGTACGAGTTTGACCGAGATCCCGATAATAATCCTGAGAAAGCAAGATTAGAACAAGATGTGGCCGCATGGCTAACAGCGGAACAGTATAATTTTGATGCGGTAGTGTATATCCAAGGATCGAAGGATGTCAGAGGTAATTTAAAGATTGTTGCTACTAACTTCGATTTTGACTTCGTGAGTTTAGAGTACCCCATTGAGTGTATTGACGAAAAAGGGAATGCAATCAGCGCACCATATTCCGTTGAACGTTTGGAGTCATTCCTTCCACCAACTGGAGGTCCGGACTACACTCGTCCTTGCATCGTTGGAGATATAGCTGATAATCCTCAACAAGACGCAAGTATTGCCGCGATCAAGGCTAGTATCATGAGTATGCAAGCAAATACTTTGCCTACTCCTACACGCCTTAATCAGGTGTTCTTAGCCAATGGGGATCAATTTTGGCTATTAGACGATGAATTAGACCAATTGAAAGGGCAGTACACTATCCATTATCAAGCGTCTATTCCGAATCAGCAGCAGGTTTATGAAACAGTGGATCCATCTGGCCAACAACACGTTTTAACTTTAGATGGTGTGCTAAATGCCAGAGCCAACGAGCAAATTGCGTTTATCGACTTAGTTGAAGACACCGGTAATCCTGGATCGGGAAGTGCCGAGACTCCCACCTTTGGCGGTGGCGAAACTAGCGGTGATGGAGATGACGATTGTTTACCTGACCCTCCCCCTAGCTGTACTCCGGAAGAACTACTCGCCCAGCAGCAATCTATCGCCGAGATTCAGCAAATGCAGCAGGAGATTCTGGATAACTTTGATGAATTCATCAATGACCCATCCAGTACCTTTTCTCTGTGTGAGGTATATCTATGTGACGGTTCTACCGAGATCATGTTGTGCGATCTGGTGGAGTTCATTTCCGGTAGTTACGTTGTACTTGACGATGTGATCATCACCGATCCAAATCAAACTTTCAACATTAGTATTCTTCGTAATCGCGCCCTCTTTGCTATGGAGTTTGAGCACGAAGCCAACGGTAACATTGATGTGGTAGAATGGAAAATTGCCAATCGTATGCCACGCCAGTACAGTATGGACTATTGGGCCAACGACCGGCTCAAAGAAGCGCAGTATTCTGAAAGATGGATGACTGGAGGAGGTAATGTCAGTACGGAAGCAATGGGTAATTATTCCGTAGAGAATATCACCTATGACAAACTAGGTAATATTCGAACATTACGGCGCCATGGTATGGTCCCAGTAGAAGGTAAACCTTGTTTAGAACCAGGCATAATTGATGAACTGGAAATGTTCTATCCTGAACCACCGCTGTATCCTCGCCATAGTTCACAACTTCAGAAGGTCAAGGACGGCCTAACAGATGTTTATAAAGACAATGGGTTTCCAAGTGCTCAAATCTCCTCCATCGAAGCCTTACCTGATTATTCCTATGATGGAAACGGCAACGTTGTGGCCGACCCGTATAGAGGTATTACTATCGAGTACAATGAACTAGATAAACCCAAGCGGATATCTGGAGATGGAGTCGACATTAGGCACTTTTATGATGCTACTGGTCGCAAATGGAGAACGATCAGAACGATTGAACCCGAGGGGCAGCCAGCAGAAGTAGAAACCCAGGATTATGTGGGTAATGCCTTAATTGTCAATGAAAAACTACAAGTGGTTCACGGCAATGATGGTCGTTTTGCGATGGAATACGAAGGGGAAACCTTGACGGGATACCGTACCGAGTATATCCATCAAGACCATCTCGGCAACACCCGATTAGCTTTCTCAGACCTGAATGATGATGGCGTAATTAGCATCCTTGGCAACCCTGAAATCACCCAAGAGAATCACTACTATCCCTTTGGCATGAACATGAGGGGTAACTGGTTCGCTACAGTCAGTCCGGAAAACGATTTTCAGTATAACGGTATCGAATTGGAAGCGTCTCTGAATCTAAATTTTGCTGATCATCGAACACTCGACCCTACAATTGGTCGTTGGCTACAAGTGGATCCTTATGCCCATATTTTTGCAAGTGATTCCCCTTACAATTCGATGCTTAATAATCCAATGAATTTTGTTGATCCGGGAGGAGGGTTTACTAGCGCATTCAACCTGGGTCACGCCATCATTGGAGCCGTTGGTGGAGGATTAATTGGTACAGCCTATGATCATTTTAGCAAAAATGAGAACGGTAGAGGGACTTATATTGGAATGGCTCTCGGATTTGCACTTGGTGGATTTGCTCAGAATATCACTGGTGCTATTGCAGGAAGTAAAAGTACCTCAATTGCCAGTAGAAGTTATAGCGCAGGAGGCCTTCGTAGACTTATAGACTGGGATATTTTTTCAATAGGTCTCCAACGAATAAATATAACTCACGCAGTACATACAGTTGAAGAAGGTGAAACGGTAGCGCAGTTTAGTGCCAGAACTGGGGTGCCAGAGCATCAGATTTCAGTACTATGGAATGGAGGTGCAGGAAGTTCTCATCGTGTAACGACCATAAATGCCAAGCTTATCCAACAAATTCTTAATCAATTAGATAAAGCTCTTGTTTGGGATAATAGGAAGGCAGACTGGTTACCATTATCAGATACCGAATTAGGTAAATGGATGACGTGGTATGGAACTGATCTAATTGAATTTGGTTACGAAAACTGGAGTTTCACGGGAGTTTCGCTCATGAATGGCCATGTTGAAGGCGGCCTATTACCAATTTCATCACAAGATGGATTTGATGTTTTTAAGCCTACGAGGTCAGAGGGTGAAGGTCTTCTTAGTCCAAGCACATTGGATCGCTATAAGCAGGAAGTAGAGCTTAGGAACAGTGTGATTAGGACATTGGCTAGCTCAAGGTCTTTTGATACAACTCTGTCATTCTTCACAACAAAGGTAGACGGTCGAAGTTACTTTGATCATTTGAGATGGAGTTACCCACATTTTGATCAATACATTAATGGCGGCATCCTCCCCACAAGGAGATAAAAGTCATTAAATTAAATTCATTCCAACTCTAGGTTTCCCTCTTATTTCATTGGTAAGTGCTCCATGAGATTTTCTGAGGTAATCTAGGGTTGGTTTTGCAACTCTCAAAGAGATTTATCCACCGCAGCGACGGGTTTAAATTGTGCCTGAGACTGTATTGGTATATTTATTTGGATATAAAGAATACCCGTCATGTCTAATTCAGCTATACTAAAAATGGAAAATAACTTATTCATTTCAACTCTATTGGTATCAATCCTCTTCTTCCTAGGAAGTTGTAAAACTTCAGATAGTAGCCATGTTACCAAACTATTAAAGCAATTATCTCTAGGAAACTATGAGGCACTGCTGCCATTTATTCCCGAAAAGGACGACGAATGTTTTGCTTGTATGATGATGATATTCGATGAAAACCAACCTCATACATTCAAAGGACTCAAGTTTCAAGATTATCTAATAAATCAGGATTCGTTTGGCATTCGTGTATTCAATGATGATGACAGTATCATCTTTAATAAAGATGCAAACTCCAATAGGCTATCACTTGATATGCAGGGCTTACTTACTCTCATAAAAAGTGATAGTTCATTAATTAAAAGCCTTGGTGATTGTTTGGTGGATAAGGGGGCTTACCTAATTGCTATGAATGCCTACGAGGCATTACCTCCAAATTTCAGTTCGAATAGCTTGGATCTTTCAAACTATGTTACCATGGCAGAAGATGAATTAAGAGACAATGCAACAACTAAGGATGGTAAAGCAATGCTGATGCTTGGTAAAACATTGATGGATAGAATAAATATGTCAATGCGCTTTCAACAAGATGAAAATCTTCAATTCTTTGATACCACACATATTTACTGGCTAAAAGAATCCTATAAAGCCCAAGAGTATTTCTGTTCCTTTTTTCTTGGTGACATTTTTGATAAAGGTATTGGGGTCGAAAGAAATACCGTAGAAGCGATTAAATGGTACTTCAAGAGTCTGCCAGTTCGAGAAGGGCAAGTCGTACCTCGTTTAATTCATTTGTTGGGAGAATCTAAAGATGAGAAGTTTGATGCTGAATTAATCGAAACACTCACAAATAAAGCAAGAGAATTATCAGAAAACAACGCATTGTTTTGGAGAGAACTTGCTTTCAATTTCGGACAAGGTCTTTATGATTATCCCAAAAACCAATGCTTAGAAATATGTGCCTTAGAAAGAGCTTTTACGCTAGGTAATCAAGACGTTTTTTCCAGGTTAATGAAACTAAAAAGAGAGACTGTAGATTGTCAATACACCTATGATTGCGGCATTTACTCGCCGCCAAAAAACTAAAGATTATGCTTTACCCAATATTATCCCTCTGTACTCCAGTTAGACTAAACTTAACATCTCCACTACATTGAAAACTGTAGTTAAGCGAATATTTTGGCTATATGTTGTTTTACATATAGTTACAAACGATTTTTACTGTGCGGAAACCCAAATAGGCTTGACGCAGAACACACAACTTTTAGCGGTAGCTAATTGCCAATATTTTCGTCTAAGTTTTCATATCGATGGTTCTACTTCATCAGCTAAACTGCTTTTTGCGTTGCAAGGAAATGGCATAGTTTACCTGAACTCAACGAATCAAATTAATCACAACTTAGAATTTACTTGGTCAAGCCATAACCAGAGAGTACTCTGGCGGGAATCTGAGGTCACTGATGTCGTTATGCCAGGTGAAAATCACATTGGAATAGTATTAAACCCTGGCTACTACGCCGGCCGTCTCCCCTTCGCCAACAATTGGCACCCTTACGGAAGAGAGCCACGGGTATCCTGTTGGTTGGAACTCCAATGTGCCGATGGCACAAAAGAAAAGATCGATTTGTCCAAAGGCTGGAAAAAAAGCACTGGCCCTATCCTTTCTTCCGGCATCTACGATGGTGAAATCTACGACGCCCGCCTGGAACAAGACTGGCTTTCCCCAACATTTGATGATAGTGATTGGGAAACAGTAGACTTGCCGACCATCGATAGCACAGTCCAAATTGTACCTAACACCAGTGTACCCATTCGACGAATTGATACCCTTTATCCACAATCACTTGATACCCTTCCCAATGGAGATTGGTTGCTGGATATGGGTCAGAATATGGTCGGGTGGATGCAGTTTGAGGTGGAAGGACCAAGAGGCAGTCAAGTTGTTTTGGAACACGCGGAGGTGTTAGATCAAAACGGAAACTGGTACAACAAGAATTTACGTTCGGCTAAGCAACGCATTGAGTATACTTTAAAAGGTGGCACAAAAGAAGTGTACGAACCACATTTTACCTATATGGGCTTTCGCTATGTACGCATTGTAAAGCACCCCAATAAGCCGAAGTTAGAGGATTTTCGAGGTATAGTGGTGCACGCAGATATGCCAAGAACTGGCCACTTTTCTTGTCAGGACTCACTGGTGAATCGCTTATACCAAAATATCATCTGGAGCCAGAAAGGGAACTACATGGCGGTCCCCACAGATTGCCCACAACGCGATGAGCGCCTGGGATGGACGGGGGATGTGCAGGTATTTGCGAGAACAGCAGCTTATAATTATGATGTTTTACCCTTTCTGAAAAACTGGCTCATTGATTTACGGCTGGATCAAAATGCCAATGGTGATGTACCGTGGACTATACCCAAAATCCTCCTCGGCGAAGGCGCAGCAGGTTGGGGAGATGTAGCAGTACTGCTGCCTTGGGACCTGTATGTGATGTACGGTGACACCTCTATCCTGGTGGATCAATTTGAGAGTATGCGTTCGTGGGTAGATCTAAGAAACGAGCTGGCCGGGAGTGACAACCTACTGCAAAACACCAGTGAATTTGGCGATTGGCTGGCTTACCGTACTGAGGCAGATGCTAGTGATAAACCCGGATATACCGATACCGATTTCATCGCTACCGCTTACCTGGCTCATGCCAATCACATTTTGGCAAAAATTGCTGGTGTATTAGGAAAAGCGGAAGAGGAGACCTATTACTTTGATAGATTCACTGCAGTAAAAACAGCTTTCCAAAAGGAATACCTTACTCCTTCCGGACGCCTGAGTCCTAATACCCAGACGTCTTACGTGCTCGCTCTTTATTTTGATTTAATTCCCGTTGAGCTCCAGCAATCAGCAGTCGATTACCTGATTCGTAATATTGAGAATAGAGGCATGCATCTGTCAACAGGGTATCTGGGAACGGGGCTCCTCAATGTCGTTCTTACTCGCTTTGGCCGTAGTGACATTGCGTATAAACTACTATTGCAAAAGTCTTATCCATCTTGGTTGTATCCTGTCACCCGTGAGGCTACCACAATTTGGGAACGATGGGACGGTATTAAACCAGACGGCGGATTCGGTAGTGATTTTATGAATTCCTTTAACCATACCCCTCTAGGGGCAGTAGGGAGATGGCTCTACGAATCGGTAGCAGGAATTCGACCGATAGAAAGCGCTCCAGGTTTCAAAGAAATCCTATTTGCTCCACATCCGCATCCGAAAATGTTGCAAGCAGAGGGATCCTTTCAGTCCAGATATGGCTTAATCAGTTCTTCCTGGCAAGTCCGAGGAGACAGTATATATCTTGAAATGATGGTACCAGAAGGGACCACGGCAAGGCTTACCGTACCGTCCAATTACGCAATGCCGAATGACACCTTAAGTTTAGGTGTGGGTCTAAATAAAGTGACTCTTCCGTTTGAGTTTTACAGCGCTTTTGATCGAAAAATAAGCTTTCGCAAACTTTGGCAGGATCCGGATCAGAGGTCACTTTTACTTGCGTATTTTCCAGAGTTAGCGCAAAAGACCGAACGGGAAATCCGCCGCATGTTCATCTACACTTTTGATGAATTATTAAGAAAAGAAATCACTATCTTTAAAGAAGATCGCCTGCGCTCTTTTGAAGTTGAAATGCTGCTACTATTGCAGCAACAAAACTAGCATAGTATTATGCCACTTAAATACGCTCTCTTAAGCTTATGGCTCATTGCCTCCACTTGTTCATTTATCTTTAGTCAGCAATTCCGAAATCCTGATTTAGAGGGATTTGCTGGTAATGGCGAACTTACTGCACTTCCTGAATTCTGGGATAATGTACCTGCTAGCTTTCCCTTCTGTTTGGCTTCACTTCCCGGTATAACAGATACGCCAGACCTAACGCTGCTTTATACCCCTGAAGCAGAATTGGGAATTATTGGAACTCCTTTTTCCGGTTATAGTTTTGTCAGCGGTTTAAATGCTTTTAATGAAGTGGCTAGGCATCATGAAGGCATCCAACAGCTGGTATCCGATTTTGAGATAGACTCCATGTATACCATTAGCTTCTATCAGTCTGTTATTAAACAAGAACAAGCGTTTGATCCTTCAGCGACCTGGGCAGTGTATAAGGATGATGAATTAATCGAGGTCGTTGCACCTTCGTTTAGTGCCGCATCAGCTTATGGAGTTGACAATAGTTGGGATTTTCGGGCGGTATCCTTTCAGGCTACAGCATCTTCCCACCTTTTACGGTTTCTTCCAATGGATGATGATTTAGATCAAGAATGGTCCTGGGAATTAAATGGCGGAGTAAGAATGGGAATTGATTCCATTTATTTACGTCCGGAATGTCCCGTTGAGGAACCGCTAGTAGAAGAGATTGCTTGGTGTGATCAGGACTCGATTATGCTCTCCGTTGCTAGCCCTGATGCTTATTACACTTGGCAGGATGGTTCTACTGATTCCAGTTTTGTCGCTCGTGGATCGGGCTACTATAATGTTATTATCCGGGGGGCAGATGGCTGCTTATCGTACCAGGATGTCAACATTGTCGACAATGAGGTTTTATCAATTGATTTAGGGCCAGATTCCGTTTTGTGTAGTGCAGATGAACCCATTCTTCTTGGTGACCCGATTGATAACCCATTGGCCAATTATACGTGGCAAGATGGAAGCAACGAAGCACTATTTCTCGCCACACAGGCAGGAAGCTACATTCTGGAAATAGAGTTAGGTGGTTGCAATAGAAGCGACACTATCAATATTATACCAAGCGTTCTCGAAGCTTTTTCCATCGGTAACGATACAACAATCTGCGCGGGAAATACGCTGACCTACTCCATTCCAGCTTTTCATCCCTCTGTCAATTATGCTTGGCATAATAGTAGCACGGAATCAACAATTACTATTACTGAGCCCATTATTGTACAACTTACGGCTAGTGTGGATCACTGTACTTTTAGTGATTCTGTCCAAGTAACCCCAACTTTTCCCAACTTTTCCCTCGGCGATGACCAACTGGTATGTCCGGGTGAAAATGTGGAGCTAGACGCAACTTTACCTGGCACCAACACCACATATCTATGGCAAAATGGTAGTACCGCCCCTATTCTTGTGGCTTCGGGTACAGGTGAATACAGTGTTGAGATTAGCCGTGACAATTGCCAAATTTTGGACACCATCCTTATTGAAGAGTTCACGACAATGACCACCAATCTAGGGCCAGACACCCTAGTCTGCCCGGGTACATCCCCGATACTGAGTGTTGATGTACCAGAAGCTCTTTCCTTCATCTGGTCTGATCAGACCATTGGTGATCAAACTATTGCAATTGAACCGGGACTATATACAGTAACAGTTAGTCTTGAAGGCTGTGAGATAGTGGACAGTATCCTAGTGAGTGAACATGACTTTCAGACACCTGATTGGCCCGAAGAACTTTATCTATGTAATGATGAACCATTAATTCTAGATGCCTTTTCCGAAGGGGCAACCTATGTCTGGCAAGACGGCAGTACAGCTTCATCCTTCACAGTATCCGATCCCGGTAATTACGGTGTACAAATCTTCTTTGAAGAATGTACCCAATCGGCCACCGTCAATGTACTTTCTAATAGCCTTAATGGACTCTCGCTTGGCAGTGATACTACACTATGCGCGGGTGAAACACTTTCGCTTACTCCAAACATGGTTTTAGAGAGCTATTTGTGGTCAGATGGAACAACAGCTGAAAGTAATTTGGTAGCAACAAGCGGATGGTATTGGTTGGAAGGCACTGAAGGCAACTGCACGGTTCGTGATAGTATTTTTGTAGACTTCACTCTCCTAGCAGAAATTGAGTTAGGCAACGATACTACCTTATGCCTAGGAGAAACCATCATTCTCTATGCCCCCCCTTTTGAGGAAACAGCTATAGAATGGTCAACCGGATCCACTGAGACAACAATCATGATTGATATGCCGGGTACTTATAGTCTAACTGTATCCCAGGGTAATTGTCTCACCACCAATGAAATTACTATCGACTATTTTGTGGAATCAGTATTGCAACTAGGTGCAGATGCTACTATTTGCGAAGGTGATGTCCTACTACTAGAACCAACATGGTCAGGGCCAATAGAGTCGGTATTGATTTGGCAAGATGGCAGCGAAGGCCAATCGTTTTTAGCCGAAGAAGCCGGCATTTACCAGGTTACGCTACAAAACAATTGTACGACAGTTACCGATGGTATACGGGTATCGATCGAGGATTGCACTTGTAATGTGTATATTCCCTCTGCTTTCTCTCCCAACAGGGATGGCATTAACGACCAATTTGAAGTATACACACCCTGTGCTATTTCTGACTTTAGCCTACAAATATTTGATCGATGGGGAGGCTTAATCTTCCAATCAACAAGTATTTCTGCGCCCTGGAATGGTATTGGGGGCAACAAAAAAGCGGAACCGGGGGTATACCTCTATCAACTTCAGTACCGTGACCGCCTAGGAGACTGGCAGCAACGATCTGGGGAGGTACATCTTGTACGTTAAAATTCTATTTGTTCTCTGAGATTTTTTTGAACTTGTTTACACCCACAAACACCAATACCCTAAGCAGAAAAAATTGACTTAATTGGGTTTAAGTCTCTAAATTCATCCCAATGCGCGCTCTAATAAAAACACTTTTAATAGCCCCAGTGCTATTACTTACATGCTCGTTATTTGCTCAATCCGGTAGCTTGAATGAAGGTCAAATTCAAACCTTCACCTTACAGAATGATTCCATCGTCATTCGGGCCTCCGCATTTTTGGAGGATGCGTCAGTCAAATACGATCTGGAACAGACCTATCACAGCTATTCCCGAGAGCAAATCATAAAGACCCAAGGCAGCCACCTGGGCCACCTCCTACACGGGCACTACCAACGTTACTCCCGCGAAATGGAGTTGCAGGAAGAAGGTCAATTCGAATATGGCCTGCAAGTAGGGCAATGGAAGTACTGGCAGGAGGGGTATCTATACCAAGTGGTAGACTTTCGAAAAGGGGCCAGACACGGTGACTTTGTACAATACGCAGCCGACGGGAGTATCGAAATAGAGGCGGAGTATAGGAACAATGAGCTACACGGTGATTATCAGCTTTTTGAGGACGGTGAACTAAGTGCTAGCAAGAAGTTCAGGCAGGGCGAAGAAGTCGTCAAACCGGAAAAAAGTGAGGGCCTGACGCAAACAGGAGATAGCTCAGCAACTACGGAAACATCGCCTAGTGTTGCTCCGCCATCTTCGGCTGCTGAAAGGGAAGAAAGAATCAAAGAGCGCAGAAGGTCTAAGTCTAGCTCGACTTCTACTAGACGAAATCAAGATCGTCCGAGCTCAAGCAATACGAAAACCGTGACAGCATCGCCTCCCACCACCGAACAAACCGGCAGTGGAACAACACAGATTTTCATCACGGATAAAGAAACCGGTCAAGGACTAAAACAAGTATCCATAAAAGTTAGTCAATTTGAACGCTCTCCGACGGAGGATGCTTCGTTTCAGTTCTTTGGGTACACTAACCCTGAAGGGCATTACCAGCTTGAAAATGATGATAAAAATTATGTACTGTTCATTACCCAGCGGGGTTATCGCCCATTTCAACTGCGCATCGAAGCAGCACGTAGACAGGATACTTATTTGGTGGCGCTAGAGCCCACTCCTACCTGTGGTCAACTAACGGGTAAAGTACAGCCTGCGGCCAAGAATACCGCAGTCTCAGGAGCGGCGATCCACATTAAGGATACTCGTGGACGCTTGATTAAGTCCACTTACAGTAATAGTCGAGGGGAGTTTAGTGCCTGCCTGCCCTGCAATGAGCGCTATCAACTAATCGTGGAAGGTGATGGCTTTCAACGCTACGAAGAGCAAGTCTTTTTGCCTCCAAATTGTATTGATGTCACAGAAGAGGTGGCCTTATATCTTCCTAGCAATCAACGGCGGCCTGCTTATCAGCAACAACCTAATTCGAGGCCAGATACGCGTATCGCTCAAAACGAAGCCCTTACCGATACTCAAACAGGCCGGAATCGGCCGCAAGGAGGACAGTCTAATGGGCGTTTTGCGAGTAACGCAGACCAGCTATTATTCTTCGTAATTGCCGGAACCTTCTCTAGCCGGACCAATGCAGAACGCCGCCTAGCGCAGGTTAAGGATGCTGGTTTCGAAGATGCCATGATCATCGAGCTATCAGATTCTGGCTACTTCGCGGTTAGTGTCGGTAATCTTGACTCACGCTCCGCAGCGGCGGCCTTAAAACAACGATTTGAACGCCTCACTCAGATTGATGCTTATGTGCGCGATAAACCATTTTAAGAAGACCGGCCAACGCTTATCAGGTAGTGCACTTTTCTACGCCTTACTTATTACCACACTAGTAGGGATCGTACTGACTGCCTTGCTGAGTATTTGGATGTATTTCCGGGCCAGTCACCAAAAAGACTTGAAGCTCTGGGATCAGCTTACTGAGCTGGAGTCGGCCTATTTGTACGCTGCACAACAGGACCTCAATTTGTTGGACGAGTTATTCATTTACGGTCAGGATTCCGTTTTGATGACACGCTACCATTGGGGAGTCTACGATGTGGTTCACAGTCGAATCCCATCATCAGGGAAAACGCTGCATAAAACAGCTTTATTAGGCTTCAAAAGCAATTTAGGACCAGCATTGGAATTGCTGGATACCCGAAAGCAGTTGGCCTTAAGTGGGAAGAGCCAGATTCGTGGTAACGCAGTACTACCAAGCAGTGGCATCACAACCACTACCGTAAATGGTAAGCCATTCCAGGGCGGAACGCCGCTGGTCGGAACAGCAAGGAATGGTGAGGGACAATCCCCTGAATTAGACACCCGGATACTTGACCGGATCATGCCTACCAACGCTACCAAAGTATCCTTGTCGGAACTTGCAGATAGTACAACACTCCATTTTTGGGAAGCTCCGCTACATCTGACTGGTACTAAGATAGAGCTTAAAGACAAGCACTGGACCGGACCAATTTTCGTAGCAGCGGATTCACTGATTACCATTGACCGGACTTGTCATTTAGATGGTGTAATCTTACAGGCACCGCAAATACAAATTGACACCTCATTTAGCGGTCGGCTACAGGCTTTCGCAACTCTGGAGTTAGCTGTAGGGCCGAATTCAACATTGGCTTACCCTTCTGTTTTGGCCATTATCCCGCAAGGGAGTTTTTATCGCCAAAACGGAAGGCTGAGAATAGATAAAAACAGCAAAATTGATGGTTTCATCCTGGGGCTTAAATCAGAGATCGCCAGGGAAAGTCAGTTGTTAGCGTCACTGGAAGACTCAGATGTTAAAGGCCGAATTGCATGGCAAGGAGGATTAGAAGCCTCAGGTCGAATTGAGGGTGCCGTTTACTGCGACAACTTTTTCTACCGAGGCAGTGGTGGTCAATTCTATTTCAATTATATGGTGGATTGCATCATTGATGGGCCAAGTCGTTCAGAACATTGGGTAGAACCCTTGATCTGGGACCAAGGCAAAAAACAAGTAGCACAATGGCTCGACTAAAAGGATCATCTCTCATTGAGGCCACTGTGGCCTTGACGCTACTAGCGGTGGTAATGGGTGTAGCCTGGCTCACCTTTGAGCAGTTGCTCACGAATAATCGCACCATCCAGGCGTTTCAAGCAGAACTATTATTGAGGCAAAGAGCTGCACAAATAGAACAATATCCCTATGACCTTTCCAATAGTTGGGATACGCTAGGATATGTTCTGAACCACGAAATCGAAGCCATTCAAGAAGTGAATGGACTGGCCATACTGAAACTACAATGTGAGAGCCCGCATAAGCGTGTTTTTCAATTTCAGCAATTGATAAAGTACGAGCCATGAACAGACTAGCAGCATTCACAATACTGGAATTGACGGTAGCAATGGCCATCACGGCGATAGTGGTCAGCTTGTCTTTTGGTGGCTTTCGTCTGGTCCAATTACAGTTCAGACAGTTTAAAGATCAGCAGGAATTAACCGAAGAATATCGTCGTTGTTTGACACTCTTACAGTGGGATGCCAAGCAATGCGAATACTTGTACCGACAGGGCACGAGCATTAGGCTGTGGAACCAAACGGATACGATTATTTATGATGTACAGCCTACTTACACGATCCGGCATTACGCCTTGCAACATCAGGACACCTTTGCCGTAAACTTAAAAATATTGCGCTCCTCATTCAATGAAATCACACCAGCTGAAGGCCTGGTGGACCAAGTGGACTTTTCCGTTGCTATGACGGACTTTGTCAAGCGTTTTCATTTGAGCATGGACTACAGCGCAGCGCAGTTGATACTATGGGAAAATGAAGATTGATTTACAGGAACTACAAAAACAACAACGGGCAGGCCAGCGGGCTTCAACTGAGCAGATCGCTTCTAAAAATGAGCAACCTGGCAGTTGGGCTGATTTCTTGAATAGAGATATTCAGCTCTTTAGTACGGGCCTAAGCTGGCAACACAAAGAAGCGTTCTTCTCCGAGCTTTCGGTCCTGTTACGTGCAGGATTGGATATTCGGTCAGCTTTGGAATTGGTGCAGACCAATCAGGATAAGCCCAAAATTCAAACCACCTATCAAGAAATATACGACACCCTGGTCAGCGGAGCAGGTTTAGCGGAAGCGATGGCATCCACTAACCAGTTTTCTGTCTATGAAATTTCCAGTATCCGAATAGCGGAAGAGAGTGGGAAATTGCTACCTGTACTAGATCGCCTGGCAGAGCATTTCGCAAAAAGTATCCAACTGCGGCGTCTCTTGATTAGTGCACTCTCCTACCCTATCCTGGTGATCGTGGTGGCAGGTTTTTCGTTGCTCTTCTTACTCAACTTTCTCGTCCCACTCTTTGGTGAAATATACGCTCGCCTCAATCAAGAATTACCAGGCATTACTCGCTTTATCATTAGTTTTTCGGAGCGGCTTAATCAAGCTCTTCCGTACATACTAGCGGGGAGCCTTTTGATGATCGGTTTGGGCTTATACTTCAGAAAGAGCGATGGCTTTAAGAAGTTTAGTGCAGCTATACTCATCCGTGTTCCACTATTTGGTCCACTCATCCGCAAGGTGTACCTAAGCCGCTTTTGTCATGGTTTGAGTTTCCTGCTATCGTCAAGTGTTCCGCTGACACAGGCGCTGCAATTGGTAAGTGAAATGGTTGCTTTTCATCCTATTAGTAGTCGCCTTGTACCGGTTCAACAACAGATATTGAAAGGGCAGGCTTTGCACGAGGGGCTACAATTAATTTCGATTGTACCAGACCGGATGCTGGCGCTTATCAAAATTGGTGAACAAACGAATCACCTGGGGCCGATGCTGCAAAAGATCGCTGAGCAATACGACGATGATGTGGAGCAAAAAACCAAGGTATTAGGTAGTCTGCTGGAACCCTTATTGATTGTCTTTCTGGCACTAACCGTAGGTTTAGTTCTCGTTTCTATGTACCTGCCGATTTTCAAATTGGTTACAAACTTTGGATTATAAGCTATGGCATTCTTGGCCAACTACACACCAATACAACGCTTTCGTATCATCCTAGCAGGTCTGTTACTGCTAGGGCTAGTCGCTTATTTTCTCAGTATCAGGAATACCATCCAATTGAGAAAACAGCTGACGCAGAAAGAAACCCAATTGGCCTCTATTGCCAGTGCGCCACAGACGATCGCACAGTTACAACAACAGCTGGATCAACTGGATAACCAGCTCTCACAGGGGCAATACGATCGCAATTTGCTGTTTGCAACGATTAGTAGTTTTTGTGATCAGCACCAGCTAAGCCTGCTGGAGTTTGGTGAAGAACATCGCTGGCAAGAAGGACAAATTACCTACATCAATAATCCGCTACAAGTGACCGGCAGCTACCAAAACATTTTGCGATTGATGTACTTGTTGGAACAGCAACAACGCTCTGGCTATATCTCCCACTGTAAAATGAATATGCAACGCAAGAGCCGGCGGACTAAAAAGGAAGAATTACGAGCAGAAATACATGTTCAATACCTTGAAATTGATCAATAACGCGCTATGAGAAAATTATTACTCTTATGTATCGGAATAGCTGTCATGCAGTGTTCCGATGTCATTGTTCCGAATATCTCGGAAGATTTAGTGCTTCTTCAGGCACCACAAGATGAAAGCCAGGTAGTTGGTAATTCCGTAACCCTCAGTTGGGAGGCTCTTCCTGACGCTATCGACTATCGGGTAGAAGTAGCAATGCCTGGATTTGCCAATATTCAGCAACTAGTTCTGGATAGCTTCACAGCTGCATTAAGCTTAAACCTTACGTTCGCGCCGGGAGATTATGAATGGCGGGTCACCGCTTTGAATGAGGCCTACGCATCCGCCTGCTGTGAAGAGTGGCGTTTTCAAATGCTCAGTGATGAGGATGCCGATTTGAGCACCTTAAGCATCATCTTGTTAAGTCCAGCTAGTAATACCGTCAGTAATGAGGCCTCCATTAATTGCTCTTGGCAAGCACTTGACGCTGCCTCGGTTTACCGCTTTCAGTTGAGCAGCCAAGCCGATTTTTCTTCTCTGTTTTTAGATACGTTGATCACGGAAAGTACCTACAGTCTATCCGATTTACAGGAACAAACCTACTACTGGCGGGTGCGTGGCGAAAGCGACCTCTCCAATACATTTACCAGCTATAGTACGCGCCAATTTACAATTGACCAAACCGCACCCCAAGCCCCCGTATTGGTTTTTCCAGAGGATGAAGCAATTTTGGATTTTTCCAATCAAAGCGAAGATTTCCGCTGGACTAGTAGCTCAGAAAGTCAAGTAGACACCATCTACGTTTACAACGATGTTTTCTTAGATCAACTGCTTTGGCAGCAGGCCAGCACTATCCAAAGCATTGATGTTGACACGATGGGTCTCAACTTAGGTGCTGGTGAATACTACTGGAATGTCCGTTCAGTAGACGCGGGGACCAACACTTCTCCTGAATCCGAGAGTAGAAAATTCGTTGTAGAGTGAAACAGTCCAAAAGTTTACAGTACCTCTTATTAGGCCTGGTCGCCATCATTTGGGGAGCGATATCGTATCAAATCTGGCAGTATCTCAAGTCAGAAGATGAAGGTGATCTTTATGCTAGCCAACAAATTAGACCTAAGCTTACCGAAGCGAGCAGGGATACGTTTTCGTTATCCTTGAACTATCCTGATCCGTTCACGGGGCAGTTAAGTGCTAGTAAATCCGGAGGGCAAAGATCGTCCCAAAGTAGTCGTTCGAGCTCCCGTGCCAGTGTACCTCAAGTTCCACTGGCCAAACCTGAACCGGAGGTAAAACTTCCGGCACCAGCCGTGGAATATATCGGTTATAGCATCAACAACAACCAAATCTCCCGCGTACGCCTGCGTGTGGACGGATCCAGTGTCACCTATCGGCTCAACGAAGCCAAAGCTGGCCTAGCCGTGATCGCCATGCAGCGCGATTCCGTAACTATTGATCGTAGTGGCGAGCAGTTTGTGTTTTATCGGAAGGAGTGAGGTTAGAGGGAAGGCGGTTAATATCCTTTAGCTGGATTCAAACCTAGTAACTGAATAAAAAAAGCCCACCTGCGCTCTGGCGAGCTTCGGTGGGCGGGGTGGTCCCGGGAGGAGAAAGCTAATAAGCTTGTTTTCCTGGGTATTCCGCTAAAAGCTTCGAAAATGCTGGCCTGAACGAAAAAAGTCAGAAAAAAATTTGACTGATTTTGGAAAAGGTGGGAACACAAACGACAACCATTCCGACAACCTTGCCGAGCAGAATGACGCGAACTAATTTCGTTTCATTCAATGTTTCATCATGGCAAAATTACCAGTTCCTAAATTCAATCTCAGACGTCCGAAAGCGGATTCACCGACACTGATTTCACTTGTGCTTCGCTTCTCTGGAAAACGACTAGTGTATTCCACTAGCCACTCCATTCATCCCAAAGATTGGGACTTCACATTGCAGCGACCGATACAGCAAACCGGGCGACCTGACCTATTTCAGATAAAGCGGTGCCTTGATGATTTCGCCAGTCATTGCTTGCACATTCTGGTCAGTGATGAGAATCACCCCCTCTCCCCTACTCAGTTCAGAGCGCAACTTGATTTAGCAATTGGAGGATCATCACCAAACGCAGGTCTAAACAGAAAAAGAATCAGCTTTCTTGATTTTCTGGATGCAATGTTGAAAGAAATGATTGCTGAGCATGGCCTAGAAGCTAATACAACCAAGGCTTATGCTCTTCATCTGCGTAACCTGCAAAAGTTCGCCCAAGAGGTTAGGCCTTTTGACTATGAAGATGTCGATTGGGAATTCCGCCTGGAACTAATTGACTACCTAGCTAGTAAAGGTCATAAACTAAGCTACGGGAATAAGACCCTGAATAAGCTCCGGCAGTTTCTAGAACTGGCACGGAAGAAGAAACTACACAATAATACTGCTTACCTAGGTGCTGGATGGAGTGTACCAAGGAAAAAAGCTGCCGGAGAAAAAGTGATCCTCACCAGCAAGGAATTGTCCAAACTAGCAGAGCTTCAGTTTGAAGGGCAGAAACAGAAAGCGCTGGACTTATTCCTACTAGGAGCTGGAACGGGTCAACGGTTTAGCGATTACTCCAGATATACCCCTAATAACTTCTACACTACCGCCAGAGGAATAACAATCCTTACCCTGGTGACGCAAAAAACTAAAACGCTAGCGACTGTTCCTATCAACCTCTTCCCATGGGTGAAGCTAATCCTGGAGCGATACAATTATTACTCTCCTACGCTCAGCATGCAGAAGCTGAATGTACTTATCAAAGAAATCTGTGAGCAGGCTGGTATTAACCAGTCGGTATTTTTAGTTGAACAGTTCATTGGAAGAAAAGCCATCGTCAAGAAACGGCACGTCCCAAAGTTTCAAGAAGTCTCTTCACACACCTGCCGCCGATCTTTTGCTACCAATCTCTACCGAATGGGATTCAGCCTAGCCCAGATCATGCCAATGACTGGTCACTCTACGGAATCTCAACTCCGAGAATATATCGGAATTGATGGTGAAATGAACGCTGAGGAGATCGCACTCAGTATCATAGCGAGACGCCAACAAAGCACAAGTGACGGTGCTATTATCAAGGCACTTGGTGCCTAATTTTTAGCTATTGAAAACAAAAATCATGCAAAATATACTTATCAATAAGGACTTCAGCAGGGCCGTCCAGCGACTTAGAGCTGTACTACCTGTACTTAGTTTCACCCTGCTAGTCGCTACCTACCTTATCTCAGCTATTATCATGGGGATATTCCACGCGCAAAACGCCGCAAATATAGGCTTCATGATCGCTGCTTTTCTGGTGCCCTTAGCCATACAAGCAGGCCGAGGCACGTTGGTTTTCTTCTTTCAGTTGAATCCAGCGCAGATACAGAGTAGGCTCTCTTTCGGTATTGTTGCCGCTACTGCACTGTTGATTCTCTCACTTATAGAAGCAATTCTAGTGCTACTCCCCTACGGCTATACTTGGATCGTTTCCGTTTCAACACTAATGGTGATTGGCTGGGTCATTGAGATCATGATCTTGCGCGAAATGATCCTGGCAACACAAATGGAACTCTTCGCAAACAGGGATCACTGGAAAGAGGTAAGAGAGTTCTATGTCGCAAAAGCAGAACTCAACCGGTTTATTTCCGAGATCGAAGCAGGTAAAACGCCGCAAGCTATGCTTCTTGGCGATACTAATGAAGCAGAATTTGAAAAGAAAGAACCTCCTACAGCATTAGAAAATCCAGCACTCCACCTTTTGGATGAACTCAATGAGCACCTGCGGGGAAAGGAGAACCGCCCTTTTCCACCGATGGAGAAGGGCGAATAAGTGCTACTTTTTATGGAGTTCTGCTGGATAGGGATGACCCATTCCTCGGTCATAATCTCGACCGATTAGAAAAACGCTTTCGGGAAAGATACACGGCCTCTCTCGAAAAGCACCAAGCGCGGGAAGCAGAAAGCAAACCACCTCACCAGACCATTTTGAAATCTATGCAGGAGAATGAAAAGCGGCTCCTCATGGTGCGAATATTACGGCATCAGCTACTAGATAAACCTCTTAATTTAGAGCTTTGAAAATAGCCCTTCCACTTCGGGAGGGCTTATTTTTTGCTCTCAAATGTTAAAAAGTGTTAAAGTTCACTTTTAACGGATTTTCCCAGATTATCCCATTTGATTTCACTTGATTTTCCACTCATCTAAAAATGATCTCATTTGATTTCAAATAGTCACAATCACTTACTAACAACCTATAAACCAGCGATTTGCAAATCTAATCTTAGCACCCTAGATTGCAGTCAAATCAGAATATCGACTGCCTTATGGAAAACAATAATATCATCCTTCATGCTGTCACGCCACACGAGTTGAAAGAACTATTACGAGGAATGATTCAGGAAGAATTTGCTACTGTGAATGAAGAGGTACAGCGAGTAATTGGAGAGGACGATCTAGTAAGTACAGGCACGGCCTGCCGCCTTCTAGGGGTCTGCTCTAAAGTCCTTTTGCATTTGGTTCGCGAAGGGCATTTTACCGTTTTTCATCACATGAAGGAGAAGCGCTACATCAGAAGCGAGTTGTTGGATTTTCGAAATCGGAACCGAACTAACCGTTCAAAAGGACGTCGCTGATATACACCGATCATAATGTATTCACTTTATTTAATCTTCAGCTGCTCTATATTGTTCTGTGCACTATATGGAAAACTCAAAACCTGATCGAAACTAGGTTTTTAATAACCTTAGTTGCTGTAAGCCCTGAGTAGTATAACAGCATAAAATATAGCATCCAGAAGCTAGTGCCTCTGGTAACTGAAATTCGTTCTGAGCCTTTGCTAATACTCTTTCTGCTCGCAAAACTCGACGACCTGTTAAATCCAACAGTTCTACTTTGACATTTTGCCCAATGAAATCCTTCGAAAACTCAATCCAAAATGTCTCAACTACTGGATTAGGATATAACCGTACAAGGGTTTCAGCAGTTGACAAATTAACAGCCACTATCTTTGAATAAGTACTGGAACCATCAAAATCCCATTGCCGCAAACGATACAGATTTTTTCCCAGAGCCGGATTCAAATGGTCATACTGATATTCCTTTAGCGCTTCGCTGTAACCGGAACCAGATACAAACCCTAGCACCTGCCAAGTTCTTCCATCTATAGAGTGTTCTACTTCGAATCCGCTGTTATTCTCCTCATTCTCAGTACTCCACTCCAATGTCACTGTAGAGGCTTCAACAGATGCTTGTAGATGATGATACACAACAGGAAGTAGGCCATCAGTTATTTCGTATATCCTGGTATGTCCAGCATCTTCACCGTTTCCGTCATTCCTGGGAGTTCCTATTGCAAGCCTTTCTCCATTGGCTGATAGAGATACGGACCAACCGGAATAGTCGATGGCTCCTTCTCCATCCATATCTACGCCAACCTGAACCCACATACTTCCACTCCACTCAAATATCTTTGTAGTTCCTACATCTATACCACTATCATCATCTAGGGGTGTTCCAATTGCCAGGCGATTTCCGTCGGTTGAAAGCGATACCGAATGCCCCGAATTATCATAAGGAGAATCTCCTAATATATCTCCCCCTTTTTGTACCCACTGGTCTCCATTGTATTCATAGACACGTGTTTTTCCGGCTTGCTCACCATTGTCACTATTAAGAGTAACTCCAACAGCAAGTAGAGTACCATCACCAGAAAGAGAGACGGAATATCCAAAGTTGTCTTCTACTTGATCTCCAGATAAACTCTGACCAACCACCTGCCATGAATCTCCATTCCAATCATATACTTTCACTTGCCCTGGTCTTGGGATACCAGGATTAGGACTAAATGGTTGTCCGATAGCAATGCGTGCCCCATCTGAGGAAAGGGAGACTGAAAAACCTGCGCCCAATGATACTCCACCTCCGTTGATACTCAACCCAACCTGTACCCAAGTACTGCCATTCCATTCATAAATTCGCGTTTGTCTGTTGTTTGGAGCTCCAATCGCAACTCGATTACCATCTGATGATAGCGAGATAGAACGACCAAACCGACCTCCACTAGAGGCCCCATCTATGTCTGCTCCTAACTGCACCCAAGTGTTCCCATTCAATTCATAAATCTTAGCATATCCACCGTTGTTTGCTCCACCATTATCAGCTCCAATAGCTAGTCGACTACCATCTGCCGATAGGGAAACAGAACGCCCGAAATCATCATTTGATGCTTCGCCTCCAATACTTTGCCCTCTTTGGGGCCACATAGTTCCGTTCCAGTCAAATACTCTTACCTGCCCGGCATTTAGTCCAGTATTACTATTTTCGAATTCTCCAATTGCTACTCGTGAACCATCTGCTGAAAGCGAAACGGACCAGCCTGAGTTATCTCCAATCGCTTCTCCGTCAATATCTGGTCCGAGTTGTACTTGGGCATTTAAGTTTAGAAGAGCTATTAATAGGAAGGTGATTGTATATGACATTTGGAGCCGTAATTGCGTAATAACCTTAAAACTTACTCTAGCTTTCAATCTGTTTATCATTTCGCTCATGATTGCTTTTTGACAGGCTATTCTGGCAATATTTTGACAGAACTATTCGTAAGTACCTTTTCCTTAATTTAATAATGATTGAAGAAAAGATAAGTTCCAATTAGTACATCATAAAAATTGAATACTGCATAAAAAACAGATGTGGATCATTTGGGTGCAGGTGTCTTGCCTAGAACCATAAGTACTCTCTGGTCAGCACAATCACAGGGCAATCAAAGGTTTCAGACTAAGCACAAGATTAGAAGGCTTACACGACCATGACAGAAACGGAAAAGCGTAAGTCGAAATGTAGATTGAGGATTTACTTTTCCCAGATAAAATCGCGGCATTTAGAATTCCGTGGCCGCACGTCGCAAGCCACGGAATTCTATTTACAGCAAGCCGCTTCCACCCGCGCCAGCGGGTTGCGCAAATTAGGAATATCCCCATGCAAATGCCCTTGCCCTTGTGGGGGGAAACTACATCCCCCCCATAGTAGATTTGGGCTAATGATTGATTAACCCTTCATCAGCGAAGCTATAAAAACCACCCTCGGGGGCCAGAATCAGATGATCCAACAACGGAAGGTCTAAAGCCTTTCCGGCGGTGAATAGTTTTTGCGTCAGTTCACTATCTGCCTTGGAAGGTCTTAGTTGTCCGCTTGGGTGGTTATGGGCGAGAATAATTGAACTAGCGCGGGCTTTCAGGGCGGTAGCAAAAATGACCTTGGCATCTACAACCGTTCCAGCCATGCCACCTTGCGAAACTTTATACCAGCCCATAATACGGTTCGAGCGGTCAAGCAGTAGTAGAAAAGCTTCTTCAAAAAACTCGATGGTGTCTTCATCCCAGATTTGGCGAAAATAGCGGTGGGCATCTTCGGAGGCTCTGACCTGTGGGCGGTCGGCGGCGTACACCTTGCTTTTATAGGTTACTCTTACTTCTGCAATTTCTTTTGGCATTTGTAAACTCATGGCCTGCTGATTTACCGGATTCATAATTAGGAAATTCCCTTCTTCAGTGAGCGGCGGGTATTCCGCTGGGGCAGTTTTGCTTGCTGCCGGATATCGTAATTGAGGTTGCTTCCCTTTTGCGAAAGCCATTTCACGCAGGATGTGAAGACCAAAGCAAGGGTGGAGGACTTGTTATTTGTTGAGCTGGTGAAAAGAAAAAATCAGTCTGGAAAGGGAGTACGCGACCGGCCCTTGATACGGATCGGAGCAGGCCAGTTGCTTGGCGACCGCAAAAAAGAGGGAAGGAAACAGCAATTTCGGGCTGGCAAGGAAAAAGACAAGACCGAGAGGGATATCCAAAGCGAAACCATCAGCACGCCGAACATTCCCCTGGTGCCTGAACTGGCGGTGGTTTTTGACTAAAACCGTGACAGTTTAGGGGGAGTGTGAGCTGGGGTGAAATTACACCATACGAAAAAGTAAGAGAATTAATCTAAGGTGAGGTAGCCACGATGAAATCTGACAGTTTCGTTAAATTAGAATAACGACAAACTAATTACCAAATCAAGATTCAACATGACTACTTCATGTAACGCCAAAACAATAGTTAAAAATCAATATTCAATCCCGATCAAAGAACTTAGAAAATCTAGACCAGAATCCTTTTTTATTTTCCATTTCTGCAACTTGTTCTTTTGTAAAAGTGCTTACTTCATGAAATCTGCGCCGTCTTACTTCTCGCTTTTCATCCAAAAAACCATTCCTCCAGTACTCTCTGAAATAATCATGAAGCAACCTATGCCTAAATTTCCAAATTCCACCATCAGACTCTAGTAAATACCGACGAGTCATACTATTTAGAAAAGGAACTAACTCCAAGGGTAAATATCCATTCTTATAGAGTTGAAATCGTATCAATACATGTTGCACAATTGAAAGATCAAAATTCAGCAATGCCTTAACAAATCTTTGATATGGTTTTTCAGACGAATATACTAAGTCTCTACTTGGGCTTGGTGAAAAAACTAATCCGTCCGAAACGAGAAGAAATATGGTGAGAAATAAACCAATGGGCAAGGCATACAAGAAACTGAAAATGACAATCTCGATTTTTGAAAACCTGAGATCACTCAATCCAAGAAGAATTATAAAGAATATCCCAACGATTGGGTAAACCCAACGAAAATACTTGCCAAATTTCCCCCAATGAATAGCCGTATTTCCGTTTACTTCTAAATCCAGATAAGTATTGGGTCGACAACCATCAATTGCTCCTGATATAATCATCATCCCCCCTCCAATAAGTATTAACCATTTTGAATATTGCCAATACCTCCCCCAAAAAGTATAGAGTGTTAATACGAACGCAGTCGGTATATATTGAATAACATTTATAACTGCACCTCCTATTGCTCTATCAACTTTCGAATAGGTAAAATCAAAGCCATACTGCAAGTTAGCTAGCTCAAAATAAGTTCTATCAAGAGATCGATCGATCTTGCTAGCAATGAATGCAAGCCATTTCTTTCTTTTTTTTACCAAATAGTTGTCTTCAGTAATGCCTCCTAATTGCCTATCGACATAGATCTCCAATATTCTCTTTCTTAATCCTTTATGACTCAACGTACGAAGATCCATATCTTCAAAGCGATACCCCAAATGAAATAGCGACTGTACTATATTCAGATAAAATGGGTTCAATACAACTTTCTTGATTTTTTTAGAGCGTTTAATCGTCGCGATTAAATGAGGTGTAGAAGGTTCCTTATTTCGAAATCTCTCTAAATCCTCGATAATTTGCTCTGTAGTCAGAGGTTTAAGTTTAACTTGAAGATTAATAGGCAAATCAGCATTTATCTCCATATAATAATCTTCCCTACAAGTGATTACAAACCCCGCATTTGGCGACTTGCAATGTTCCATAAGAGCCTTAGCTAGCACGTAAACCTCAAAATCATTAGGGTCATGGATAAAAAGGAATTTCCTACTTGTCTCGTCAAGGCCATCTAGTAAAATTGGTGCTGAAGTTTGAAACAATATATTTTTCAACACCTTTTCGCTAAGCCCATACCTACCTGACAAGGTTTGATATATCCAATCGCGGAGAGAAAGATTATTAGGACTCCATCCAATTAAGTCAAGCACAACTGGAATTGCGTATTTATCAGCCTCCATAATACTCAAAGCAAGCTGTAGTAGTAGACAGGTCTTTCCTCCACCTGCTTCCCCTGTTATGAGTAACCGGCCTAGAGATGCTTCAAAAATCTTGACTATTTCACTTTCAACTTGGGCTGCTGGAATCGAGGTGAATCCCGCGCTAATGAATTTACTTGTTCCCTTTTTTGATCTAACTGTTTGGATATTGATAGGATGCCTATTACCAAGTTTTTGAGATAATCTCCTCTCATATTTACTTTTCAGCAGTGTCCTTAAAGATTGTATCTGCCCAATTATTTCCGCAAAGCTTTTTTCTATTTCCTTAATCAACTCAAACACTTCTGATACTGCTTCCGGTGTAGCTGCACCTCCTCCGCTAATATCCCACCTAGCACGGAGCAAGACAATATCGTCTTGCAGATTTGGACATTCTATGATCACAAGCTCTTCAAGAGCATCTTCAACTTTTTGATTCTTGAGTAGTTTACGTGCTTTACCACAAGCATTTAAGTATACTGGACTCCAGGAAATCTTGTATTTCTTCCTGTTATTCTTATTTTGAAACAAGGGGGCAATCTGAACCGTAAGTACAGTAGTTATTATTGAGCCAACAATAAAAAATAGTAGTATGTACCATTTATAATTGGCGCCTAAGCTAGACTTAAACCATTCCTCAACGTCCCCTGCTAGTATATCAGGAATAAAAGATATCGGAAGAGAGAGGAGTATAACTAAGATGACTAGTCCGGTATACCGTCCGTATTTTTTCATCGGCATTTCGAGGATAATATATTGTTCCGAATTAAATGCTTCTACCCTGCACCTCCCGCCACATCTTATCAAACACAAACTCCAAATACTGCCGCTGGAAGTCTTGATTATCGGTAAACATCTTGTAGAACTCCGTGCTAGTGAAGATCAAATCCTGCACTCGCTCTTTGACGCGATCATCAGAGGTTATGCGGGCGTTTTGCCGATCTGAGTTACGGAGGCTCGACATGTGCTGGGTGTCCTCTACCAACTCTCGTGGAAGATCTTCCAGGAATATTTTGCGAATCTTATCGTCCTGTAACCATTCGATATTGCCGAAGCGCTCGTTGAAGGTGTTGATGATTGCCTCTAATTCATCCAACTCCGGTTCCGGCTTGCCGCCGCGCATAGTGGGTGGTGTAGGATCAATTTCGCCACCACCAGCTAACTTAATATTGTCCGTGGTTACTTTAGATAGACGGTAACTATCCAATTCCACCACTTCCAGTATACCTTTTGCTAGGTCCTCGTCCTCAACTGGCTTGAGTTTGGGGATAAGGAATTTTAGAAACCAATAGAGGCGTTCCCAATAAGGATTCGTGAAGGTTAAAATCTTGGACAGGAAGGCATATGTGCGATTAAATGACTTGGCCTGCACCAGAAAGTTCACTTGTTGGTCCTCCTCTAATTCAGTGTCGTAGCTGAGTTTGCAGCGATCAATGATTGGATCTAGCTCATCCCGTTCTGCCCCCCGGAAGTACAAATCAGTGAAATTGTGGATGATCTCCTCCGTGTAGACTTCGGCGTCGTCTAGGGCGTCTTGTAGATCATTGAGCTTGTTTGCATCCGTTTCTTGGCTGAGGATAGTCGTAGTATAAAACGGCTCAAAAGCTGCTCTGATGTCATCCACCGTATTGAAGAAGTCCAGCACAAAGGTATCTTCCTTCTCTGGCTTGTACGCTCGGTTGAGGCGAGATAATGTCTGTACAGCTTGCACATCTGCCAGTTTCTTGTCTACATACATGGTATGCAATAGCGGTTGGTCAAAGCCCGTCTGGAATTTATCCGCAACAATCAGGAAGCGGTACTCCTTCTTCTTGAATTCCCTGGGAATGTCCCCGCTAGGGAAACCATTCAAACTCGCCTCGTCATATTCTTGGCCGTCTACCGTTTTCTTGCCCGAAAAGGCAACGACAACTTGGTAGGTGGAATTGATTTCACGCAGGTATTCCTGAAAGGCAAAGAAATATCGTATGGCGTTCTTAATGGATTTTGTCACCACCATTGCCTTGGCCTTGCCGTTGATCCGGTTCTTCACCTCGCCAGTGAAATGATCAATCATTACGCGCGCTTTCTCCTTGATGGCAAAATCATGGCTTTCCGCAAAAGCCCGCAATTTCTTTTGCGCCCGACTGGTATCAAACTCAGGATTGTCTTCAACCGCTTTATTCAGTTTGTAATAGGATTGGTAGGTTGTATAGTTTTGGAGCACATCCAAAATAAACTCCTCCTCGATGGCTTGCTTCATGGAGTACAGGTCAAAGGGGTAGAACCTACCGTCTTCCTGTTTTTCGCCGAAGACCTCCAATGTCTTGTTCTTAGGCGTAGCCGTAAAGGCGAAATAACTGGCATTAGTAAGCATCCGCCGTTGCTCCATAAAAGCATTGATGAGATCTTCTGTATCTACTTCAACAGGATCTTCTTCCTGGGCCCCATATTCGTTCGAGCCGGAGTCAGCTGCTACCGGCAACGCTTCTACATTGCGTGCATCACGATTGGAGAGTGCTACATTCATCTTAGCGGCGGTATCTCCACTCTGGCTGCTGTGCGCCTCGTCAATAAGGATAGCAAAGTTATTGGAGCCGAGTTCTCCGATCTCATCCAGTACAAAAGGAAACTTCTGAATAGTGGTAATGATGATCTTTTTGCCTTCTTCTAAGGCTTCCCTTAACTGTTTACTTCCCTTGGTGATGGGCTGGACTACACCTTTGATCTGGGCAAAATTCTTGATGTTATCGCGTATCTGCTTGTCCAGTACGCGGCGGTCGGTGATTACGATAACGGAGTCGAAGATGTTCTCGTCTTTCCCATCGTGCAACTCTGTAAGCTGATGCGCCAGCCACGTAATGGAGTTCGATTTACCGGACCCCGCAGAATGCTGGATGAGATAGCGGCGACCAACACCATTTACACGAGCATCTCCTAATAGTCGGGTAACCACACGTAACTGATGATAACGCGGAAAAATAAGCTTAGTCTTTGTCTTGCCCGTATCCTCATCCTTCTCTTCGACAATTTGGGCAAAGTTCTCTAGTATATTGGATAGGACAGACTTAGTCAGAATTTCTTTCCATAGGTAATCTGCTTTCAATCCTTGTGGATTAAGTGGATTACCTGCGCCATGCGCAAGTCCAGGTGGATAGGGCTGGCCATCATCTAGCCCTTTATTGAAAGGAAGAAAGAAAGTGTTGCCCTCCGCTAGCTTGGTAGTCATGTAAACCAGATCGGGGTCTACTGCGAAATGGACCATGCAACGACCAAACCGAAAGAGTGGTTCTCGTGGATCGCGATCCTTCTCGTATTGTCGCATCGCATGAATGACATTCTGCCCCGTATAGTGGTTTTTGAGCTCCATCGTGATGACTGGTAGGCCATTGATGAAGAGTACCATATCTAGCGAATTCTTATTGCTATTGCTGTAATAGAGCTGACGGCAGACGGCGAAGATATTCTCCGCGTAGCGGGAAATCGCGTGTTTGTTGAGCTGACTGGTTGGACGCTTGTAATAGAGGTAAACGGTGAGGTCAAGGTCTTTCACGCCCTTACGCAGTACATCAATGACCCCACGCTTTTTGATTTGATCGGACAGCCGCCGAAGGAATTTATCCTCTCCGCGCTTGCGGATAGTAGCCAGTTTATCCGGCTGGGTAGCTTCCAGAAAGCTAAATAGCTGCTTGGTATTCAGGCAGAGCGTACGGTCATAATCCGTAGAGAAGGCCTGCGTATAACCTACATCTTCGGTGCAGAGATGCTTTTCAATGAGGGTTTCCAGTCCGCGTTCTGTGGTGTCTGTGGTTTTCATGCGTTTTTGGTTTCCTGCTGGTTAGCTACTGGTAGTTTAACGGTTTTAGGCAAGAGTCTCTTAAAAGTTGCCAGCTTACTTCATGACATAACTGTTTTCAGGTTTTCGGGAATATCTGCGTTCTCCTCTGGTTGCCAGTCCCGCACATCGATCTTGCCAGTGACGGCTTCAGCGATGAGGGTGGTTTTGTATTCTTGGATGAGCGTTATTTCTGCCTTAATTCTTTCGATTGTTTCATCAACTATTCCCGTCTCTTTTCTTATGTGAGAAAGTATAGAGTATTGCTCAGAATGCGGCGGCAAGGCTATTATTATATTTCCAATTTGCGTTTGAGAAAGCATTGGAATAGCAGTCGATGAAACAAGGTTTAAAATATCATTTAGCGCCCCCTGAAGATAATAAAGCAAATATCCAGAAGAGGATTTAATATTCTTGATAAGAACTAAGCTTGGGTTAATTGTTGTAGGGCCAATATCGTTTTCAATGAGTCCAACCTTGCCGCAGGTCGACCCTCTTTGAACAATAAGCAAATCTCCTGTTTGAACCATAATTTCAGGAGATTCATAGTACTTCTCCCAGGAAATAAAGACAGGCGTTTCAAGATTTACCTTTCCGTCAGAGGTGATATGAGTAGCTCCTAGTGTTAAAGCTCCTTGTCCTTTAGGAACGAGGTCATCTGTTGTATAACCTCTAAAACCTATTCGCCCTTTTATCTCAGAAAAGTATTTCAACTTCTTCACCTCCCAATGCGCCGGAATATCCCCCAGCCAATCCACGCCAGAAGGCTTGAGTGCTACATCTGAGTCAATCCCGCGCGTGACAGCCTGATTAATGATAGCCTGTTTCTGCTCCTGCAAGAGTTCAATCAGCCGCTTTTTCTTGGCGATAAAGGTGTCGATCAGGGCGCATTTGTGGTCGAGGTAGGCGGCGATTTGGCGTTGTTCTTCAGGAGAAGGCAATAGGATGGGAATTTCACGGAAAGCTCCCGTCCCAAGCTGAAGCCTAGAAATCCAGATTCCTTTTGACCGACAGATATATTCGCCTACATATTGGTTAGTACGCAGCAAATAGTTGAAATATCGGTAGTCGAATTTTTCAGGTGATTTTAGACGAAAAACATCATAGGCAGTGCTGATTATACCTCTATGTTCCGAGAAACCTAGACCCCGACTCCACGCCCAAAGACTGTTTATTACCAAATCGCCAGGACTACATAATTTGTATCCAACGTAGGATTCGGCTTTAAACATTGTCACTTTTGCCTGAGCACGAGGAATAACCCCATGATGCTCTGAAACAGACAACAAAGTTTCTTCACCTGATTCTGAACGCTCATCGATGTAGTCAAATACGTACTTTGCTCTCTCTACATCCCAGCCATTTGGAACCTCTTTAAGCCAAGGAAGGTCAGTCTCTTTATATGTTGGATACGCTTTCTTCATGTTAGGCAATGATTTCCTTAATGAGACCTTCGGTTTCTTCTTCCAGAGCGAGGATGTCGTGCTCGATCTCCGCTAACGGGCGTAAAAGCTCGTATTTGTAAAAGACCTTGGTAAAGGCAATCTCGTAACCGATGCTGGTTTTATCATGGTCAATCCAAGCGTCTGGTACATGCGGCAGTACTTCCTGCTCAAAGTAGGTCTGGATATCTTCCTTCAGCGGTACACTTTCGGTATCACGCAGGCTGCTATCGGCTTCGTAAATGATGGTGCCACCCTTCTCCTTTTTCTTAATGACCGGCTCGGCAGTTTCATCCTGCCAAGAAACAGCTTCGAGGAAGGTCTTTTTCTGCTTGGCGGTTAGTTTGATGCCTTCCTTTTTCAGGTAGGCAGTAAAAGCTTTCAGCAGGCGGTTATAGTCTTTCTGCTCCTCCGTGCCCAGCTCCTTTCGCAGGACGCGCAATATGGGTAGGAGCTTATCTTGATAATCTGCTTCTGTCAGGTTGCTTTCGTCCAGTTGCCACGCCAAGCGCAACGGCCGCTCCACCGTTATCTTTGAATAGCCGAAGTCGGCATTGTCGAAGATCTTCGAGACTTCGCTTTCCTCAAAGCGCAGGTAGATATCGGTAATTTCCTGTAGTTGTTCCTCGCTCAGCTCACTATTCTTCTGCCCTAAATTCTTGCGCATCTTCTGGTAGATATTGGATGCGTCAATCAGTTGAATCTTCCCCTTACGCTGCCGAGTCTTGCGGTTAGAGACCAGCCAGATGTAAGTAGAGATTCCCGTATTGTAGAACATCCCGTTTGGGAGCTGAATGATGGCTTCTACCCAATCATTCTCGATCAGGTGGCGGCGAATTTCGCTTTCGCCCGAACCTGCATCGCCCGTAAAGAGCGAGGAGCCATTATGAACAGAAGCGATGCGCGAACCCAACTCAGAGCCCTCCTTCATCTTTGAGACCATATTCATCAGGAAGAGCAACTGCCCATCCGAGCTACGTGGCGTACCCACTTTGAAACGGTCATCAATAATTTCCTTCTTGTCCTGGATTTTGTCTTTGTCTGTCTTCCAAGATTTACCGTAAGGTGGATTGGAGAGCATGAAGTCAAACTTCAGACGCGGAAATCCATCCTTGGACAAGGTAGAGCCGAAGGCGATCTTCTCGGGGTCTTCTCCCTTAATGAGCATATCGGCCTTACAGATGGCGTAGGTTTCGGGATTGACCTCCTGCCCATACAAATGGAACTTAGCATTAGGGTTGATGGCCTCGGCAAAGTGTTCGCTTTCTGTCAGCATTCCACCGCTGCCGCAGGCAGGGTCGTAAATAAGATAAGTACCGTCTTTGATCTTTCCTTTGAGCGGCTCGAAGATCAGGTGAGTCATCAGCTTGATAATCTCACGCGGGGTAAAGTGTTCTCCTGCCTCCTCATTATTCTCTTCGTTGAAACGGCGGATCAGTTCTTCAAATACATAGCCCATGCCCAGATTAGACAAGCCCGGCAGCACCTCATTGCCCTGGCGGTCTGTCACCGACTCCGGGCTGAGATTAATCTGCGAAGAGCAGAATTTTTCGATGAGTGGATAGGTGATGTTGGCGTCTTCCAGCGTATCCAGCTGGTTGCGCAGCTTAAACTTACTGATGATGTCCTGGACGTTACTGGAAAAACCGTCTAGATAGGTTTCCAAATTTTGACGGATATTGCCCGCCTCCCCTAGCAGTTTCTTAAAAGTATAGGGAGAAGTATTATAAAAGACATAGCCTGAAGCCCGGCGCAATTGTGGGCCGCGATTGTCAATGTTCAGCTCTTCGAGCTTCTCATTCGTCTCAAGTACCTTGTCTTTGGTGTCTTCGAGTAGCGCGTCTAGCCTACGCAAGACGGTAAAGGGCAGAATAATATCGCGGTATTTGCCCCGCGTGTAGACATCCCGTAAAACATCATCGGCAATTGACCAGATAAAGTTGACAATCTGGTTATGCTGGCTGTGATCCATATGTTGGTTGAGCTATTTGAGCGACTATGAAAATTAAAGCTAATGCTTCCTTTTACGAAGCGGTGAATGGAAAGTTAGGAATTTATGCTCAACTTCCACCTTGATTGATGATAAATACTTGAATGGGAACTAATGGGTGGCGCTAAGCCTTTTCATAAGTGGAAAAAGTTACAACCATCAGACAAGACAACACCAACCATGAATAGCGAATCCACGCCTCTCGACTCAGATTTACTTCATAAAGTAGTTCAAAAAGAACTAGGCCAGGTGTTTGCTGCCCGTGGGATTCAACCGAGGTCCAAAGGTAAAGGCTTCACTACACGGGAACCCCTATCTGAAAAGGACCAGTACGTACTTGCTCTATTCCGCCGGCATGACGCTATTATGAAGACCCTGCGCCAATTTGAGTTAGTAGGAAAATTCCTAGAAGAAGTCCCAGACCCTAGTTATCGGGAACGTACGGACATCCACTATCCAGACTACTTACAATATCATATCGAAAATCATTTCTTACGACTCACGCTTTTATTTGACCAGGTTGTGGATTTGGTTCAACTTGTCCACCGCATCGCTGAACCAGGAGACAAGGTGTTTTATAATCAAGTCAAGAGGTCACCAGTGTTAGAAGGCACCAAAATATTAGACTTACTAGCCGACTTTTATGAAAGGCTAAGCAAGGCTCGTACGGTACGAAATGCGATTGCGCATAAAGGAGATTTCGTAGATGAAGACCTGCTTAGTGTTAAAGCCCAATTGGAAATACTTGACTACCTACCATCAGAAGAAGCAAAAACGGAAGTATATCGTGAGCACCTGGAAGGCGATGTTTCTGACAAGATCAAACGGCAGCAACGACGCGTTGCGAATGATCTGGATGCGATTGCGAAATTTTACTTAGTAGTCAACGTATTATTAGTGGATGTATTCAGAGAGCAGATGGCTCAGTTTGAGGAATGCGCGAAAACTGATGCATGATGCATGCCCAGCAGAGAAGTACTACCGATTAACCGAATCAACTGTAAAATTGGAAGTAAGTCTAGCTGCGTAGGTATTTATAAAATGTGCTCCGTACAATACCTAAATACCGACAAATCTCCGTCACAGACATTTCTTGCTGTGCGTAGAGTGATTTAGCAATGATCACCTTATCCTGTGCCTCCTTTGAAAGCCCTTTTGGACGACCACCTTTTCGCCCACGGGCACGAGCCGCTTCTAATCCTGCCTTGGTCCGCTCACTGATAATATCTCGCTCGAATTCGGCTAGTGCCGCGAATAGATGAAAGGTCAGCTTGCCTTGTGGCGTAGTGGTATCAATGGAGTCATTGAGCGATTTTAGCCCTGCTCCTTTATCTTGTATTTCGGTCACGAGGTTGACTAAATCACGAAGTGACCTCCCAAGTCTATCCAGTTTCCAAATAATAATCAGATCACCTTTGCGGAGTTGGTCGATCATTCGGCGCAATTCCGGTCGGTCGGATTTGGTCCCACTCGCTTTTTCTTCAAAGATGAGTTCGCAGCCTTCTTTTTGGAGCGCATCTTTCTGTAAAGAGAGGTTTTGGTCTTTGGTACTTACTCTTGCATATCCGATTTTCACTATAGCGTCTCCTAAAAGGGTTCACTATCGGCTTTATCATACTTTGATTTAGTAGACCAGTTTTTTGTACGGCTATTGAAAGAAAAAGTGGAAAATGGAGGTTGGGGAGATAGTGTTCGAGAAAACGGTCGTTTTGGTGGACGCAGAAAACCCATTTACCACACGCATAATGACTGTTCGCATTTCGTATGTAATACGAAGGAATCTGAGTGAAATCGATTTGAAGTTCTAGCGAATTGAAGGATTTAGTGTGTTTTCGTTCGCTTTCTGGCCACCGGAAGGCGAACAGTTAGTCTACGTATACCAAAGTTCTATCGAATTCCCCATGTGAATTGGTTTGTTCTACGTTCTTTTAAAGAAAAAAATGCCTCTAGTTGAAACATACAGCATGCTCAAAGGGGGAGTAACTCTTTACAAAGTACTCTTCACATTTACTCGTAATTTAAAGGACGAAATAGAGCAAGTTTACTATGACATAGCAAAATCCCATCTTAAATCTGCCGAACAAGCTTTTGAAGCCGTACTAAATAGTAGAAGCCCGAACCACGAACTAAGGAGCGGACTAGGACATCTGAGAGATGCGCATAACATACTTCTTGCATATAAAGAAAAGAAATATGTTGAAGGCTGGCTAATATTCTCGGATGAAAAAAGAGTCAAGTTTTCAGATTCTGCATGGCTAAAAGCTATTGAGACTTCAGCTTTAATTGCACTGATTTACTACTCTTTCGATGAAACTGTAAACGCATCACGGTGGAAGAAAAAATCTCTTGAGGAATTTGAAAAGTATAAAAACGCATACCTCTCATCGTTAGCTTACAGCCTTAAAGAGGGTATAAGTAGAGAGGGGCCGTACAAGCTATTATCCTGGGAAACTGTCAAAGAAGATCAGTATCGTGATGATAGATTTGATGATTTAAGAGAGGTCAATAGAGACTACGGAGAACTTGAATATCCCATGCAGTACAGATCAACAACAGTTTATAAAAAAACAACTGAAATAGGCTGGAAATATGCAATCCGTAAGGTTACAGGTGAAAAACAAATGTTAGAGGAAACATTAGAGGTAATTCGATAACACTCCCCATTCAAATCATTATCGATGGGCTGCCTCTTTCCACTGCTAAGAAAGCTGACCTTTTGGCTTTCGTTCGCCTTCTGGTCATCAGAAGGCGAACGATTTTCTGTAGAAGTTACGACTCAGAAGGAATAACCGCCCTAAACAGGACGGAAGACATAACCATCTTCAAGGAAGTACCCTTCAGCATCCAGGTCGCGGGCAAAGGCAGCATAGTCAATGTAAATACGTAAGCCTTCTGGAATGGAGTGGGCGTAGAGTTCGTCAAAGGTCTCGGTAGCATAGTCTAGAAAAGAATCGTATTCACCTGCGTAGGCATCTGCAAAGTGGGTATTGGCAAATTCCAGGTCATCTACATTGTTGTAATAGATCGCAAAGGCTTCACCGTGCTCGGTGAGTGCTTCTACTATGCTGACAATCGTGTCTAGACTTTCATATTCAGAGATGCGGATACCGCCAAGTTCAAAGTCGTGTATCGCCCATTCTTCGGCTGCTTCGCCGTACTGCTTGGCGTATGGGCTGGATTGGAGAATTTGGTTAATCTCTTCCTGGATTTCATCTGTGTTGAGGCCTTCAAGTTCTATCCATTCGCCGTGAAGGATGCCTGCATTGTAATCGGAGAGAGAGGCTACATATATTTGGTAAGTGTCGGTGGATGTATTTTTCTGCTTAGTCATGGTTCCTTTTCTTAAAGTTGTTAATTGGGCATCTGCCCTTTTTGCGGAACCTGTATTCAGTGCAGGAGAGACCTGTGCCAGTCTAGAGCAGCCATTTATTGCGGCTTGTCTCAAAAAATTGTTGATCTAAGTCGAAGCGTGACTTGCAGAGGGTGAGACAAGCTGTATCTTGGTGTAGCTGAAAAAGGGAGGATTGACCCAATAGAAACTTGAGGGACAACCATCGTCAGAAACAGTAAAACTCCGTACAAATTGATATGCAATATCTCGTAGATGAGGAGAACAATAATAATGCTCTCCGATCAATGAAACCTAAGCATATGCCGCTTAATACCTTGCTTTTTTCTCAACTCAAAACACCTATTAGTGTTCTGTGATTCACATGACAAAATTTCCATTGCACCCGAATAATCACTTGCCAACTCTTTTAGGTAAGCATAGTCAATAATGTGTTGATGAGGAACTGGTTTACCCGCATTCTTTAGTGCGGAGAAATACCCTTCGTACGCGTCAGTAGCTTGCTCAAAATCTCGTTGGAAGAATTTAATTTAAGCAATAACGAGTTCATCAGTCTCTTGCTCGTCACTAATTTGGAATAGTTCGACGTAGTACTTTAAAGCATCTGTAAAACGCCATTCTTGTTCTAATAATCTCCCCATATAAGAACAGTACAAGATTCTATAATGAACTGATGCCTGTGCTCGTTCTTCGAGACGCTTCAGATATTTAAGAGCCATATCAAAATAGCCTATATCCAGGGCTGAATTGATGACCTTTAAGAGATTTCCAATTTGATTTAACTGCTCAATTGAGATATCTTCAAATTCTGATTTATCACGATATCCCTTAGCAGGGTCAAATTTCTTTTTAATTTCTTCTGCATCTAGCAGGTATGCCCTGTGTCTATCATAATATGTTTTTGCCTCGTCTGTTCTACCCGAAGAAACCAAAAGAAGGATAAGACGCTTTAGAAAAACAGGAAAATGTAAGCTCGAGTTATCTTCAAGATATTCTTTTAATAGTAGTTCAGCACTAACTTGGTCCTCTAGGGCCTTGAAGACCCAAAAAGCATAATCAATTAAATCATCAAAGGCTTTTGGCCAGTTATTTCGCTTAAAAAAATGTTGTATTTCACCTTGGGAATAATTCCTCTTTAAAGATGTTGTATAGCATTGAACTGTCATTCTAAAAGTAGCCAATAAATCGTCTTTCGCACGCTCTAGTTCTCCCATTGCCAAATATGCCTTAGAACGATCCCAGTATGCCCATCGGAGATGACAGCTATCTTCGCCACTATACAATTCAATTGCATGATCCAATCTATCTATGGATTCATGATATTCACCCGCTATCAATAAGTCTTTTCCCCAATCTGCATAAACTCTAGCAAAAGAAAAATCGCCAATAGTCCTATTTTTTGGTGGCTTAGATTCTGCTTCAAGTTCTTGAATTTCACGGTAGGAGTCGAGCGCATTTGCGTAATCTTTTGTGTATCTATATAGTTTGGCTTTAGCGAGATATGGAGCTTTTTCGTTTTTGTCAATCTGTATCGCTTCGTCAAAATATTGGTGACTTTTGGAATAGTCACGCTCATAATAAAACCGACTATCTCTTCTTTCCTCACTAGAAGTGATTTCCTTTTGAACTTCTCCTAGCTTGGTAAATGCGAATTCTGAAGGGTAAATCTTAACTGCTTTTTGAAGAGCAGTTCTTTTCGCCCAATAATCCTCTAAGGCCGTATGCAACAACTGCGCTTCAAGCAGAAAACGAAAATCCTTGAGAATCACAAATGTGAGGCAATAGAGTAGAACGTAGCCTAATATTAATCCTAGAGTTACAATTAAAAATACAAGGAGCGTTTTCAGAGGAAATGCGCTTCTCCAACCGTGCCATAGCCATTTAACTAGAACAAATACAATACTGATGAATACCATAAAAAAAGTAATCCCACTGATACCAGTATCTCCAGCAAAACTATTTCTAATTCCCGCCCAAAAAGTACTTGTAGACTCCTTAGAAGTGTACCGGATATTAGGATAGTGTATTAGTCCAAAAAATCGGAGAATGCTCCTTCTTGATATTCGCCAACTGTACTTTTTATTTGACTGAATAGTTTTGGGATCTGGATTTGAATTTTTGAATGCTCTGACAACAGCAACAGTTATTCGCCAGACAACGAATAATAGTACAAGCATAAAGAGAATTGAGGTTGTCCTATCGTGACCTCCCAAAGTATCTAAGAGAAGCATATATGGTGTTTTTTTTAGAGAACAATTTATCCTCTAGAATTACTCGGATTATGAGCGTTGTATAATGAATTATTATTAGGATTCCATTCTATGGAGTCTAGATCAAGACTAGCTCGTGGATTACAAGCAGATGTACCAATTCCATTGAGAATTTGGTCGAAATATTCTATTGATTCAGTTGTAGCCTTCCCTTTTATAATTTGATTCGTTAGTGTTATCATGTCTTCGAGTGAAATACCTCCACTGGTAATTATGTATTCTGAAGAGTTGAAAAAACGATAATTAACATGATTCCAAAATCCGCTTTCTTCCCTTTTTGATCTTATCCAGTTATAATTCTCTTCACATTGTGTTTTTATCTCACAAGACTTGACTTGGGACGACAATAATCCATCATAAAGGCTAACCCCTTTATCATAATATTCCGCCTTTTCTTCCTCCCAACTCTTTCCATTTAAAGGAATCGGGAGTAGTTGACCTATATCATGGAGTTGATTCTGAACTTCCTTTAAAGCAAGTAGGTCTTCATAAATCTGCCGTAATTCTTCCTGTGTTCGTTCCACTTTTATTCTCCTTAGTTGAGTACATTCTAGCATAGAATGGTAAAGAAATGGTTAATAAAAATTAAAAATATCGAGTAACGGTAATTTGCTGAATTTCCATGTATTGATTTTGGGAAAACGCAGGAATACTGGAAAGCCAATGGTTAACGCCTCTGATGTTAAGCCACAAAGGATGGATATTTGGACAATATATCGTTCATTAAATACCATCCATTATGGCAAAAGGAAGAGTCGTTATTCCCCCACGTCGGAATATTGGGAAGACAGTGAAAGCAATTGTTAATCGAGGACCAAGTAAACCTCAAGTAACAACTCTGGCAAGAGGTAAAGCTCAAAGTATGGTACAAAAAGTACAACAATCCCGAGTTCCGACTCCCTCTCAAAATCAACGAGGGCGAGTTAGCAGTAGAGACTCAAGAGATCTAATCCGTTAATGGATTTTAGCTCTAAAGGTTGTTGAGCTTCCCTTATTCTCTCTTTGACTTACCCCTGATTGCCCGAAGACTGACTGAAAAGTCTTTGGGCTTTCGTCTTTAGCTTCATCTAGACTTGCCTGGTATTCCCTTTGCAGTTCGGAAGCATAGACTGCATCTAATTGTCCATCGAGCATATCCAGTTCAAAACGTCTATTCTCCTGATACACACGAAATTCCTCAACAAATAGACAACACGCACTTACTGTCAGTAAAAGCGCCACTTGTTCATAGTTGAGGATATTGTCGAATAGAAATGCTACGATTAAAACAAAGAGAGGTTCAAGAAGCATCCAAATACGGAGTTTTGAAAACTGTACACCCAATATACTTTTACCTTCTAACCATTTAAACAAGAGACTATCACCTCGATAAAACGAATGCACAACCACTTTTTGGGATCTTCTATTGTGCACCTCTGCAAGATGCCCAAGAGTAATTATTAAGGTAAAAGCGATGAAACATAGTAACGGAATTGACGGAACAAAACTCAATTCCTTGAAATATTCCGCTAAGGTCAACTCTTTATCAAGGCTACCAATCAGCACTATAAAGAAAGGATAAAGGAACGTTAGAAAGAAGGTATATATCTCATCCAAATATCCATTCATATTTCCCCCATCTCCCCACATCCAAGAATATGTAACTTTATAAGCGGACGGAAAGACAAGTGTAAGACCAACAAAGAAAATTATCGAAATCAGGGTTAAGACACCAAACGTTCTTTCCCCAAGGTTCGAACGCAGAACTCCCCGGCTTAAGAATGCGAGTGCTCCTATGAAATACTGGAGAAGAGCGGAAAAAAAATTACTTATACTAGATGGGGTACTCTGAAGTAACCCCTTACCTGTTTGTCCAAGATCAGACAATAAACTTTGATCGGATAGTACTTTACCCGTCCTAGTTCTGTACTTCATATTGCTTTTTGATTAAAGGCTACTTTGATAAAGTTCTTCCCATTACTCCACTTCTTCCCTGCAACAGTTACAACTCCTTCCACGTCAAAATCATTGATCACCGAACCGGATAAAAGGACCGTAAATTCTTGTGGCTCTACCTGATAGTTCAATGATTCGGAAACCGAAACAGAGTCATACTTACCGACACTAGAGGATGTTCTTGATTGAAAGGTCTTTCCAATAGTATTGGCAGCCCACTCATTGGTTACGTAATCATTATTCGCGTGGAATATTTTTGTAGCTAGATTACCGAGTAGTGAATTAACGCGCTCCTTTGGATTCTTACCACCAATAGTAGCGTAGTAATTAGAAATGTTTTGCGATAGCATCACTGTACAAGCTTTGGAACTCCTGGCTGTAGTCTGAAACATCATATCCTCTTCATTTAGGAAATATTGTGCTTCATCTACCCACATAAAAACGGGTACTGGATTTCGCTTGACATCTCGTACTTCCACTGCTTGCTGCCATATACGCTTGTAAATCGCTTGAGCGTAGATACCTAATTGTAAATACTTCTTGACGGGGAAATCCAAAATGATAATTTTCCCTTTGAAGGTTACTTCTGGCAATATGTCCTTAGTCGTGCCGCCAGCAAAGAACTCTGCTAGTAGACCTGAACGAAATGGATTAGCAAAAGCGTAGAAGTATTCTGCTATGGAACTTCTTGTCTTTTCAGCCAAGGTTGCAAAGTCGCTTAAGAAATAGCTAGAAACTACTTCAAATGCCTTTAAATCCTGACCTTTTAATTCATAAGACTCGGCCCAGACCATGCAGTGAACTGCAAAACTCTGTTGTGCCCATTTATTGAGTTCCTGGTAAGCTTCTTCATTGCCTTCATTGGCAAGGCGACTAAGTTCATAATACTGATAGAGGTAGTTCTCGCCAGTTGGTGCCTCTCGTATCAAGCGAGCCATATTAGCAACGGTAATATCTTGCTTCGATAATTTCAGCAAATCAACCGCTGCTTTGATACAGCGTTGAAGAGCCATGTCCCAAAATGGATCATCACCACTTCCACCTCCCGATCCGCTAAGGCGATTACCCATTTTTGCAAGGGACGTAAAGAGAGCTACAATATTTTCAGTCTGACCTGCTCCTTCACCCTCCCTAGTTAATTCGTATTCTAAAGGATTAAATCGGTACTTGCTATTCTCACTGAAAACCAACAGGTCTTTACTTCGTCCCGTTTTCTTTGCATATTCTATCCAAAGCTTCGTCTCGTCAACTTTACCAGTGAGAATAATTCCACCAAAACCAGACCGTAAAAAAGCCATTGCAAGCGCTCGCCCACTGCCTGAAGTTTTACCTGATCCAATACCACCAAAGATTTGTACTCCTCGAACTGCATCGCGAACAGTCCAAGTGTCATCCGGATGATTCGAAAAACTGATTAATGGATGATCAAGGTTGGTAACCTTTTTACCGATACTACTATTCATTTTTTCTAACGCTTTTTCTTTTCAATAGCAAATGCCCAGTGCCAAATCTACTCTTTACAGTGTTTGAAATGGCACGATCTAACCGGCACCATTTCAGTTTTCCCGGGTTTTCCAAAAACCTCCTATTGCATTGATTTCCAATCGCTGCTACCTTGCCTATAAGTCCTCTAGCTGTGCTAAGGGGAGACGCCTGTAACTATAATTAAACCAGTCAAAACGAGCTAAAACATGCTTAGAATTACCGTTAGTAAGTCAGCATCTGGTGCTACCAAGTACTTTAGCGAAGGTTTGACCAAATCGGATTATTACGCCGAAAAGGGCGAAATAATCGGCCAGTGGCATGGTCGATTAGCAGAGCGAATCGGCCTGAGTGGGGACGTAGAAAGAGACGACTTTGCAGCTATCGCTCAGAACCAAAATCCGGTCTCTGGCGAACAACTTACTGCACGGCATTCCAGCTCGCGACGGGTGGGCTATGACTTCACTTTCTCAGTACCCAAATCCGTCTCAATTGTTTATGCGCAAACTAAAGATAATGACATTCTCCGTGCATTTGATACTGCGGTGAATACAACTATGCTGGAAATCGAGCAAAACGCCGCTACACGGGTAAGAGCAGGAGGAAAGAATACAAATCGGAGCACAGAAAATCTACTCTGGGGTACATTCACGCACACAGATGCACGGCCAGTTGGTGGCATTCCTGACCCACATCTACATCAACATGTATTTGTATTCAATGCTACTTATGATGAAAAAGAAAGACGAATCAAGGCTGCTCAATTTGGTGACATCAAACGTAATGCGTCCTATTTCGAGACAGTTTTCAACTCCCGATTAGCGGCCAATTTGCAGGCTATGGGATACCAGGTTGAACGCAATGAACGAGACTTTGAACTGGCTGGGTTTGGTCGTTCCACCATTGACAAATTTTCCAATCGAACGCGCCTGATTAATGAGAAAGCTGCTGAACTAGGCCTGACCTACGAGGAGGATAAAGCAGAGCTTGGTGCCAAAACCAGAGCAGGAAAGCGCACCGGATATAATCGTGAAGAGCTACACCAGGAATGGACCAGTCGACTCAATGAGTCTGAACTGGATTTAATACACAACGCTAAGCAAGATACCTCTAGTGGAAGTGCAATTACGCCCGAAAGGGCGAATGCTATTGAAAAGAAAAAAGAGATGCCCCCCGATGAGGCCGTCAGCTATGCGCTCAATCATGCGCTAGAAAGAAAGTCTGTAGCTACCGATAAAGAGCTGATGATCCTAGCTCTTAAGCGGAGCATAGGGTCAACTACTCCCGAAACCATCCGGGTATCGCTGGAGAGTCGTGATGATTTACTCAAAGGCACCGATAATAGAACTCAAGAAACCATCTATACCACTCGCGATTCGGTTAGAGAAGAAAAGCTTTTACGTGATAAGGCACGTCAAGGCAGAGGTGCATTTCAGCCGTTGAATCCAGGCTATGAGATTAAAAACCCACAGCTAACCCGAGAACAAGCGGGAGCTGTACAGCATGTACTCAACTCGCGCGATTTCATCACAGTCGTAGCAGGCGGGGCAGGTACCGGAAAAACTTGGTCGATCAAAGAAGTAGCCGAAGGTGTACGTGAACAAGGCATCGCTTTTGGTGCCTTTGCACCATCCTCAGCTGCTTCTCGTGAAGTACAGCGAGGCGATGGCTTTGAAAATGCCACTACCATTGCCGAACTACTGCAAAGTGATAAGCTGCAAGCTAGTGTCAAAGATGGCGTTATCTGGATTGATGAAGCGGGGATGGTTGGCAATCCAACTATGAATCGGATTATCAAAGTAGCCGAAGAACAAAATGCTCGTATTCTGCTGACGGGGGATATTAAGCAGCATGGCTCCGTAGAACGAGGGGATGCACTACGCATTATTGAACAGTTTGGTGGTATCAAAGCTGCTACCATAACGAAGATACAACGCCAGAAAAACGATGCTTATCGAAGTGTTGTCAAATCCATTTCCAGTGGAAACCTAGAAAGTGGTTTGGAAACGCTGGATCAAATGGGGGCTGTCAAAGAAGCGGATAGCTTTGACGAAGCCCGCGAACGAGTAGCAGCTGAATACACATCTGCAATACAGCAAAAGGAAAATGTACTCATTGTAGCCACCACGCACAAGCAAGGGAAAGCAGTAACTGAAACCATTCGCGAAAAGCTTCGGGAAGAAGGTATAATTCGTGGTAAAGAGCGCATTTTCAAAACCCAGCAAAACCTTTCTTTCACCGATGCCGAAAAGCAAGACCCAACTCGCTATCAAGAGGGAATGGTCGTGCAATTTACCCAAAATTTGAAGGGTGGCTTAAAACGTGGCACTAAGTACCAGGTTTTGGGTAAAACCGAAAACGGTGAAATACGTATTGCGACAGTAGGTAAAACAGAAGAAAGAACATTGCCCCTTGGCGCAGCCAAGCATTTTTCGGTCTATCGGACAACGCAAACTTCTTTAGCTGTAGGTGATCAAGTTCGTATCACCGATAATGGTTTTTCAAACGAAAAAAAACGCCTTAACAACGGTAATATCCTGACGGTAACTGGTTTTGACAAAAAGGGAAATATCCGTGCTTCTACTGGACGCAATGAGGTTACTCTAGGTCGTCATTTCGGGAATCTGACACATGGTTATTACACGACCTCTCCCGCTTCGCAGGGAAAGTCTGTCAACCGTGTCATTGTGATGCAATCGGCTATGACGGGGCGGGCGGCGAGTAAGGAACAGTTCTATGTTTCTGTCTCACGGGGGAAGTTCTCGATCTCCATTCACACCGATGATAAGCAAGGGTTGATGGAAGCCGTACAGCGTTCTAGCCAACGCATGACTGCTTCCGAGCTAGCTTCATCCGTAGAACAGCAAGAACAAGGTATAAAGGCAAAGCTCAAGGTGATTGGTGCCATCTACCGCACCGGTAAATCTAAGGTTGCAAACCTGGGCGAAAAGTGGCAAAAAAAGAAAGACGACATTATCAGTATTGTTTCGAAACCTCCACAACCCGTAAAGCATGTCCCAGTCCGAACAAAGTAGTATTCCAGAGTTCATCCGCTACAAGCAAGGTTCCTCTGCGTTCAAAGGACTTGGGAACAACCCTTTCTTTGGCCTGGCTCACGAACGGGATGGTATGGCGGTAGCCGTTAAGTTCACAACTGCTTTGGGAGAGCAACGGGCAATCCACTACCACGACCTTGTATCCCCAATGGACTACGATGGAGACACCGAAATACAATTATGTACAACGAGAATACAGGTCACTATCATTGGCAAGAACTTACAATCTCTCTTCGATAACATCATCCATCATCGCGTTCTCTGGATCAAAGAGCCCGAGGCTTCTTTCACTGAAGTTAAAAAGGGAGAAGTAGAAATCACTTCTATTCGATTTGAGACTACACAGTAGGCTAGAAGAAACTACGCACCAGAATGGTTACTGTTGTCGCAATATTGAAGCCGACCATCCACTTAAGTACCGCCAGATCAACCTCAATTTTCGCAATGCGATTTTCGTAGGAGGCTACTTCTTCGGCAGCCTTTGCCGCTTCGTCTTGTCCTACTCCAGCTTGGACTAAAGCATTGTATAAACTTCCCATCATTAAAGACATTACAATTCTCCTTAATTGCTTAATTATCCTATCATAGATTATCGGGCTTGTATATGGAAATCGAGGACCGGAAAAGCCCTCGAATCCAAGCCTACTATGCTTTATCTTTTTTCACTAAAGGGGCTTGTTCAATCTTGTGAGCAAGAATAGATGCTTCCCTTTTAGTGACCTCCTTACCGTTTATACTAACTAGAAATTCACGATAAGAAAGGCTACCGTCAATCTCTAATCGTACACCTTTCTTGTAGGCTTTTACTTCCTCGATCAGAGCAGGGTTGAAGACAATGACATCATGCCAAATAGTCGCCTTGTCTTTCCACTCATCCGTTTCTTTGTCTTTATAGGTATCAGTTGTGGCAAGGCGTAGAGCAGCAAAGGTTTTGTTTTCGCCTTCGATGATCTTAGCTTCTCCTCCAAGGTTGCCAGTTAGTTTTACGTTATTGTTATAAGCCATTTTATTCTCCTTAATTGGTTGTTGTTAATCATCCTCAAATTGAGGAAAAAGGCAAGTGCCTTTAGAAGAAGTATCCTCCATCGATGCAATTCACATTGGGAAGTACTTCTATTGAAATGCACGAAGGATCATACTGCTCCTCTAACATGCGTACTTGACGGAGTACATCTGCTGGATTATTCCAGATTGAATGCTTTTCTCCATCAAGAAATATGAGACAGGCCGAATTTTCCAAGTCAAGCTGTTCCCAGATTAAATCACGACAGGTTTTCATGTCCATCTTTTTTCTCCTTAGTTACTGAAGGGCTATAGCTATCTGCTATACCCTTCTGCCCTCCGGCGAGGATTGGGTAGCAACTACAAAGAAAAATCGGCGAGAGTGGTGCGGGCAGTACGCTAAAGGCGTACCACACGGTCGCAGCCTATTTTTATTGCTGGGCGCGAGGGTGAAACCCTTAGCATAAAACCTTATTTTTTAACCTAAATCCTTGGGTGAGTATCAACACTTTGCCGTAGCTTTGAATGCTATCCACCAACCAAATAGCGTCATGGCTAGCTCATCTCCCGCTAAAAAAAGCGGGACTTTATCTCGTACAAGGCTAAGAGTGGTTTCCAACAAAAACAGTGGTAATGCCCCCAGAGGGCATAAGTGGATCGCCATGTTACTCTTGTTCGCCTTAATTCTATCCGGTTATCATTTTTTGAATAGCAGTAAGAAGGTTGCTCCTGGCATCATAGAAACACCTGATGGCGAGATTACCCTTTCTCCTGAAAGGCAAGCAAAACTAGATCGAGAACTGGAAGAGATAGATAATGCTACCCAATATGCCCTGATCGCTTCGTATAATGGTGAATACCCTTGCTTATCTTGCCCTTTTGGGCTGAAGACCATATATTTATACAAAGGCAATGTCTGGAAGTACGGAATAACGCGCAAGGGAGAAGCCGAGCGATACCCAGGAGGGAACTATGGAGCCGAGAATTTGTTATTCCTTCCAATGTTCTATGGAACGTACAGCGAATGCCTAAAGGAAGAGAAACGGTTGATCTATAATTACCCCTTACTGCCCGAAGCGACAGCACGAGAAGTTATTTTAGCACGACCACCAGGAAATAAATATGACAGTTAATCAGGATCAAATACAAACTGCGCCCATTCAGGATTTGGCTGGTGAACAACAACTGTTCATTTCTGGTCGTATCTGGCATGAGTTGTACCCAAAAGTAGACCCTGGTCTGTTTTTGAAGGTACTTCGTGAGCAAATTGACTTGCGCAACTACGGCGAAGGAATTACCAAGTTCTACTTCACCTTCGTTGTCTTGGAAAAAATCACTCCTAACTTTTCTAATTGGGTGGGTAGCGACTACTATCCAGACAAAGCCAGTGTCGATATTGGCATACGAATCCCTTTTCAGGACGTTGTTGAAGCTGATGAAGAAACTGTCATTAAGCTGATGGAGAAGGCACTACTAGAAGGGATTGATACAATTGGTGAGCACGATATCACTAGTTCGTTCGACCATGAAGCATTCAAAGCTGACGTAGAGGTTATTTTTGAGAATTCCGATTGGTATGTAACCGAGTAAGTGCTGTTGAAAAGAAAAAACTAGCTCGTTCTCTTTTGTTCCTGATAGTACTGGTTGTAATCCTTGTAGCCTTGATAAAGATGGTTCTGAGGTTTCACTACTTCTCCTAACTTGTCTTGAAATAGTTGAGTCGTTTTCTCTCCTGCATTATCGTTATCAAAAAAGGTGTATACGGTTTTGTACTTCTGCGAGCGGATAAACTCCATCGCTCTCTGTCTCATATTTACCATGTTCAGAACAACCACGTCCACTGGGAGCACTGGAACATCCTTGATTGTCAATACCGTCAAAAAATCCATGAAGCCCTCAAATACGGCTACTTCATCTTGGCTTGTTCCTTGTACAAAGGAGATGTCTTTAATTGTATTTCTGCCTTGTGCATCGGGTGCTCTCAGTATGCCCTTGAAATACTTATCTCTACACTCATAATCTCCCGAAAGATTGACAAAGCCTAGGGTTTGGTAGGTTTTGTCAGTCCGTACATTCCTGTATTTAATGCACTGCAAGTAAGGTAGGGCCAGTTGATGATTGATGCACCGTTCCCCTGATAGGTAACCAATCAAATTCCTGTCCCAAATCTGTTCTTTGACATCCAAAACTTCTAGAGCGAGGGAGTCCTTTTCTTTCTCTTCCATCGGCTGATGAAGTACGATGTCTTTGAAAAGTGGTAATCGCTTAAGCACATCCATCGAAGCGGGTGTCCCCCTATGTGGAAACAGATTCTTCAGAATTTGGAGTGCTTCGCTGATGTCTACATTTTCATGAAGTTCCAAGAACCCAATTACCGTCCCTTTCCCTTGTACATCACCTCGGCCAAAATCATTCCATATCCATTTTCCTCCCAAATAGGAGGTATGAAAGCTAGGTTCTTTTTCGTAGCGAAACGGAGAAATATACCATAGCTCATTTCCACTCTTAGCTGCCTGTACTGGTTCATGGCCAAAGCGACTCAGCAACTCTGGCATAGAAATATTCTCCTTTGCCCACTGTGTATTATTGATGACTTTTGCTGGCATATCCTTTCCTTAACCTTATAGTACAACTTATCCCTTCTAGTACAGCAATACAAGCAAAAAGAGCTTGCGCTTTGCAAGGTGTAAGAATACACTGCCTGTATCAATACATAATGCCAAAGCACAGGAGGATACAGATGGAAATGAAGGAAAAATATACCATTTCAGAGGCTACGCAGCTACTTGGATTCAAGTCACGCAGTACCCTTAACAAGCGTACTAAAACGGCTGGAAATGACGGTATCTCTTTTGAAAAAGATGAGAATGGAAATAAGGTTATTCGCCTGATAGAATTGCAGCGGGTGTTCCCAGATCGTATGCAGGAAATACTGTCTAACAAGAGCAATGCCGCAAATACAATAGCTAAAACTAGCACAAAAATACAGCCGCGCACAACTCAAAACATGGTGAATGCTGCCCTACTTCAGCATAAAATCGAATCCTTGGAGTCCCAACTGGAACAAGAGAAATCTGAACGCATACGAGAACGACTAGAGGCGCAAGATCGAGACAGTAAAGCAGAGGCGCGTGAACATCTTATGCAGCAACAGGTAGGTGAACTGACCAAAAGCATTTCGCAACATACTCGACTCCTGGAAGATCATCGCAGCCCAAAAGAAAAAACGAAGGGTTCCCGATCATCACTAATCAAGGAAATCGGCGATGTTTTGAAATTCTTTGCTGTTGCAGTTATTATGGTGACGCTCATCATAGGCATTGTCTACTTCTTTGGCTAACCTCTTCTTTTTTCCTTTCAATAGCAAATACCAAAACTGATTCGCGTCAGCGAATTCCTTATTAAATCAGTGCGAAGCACCCGCCACTTTTGCTAGTGTTATAACTTACGTTATATAGTGTGTTAGTGTAGTGTTACGGCACGAAATCACCCGTTAAAACCCAGGCTCAGCCTGACTTTTCGCAACTGGGCGGTTCCTAAAGTTCCGTACGAAGGTTCTTAAAGTATCGAACCAAAGTTCCCGAAGTTCCGTACATCGGTTCCTAGAGTTCCGAACGCTTTTGGGGATGGTTCTCGAAGTTGCGAATTGATATTGCCAAAGATATTCTAGCTGCTATGCTAGTTCTCGAAGTTACGAAGAATGACTATGCAGCAATCACTAGAATTAAAGCCCGTAAAGCCAACACTCGCTCCAGAAAGGCACCCCACCAAGGACTTCTTCATCGCCGATATTTTTGACAATCTGCCGCTTAAGGATGACATTGCTTCAATGGAACATCCCATTTTCTCGCTATCCAAAAATCGGGATGTTAGGACATTGGAATACACCAATGGTACTAGCACCTTACGAATAGCTCCTAGCGTATTGGGCCTACCCACTATTTTCGATAAAGACGTATTGCTCTACTGTGCGTCTTTACTTATGGATGCAATCAATAGAGGAAATACACCAAAACGAACACTAAGAATATCCAGTCACGATCTCCTAGTAGCTACAAACCGCCCAACCAATGGCAAAGGCTACGGCCTCCTCAAAAAGGCATTAGATCGCTTACAAGGGGTAAGTATCAAAACGAATATTAAGACCGATAAACGAGAAATCACTTCCGCTTTTGGTCTGATTGATAGTTACGAAATCATTGAAAGCAGTAGGGTAAAAAACCGGATGCTCCGCTTGGAAATCACCCTATCCGAATGGTTCTTCAATTCTATCATCGGTAAAGAGGTACTCACTATAAGTCGTCGTTATTTTTGGCTCGGAAAAGCGCTAGAGCGACGCTTGTATGAGATTGCTCGAAAGCACTGTGGCAAACAGGAAAGCTGGAGTATTTCGCTAACAAAGCTCAAAGAAAAGACTGGTTCTACTTCTTCGCTGAAGAAGTTCCGCTACTTCATTCGCCAGATCGAGAAGGACGATCATTTACCCGATTATTGGCTACGATTAAACGAACAGGACAAGGTAGAATTTGGCTTACTTAGACCGGTCATGAAGCTAAAGGACCTTCCAAGTATCAAGCCAGAAACCCTACAAAAGGTGAGACAGATGGTCGAACAATCAGGAACGGCTTGGTCCTTTGATAACTTACACACGCAGTTTTCATATGAGCTTATGAATGGATTTAACCCAGAAAAGGCAGATGGGGCTTTCGTCAACTTTGTGAAAAAGAAACTACGAGAAAGGCCATAGGTTAACGATCTATCTCAAAGCCCTTATCGGGCCTGTCCTTACCCTTCTGAGTGGGACGAGGTATTTGCCGGGTAATATCACGAAGCTTACCGATAGTTTTAGATTGGGTACGTTCTTTGATGTACTGTTGACTTCCAGCGACGAAGCCCCGAAAAAAATCAATCTGACTTTCTCCAATAGAATTGTTTATCTGAGATGCAATATCAGGCCTATATTTTTCAATAGCATAACCAGAATTGAAACCTTCTAATACAGCGTCACCAGAATAAGTCATGATCTTAATGATTAGATTTTTTTTCTAAGAATTTGAGAATGGAACTTCTACTGTAGAAGATACGCTTCATACCAGAAGGCTTGCTATACTTGATCTCGTTCTGTTCTCTGTACTTCTTCAATGTTGTTGCAGATGAAATTTGAAGTATTGTCATTGCCTCCCCAGCTGTAATCCAATCATCTTCATCATTACTACTTGTTTTAAGCTCCTCTGCCAAAGCCTTAACTAGGTTCTGTAGCAAAGGATTTTCTAAACAAATTTCCAGAAGTTTTGCCGATTGGTCTGCCATTTTTAATTGTATATAAACTCGCGAACAAAGATAACAAAAAGCAATCTGAGAAAAGCCTACCTCTATTCGGGAAGTAACGTTATGAGGAGTAAATAGGAGCCGACATACGGTTATCAAATATTTGCATTACTGTTATTACTAATAGGAAGCTTAGGAATGAACACTGTGTCAAACATTCCTTTTAGAGAATGCCAGCATTTAAAGCTCCCTTGATAATCTTGGCTGGCCACTAGATATTTACCATCTGGAGTAAAGGATAGGCAGGTTACTGGGCGGTTGCTTTCTCCATTCAAAAATGTGATTAATAGCGTACCATCGACAGCCCATATTTGTAGGTAACCATCTTTTGAACCAGTGGCGAAATACCCACCGGTGGGATCATGTGCGATAGCGGTTACACCTTCTTTTGCCGCTGTGAGTTGATCCAAGTCTTTGAAATCGTTTATGAGAATCAACTTCTCACCTCCGATCAGCAACCGCCTACCATCTTTGCTGATCGCTATCTTATCGATCTGCCCGAATTGGTAACCATCCTTTTTTGAATCCCAGTGAATTACACCTTGAAAATCAACGAGCTGTATCAGGCCATTTTCTAATGCAATAAGAATTTGTTCTTCCTTGGGGTGGAATAGTAATTGGATAACATTTTCAGGGAAACTGGCTAACACTCTACTTTTTCTGGTATCGAGATGATACAATACCACGGGACAACTCTTTGCTGTCTTATTGTTGAATCGCATGAAGTTGATAGTTGGGTCACTGGTCTTGAAGCGTAAATCAGTTTTTGGAGCTGAGGCCCACGCTAACCAGTCCTGTTGCTGATCCGTAACTAGAGTAGAGATGGGAGCTAATTGTGGGGCCCGAGGAGTTATTGTGAAGTTATCTTTGTCTGTCAAATTAAGGAAGTAGATATTCCCATCTGTACCCGCCGCTGCTAACATACCTAATTTTGACAGCGGAATGATAGCATTCATCGGCATGGGAACTGTCCATTCTCTAGTTTGAACAATCCTGGTATGATCTGCTACCCAATAGTAGAGTCGCTGCTGTCGGTGTGGCATTTCTACACCCACAAAGTGATAATTTCCTTGGTATTCCCCATTCGAAACAATCGAACGCAGCCCTTCTTTAATAACACCAGCAGACAGATTGGGTAACTGTAAACGGGTCAATTTAACATAGAATAATGTTCCTGTCTGATCCAGGCAGTAGAGGAAATCGTCTCGATTGGGAATAAAGGCCAATTGCAATACCGGATGCTTACACTGTATCGTAAGTAATTGTTCCCCTTTTATATTCCAGATGATAACTCGGGTATCACTAGATGTGGCCAGCCATTGTTCGTGAGAACTCCAGGCTAGCGCTAAAACATTTCCCTTAAATCCTTCTAAAAGTGCTAATTGTTGGCCAGAGAGATCATACAAAACGACTTCTCCGTATTTTTTCTTAGTACGTGAAAAAATGATCTGTTCACTACCTAGCCCTACGGCAATTATTTGGCTATCAGGTGAAAAGGCAATAGCCTGTAAACCAATATTTCGAGTAGATAACTTTTGCAAGAGGTTTATCTTTTTTTTCTGCTGAAGTGCCCATCTAGAATGTCCGTCCTTAATTAGGAATAACCCCAGCTGACCATGGGCTACGCTTGCTCCTACTTGCCCTCCCATAAGCAAGTATTCTTCCTTCGGGTCTACCTGAAGAAACTTTCCTACTTTGAGGGCCTCGATAGTCTGTTGCCCATAAACTCCTCCTTCAGTAGTTATCCAAGATACTACCCCCAATTGACTCATTAAATATACATGACCAGTAGTCTCACCGATTGCGAAGCTCGTAATATCTTCTGGTATTTCCTTAGTCCATTCGGTAGCCAGCATTGCATCTAAACAGTGTAACTTCCCAGGTAGCAAGAGCAAGATTGCTTCGGCTTCTCGATAAGCTTGCATCTGGATGGGAGCAGTAGATAGCGAAAGGGTATTTTTCTGACCCGTGATCCAATTGACTACTTCTAAGAATTGATCTTTAAGCAGGAAAAGATATTTTCCCGAGGGATGAAAACAAAATTGCTTGGCTTCACTTGTGACTGGCGGGTTAGCAAATACCCCATAGAACAAACTGTTAGAAAGCAACTCTTCCAGAGCGTTCAGGATAGACTTTTTCTTAGGGTGTTTACGGTGCAAGTTTTCCAACAGCCGCAAAGCAAAATTTGGACTATGCTTTGCTATACTTTTTGCTCCGACTAGAGATTTTTCTACTAATATGCTCTCTCTTTGTGCTTGGCTCTCTGTCAAAAATGCTTTTTCCTGTGAATTGAAAAAGTACGGTTGACTATGCATAAGTGTAAGCGCCTTAGCAAGCTCTAAGTGTGACCCCCAAAGGCCTTCAGCGGTTTCGCTATTCTCCTTTCCTACTATCCGAACTTCATTTTGCTTTGAACGCTCATATTTAGTAGTAGCAAGCCACAATTCGCGTTGCAGATCAATTTTATCCTGACCAATAGACAGCAACCAGGTCTGCAAGGGTGGCCAGCTACTGATAGGAAGCGGATAGGCAAATTGGTAAGTATTCCTCTTCCGAAATAGTACACCCGCCTTGTGTAGATGGTCCAGTAGGGCGAGTATGTGTGTTGTAATTGTTGGGTCTTCATACTCTAGCTCCTGCAATTGTACGTCCCGGCTTAGCACAAGATGGTCACTTTGCTGTATGAAACGACTTAAAAGTAGCATTACCCACTGCCTGGCATCTGAGTCTAGCTGCTCTAGCGCCGTCTTAAACTGTTTAATAAAAACCCCTTGTACACCGCCTGTTCGCTGGAAATTTTGCAGGGTAATCATGCGGGTGGGCCGGCCTTCTGCAATAAAGTCTTGGAACGTAGCGTGCATCGTCGCAGATAAAAGGGGTAGCGGTGCTAGAGTAGGTCGTAACTCCTCCAGTATAATCTCGGGTAGTTTAGCCGGTTCAAAGCCAAAGCCCCTGAAAACCAGTGGGTTTTCAATCATATCTCGCAGTGATAGGCGCGTGAGTGATTTTAGTTTCAGGCTTTCAATAGGGCCAAACTTAGCCCAATCGCCTATAGGCAATTGCTCGTACAAATGCGTATCTGCACAGCACAAAACATGGATATCACTACGCTTGGCTGTTGCCTCCAACACCGTTTTAATGTTTTCCCGAGCGACTTGCAGATGAACATCTGATGGGCAAATAACTATAACACGATGATACCTCTCGATCTGCTTAACGAACTCCACCTGATCAATTTGTCCTACTATTAATCGGCATACTGATAGATTACGACTCTTGAGCTCCGGTAATAGTCCCGCTGTAACTACAGATTTTTTCCCAGTGTAAGTACTACCATGTAGAAAGGTATATTTATGTTGCTCTAGTGTATCCAGTAACTGCTCCATGTCTTCGTCTCTTCCATAGAAACGATAGGCGTCAGCCTCTTCATAAGCCGCCCAGCCCTTAAAAGGATTAATACGATAATCATCATCCCAAAGGCTGATTTTAGTATATGGAGAGCAGAAGAAAAATTCTCCGTGCTCATGATTATTTAGCGTATACGCAAAAGCTTTTTGCCTGATTACTTCACCATTACCTGAAAGCGTTACCTCCAATGATGTATCCACATAGCCTACCAGCTTACTTATCGATATAAAACCATTTTTGGGATTATCAGCCAGTCCCTGTAGACCCTTGATAAGACCAGCAGCAAAGGGGGAATTCCGATCTAAACGGCGGTCCAAAATGTCTACTGCTTTCTGGTCATCACCGGTGGACACAATGACCTGTCGGGCTTTTTTCTCAGCATTCCTAGCAAAATAAGCGCGAAATAATCTATTCCCCATTTGAGATTTAGAATATCCACGTTTCTTGACATCCCACTGGAAAGCACCAGCAAAGCAACAGTCAAGAATAAGTAGTAGGTGTTGGCATGGTAAAGCTTCTACTACACTGTGCAGCAGCGACATGGGAACAGAACTACTTGTATTACCAGAGAGCGCATCAGAGGGTAGGAGGTAGCCTTGTGGCGAACCCTCCTCATTTATATCCGCTTCTCCGTGACCCGCAAAATAAATTACGACTCGATCATTTTTTTCCTCTTTTACCTTTTGGGGAATATAATCTCGGATATATGCTTCTAAGCTCGCTTTATCAGGGTTAAGTAAGGGATTTTCTACTTGAAATCCATGCTCTTTTTTCAGCACTTCCGCTAAATCGTGCACGTCATTAAGCGGCGTTTCCAAGTCATTCAGATATTGATACTCCTGAACACCAATCAAAAAAGCAAGGTGCCTGGAAAAATAAGGTTGTAGAAGTTGATTGGACATCTACGGACTAAATTATTGGAGAAAAAACTAGCCAAAGTATTAATAACAGGATGAATACGGTACAAAAGATCAATAAGTAAGTACCAGTTGAGGGAAGTTTGATCTCCACGACAATCGTTTGTTTATTCGTAATGGATTCACCATTTACAGTCCCCGTTACCATTAGATTCAGCTCCATATTCTGTTGTACGGGTATATTAATGTGATGACACAATTGGTGATAAGCCTGTTCATTGAATTGTACTTCATCAGCGTATTTTACACTCCAGGATATTCGTATTTTTTTACCTCTCCGAACCTTAACTCTACCGCTTTGACCATTGGCTAAAAAAGATAGAATCTGAGGAGAGGAGATCACTTCCTTCCGATTACGCGTTGATAGAATGTATACTGTACCTAACGGAAGTATTTCATCCGCAAAAGCTAACACTTCTTTGCGTCTCAGTTTCCCTCCTTCCCGAGCGATTCCCGCTTTAAAAATGGCTTGGCCAGGTTTTGATACTTTATGGTGCATGTAATGGTGCAAATCATCGAAATTACTAAGAGTATACTTAAAGGTTGTATTCAATTGCTTTTGCTCGATATAAAAGCCAAGTTTAGCGATCAGCACGAGTAATTGAAAGTAATTTAACGTCACTCCAGATAGATCTTTGTTCAACTTGTGGTCGGTGCCTATGTACTCGTTGAGAAAACTTCTAGCTACGATGGCGAAATCCTGATTTAGTAAACCACCTGGCTCATGGGGAATAGGTGTTGGCAGATTAGAAACGTGTTCTATACTATCCAGGTCAATGATTATGAATCGCTTGGCACGCGAAGAATAGTAGATATTTTTTTCGCAAAAATCAGTATGCCAGAAACCCAGTTCGTGCAAGTCAGCGAGTGCCTGATACAAATCTTCTACTAAAACCTGTGGCCTAATTTCTAGGCCTTCTCGCAACTGTTCCGTCAAGGTCCTTCCAGGATGATATTCTAAAAACAAATAGGTGACTGGCCTATTATCTTCCTGATCCGTCACTACATCATGCACAATGGGCAGGTTCTCGATAAACTTACCTCTTAATAGTTTTAATCCGCTAATACCCGGTGGCTCCTGCTCAAAGCGCTTGATAAAGCAGGGGTATCCGCCAATTTTGACAGGCGTAATCGTAAAATCATCGCGGTTCTGAAATTTCCAATTATCGCTATTCGTAGTGTAATCAGAAGTGTAGTTGTATTCTTTATCAAATATCCTGACTTTCATGATTAGGTTCTACCTTTAGCGATTCTGATTCGTTGGGTTGTTCTATAATCTCCACTATTAAAAAGGTTTTGTCATCCTGGGTTGCTTGCGGGATCTTACCGACAATTGATCGGTAGTTCTGCGGATTATTTAGGGCGTCTAGATGCTTCAACCAAGTACGGGTTGATATTCCCACTCCATCGGAAACAACAACTACCCTTTGAATATCCGTAATGGACCAAAACTCAGGCTGTATTTCATTGCTAACAACTTTTACCTGGTCTTCCCCAATTGTGCGCTGTAATCGGAAAAATTGGCGATCATAGCGCTCGGTTCCAGGTTTGGTGGAGAGAGCAGAGGGTACGAGACCATCATTTTTGTCGTAGGCAAACAGGAAGGAATCGCCAATACGGCAGCACTTCAGTTCTCCCTCCAGAGTTAGGCACCCCACCAGTACGGTTGTTGAACAGGTTGCGTGAATATTGTCAATTAAGAAATTGAGAATCTTTGTTTTGCGCTCTTCCGTCAAGGCGTTGATGTTTTTTTCCCACTCCTGACGAACCCCTTCAATACTCTCCAGCAAGGCAGTACGTACTGGTAATTGGCCATTAGTACGTCGGAGTGATTGTTGAAGAAAAGCCGCAATACTTTGCGCTAGATAGCGGCTCGAAAACAGATCTTCTTGCTTGGAATTGCGCAAAATAGCACTCTGACTCGTCCCATCTAACACCCAGAAATATAGCCTATCGCCTAACTGCAGGCACCCCCCAATATCTTCTCCCAAGTCAAGATCATTATCCTCGGTACTGAACATTTTTCGGGGGCCTGCCGAAACAAGTATTTCCATACCGAAAGTTCGTTTTGAAGTTACTTGTTCTGTTAATGCTATCGGTTTAAGGATTTCTTTACTATAATTAGTCTTTACCCCCGCTATTACTGCCTGTAGGTCACGATTGACTATACGGAGTTGATCCACTTTTTGAAACAAAAAATAACAGCCAAACAGTGAGGTCGCTAGAAGTAAGACGAAGAAAAGATGTTCTTTTTTACTCTGATTTTCTTTCTGTTCCAATGCTTTTTCTAGGTCGCTTACGATAATCTGAGTTGCGTTCAATTGATGCTCAAGGTGCTCCTGCTCAATTAGGCTATTTGAATCTACGCTTACTGTTTCCGTCTTCGGAATAAAAAGGGAGTCATTTTCATAGAACAGAGAGGGTAGTCCCCTTGCCCATATTCTACAAGATGGAGTATTGGTCAGATTGCAGCTTTTACTGCCATTATATGACCGTTTCCAGGCACTTCTCTCGCCGTAAGGTAAAATCCAGATGGTAGGAGTTCTTTCACTGAGGATGTCGCTGAAGTCTAAATGAATTTCATCACCAACTTGTATTGTATCTATGTCAACACGAAATTCAGTAGCCGATAATCTCGGGTGTATTTCCTTCAGTAGGCTATCGGGTATACAGATAAACTCTTGAGCAAATTGCAGGCAGATAGTATCCTGTCTTTGCTCTTCTTCTTTTGCTAAAAAGATCTCGTTGTGATGAAGATAAATGGTATCCTTACCCACTAGGTATTCATATACCCAAACATCAGTCTGATAATCCAATTGGAGTTGGTAGTATGCTTGAGCCGTCACAGTACCAATTGTGCTTATACACAGCGGGAGGAAAAATAATAGCTTTCTCATACACTTGCCGATATATTCATACACTTGGGACAAAAACCGGAAGTGTTAGAGGCCATCCTAAATAAATGACGCAAGGAGCCCACATTGGTCGGGTCATCAAACAAGAAATGTTGCAAAACACCTTCGTGTACTGGGCATTCACTTAGGATAGCCGTTAATTGCTGATTGCCCTTATCTGAGGCTGCTCCAAAATAGGCTCCCATTAGTAAGTCTGGTGATTGTCCCTGAAATGGGTTTACCACAACCTCTCCAGTGGCATTGTGATGTCCATCTGTGTAGAGGAGTACACGGACATTGGGCACACTGATGGTTTTCGCATCCTTTTTCATAATACGATGCTTCATGACTGTGTAGTCCTGAAAAGAGGGAATAGACTTGTTCAAGAACTTATTCGCTAGTGCTTCGGCGGCTAGTAAAGCCTTGTTTAAATCAGTCATTCCTCCCATTTCTTTCAGTTTAGACAGTAAAAACTGCTCAAAGCGAATAGGATCCCGGTGGTGTTTTCTGAGTAGATTAGATACAGTGTCGAAAGCAATCTGCTTCACGTTAGCATCGAACATGATAATACAGAGGTAAGCATTCTGAGTCATGGTCATGCTTTCTAGATCAAAGATGCCGCGAGCTGCTGAGCGTGCAATCAACTCTGCCTTAGTAGACTCAGCATTGGAAAATGGTTTTTCTGACATAGAACCTGAAGCATCCATCAACAAAATGCAAAGGCCTACATCTCTTTGTTCCCCCTGCTCTCCTTTGGGTACTGTTCCTTGCGGTTGATCATCTAATTTGTCGATGGCTTCGGGAATTAGCGTACCCCGAAAACTGCAATGCGGACAAAACCCATCTTCAGTCCGTTCTGGAAACTGATGAGTGGCATCATTACTGCATACCCACATAAGTGTTATTTTTTTAGGTGTGAGATAAGTTAGGTTCCCGCTTTGCCACCAGGCTTTGGAGTTCGTGGATGGCATCAATTTTTTTCTTGGCATCGTCTAAATCAAGATAATGGGCGGCATCAGCCCTAACGATTTCCATGATCATCATACGAACAGTAGATCGAAAACTTTCTTCTCTCAGAAGTTGATCTAAGCGTGATTTGACGTATTTAAAGTGGGTTTGTTGGGTATTACGGAGTTGTAGATTAACATTAGTCTGTTTGTCTTTAAGGTAGCGAACAATGTAACGAGGTATTTCCTGTAGTATAGCCTTAGTACGCTCTTCATATACCCCAGAGGAAATGGCCGGAGTCGTATTTGTATTGTCAGTTGCTTCTGTTGTAGAACCATTAATAAACTCCGTTAAGAATTTCTCTGCTAAGAAAACAATGAGTTCATCGACTACCTGAACGTACACTGCGTCCACAACTCCGTCAATACGGAATAGGATACTATTCACATTAATGATTTCTTCTAGTCTTCTGTGAATAAAGTCTGACAATGGAAGCTGCTTACTACCAATGGCTATGGTTTGGTTGGTCAGAGCGGTAAAAGGCTGGAACAGTTCGTGAATGAGTGCTTGCGCAGTATCACTTTGCAAATGTTCCCGCACTAGTTGGGCAGGGTCTACTTTATTCAGCACTTCCCTCAAGATATTGACAAAATCTGGAGTATTAACACTTTGTTTGACCAGCCGTGATAGTAAAACCAATTCCGCCGCCTCGTCTAGGTCAAACTGCTGCTCAATTTCTACTCCAATTTGTTCTATATCAGGTGTTTTGAGCAAGTCGAATGCCGGTAGATCTGCATTCTTGAAAGCCTTTTTTAATGCGCTATCAATGGTGAATTCTAATAATGAGATCCAGTGGTCAAAATATTTTGAACTCTCGTTGAAAATATAGACATCATCGTCCACATTCTTTGGTAGCTCTGTTTTTACCAAAGCTGTACCGATCTTACTGGAAATGCGCTGGTACAGATTTTCTGCTTTACCCAGAAATTCACGTTGGGCCTGCCGCATTAGAAAACTAAAGAGCTGTTCTTTGAAAAGCTCTACCTTTCGCACAAAATTGGGATCTTCCAATAACTGTTCACTGTATGGGATAGTAAAAAAGCGGTCCGACTGAATCTTTACTTGTCGTTTACGCCAATCCCGGAAAAAATTTTCTTGAACTTGCTCACTAGCAGCTTGCTCAGTCCATTTATTAATCACCCAAAAAGAATCGCTTATTGGTAGCTTTTCATTGTTTAAACTTATAATAAAATCCTCTAATTCCCCGTTAGCCGTACCCGTGGCAGCAAATACAAAAACAAAAGACTTAGTAGCACTCTGAAAAGCAATATCTCGAGTAATCTGTTCATGACGAATGTTGTTAGAGCCTAATCCCGGCAGATCTACTAAAACAACATAGTCATCATAGGGCAAATCATTTAGGTAGATGTCTACTTGCTTAATGATTGTACTATTGTCATGACTCTCATCAATTTGTAACGCCTTATCGATAGGTACAGGATCAGGGTTCGTGTCAAGTTCGGACTCATAGTGCTTGATGAGTACTTTCAGACACTGTAAAGAATTATTGTGGGCCTTTTCTCCCCCTTTACTAGCGATCATTTTTTCCAGTCCTGCTAACATTTCTTTATTCGGTAATGCTAGCAGTTGCTCTAGATGATTTTTAGGCAAGGCTAATGTTTCAAAAATATTAGTGACGTACTCTCGCTTTAAGTTATTACGATCTGATTCACTAAGATAGGTCACTTTTGCACGCTCCTTCCCATTAGTAGATTTCCTGATAAAGGTTGGAAAAGCTGTAGTTGGAGCAGTCCCTTCTGGCAAGAATTTCTTCTTTTTGAAAATTGCATTTATAAGCGTCGATTTCCCAGCAGAATACCAGCCCGCAATCCCTACCTGAAATTCAGGTTCTGCTAGTGAATTGATCAAAGCCCGATTATCGCTACTGGCAAAAAGTAATGCTATATCCTCGCTATTTTCAATGTAATCAGCAGCAACCTCAAAACAACGTTCTAGCCGATTAAATTTATCGTGGAGCATAGCGGCATCCGCTAAAAATCCCTTCTCCAATTGACCATTACCTTCCATTAAATCAAATTTTAGATTAATGAGTGATTTATGGAATGCAATTTAGGAGGGTTCCAGGCACCGGTCTCTAGTCATTTATATGTAGATGCTTCACTAAAAATGATGAGGCAGCCCTTACCTACTTACCATCAAGGCTAACAATGTCCATTGTTCATTCTTCCTCCTCGTCGGGTCGTGGTTGCCAAGATTCTTCGATGCGCCTTTTGGCTTCTGCTTTAACACGATCAGTTAAAAACTTTTGGTAATAATCATAACTCCCAGCTGGGGCCAATAGCTTAGCAAAAATTGGCATAGTCTCTACAGCGATCATCAATAGTGATATAGCTAGACTTACCCAGAAAATCGATTTATCCTCCCTTTTTAAATCTTCTAAAAGTAATAACTCCAGCATAAAAGTCCCTTTAGAAAACAAAGCTGCACTATTGGCTTTTATGGTTCCTATTTCTCCGCTCAATAGAGAATCTATTCGGAACTTTTCCTTTTCATAATAATCTAATCTACGCGATGCTTCAGTCAGTTTTTTTTCATTATCAATTCTAAATGCGCTTATTATGTCTTTAACTTCGGTTTGAATCTGTAGTATTCTATCATTTATCTTACCAAGCCTTATCTCTTCACGGCCTAACCTCTCTTGATAGTCGGCTATTTCATTTTGAACTTTAGAATACTGTTGCCTTCCAAGAGAATCAGCCCCTCGTAGCTTGAGTAGCTCGCTTCTGATAAATCGCACATCTCGACTTATCCGGTTATATTCCCCTTGCTGTAAGGCTAATTCATCGCTTAATAAAGCAGGAATATCGGGTTGCTGTTGCCTAATGTCATTTACTTCCTGCAGTGCTATTGAACGACTACGACTAGTTTCATCCACCCTGAAAGTACTAGTTGCCTTATTAATATTAGTACTATCAATAAGGCTTTTCATTTTAGTTAGATCAGCTCGAAGTCGGTTTTCAAAAAAACGAACTTCAATCGGCTTAGAGATCACTAGTGCAATGATGATAGCTAACAGAATCCTAGGAATTGCACGAATAAATTGCCCCAAAAGTGAATGATATTTCGATATAGACATCACCATTACCCTATCAATATTAGCAACTAAAGCCCCCCAAAGCACCCCTACCAAAAGACTAGCATAGATGTTATCAAATATTTTGTAAATCGCATATCCTCCCGAAACCGCAGCAAGAATTCCCGTGAATACGATTGTCATCCCAAGAGCAAAGTACTTAGATATTTCATACGGAAAGTATTGCTTCAAGGGTAATGGATCTACGCCTGCAAGTTCACAAACAAAACTTGTAAAGCTTGAAATATCTCTTGCTTCAACGTCGGCAAAATCAGCATTTGAATCCAAGACTAGGCTCTTCCTACGAGCACTGAATTTAATAAGGAGACTGATTCCCATAAAAAGGCCAGAAGAGAGAATACCAAGACTCATTTCCCGAAAAACGAGAAATACGACTCCGCCAAGAATCACCGAAACAGCAATGATATCATCGATCTTAATTACTCTGGAAAACACAGTTATTATTTTAGATATTTTTAAAATTCAGAAACCTATTGATTCCATCATGTAAGAGTTAACAGGACGAAATAAATAACGGTCCCACATAGTTAGTTTGCCATCGGGAAACACCTCAAGTAACCTGGCATACTGGAACGACACAAATAACAATGCGTACCAGCAGAGAGTATAGTTGTGATCTTTCTAAATACTGTAAATGGAATTATTTACTAGTCAGCCGCCCGTGTGAATCATTAGATGAAGTGGTGCTTTCTGATTCTTCTCCTCAGTTTGCTAAGTCAGGCATCTTTAGGACCTGTGGAAGCAGAACTACTATCACTGATAGTCTCCCGTGCAGACAATGAATCGTTGTTAAACTGATAAGGAATGTTAAATTGCTGTAGAAGCATTTGTAGCAAGCCAAAATTATTTGAAAACTCAGTAATCCCCTTTAGCTCACTTCCACTAATCACTAAATTTTGCACATGTTCTAGCTGTTTGGGAAAATTCTTAAGTATATCAGGCAGAGACATGAGTGCAGGGCCGCCTTTTAATTCTATTTCCGTTTTGAGTTTATTCATTTCCAATTGAATGTCTTCTTTCTCAAGAGCTATTCTTAACTCTTCGCGAATCCGTTTTTCTTTTAGCTCGCTTTCGATAATGAAATCAGTTTTTTTCTGTTGGTCTTTCTTGGCCTCCAACTCATTACGATCTTTAAGACGTTGTAGGCGATGTCGTTCTACTTCTGTTTCTTCTTCTTGCTTAATTTTTATGGACTCTAATTTGAGATTTTCAATCTCATTAATATTCTCCTGTTCAGCTGCTATCCGTTCTTGTAAAGCTTCGGGAATACTATCACCAAGAACTGAAAAGGTTGTATTAAGGGCTGTAACCCCTCTAGCAATTAGGGCTGTCTTGATATCGCGAGCAATAATGTGCCGAATTTTTTCCTGCTCAGCTTCAATAAATTCATAAGCAGTGAACGCCGCAGCTGCATTTACAAAAAACTGTTGGACGGAACTTGCCAAGACTTTTGAGACTAGACTTTTAATCGATTTAGACTTATTATTTATACTACCGTCTGTGGCATCTTCTTCTCCCTGTGCTCCAACCATGACCACCATTACCGGTGCATTTTCTTCATTAATCTTAATAGACTGTGTAACCTCGACTTGTAGCTTATATTTGTCTTTGGTAAATATCTCAATTGCATTTAGTCCTGCATCATAATTGGTAGGAGGTTTTTCTTTGTTTGTCCACTCCAAAATGATTTCATTGGTAGGAACTGTTTCTACTTTGAATACCTTCGTGTTAATGGGGTGATAACCCGTCGGTAGCGTATTGCTTAGTACGCCCCTAGAGCCCAGTTGCACTAATTTATTTCTCATTTTGCCGAGATTATCTAGGGCTAGTTGTCGTTGTTTTGTAGCTTGTTCATCAGTTTGTAGGCCCACGACCTCATCTTCTAGATCATTAATTACTTTGGTCGAAAAACTGCCTTCATTTAGAGCTACTTCCTTTTCCAGTTCGCTACCTAAATTCTTGCCATAACTTGATATTAAGACTCCGACTTTGTCTTCAGGAACATATTCAAACTTTGCTTTTTCTACCGTGGCAAACAAGGGGTTAATATAATATGTGCCAGCCATGAGTAGCTCCAGTTGAAGTCCACTGTATCCTCCAACTTCAACAAACATTTCTGCATCTTGAAATACAGTAATATCCGTGCTGAGGTCTTTTAGTTTTGGTGCTGCTATGTCATCATCTAAAAGAGGCTTCCCAATTCGAGTTGTTACGATACCTACTTCGTCGTTTTGAATAACGATGGGCCTCAACTGTATCGGATGCAACTGAAATCCGTACTCGTTTTTAATCTTGGACTGAAGCTCATCACTTTCCAACTCTCTCGATGTAACAATCGTGAATATTTCGGTGTTGATGAAGTAAACACCTCCTGTAAGATGGGACCTTTGCGGACCTCTTTGCCCCCCATTATTAAGGAACAAATCAGCCTTTTCAAAGGATTCACATTCTATTTTTCTCCCAAGTCTTTGACCTTGATCAAGAACCCGACCATACTTTGAAAAGACAATGGCAATCTCTCCGTCCGGAACAACGGTCTGATCTTCCAACTTAATTTCGAAGAATTCTGTATTAATAGCATGTTGTCCAGGAGTTAGATAGTCTCGTTGTAAGCCCATGTATCCGCCATTTTCAATAAATAGGGATGCACTACTATAATTTTTGCATGGTACTACCTTTGGGGGAAAACTATTCGCATTGAAGCGCCCCTTTTTTGCGTAGACAAGGCCTATTTTCCCTTTTGGCACATCAATTACATCAATCATTTTGACATCAAAAACGTGGGGATTTATTTTGGGATACTCGTTAGGTGTCAGGAATTCACACTGGATACCTGCTTCCCCGCCTTGAAGTAAGAAGGCTTGAGCATATGAAAACAAATCACTCGATATAGGTTCAGGAGTATTGTGATCTGCCCTGTTATTTCCCTTCAGTGCAGTTACTAGGCCAATATTTCCCTCCTTCACCTTTATGACTTTCGTAGGAGGATTAATTTTCCACAGCGGTTTAAACAAGATTTTTCGCTTTTCACCATAAATCATAACTTCCGGCAATATTCCGGGCTGATTTTCTTTAACAGCCACACCGTGCATTTCAGGTGATGGCTGATTGACAGGAGATACTCCAAGTGCCTTGCGCTCAAGAACAATCACGTGATCATAAGGAACTCTTACTACAGTAAATAGTAAGCGATAGACTATATATAAGGAAGCTAGAACGACTGCCAATGAAACCAGATAAGTTACCATTTGTTTTATTTTTTTATGAGTGCTTCAATTCGGTTAATCAGACTATAAAATATTGACTCCCAATACTTACCCCAGCCAATACCTAAATCGCTTGTAGCGTGAGCGAACCGGAGCGTCGGAAAATGCCCTTCTGGTGCATCCAGCGAGAATTGCAATTGCTCATAGTCGTAAATAAGTTCTGCATTTGTAGTGGTAGCCCATCCCACCCGTTGAGAGAACTCTTCAAAGAGTAAAGACTTATTAGCATTTTTGCCTCCCGTCTCTTCGAGATATTTCCAAATGCTATACTGTTTTCGGAAGCCAAAACGCCCATCAGAATAATTCTCCCATAGCATACTCAACTCTTCAACAAGGAGCTTTGGTAACAAGGCAACATCTGACTCACCCATCCAATCACTCGACTTCAAACCACTATATTTCAATATAATAGCAGAGGTTTCTATGTCGGCTTTTCGATAGTCCGAGCTATTCAGAAATGTTTCTAGTTGCGTCAGCGACCACGATGTGGCTGAGCTTGTTTTTTGAATCGGGACTAACCACTGCCAATCTTGATTGGAAGACACTTCAGTGACTTCACTTTGGGTATATACTGGGCGTCCTAGTGGATTTAATCCTTTTCCGGGAGGAACCAAGCGTTTTATTCGGTCAACAGATTCATTTATATAGCTTCCCAACGGATAATAGCGTTGATAAGCAATGAGTCCTTCAGGAGATGGCTGACTCAATTGCTTTTTCCAAAACCTTTCTTCTTGATCTCGTGAGTAAAAGGCGAAATTTCCTCCACGGTCGCCCGTGTTCTGTAAGTAACTACCCCTCGGGGTTTGATTGGTATTTCGATCTACATCCAGTGTTACCAAATTCACAAGTTCTGATAAGAATAGTTTTTCCCTTCGGTTCTCTTCCAAAACTCTAAGGATACTCTTAGCAAACGGACTGTGCTCTCCAGGGACACCATCTTGTACAACTTCCTTACGGCCAGAAGTAAAGGCCCACCTTGATGGTAATACCTCCTGCTTCTCTTGTTGAATATTTCTATCAACGCCAAAGATCGATCCTGAAAAACAACTATCATTAAATAGGATTGTATGCCGACTTTTTATACGGCTAAGGTGTTTTTGGATGTCAGCGTTACTTATATACTCACCGATAGTTTCTTCCTTAGATCGAGCATCAACTGGCACCCAATAACCCTCCATTAGTTGTTCATCAAATATGCCATGTCCCGAATAATAAATGATGAGATTGTCAGTTTCTTTTACCCGCTGAACTAAATATCTCAACTGACGGAGAATATTACTCCGGGTGCATTTTTCATTGTAAATTTTAGTGATCTCTGCATTTTGAAATTGATACTGCTTGACCAATACAGACAAAATACTGTCCACATCCAATACAGCATTGTGGAGTCTCCTGAGATATTGATAGTTATCGATACCTATTCCCAATATATAGTTCTTACTTTTTGACACTCTAGTATATTTTTCAGCAAACTGCTGAGAAATACCACGAGATCTTCCGTTGGCAAAATCTGGCATTTAATCACATTTTAACGATATGTTAGGTATCCTAGAATAGTAACAGTAAATCACCTAATCAAAGCTTCGAATACCCATGCTTGATTGCGTACCGTACTAAGTGCTTTTCGTTATCTGCCTCCAATTTGTGTCTTAAGTTACGTTTGTGCGTATTCACAGTTGTTTCTTCAATTTCAAGTTTTTTAGAAATCTGTTTAGTCGATAAGCCATTACCAATTTCGGTTAACACGTCTTTTTCTCTATCTGTTAGCTCTGGCTCATCGGTTGCTTTGACCAGTCTGGCTGTTTGCAATTCATTTAGAATCTCCAGCCCATAGTACACGGTACCTCTATATACTTGATGGATAGCGTGAATAAGTTGTTCTTTACTTTTATCCTTAAGCACATAACCCATTGCACCAATTTTCATTATTTCCAATAGGTATTCTCTCCTATTATACATGCTAAGCATGAGAATTTTTATAGATGGATACTGCTTCCTAATGATAGCTGCAGTATCAACACCATTAGGCGTTCCCATGTCGATATCAAGAACCAACACATCGACTTTAACCTGTTTCAACTTCGCTATAACTTCATTCCCATTATTCGCTTGTGCCACGACCTCAATGTTAGGATCTTCATCCAAAAAAGATTCTATCCCATCTAGGAACATTTGATGATCATCTGCTATCAGAACCCTAATCATGCCTGTTAATTATTGTAGTTAGCTTCTTTGTACGATAGAGTACATTCAAGCAGCCCTTAGTTAATTATTTCTTCCAAATCTTCGCTCTGTGTTTCATCTGATAATAGCTGACCAGACAACGGAAGATCAATGCTTACAGAGGTTCCCCTCCCTTTAACAGAGTCAATAAGAATTTTCCCTTTTAGGTTAATAACTCTTGATTGAACGTTATGAAGTCCCATGCCAGATTTATCTTTGATTTCGCTTTTCATAAATCCTATCCCATCATCTTCTACGATTACATTCAGTACATCTTTGAATTTATTTAACTGAATTGTAAGTATTTTGGCCTGGGCATGTTTCATAGTATTACTAGAAAGTTCCTGTAGAATTCGGTAGATTTCAATCTCTTTATTGAGAGCCAATCGCTCTTCTCCGAAACCAAAAACATTCAACTTTACCTGTAGTTGGTCCGCCGCATTAATAGAGTCTACCAAGTTTCTCACTTGCGACAAGAGTCCAAACTTTAAGATTGTACTAGATTGCAAGTTTTGAGAAATACTTCGTACTTCATTACAAGCATGGTCTAAGAGTTGATTAGCTGTCTCAATGGGTCTGCCTTGAAATTCAATAGCACTTATACTTTTTTCAATCTTATCGAGATGCAGCTTTACAGCAGCTAGAGTACTCCCCACTCGATCATGAAGATCCTGTGCAACTCTTTTCCTTTCCATATCTTGACCAGCGAGCTTAGCATATGTAAACTGTAATTCCTGATTTTGCAGTAGTTGATCTATTTTTTGCTCCGTCTCTAGGTGTCTCATTTCGGCACGTTTACGCTGCTGATTGATAAAAGAATAAATGCCCACACTTAAAGAAACTAGTAGCAATATCAAAAAAGCGGATAGATAAGTGATATTGCGATTCTTCAAGCTAGCGGTAGCTAGTTCGAACTCTGCCTTGGCTTGCACTTGCTCAACTCTTTCCCTTTCTAAATCTAATTTGTAGTTGGTTGCTTCTTCATAGCCTTTGACAATACTGTCTCTCAATTGGTGATAACCTTGCATTACTGAGGTTGCAGCAGCCGATTGCCCACTCTTTGTGTAGGCTTGAAAGAGTTGAAACCGCAACTTTAACTCTAGCCCTTTACGATCAATTTGCTCAACAATTGTCAATCCTTTATTTAAGTAGCTGATAGCTCGTTCGTGATTCTCCTGGACATTGAATAATTCACCTAATTGATGGTAGATAGAAGCCAGCTGTGACTGATTTTCTCCGTCTTCAAAATAAGTAAGAGCCTGATCGTAATAGCTTAAGGCCTTGTCATAATTATTTTGCTTTGAGCATGTAGCTCCCAAATTGGTCAATAAAACTCCTTGATTATCTTTATTCAGAAACTGCAATAATGAAAAAGCCGTTAGGAAGAATTCATGGGCCTCGTCGTAGTTTTCTCGGTGAAAAGCATTATTTCCTAAATTGACGTTGCAATTGGCGATCCCAGTACTATCCTTCAAACCTTCGTATAGCTGAAGACTTTCTTCAAAGCTCTCCTTACTCAATCCGTGGTTTTCCAAGTAATCATAGAGAATACCTTGTTGCAAGTAAACGGTAGCCAACCCTTTTTTGTCAGCGAGCTTCTCGGAAATCATTCGTCTCGACTCTAGCAACTCCAGAGCCTTGCGGTAATTTTTCTCGTCTCTATACAGATTAGAAAGGCCAAGCAATATTCTCCCTTTCTCTTTAAGGTATCCATCTGGTGGCTCCAATAGGTCCAGCCCCCTTTGGTAGTACATCTTTGCCTCTTCTATCTTGCCCTGTGTCTTAGAGGCCTTTCCCATTTGGCTGTAAGCCAGAGCCGCTCCGGCAACATTTCCTAATTCTACTCGGATAGTAGCTGCCCGCTGATAGTGGTCTAAAGACAGTTGGTGCTGACCTAAATTTTTATAAATGACGCCTAAGCGCATGTGACTATCTCCTTCTCCCTCAATGAAACCGTGCTGCACAGCTATACCATAAGCAGTCTTGGCGTATTCCAAGGCTTGTGTTCGTTCGCGATAACGCAACCTGAAAGCCAATTCGTTTAGAATATTAACTTTTTCTTCTTCGCCTCGCACAAATGCTAAACGTTTCTCCAAACTATCCACCGATAATTTTTGCAGAAATTCAGCATTGGGATTGCTCTGACCAAGAAGAGGATTACCAATAACTATAATTGATAACAAAGAACACAGTAGAAACTTCATTATAATGTGCGTAGTTTTGAAGAGTAGCTCGCTGATGATTTGATCAACGCCCTTCTCCTATCGGACGATCATCCTCATCGCCATCAGCAGGACTTACACTGCTTTCATTTGGTTTATCAGATGAGCGTCCATCTTGTTGAACTACAACTCTAATAAGACCACTATATTCATCTGCGAAGGGTAATACTCCTAATTCTATAGTGTGTACAACAGGCGTCAGCACTCGATTTAACATAGGGAGTGTTGCATCTTCTCTCACCCTTAGAACGACCGTCATTATTTGGTTATCATCTAGTTCTGTACTGATGGGCAAATGTCCATCTGCTATGATATTTGTCTTATAAAAATAGGTTATGCAATGCAGGAAATAGATTTTAGTACCATCATATTTCGTTCTTTTTTTCAAATGCACGATTGGTTTACCGATTGTCATAAGTGTCAATTTTTAGCCGTAAAGGGCTTTATGTATTGATAGAATTGTTGTAGTCAATTTTCTAACACCAGTGGGACTATCCTTACAAAAAGATTGGCTTGAACAACCCAATTTCATGGAGTTATGAAGTATTGATAATGCAAAGTTCAGTTCTTTGAGCTTCGGTCTATTCCTTACAATAAAGGAAGTCTACCTACTAAAAAATGAGTAAAACAATCTTGAGAAATAAGCACTCTTACTGTCAGGAAGTCGGGAATGACGTTAAAGGGCGTGTAATACGAAGCTCTATCAGCTCAGTGGTAAAATCATCACTTTTGATGCGCGGGCGATTCGGTGAAGACTTATATGTTTCAATATAAGTGTCAAACTTCATTGGAGTTTGATCAAATTCGATAATTTGTGAAATTTGGTGAGTACTGATAATTACTTTCAGATAGTCGCTAATCTTGTTCACTCCAACCTCCAGATAGCTATCTTCCACACAAACATGGTGAGTAATAAAGTCAAAGTCACTGTATCTATTAATCAGGTAGGATGCTTCGCCTTCTCCAATTAATTCACTCGCTCTCAGAGTAGTTATTCCGTACCGGTCATCTAGATATATAACGGCAAACCACAAGGGTTGGTCACTTGTATTTTTGAGTTCTAACTGAAAAGCAGGTTCCTGCCATTGGTCGTTATGCAGGTAATAAGACAAATCAATCGGGAAATCGATATCCAATAATTCAGTCATAGCATTATCGCGCTGACTGTCGATAGCAACCACTCGGTTCATGCTTATTTGATAATGCTGCCGAGTAATAGTACTAGTCGGTCGCTCTAATTTGTAGAGTTGCTCCCAAATAGCTATTTGATTTAAGCGATTGATAAGATCGGCAATTCCTCTTTTATCCCAGCTTCTATCGATCTGCATTAATTCTCGATGACGGTTACCACTGGTTAAATTCAGTCCCTTTGTAGTCGGGTAAATTTTATATTTAGTCAGTTTCCCTTCTATGAATAGTTGAAAGCAATCTGAAGATCTCTTGCTTAAAAAATCAATTAGTTGCTGTTTGAATGGTTCTTTAGTACGTTCATCAATAGCTATGGATAGCTTACCTGAGTATTGTTGAAGTAAATGAGCTGTGTATACACGATCTTTATCGATTCCCTTAGGCATTGATGTTACAATACTCCTATCAGGATATATATATTTCACTTCCAACTTAACCTTCCCTTCTAAAACTGTAAACAGGGTCGGAAATGAGGCTTCTCCCATAGTGATGCCATTAATTTCACCACAGTTGATCATCCACTCTTTTTCCCATTGATCAAAGTAAACGTAATAAGGCTTGTGTCCAATTATATCATCTAGCAACAAAAAAGAGCTATTAGCATCAGCATTATCAACAACCATTAGTTGTGGTGATTGATGTATATTTAGTAGTCTTAAATTGAGTCGCACACGTTGTACTAGGTTAGAATAGGAATGTCGAAGCCCATGTTCTCTAAGAGTTTTTAGCAAAGTAAAGGTAAAGGCTCCTCGAGTTTGATCATTAGCACAGGAGATTTCTTTAGCGGTTTCATCAATATTGCACGCAGATATAGAAATATGTCGTCCGACTGGAGCCTTAATATGACCAGCGTCATCTTGATAATAAGATGAATGGCCAATAAAAAGATCTTTAGGACGAGACCTTTTTTCAGGATTTTGCATTCTAATTTTTTCGACGCTGCGTGTATTTGTATGTGAATAACAACAATCCATTATGTTTAAAAAATGAATATTCTTATCCTTAACGACTTGCCAAATCAAATAAGATATTTCTTTATCCGCTAAATCGTAACCATTATGCGCGCGACTATCGTAGCAAACAATAGATTGTAATTTCGTATTATTTGAAAGATGATAGAACCCTCTTGGGGCTGGGATTCTAGAACCGTGACCAGCAAAGTAAAATAAGCAGCAATCCTCATTACTGGCTTGGTCAAAATGTTCTACAAAGGTGCTAATTAGATTTTTCCGAGTTGCTTGCTCATTAATAAGGGTTTTAATAAAAACTTTGTTTTTTGATTGATCAAGGTGAGTGATTAAAAAGCTGTGCATTGCATTCAAATCATTGACACAACCAGCTAATGACATGGAAGGGTCCGAATAGGTATCAATTGCAACTAGTAAAACAAAAAAATTCATATGAATAGCACGTGTGTTTCCAGCATCACCAAATGCTCTAATTAGAAGTAAAATGATAGTTGTAGTCCTATACTACAATAATTGCAGAGCGAGAACCAAATCAACTTTTTAGGAACCGTTTTTAGTTACATGATTATGAAATCATTAAACTATCTATCTGCTTTCAGACAAAACAATAGAGTTTTAAGATAGCATACTTAGTCATTTTTAGGGAGGTTAAATCGGTAAAAATTATGATTCTATCATTTTTTGAAAAACAAGAAAGCATAGGAACCATAGTAGACTACTGAATCCTCTATGTGAATTTCAACTATCACTATGTTTGCTTAGGCTTTCGTAAATCTATAAGGTATATCCCTAATCAAAATCTAAAAGTTTTGATGTACGCAGAACACATGTAATCATACCACATAAATAAACTCAATACAATTGAAGGATATTGAACAAAGCAGGCCTCTTGGGAAAAAACATCTATTCTATAAGCAAGATTAATTTCAGTATATCACAAACTGGTATAAAACGAAAAGTCAGTCAAGAACAAACTTGACTGGCTTTCCTTACACCCACTTAACAGCTATCGTTTTTCTTCTTCATAGGGTCTAAAATCGCAAAAGGCCAGACCTCCAAAGAAATCTGACCTTTTCGTATCTTCCTCATGTAAAGCGTCAACGCTGCCGACAACTCGCGGATTTTTGTTGTTCTAATCCACTGATTATCAGCAAGGCTGAAATAAGAGAAGTGGTCCCGGGAGGAATCGAACCTCCATCTCAGGCTCCGGAAACCTACATACTATCCGTTGTACTACGGGACCGGGGATTGGGTGAAAGTTAGAAGTAAAAACGATAGTGAAAGTTGCCGCATTGGCGTAAGCTATCATCTTTGTTGATTTCTAACACCCGTGCCGCAAACTTAGTTCCAATTGCGGCGGACGCAAAGATAGGCTTTAGTTTGGGGATTTGAAAGAATGGAATCGCTCCTTGTTAAAAAATATTGACTTTACGAAAATAGCCCTACCCTACCTTATTAATTGCACTTCAAGGGTGGACAGATGGCGTGCTTTGCAATCGCGGTAAGTGATGGAATATGTCATGCAAAATACATTGGCGCTGAATCCTTACTTTTGCAGCAGTAAATATCTGATCACGTGCACAAAGTCATCCTTACACTTCCTTTAGTCTTTTTGCTTGCCTTCCAAGCATTAGCACAGGAGGAAATTTCCTGTGGAGATGTGCTAGAGTATCCTGCTGGTCGACAATGGATTTATCAATGGTACGGAGCTAACCAAAAGCCCTCGTTCACGACTAAGCATTACGTCCCTGTACAATCGTCAACAGGAGCTGAGCGAATGGTTGAACTCACCATTGTAAATAGTTTCCAGGATACCGTCTACCAAGGGCAGTATGAAGTACAGTGTACCACCGACGGGCTACAACAAGATCTGCTATCGAAGCTCACGCCGGATATGCTACAATCCCTGACAGGCCTGGACTTGCGCACCGATGAAAGCGGCTGGCTCCTGCCTACTGGCTTACAGCCGGGGGATAGTATTCCACAGTCTTATTCTCACATTAGTGGCTATAGCGGCGATAGCAAAATCATTGACCTGGACCTAGCCATTGGCCCCGTACTAATACTGGACCAGGAAGACCTTTCTACACCAGCTGGTGGCTTTGGTTGTGTGGCAATGGCCTACGAACTATGGGTAACACAAGTGGTTCGCAAACGATTCCGCTTACGAGATTGGTTCTCGCCTGGGGTAGGAATTGTTCGCCGCGAGGTATTTGATCGCCGTGGCCGTTTCTTTGGTTATTGTGAGCTTCTCTCCTTCTCAGACAACGGTTGACTCTTTTCCGAAAATCGCCTATATTTCTCCGCTCGGTGAATCCCTATGGTGATTATATCGTTACTAGAACAAATACTACTACACACAAAAACACTTACGTTTTATTTTATGGACCACTCCCTCAGGGCCATCCTAGTGGATGATGAAAAAAATGCGCGTGTAACCCTTAGCCGAATCTTGGGAATGTATTGCCCTGAAATTGAGATCATTGCAGAGGCTGACAATGTCGTAAATGCAGCTAAACTTATTGGACAAAACCAACCGGATATCGTTTTCCTGGATATTCGCATTGGAAAGTATACCGGCTTTGATCTGCTAGAAATGCTCCCTAATCCTCAGTTTCATCTCATCTTTGTAACTGCTTACGATGAGTACGCTCTACAAGCCTTTGAATACAGTGCTTTGGATTATCTGCTGAAACCCATTGACCCGGATCGTCTTCTTGAAGTGGTTAATCGTTGTAAAAATGAACAAAGCGTACAATTGGCAGATCGTCTACAAAATGTAGAACAACAATGGCAAAAAAAGAACCCAGAGGTAATTGTGGTCAATAATGATCAGGGCTACCACTTCATATCCATTAAAGACCTCATTCGTTTGAGTTCTGATAAGGGGGTCACAACCTTTCACATCAATGGTCAGGCAGACATATCCGTGGCGCGCAATCTGGGTAAATATGTTCAATTGCTCCCTGACTCTAACTTTTTCCGTTGCCACCAATCCCATCTTATCAACATGAGCTGGATATCAAGCTATCTATTTCAAGATGGGGGGACAATCATTACAAAAGACCAGGCAGCTATTCCACTCGCTCGTGCTCGCAAAGACCTGTTCCTGGCCAAACTGAAGAATTCCCAATAAATCTCAATAAAAAAGCAAGAAACGGGAAGGAATATTCCGATTCTTGCTCGATACCCTTAGCGGGTAATAAGTGTTGCTATTTTTAGAGAAAGCGCGTTTTTAATCCATTGGAAGCAAATGCCAGTTTTACATAGTTCCATATTGAATTAATTCAAATATAGTTGCCAAAAAAATCTTAATTTTTATCATCTGCAATTTGGGGGCTCTGATCCCGAATTTGGATGTTTTCATCTTGAATTTGGAAACACCCTTGCGGTATATCGAAACAGGTAGTTTTTCAATCTAAAAACTCTACTTATCTTAAACTTCAGAACCTCTGCAAACTACTCCTTTTAAGGGTACTCATGAAAAACTTGGCCTCTCTACTAGTTACGTTTATTCTCTTGCTCATCCTTACGCCACCGCTGCCTGTTGCAGCCCAAGTGATACAACCCTTATCTTTTAATTACACCGTTGATGATGGCCTGCCTAGTTCAGAATGCTACGATGTCCTACAAGATCAACAAGGCTACATTTGGATCTCTACCGATAACGGAATTACCCGCTATGATGGGCACAAGTTCGAACACTTTGGCGAAGCTCAAGGCCTACAAGATAAAACCATCTTTAGCTTACAGGAAGATCATCGAGGGTGGATCTGGATGAATAGCATGAAGGGCAATTTCTATATTTATCGTGGAGATACGATTGCCGCCTTTCCCTACAACCACGCTTTTCAGCAAATTAGAGAAGAATTCGATCTTATCCACGAGTTCATCGTTGATGAACAGGGAACACTACATGCATCCTTAGAAGGCTATGCAATAGTTACCGTCAATGACCGAGGCCACGTCTCAAAGGCTATGGATCTAAGCGGACGGCATCGCTTTCAGAATGGCGTTTATTGCCTGGGGGAAGAGGTGTTACGAGTGAGTAAAATCAATGCGGACCTGGATAGCTACAATGGCTTCACGCTGGATGTCTATCAAAATTGGGCGCCTCAAAAGACTCAGGTCATAGAAGTGCCCCAAGAATTAACTGGTGATTTAACGCGCATTAGTGGCAAAGACTATGTCTCAGTTTTCAATATCGGTAAATACTATCTAGTCCAGCGACGGAATTACGTACTCTTTTTTGACCAAGACTTTAATCTGGCTCATCACCGAACCTTTTCTTACGGAGCAATTAACTCTTTTGAAATACTCGACAATGGCAATATACTATTGGGTCTACACGAAAAGAGGGGAATGCTCTGGTTTGATGATTTGGAACAATTACAATACGGCGCTCCGAGCAAGCAATTGTTTTATAAGCGAACCATATCCCAAATTAAACAGGATCGGAGTGGCGGCATTTGGGCCACATGTACGGAAAATGGAATATACTACATACCACATCCAGAATATCGAAGCTTAGTCGACTTAGGTAATACAGGAGACTACGGATCATTGTTAAGCTTAAATGATGAATTGTGGATCAGTACACGCAGTGGTCGACTCCTCCAAGTTGGTGCTGATGAAACGGTTCGGGAAATCCTCAATAATGATCAGCTTTATGAGATACTTGGGTTGGGGTACGTTTCTGCCCGAAACCAAGTAGTCGCCTACAATCCAGTGGCGTTTCTAAACGGAAACAATTGGGAAAATGCCGCCCAGAACCACGCCAATGGTAAACGCTACAACACAGTATTGATAAATGGAATTCTTAAAGGGACAGATCCTGATTCAACCCTTTTCTTTTTAAGAACAGGGGCATTGTATAAGCTATCCAGCAAGCCACCTTTTATCCTAAAACTCCATACGGACGTCAGCGAGGCAATAAAAAATAAAGTCGTCCTCTGTGGACTGCAGCTCAAGCCCAATACCTACTGGTTTGGTACCCGCTCTGGAACAGTGCTGACAGAGTTAGACAAGTATGGAAATACGGTACATTCAGACACGGCATTTACGAAGTTGCAGATTAATGACCTAGCATTATTACCAGACCAGTCTTTACTCATTGCTACAAAGGGAGGCGGGCTCTTAAGGTACTTTGATAAAACGGGTACCACGGAATCGATATTAGACCAATTAATAGTTACTCAAGTCAAAATTGATCAAACTGGCACTATTTGGGCCGTAACCAATAACGGACTTTACAAAATAGCTACTCAAAATGAGCTTGTAATTGAAGGTACATTTTCTAGCCTCACTGGACTCCCATCAAATACGATTAATGATCTAACATTTTGGCAGAACCAATGTTGGATCAGCACTCCAAAGCAGATTATCGGCATTCCTCTGGACTTTCATAAGTCTAAGCCTTCTACACAAGTTAAAACCAAAACCGTTACTCTTAATGGTCAAGAAATGCCGGTAGAGGAGTTGAGAAATATTCCACATAACCATGAGCTTCGCCTTGTGCTTACTGCCCAGAATTATGTAGCGAATCAAAAAAACAGGTATCGGTATCGACTTAACCCCAAGAACCATTGGATTGAGACCAATAATCCGGAACTTAACTTTGTAGACCTAACGCCAGGCAACTACCAATTGGAAATTCAAACCCTGCAAAATAGTGCAAGCTGGAGTGCTTCAACGAGCATTTTATTGGGCGTTACCCCACCTCTACATAAGAGATTGTGGTTTATATTTTTGGTGCTTACCGCGGGTTTATTAATTATTTATTTAATTTTTCGTCAACGGATAAGAAACCTCTCACGTCAAAAGGAAAACCTAGCTCTACAGGAGGAAATTGGTCAACTCAAACAACAAGCTTACCGGGCACAAATGAACCCACACTTTATTTTCAATTGTCTGGGTACTATTCAGGGCATGATCATTGGTGAGGAGGCCGATAAAGACAAAGCAGTGCGTCTAATCGCCAGTTTTTCTCAGCTGATACGTTACGCATTAGAGTCCTCAAGGCGGGATCAAGTGGTGCTAAAGGATGAAATCAACCTACTGAAAAGATATCTTCAACTAGAGCAACAACGCTTCAGCAATCGCTTCGACTTTCACTTCAGCATTGATCCATCGATTGATCTGGACTGGCAGACAATTCCCCCTATGCTGGTTCAACCTTACGTTGAAAATGCGGTCCTTCATGGAATGGAACACAAAGATGGAGACGGTAAAATCACCATCACCTATCAACAACTGGCGGAACAACTCAAAATTACCATCGAGGACAACGGCCCCGGTATTTCCTACACCAAAGCACTCAAAGCCGCTAGTAAGAGTAAATTCAAGCACCGCTCTGCGGGTATGACCATCACCCAGAAAAGACTCGAACTGCTTTCTAGTCCCGCTTGTAGCGTGCGAATTTTTGAACCCAAAAACGAAATGGGCATGGTAATCGGCACAACAGTAGAATTGACGCTGTAAGGTTCGGCTTGCTTCCGCTATCTTTGCGAACCTTCCACAGGAGGCATAGTGTGGCTTTAGCGGAAGCAAGCCGCTTAAGCGATATGGTAAATCACAGTGACAAGCGGTGGTTTTTTTGTGTAAATTGCCGGAGGAAAGACTTAAGTTATTTTACCGTTGGAGCAAAGGCGACTAAACGGCCTGATTCTTCAGAAAAGGAGGGGCCGTAACGCTTATGCTGAGGCTACAGCGTCCGCATCTGATGGGAGACTATCACGTAAGGCGCTGTGGGAGGCTTGGGATACAACTTCCCTGGTGTGCTAGCTTGGTGACCAGCCTTAGTAAAGCGAATGCTATTTGATTACCCCTTTTACATTGAAGAATATGAAAATTAAAGAGCTGTTACTAAAAATAACACCGATCAAATACTATGTTACAGGAAAGGAGTTCTTAAATGATCCTCATTATGTAGACATCCAAAAGAAAAGCAATTCAGAGTATTCTAAAAGCCCGTCACGAACTGAAATTATTAATTTTTTACTATCGCTTACCAAAGGTGACACATCCTATTTGGAAATAGGAGTTCGGAACCCTGACCATAATTTCAACCATATCATAGCAGACAAAAAATACAGTGTTGACCCTGGCATTGCGTTTAAAGCGAATCCCGTAGATTTCACAATGACGAGTGATGTCTTTTTTCAAAAATTATCCAAAAACGAAGTTTTATCTAATGACATCAAATTCGATGTGATCTTTATCGATGGACTGCACCTTGCTGAACAAGTAGATAGAGATATTGAGAATGCACTAAAATATGTTAAAGAAGACGGCTTCATAGTTCTTCACGATTGTAACCCGCCTAGTGAATGGCATGCAAGAGAACAACATAATTACCGGTATACTCCAGCGCGTAGTTTTTGGAATGGAACAACTTGGAAGGCATTTCTAAAATGGCGCTGTAATGCTTCTGTTTACTCTTGCTGTGTTGACTCTGATTGGGGGGTGGGCATATTGGCAAAAAAGCATCAAATTGGGAATCATATTGCTGAACTTAATCCTTTTTTTGAATTCTATATGTTAGCTGAAAACAGAGAGAAACTTTTGAATCTAATTGATTTTCAGACCTTAAAGAATAGGACAAGAAAGTAAGAGTACCTACAACATTTTATACTTGTTCTTCGAATGTTGTCAAAACATCGGTCTCAACTAACCTAAGAAGCTACTTATCTGTAGAAAGTAAAGCCCGGATGTCTTCTGGCCAGCTTTTAGTCGAAGAGTTCAAGGCTGCAAAAAAAGTTTCATCTTTTAATATCCACTGAAATATCTTTTCGCTCAGGCGTTCATTTTTACGGGCAATAATTCGGGCAGGATTCCACAATCTGTTGAGCTTTTTTGGCAAACTACTCAATACCTTAAAGTAGAGTGAGTTCATCCGGATGCCTTTTCCCTCTAAATCCACTCGGGAAATGTGTTCTCGAAAGCCCGCACCATGATGATACAGCACATCGCCGTACAAACCGAAGGACAAAGGATGCAAGTCGATAATATTGGAGCGTAAGACAGGATACCAATCAAAGCCTTTTTCATTCAGTATTCCCAACAAATTCCCTCCGACATCTGTCACACTTTCTCCTCTTGCATTATTCCAGGTATAGCCACTTTTCCAGTCGCCCCTTATTTGCTTCCAAAAACCAACAGTGGTGATACAAAAGGATGGGTGCGGCTGAATATCAGCGAAATTCTCCTTTCTTTGAACAGCAATCAGGGGGTTCTTCTCCAATTTTGGCTGTGCGTATTGATCCACAGAAGCAATTGGAAAAGCATCACCATCAATAAAGAATAGCCAGTCATCATCCGATTCGGCATTAAAACAGGCCATATCTGCCAACAGATTCAACTTAACTGCGTGCTGTTTAATGTTTTCATCAGAAACATAGTGGAATTTGTCGTAATGCTCTGTACTTATTCCATTCAGAAAAGCATAGGTTAGATAAGGGCGATCAATATTTTTCTTTAGATAGGACAGTTGAATATCAATCCAACGACTATCCAACCAGTGTACTGTCATGACATGAATCATGCTTCCTTTTTTTACCTCCTTTCCATCTCAAGAATCGGGATAATGATGTCATTTTGCCTCAGTGTACTTTTTCGGTATCGTTAATGTTAATTCCCGTACACTACAGCTTTCGTTATTTGGCAAAAAACTAGCTTGCAAAAATGTTCTGCAAATCTAATAAATTGTTGACATTGACATGTGTTGTTGCATAAATCGGGTAGTACGTTATGTAACGCAAGGCCACAGGTCTAAGAGATGGATACTTGGTAGTGCTTAGTTCACATCTAAGCCCAAGACCATTGACCAATGACGTACTTCACGAATAACGAGTAATTTAAGTCGATAGAACAGGTTAAGCGGCCGACGCTTAGCGGAGGCATTGTAAGCATGCTCAAACTCTGCCAGTGCAGCAGCTTTATCCCCTGCTGCTCCGATCCGCTCCCAGAGTTGCTCAAAATCGGCGCTGATGGTTTCCAGATTGACGATAAACTGGTGGGGTTTATCTTTGAGAAAGAGCTCGATATTCGCATTCACGGTGTCTACATAGTCATAACAAGCTTGTAACCGCTCTTCACGATTCAGCTTTTCTGGCGGAATCATCTTAATCCCACCACAGTAGCTGTCGATGATGCTAATAGGTTGATAATAGCGGCGCATGCTGCTTGCTGCCACTTTCTTCCGCTCCCGCTTCAGGTACACATAGAAGGCCGCCTGCCCATACAACTGGTCCAATTCACCGGTGTGCCAGCTCAAGCGATTATCCGCTTCAATATGGTCATCGGGGTACGCCAACCGCTCCGGCCCGATGCGCTTGGTGCGCGATTCATGGCTGCTGGTAAAATTGGTAATATGCTGACAAGCCTTAATAATGGTACTTGAGCCGTTCCGGCCGGTTCCCAATATAAATACCCTCATTTCAGTCTATTCTATTGTGTGGCAAAGGTACAAAGCCTGGCTTAACGATTGCGGAGCATCTCCCATAATTCGTGAGGCTTAGGCACCAGTCCAGTCAAAACAAAGGCACCTCCCAGAACTAAAGTAAAGACGCCACCAATGACTGGTACATTCCACCACCAGTCGGCAAAGCGCGGCAGTAAATTCACCAGAAATATCAGGCCACTTCCCAACAAGAACGCCCACAGCAAGCGCCAGGTGAAGAGGTGAATGCCGAACCTCCAGTAGATAAAAACCAGCTTAATGAGGTTGAATAACACCAGCGAAATCAGTGTCGCCAAAGCAACACCTGTTACTTGGAAAATAGGGATCAACCACAGATTCAAACCAATATTAAGCAGGCCGAGAATGGAGATCACCACAAAATTGAAGCGGTAAGCTTTACTAAAGGAGATAATGGCCGAATTCACCCCCGCCGTCACATCAATCACCTTCGCGATGCCCAGGATGATAATCACATTCCGCACCGTTTCCATCCCCGCAGAATCGGTAGAAACACTGATGATATCGTCCAACAACAAGAATATCAGACCGAATAAGAACAACCCTGCCATCAGCAAATTTAAGCTAGACCGTCGGTACACATCCTGGATATTGGCCAGATCATTTTTTTGCCAGTAACCGGATATAAAGGGCGAAACGATCGCAATCAACGCGTTGTATGGAATCGCAATCGTATTGGAAATAAACAGGGCTATGTTGTAAAACCCATTGGCGGTTTCCCCAAGATACTCGGTGGTCATGATGTTATCCAATCGAAAGGCCAGGTGGGTACCCAACGAGGCTAAAACTCCAAAAAGGGCATACGAAAGCATACCTTTCCTCCGCTCCGCCGTCAGGAAGCTCCAGTCGACCTTCACAAACCGCTGCCCTTGCTGATGTAAGTACACCAGCAAACTTAGCAGAATAATGGCATAGACCAGCCACAAAGCATACAGTGCAATGGTGCTCGTCCAGTATTGAAAATGGTAGCCCAAAATCAGAGTAGGCACCGCTAGCTTCAAGAACAGATTCGTAAAAATCTCCGGAACCGTTATCCGCTGATAATTAGAGGTATAGAGGGTAGATAGATCTACCAGGCTGTATAGCAAGGCCAATGGCCAAATCACATCAGCGTACTGGTAGAATTTCGATTGCCTGGAAATACTCAGCACATCCAACCACCAATCCTGACTCAGGTAAAGTCCGCCACCAACTATCAGGTATATGGCAACCGTAAGGAGGAGCAGTAACCGAAACAGCCCACGATCATGCTCGGCTTGTTCAGAAAACTCCGGATAAAACCGTACCGCCAAACTTTTCACCCCCAGGGAAAAAACCGGCGACAGCAGCAAGGCCACACTCAACACAAACTGAATCCGGCCGTACAAAGTACTCTCCAGCGGATAAATAAAGAGTGTGCTGATCATGCCCACCCCTACCCCAATGTACGACACCAGCGAGCGTTTGATACTCTGCCGTTGGATTACTCCCATTTGCTTTTGCGGCTATTTTTACCAAGTGTAAACATCACTAATTTCTGGCAGATCAAAAAATTGGCTTCTGGTAGGATGACATGTATACAATTCTCGTGCGGACTCCACGCCGGAGGCGTGGCGCTACGTCCTCGCCTGCCAATGGCATACAATATACCTCCCAAATCCTCCCCTCGGCGCCAACAAATTCTATAACTTTGAAGAGTTAACATTAATGTAAACCTTCAGCCGATTTGCGCTTAGAGTGCTTTTCTTTTTTCAACTTCGACAACATCACCCCAATGTACCGACTAGCTTTATTCCTTTTCTTTTTACCTTTCTTCGCCGCCACCCAAGACATCCCGCCACCGATATTCTGGCAAAACCCCTCTTTTGAAGGCGAGCCTGCTGATGCAACCGTTCCCATTGGCTGGATTGGCTGCGAACCCCTCACTACCCCTGATATTCTCCCTGGTTTCTGGGGCATTTATCAAGAACCCAGCGATGGCGATACCTTCGTTGGCCTCATTACTAGAGCCAATGGCACCTGGGAAAGCATTACGCAACGCCTGGAGCGCACCATCGAAATAGAGGACTGCTACGTTTTTCAGATTGACCTGGCCCGTGGCCCTACCTACAGTGGTTACAACAGCCCACTCAAGCTCCGCGTCTGGGGCAGTACAGACCGCTGTAGCAAAGACCAACTGCTCTATGAGTCGCCCTTGATCGAACATACCTATTGGCAGTCGTACCGAGTGGAGGTAAAAGCCGAACGCCCTATCCGCTACCTCATTTTGGAGGCTTTTCACCAGGAGGGGCAATTCCGCTACAGTGGCAATATACTGTTGGATAATCTTACACCACTCCGTTGGTGCCCAAGAGCTTAATGACACTTAAATTTTATTTTTAAAATATTTTTATTATTTTTGTTTTATAATTACAGAAAAGCGCTCAATCAGAGTTTCCGTATTCCCTTACCATTACTGAGCTCAGGTGGTAAACTAGTCAGCGTTATTTATTCCCAGTTTTTCTGTTTTGCTTAGGATGTTGTTGGCCCTTACAATGTAGTTACATTGTGAGGGGTGTGATCCTGCTGCCTGTTCTCAGACAGAATGGGTGGTTGCTGGACCTGGCGATTAGGGTGGGTCCCGCCGTGCGGGCCGTGCTCAAAACACTCCCGTATACACTCCTAATTAGTATAATTCTATACATCGGCCCTCCCCCTTTTCCCAATACATCGTATTTTACCTCCTCTATGCAAGTACAGCTACAAGTACAGCAAGAGTCACCCCGCTCTTGGCAGCCCCTATCTGCAGGTTGGTGGACTGGGCAGGTCTTCACTGATGGACATTGGCTTGATACCGAGGAGATCGACCAAGTGCTCCAAACTGTACAGTCTGCTACCGATCTAGCAAGCCTGCTTAAACACTGGAATGGACATTTTGCTTTATTGTGGTCTAATGGTGACCTCCACCTAGCAGCTACGGATATTGCGCGGTCTATTCCGCTATTTTGGCGGGTAGAACCAGAACAAGTCACTCTAAGCGATCAACCTATTCTTGACCCTGGAGTCGCAAATGTATGGCAGGCCAGTAAAGCCCTGGCTAATGCAGAATTTATTCCCGGTCATGCCACCCTTTGGTACGGATGGCAGCAAATTCAAGCCGGGGAAATACTGGAAGTAAAGGGCAGTTTGTGCTATCTGCACAACTATTTCCCACATCGGCGGCCCCCTAGCCCACAGCGCACCAGCCAGCAATGGGCCGAAAGCTTCCATCAGGTTTTAGAGAACAGTATCGATCGACTCATTAGTTTCGCGGGTGAGCGGACGATCATTATTCCACTTAGTGGTGGTTATGATTCTAGGGTCTTATTGGCTGCTCTACACCATAAAGGATTTGCCAACCTTAAGGCTTTCACCTACGGTCTACCAGATAGCACGGAAGTACGGATTGCCCGCGAGATCACGGAGCAATTACAGATAGAATGGTCTTTTGTACCCTACGCTGCTGACTTAATAGGTCAATTTGGTGACAACGAATGGTTCAACTATGCGGAATTTGCCAGCAAGGGATCGGCATTACCGCAAGAGCAAGACTATTTTTCGCTGCTGGCACTCAAGAAAAAGGGCTGGCTAAAAGGTGGCGAGATCATCTGCCCTGGGTATTGCGGTGACTTTCAAGCCGGAAGTTATCTACCCAATGCTCTAATTCCTTGGCCGCCTAGTCGAGTTCGTCGCTTGCAGGAGCAGCTGCTTAGTCGCTTTGTACGGGAACTTGATCCAACTACCCGCCAGAACTGGCTTCCACTATTGCCGAAGAAGGAGATTCAAGATGAAGAACAATACATCAGTGAACTTGAGCATTGGGTACTACGGGAGTATGTAAGTAAGTACATTGTCAATGGAGTCAGAGCCTACGAGTGGTTTGGCTGTCATTGGCACCTACCATTATGGGATTTGGAGTTTATTCAGTTTTGGCAGCAAGTTCCCAATGAATTACGCCAGGGCATGGAACTTTACCGCCAGGTTTTGAGAGAAAATTGGTTCAAACCCCATAACATTGCATTTCCGGAGGATGAAACTGCTACTGGCAATACTATATCGCCTACAAATTGGCTCCCTCCCCAGTGGAAAAAACGGCTCAAAAACTATCTTCCGGCGCAGGAAACAACGGATGTTAACGGCTTACAGCAACTGATTCCACTCATCCAGAATCAGTTGGCTTGGCCAGAAATTGATCTCACCAAATCGGTCAATGAGATGATTGGTCATTGGTACCATGAATTTATTAATAATAAACGTGTATGAAACTGCAAACCACCGCTGTCTGTTTACTACTCATGGTTTTCCTGGGTAGTACTTTTGTAAGCTGTCAAAATGAAGCTACTGTGCCTGAATACGCCTCTTACGATGACTATCCGGTCTACAATGGCACCGATCTGGGGCTAACCTTTAGTCTCTCACAATCCACGTTCAAAGTTTGGGCGCCCGCTGCCGAAGCATTGCAAATGCACCTTTATGAAAAAGGTATCGGTGGAGATCCTCTCCAAACTATCGCACTCGACCGTGGTGAACAGGGTGTTTGGGAAACTACGGTTCAGGGAAATATTGAAGGTCGCTATTACGCTTTCCAGGCCAAGTACAATGGAACATGGAACGCAGAAGTAACCGACCCTTATGTGAAGGCCGTAGGTGTCAATGGTTTACGTGGGCAGGTAGTGGACATGAATAGAACTAACCCCAAAGCTTGGGATGACGATACACGACCAGCACTCAACAACTTCAATGAAGTTATCATCTACGAGTTGCACGTACGTGACATGACTATTCACGCCTCTTCTGGCTCCGGATACCCTGGCGAATACTATGGGCTGTTGGAGTCCGGCACGAAATCTCCGGAAGGAGAAGCTACGGGCTTAGATCACCTGAAGGAGTTGGGAATCACCCACGTACATTTAATTCCGGTATTTGATCACCGCTCTATCGACGAGACTAAACTGGATGTACCGCAGTACAATTGGGGCTACGATCCACTGAATTACAATGTTCCAGAGGGCAGTTTCTCTTCTGATCCTTACGATGGGCAAATGCGCATCAGTGAATTCAAGCAGATGATGAAGACTTTCCATGACAATGGTATTCGCGTGATTCTGGATGTAGTATATAACCATACTGGACAAACGCAAGAGTCCATCTTTAACCAACTGGTTCCTGGTTACTATTATCGCCAGCGCGGAGATGGCACCTTCTCTGATGCTAGTGCTTGTGGCAATGAGACGGCCTCTGAGCGTGCAATGTTCCGCAAGTACATGGTGGAATCCATGCGCTATTGGGCAGAAGAATACCATATGGATGGCTTCCGAGTAGACCTCATGGGTATTCACGATATCGAAACCATGAACGCAGTGGCCGAGGACCTCCATAGCATTGACCCTACCATCTTTATCTACGGTGAAGGTTGGAAAGCCGGCGATAGCCCGGTAGCCGATGATCAATTGGCGCTCAAAGCCAACACCCCACAACTAAAAGGAGTAGCGGCTTTTAGCGATGATATTCGGGATGGTATTAAAGGACACGTATTTACCCATGATGCTACTGGATTCATTAGTGGAAATAAGGATCTTAAGGAAAGTGTCAAATTTGGCATCGTTGCTGCTACGCAGCATCCGCAAGTAGATTATGGCAACATAAATTACTCGGATGCGGCCTGGGCTCCTAAGCCCGATCAGTGCATGACTTATATGAGTTGTCATGATAATCACACCCTGTGGGATCGCCTAAACATCTCTCGCCCAGGTGCTAGCGATACCGAACGTATTCTAATGCACAAATTGGCCGGAACCATGGTACTGACTAGCCAAGGTGTCAGTTTTCTACACGCCGGAGTTGATATGTTACGAACCAAAGATGGCGTAGAAAACTCCTTTAACTCCCCGGATGCGATTAACCAGATTGACTGGAACCGCAAGACGGAATATAAAGACGTGTTTGAATACTATCGCGACCTTATCGCGCTACGAAAGGCGCACCCTGCGTTCCGAATGACTAGCACAGAAGATATTCAGGAAAATCTGCAGTTCATGGATACCGAAAGCGAACTCCTAATAGCCTATACGCTCAACGGAGCGGCCGTAGGTGATGAGTGGAAGCGTATTTTTGTAGCCTTCAACGGTGCTGATGAAGCGCAAGGGATTGAAGTACCTGCAGGTAATTGGACCAAAATTATTGATGCCGGTAAGATTAATCTAGACGGCATGGGAGATTCCAGTGCTACAGATATGGTGGTAGGTCGAAATTCTGCTTTATTACTCGTTGAAAAATAACAATAGGGTTCTCGGAGATCCTTGAGGTCTCCGAGAACTTCTCTCTACACCTTCCTAATACGAATGGAACCTAGCGCTCATTCACTTCCTCCCCATCACGAGTTAGGATAAACGCGCTAGAGGCGTATTTGTCTCTGATTTCCTGTAGGAAATTTTGCAGTTCTCGCTCCTGCTGATAGCGTACGCTTACTCCAACCCGAGTATTGCCATTCTCTGGTCGAGAGATCGGTGCGTAGCCTTCTTTAGAAAGTTGTTCTAGTAGTCGCTGAACATTATCAGGGTTACCAAATAAGCCCACTGCAATTACCGCTGAGTGTTCCTCGGGTGCTAAGGTTGGAGCTTCTGTATCTGTTTCCGTATTCTCGGTAGCGTCCTGGCCTTCTTGATCTACTGGACGCTCTGGCGTACCGGTTAATGGATTAGTAGCACCATCCTCACCGGAAGGCGCTGGAGCAGTTTCTTCCTCCGGTACTCTGGAAGGACTAGCATTGAGTCGCTCCTGTGGTAAATTGGCAATATTCTCATTATTGGGAGCCTCCGCTGCTTTCCTTGGATAGAAAGTATATACCATAACCAAAACCAGGACCAGTACTCCGGCTAGAACCCAAGTCAAATTAGCAGCTATGATAGAAGTTAGATCCTGTTTAGGAGCAGTAGTCGCACTCTTTGTGGGCGGAGTGTTGGGCAGTTTCTTCTTTAAGGCAGGAATCTTTTCGGCCTCAGCGCGAGGGACTAACTGACCAGCCACTTTTTGTAAGCCGTAGCTATCCAAGTTAAAGTTCACGTTCTCCGCTACAAACTGAAGCTGATTTTCGAAATTTCGGAAAAAGCGACCTACTCCTGGCAACTCCACAATTTCCTTGCGATCCAAGGCAGCATTCATTTCCGCCACTTGCCCGGCCAGCCACTGCTTGGTTTCCGATAGGGACCACCCCAACCGCTGCTGGATAAAATCCGTCAACAGTCCGTCGTCCATGACCAAATTAGGGTTGAACTGGATATTCTTGGCGGGCGCACTTACCTGGCCCTGCACCTGATCAATCAAGGCGGGTGCATGACTCAACTCAAACGTACCTAAGCCTGGTACGCTTAAGCGATCATGATAAAACAATAACTCTTCCAGGTATTTGCTTAACTCCTGCTGCATATCGTCCAACTTTACCCCGTTAAGATAGGGAAGTTGCCGGAAAAGCAACGCGGCTACTACCCAACAAATTTATAGCCGACCCCACGTACCGAAAGGAAGAACTGAGGATCACGTGGTTCCTGCTCAAAATATTTGCGGAAGGAAAGGATAAAGTTGTCAATTGTGCGTGTACTCGGATACACATCATACCCCCAAACAGATTGCAAAATCTGCTGACGGCTTACGACCTCTCCCTTGCGGTCAATGAGCAACTTGAGCAGCATAGCCTCCTTCTTAGTAAGCGTAAAGGTGCCGGGGTTTCCATTTGCCTCGTAAGTCGCAAAATTGATCGTATTCTCTCCGAAATTGTAGATATCAGGGGTCACTTCTGGCGCTTTGCTCGTGCGCTGGATCAGTTTTTCTACCCGCAGCAGCAATTCTTCCAAATTGAAAGGCTTGACCAGGTAATCATCGGCACCTTTGCGTAAACCGGTGATTCGATCTTGAGCCGTATCTTTTGCCGTAAGGAAGATAATTGGCACATCACGATTGGTTAAGCGAACTTGCTCACAGATTTGGAATCCGTCTACCTCTGGAAGCATCACATCCAAAATCAGGAGGTCGAAGTGTTGTTCGCGGGTATACTTTAGTGCTTGTCTACCATCGTCAGTAGTCACTACTTCATAGTCTTCCAACTCTAGGTTGAGTTTGACGGTCTCGCGGATGTTTTCTTCGTCTTCTACTAAAAGTATTCTTAGCATAGTTTTACGATCAAATTTTCTGGAACAGCTTGGGTAAATCAGGCAGCAAGTGCCGGTAAGGTAACCTTAAAAATTGTTCCTTGGGGCTCATTATCACTCACACTGATGTGCCCTTGATGGGCACGAACCAGTTCTTTCACGATGAACAACCCCAAACCAGTACCTTTTGTTCTGCGAGTATCCTCACTACCAACCCGGTAGAACTTTTCAAAGATGCGTTCCTTATCTAAATTCGATATGCCAATGCCATGATCTTCTACTTCCAGTACGACTTCTTGGTTCGCTGCAGTGTGCAATTTTACATTTACGTCAGGTTGACCACCTGAATACTTCAAGGCATTTTCCACCAAATTGATTAACACAGAGGTAAGCGCCTGACGATCACCCTGAATCTGGGGCACATCAGGTGCAATATCGAGTTGTATGTGCGCATCCGGACGCTGTTGCTTCATCCGCCCGACAATCCGTTTAGCCATCTGCGTCAAGTCCAAAGGTTCCTGTTGAAACTGATAGGCGTTTTCCAGACGAGCAGATAGCAGCAAATCCTCAACTAGTTTATTCAAACGATCTGCTTCTTTAATACCACGTTCACTCAGCTGCTGCCGTTTGTCCACTGGCAATTGATCTCCACGTTTAGCAATTGTCTCCAGAGCCAGTCGTATCCCAGCAATTGGGCTTTTGAGCTCGTGGGTTATAGATAACAAGAAATTGCGCTGCTGCCTCGAGGCCTTGACTTCTCTACGATACCCCAAATAAATAACATACATACCGGCTAATAAGCTGATCGACAGAAAGATGGTCTCGCCCAAGATCATGCGTTCCTGACGGCGATAAGCCTTCTTCAGCTCCTGATAGCGCTCAGAGGTATAAAAATCCATTGGACTGGAAATGGCACCCTCCGCAGCCATTCCAAGTTGCTGTAACTCAATTTTGGCCCGGTAGGCATCTTGATTCTTTGTCCACAACAGTACCGACCACCAAACGAAAGCTAAGGTCATATAACCCAGCACGAAATAAGTCAGTAACTGTAATCTGCGATTTCGCATACGGCTTTGCTCAAATATTGGCTACAAAGATACGATTATCAGAGCGGTGCCGTTTCATGCCTAAGTCATGTTTAAGAAAGTGTAGTGTATTAGAAATTTGGATGCCACTAACTGTTGAAAAATCCTCATCGAAAAAATTAAATAACTCGATTTTTGTTTACAATCTCAAGCGGCTAAAACAAACACAACCAATTAACTATCAATCTCTTAAAAACAACAGACCTCCATCGAAAAAATTCGATGGAGGTCTCTTCTCTAGCAAAACAACCTTGATCATGGCCAATTAATTACCATTCCCATTGTTCTGCTTTTCCAATTGTCGCAGGCGTTCTTCGGCCACTCTAATCTGTTCCTGTAAGTCGCGCAAACGAGTTTCCCCGCTCGTTACTTGTTGGCGGATTCTCTCCTTGGCTTCTTCAGCATTAGCTCGTTCGACGGCAATAGCCGAAGCGTTATCTTCTTTCACCTTGGTAATCTGCTCTGTGGCCTGGCGGCGCGCCTCGTAAATCGTCTCAGATGTTTCTTGACGTACCGCAGCTACTTCCGCTTGCAAACGCTCCCGTTCGGCTTCTGCATCCGCAGCGTAGCTCGCTTTTTTCTCTGCTGTTTCGGCATTAGTACGCTCTAGTTCCGCTCTTACCCGATCCCGTAGCGTTTGCATCTCCAGGTCGGCTCTTTCGCGAGCCTTGGCAATACGATCCGCAGAAGCTTTCTCTTCCTTATCCGCCTGATCCCGTGATAGTTGAATGCGTTCACTAGCGTCCCGCTGGGCCTTTGCTACTGCTTCTGCTTCCTGCTCACGGGTTTCTTGGAGCTTATCCGAGGACGCCTGACGAGCATCCAGTACATCCAGTGCTAGGCGCTCTTTTTCCTGGGCTGCATTTTCGCGAGCTTGCTTCACCTCATTGGCCAAGCCTTCCTGAATTTTGGCCTTCTCAGCGGCTACACGTTCCCGCTCGGCGGCCAGACTATTGGCTTGCTTTTGTAACTCAATGGCTGCCTGCTCGCTGGCTTCTTTTACCTTCTCCGCCTCCTGCTGACGTATAGTTGCAATTTCTTCGGCTGCATCCCGGCGAGCAGTAGCTACTTCGGTGGCAGTTTCTTCCTGCACCTTAGCGGCTTGCTGGCGAGCAGTAGCAATTTCTTGTGCCACACGCTCCCGTTCGGCAGTGAGTTCCTTTGCGGAACGCTCCCGAGCCTCCTGTATTTCAGAAGCAGAAGCATTCAGCATTTCTTCTTCTCGGCTCTTTGCCTCAGCAATTGCCGCAGCGGCTTCCTCGGCAATGGATTCTTGCCGCTTAGCAGCTTGTTGTTGGGCACTCGCTACCTCTTCCGCATAGCGATCCTTAGCAGCTTGGGCCTGGCTCTGTGTTTCGGTTACCTGCTCCTCTGCGGCTGTTCTGGCAGCTGCAATTTCTTGTTCAGCTTTTTGGCGAGCCGCCTCAACCTCAGCTGCCGCAGCTTTTTGGATCTCTTCCTGTCGGGCACGAGAAGCGGCTAACTCCTCCTGGGTTTCTTGCTGAATCCGCTCAATTTCTTCGCGTGCACGGGTTCTTGCAGCTTCCACCTCTGCTGCAATCTCTTCTTTTTCTTGCGCTGAACGCTCGCGGGCATCTGCTACCGCAGCGGCCTCCTCTTCGTTGATACTGGAAATAGACTGGCTGGCTCTCTCGCGTGCCGCTTGTACTTCGGCTGCGGCACTAGCTTGCTCATCGGCTACCGCTTGCCTACTGGCCGCAATCGCATCAGCCGATGATTGCTGGGTAGCACTTACTTCACCTGCCGCTTTATTGCGTTCTTCTTCTACTTGTGCCCTGATTTTTTCTACTTCTTCAGCTGCACGTTCTCTGGCCTCAGCAATGGCCACGGTCGCCGTTTCTTTTTCTTTGGCTACGTTCTCTCGCAGCTCGGCAATTTCAGCTGAATTTTGCTGCTCAACCAAGGCCTTTTGCTCAGCTGCCTTTCGACGCGCCTCTGCTACATCAAAGGCTACTTGTTCTTTCTCCTGCACACCCCGCTCTCGGGCAGCAGCCACCTCTTGTGCAGTCTCTTCCTGAACACGAAGAATTTGCTCAGCTGCGGTTTCTTTCGATTCTACCACCTCCTCCGTCGTACGTTCCCGCTCTACCTGGGCTTGCTCACGAGCGCGCTGAATGGAAGCGGCAGTCTCATCCCGAATTCGATTCAACTCGGCATCGGATGTTTCCCGTGCACTGGCTACCTCATCCGCATAAGCCGTCTTGGCCTCATCCAAACGTTGACGCACCTGCTCCATCTCCTGAGCAGCCTGGTCACGAGCCTGCTTTACGGCCTCCGCCGATTCGACTTGGGCCGTTTGAATGGCCTCTTGAGCTCTTTGCCGAGCGGCGACAACCCCTTCATTGATTTCGCTCATTTCATCATCCGCCCTTTGGCGCGCTGCCTGTACCGCTTCAGCGGAAGAGGCTTGTGCCTCTTGTATCGCTTTTTGTGCTTGCTGACGAGCTTCTAATACCTCATCTGCATACTGCTGCTTTTGTTGAGCGGCTTGCTCACGAGCTGCGGCGACTTCTTCTTGCAGATTGCTCTTAATCTGATCGGCCTTCCGGCGTTCTGCGTCAATCTCGTTACGAAGTCGGTCCTTGGTTTCCGATAGTTGTCTACGAAGATCCACCAACTCGTCGTCACTGGTGGGTGCGGCGGGCCGACTGCCGGTATTGGCACCACTATTACCCGACGAAGCCGCCGAGGAGGTCCTCGCTCCTGGGTTCGCCGACGGAATCAGTAATCCAGCTTCTCCCCTGTCTACCACCTTATTCGGATCTAAAACCTGGTAAAAACACCGAGCCATCGTATTGAAAGCCTGCAAGCGATTGGAAGTTAGCGTGAACTTCCGCATCTCGTTGCTGATATTGTTCTTAAGGTAGATAGTGGTGATATTATTATCAGAGAACCACTGCAAGGCCGTCATATCCAATTGCAACAAGTTGGTGTGAACGGGAATGCCACCCTGGCGTTCCATCTCTCCCATACCAATGAAGCGATAACTACGACGGACTTGATTAGCGTCCATAAAGATGACTTCATCATCCTGGTTGAACTCAATACCACCACTCGATTCCATCCGAGCAGTAATTCCCTTGTCATCTGACATCAAGGCAAGGGCGTAAGAATAGTTTCCGCGGACCACCATCGTAGTTTGGACAGACCGCAGGATGTGGGTTCCGGCGATAATCCGGTCATCAGCAATATGCTGATCACAGGCCTGGGCCTGCAGTGAAAGGGAGGACGAAAAAAGCGAAACTAAAGCGACAAGGACGATGGATATTCTCATATAATGGTGGTTTCGGCTAATCGGATAGGGCTTGAACCAGGCTACAGGTTTGACCTACCTCAGGTTGCGATTAGGCAATAATTTGTGAAATTTAAGCAATTTCAGGGATGAATGTCCAACTGGGAATGGGAAAACATCTAAGCCACAGCTGAGGAAAATGCTAAAATTGCAAAGCTTCACAAATGTAAAACGAATGGGAGGCAATTTATGCTGCAATGCTCCGTAGGCGGATTAGCACGAAAAATCGTCGACGCACATGCAGTACGACGCACTTAGGGGGTTTCCGTAACCAATGAAAATTGACTAGATGCTGTATTAGCTTTCTCGTAGCAGTATGTTAACGGACCAGCAATGGAAAAATTATTTCAGCTCTGCACTTCTCTTTATTCTTCGCTCAAGTTACGGGCATAAACAACTAATCCCGAACACTACACCAGCAGTATTCGGGATCAATGGATTTTCTATTTAGAATAGAAAACTAGGCTTTAGAGACGACGACGCTCTTTGATACGAGCCTTCTTACCTACACGGTCACGTAGATAATACAGGCGAGAACGGCGCACTTTACCGTGCTTCGTCACTTTGAGGCCTACAATATTTGGCGAGGAGATCGGGAAAATACGCTCTACACCTACACCGTTCGACATTTTGCGAACAGTGAAAGTACGGGTAGCACCCTCTCCTTTTACTTGAATTACATCACCGCGGAAGTCCTGGATACGCTCCTTATCACCTTCCACGATTCTATAGCTTACGATAACGTTATCACCAGCGCGAAACGAGGGATGTTCCGGCTTGGGAGTGAGTTGTTCGTGTACAAATTTAATGGCGTCCATCGTTGTCCTATTTTTAGCCGTGCAAAGGTAAAGCTTTTCAGGACAAAACAAACAATAATGTTTTATTTTTTATCGAATTAAGGTTGCGTAACCTTTCATCTCAATGGGCTGACCACGTGGGTCCTTAAATGTCACGACCACTAAGTACACCCCATTCGGGGCTAAAGCACCCACATTGTTCTTCTGACCATTCCAAGCTAGATCTGGATCTGTGGTAGTAAAAACAGGTTCCCCCCAACGATTCCAGATGCGGAATTGAAACTCACTGATCCCTTTCAAAAAGCCTTTTCCTTTGAAGGTATCATTCGCTCCGTCTCCATTAGGGCTAAAGGCATTAGGCAGATAATAGCGTATTTCAGGGATCACATCGATCAGGGCTGTCAAAGTATCGGTACAGCCACTCGGATGAGTAACTATTTGTGATACTAGATACAGGCCCGTATCCGGAAAAACAAAGGTAGGACTTGGTGTATTACTGGGCGGCGGAGCACCAAAATCCCAGCGCCAATGAACCGCACCTGTGGATTCATCCGTAAACTGTACCTCAGGAAATAGATTACTGGGCTGGTCAGGACTATAGGAAAACCCTGCTACCGGCGAAGGTAGAACGGTGATCAAGTCATTAAATACAGTATCTGTCTGGCAACCAATCGGCGAAGTGATATCTACACTCACGGTGTAAACACCAGGATTCTCGTAGATATAGGTCGGGCTTATCTCCGTACTGCTTCCTCCATCTCCCAGGTCCCAGAAGATATCGTAGGTGGTATCAATAGGAAAAGAGAGATTATCAAAAAATATTTCGGCGGGTTGGCAGGAAGTCTCTTCACTGGGCGCAATAACGATCAATGACGGTACCGGATAATAAGGTACAATTTGCGTCAGGCTGCTCTCGCAGGAGTTAATGTCCTCTACTGTTAAGGTTACGGGTATATCTCCTGGCTGTTGGTAGATGTGTTCGGGATTTTGCGTGATAGAGGAACTACCATCCCCAAATTGCCAGGACCAATCCGTTAGGCAACAAGAGCCAGTCGTAGACAAATCCGTGAAGGCCACCGGGCCCGCCACGCAAGTGTCGTAAGCGAAAGAAAAATTAGCATCAATCGACGGGAAAATATTCACGAAGATGCGAGCGGTATCCCCACAATCTGTATTCTCGTTGAGAATCAACTGCCCTTCGTAAGTGCCCACGCCTGGGAAAGTAACCGTAGGGTGCCATTCAGAAAAGGACTCCATGTGGCCACCACCTACATCAAACGTCCAGCCAAAATTATCGATAAAGGATTGCTGATAACTCTGGTTGTTAAAGGTTACGGTATATTCTCCGCAGGAGTTGATAACAAATTCCTGATCACTGATTTGTACATCCTCTTCAATGTCCGCAACTACCGTGGGGTCACAGCTGGCAACGTTGAATTGGAAGTCTCGAAACACTCTACTCAATAATAGACCGTTCCGGTATTCGGATACACAGACCCCAACCACAAACTGTCCCTGAAACTCTGGTGTCCCCGTAATTAATCCCGTCTGTGGATTGATAGAGATCATTGGATCACCAGCCATTGGTTGTGTGGGCGTGTAGTTAGGTGCCCGAAAAGTAACCGTATTATAAGGTGGCGGACAAGCTGGAATTGGATTTGCCCCCGTGCAGGTATTGTAAAACGCTGGATCCAGTTGTGGGCCTCCGCCCAATAGCGGTGCACAAAATTCATAAACCAACTGATCACCGTCAAGGTCAATAGCAGAATGGTCATAAACCAGGGGCGCATCATTACAGATAATCATCGGAGGATAAGTCTCAAAGGACGGACTACTATTGCATAGCTGCTGCGCAAGCGGTGTCAACTCAATCATAAAAGTAGCACCAGAATCCTCCGGGTTCAGAATGTTAGCAATGGTTACATTGCGGCAACAACGCTGATAAGAAACAAAGTAACTATCGGTGGATTGAGGAAGCGTAAGCCTAAACCGATAGATTCCTTCTTCACCGCAAACGTTAGGCGGGATCAAGCAGGGATAGTCCGGTTCATCTACCTGCGATACACTTTGTAGCGACACACTTACGCGGTCGTAGGGGCTGTTCTGCCACTGTCCATCGCAGTCGTCGGGGCTACTACATTTATAAATACCAATCTCTGCCTGGTCATCGAGCACGGCGCAATTGGTACAGTTACAATCGCGGTAAACCCTCAGTGTAAACTCGTATTCATCATTCCCAAGACATTCATAGGTCATTACCCCACCAATGATATGTCTCGACCAGCTAGGGCTTACCACTAACAGCAGTAAGCCTACCAAAATCCAATTTCCTCCCCTCATCCGCGGTGGTTTTTTTATGTACTACCTTATCAGGGTGATGTACCCTTTGTAGTTAAATTGTTCGCCTCTGGGTCCAACCAAAACTGCTTCATATAAATATACTCCAGGTGGTTGATCTTGTCCAGTATTTCCTTTACGTCCGTTCCAACCCTGCAATGGGTCAACTGTAGTGTACAGTGGTTCACCCCAGCGGTTCCAGACTTGAATTCGATAGCTTTTGAATCCGCGGGTAAAGCCTTTTGGCCGAAAAACATCGTTGGTGCCATCGCCGTTGGGCGAAAACGCATTGGGAAAATAGAAAGTTATTTCCGGTTTTATGTCAATAAATTGTGTCAAAGAGTCTACACAACCACTAGGATGGGTCACTACCTGGGTCACGTAGGCCAATCCGGTATCCCGAAAAGCGTAGATCGGATTCTGGATCAGGCTGGTAGCTTCGCCGTTAAAATCATAGAACCAGCGGTAACCATCCTGTGATTGATCGATGATCTGTACCTCCGGTTCAAAGTTGGTTAAACCATCCGGCGTAAGCGCGAAACCAGCGGTGGGTGCCGGTTCCATTAAGATCAATTCTTCAAAGGTGGTATCCGTCGTGCAGCCGATGGGGCTGGTAATGGCTAGCGACACATCAAAGAGGCCGGGGGTTTCGTACAAGTGCGTAGGGCTCAAGTCAGTGCCGAACTGCCCATCCCCAAAATTCCAATCGAAATCGTAGGTTTCATCAATGGGAAAGCTCAGGTTATTAAAAAATATCTCGGCGGGCACACAGCCCCTAAACTCACTGGGTGCAATAACAATCAAGTCCGGAACCGGAAAATAGGACACCACTTGCGCACTCGTATTCGTACAACCGTTCTCATCTTCAATTTCTAACTGAACCGCAAAGTTTCCAGGTTCGGAATAGGAATAATTATTTTGGAAAATATCTTCGGCTGTCCCGTCTCCGTAGCGCCAACGATTGCTAATAATATTTTGCCCCTCATCCGTGGTACTCAGATTGGTGAAGGTGACCGGCTCCGCTACGCAAGTATCATATTCAAAGGTAAAATCACTGGTTAAACCTGGAAATATCTGCACCCGTACATCAGCTGTATCCGAGCAATCGGTCGATCCAGGGTTGACCACCATGAATCCTTCGTAAGTCCCAATGCCAGGAAAATCAAAGGAAAAATCCTCCTCATCGGAAACGACTGCCCCGCCAGGCATATCTGGAAACTCCCAACGGTAGGCGTCGATAAAGGCATTGAGGCCCGACTCATTAATTAAATCTACCTGTGTATCCCCGCAAGATGTGACTACATAAGCCCCATCAGCAGCGATGGAATCGTTATCTACCGCTGCAAATACCGTAACTTCACAAGTCGTAACGTTGAACTGAAAATCCCGACGCACGGTACTCAAGAGCACCCCATTTCGGAATTCAGAAACACATACTCCCACTACGAACTGGCCGGTAAACTGTGGCTGTCCAGTCATTAAACCAGAACCGGGGTTTAGGTCAAATTCGGCATCCACTCCCAATGGATTCTGAGCGGTATAGGTAGGTGCCAAAAAGATTACATTACTAAATGGTGGAGGTAGGTCGGGGTCAGGAGCCACACCATTTGGGTCAGTTTGCCCCTGGTTACCACCACCCAATAATGGGCTACAAAACTCATATACAAGTTGGTCACCATCCTCATCCACTGCAGAAAAATCGTAAGTAAATGGCACACCTACACATAAAACTGCTGGTGGATACTCTGTAAACGTGGGCGTACTATTACAAAATTCTTGCGATTCTGGTGTTATCTCGATGGTGTAGGTAGAACCCGAACTTTGGGGATCTAAGATATTGGTGATCGTATTATTCCGGCAACAACGCTGATACACCATATTGTAGGACTCATCGATAATGGGAAGGTCTAACTCAAAAACGTAACGCCCCTCCTCCACACAAATATTCGATGGGACAATGATACAGGGATTGTCAATATTCTCCTCAATATCAATACGTTCAACATCAGGTGCCTCCAGGAAGTAGGTATCGTAAAATTGGTTGCCCTGGTAGAGCGTCACGTGCATGTTAATAATAAAGGATGGGCTGTCAAATTCAGAACCGCCACCAAAGCAATCGCGGAATACATTGATCGTAAACTCGTAACGCCTTGAGTTGGTATTGGGGTCATCATTAGTGTAACCCAGGCACTTGTAGGTCATTTCTCCACCGATGAGGTGGGCTGCGTATGAGCTAGTACATAAACTGAGAGACAGTAACAGCAGGAGAAAGCAGCGCAGTAGTGGGTGATCGTTTTCTCGCAAAACCGGAATTTTTAAGTTAACAAAACAATACGGTCTGAAAAATCAAGTTCATATAGGCATAGAATCAACTCGTAGAAACTTAACAATTCCCAAAAGCAGTAGAGTATGTTTTAACATACGTTCAATGAATTAGATCGGACCATTTTCAAAAACTGACTGCGGAGCGACTATAAAGAAGCGACACGGGGAGTCTGCGAAAAACTAGAAGACGATCTTAACTTTTGAACAGTATAAAGCATACGCAAGCACACATTCACTCATCCCAAAAACAGTCGCAGGGCCTACGCTTAGGCTAAAATAGGCAAATCAGGCTCATTTCAGCGGCTAATTTTCAGGTTCGTAACATATTGGACATTTCCTTTTCGCGTATGCGTTGGGCGGAAGTATAACGTAATTATACCCCAATCCGATGTGCGTGCCGAAAAGGTACGAAGCTTTTTTCACCAGGATCAACTAACTATTCCCCAGTTATGTTCTGAGTAGTTGGCTGAGCCTAGTCGCACCCTTGGGTGTACACCCTAGTTCAAACTATTCTTATATGCTGATGACTGCTACACTAGCTCCTGCTTTTATGATTCAACGCTACGATCTTGAGGGAGCAGCAAACGTGCTTGAGAACGAAGGATTACTACTCCTACCTACCGATGCCCTTTGGTCGGTCGCTTGCCTAGCCGATGACCCCGTTGCGCTAGAGCGCTTACGGCGAATTCAACGACGACAAACGGGCCAGCAACCAGAAGTTTTGTTTTCCTCTTTAGCTATGCTCAAGAGTTACGCTCCTCAACTACACCCACGCCTGGAAACACTCCTGGCTTACCATTCACGCCCATTGACCGTCATTACGGAAGCCAATGGCCGCATTCGCCCCAAAGCCCGCCTGGCTGATGGCCGAATTGCCGCCCGGGTCGTCCGTGATCAATACTGTCGACATTTAATCAAAATGCTGGGCCGCCCCTTAGCTACTACGGTGGCACACTTCTCCGACAGCCCCTACCCAGACCACTTCGGCCGTATCCGATCCGATATGATTGAAGCCGTCGACTACGTGGCTAAATACCGCCCAAAAGACCCCATCACCGGCCAACCCACAATTATGGTGCAGCTGGATGCAGAGGAAGAATTGGAGTTCTTGCGGGATTAGGAGGCTTGTGAAGCTTGTGGTTGAAGCAAGCTCACTGCGTTCGCGGGGAAAGCTCGCAAAGCTCGCGGGTGAGTTCGCTATCGCTTCTATGTTGAAAATCAAGCTCTGTAGCCAGATTTGTTGATTATTCTTCCGCTTTTAGCTAATCAGGGCAAAGC
>JBCBEC010000021.1:0-115162 GCA_038528965.1 Bacteroidota bacterium | reverse complement strand
GTTTAGTTAACTGATTCTTTCTCAACTTCAATTTAGCTATTCGACTTGGAACTCTTTTCAAACATAAGGGCTCACGGTTGAAGCTCCCTGACGGTCGCGGCAAAACTTCAGTGACCTTCACGTAGCGGGCCTAAGTCAAGTCTACAACTATGCTCATCCGGCAATTAGGGTACCTAACCGTCCTTCGAACAGAGAAATCGACTACTTACTTTCGAATGGCTCACGGTTGAAGCTCCCTGACGGTCGCGGCAAAACTTCAGTGACCTTCACGTAGCGGGCCTAAGTCAAGTCTACAACTATGCTCATCCGGCAATTAGGGTACCTAACCGTCCTTCGAACAGAGAAATCGACTACTTACTTTCGAATGGCTGATTTGGGTCGAAATATCTTTATGACTTCTTCATTGGACTCTAAGTAAGGTCCTTCAATCAAATCAATGCAATAAGGGATTGCTGGAAAAACGGCATCCAGGCACTCGCGAATGGCCTTTGGTTTACCTGGCAAATTGACGATTAAGGTATTATTTCGGATACCCGCCGTTTGCCTGGAAAGAATAGCGGTAGGTACATACTGTAGACTTACCCGTCGCATTTGCTCCCCGAAGCCTGGCATCATTTTTTGACAAACCTCTTCAGTTGCCTCAGGCGTGACATCGCGCACCGCAGGGCCTGTACCTCCGGTTGTAACAATCAGGCAGCAGCCTTCTTCGTCGGCCATCTCTATCAATTTTGCCGCGATTTGATCTTGCTCATCCGGAATGACGGCATAAACATGCTCCCAGTCGCTGATCAAATATTCCTCCATTGTGGCCACCACTGCCTTACCTGGAATATCCTCGTAAATACCTTTAGAGGCTCGGTCTGATACGTTAATGATTCCAATTTTTGCTTTTGCCATTTGACATCTTTTTGGAGGGCCGAAAATAACGAAAAATCGATCCCGTCATGAGCGATACGATGAGAAATAAGAAGAATTGGCGTGTACTGTGCATCCCTCTACTTAAACCGTAGCGCCTTCACTGGATCAATCCTAGAAATCAGGTAAGAAGGAAGAATAAGAAAAAGAAGTGTGACCACTAGCGTCCCCACATTAAGCAGCAACACCGTCCACCATTGCACCTTCACCGGAGCAACGGCCAGGTAATAGTTCTTCTCGTCTAGGGTGATAAAGCCAAAGGTGTCTTGCAACCAGCAAAGCCCAAGGCCGAATAGGTTACCCCAAAATAGCCCTACCAGAATGATGTAGGCCGCATAGTAGAGGAAAATGCGACGAATAGACCAATTACCCGCCCCCAGGGATTTGAGCGTCCCGATCATATTCGTACGTTCGAGGATGAGGATCAAAAGCGCGGTGATCATATTGATAATGGAAACCAGGAGCATCAAGCCGATGATAACCCACTCGTTGACATCCTGTAGGTCGAGCCACTCAAAGATGGCACGCATTTTTTCTCGAATACTTTCGGCGTAGAGATCGTCCGGTATTTCTTCAAAATAAACGTATTCGGTAATGGGCCCTAAGTCATCGATATCGTCAATGAAGACTTCAAAGCCACTAACTTGGTCTTCTTCCCAACCCAGAATCTGTTGAATCTTGCGGATATCAACCAGGGCGAACTGGCGGTCGTACTCTTCCAAACCAGTACCGTAGATGCCCTCCAAAGTGAATCGTCGTTCTAACTGCTCATAACGGCTGGTGACAAAGAAGATGGAAAATTTATCTCCTACCTCCAGATGAAGTCGATCAGCGGTATAGCGGGATAAAAGAATACCGTTGCCCATTGCGGTATCAGGCATTGTCAGGCCAGTGCCTTCCTTGATGTACCGATCCAGAAACTCCCAGTCAAAGTCCTTGCCAACGCCCTTGAGCATTATGCCCTCCAGCTCATCATTGGCCCGAATGATACCAGAGTATAAAGCATAAGTCTGGATGTGGCGTATGCCGCCCTTGGTCTCAGTTTCGCGCTCAATGCGCTGCCCCAACCAATTTTCGCGTTTGATGTAGTCTACCTTATCTACCTGCGCAATCCCGGGGTAGAAAGGCTGATCAATATCGACTGGAAAAACTTCCGTAATGGAGCGGCTGATATTGGGGTTTGTGATGTGAATATGTCCCCAAAAGCCAAAGATTTTATCCGCGATCTCTTCCTTGAAGCCCGCTATCAGCGAAGACGCGGCTATCATCACCGTCATACTCACCGCAACAGCGACTACCGCAATACGGATGATCATCCGAGAGAAGGATGCGCCGCCACCACGAGCCACATTACGAGCAATAAAATAGGAGAAATTCATACGGCCGCGAATATACAGGAAAGTTACGGAACCAATTTCCACACTAGAAACCTAACTATACTAAATATTATTGCAGTTTCTGGTCAAAAGTGAGGCGATATTTTATGGCAGGCCGCAACACGGCAAGGTCAGTTAAAGTGAAAGTTTACGGAGCGTATCATCTTCGACTGTCACTTTCATTCTAACTGTCACTTTCATTTTAATTATCACTTTTACAGTAACTGATCATTTTTTTGACAGAACCACTTAGGCAAACCCTACGTTAACCTATATTTGCGCCGCAAAATACAATCAACGGTTATGGATTTTATTGAAGAATTACGTTGGCGGGGTATGTTACACGATAGCACCCCTGGTTTGGAAGATTTTCTAGCATCAGGCCCAACTGCTGGTTATATCGGCTTTGATCCAACGGCACCTTCCATGACCATCGGTAACTTCGTGCAAATCATGTTACTCTCGTTCTGGCAAAAGTCGGGCCACCGGCCAATTGTCCTAATGGGCGGGGCTACTGGCCGTATTGGCGACCCTTCTGGCAAGGCGCAAGAAAGATCGTTGAAAAGCTTCGACGAACTGGATAACAACCTGGCCCATCAGACCAAGCAGATGGAAAAGCTGCTGGACTTCGATGGTCCTAATGGGGCTATTCTAGTGAACAACCTTGACTTTTACAAGGAAATGAATGTGCTGAGTTTCCTGCGTGATGTGGGCAAAACGTTGACGGTGAGCTACATGATGTCGAAGGAAAGCGTTAAAAAGCGTTTGGAGACCGGCCTATCCTTCACCGAATTTAGCTACCAGCTCTTGCAAGCCTACGATTTTCAGATGCTGTACGAAAAGCATGGCGTACGGGTGCAAATGGGTGGTTCTGACCAATGGGGAAATATCACTTCTGGAACAGAATTCATCCGGCGGAACCTTACCGACGCCAAGGCTTACGCTTGTACCACTCCCCTACTCACCAAGGCGGATGGCTCCAAGTTTGGCAAGAGTGAAGCGGGTAATATTTGGCTTGATCCTAATATGACCAGCCCTTACCGTTTCTACCAGTTCTGGCTGAATGCGGACGACCGTGACCTACCTAAGTTCATGCGTTACTTCACCTTGAAGTCGCGTGAGGAGGTAGAAGCATTAGAAGCAGAACACACCGATAACCCACGTGCACTGAAAGCAATCCTGGCCGCGGAGCTATGTGTGCGCGTGCATTCGCAAGCCGACTTTGAAGCCGTGCAGAAGGTATCTACCCTGCTCTTCAACAAGAAAGCCAGTGCCGAAGACCTGCGCAGCTTGGATGGCAGTTCTCTGGAAACAGTAGCTGCTGAAATTCCATCCTTTAAAGTGGCTAAGGATGCCCTGGCGAACGGAGTCTCACTGATCGATCTAATGGCGGAACATACGTCTATTGTACCTTCAAAAAGTGAAGCCCGCCGAGCGATCAAGGGTAATGCGGTTAGCGTAAACAAAGTAAAAGCCAGTGGTGATGATGTCCAGGTGACCTCCGAGGACTTGTTACACGGCCGCTTTGTAATGGTAGAGAACGGCAAAAAGAATAAATTTATGGTGGTAGCGGAGTAAGCGCTCCGTGCCCCATTTTTTTGTTGGACACCATGTCATTATTAAAATTCGCCATTAATGAACAACGGGGACCAGCCATCTGATTATCAAACACTTGTAAACTATTGGAAAAGTAATAGTCGAAGTACTTTGACCAACTATAGCAATAAGCACTATAGCTTCGTCCCCAACCTCCTCCCCGAACTCGCCGTACAAATAGATGGTCGAACCGTATTGGAAAGCCTGGCTCAGCGTTGTGGCTATGGTGCATTGCAACAGGCGCTATCTCCGCTACAAAGAACTAAAAGCCCGATCGCGAGCAAGCAGTCCCCTGACTGGATCAAGCGCGTCAATATGGTCGGCATTAACGTCCGTACTATCCAATCCTTTTGGAATGTTGTCAAATACGCGCTTACCCTACCGGAAACTCAGTCCAGTATCCATTTACTTCCCATGTGGGAGCCTGGCGTTGTAGCCAGTCTTTACGGTATGGCCTCCTGGCAAATCAACCCGGAGTTTTTTAGTGCTGAGTTGTACCATTTAGTGCCACAGTTGGATACGGTAGAGAAACAACTCCGGGCGGTAGTCAATCTACTACACGCCATGGGCAAGACTGTAGGTATGGATGTGATACCACATACGGATCGCTATTCTGAAATGGTCCTGGCCCAACCGCAGTACTTCGAATGGCTCCGGCGTAAGGACATGCTGATTACCGAACACCGCGCCAACTTACACGAGGCGGCGCAAGGGGCCATCATGTCTTGGTTAGTCCGTAACGGAACGGCCATTGCGCATCAGTCTTATCCAGACGAAATACAAGCCTTTTTTGGTTCGGGACTCAGCGAAGAAGAAAGACTTGAAATTCTATTTGGAGCACCTCACGATTACGAAAAGCGACTTGCTCGCCGAGCCAGCCTCGTGGATTGGTTATTTCATAAAGGATACGAACCGGTGCCCGCTACCATGGCACCACCTTACCGTGGCTTGGAGGTAGATCCTGACCCTGCAGCACAGGTAGTAGATTTTGCGGGCCGTGAGTGGCGAGATTACCGGATCACCAAACCTGAGAAGATGTCGCGGGTATTTGGTCCGCTGACCCGCTTCAAATTTTACGAGCGGCTCAACGATAATCAAGATTGGGAAATTGACTTCTCCCGCCCCCGCACTGAGGTTTGGAATTACTTCTGCCAACATTACGCTGCGGTACAAGAAACCTACAACCTGGACTTCATGCGCGGTGATATGTCGCACGTGCAGATGCGGCCGGAGGGAGTGCCCACCGAAGTCGATGCGTATTATGATCCACTGGGGGCCGTCAAAACATACGTTGGAAAAAGCGTTCCATACTTTGGCTATTTCGCAGAGAGCTTCCTGGCTCCTCCTGGAGTAATGGCATATGGAGACGAAGTAGATCATCTGGTGGCCAGCAAGGCGGATACTACCTTGGGCGACTTACAAAGTATGGTAGTGGGGGAAGAAGAGTTTATGGCCAACTTCAGTCGCTACCTACAGATTGGTGAAGCTTACGCAGTCAAGCCCAATTTCACTATGATCACTGGGGACAAGGATGATCCTCGTTTTGATCGATTCTACCTCCACGGTAACGAAGCTCGCTTATTCATTGGTCTCTTCTTAGCAGATATGCCCTCCTACCAGGGCTTGGGCTTTAGTCAACGTGATCCACATCCAGTACCTGCGCCTAACGAGCACTACACCAAGCTCTATGTTTTCCATTTAGACCACGGCCCTAAAGCTACCCGAGGCCCTTACATTTGGGGTAAGAACGAAGGACTTTTCCAAAACCTGCAACGCATCCGCTTGTTTGGTGAGCAGTATTGGCACCAACTAAAGGATACCCAAACCAGATGGCTCATTGCACCTGACTCAAGCGCCCAGCAACTCCTGATAGCCTGGACACAAAAGAGCAAAGCGGAAATACTGTTCATAGTCAATCTGGGTGCGGACGAGGCCACCCTTAACACTAACTCATTAGATCCCACAGATCAAGCTCGGTGGGAGTTAGAAGGATTATTTTCCAGCACACAAGTGGAGTTTGCAGAAAATGGTCACTGGAGTTCGCAGGGTTTGCAGGTATCTCCCCTGGCCGGCGGTGAATGTAGAGCCTATAAAATCAAATAGTCATGCTCAGAATCTACCAAGTCGATGCTTTTCACCACGAGGTACTTCGTGGTAATCCGGCGGCAGTTATTCCTTTAGATCGCTGGTTATCTGATGAGCAGTTGCAAGCCATTGCCCAAGAGAACAACCTATCGGAAACGGCTTTTTTCCTACCGGAAACGAATGGTGCGATGCCCCTACGCTGGTTTACCCCTAATAAGGAAGTTCGCCTTTGTGGGCACGCCACCCTGGCCAGTGCGCACGTATTATTTGCAGAAATAGGCATCACCGCTTCTACCATTCATTTTGACACCTTGAGTGGTCGACTATCCGTAGATCGCTTAGACCAGGGTTACCGCATGAATTTTCCAGCGGATTTTGGCAAGGAAATTCCAACGCCAAAGGGACTGGAAGCTGCCTTAGGTGCACCTATCCAAACCACCTTGGCCGGCAAAGACGACGTGCTAGCCATATTCGAATCGGAAGAAGTGGTGGCAAGGCTGCAGCCTGACTTTAATGCGCTGCTCCAGTTAGCCGACGTCCGTGGCGTAATAGCCTCTGCTCCTGGCAAGGAAGTCGATTTCGTATCCCGTTGTTTCTACCCTAAGTACGCTATCAACGAAGATCCAGTTACGGGTTCTGCGCATACTCTAATGACACCCTACTGGGCTCAACAATTGGATAAAAAAGAACTAAGTGCTCGCCAGATTAGCGAACGACTGGGAATTCTGAAATGCACCCTAGAGGAAGACCGGGTGCTGCTACAGGGTGAAGCAAAAACCTATTTGCGGGGCCAGATTTTCCTTGACTAAGGCATCATCAGCAGTCAATTATTGTACTAGTGCTTTGACCTTCTCAATAGCTCTATCTTGTGTTTCCACCTCAGTGAGCAAAGACCTAAACAATTCTTCCTCTTCCCTGGGATAGTCCAAAAGGTAATGCGGATTAATACCACCCACTTCGAACACTTGTCCATCCATGGTTTCGTAGACCTCATTGGACAAATGATAAAGCCAGCCGTTAGGAAGTCGCTTGTACAGCATATCTGATAATGCCCCGGCAGTATTTGACCCAACCCAGGTAAAATTTGGGAATTGCCGACTTGCAATTATCGTAGTCTCTGCCGCACTTACCGTAAACGGGCTCATCAAGACGTAGACTTTCTTAAGGTAAGAGGGCTTGGATGGTTTAATATCAATTATCTGATAGTCTGAAAAAGAATCATTGAGCCGTCGTTTCTTTTTAAATACCTCGTACTCTTGATCGATGAAATGACTCAGAAAGGCCAGCCCTACTTGATCATAGCCTCCTGAATTGAATCTCAAATCAATAATGCAGGCTTCGCTATCTTGAATATCATTGACAATTCTTGTCGCTATAGTATGTGTCCCATCAAATAAGTCCTGTTCGTAATCATCGCTTTCCTCCGCCGCTTCCCAGTAATCATCAGCACTAGTTGGCTGATAATCTGCCAGTCCATCCATTCCGTTGAATTGTACGTAGGCAATACGGTCTGAAATATCACCCCACACGAGTTGATTACCATTGTACATCTGGACATCACTCACATACTTTTCCAGTATTTCATCCTTTACTTGCCCTCGGTATTCATCAGCATCAGAATCTTTCATCATTTGATCCCATTGCTCTTCAAATTCATCCGGAACCACAAAGTCCGAATGTTCATCTCCTAACTCCAAAACCATTTCTTCCAATAGGAGGTAAAACTCAAACGGTAAGGTCTCTTCCGTAAATCTGGCCTGGTATCTTGTCTTAACCTCCTCCCAGTCCACCTTCCGTTCTTCGAAGAAAGCGTACTGGTCATTAAAGGTGTGCCAAATAGTCTCGAAATTATAGCTATTGCTAGCGATTTGCTCTTCTGTCAGATCTGTACAAATCACCGCTGGTTTATCCACTTTTTTGTAGGTGAGAATGGTATAGCCTTCCTGATTAGTAAAGGTAGTTTCGTCAACAATCTGGACCGTAGGCGAATCTGTATTGAACTCCTCTCGGGACATTTTCCAGTAGGGATAACAATTGAAAGAGCTGCTATTGTAGAAAATGACGAGAGAGTCTTTGAATTCTACGATCTCACCTTCACCTTGTTGTTCCCAAAACCCACTTAAGTCAGCCTTGCTAGGTATTTTCTTTTCGGTTAAAGATGAACAAGAGAGAAGTAGCGTCAGAAGAAGGTAGCCTACCAGTTTCATAAACCTTGTACTATGCTTTTGTAAGGAATTCCATCATTGTATTGATGTAGAGCGGTAGGATATCCCCCTATGGCAATAGTTTAGCTGGATAGTTCTTAGCGTTTATACTTATCATTTAGCCCAACCCCATTCAAGAGCATGGGTTTAATTTTTTCCAAGCGGCTCAGCTTGGTGGCTTCTCGTTTGGCTTCCGTGATGTATTCGGCAAATTCGCGCTGCTTGCCAGGGGTGAAGTTATCGAAAGCTAATTGGTAGTCTGGTTCACTGGTAAAAAGTGCGGCCATTTCTGGTGGTACGACCACCTTCTTTATGGGGCGAGCCGCTTTCACCTCCTTGCCTTCTCTTTGGTTTTGGATAGCTTCTTCTACGTAGGCTTTCACCAAATCACGGTCTATCTCCTCGATACTGTTGAAGCGCCATTGCCGCATGCCCTTCGTTTTTCCGTCCTGGGCATTTACCAAAACACCCGCAGCATCCTCCAAGAAGACACCTTGAAAAAACCATAAGCCGCAGTAAGACTTAAAGCTACCTAAGCCAACAACATTTTTATTTTGGAGTGTATAGCAAGGAAATGACCATTTTACCTTTTCTTCCAGTTCAGTTTCGTGCAAAATTTCCCGCAATAAAACCAGGGCGTCTCTCCAGTTATCCTGATCAGAAATAAAATCATCTACCGATGCATAACGCTTCATAGGTGGCTTTTAAAACAAAAGAATATAAAATCATCGCAATATAGCAAAATAGTTGTACATGCACCTCAATTACATTCTCAATCATTTAGGTGAAGACCGTAAAAAATACTTCGGAGCAGTTTCCCCACCCATCATTCAATCCAGCAACTTTGCCTACGATAATTTAGATGCCTTTCGTCAAGCCTTTGCCTCCGAATATGATGCCCATTTATACACTCGCGGGAACAATCCGACGGTGAAGATTTTACGAGAAAAACTGGCTGCACTAGAAGGAACAGAGGATGCCCTGGTGTGCGCCAGCGGTAGTGGAGCCATTTCTGCTGCGATTATGAGTCAGGTAAATCAAGGTGATCATGTCGTGTGTGTCAATTCGCCCTACTCTTGGACCAAGAGTCTGCTCACAAATTACCTGCCACGCTTCGGCGTCAGCACCACTTTTGTAGATGGCCGCTCTACCGAAGAGATTGCAGCAGCTATTCAAGACAACACCAAAGTCTTGTATCTAGAAAGTCCCAACTCCCTCACTTTTGAATGCCAAGACCTAAAGGCTTGTGCCGCAATAGCGAAACAGCATGGCCTAACCTCTATTATCGACAATAGCTACTGCTCGCCTATTTTTCAGCAACCCCATCGCTACGGCATTGATATCGTGGTGCACTCCGGCACCAAATACCTGAACGGACATAGCGATGTAGTAGTAGGCGTCATTTGCGGTAGCAGAGAAAAAATGGAGCAGATATTCTACCAGGAATACATGACCTTAAGTCCAATTATCAGCCCAAATGATGCTGCATTAGTGATACGTGGGTTACGCACGCTTGAATTGCGCTTGCAACAAAGTGACCAAAGTGCTCAGCTCTTGGCGAAAAGGTTGGCAGCACATCCCAAGGTAAAAGAAGTACTTCATCCCTTACTCCCCTCCTTTCCCCAGTATGGTTTGGCCAGTCAACAAATGAGTGGTGCCGGAGGTCTATTCTCCGTACACTTCAAAGCAAGTTCAGCAGCAGCAATGGAAGATTTTACCCATACGCTCTTGGCCAGCAAACGATTCAGCATGGCGGTCAGCTGGGGAGGGCATGAATCATTAGCGCTGCCTACTGTCGCGTTCTACGGCATACCCGGCCAGCCAGACTCTCCTATTCCTTGGACTATGGTTCGTTTCTACATCGGCCTGGAAGACCCTGAGTGGCTTTGGGAAGGGCTGGAAGAGGCGATGGAGCGGTTGGGGTAGTTGAATTAGTGAATTTAGTTGGGCCTCCTACGCTAAAGCTTCGATGGCCGTGGTTGATTCTCCTGTAAAAAATAGCTATGTGCAAGTATCCTGCTGAAGAGACGCATTGCAATGCGTCTGTACGTCCCTGGCTGTAACTATTGATTTTTACACCTTCGTATTTGTGTGTAAAAAGTCGATTCATGGAGTTTGAATTAGTTGGGTTGGTTGAATTGGTCCTCCTTCGCCTGCGGCTTCGGCGGATAAAGTTGCGTTAATGAATGCGGTCCTTACATCGTGAAATGGTAGTCAGTGATTCCGTAGACAGTGTTTTCTTGGTGATCTTGGTGCCGGTGGTGGTTTAGGGGTGTTAGAAGAGGATTAGCGTAAGTTATCTAAAACGCATTCTAACCCTAATTCACATTCTAATTCTAATCCATCCAGACTTCCTTGGTGGTTTAGTCGCCTCGTTCCAGACTGAACTCTACGCGACGATTAAGAAAACGGCGAGCGGGCGACTCATCAGTATATAAAGGAACACGGTTGCTGAAGCCACGTACTAGCAGTTGTCGATCATTTACACCACTATCCATGAGATAGCGTTTTACACGTTCAGCCCGCAATTGACTGAGGTAACCGGGCGCCTCTTCTCGGTCGGCTAAATCTGCGTGGCCGTGGATGCTGAGCCGGTAACTAGGATTGCGGTGAAGAAACTGTACTAGCCGATCCAGTAAAGGATAGTTGAATAAATCGGCGCTGTTGATACGGAAGTGGAGGAGCTGTTTACTCAATAAATCAGCTTCTGCTTGTGGTGTAGCTACCTGCGGACATCCGCCATCCACATAGTCTCCAAGCGTATTGGGGCAACCATCTTTGTAATCTTCAATCCCGTCACCATCCGTATCGGGGCAGCCATCAAACAAGGGGATACCAAAGTGATTGGGGCAACGATCATCTTCATCCAGCAGACCATCCAGATCACTATCCACGGCAGGGCAGCCGCTGCGATCCGCCGGCCCGGGTTCTAGTGGGCAATCATCCTGGTGATCAAGTACACCATCTCCATCATTATCGCGGGGTGGGCAGCCTAAGGCCTCGGCGGGGCCCGCCAAGGCAGGGCAGCGGTCGTAAGGATCGGTGATGCCATCTCCGTCGGTATCGGGACATCCTTCCATTATCGCGGCACCAGCAGCATAAGGACAACGGTCGGCACTGTCGCGAATACCATCCTGATCCGCATCCGGACAGCCCTGAGTGCGAGCGGTCCCTGGTTTTAGTGGACAACTATCTTCAAAGTCCGCAATTCCGTCCTGATCGATATCAGAAGCAAATCCCAAGTGTATGGCAGTTCCAACATAGACATGGCCGTAACGATCATTGTCCTGCGGGTTTCCGGCAAGGCTTACACCATCCAGAAAATCCGTCTGGGTAAAGTTATACTGCAGCCCCACCTCCATTGAAAAACGTTCACTGAACTGATAAGCCATACCAAAGCGAACCGGGATAAACCAGGCGCGATCCTCAATATTAGTTTCAAGATCAGCCTTGATGAAGTCAGTCAACTCCAGGATCGTATTATCTAGTAAGGCCGGTGTAGGTTCGTAGAATACCATACCAAACCCCAGCCCTACCTGAGGCTGAAAACGAATTTTCCCAAACGGGTAAAAACGCCCAAGCACCGCCAGATCAGTAAAATCTGTAGTAAAACGAAACTGCCGCGCCATCCGGAAGTCATCCGTAGTGTAGAACTCATCATCCGCTAGCAGAGACCCTCGATGTGCCTGTAAACCAATAGACCAAAAGGGATGAGGCCGGTATTGCAAACCACCGCCAAACACGAAAGTCTGCCCACGCAAAGTTCCAAAGCCATCTCTACTAATATCCCCCTGATAGACCGCACTGCCTCCCTGGAGGCCAACGATCCAACGCGCCTGCTCCTGTCCTGCTAAAGGTAGCAGAGCAAGTAAACCAAATAGGAACAATGCAATCTTTTGGAGCTGGATAAAGCGAATATTTTTCCGCCTCCTCACTTTAAGCCTACCGGAATTTGTACAAACCGCTTTAACTAAAGTGCAAGAAAACGTTTGCGATAGCTACAAAAATAGCCATTAGCAATGCCCAGCTGAAATTTTTGATCGTAAATCCTTTCAAAAAGTGGGCCGCGATCATCAATACTACCGCATCCACTACCAGGCTGAATAGCCCTAGGGTGATCCACCGTATAGGCGTAGTAACGAAGTTGAGAAAACGGCCGAGCGTAGCATTAAGAACCGCCAAGACGATGGCCACAATAATGGCACGGGTAAAATCTTCGATTTCCACACCGTTCAAGAGGTAAGCTGCCCCCATTAAAACGAGGCTCATTAGCAGGACATTCACCATAAAAGAGCCCAGACCTGCCTGTGCAGCTAATAGTACAAGTGTCATAAGTTAGATAAGGTTGGTTAGCTAATTCTTTGGTAGCTCTTTCTTACTGCCCCCATTTCTGGCGCCCTTCACTACTGCTACTATTTGACTCTAGCTCGGCTTCCAGTTTCTGAATACGAGCTTTGAGTTCCCGATTTTCTTTCTTTAAACGTTCGATGACCTCCTGCTTGTCCAGTGTAGCACTAGATGAAGAAGTATTGGAAGCAGCGGTAGCCGGTTGATCGCCGTTCATCATTGCTTTCACGTTTGCAACGGGGTCCTCGCCACGAATGTAGGCAGCTCCGCCGTAGGCCAGCGGAACCAGGATTACCAAAAAGATGAGTAATCGGGCGAAAGGCGTAAGTTTTTTCTTTGAAGCCATTTAAGCGTGCGTTGTTTACCCTCAAAAGTAATTCAATTCAAACGCAAGGTCCATATTTATCGACTTGTGATGATGGAAAGTGGATGAGCAGTGGATTTTTCTCTCCCATAGTCGGGGGCATTTTGGTACTTTTGCTGCTGTACCACCCCACCCCAAAATGAACGAAGTTTTCATCTACGATGCACTACGTACTCCGCGCGGAAAAGGCAAGCCCAGCGGTGCACTCTATGAGGTCAAGCCTGTCCACTTGCTGGAAGTGGCCTTACGAGCGCTGCAAAAACGCAATGGCTTCACCGCAGCGGATATTGACGACCTTATAATAGGCTGTGTAACACCAATTGGGGATCAAGGATTCAACATAGCCCGTACGGCACTTCTGGAAGCTGGCCTGAGTGAAGCCAATGGTGGTATGCAGATTAATCGCTACTGTACTTCCGGCCTGGAGGCGGTAAATCTGGCTGCCGCCAAAATTGCGGCTGGCTGGGAAGGCTTGTCTATCGCTGGAGGAACAGAAAGCATGAGCCGAGTTCCCATGGGCAGTGATGGTGGTGCCCTGCTCAACGATCCGGGGGTGTTCATGACCCAAAATTACCTACCACAAGGAGTAGCAGCTGATCTGATTGCGAGTATTGAAGGTTTTTCGCGGGAAGAACTAGATAGTTATGCCTTACGTTCACAGGAACGCGCCCATAACGCGCAGCAGGAAGGCTACTTTGCGCCCAGCTTAGTACCCATTTGTGATGCCTCTGGCTTAACTATTCTGAAGGAGGACGAGCTGATCCGAAAAGGCAGTAGCCTGGAAAAAATGGCCACCCTGAAACCGTCTTTTGCGCGTTTGGGAGAACAGGGCTTTGCGGGTATGGCCTTGCATCGCTACCCAGAGGTAGAACAGGTACAACACCTCCATACGGCAGCTAACTCCTGTGCGATGGCCGACGGGGCCGCATTGGTCCTCCTAGGCAATGCCGAGGCAGGAGAAAGACTAGGGCTCAAGCCCCGAGCACGTATCATCAACTGTGCTACGGCTTCCGTAGATCCCACAATTATGCTGACGGGTCCGGTAGCAGCCACGAAACGTGCCCTTAAAAACAGCGGGCGAAAAGTAGCGGATATTGATCTCTGGGAATGCAATGAGGCCTTTGCTGCCGTTGCCCTTAAATTTCAGAAAGACCTGGAGCTCGATGAGGATAAACTCAACGTGAACGGAGGAGCAATTGCCCTGGGCCACCCACTAGGAGCTACCGGAGCCATGCTACTGGGAACCGTACTAGACGAGTTGGAACGACAGGATTTAAAAACAGGCTTGGTAACACTTTGCGCCGGTGCCGGACTGGCCGTAGCTACAATAATTGAAAGGGTATGATTCGCTTAAAGAAAGATACCGACCACATTATGACGATCATCTTCGATATGGAAGATCGTCCGCATAATGTCGTCAATCATGAGATCAGTGAGGCCTTTCTACCCGTCATTAAACGGCTACAAGAAGAGAAGGCGCAAGGGCAATTACGTGGGGTAATCCTAACTTCCGCTAAAAAGTCCTTTTTATCAGGTGGTGACTTGGGATATCTCTACGATGTCGATAATGCCGAAGAACTCTTTCAGCAAGCAGAACAACTGAGTCGATTCTTCCGCGACTTGGAGAAACCCGGTGTACCGGTAGTCGCCGCTATTGCGGGAAATGCCTTGGGAAGTGGCTTTGAGGTAGCAATGGCCTGCCACCATCGTGTGGTGCTGGACGATCCTCGGGTGAGGGTAGGAATGCCGGAAGTTAACTTGGGTTTGATGCCCAGCGGTGGTAGTACCATTCGGATGATGTGGTTGCTAGGCATAGAACAGGCCTATCAGGTACTCACGTCTGGTCGTCACTATTCACCACAGGAGGCGCTGAAAGTGGGCATTATTGATGACCTGGCTGCTACGCCAAAGGAGTTGATGGAGAAAGCACGAGAGTGGCTCCTCTCCCACCCTGACTGGCATCGTCCCTGGGATCAGCCGGACGAAGAGATTCCTGGTGGTACCGCCAATGACCCCAACCTTATCCATCGGATTCGGGCACTGGCCGCAGAGCTGGCCGCGAAGACCTATAACAACTCGCCTGCTAAACGGGCCATTCTCAATGTGTTAGTGCAAGGATCTAAAGTAGACTTTAATACGGCTTGCCGCATTGAAAATCGTCGGTTCGCGCATCTGGTCTGTTCCTCTACGGCTAAAAACATGATCAGTACCTTCTGGATGGATTACCACGCGATCAAGGCGGGTATTAATCGTCCCAAGGGCTACGGGCGCTTTCGTGTACGCAAAGTTGGTATCGTGGGTTCGGGGCAAATGGGTAGTGGTATTGCGCTAGCCTGTATTCAACATGGTTTATCAGTGGTCCTAAAGGACGTGAGCAAAGCCATTGCCGAGCGAGGTCGAGAATTTGTAAGTCATCGTATTGACGAACTCATTCAGGGCGGTACTTTCCATCCCAGCGAGAAGAAACAGATCATGAGTCGCTTAGTCACTACAGAAAAAGCGAATGATTTCAAAGAGTGCGATTTGATCATTGAGGCCGTTTTCGAGAGTCAAAACCTAAAGCAAAAGGTTACGCGAGAAGCGGAACAGCACCTTGATAATTATTCCATCATCGGCACCAATACCGTTTCTATCCCCATTACGCAGCTGAGTGCTGGTCTACAACGGCCAGAAAACTATGTAGGGTTACACTTCTTCCACCCCGCCGATCAGGTGCCGTTGGTAGAAATTGTCAAGGGCAAAAACACCAGCGATGAAACTGCCGCCCGAGCGATAGATTTTGTGCAGCGGATTATGAAGATTCCCATTGTCGTAAAGGACGTCTGGGGCTTCTACGCTGGTCGGGTTCGCAACACCTATATTCTGGAGGGAATTACCATGCTACAGGAAGGGTACTCTCCGGCACTAATTGAAAATCTAGGACTCCAGTTGGGGCTCCCGCGCGGCCCCTTGCAACTAGCGGATGACTTAGGTCTACCGCTGGTACTCCGTTACGAAGAGCAGGCTGCCCAACATTACGGTAGTCAATATATACAACACCCCGCCGTAGAAGTGCTTCGCAAAATGCTGGACGAGCACCAACGCACCGGTAAAGCCAAAGGTGCAGGCTTTTATGATTATGAAGAGCAGCAACGCCGCCTCTGGCCTGGCCTGACAGAAAGCTGGCCCAATACACAGCGCAGCTATGATCGGAAGCGACTTACCGAAAGACTACTCTTTGCTCAGGTGATCGAAGCACTGTGGTGCATGCAGGAAGGAGTAATCACCAGTAGTGCAGCAGCTAACCTAGGTAGTGTCTATGGTTGGGGCTTCCCGCGCCAAACAGGAGGTGTAATTCGCTTTATCCAGGACTACGGTGTGGATGCTTTCATGACCCAAGCCAAGGATTACCACAAGGCCTTTGGGCAGCGGTTCCGCATTCCTAAGGTACTGAAGGAGATCATACTGGAACCAGCAATGCAAACGGCCAAAGGCGCTGTAGAATAAGCCGCTAAGATATACCTAAGAACTGGCTTTCTTTTGCTCGAACTGCGCTAGCCAGGACCACAAGCCTTCTTCCTTAATGCCTTGTTGGATAACCCTTCCTTTATCATCCAAAAGGAGAGCGTAGGGAGGTAAAGCATGGCAGTCTAATACGCCACAAGATTGAGAACTCATCAAATAGGTTGGAAAATCTAATGGCGTTTGCTTCAGGAATTCCTGCAATTCAGTCGCTTCGTCCCGCATATTTATACCTACTACTTGCCATTCTTTCTGCCAAGCTTCTTGCTTATTCTGTAGCGCGCGAATCAGACGAGTAGAGCCTTCCTGATAGTTCCAGACCAGGAGTAAGGTTGATTTACCACTTTCATTACGTAAGGAAACATGCGTTTCTTCCTGAGCTATATTATGCACTGGAATCTGCTTCATGCGGGTTTGCATATTCGCCACCACCGAGTTACGAGGCGCACGCTCCCAAGCCAGCAGTTCAACCGCTTCCCCGGTAGGATCAATATTGGTAATTAGGAAAAAGCTACGGTCTACCTGAATGATATTTGACTGACGCAAGATTCCCACATTATCGGTGCCGAGGTTAATTGGCACGGCCTCTTGCTGATATGGAGACAGCACCAGCAGGTCAACGCCTACCTCCCCAAAACGGTTATTCTGGTTCATATCGATCAAACTGAAGCGGAAGCGACCATCTGGCGTATCCACATCAACCGAGCGGGTAGCCACTTTTTGAATACCTTGGGTACCTACCATCATCGTGCTCACCAGCCCTTCCTCATTGACAGAATTGACAAGTGGAAAGTTGCTGTTATAGATTTGCGTATCCAAACGCAAGAACAGATGTTGGTTGTTCCTCTGACAAGCGTAACTAATTAGCAATACTAGTACAAGCAATAAAGGTAGGAGGCGCATGTGGTAAAGGACTGGGTTTGAGAATTCAAACGCCTGAGGACAGTAAATGATTATACCTTACCTCCTCATTTACATTTCATTTGCAATGCTCTTCAATTCTCACACTATCCCTTACCTTTATCTGGCCAAATAAAACATAGATGGATCCCATTCAATTTGAGATTAAAGGTCTGGTAGGTTGTATCACCCTTAACCGGCCCAAGAAATACAACAGCTTTACACGCGAACTGGCCCTACAATTCCAAGACGCTCTGAAAAAGTGCCGAGACGAAGAGGCCGTACGGGCTATTCTTATCACCGGAGCAGGTAAAGCCTTTTGTGCGGGTCAGGACTTGGGTGAGGTAACCGCCGAGGATGGTCCAAGCCTCAGTACCATTATTTCCGAGCACCTGAACCCCATCATCCGCTTAATCCGCGAGATTGAAAAGCCAGTTGTGGCCGCGGTGAACGGAGTTGCAGCGGGTGCCGGAGCCAATGTAGCCTTAGCTTGTGATATCACCGTGGCTGCGCCAGATGCTAGCTTTATTCAAGCCTTCAGCAAGATTGGTTTAATCCCCGATAGTGGCGGTACTTTCTTCTTACCACGCTTGGTGGGTTTGCAACGCGCGGCTGCCTATATGATGCTAGGAGAAAAAGTAAGTGCGCAGGAAGCGGTGAGCGTGGGCATGATTTACAAGATCCTAACGGAAGAAGATTTCGATGCCGCCGCCTATGCCTTCGCTGAACGCCTGGCCCATATGCCCACCCGCGGCCTGGGACTGACCAAGCGCGCATTGAATCACGCAATGACCAATGACCTTGATCGTCAATTGGCCATCGAAGAGCAGTTGCAAAGCTCAGCTGGACTCACGCATGATTATAAAGAAGGTGTGCAAGCGTTTCTAGAGAAGCGGAAACCGTTGTTTCGAGGGGAGTAGGTATTAGTCGAATTAGTTCGGCTTCCTGCGTCAGCCTTAGTTAGTGAATTTAGTTGAGCCTGAGGCTCTGGTTGGTGAATTTAGTTCAGCCTCCTCTGTCGGCTTTAGTTAGTTGTATTAGTTGAGTTAGTTGGAGGGTTTGATGGTTATATGAAGTTAAAGTGACAATGAAAATAAAAGTGAAAGTGGGGAATGATCGAGGCGCTCTAAAGTACTTTTACTGTTACTTTGACTTAGGCAATTCTAACGCTAATCCTAATTCTAATTCTAATTCTAATTCTAATTAAAAAGAGCCCGGATACGGTAGTGTTGCTGTGATTACATTCTAATCAAAAATGTGTTCCGGACTCATTATTGCAACGCGTGAGGGGCGAGATCGTCACACGAAAAATAGGGTTTTAATCAATTTTTAACTTTAAGTTGTCTATTCGTGGACAAGAAAACGAGTGCCAAGTCGGAGCCAGATCAGATACCCGCAAGCGTGAATCCGCATTTGCGCAAGCGGCGGCGTCAGCAGTATCCTGCATCCTACTATTTAGAGGGGATTCAGACTGGTGATCGCGTTATCCTGGGACAAGCAATAACCTTGGTGGAAAGCACTAAACCTGCAGATCGGCAGCTGGCTCGCACGATTGTAGAGGGGTGTTTAGGTAAAAGTGGCCATTCTTTTCGATTGGGGATAACCGGTGTTCCCGGTGTCGGAAAAAGTACTTTCATTGAATCTTTTGGCAAGATACTTCTCGAGGTCGGCCATAAGGTTGCGGTACTTGCTGTTGATCCGAGCAGCCAGATTAGCCACGGTAGCATATTGGGAGATAAGACACGGATGGGAGAATTATCCGTCCATCCCGATGTTTTTATCCGCCCCTCCCCCGCTAGTGGTTCGCTGGGTGGTGTAGCAGCAAAAACACGTGAGCTAATCTTACTTTGCGAAGCAGCGGGTTACGACTTTATTCTAGTAGAAACGGTGGGTGTAGGACAATCTGAGGTGGCCGTTTATCAACTGACGGACTTTTTCCTCTTATTGCTGCTACCCGGAGCCGGTGATGAATTGCAGGGTATCAAACGCGGGGTCGTAGAAATGGCTGACCTCATTGCGGTAAATAAAGCAGATGATGACCGGAAGCTACTCGCCCAAAAGGCAAGAGCTGCCTATCAACAGGCACTGCATCTGTTTCCGCCTAAACCAAGTAAATGGACCGCCCAAGCACTCACTTGTTCCGCGGTAGAGAAAACGGGCTTGAGCGAAATTCTAGACCAGATCGAGGCGTTTCGACAGCAAGCTGGTGACAATGGCTTTTTCCAAAGTAACCGACAACAGCAAGCCTTACACTGGTTTGAACAGCAACTGCAACAGTGGATATTAGAAGACTTCTTCACGGGTAGGAAAGACCAGTTGGAACAGCTTAAAGCAGCTGTGCAAGCAGGTACTCTCTCACCACAAGCAGCAGTGGATCAACTATTCAGCGAATAAGGATTTACGAAGGGCTTTGCGGTCAATCTTTCCGGTGTCATTCTTTGGTAGCTGCGCTACCGCTCGAAAATACTTGGGCACTTTAAATCTGGCTAGGCGGTCTCGACAAAAGTCTTGTAAAGCAGCTTCATCAAATTCCTTTTCAGCATTGAGCACAATCAGTGCGTGTCCCACTTCTCCCCATTTTTCATCTGGTACACCAACAACGACCACTTCACTTACTTGCTCGCAAGTCAAGAGCACCCGTTCTACCTCTGCAGGATAGACGTTTTCACCACCAGAGATGAACATGTTTTTGATGCGGTCTTCCACGTAGAGATATCCTTCTTCGTCTCGGCGTACGCGATCGCCCGTATGAAACCAGCCATTTTTAATACTCTTGGCCGTAGCTTCGGGTTGCTGCCAGTAGCCTGGCGTAACCATTGGGCCGTGCAAAAGCAATTCACCCGGAGAATCATCAAGGACTTCCTGCCCTAGTTCATCCACGATTTTTGTCTTCACATAAAAGTTCGGTCGACCAATTGAGCCTTTTTTACGAATGGCATCATCTTGATGAAGGCTGGTCAGGTTCGGACCGACCTCCGTCATACCATACCCCTGCCGAATGGGAATACCTTTTTGGTGCCAGCGCTCAATAAGGGGTACGGGCATAGGTTCTCCTCCTACGATAATGTAGTGCAAATCGGGTAATTCAATCGTATCAAAGAGTGTTAAATCAGCCATCATCTTAAGCATAGTGGGCACTCCCATGAAGATGGTCGCACGCTCTGAGGCTAACAACTGAAGTACTTTCTCCGGCTCAAATTTGCGCACGATACAGGTATAGCCGCCGTGATGCAAGAAAGGGGTAGTCAGCACATTCCATCCGCCGGTGTGAAACGGAGGCATACAATTGACCGTGCGGCTATCCGGATTACAAAGTAGCGACATGGACGTATTGATACTGTTCCATAGTAGCATCCGGTGCGTATAGATGGCGCCTTTGGGAAAACCAGTGGTGCCCGACGTGAAGAGGATGAAGAGCGGTTGATCCGGCTCGATGACCTCCATCGGTCCATTTTGATCTTCTGCTTCGTATCGCGTGGGATCACAAGTATCCGTCAGCACCTCAATTGTCACGTGATAGGAGCCGGTGTTAAAACGTTTACAAGCTCTAATTTTTTCCGCAAACTGCGTTTCCCAAATCAAGAGCTGCGGCTCTGTAACTTGCAGTAGATAATCCAGTTCCGGACTGGCTAGGCGATAATTCAATGGCACCAGAATAAAGCCCTGTTTCTGCGCCGTGACGAAGAGTAGCACGTACTCCAGGCAGTTCTCCGAAAGCACCGCTATGCGGTCTCCTCTCTTCACCCCATATTCCGTCGCCAAAATATGAGCCAAACGATTACTGAGACGATTTAGATCGTAATAACTGATAAGTTGGCCCGTATCCGCAGCTTTAAAGGCGGGATGCTCCGGTTGATAAACCGCCCATTTTGCCGACCAATCATGATTCATACTTCTGGCTTACTTAGCTTATTCTTTGACTTTCTATAAACGAAAAGCGGCACTCGCAAAAGCTAAGCCACCACCTGACCCCACAAAGAAAACGAGATCGCCAGGCTTCACCAATTCTTTCTCCCAGGCATCGTTAAAGGCCATGGGAATACAAGCGGATCCTGTATAACCGTAATAGTGCATAATGGTATGCCCTTTTGCCCGGTCTTCACCAAGTCGGTCCAGGGTTTCCCAAATGGCGTTGATATTGATTTGGGTAATGAAGAAGCGGGCGACCTCCGTCACCGGCTCACTAATTCGCTCAGAGAGATTTCGAATCATCTGGCTCCAGACTTCTGGATTGAGTTCCTTAGGAAACTTGTGCACGAATTGCAATTGGTGTGTGTGCTGATCCAGCACTGCCGCATCCACCGGCTGGCGCGTGCCTCCCGCGTAGATCCCCATCCATTGGTTGTATTCCCCTTTGGTAATCAACTCCGAAGCCAGGAAACCTCGACTTTCCTCTTCAGCCGCGGATAAGACTACGGCTCCGGCACCATCTGCAAAGAGGGTCACCGTTTTCTTATCAGCCATATTCAGGTACTTGCTCATGGCATACGCACCAATAACTAGCACGTTTTGATAACGTTCGTCTGCCTGGATATACTTGGAGCCAATGTCGAGGGCCGTGACAAAACCAGCGCAGGCCGTATTAATATCAAAGGTCCCAGCCTTACTAGCGCCCAATCGATGTTGGACTACAGAACTGGTGGAGGGAGAAACGAATTCGGGGGTATCGGTAGAAATAATAATCAAATCCAGGTCCGTGGCCGCAATGCCAGCTCGTTCTAAGGCCTGTATTGCTGCCCGTTCGGCTAGATCAGCGGTGGACTGATCGGCAGTACACCAGCGACGTTCAAAGATTTGCACATTTTCTTCCAACCAGGTACTCACGTCCTGGCCCAAGAGTTCATCAAAATATTGATTGGTCAGTACGCGCTCGGGCGCATAGGCCCCGCAGCCCGCAATAATAGCTTTGCGCATGGATGATAATCATTGTCTGGCCTGCTTACAGGTCCAGCATCATTTGTTTGAATGAAATAAGAGCGTTGGCACAATAGTGCATAACAGAGCGATTGCGGCAGTAACCCCAGGATTGGCGAAAGCCAAAGAAGAAGTGGGGAACAACTGCTCGCCAAAAAAGTACAATCCGAAATGGAGGACGAGGCCTAAGGCCGACATACCCCAGACCAGCTTGATTTTTGGCCGTTCATAAAGGACACCCGCCAGTAAAGGAGGAACCGCCGCTAGCACCAATCCGTAGACACCAACCTGACCAAAAATCCCTAGGAGTTCAGGTGGGTTGAGCGCCACGAAGAATACCAGCACCGCCATAACCACCAGTACAATGTGTCCGGCTCGCAAGGCAATTCGCATTTGGGTAGCTGCTGACAAGCGTTCATTCCGTCGGGTCATCCCCAGGATATTGAGTACTAGATCATTGGCGGTTATGGTAGAAATTCCAACCAGCAATCCATCCAGGGTAGACATGGCCGCCGCCAAAAGCACTACACTAATCACTGTGAACAACCAGTCCGGGAAGATGCTTTGCAAGTAGACCGTCATTACCAAATCCTGGCGAAAAGCCCCCGTAGCAGCATCAATCAACTGGTCCTCTGGCACCACCAAATGAGCCCAAAAGCCCGCCAGTAATAAGAGGGTAAAAAGGAAAAAGGCGACCGCAAATACGTAGATATACTGCCGTACCGACTTATCCGTTTTCACGTAAAGTGCCTTGGTCAGAATATGTGGCTGACAAACCAAGCCGCCCCCAATGAGAAAACCCGATAGGTAGACCGAAAACCAGTCGTTATAGAGGTTGCTTTCCGGGTTGACCCAACGCAACAGATTCACATCTTTTTCCGCTAGGGCACTCCACATACTACCCTCTTGCATCATCAACCAAATGCCTGAACCAATGACCAGAACGGTAACCCCGATCATGAGGAAACCCTGAAACATATTGGTATACACATGTGCATAGGTACCTCCAAAAAGAACGTAGGCGGTGACAAATACTAGTGTAATCAGCAAGGCAGTGACGTTACTGACCCCCAGGAGCTTCTGCATGACGATGGATATACCTCCAACCAACAAAACCACAAAAGCAACTGCCAAAAGGTTAATCAGCGCAAAATACAAGGAGAAGCCCGAGGACTGATAGCGTTTACCTATCCAGTCTGGAATCGTCAGCGCTCCGGCATCGGCACCAATCCGGCGAAAACGGAAAGACAGCACCCACAGCATGACCAGGATGCCCAGGAATACACTGATGCCCAAATGCATAAAGGCCGCCAGACCGTGAACATAAACAAAGCCGGGGTTGATGATAAAGGTGGCAGCAGAAGCAGTAGCAGCGGCTAAAGTGACCCCCACTTGGACGGGTGACAAGTCACCCTTACCAATTGCAAAACTTCCAAAATCGTCGGTTTTGCGGTGCCCCAACCAACCCAGATAGGCGGTTCCGAGCAGGTAAATACTGAAGAGAATCCAAGCGAGGGTCATACTTTCCTGTTATCCGTTATGAAGCATTCTATTTACTGCCTACCGCTGGTAGATTGAAGACCAGTTCAAGTGTGTAAATTCCACGCGTTGGCGCAGCAGCAGTGAATTCACGAAGCTCCTGGTTGAAGACGTTCACCGCCGAGAAATTCACGCGGAAAGCGTCGCTTACTTTATAGCCCAGGTTCATATCAAAGGTAGTGAAGCCACCTAGCGGACCATAATTGTAAGAGTCCGTGCCACGTGAGTCTTCCACAATCGGGCGACCACGCCACAAGAGTGGCTCATTGTTTTCATTGGTCAGGGTTTCGGAGGCAATCTGGAAACTGGAGAAGTAATTGAACGACTCTACCCAACGGCCAAACAATCCGGCAGAGAAATGCTCACCATTGTAGTTGATACCCGCACCAAAGCGGTGGTTAGGCGCATTCACCAAAATATCCAGAATATTGACTACACCATCTCGGTTGAAGTCATTTTCCAGGTTATCTTCATCAAAGCTGTAATCGAAGTAAGAGTAGTTGACGTAGGCGTTTACTTCTGGTGTGAAGTAATAATTTAGGTTCAAATCAAAACCGTAGGTGTTCACCTCACCGAAGTTAACGTAAGTAGCTACCAGACCTTCCAAACCGAGACCTGCATATAAATCATACAGGGCATCCGCCTGCACCTCACGTAGTGGCGTCTTGCCACGAGTAGTAGCGAAGAAAGTCGTTACCGGGCTGAGGAAGTCTTGGCTGATGTTGTAGTAGGCATTAGCGTCAATAAACAGCTTGCTCTTTTGCAGTTGACCCCGGTAGCCCAACTCAAAGGTCTGTAACTGCTCTACCTGTTGTGGATCCAGGCGACCACCACCAACGAGGTCAAAACCTTCGGCATTACCTAAGATCAGACCATTGAAGAGATTACCAAACATGTTCAGGATGGTCGGTGCAGCAATACCCTGACCGTAGGTCAAACGCCAAGTACCCAAATCACCAATCTTCAATAGGCCGAATTTGGGGATGAAGTTAAACTCGTACACATCGTGATAGTCTGCACGGGCCGCGGCCAGCGCTTTCCAACCCCGATTGAAATCGTAGGTCAAGTGCGCATAACCGCCGTACTGGTTAACGACGATATCCTCACCATCAAAAAATTCGTTCAGATCGTTTTCCAGCAGGTAAGTCCCCAAGCTGTTCGCTCGATCTTGCTGCCACTGGGCACCAGCAATGAGCTCTAAGGAGCCGAAATTATTGTTGTACTGAACCTCAGAATTCCAGCGATCAGAATCATCTTTGAAGATGGCTCCGGTGGAGAAAGACTGATCACCTCGAGCCTCTTCGTCGCTTAAGCCTAGGAGATCAAGTCCGGTGTAGTAAGCCTTGGTGCGGTCATCAATGGAATACGTATCGTCCGTACTACTTTGGGTGTAGACCGTCTGGAAGAACCAGTTTTTGTAATCCAATTTCAGCTGCGTGTAGAAAATCTGCCAGTCGATAATCTGGTTACGTCCTACATTGGTGGGCGACAGGTAATTACTATTGCTGTAGCCGGTATTCAAGATAATATCAAAATCCTCGGAGGGGGTGAAAAAGAAACCTCCTTCCAGTCGGGTGAAATCTACGTCATTATTAAGTTCCAATTCGTTCCAGCCTTCGCTGATACCATCTGGCCCCAGGTATTCGGGAGTGCCTCTGAGGTTACCCGCAGCATCCAGGCGATCAATGTATACGGAGTCTGACCATTCAAATTCCTCCGCAGCAGAGTATTCTCCCATAATTTTGAAAGCGAAGGCATCGCTTACCACCTGTGCGTGGCGGAAACGGGCAGAGTACAATGGATTACCATCGCCGTTTACTCCGGCATTGAGAGCGATCGTGGTTCCAGCGGAAGTGCGTGGGTCCTTGGTGATGGTATTCAATAACCCATTGTGGGCATTGGGCCCGTAAAGCGTAGCATTAGGCCCTAGAATGATCTCAACGCGTTCAATATCCTCCTTGATAGTGGTATTGAGTGGTCCTAGCGGAAGCCCAGTGGCCACCAAGGTACTGAAACGGCCGTCGGTCACCTGTAGGTTCTTGGCGTTAAAGTTCGAGTTAAAGCCACGAATATTGAAAGCGGGTGCCGCGATACCAGCCCGGAAGAACTCGATACCTTTCTGGCGTGCGACCAGATCGGCTGGACTACCAGCGTAGGATTCAATTTCTCGGGCAAAGATGGTTTCAATCGTGGCCGGGCTTTCAGTAATTTTTTCTGGTTTACGACTACCGGAAACAACAACCATATCCAAATCACTTCCAGCGCCTAAAGATAGGTCTAGTCTCACCTCCCCTCCCCGATCAACGGTTACCTCTTGGCGGAGATCGCGATAGCCCACGTAGGAAACATAGATCGTATAAGTACCCGGATCTACTTTGATGGTGTACATCCCATCTAAATCAGTATTGGCGCCGGCCGTAGTGCCCTCCAGCAGCACATTGGCTCCTATGAGTGCTTCGCCACTTTCGTCACTCACTTTCCCGGAAATCGTGCCCTGCTGACCAAATGCCAGTAGACTTCCGCAAAGCAACATGGTTAGGGTAAAAAGTCTTTTCATGAAGTTTAGTGTTTTATAACCGCTCAAAATAATTTCACAAGAACAGCCGCTATTTTAGAATGCCATTTTAACAACAGCCCATTACAGCAACTATTATTCGGTGAGTGAAATTAGACAAGCACCTGTGCATGTGAAACCGGACTTTTTACAAAAATGGGGTTGACTTAATATACTTTCCATCCAATAGCAAAAACATAAACTACTGATAATCAAATATAAAAAGCGATCTAGAAGTAGACAGGACTAAGGATTGGACCGAAAAAAGGAAATCAGCAACTTATTGACCTCTTCAGACTGCTCCCATTGTACAAAGTGCCCAGCAGATGCTAACATATGGTGCTCCGCATTGCCCAAGGCCTGTGTTCCCGCTTCTGCCACCTGCGAGGTAGTCAGACTAGGATGCAGAATGCGATTTGGGATTAATTCATCCTCGGCTCCGTAGACCACTACGGTAGGAATGGTAATCTGATCTAATTGATTGAAGACCGGTTCCTGCAGCATGGCCTGAACACACTTGGGAATCATTTGGCAATAGGCTTCGTACGCTTGCGTATCAGCGCGCATTTCAAGTCGATCATTGATCATAAAGCGAGCATCGTCCGGCATTTCGTGAAAATTCAGCTCAAAGTTGCGCACGATCTGTGCTTCGGATGTCGCTTGGATAAATGCGGGGCGAACGTAGGTGGCAAACCACTGCTCCTCCTCAGGTGTGAATTGTTCGAACCCAGCTGGAGCCATCAGCGCCAGATGCTTAATACTTGGATGTTTTCGCAAAGCCACATGCATCGATACCTGCCCCCCCATGCTATGCCCTACCAGTGATACTTCTTCCAACTCCAGAGCCTCCACTAAAGCGATAACCGCATCCGCAAAAAAGGACATACTGTAGGAGAGATCACCACCGCTGGACTTACCATAACCGGGAAGGTCAATGGCAATACACCGATAATGCAGGTGAAGGCTATCTACTGTTTTCTTCCATGCTTGGAGATTACTACCCAAACCATGGATAAATAGGGCAACTGGCCCAGTACCCTCATCGATGTAAGCGATCTCTAGACTATCCAGAACACTTATATGCTGCACATCATAGGGGTATTGCCATGATTTCATATCTGATGATTGTTGTGCCGCTGCCAGCAATGAGGAAAGGACGAGCGCCACAGTGGTGAGATAAAACTTGGTCATGTCTAATTGGTATTGGTATCCGGAAATTAATTCAATTCTCCTGTGGATGCACCACACATCTGTTAGTCAACCCCTATTTTTTATTATACAATAAATTGATCTACAGTATTTTAAGCTATACAAGTGATATTAATCACTACTCTGTCCATATCCATTTTTATAGATTTTGGCTACCTTCCGCCCATTGCGCCCCTAATTTTATGGAAACCATATGAGTATCTTTTGGATAACCTTGATGGCCTACATGTGGCAAATTTCATCGAATCAGGCCATCCAAAACCTACTCCAAAACCAAGTTTACGCATGAGGCTAGCAGATAAAGTAGCAATCATTACCGGTGGTGTCCAGGGCATTGGCCGCGCAACAGTAGAAAAGTTCATTGCCGAAGGTGCCCGAATTGCCATTTGGGATATCAATGCCGAAGCCGGAGACAGCTACGCTACTAGCCTGAGGGAGCAAGGAAAGGAGGTTCGTTTTTATCCAGTCAACACCACCGACGCCGAGGAGGTGACCGCCGCAGCACAAAAAGTGCAAGATGATTTTGGCCGTATTAACATCCTAGTCAACAACGCCGGGATTACCCGGGATGCTACGCTACAAAAGACCACCGCAGCGCAATGGCAACAGGTACTGGACGTAAATCTAACCGGTGTGTTTAACTGCACGCAGGCGGTATACCCATTTATGAAGGAATTGGGTGGGGGCCGCATTATCAATGCTTCTTCAGTAGTGGGAATACAAGGCAACTTTGGGCAAAGTAATTACGTAGCCACTAAGGCCGGTGTAATAGGCCTCACCAAAGTCTGGGCCCGTGAGTTCGGGCGGCGTGGTGTCACCGTCAATGCGGTTGCCCCGGGCTTCATCGCTACAGAGATGATCAATACGATTCCAGAAAAAATCCTAGATGGATTCCGAGGCAAAAGTGCACTCAATCGCTTAGGTGAGCCAGCAGAAGTAGCGAATGTGTATGCCTTCCTAGCTTCTGACGAAGCGGCCTTTATCACTGGTACTACCATCAGCGTAGATGGTGGTGTGAGAATCTAGAGCAAAGCCCTCAAACAACCAAAAACACAACTATTGCTGATGGAGTAAAACGGAGCGCTATGCGCAGTAAGCTGCAGAAATTTACGGACTTCACGAATACACTGCTTCCGCACGAAACGCAGTACCTCCTATCTGTACAGCAATTTCACGATGAAGAACGCCTAACTATCTTACAGCGCATTGATCATAACGCTCACCACATTTCTCAGTTTACGCCCTACGATACCAAAATCGACAAGCGCAAGTATAACCACCTTAAGAATTGGATCACCGAACGTTTAAGTGCTATCGACGTTGATCAGCAGCTGAGTTGGATGCTGGAGACGGAGCAGAAGATTCTAACGGATTGTATTGATCGGAACGCTGAGAAGAAACTACTTAAGATGATTCGGGCGGATCAGCAGGGGGTGTTTTTTAACTCCTTCTACGAACTGGTACAGCACTACCGCCACTTCCTGCTTATTCGTTTGCGGTATCAGGATCATCAATTGGTGGATGAGTTTTTGCAACGCAATCAAGCTGCTTATGAGCAATCGCGTGCCATCTACGAGCAGATCCATACTGCTACCACCGACATTGTAGGGCAGTACCAAAGCCAAGAAGCAGAATCCCAGCAATGGGAGGCTTGGTTGACGGAAGTTTTCTACAACGAATCACTTGATATTTACCTTCGCCACCTGGCTCTCGTACGTTTAACATTCTTGTGCTATAATTACCGGAAGTACGATATTCTGCAAGAGAAGTTTGCCTATCTAGAGGAGCAGTTTCTACAAGGCAAATACTACTCACGCCGGCTGCTACTCAACTTCTACAATTCGCTCTTGATGCTCAAGTCACAGGATCGCGATTACGAGCAGGCAGTGTATTATGGGTATCTCAGCATACGGGCTCAAAATCATGACTATCCGCTCTATGTCAATAACTTATGTGCAGTTCTGCTCCGCTTGGAGCGTCATGAGGAGGCCTTGCAGCTAATGCAGAATACCGCTTCGGCGGTCAAGAAGACCTCCAACTTCCACAATCGCGTGGGCTTTGTGGCCTTCTACATGGAAGCACTCAACCGCAACCAGAAATACCAGAACGCCGAAAGCTACGGTGATAACTTTCTACGCGCCTACAGCAAGGAAGTTTTGCGCTACCGCTGGCATTTGTTCTTCAGTGTCTACCTAGAAGCGCTCGTCTTGCAGGAAGCTTACCTTAAGGTGATTAAAACAGCTCAGAAGTATCGTTTGCTACAACGAGATAAGAAGTATGAGCGAAACGCCAGTTATCAGGCAATCATCCCACTTTTGGTTGGTCTAGCCCGTTATAAAGAAGTCCAGATTAGCAAAAAGGACTTTGTGAACTTGATCCAACAGTACGCCAAACGCAGCCAGGAAGGCGAGGCAGATAACCGTTTCCGAAAGCTCCTGATCAACATTGGTACTTGGGCACCCGAATTGCGCCGGAGTCTGCGACAATTGAATAATTGAAAAACTAAGCCATTCAATAAACGATTACCCCAACTCACACCTTTTACCAGTGAGCAAGCTTTACGATTTGTTAGCTTAGCAGGCCTTTAAATGGAGGCAATAACTCATAAAACACAATGCAGATGTTTCGTCTACTTCTCCCTTTATTGGCTGTTGGGCTATCATTTAACGTCTTTGCACAAGGACACTTTGTCACACTAGACAGCACCAAAATTTGGATTAGTGTCCAAGGGTTAGAAGAGCGGGAAGAAGGGCAACCTGTCTTAGTCTTCGAGAGCGGTCTGGGTACCCCAATGGACAACTGGGACTGGATATTACCCCAAGCTGCTGAGCTGGCTCCGGTGTTTGTCTACGACCGGCCGGGAATCGGTGCCTCCGAAGCAGATGATGAATTACCTACGGTAGAATATGTGGCCAATACCCTGGTACGGCTGCTCAAAGACCAGCATATCGATCCCCCTTACGTGCTCGTTGGACATTCCTTGGGCGGTGTGTACGTGCGTGGTTTTGCCAACTACTATCCGGACCTATTAGCCGGCCTGGTCATTATTGATCCAGGAGACTTTACCGAGACCCAGGAAAACAAACTCGATTACTATCGGGTATTTGGTTGGGACGATGAGCGCATCCGAGAAGAAATTGAGCGGCTTAAGCAAATCAAGGTAAATCGTGGCGATCCGCCGAGCTCGATTCAAGAAGAAAAGGAGGTCCTTGCTGACTTGCGCGCAAACGACTTCAAAGAGATTATGGACCAAGCGTTGCCCAATATTCCCGTTCATATTATTACCGGTGGTCGTTTTGATATGTCTCCCAAGTTTCAGTCGCAGGATTACGATAGTGAAACACTCTTTCGCTCGAAAATGCAACACCGCATTGCAAGGTGGACGGATGTGATCCAAAGTGTAGATCATGGCATGCTCCTGTACAGTGCCAGCGCTGGACACTTTGTGCATATTGATGACCCAGGCCTGGTAGTGGCGAGTATTCGCTTGGTGTTGGAAGACGCAGCAAGACAGTGGGCTAAAGCGGAGGAAAATCGGTAATAGTCTCAATCTTTATTCTACCGGAGCATAGGCAATCTCATAGATCTGGATGGCACCACCAGCCGGTCGCATCTTCAACCAACCGAGATAGGGTTGTCCGTTGCTGGCGAAACTAAAGCCGCAATACCCATCGCCTTCCTCTTGTCCCCAGTATTTCCAATGGCCAACTAATTCGTAGATACCGCCACAAGGAATTTCATTTACATAACCAGGGTAGTCGTGATACTCTAGGAGAAGTTGTTCGTCTGCTACTTCATAAATATCGTCTGGGTATAGCGTATCTCCTACGGATAACTTATATGGTAGAAAAGAGTCATAAAACTTCCATTCGATGATATCCTCTTCTGATAGGCCTAGATCAACATCATACCGCCGACGGTATTGACACTCCTGCCCAGCTTGCGCATTGTATTGACGATAAGTTATAAAGGTATCCAGGGCATACTCACTTAGAAAGGCAACCTCTCCGTTTACTAACCGAATCACGCTCTTTTCACTGGTGCTTTGCCCTACCCAAGATGGATCGTAGTAACCTCCAATCTCAAAGCTTATAGGATCTTCACCCGCGAAAATCACAACCTCCTCTTCCCCACCACCGTGGGTTCGAATCCTGAGATCAGGATAAATAATCGTTAATGCAGAATCGTACTTGACCGTATCAATGACCAAGTATTCAAGAGTAGGAATAGGGGTAGGGATTGATCCTATGTCTTCATCAGAATTATCACAAGCCAGCCCAATCAAAATGAGACCACCAAGTAATTGTAAGAGGATAAGAGAGTTAGTAGAGCGCATACAAAAGGTTTATGGATACTAGCTAGAATAGTAATTCCGTTAGTCTCCTCAATATCGGCAATTTGGGAAACTATTGCTAGTTCGCGGCGTTAAATATCCCACTCGACAAATACCGATCACCCCGGTCGCAGATAATGCAGACGATCAGGCCTTCGTCTAAAGTAGCGGCTAGCTTAGCAGCGGCAGTTACTGCTCCCCCACTGCTCATGCCTCCCAAAATGGCTTCTTCCGTGGCGAGGCGTTGCATCATGCTTTTGGCTTCGTCTTGGCTGACATCGATAATTTGATCTACTCGCTCTGGCTCATATATTTTCGGTAGAAACTCTGGTGACCAACGACGGATACCTGGAATGCGCGAACCATCCGTTGGCTGCACCCCTACAATCTGTACATTGGTGCTTTGTTCTTTCAGATAACGGGAGGTGCCCATAATTGTACCCGTAGTGCCCATGCTACTCACAAAGTGGGTGATCTTACCCTCTGTATCGCGCCAAATTTCGGGGCCGGTAGTCCGGTAGTGCATCCCCCAGTTATCGGCGTTCCCAAATTGGTTGAGCATCAGGTATTCTGGTTGCTGACTGAGTTCCTCCGCATATTGTCGGCTGTATTCAATGGTTTTCGCGGCTGGCGTCAGTAACACCTCTGCCCCGTAGGCCCGCATGGTTTGCACTCGTTCAGCAGTAGCGCTTTCCGGCATAATGAGGGTGATGGGAATGTTGAACACCCGAGCAATCATTGCCAATGCAATACCGGTATTGCCACTGGTCGCTTCTACCAAGCGCATACCGGGCTGCAAATCTCCTCGATCGAGTGCGCCTTTGATCATACCATAAGCCGCACGGTCTTTCACGCTCCCCCCAGGATTTTGCCCTTCAAGCTTGCCGAAGACCCTCACTCCCGGCTTATTGATAACGTGGGTTATTTCTACTAAGGGGGTATTTCCAATTAAATCAACAATAGTTCCCATGCGGTTTTTTGGTTTGTTTTGAACGAAATGCAAAAGTCGGTTTATCTAAAGAAAAAATGTACAAGCTGCAACTATCACTACTTCCGCTCGTCCTTTAGTCATAACCTACTCAAATGGGTAGTAAACGGGATAAGCAAGCGATTTATGACACAAATGCTCCCGCTCATCCAGTTAATTGACTTTTTCGGCGGAAAAAATAGTGGTGTTGCAGCAACACTCACATCTTTACTCTGAAAACAGGATGTTCTGAACACCAAAATAGTTTAGATCGCATCTTGAAAATAGTTTGAAAACCGACTGTTATGAAGTATTATACCCGACTCTGCTGCACACTTGCAGTGTGCTTCTCCTCTTTTGCTCTCCTTGCCCAAAGCGCTGATATCAGCGGACAGATTATCACCGACGAAGGTGCAGCCGCAGAATTTGCCAATGTTCTATTATTAGCAACTGCTGATTCATCCGTCGTAAAACTTGAGTTATCCGATGAAAAAGGTAACTACAAGTTTCAAGACGTAGATGCTGGCGACTACATGGTGCGTGTGCAGGGGATTGGTTTTGACGATTACTTTTCTACTCCTTTTTCAATGGACGGCACCAATAAGGTTTTGCCCGTTATTGAAGTTGTTTCCATGGCCATGGTGCTAGACGAAGTGGAAGTAGTAGCCCGTAAACCTTTCCTCGAACAGAAAGCTGGCCGCTTGGTCGTCAACGTAGACCAAAGCATAACTGGCCAGGGCGGTAGCGTCACTGATCTTTTGAAGAAGGTACCAGGCCTGGTAGTGGTTAATGATCGCGTATCTATGGCGGGCCGCAATGGTGTCACCATCCTCATTGATGGTCGTCCGACCCGTTATATGGATATCCAATCGCTGCTCAACGAAATGCCCGCAGATAACATTGCCAAGATTGAAGTGATTACACAACCCGGTGCCGAGTACGACGCAGAAGGTACCGGCGGCGTGATCAATATTGTTTTGAAGAAAAATGCTTTGTACGGAACAAACGGTAATGTGACCACTGGCTTTGGCTACGGCGAACTGCCTAAATACCGTATTGGAACCAACCTGAACCACCGCAACGGCCCCTGGAACCTTACTTTCGCTACTGGTTACAACAACCGGACTTGGGTAGAACGCCTAGAATTGGATCGTGCCGTGGGTGACCTCAGCTACGTCCAGGAAAACTACGAACCTGGAGATCCTCATTCCTTTTACCTGAACATGGGTGCCGACTACGATATCAACTCCCAACACCGAGTAGGTGTATCAGCCAATGCTTACCGCAGTAACAACGACCGGACCAGTGAAAACCGGACCAGTATTATGACTGCTGAGAACGAAGAACTGGCCAATTGGGTAACGAACAACATCCAAGACCGCTTCTGGCGCTCCTATACCGCAGACGCCTTCTACCGTTGGGAGATTGACACCAGCGGACAGGTTTTCAACTTTGATGTGAACTTTGCGGATTATCGCCGTGATGTAATCACTGAACTGTTTACGGTAGGTGCAGATTTTGAAGATCGCCGCAACGAAACACCAGCCAGTACGCGGATTTACGCGAGTCAGATTGATTATAAGTTGCCCATCAATAATACCCTCCGTTTTGATGCCGGTGCAAAAGTGAGCGTCACGCGCCTAGACAACGAACTAGCGGCCAGTATTCTGGAGAACAATGTCTGGGTAAATGATGCTTTGCTTTCCAATAAGTTCCAGTACGATGAAGAGATCTACGCAGCTTACACCAGCCTAGCGTATTCTAAAGGAGGTATTGAAGCCAACTTGGGATTACGCTACGAAAACTCGCAAGCAACTGGCTACAGTGAGACACTAGACAGTACCATTAATCTAAACATTGCCAAAGTCTTTCCTAGCCTCAGCCTGACCACGCCATTTATCGGACCATTGGGAACCAGTATTTCGTACAGCTACCGAATTGAACGACCTGGTTATTTCGATCTGAATCCGTTCATCAGCTACCTCGATCCGCTTACTTTCCAGCGGGGTAACCCCTTCCTGGTGCCAGAACTTACACATAGTGGCCAGTTCTCGCTTACCTACGAGAAGCAGCCATTCTTCAACCTGTCCTATGATTACACCTCCGACGTATTGACGGAAGTAATTGAGCAAGATGATGATTCCGGAGAAGCCTTCCAAACCGATATCAACCTGGATCGCTACATCCGCTACGGTGGTAGTCTATTCTTCCCACTTGACTTTATTGCTAAGCCCGTTAGTGGCTACGGTGGTGTGATGGTCTTCTATCACGACTATCAGGATGATGACTACCTTAATACTGAGTTCTTACAGAATCAGTGGACCACCAATGCATTCTTGCAGGTAAATGTGAATCTACCACAAGATTGGAAGTTAGAAGTTACCGGTTGGATGCAAGGTGCAGGTCTTGATGGAATCATTCGCTACGAGACGTTCTACGGTTTGGACGCCGGTATCCAGAAGAAGTTTTTCGACAACAAACTTCGCGCACAGTTTAGCGCTGACGGTATCGTACAGAAATTCTTCAACGGACGCGTAGACTACGCCAACCTTGACTTCGACATCGTTAGCAGTTGGGAGGCACCTACCTTCCAGACGCGGATTACCTGGAACTTCGGTAACCAAAGCTTGAAAAAGCGGGAAAACCGCCGCTCTTCTTCCGCTAGCGAGCGGAATCGAGTGAACGGAAATTAAGCACTAGCTAGACGTAAGGCACTTTGGAAGCGCCTTACGTTTAGCTGCTTTGGAAGTGCCTTACGTCTAGCGGCTCTTTCGGCGGTACCACAAGAACAAACCGCCTAAGATCAACAGGGGTAAACCAATGGGCAGGGCAAACCTGCCAAAGCGTGAACCAGAAAGCACTTCCAACTCACTGCTATCACCAATTACACTCAAGTGCGACCAGTAGTAGGGCGATTGATACGCCGGTGGCGAACTATCCAAATAAGCTAGTTTTGCCCGGCGCATAGCCTCGTGCTTGGACATCCCCTCTTTGAGGTTCTCGTAAAACAAAATCAGAATATCTTTTGTGGATCGATCCGAAGCATTCCATAAACTGGCGATCAAGCTAGGGCATCCAGCATAAGAAAAGGCCCTGGCTAGACTGCGAACCCCCTCCCCTTTCTGCAAGGTACCCGCCCCTGTATTACAAGCACTCAAGACGGTCATATCAGCCTTGAGTTTCATATTGTACAAATCTCCGGCCCGGAGTAAGTATTCTGTGCTGTCATTCTGCCGGGTAAATACCAGCGCAGAGTTCATTGGAGATTCCTCATTAAGTACACCGTGCATGGCTAGGTGAAGAATAGCATATTGATCGGCATTCTCTAAAAAAGAAGTTTTGGTTGCGTTGGTATTTATCCATTGATCACCAGATAAAAGGGTAGCAATTTCCTGGATCTCATCATCTGAATACTGCAGTTTACCCAGCGCACGAGCGTCAGCTAAATTGCTGGTCTCAATCTCTGTGTAGGCCGAAAGACCAGCCAGGGTGTAGTCATCGTATTCCAGACCAAAGCCAGCAAATGTGCTAGAGGCAGACGTTCCAAGTTTCTCTCCCGTTAACAGGCGGTTAGAATAGGCATAGCTAATCGCATAACGTCGCAACAAATAACTGAGCTGACTACTGGCAGGATCCTCTATCAAAACATCGAAGGGTAACTGCATCAGTACACCATCCGGAATAATGACGAGATGCTTAACGTCATCTGTAATAATTGGTCGAGACAATACTCTACTCAACAGCCACTGATACAGTTGGTGACTTGCTCCTAGAGCCGCTTCATTCCAGTTTTCTTGAGCTTGAATTTGCTCTCGAAAACGCCAGGCGAGTTCTTCAAAATTCGCAGGCTTGGCTATTTTACGATAGTCAAAACCTTCCTTAGTTATTACAAAGGAAAAGAGATACTCTTCTCCTACAAAGTATTCGACCACTGCAGTTTCCCATTTCAATTGTCGCTGAAAATCAGACAGTTTTAACTCCTGACCGAAACCATACTTGGAGGCATAGTAATCGGGAAACTCCGTTTCGAATCGGCTAATCAACTTTTGATGCTCGCGCTGTAGGTTGAACAAGCTATCCTTAAGCACCGCACTCTCCCCTTCCCCCTGGAGATCGTACAATCTTGATTCCAATCGCAGGATAGATTTCTTGAGATTGCGTTCTTGTTCTTTGAGCTCAGCAGGAATGGCGGAATCGGTTCGGGCTTGCTGTTCCTGCATACCGCCCAGCAATACCAGGGCTTTATTTCGGGCCGCAAAATAGTAAGCCGTTTCCAGATAGGCTTGCTCCTCTTCCCGTTCATACAAGAGCAGGGATGCCTCAATCGCCCGCTCGTAGATGGGATAACTTTGCTCAATCAGGTCAAATTGTGATCCAGCCGCATTATAACTTTGGCGCACTTGAGTGATGATAGTGTCCAGCGTGAGGTAATTCTGGAAAGCAGAAGCCAGGTATTCTTCTGCGCCGCTTTCTTGTTCACTAATATCCATAAGGAGCTTAGCTCGCTGCCGAAGTGATTCCAAGCAAGCAATTTTGTCTTTTATGACGTACTTGCTGAGATCTACTAACCGTAGCGGGTCTTCTGTCTTGACATCAGGAATTAGCGCCTGGATAGACTTTTGGTTTAAGGCCAAAGCTACTCTGGTATTCCCACGATCAGCTTCCAATTGCGCATAATCTCGATACAGGGTAGCAACGTTTGGATGGTAAAAGGTTTCGTAACCTTGAAGGTAATATTCCAGTGCTTTGTTAAAGTGTTGATCTACCTGATCATACTGCCCGAGTTTACCAGATAGTTCAAGTAAATTGGCGTGAACGACCCCTAGATTTTGGTAGATCCAGGGGCTTCTTTGCTCCTGCAATAAGTTCTCAAATACACCGCGGGCAATTTCATAATTTCTTGTTGCTTCGACGTACTTCCCACGTTGGAACTGCATTATTCCAAAATGAGAATATACCGTAGCTACAGGTACTGATAGATTCTCCCCCTGACCATATTGCTCAAACAATTGGATGGCATAATTATACGCATCCTCGGAAAGATCATATTTCTGTTGATTGTAGTAGATAAGCCCTTTTAAGTCGTAGAGAATAATGATATCCTGGAAATTAGCTTCCTCATTTTGGGCATAGTAATCGTAGGCCCTCTCCCAGTACTGTAGCGCCAGCGTATTATTTTTCAGGACAGCCTGTAAAGAAATACATTCTTCAAACATCCAGATCAGGCGGTAGTCCTCTTTCGAACGTCCTAATTCTAAAACTTTTTCCATGGAGGAGATAGCCGTTTCTAAGTCCTTCTGAGCTTCATCATACAACTGCAATTCTCTATTAACAAGCGCTCGCACATAATAGCCTTTTGCCACATCAACATGCACCCTCCCATAAGTTTCTTCACGTATACTCAAGGCTTTACTGAGGTAGGACTCAGCCTCCGCGTATTTACCAAAAGAGTAATAATTCACACCTATTTTGTGGTACAAGGGCATCAGCGATGGGCCATCTGGAACACCTTGTGCCTGTACTTCTGTAAGGGCTTGTTGGAGTATTTCAATAGCTCCAGCATTGTCTCCTTCCTGTATCCGTAGCACTTCTGCCCTCGCTACAGCAGTGGCAACCAGGGTATCAATATCCTGCGTGTAGCTGGTCAAGAAACTATGGAGAATAAGCCAACAAATGAGTGATTTCTTCATGATAATGTTCCCTAGTGAAAATAAAAATGGCATGCGCCCACAATCTTGCAAATGTAATGGATACGGGAAAAAGAAGTGGTTGAGGCGATGCCTGCAACCACTTCTCATCTGGCCTTGGTAGCGTATTCGTCTCGCTAGTACTACACCAACTACTATTCAACAAGATGACGCTTAGAGCTTAGTTCTTGATGACCATCTGTGCTGAAACCTTACCCTGCTGACGAACTCGCAATAAGTAAGGCCCCGCAGGAAGATCGGTCGGTACGTTTATTCTAGTGGTTCCTACTGGCTGATCAAAATACGTTTCAACGATCTTTGCCCCTTGCAAAGTCAATAGTTCAACGTAAGCGGGGGCATCTGCGTCGCTGCCAAATGATATGGCCAGATGAGTGTAAAACGGATTGGGGGCTACCTGAAAGTCTTCACCTTCTGCCACTGACAGCTCAGGGTTAATAGAGATCATTCCAAATTCAGCTTCACCGCCCTGGTTTTCGCCAGACTGTAGGGCAAACAGACCTGGTCCATGACAAGCTGCCTGGAAGTTTACGACACCTTCAACTCCACTGCCATCGAGTACAGGTACATAGGTAGCGGTATTCATCACCTTCTGAGCAACGGGGTGAGTATCACCTGGGTTTAAATTTTGGCCCTGGCCATCATCAACCATCCAGACTTGGATAACTGCAGCCGTTACAATTGGTGCCGCAAAGGAGGTACCAGAGGTACCTACAGCCCAAAATCCATTCAAGCCGGGTGCAGAAATAGAAGCCGCAGGGGCCGCAATTTCAGCCGGTTCGCCATAGTTACTGAAAGCCGCCAAACCACCACCGCAGTTACGGTCTTCTCCAACTGTACCTGCGACGGTAATGAGGTTATTCATATTTGGCATGCTCGCCGGAGCATAAGCGTCCACATCTAGATCAGATCGATCGTTACCCGCACCAGCCACAATTATGCCATTATCGGTAGTGGCAAAAACTTCAATTGCATCCTCCAGTGCATTGGTGTGTTCATCTTCTTTTACGGTGAGATAACTCCAAGACAGGTTCAACACGTCTAGTTGAAGGGCTTTAGAAATGCGCATGGCCTGCATCAGGTTGAACATAGAGGCATTACCATGCTCATCAAAGCACTTAATAATGTACAGCTCCAGATTATTATCTTTAATTCCAGCCCGATCCGAAAGTCCGGCGATAATTCCCGTTACAGCGGTGCCGTGTCCATTATCGTCTGGCGCAACTGGATTAGCCGGATCGTAACCAACAGATATGGTTACACCAGCAGTTGGATCAACATCATCCGTCAACACATTGACCTCAGCAACGACATACTGGTTAATGGTTGGATAGTAAGGATCAAGACCGGTATCCAATACCCCAACTTTAATTGTGGCTTCGGACGGTTCAATTCCACCTTCCAGCGGCCCTCCTGGATAGTTAGCCTCGCAGCTGGCAGAAATGGGGCTAAAAGCCTCCAAATTATTGGCACCTAAAAAGGCGTTAAAATTGTATTGCTCTGCCGTCAATTCATAGTTGAGGTCGGCACCATCTACTTTACCGTGGTGACTGTGAATGGTGCTAATCAAATCAATTTCATTCAGGTATTCTACATCGTCAACCACTACAGGATAACCAGAAACCAGGACTAATACGAACTGCTGAATTTCAGTAGTGCCATTAGGTGAAGTATTCAGGCCCTGGATAATCGTACCCAGATCATCAATCACCTCTTGCCGATCTACTTGAGTTGAATTATTAGAGAAGCTAAGAATGATTTGGTTAGGCACATGAGGGCTTGGAGATTGAGCGTAAGACACAAGGACGCTCAAAAGGAGCAATGCAAGTAATAATGCGTTTTTCATCAAGGTAGTGTTTAGACAAAAGTTTAAGATTACAGTTGGAAAGCTTGTGAACAAACGTAAAGGGACTCAGGAAATCACAGGGGGGGATTAGACTCCAAAACGTTGTATGTGTCACAGGCTTTCAATAGTGATAATCGGCGAGCCACAGATGTGTGACATTAAAAAAGGATTTTTTTTCGGTGCGCCCTAAAATGACTCGGACATTGCATCTATAAATGCTGTAAGAAACGGTATCTCCTTGTACTGAAAAATCCCTAGTATGGTTGCATAACTTTCCAGATGGTAACTCCTGTTCCACAATTTTCTCTTCCATTAATTGTCACAGTAACGGCGTTCAAGGATTAAAGTAGTGTAAGGCTGGTTATTCCTATTTACTACTGTAAGCACACCAAATAGGCAATTCTCATAGCCCAGAACGGTATTTTTTCACCAATTCATTCTTCCACAGTTCTAGCAAGAGTGCTATAACATTATCCGCTGGTCCTATCCAGAGGTGAAACAGGAGTGGATAAACCAGTGGAAGAACAAGAATAAAAAACGCGCACTCTCGCTTTCGCGCCAAGCCAAACGGCAGGTTTTTATCCCAAAAAACCTACTAGTAACCGCTAAACTCAGATCTTATGACTTTCAAGAACCCACTTTTCATTCTTATTGCTTCACTCCTATGTAGCACTTCCTTCGGCCAGACTTACGAAGGCGCTGCTGCCAAAGCACTGATACCCATAGCGAAAACGGTACAGATCAGCGAGCAATCCTCCCTACCAAGCTTCATTGTTTTTGAAGAGAAGTCTCAAATGACCGTGAAAGACTTCAATAACTGGGAGCAGTCTACTTTTCAGTATGAAAATGGGCTCAGCTTTAAAACCAGAAAAACGGTGGAAGGAAAAACAGGCACCATCCACATTTTTCGCGACCAGTTTTACCAGGGAATACCCATTGATGATGCGCTCTCCGTGATTCATCATCGAAATGGAACAGTAATTTACACTAACGGTAACATCCATAACCGGATTGGCATCTCGACAAATCCCAGTATCACCGAAGAGGAAGTTACGAGTCAGGTATTAGGCCATTATGATATTGATATCAGTGCCTGGTTGCAGCTCAACACAAATCACCAACAGGAACGTACAGATCATCATCATAGCCACCACGACGTACTGGAGCACAACCTTATTATTTATCTACACGAAAGTCAATATTACTTGGCCTGGAAGTCCCTGCTCCGGAGCCACCATTTCAACACTCATCAGTACGTGTACACAGATGCCCAAACAGGCAAAGTCTTGAACACGCATTCAGCCCATTTACAGTGTGATGGAGGTACTGCTCAGACCACTTATCGGGGTAACCAGAATATCCTCACTGATGACCGGGTAGCTAATTTTATTTTACACAATGATTGTGGGAATGCCGACATCCGCACCAGAGACGAAAACGGAGCAGACTTTGAGAACAATGACAATAATTGGAACAATAATAATAATCTTCAGCGTGCTGCCCGAACCGCTCATTTTGGGGTGACGGGAGCCTTTGATTATTTTGAAGCAAGACACGAGCAAATTGGTCTGGATGGTTCTGGAACGGTTGATGTTGAGATTCTAGAGGACACCGACAATGCATTTTTCAATCTAAATACACTCACGCTACAATTTGGCTTGGGTGCGGACAATGACGATGAGAACGATGATCGAACAGCCCCCGACCTTTGTGGGCACGAATTCACCCACGGAGTACTCTTTTACCGCGGTGGTATTACCGGCTTTGGCACCCACGAAACAGAATCCTTACACGAAGGGATAGCGGATATTTTTGGGAACGAGGTGGAGGCTTTCATGGATAATGCGGCACCAGAATGGTCGCTATTTGAGGACATGAACGGGTTCGGCACTCGATTTCTTGATAACCCCAATGCGGATGTCCACCCGTTTACCGTCAATGGTAGTGCTGATACCTATCTAGGCAATTTCTGGTCTGGTGCGCTTCAACACAATGATGGAGGTGTAGTCCGGTTTTGGTATTTTCTCCTTAGTGAAGGAGGTAGCGGAGTGAATGACAATGGCCACGCCTACGAAGTACAGGGAATTGGCAGGGCTGCTGCCGCAGAAATACTATTTGAAGCGATAGCCGCTGGTGCTTTCGGAGCGACTCCGAATTACAATACCGCCCGCAACGCTACGATCCAATCCGCCCTTGAATTTGCCGACAACGAATTTTGCTCTCAGGTAGTTGGAAGCGTGATCAGCGCCTGGTACGCCGTCGGTGTCGGTAATAACTTCTGGCCCGATGTCAGCCTATCTGGGCTAAACGTGACGAATGCAAACACGATTCCCGTGGGCGGAACTTTCTACGCTTATTATGATTTAGCCGCTAATGCCGATTATCTATTCGATCAAGAAACAACCGTTGGATTCTACCTTCGCTCTTACTGCGCAGGCTCCAATGGATTAAGCTTTCCATTTAGCATTAAGATTGACGAAGTAGAGTGTGGCAAGGTGACGGGTCATTCTTCTTTTCTATCTCTTCCCTCCAATATTCCGGCCGGCAATTACTACCTGATGGCTAAGGCCGACGCTTATAATGAGATCACCGAAAGTAACGAACTCAATAATTCAATGTGCATCCCTATTACAATCATTGAGCCAGTTGTCTTGCCCGATTTCGTTATTCAGACACCGGCCGTAAATCCTTCTGAAGTGGACGCCGGGTCTAGCTTTAATATCTCGTACCGGCTCCGCAACCAGGGCACCGGCTATGGTGGGTACACCTTTACCTGTTTTTATCTATCAACCGATGCTACCCATAGTCCAAATGATGTATCTCTAGGAGGTAGCTTTGCCAATGGTTTACTGCCGGGTAGCTCTTCTCTAGGCTCAGGTTCCCTGAACATACCTAGCGGAACAGCTCCAGGCGATTACTTTATCATTCTGGAGGCAGACTGCTACGATTGGCGAGAAGAGCTAAACGAGAACAACAACTATGCCGCAGTCCGTATTACGGTAACTGGTATGCAGACCCCTCTGCCAGATTTAACGATTTCTAATGTAAGTCCCAGCCCCGAAACTGGTGCTCCACCGCTGAAATCCCCTGGGGCCTGGATGAGCGTCCGCTATGACTTGGTCAACCTCTTTGGTGGTGTACCCCCTGACCCGACGATCACCTCCTTGTTCCTATCAACCGATGAGACGCTTAGCATGGATGATATACCATTAACCACGACCGGCAATCAGTTACCGGGTACGAAAGCAGCAGTGTTCCAAATTCCTAGCAATGCTGCTATTAACACCTACTACAAAATTCTGATCGTCGCAGATTTCGCGAACCAACAAGCTGAAGCCGTAGAAACGAACAATGTGGGAATTGGCCACGTGGTAGTTTATGCAGCATTAACCGAGGGCGGTACAGGAGGGGATCAACCAGATCTGGAAACTGATCTAGATGCGACTGCCCAAACGACACTACGGGTTTTTCCAAATCCGACCCATGATCAGTTTACAGTTACCTACAGCGTCCAAGAGGAACCAATAGGGGTGAGTATTTTCAACACCACCGGACAACAATTGATGCAACTCTCATTAGCAGAAGCCGAACAAACCGGACAATGGCAGTACAATGGTGAACAGTTACCCGCTGGGCTGTACTATATTCAATGGCAGGCCAAAGAAGAAGTTGAGCTGCTAAAGTTGGTGGTGGAATAACACGAACAAGATTCAAGACAATACAAAGATAAGATTGCCGAATGCCTCGCTCCGTTGAGGTGTTCGGCCATTTTCGTTATGGTCTTTTACCACAAACACTGAGAGGTGATTACCTTTTCAGCACTAAGACAATTAACCTAAACTAAGCAACCTAGTAATGAGATTTTCAACACTTCTACTTTTACTACTCTGTGCCATCGGCCTTAGCTCCTGCCTGGATATTGAAGAAGACATCTGGATCGAAAAAGACGGTAGTGGGCGCACGGAATATACTATTGACCTCAGCCAACTGTATGATTTCATCGCGGATGAATCCTCGGAACAGTTGGGCAAGATGGATGAGGATGTCGAAATCAGTACAAAAGATTCCCTATCGGGGAAGCTTGCTGAACTATTCCAAACCGGTGAGCTGGACACTATTTTCTATTTGTCCAGCCTGATGGAGGAAGACGGTGTACCGGTAAACAGCTGGATGGACAGCCTAGAGCAGGACCGAGAAAACCTTACGCCCGAGCAAGAATTGTTTTTGGAAGAAACCATCGAAATGGTGCAAAACCTACAGATCCGTCTCCAATTGAGTAAAGCGGATCGGACCGTACGGATAACCGGCATCCAAGACTTCGATAATATCGATGATCGCTTTTCACTGGGCCGCTTGATGAATCGTTTGGAGGATCTCTCTAGCGAGGAAAACAATTTGCTGCGACCGGATTCACTAGGCAAAAACTTACAGGCCCTCAAAGCGCTAACAGAGATGGGCAAAAGTGCAGGAATAGCAAGCATCGACAAGCGAATTTTTAGCTACCAAAAAACTGGTATGGACTGGTCTGAATTAAGCGATAAAAAGGAGGAACTGGCCATGATGAAGATGTTTCTAAGCAATGGCACTTATCGCCTACGCGTGCACTTTCCCGGCAAGGTAAAAAAGATCCTCAGCGGAAAGGGAGTCGAACAAATAGACCAACAAACCGTAGAGCTCGAACGTCCCCTAGGCGATCTCTTTAAGCCAGACCTGCAACTTGAAATGGAGGTAAAGTTTAAAGGAATGCGAAAAAGTCGATAATAGCTAGTCTCCTAAGCCAAATCAAACCTCAAAAAACCACAGCTCAATATTAATTACCACAAAATCCTAACATGAAAATGAGTTTTTTTACCCGTACGCTGCTCTTTTTATTCACCGTCTTGACGCTATCCCAAGGATCAGCTCAGGTACTAGGGAGTCTCAAATTTGATGGCACTAACAAGCATGTAGAAATTCCGGAAAGCCCGCTGAATGAGATCTAAGTACCTTTGACGTAATTACCTGGTCTCCATCACTATCGATCTTAAGTTTGGTGTATCATCAAATTAAGCTTTAATGGTGATTAAAAAGAGGTCAATCACTGCGCCGCTGGCGCAGAACAACGGCTGTGACTCGGGAAAAACCCAAGCCACAGTGTTGTGTTAAGCAGTAGCTACTTAGAATTCACAATCGGGATCTAAGAAGCACTCCAACCAGGAAGTAACCAATGGAAAGTTACCAGTCGGAAAACCACCGGTGGGGCGTGTACCACCTTCGGTCGGCGGCTCACCGGTAGGATTGTTGTCATCATCATTGTTGTTTGGGTTATGCGGTGGAGGATCGCAGGGGCATTCATCCCAGATAGATTGGATGCCTTCCAAACAGAGACAATAGTCCGTGCCGGTTGGGGTTGGAGGAGTCTGCGAGAAGGCCGGATTGGCCAGCGCAAAGAGTCCTAGAAAAAAGCAAAATTTCAAGAGAGTCTTCATTCGAAAAAATATTAGTATTACACCTACTCTATTATGGCTTTTCGGTATCCGCCTTATTCTTAAAAAGGCATTAAGATCCTCCTCAAACCTACTGGCCTGAAGGCTAGACATCGTCTTAGTTGCCTTAGTTTTAGCTAATTGAGAATGGTGCAAGGAGGCCGTCTGGAATCGACTTTGAACCAGGAGGTTTAGCCTCCTCTGCACCAATATTTAGGAGTGGAAATGTAATGTAGAGAACACGTGCTACACGGTCTTGGAGTTTTTATCCTAGCCGAAGCCTGGGCCGAAATTAGGCACCAACTTACTGTACTGAAAGCCTACTGCTAGAGCACGGTATTCACATACGTCCTTGCAAAAAGAGCAGTCCGGTGAACCAGACCAGAATATGGCGCCACAGGGATAAATGGTGGCTCCGTCCTTGTAGGTGCAGCTGGTCTGATTATAAGACTGGTGGAACTCACACTCGTCCCAAGTCGTCCAATAGATAAATACCTTGTCCAGGAAAACACCGTTTTCTTGTGGCGCAATTTCCTCCCCGATACTATACAGATAATCTCCTAGTGCTTGAATATCTGACACTTCTACCGAGCAGTTGCCGTCAAAGCCCAGGTACGTCCAAGGGTTATAGATGCCGCACTTCTCCTCTACGTCGCCTTCGTAGTACTGAATCCCCAACGTTGTCTGCACTTCTACGGTATAATTGACTGGAATACCTATAATGGGCGTTCGGCAATTCATATAGTCCTCCAAGACCTCTCCACCGTCTAGCACGGGTCCGTTACTGCTGCAATCACCGATATCGCCCTCTCCCATACACGGAAACGGCCAGGTGATGGTTGGTGAACCGCTGGGTAAGGTAGTCGTACAATCAGGGGAAGGAATACCGCCTCTGCGCAGCGATAAGATCTCACCCTCTGCCGATTCCATACTCGCCACATCTTCATTAAGGGTAATCTCCATCTGTTCCTGGCAACTGCTCATCAAAAAGAGCATCAGGGCCAGACTAGCCAATAAGATTAGCGTTAAGCCTTTAGTTAATCGATCCATCATTCTGGTTTTTAAGTCACGGCACAAGGATGGTGTTCCAGTAGTGGCTTTTTCGCCTCCACAACTAGATCAGGATAGTACTCGTGACAATTGTTGGTAAAAAAAAGAGCGCGGTTTTCAGATTCAATCAAGAGCTACGTTTAAAGGAGCGTGCGTTACTCGATCCTTTGAGCTATCGCTTTTCATTTCACTGCGATTGTTGCGCTCATTCACTATTTAAATCCTTGAGCCCGGGGTGCTGTGACAATTTTTTTCTTTTTTATTTTTTTGTAAAAAATTGTCACACTTGGCTTCCTCAGGGATTAGAATGATAGACATCAGTATTAAATCATTCTTATTAATTTACTAATGAGAACGTCCAAATTTGAGGCTAAGCCCATGCTTACAGTACAGCAATTTGCTGAGGCTTTTTTTCCAACGCTAATTAAGCAAATAAGTACTAAGGCAGAGATCGCACTTAGAGATGCGATACACATCGGAGAAATAGTCGTTGACAAGTTAAAATCACGATTCAGAGCCAATAAGCCACGGCCGATTCATGTTTTCCAACAAGCAATTGCTATAATTGCAACAAGGGAAACCACTAAATATAAACGGTTGACAGAGAAGAACTTTGGCTTATCTGAGGAAGCTTTCGCAGAAATGACTAACAAGCTCCAAGCGGGAGATGAAAGTCTATTCGAACAGGTATTTCTTACACACTTTAAGTCTTGTGTGGCCTTGCTCAAAAAGAAGTATAGAGCCTCGCATCAGGATGCGTACGACGCCACTATGAATGCCATGCTTGCTTTTTGTAGGAACCTTAAAGCAGGCAAAATTGAGTACGGCAATCTGCGGTATCTTTTTACGCAGATGGCTACCCACAATTACCTAAAGTGGATACAACGACAAAGCAAAACGGAAGAGTTTTCGCAATTGGAGATGATCGAAGAACTACCTCGTTTTGATAAAGAAAGTTACGAGTTACTGGGGCAGGCTTTCGCCAAACTTGGGGACGGCTGCCGAGACTTGCTTAATGCTTTTTATTACAACGAAAATACGCTACAGCAAATCTCGGAGAAAACTAACCGGAGCTACGTAGCCATCCGCAAACAAAAGCAGCGCTGTATCGAAAAGCTTCGGGATTTCTTTACAGCACTCAATTAATTACCAACCCTCAGTATAACAGAAAGATAATGATCGATTTAAATCAATATAAAAACGGGAACGTATCAAAAGAGGAGTTGGAGGAGTTTACCGATGCATTCATGCGTGCCAAATACGATAACGACCGGAAAAAGCGCTGGCAAAACTTGTTAGCTACAGAGCAGAATTTTGGCCGTCAAGAGGGTACGCAAGCAGCAAAACGAATCAGCAAAAGAGTATTCCTTTGGGCGGCGAGCGCAGCAGCTGTGGCGCTCATTACAGTGCTATTCCTATTTGGGCCGGGCTCCTCCCCTGCTACTTATGAGCAACTCGCTGATAACTACCTGGCCAAAGAGTTCTACGAAAACCGCGAAGATGATAGCCGGGGTGATCAGGATGTGGAACAAATGAAGGTAGAGGCAACTGTGGCTTACAATCAAAAGGATTTTGCTACGGCTATAGCCCGATACGAAACCATTATTGCCCGTGGCCAGGGTGATGATACGCACCATTTCTTCCTGGGCTTAAGTTATCTATACACCGCAGCTTACGAAGAGGCCATCCGTAATTTCCTGAAAGTGCCGGAGTTAAATCCGAGTAGTAAGTTCATACAAGAACATCGCTGGTTTCTGGCCTTAGCTTATCTGAAAAATATGCAAGTGGAGGAGGGCAAAAGTATGCTACAAGCCATACAGCCCAGAAATTGGAAATATCAGGAGGCGCAGGAACTCCTGGAGGCCATTGATCGATAAATCACTAGGTGTTTAGTAGCGGTGTTTTCTATTCCGTTACTAAACACCTAGTTCCATATGCACGCTATTACGCTTTAGACTGTCATCGTTTACCGGTACCGGCCACCCCATGAAAGATAGGTCCGTTCCGTTAATGCGGCCTTGTCGATTAACCATGACGGGCGTTTTTGTAATGTCTTCGCTGAGCAAGAAAGTCCCCAGAGCACCTTCGCAAGCAGTTAGTTGATCCGCAATGGAAGCGAAGAGTAATCCTGCCGAAGACAGGATGCTGGTTTCACCGTAGTGAGCGCTTAGTTGGCATGCGATGCCATTTTTTTGCGCCAGCTGATATATACGTAGAGTATTAAAGAGACCACCATTTTTTGAGAGTTTTAGGCTAAAGTGATTGCAGGCTTGAAAATCGATAAGGTGCTTAGCATCTGCGAAGGTACAGAGGGCTTCATCGGCCATGATGCGAGCATCAGCGCCGTATTCTTCTACTAGTTTTTGGGAATCTTTTGTGGCCTGCGCTGCCAAGGGTTGCTCAAAGGAGTTAACGCCTAGGGCCAGTCCTGCTTCAATTTGGCGGCGAGCCTGCTCTAGGTTCCACCCACCATTGGCATCCATCCGAATTGGAAGATCGGTGCCAAATAGCTCCTGCATATCCTTTATCCGCTGTTCGTTCGCGGCCACTTCAGTCTGGGCTTTAAATTTCCAGGAACCAAAGGAAAACTGGGCCAACAGTGGACGTAACTTCTGCCAACTACCAAAGGGAAGGACCCCGCTGTAGCTTACGTCTTGCGGTGCCCTTTGGAGCGGAAAGGCTTCGGCCAAATCTTGTTGATATTCCCAGGACCAAGCATCCAAGAGTGCTAACTCCAAAGCACAGACCAGCGCCGGACCAGCACCGTCCGCCAGTAGTTGGCCGGTCCAGATTTCAATATCAGCCAGGGTAGTAAAAGATTGATGGCAGAGTTCTGCCTTGATCTGCTGCAGTGCTTCCATTACACCAGTTGCACTTTCACCCGTCACATAGGTACGTGGGCAGGCCTCTCCGTAGCCCATACTTCCCTCCTTCGTTTGCAAGCGAACGATAACCGAATCGGCCCGCCGTGTATTCTGATTGGCCTGGGCAAATTGCAGGCGCAAAGGCGTTCGCAGATGAAAGAAAGAGACTTTAGTAATGTTCATGGCATTTGGCAATTGAGGGTATTCGATCAGATAGTTGTATTGGCCGGTACAAGACCGGCCAATCATAAAGTTCAAATCCTGGTTTACGTGTCACTAAGCACTAAGTACCAAGGATGCCGGCGCTGGCATTGGTGCAGGTACCGTACGGCGACGAGCTTGCTTCGCACGATACTTGCTAAACATGTACCAAAGATTGCGCAGCGTAGCGGGGCCCATCGTCAGCAGGCCGGAGCCTTGTTCGTAACTAGGGTTAGCCTGAGCAAAGAAAGCGATGTCTGGATCCCGAAGTTTATCCGGGCGAATCAGCATTTGCGGATCGCTTACCAGGAAGCTGTCTTTGCGTACGGTACCGGTGCTAGTGCAGTAGCGTTCACCATAATTAGTAGTTCCGAGAAAATCTCTCAGGCACTGCATGGATTTACTTAGCATCTGCCCGGCAGCCGGGTAACAGTCTACCAAATTCTTGGCAAACACCAGATAAGCACGGTACGTAAGGGCGTCTGCCCAAAAAACAACCTGCCGGCTTAGGAAAGAACGCCAGAACATGCTCACGATCTTCAAACCGGTTCGGTTAATCAGGCCCTTACCACGTACACCATCCGTGACGACGGTCTGGCCGAAGTAAATGGTGAGAAAACGTTTACGTTCCACCTTGGTCTTCTGAATGCGCAATCCGGTAAAGCCTACCAGTTTAGCACCAGCCCAGTACAGGGCATAGTGAGTATTCTTTTGGATACGAGCGCGAAAACTTTCAGCAGAGTAGTGATAGTACGGGGAATAAATGTTCCACATTTCTGTAATTACCTCTTCGCGGAGGTCATTGGTACAGATCTGGATACTGATTTTGTTTTGCATTTAACTACATCTTGAAGTGATGAAACAAAATTGCAGGAAGTATTGACAGTATGCTAGTGCTACTGGGCAACTGGTCCGAATGAGACTATGATGGGTAGAGTTGCTGGGGTAAGTGGTGGACTAAAATAAAAAAAAGCCCTGTCGGCAGTTGCTAACAGGACCCAAAAGTCATCCCTATGATTAAAATCTTGACAAACGTCTTACAACGTTTTAGTTTTTAAAGAGGCGCATAACAAAAATAGCATCCTATCAAGGGGGGACAAAATAATCGCTGGTTCCTTTACGAAACGTACCTAATTACCTAAGGAACGGCAATAATTTGGAGAAAGTTTAAAGGCAAATTCTATTAACTTGGATTTTTTTTGAAAAAAATATGCACTTCAGGCAGCATTTTCGAAACATAGGGCATCTATCCCCTATACACGAGTTGATTTTCAGAGCGAACCTTTAACAGATTTTCCTTCAAATGAAGCACCACTCAGCATATTGCGAGTGGTGCTTTCTTCGTTTCCAAAGCCCGCTTTACCTTTTGTTATTATCTTTGGTCCACTCCGTAAAGGAGGGGCTAATTGCCCTTGGAGCCAGTAGGAATACGCTCAAAGTGTGACGGCAATTATTGCTCCAACATTGATTATAAACTAACCTAATAGAACTATGAAATCTTACCTGCTGGCCGGGCTTCTGTGGCTATCCGGCACCCTCACCATTTTTGCGGGCGAAGGCATGTGGTTGCCACTCTTGCTAAGCGAACTGAACGAATCAGAGATGAAGGCGATGGGCATGAAAATGACCGCCGAGGACATCTATAGTATCAACAAAGGCAGTTTAAAAGATGCAATCGTGCATTTTGGTGGCTTTTGTACTGGAGAGGTTATTTCCAACGAAGGCTTAGTCCTCACCAACCATCACTGTGGCTACGGGCAAATACAGTCCCACTCGAGTCTGGAGAACAATTATCTGCAAGACGGTTTCTGGGCCATGGACAAAAGCGAGGAACTTGCTAATCCTGGCTTGTTTGTCACCTTCATCGTACGTATCGAAGATATCACCGAAAAGGTACTAGGTGCCCTATCGGATGACCTGTCCGAGGCTGATAGAGAAGGCGCCTTGGCCAAAATATACGATCAGATCAAAGCGGGTATTCCACTGGAGGAATATCAAGATGTTCGCATCCGCCCATTCTTTCACGGCAACCAGTATTTCCTTTTCGTTACCGAAACCTACAATGATGTACGCCTCGTGGGTGCACCTCCGAGTAGCATCGGAAAATTTGGTGCAGATACCGACAACTGGGAATGGCCACGCCATACGGGTGATTTTTCTTTGTTTCGTATTTACACTGGCCCAGACGGCAAGCCAGCGGAGTACAGCGAGGATAACATCCCAATGAAGCCGCGTTATCACCTACCCGTGAGCCTGGACGGTGTAGCAGAAGGTGATTTCACGTTAGTCTTTGGTTTCCCTGGACGCACGGATGAGTACTTGCCGTCAGTGGCTATCCAACAACGGGTAGAAATGCTGAACCCTACCCGCGTACAGATCCGCGATAAATCCCTAGGAATCTTAGACGAGGCCATGCGAAATGATCCAGCTGCGCGGATTCAGTACGCCTCCAAGCAATCTCGAATTGCCAACGCCTGGAAAAAATGGAAGGGCGAATCACAAGGTATCGAAGCAGTAGACGGAATTGGCAAGCGGAAAATGATGGAACAAGAATTTACCGCAGCACTGGAAGCCAATTCTGACTTTCCGGCGGAATATAGTAAGCTCTTGCCTCAATTTGAGCAACTCTATAGTAAGATTGCCGAGTTCGCCTACAGCCGGGCGGTGATTGAGGAGATTGTCTACCGCAACGTAGAATTATTCCGCCTGACAACCACCTTGAAGCGCTACGTAAATATCTATGATAATAATGGAGAAGAAGCCTTAAAAGAAAGACTTCCTCGCCTGGCCGGCTATCTGGAAGGCTATTACAAGGACTACAATGCGGAAATTGATCAACAAATTGCAACTGCCGTATTGAAACACTACTACAAGGGTATGCCAACCGGCCGGACAGCTCCTTTTGCCTTGGATCAGTTTGAGTATGCTGGCAATGACTTGGAGGTACTAGTCAATAAAATCTATAGCTCTTCCTACCTTACGAAGGGAGATAGAGTCTTGGACGCCCTGGCTAAGAACCCGGTAGGCTTTATCCAGCAGGTAAAGGGTGATTATGCTTACCAATACATTCAAGAGATACTCTCTTTTTCGGAAGGTGCGGTATTTGACCCTTATCGCCAGGTGATGGACGAAATCAATCCGTTACAACGCCAGTATATGGCTGCGCTCATGGAAGTATTCCCTGATCGTCGTTTCTATCCAGATGCCAATAGCACCATGCGGGTCACCTACGGCAAGGTGGAAGGTTATACCTGGAACGAAGATCAGACTTATGATTACAGTACTTATCTGGACGGTGTAATTGAGAAGTATGTTCCTGGTGACTACGAATTTGATGTTCCTGAAAAGCTGCGGACACTGCACAGTGAAAAGGACTACGGGCCATACGCGGATCAGGAAGGTCGCCTCCCTGTATGTTTCTTAGGTTCAAACCATACTACCGGTGGTAATTCTGGTAGCCCGGCTATTGATGCCTCCGGTAATCTGGTGGGATTGAACTTTGATCGTACCTGGCACAGTACAATGAGCGATGTCAATTACGATCCGAGTATTTGCCGCAATATTATGGTAGATGCCCGCTACATACTCTTCATCATTGACAAGTTTGCCGGAGCTGGGCACTTGGTGGAGGAGATGACCTTGGTTAATCCGAAGTCGTAAACTAGCTTCAAGCAAAGTTCTCGGATATCTCAGAGATATCCGAGAACTCACTCCCCCTCTTACTCCCGCAACCACTCCAGACGTTTCAGCTGCTTGTACAGCCTTTCGGCCTGGTCAAAGCTCAGCGTCTGCTGGCCATCGCTGAAGGCTTTCTCTGGTTCATGGTGGACTTCCATGATGATACCGTCCGCTCCGGCTACTGCCGCCGCTAAGGCGATCTTATCCACAAAACGGCGTACACCAATTCCGTGGCTCGGATCAGCAACGACTGGTAGGTGAGTCTTCTCCTTTAGCATCACCATAGCATTGATATCAAAAGTATTCCGGTAGGCCTTCTCGTAGCTACGAATACCTCGTTCACAAAGCATAATCCGCTCGTTACCATTACTAAAGATGTATTCGGCGGAAGCCAGTAATTCATCGATAGTACCGGAAATTCCTCGCTTCAGCAGCACCGGTTTGTCTACCTCACCCAGCGCATCCAGAAGATTGAAGTTTTGGCTGTTGCGGGCACCTACTTGAAAAATATCGATGTACTCGTGCATGCTTTCAATTTGGTCGACCATCATCACCTCGGTGATAATTTTAATGCCAGCCTCTTTAGCTTGCTCGTACCACATCTTGAGACCATCGAGCCCCAAACCACGGAAACTGTAGGGAGAAGAACGTGGCTTGTAAACACCACCCCGCATAATGCGAATACCGTTCTTCTTCATGTGGTCGATAGTGAGGGCGATCTGCTCTTCGGATTCGATACTGCAAGGCCCCACCATCATAGCGGGTGCCCCCTCTCCTATTTTTATACCATCACCTAGATCAATGACAGTATGGTCTACACGCCACTTTTTCGATACTAGCTTGTAGGCATCACTTACGCGGTGGATATCTCGAATGCCGGGTAACGTGCCAATGGCCCGAATATCAAATTCTTGCTTGCCTACACCAATTAGATAGCTGGCGTGCTGCGTTTTGACCGGGTTTACTTTGTATTTTATTTTGCCCAATTCTTGCTTGAGACGGTCCTTTTGGGTCTCGGTGATATTGGGCTCAAGTTGAATGATCATGTTGTGTTATAGATTGGGGGTGGAGGATGAAGAATTTTGGTGTTAATGCGTTAATGTGTCTACGTATTTATACCTAAAATTTGGCATTGAGAATCAGACACTTACAAAATCAACTCAAGGAAAACTCCGCATTTCGGATCCCTTTTACAAAGTCGAAAGTAGTTTGTCGGAGGTCATCAGATTGGGCCAGCGCACGAATAAAAGCGCTTCCAATAATCGCCCCTTCTGCGTACTTACAAGCCGTACTGAAAGTTTCGTGGCTAGAGATCCCAAACCCGATCAAGCGGGGGGTCTGCAGCTGCATATCAGCGATGCGCTCGAAATAGGCAATTTGCTGATCTGAGATGGTATTCTTAGCGCCCGTGATGGCCGCACTAGAAACCATGTAGATGAATCCTCTGCTCAGTTCGTCTACTTTGCGAATGCGCTCCGCGCTGGTTTGTGGGGTGATGAGGAAACTCATTCCCAATCCGGCTGCTTCTACCTTCTCCCGGAACATCTGCTCGTATTCGTACAGAGGTAAGTCTGGTAGTATGAGGCCGTCTACACCTACGCGCTGGCAGTCGGCCAGAAACTGATCGAAACCGTACTGCATGACCTGGTTCAGATAGCCCATCAGAATTAATGGTAAATCTACTTGTGGGCGTACGGCTTCTAATTGCTCAAACAAGTGCGGTAAAGTCATGCCGTTTTGAATAGCTTGACTGCCACTTTCCTGAATGGTAGGGCCGTCCGCCAGTGGATCACTATAAGGCATGCCAATTTCAATCAGATCGGCACCCGCCTCGGCCAAGGCCTTGATAATGGTGGAGGTGCTATCCTTTTCCGGGTAACCGGCCGTAAAATAGATATTTAGAATATCCGATTGCTTCTTAGCGAAGAGGTCGTTGATTCTACTCATGATTATTCCGCTTTTTGTTCGAGGTAACGCATGTAGGCCTCCAGGTCTTTATCCCCCCGGCCCGACAAGCAAACTACCAATACGTCATCTGATTTGTACTCCATAGTATCCAATGCAGCAAAGGCATGCGCCGTTTCCAAAGCCGGAATAATGCCTTCTGTGCGACTCAAATGTAGGGCCGCCTCCAAGGCTTTTTCATCCGTAACAGCTATGGCTTCGGCCCGGCCAGAATGAATCAGATGTGCGTGCAATGGACCAATACCTGGATAATCCAAGCCAGCGGAGATACTATATGGTTCGATGATTTGTCCATCGTCGGTTTGCATCAAAAGTGTGCGACTACCGTGAATAATACCTTCTGTACCTAGCACACTAGTTGCTGCTGACTCGCCGGTATCTACTCCTAATCCGGCAGCTTCTACGGAAACCAATCGAACCCGCTCGTCATTCAAGAAGTGATAGAAAGCCCCCGCGGCATTACTTCCGCCGCCAACACAGGCAATTACGGCATCTGGGTAATCGCGCCCCGTATGCTCCTCCAATTGGCTGCGCATTTCTTCTGAGATAACCGACTGGAAACGCGCCACCATATCCGGATACGGGTGGGGCCCCACGACAGAACCGATAATATAATGCGTATCGGTAGGATTGTTGATCCAGTCACGAATGGCTTCGTTCGTAGCGTCTTTGAGGGTTTTGCTTCCGCTATTGGCCGGGCGCACCTCTGCACCAAGCATGCGCATACGAGCCACGTTTGGCGCTTGCCGCTCAATATCTACGGCCCCCATGTACACAATGCATTCTACGCCCATCAGGGCACATACCGTTGCGGTAGCTACACCGTGTTGCCCCGCTCCGGTTTCTGCAATAATCCGCTTCTTACCTAAGCGTTGCGCTAGCAAAATCTGACCAATCGTATTATTGATTTTGTGCGCACCGGTATGATTAAGGTCTTCTCGTTTGAGGTAAATCGTCACCCCGTACTGCTCGCTCAGTCGCTGGGCCAGATACAATGGCGTGGGACGTCCTACATAATCACGCAGGAGGTTTTGAAAGTCCCGTTGAAACTGCTGCTCCTGCATCATTTCCAGGTAACAGTTTCTCAATTCTTCCACATTTGGATACAGCATCTCTGGGATGTAGGCACCGCCAAAGCGGCCGTAGTACCCATGCTGATTAACTGCAATCGTCTTCATACTATCACTTTTTGTCTTGTAATTCTTGAATAAAGGATTGAAGTGCCGTTACATCTTTCAGTCCCGGCTCTAACTCAAAGCGGCTGTTCACATCCACTCCTGCTAGTGCGTCGTGTACTAGCGTTTTAATAGCCGGGGCATCATCCGGCCCCAAACCGCCGCTTAACAGGAAAGGGGTACTGCCTTGATAGCGGTCTAAAATCGACCAGTCAAACTTGTGGCCTGTGCCACCGTAAACCTGTGGTGCCTTGGTATCAAAAATGAAATAATCGCAAAAAGGCTTATAATCTACCGTAACGGCAAAGTCAAAAGCTCGGCTAACGCGAAAAGCTCGAATGATACCGGGGACTGTATCGAGGCGTTCAGCCATCATCCGTTTTAGAGTGGCGCAATAAACGGCACTTTCGCCTCCGTGTAGCTGCACGTAACTTAAGCCATACTTTTGCACTGCTGCGAGTACTCCTTCGAAAGTTTCATTCACAAAAACCCCTACCCGCTTTACCGCTCCATTCTGTTTGACGAGAAAGTTGGGCAAATCTGGATTCAGCCCTACATAGCGTGGCGACTTCTCATAGAAGATCAGACCAATCCAATCTACACCAAGCTGACTGATCGCCTGGATATTTTCGTTTTGTCGTAGGCCGCAGGTTTTGATAATCATTGGTTAGTTCTTTAGCCTTGGAATAATTGATACTGTAATTTTCAACACTTCGTATATTGGTTTCGCGAGATTTATCCCGCCGTGCTTTCTACTGCGGGATAAATCCCGCGGAACCATTAAAACCAATTGCATCGGAAATTTCACTACCCAACTATTCTGAGGAACCATAAATAATTGCTCTACGCGATAGCGCCATCAAGCAATTGCTCCAATCGGTGAATTTGTTGAATGAACTCCCGGCAGCGTTGTCCCGGCCGTTCATCCCGCATAAAGTATTCTCCGATCAGGAAACCTTCAAAACCTACCCGTCTTAGCTCTACAATGGCTTGTGGATCGTTCAGCCCGCTTTCGGAAATCTTCACCATCTCTGTAGGAAGTTTGGGGAACAGTTGGATGGAATGCGAAATGCTCACCTCAAAAGTCTGTAAATCGCGATTGTTAACACCCACTACATTTGCTTCCGGGCTTAATTTCCCTAATTCCTCTTCGGCGTGTAGTTCTACCAATACTTCGAGACCGAGACTGCGAGCAAAAGACGCCAAACGGTGCAGCTCCTCCTTTGTCAGGCAGGCTGCAATTAACAGGATGGCATCCGCACCAATACTGCGTGCTTCTAGGATTTGGTACTCGTCGATGATAAAATCCTTACGGAGAATAGGACAGAAGTTGAACTTCCGTGCCTCCGTTAAATCTGCATTTTTGCCGCCAAAGAAATGTTGATCGGTTAGAACAGATAGCGCAGAGGCGCCTGCTTGCATGTAACCAATACTCACTTCTTCTACCTTGGCATAGGGATTGATATCGCCCTTAGAGGGACTGCGGCGCTTAAATTCCGCAATGATCCCGTGCCGGTCCGGACGTTGTACGTAAGCGCTCAGGCTTACGGTAGGTGTATCAAAGTAAATGCTCTCTTCCATCAATTTAACCGGATAACGCTCCTTGCGTTCCGCTACCTCCTGACGTTTATGAGCAACAATTTTATCGAGAATGTTCATTGATCTGTTACTGGCTACTTAGTATTGATTGATTAAATATTATCGAATGAGTTTGTATAGTTTGGACAGAGCCGCACCGGAATCAATGCTATCTCTGGCTTCCATTACACATTCAAACAAGGTTTTATTGGGGCATAAGGTCTTAATAGCCAAACCGGCGTTAGCACAAACCACCGCCTTCTGCGCCTCAGTTGCAGTATCATTGAGAACTGCTAGGAAAATAGCTTTGGCATCCTCCGCCGTTTCGCCGCCGTAGAGATCGCGCTCACGCAGGGTAGGTAACCCAAAGCTAGCGGGGGTGAGAATATACTCTCCGCGCGAACTACGCACTTTGGCCTCACCCGTCAAGCTGATCTCATCATAACCATCCAGGGCGTATACAATGGCGTAGTTTCGACCACTGGCCTGCATAATGTAGTGGTACAAGCGTGACAACTCTAATGAGAAGGTACCGAACAGCTGGTGGGTAGGCTGTATAGGATTCACCAGCGGCCCCAGCATATTGAAGAAGGTTTTCATACCCAACTGCTTGCGCACCGGTACGACAGCCTTCATAGCTGGATGAAATACAGGTGCGTGCAAAAAGCAGATATTAGCTTCATCCAACTGCTTGCGCAGGATATCGGTGTCGTTGGTAAATTCGTAGCCTAAGGCCTGCAACACATTAGAAGAGCCTACGGAAGAGGATACTCCGTAACTACCATGCTTAGTCACCTTGTAACCAGCTCCCGCCACCACAATTGCAGAGCAGGTGGATATATTGAACGTATTCTTACCATCTCCACCGGTGCCAACAATATCTATGGTTTGTTGCCCTTCTAGCTGAAAAGGAACGGCCACTTCCAGTAAAGCATCACGAAACCCCTGCAGCTCCTGGATGGTGATTGCCCGCATTTGATAAGCGGTCACAAAACTGGCTATTTGCACATCATTGAAAGCGCCCTCAGTGATCCCTAGCAAGGCCTGCTTCGCTTCCTCTTGACTGAGTACTTCGTGCGCAAAGAGTTTTTCTAAGATCGCTTTCATAGGGCCGGTTCGAGTTTAGCTTGTACGTGAGCGAAGAAATTCTCCAGCATCTTGTACCCTTCTGGTGTCATGATACTCTCCGGGTGAAACTGTACACCGTAGATTTCGTGCTCCTGGTGACGGATAGCCATAATCTCTCCTTGTTGGTCCACAGCTGTGAGGACAAATTCCTGGGGTAGAGTATCCTTCTTGATTACCCAACTATGGTAGCGCCCTGCCTGAAAAGCGGAAGGTATACCTTGAAACAATACGTTTTGCGCCTCCGTCTGCTGCATACTGGTTTCTATACCGTGGTACACCTCTGCCAGATTTTGCAGCTCAGCGCCAAAGGCCTCCCCAATCGCTTGGTGACCGAGGCAAACGCCAAGGATAAACTTTTTACCCGCATAGCGCTGAATTAAATCGGGCATAATACCTGCTTCTTCCGGTATTCCGGGTCCCGGGGAAAGGATGATCACATCGTACGCATCCACCTCGTCTACACTGATGGCATCATTACGGATCACCTCCACCGGCCGCTCCAAAATCTCCTGGATGTATTGGACCAAGTTGTAGGTAAAGGAATCGTAATTATCTAGCACTAATACTTGCATAAGATTCTATTTTACGGCATTAGCGCAAGCGGGTTGCCTCTTCGAGGGCTCGCTTCAATGCTCCGAGTTTGTTGTTTACTTCTTGCAGTTCTTTCTCCTCATCGCTGGCTACCACAATACCAGCACCAGCCTGGTAGTAGAGGGTATTGTCTTGACTGAGGAAAGAGCGGATGACAATAGCCTGATTCATTTCACCATTAAAGTCTACGTAGCCCAGTGCACCACCGTAGAAGGAACGGTTCTGGTTTTCGTAACGGTTGATCAACTCAATCGCCTTGTATTTCGGTGCCCCGGAAAGGGTACCGGCGGGGAAAGTATCGCCAAAAATCTGGATAGGATTACTCTCAGGTGCCAGATCACCGGTAACGGTGGAAACGAGGTGAATAACGTGGCTGTAATAATGAATATCCTTCAGTTCGCGTACCTGCACATTGTGGGCGTGGCGCCCCAAATCGTTGCGAGCCAGATCAACTAGCATGATATGCTCTGCATTTTCCTTGGGATCTTCGCGCAGGGCAGCAGCGGCGCGGGCATCTTCTTCCATATCTCCCGTGCGGCGGTAGGTGCCCGCAATAGGGTTCACCTTAGCTACACCGTGGCGAATGACCATTTGTGCCTCCGGTGAAGAACCAAAGATGCGATAGTCGCCGTAGTCAAAATAAAAGAGGTAAGGGGATGGATTAACCGAACGCAACACTCGGTACACCTGAAATTCATCGCCAGAAAAGCGCTGTTGGAATTGGCGGCTGAAAACAATCTGAAACACATCACCACGCTGGCAATGCTCTTTTCCTACCCTTACCAGATCCTTGAATTCCTCATCGGTGAGGTTACTCGTTTCAGAACCATCTAACGTAAATGGATGTACACTGAAACGATGTGCACTAATACGGGTTTGTAGTTCATCTAAGCGACTCTCCTCATCAGGCGGGCGATTCTCCAGTATGTAGAGCTCATCCTTGTAATGGTTGATGGCAATGATAAAGCGGTAGAGATGATAACGCAGGTCCGGTAAATCCATCTTGCGCTTCTCGTCCGCAAACGTTAGGGTATCAAAGTACTGAACGCCATCAAAACCCGTATGGCCAAACAAGCCGTTGAAGCCACGAAAGGGAGCATCGCCCTGCGGTTCGAAGTGCTGCAAGAAACGACGAAACTCTCCGGCCACGGCTTGTGGATGAGCAAGCCGACGCTCTTCCATTTCTTGTCCTGGCAGCTGAGTACGAAGCTTGCCTGCTTGCACCTGAATACTGGCCAAGGTTTCCAGACCAATGAAGCTGAAGCATTCTTCCTTGTTACTGATATCATTACTTTCCAGCAACACTGGATCAGTGTAATGATCCCGCAATCGTAAGTACAGCGAAACCGGTGTGAGCGTATCGCCCAACATGCGACGCACGCCTACTTGCAAGGGTATTTTTGTAGTTGTTATCATTTGCTCTTCTTGAAGGAATCTGTCAGTTGAAGTTTACTTAATCTGCCACAAAAAAAATCGGCTTGCCGAGTGAACGACAAGCCGATTTTTGCGATATAACCAAAACACAAAGGCAGTCTACTCACCCGGTATCGAATGATTAGCGTGCCACCACCAATTGTTACTTTGTATAAATCGCATTGTTGCTTTCTTAGCTTTAATTGCTTGCGCCAAATATAAGACCACCACTTTCAGAAAAGCAAATTAATTGCCGAGAATATTTAGAAAGGGTAAAAAAATGACTTTTCGATTTCCAATTAGACATGGAGTATGCGCCAGGTCATCTCCTTTAACAGCTCTCCATCTGGCTTGCCCGTAGCATTGTAATCTACTCCTTTGCTTTTCATATCAAATTGCCGCAGCAAGTGAATTACCTCTTGGGTTTGCGACATTGGAAACTGCCGCGCGGCGGCCCGGTATTCTCGCAGAAAGAAGCTACTTCTCAACCCGAGCGCTTTCAGTATTTCCTGTTCCGTAGCGCGGGCCACAGAATGGTAGAGATAGATTTTACTGAAGTAGTTATATAAACTACCAATCACTACCTGAAGTGGATTCTTGCGTGGATTGGCGATGAAGTACTGCACAATCCGGTTGGCCTTTTGCACATTACGTTGGCCTAAGGCTTTCTGGAATTCAAAGACATTGTAATCCTTACTAATGCCGATGTGCTCCTCAATGAGCTGCTCCGTCACCTCTGAGCCTCCTGGAATATTCAGCGCCAGCTTATCCAGCTCATTCGACACCTTTGCTAATTTACCGCCTAGGTACTCTGCTAACAATACCGAAGCAGCCGGCCCCACCTTCAGTTTTTTACCTTTAAGATAATCCGCAATCCAATCTGGTACCTGGTTGTCGTACAGCGGTTTAGCCTCTAGTACTACAGCCTTTGCTTTAACCGCTTTCCCAAACTTGCTATTGAAGTTGAGTTTCTTGTGTTTGTGGCAAATGACCAGTACGGTACTTGGGGTTGGCTGCTCAATGTAGGTGAGCAAATCTTTGAGTGATCGCATCTCCTGCGCCTCTCGCAAAAGGACCAATTGACGCTCGGCCATCATGGGAAAACGGCGGGCCGCATCCACTACCTGTAGATGGGTACTTTCTTTTCCGTAGAGAATGGTTTGATTGAAAGCACGCTCGTGTTCTTGCAAGGCGTGTTCCTCAATGGCATCAGCTACCTGATCAATAAAGTAAGTCTCCGCACCGTGTAAGAAATAAACGGGCGAAAACTTCTTTTGCTTTACCTCCTTGATGATGGTCTGGTAGCTCATATTTAGTTCGCTTCTATTTCTTCAAAGAAGCCGGTCTTGCGGTTTTTACGAACATTATTCCATTCAAAGTAGCGGCCATTCATTGACACGTATATCCCCGGAGGTAATGTCTGTACAAAGGCCAGTGCACTCCCCAAGTTAAAGAACCCATCGCTTGACGTACCAAAGGCATAAGGGATCATAGCTCCAGTGAGCACAATCGTTTTGTCTGCTACCCCTTCTTTCGCTAAAAAGGCTGCTGTTTCCACCATCCGATCCGTCCCGTGGGTGATGAGTACTTTATCAGAAGTAGCCCGGCGGCAGTTATGCAGGATGATCATACGATCATCATCCGTCATCTCCAAGCTATCTGCCATCATCAGGGTTTTGACATTGATGTCCAGGGTACTGCGCCCCCTTTCGAACATGCCGGGCAAGTGCGTATCGCGAAAAAACAGTTCACCCGTAATCATATTGTATTCCTTGTCGAAGGTACCTCCGGTGACAAAGATTTGGATCATATTGGCGAATTTGGCTAGGGTGGCTAAGGTAATGTTATTTTTGGGGAAGGGGAGGCCGAAGGTAGTGTGGGTATTTATGAATAGTTACTAAGCGAGTTTTATGGCCATAACACGAGCACTCAAAAACTTGCGATAAAGTAGTAATTTAGCATATGCGCTCGATCACACAATTTTTCCTCATGGCCATTCTAGGCCTACCTTTCATTCTTTGTGGCCAGGCTTCACCTGGTGTCGTCTACTTTAAGTCTGGTAAACCTAAATTGGGTCTTATTATCCCCGCTGAGCAGTCCTTTTATTTCGTTCCAGACGTAGGTAATCTGAAAGATACAATCTTACTCCAGCCTGAACAGGTGGATCGATTTGCCATTGTTAACACTAAATCAGGAGATGATAGAAATCAGGTGTTTTTATCACGCTCCACCACAAGTGGTGAACTCCTTTTTGTAGAACAGGTAAAAGGCACGGAGGATAATCTATTCACCGCAGACCAGAAAAGGTACTTTCTTACAGCTGACACAGGCAATATCCAGGAAATACCTGCGGATAAAAGCGAGCGTCGCAGGCTAATTGACAACCTTTTGGGTGATAAGCCCACATTGGTCAACAACAGCCTTTATTCAAATCGGGAGGCGAACTATCGTAAGTTGAGTCGGTTCTTACAAGACCCAAGGGATCGTTATTCAGGAACGTATTGGGGAGTAGAGTTGGGCTACAACGCCTACACGCTCAACTCAATCACGGATAACGGGGCAGCTCTACCGATTTTACCAGATGATCTCACCTACGACTACACTGGAGTCTTGCTAGGCCTGTATTTGAATAAAGGAATAGGCAGCAAAGGTATTTTTAGCTACCAAGTAGGAATAGCGGGCGAGTGGCTGGAATCGGTAGATAACCTGCCTGGGAGCACTGAAACATTAAGTTATTCTTCTTCGGCAACCCTCCTTAACTTTCAAACCACAGTACGACACTATCTATTCAGACGTGGCGTATTCCCCTTCTGGGGGCTGGGAGTCAGGGCCCGGACGCCAATTAGGGAAAAAGCACTTCTGGCTGAATTCCAGCGGCAACCTTTCAGGTTTGACCTGGAGGTATATGATCTCGGAAGCAATCCCAAACCAGGCCTTTCACCGCTGGTAGAACTGGGCATCGAAATACCCGTAAAGCGACAATATTTTGCTACCCTAAAAGCAAGTGGCAGTAGCATAATTGACGCACAAGGCAACCGTAACAACATTATTACACTCCTGGTAGGAATCAACTTGTTATGATGAAAAAAGTATCGCTCTTACTCTTACTCCTGGCACTCTTCAATTGGTCCTGCCAAGATTTCAGTTTTGACGAACGCTTGAAACTACCCGTGGTAGAAATGCTTCCCGTTTCTGTCGATGAAGACGGTGCTACCTTTAGCGCTACCATTCATGACATCAGTAGTAACTTTATAGTGCGCGCCTATTTCAATTGGTACCCCAAAGGGCGAGAATTCTTCATCGAAGACGAGCTGTATAGAGAAGATGTAGTTTTGAATGATCAAGAAGAAGTAACATTGAAGATTGATCGGGATTTACTTGATGGTGTAACCTATGTTGGTCGGCTCGTTATTGAATTAGAGGATCTCAAGGTGTACTCAAATTCCGAAGAATTTATTAGTCAGGGAGCAAAGAATCAACCTATCCAATATGCTCCTCCAACGGTACCTAACGCGGTAAATGGTGACCCCTTTCTCTATAAAGGTGAATTGCATCGCATAGCATTCGACCGTATTTCGCGACTCTCTGCCCAGAATAATCGTTGGCTTACCGTAAATACGAATCCTGATCGCATCTATCAATCCGCATTTCAGACACAAGAGGATCGCATTATTTGTACTGGCTTTAGCTCCTTCAGTTCTGAGGAAAACAGTGGAATTTGGCTTTGCCAGGATTTTGAAAACAACTGCCTTCGAATCTCAGATGCGCCGAGCCAACTTATCATCCGTTTTAGTTTCGTTATCGATGATGTATGTTACGTCAATCAAGGTTCACTAACTTACTCCTTCAACACCCAGAATTTTCAAGGCATCAACACCTTAGCTCATCTTCCCTTCGCAACACTTAATCAAGCATCAGGGGTCCGATACTATAGCTTTAGTGTCGGTGGTAAGGGTTATGTCTTCATCGGCTTTGAAGAAGAAAATGATGAATCCTACCCTTATTTCCAACAACAGCTATGGTCATTTGACCCAGCTAGTGGGAATTGGACTCAACTTGCAGATTACCCAGGTACAGGGCGAGTACATTTCGCTACTTCAACTGATGGTGTACAATTTATCTATGTTGGGCTGGGTTCACAATCAGAGTCTATTGTCACTACCGTAGACGGAGATTTTTGGCGGTATGATGTGATTAACAACCAATGGAGTTTCATTGGTTACAGTTTTGAAAGAATCAGTACAAGGGACAATTGGAATTCTGGGCCGATTGGTGGTCTATTGCCGTTTTTGCTCTGGTTTAACGTCAACAGCAATTCCAATATTCTCAATATCGATCCAGAACAGATAACGGTGAAGTAAGACTCTATTACTAGTACTGCTGTTCTTGCTTGATCTCACAGTAATAAAACGCTATAGCCCCAGCAATACCCGAAAACTCGTATTTTCAAGGCAGAGATCGTTCCCGGACAGAAAAGAGAAAACGCACAAGCCTTCCTAATGGATGCACAAATCGCTGCCATCACCAAGACCTTTGATGAGTTCTGGCATACCTGGGCTGCCCGGGAAAACAAAGCCGGCACCATTGATGATATCCTCTCCTTCTTCGACCAGGACGTAACCGCGATTGGGACTGGAGAACACGAAAAAGGCAGGAATCTTCAGGAGGTCATTCAAAACTTCAAAGACGACTTTAGCGAACTGGAAGTTCCTATCAAAGTGGACTTTTTTCGCAAACAAACTAAGCTACTGGCTCCTACCGCGGGGATGGTGGAAGCGGAGTGCATGCTTTATATTGAATTAAGCGAAGGCCCACCCATTAAATTTCATCTCCGAATATCTACCGTATTTACACTGCAAAACAATCAGTGGAAAATTGTGCACAACCACGTCTCCATTCCATCAGATGGGCAAAATATTGGTGAGTCGTATCCGATAGACAAACTGAAAGCCAAGAATGATCGCCTGGAACGTCTTGTTCAAGAACGTACACAAGAGCTGGAAGAGCGCACCCACCAATTGGTTAAGGAGAAGAATCGCACCGTAAAATTGTTGCACAACATCTTACCTAAAGTTGTGGCAACTGAGCTCATCAACACGGGTAAAGTACAACCTCGCAGTGCGGATAATGTGAGTGTCTTGTTTTCAGATTTTGTGGGCTTCACTCAGGTGGCATCCGCTATCCCACCGGACCAATTAATTAAAGAATTGAACGAAGTTTTTTTCCAGTTTGACCACATTATCAAATCGGAGCAGATGGAAAAAATCAAGACGATAGGTGATGCCTACATGGCCGTTTGTGGTTTACCGGAAGAAAACAATGAACACGCCTTCGCCAGCATTCGCACCGCCCAACGTATGCTACATTTTTTGAAGCAACGCAATGAGCGGCATCCGGTGAAATGGAAAATGCGCATTGGTATTCACTCGGGTGAAGTAATTGCTGGAGTGGTGGGCAAACACAAATTCACCTATGACCTGTGGGGAAACACAGTAAATATTGCCAGTTGCCTGGAAAGTACCGGCCAGGCTGGTAAGATTAATATCTCAGATCAGACTTACTGCCTCGTCAAAGAACAGGTTGCTTGCGAACACCGGGGTAAAATAAAGATAAAGGGAGGACGAGCAATCAATATGTACTTTGTGGTTTAGTCATCTGCAGAAATGAACAAGGGTTAACCTCTGGTCGAAGAGATGCATTGTTTGAGTTTAAAAAAATACACGTCTTGGTGATCACAAATAGTTAGGTAACATTTTATGCTCTTTTCTCGGTACGCAGCGGGATGAATTCCGCGACACGAGTATTCGGGACGCTTTCAAATTCAAAGCCAAACAATGTGTACCTAAGCCTTACGTCTTTCTTTGCGCCAAGAATATATAGCAGAGTCCAAGCATCAGAAGAACAGCAAGCGCTACCGTCCAATTGGAAAATCCAGCACGCAAGCTCTTCATGGAATCCGGCTTACCATATTGCAGAAAAGCTGCCCAATAATAGGGATGTTGAGACAGCTTATCCCCAGATTTTAGTAGATCCAATTTTGCCAGTTGGAGGGCTTCGGACTTAGATTTACCCGCTACTAAATGGCGGTAAAACGCCTCCATAACCGCAGCTGTATTACAATCGTCTACCGACCAAAGGCTCATCAGCGTGCTGGAAACACCCGCCACCGCAAAGTTGCGGGCTAAGCTGAGCACTCCTTCACCAATTACCAATTCGCCGCTGCCAGTGTTACAAGCACTTAGAACTGCTAGTTCTGCATTCAATTGATAGTAATTCAATTCATTAGCCGCCACATAATCATCTGCGAAGAAGATTTGATTCTGGGCGTCTGTTGCCTTGTCTACGCAAGCGTGAGTGGCCAGATGAACGATTCGGTAATTGGATATCAAATCTTCAAAAGTTCGTTTATCCGCTTGGTGGCCTAAGAACATATCACCGGTACTGATGAGCTCCCGAATAGCGCGTACTTCTTGCTGATTACACCTTAAGCTGGATAGCTCACTCTGGAAACAGGTCCGAGTTGCAGTTTGATCTGCCTCTCCAAATGAAGGAGCAAATCCTGCCCATAACTTGTTAAAATCCTTATCTGGTGAGCCAGTATTGTGATAGAAAAGCGTACCGGAGTATGCGTAGCTGATCGCGTACTTCTCTAAGAGATAGGAGAATGTTTCTAAAGAAAAATCAATTACATCTGTTGGCTTGTCCCACAAGAGTAGTTCAAAGGGCAGGGAATGCAATTGGCCGTCTGGTACCACAACCAGTTTTTCAATTTCCTTGTAGGCCGAACTAGACAAGGGAGCAAGTAGGAGTTGATACAAATTCGTCCCAATTTCGGCATACTGTTGTCGGTCGGTTAAAAAACGCTTACTGTTAGGAGCACTTGCCAACATCTTACGCAGTTGCTCTATTTCCTGTAAAGAGGAAGTGGTACAGGAAAGAGCAAACACCTGGATTTCTCTTCTGGTAACAAAGGCAACAAAGCTGCTTTCACGACCAATGAAGTATTGTACAAAAGCAGTTTGGTCATCGGGTAGCCGATCCTTAAGTTGTGCCACCTCCACCTGCTGATAAGCATACTTGAGTTCATAATAGGATGGATACTGCTGAGCGATCCGCCGCTGGAGCACATCATACTGCTGTTGTAATTCTGTTAAGCGTATCTTCCATCTTTGCAAGGTATTGGCAGGAACCTCATTACTCAGGCCTCCCTCTTGAATTTTGCGTTTGTAATAAATGATTTCACGGTCGAGGAAATATTCTTGCTCGATCAACGAATCCGGTAAAATACCCGCAGCCTGAGCACTGGAACCCTGAAGGCTTTCCAAAAGCAGATTAGCTCGATTGCCTTCAATTAGGGTGTATAGGGTGGGCAACAGTACATCAGTTTCCGTATCCTGATACATTTGCCAACAGTGTTGGAGGGCCTCTTCAAATAGTTGTGCCACTTTGCCACCGAGTAGTAATTTGGCTTTTTCACTGCCGTAACCTTTCCGCACTTCTCTGATAGTAGCTATCGCTCGTTGATAAGCGTCCAGCGCATCCTGCGCTAGTATATTATTACTTTGCTTTTTGCTGTACTGCCGCAAATAGGTCGCTTTTGCCCAAAGTATTTCCAGGCCGGCGTTTGAATCCACAAAAGCTGCGGTTTCCGGATTTTCAGTAGTCGGTAAATCTTTCAATTCCGGACAAAGAGCCAACAAACCTCTATGGTAGTGATTCAAGGCTTGCTGATGGTCTCCCAGTTGCCCGTAAGTGTTGCCCAGGTGGCGGTACATTTCTGCAATATCCGCATGAAATGGAAAGACTGCATGTTCCACTAAGGATAAGCGGAGTGCTTCTTGGAAATGGGTTATCGCCAGGGGCAAGTCATCATTAGATGCCGCCAATTCTCCCAATATGCGATAAGTGAAACTTTTCTCTAAGCTTTGGTCCGAAATCTGGAGAGACAGGGCTTTATCAATAAATATCTGGCAACTATCTCTTTGCCCACGTTCGAGGTATAAATCAGCTAATTGAGTAAAGGCTTCAATGCGTCGATTATCGGGATAGGTACTGTAAATTTGAATATCATCGAGATAGCGTACGTTTTCCTGTAACAAGTCAATAGCCCTATTAGGCTGCCCGGACTGTCGGTAACACACGGCTAATTTATTCGCATTTCTAATAGCCGTAATTTCTGATCGTCCTATTGATTGTCGCTTTAGCTCCAAAGCTTCTTGTAGATACTGCTCGCCCTTAACCAGATCTCCTTTTTGAGTGAAAGAGTGGCCAATATTCTCCAGCAAATTTGAGCGCTGCTTAGCCGTTGCTCCATTATTTTCTCCTAGCGTTAGTGCTTCGAAAAACAAATTAATGGCTTCATCGTAGCGCCCCCGTGATTTATGAAAGATGATCGCATAACCATTAAGAATGGAATAAGGAATATTGCTAAGGTGCTCGCGCACGACATCCAGGGATCGCTCATAGTAGTCACGTGCTTCTTCATCCCATCCTTTGATATAATAGACGTTTCCAATCGCCCCCAGCATGATTGCGTGCCAATTCCAATCCTCCGCAATCAGAAATTGATCGGCCGCCAATTGAGTGTAGTAGATACAACTGTCTAAGCTCTGATCCATTACCATTTCGGATTGCTCAAAATACTCCCAGGCCAGGGTAATTATCGAGTCTCTGCTCTCACTATTTACATTTACTTGCCCGGTGAGTCCCAGGCAACTCAGGCACAAAAGCGCGGAAAAAACATATTTCAACATTCCCGAAAAATACAAAAAAGGCCGATACGCCGCTATGGCATATCGACCAGTATACAAGCTAGATTTCAAGTGTTTAGTCTGTGGTTTTGATGAGCTTGATGGAATGAAACTGAATACCGTCCCAAATTCGAGCTAAGTATACGCCAGCGGGAAGTTCTGTTGTAGAAACCTCAAGGGTGCTAGCACCAGCAGGAGCGTTGAATCTACGTTCCAGCAATTGTCGCTGATCCAAACTATAAATAGCGATAGACACTTCTCCTTCTTTCATTACCGAAAAGGTCCAATTGAGCACGTTCTTAAAGGGGTTAGGGTAAACGTTTTGCTTGGTATTATTCTGCCACACCCCAAGCGTATTATTGGGACTTCCTGGGTTAGAGTTTCCAATTAGATTACTGTTTCCTCCACCTTCATACCCTTCACAAGTAGTGCACATCTCTGCGCTAGTACCCAAGTTCGGCTCATGTTCAAAACATGCGTACGTAAAGAAGTACATGGCACATTCGAAGTTTTCGATATGATACAAGTCGTATGACCCCGACTCATTGGGATCCGCTTCCACAAGTTCGTAGACGATCTGCTGGCTGTAGGGATCAGGGCGAGAGCTATTAATCGGTTCAACAGAGCAAATTGGAGCCATGTCTATGGTAATATCAACGGATGCCTCGAAAATGAGGTAAGTAGGAGTTGGACTGTTACAAGGAGCCTCCACATTACTTAGTGTCCAACCCTGCACAGGCGCTGATAGACCGATTACTTTATTTTCATTTTTCGATTTCAGTCGAACCCTGAAGTTCGGGCAGGTAAGAGCAAGCTCTACCTCATCTAAGGTAGGATTAAGCTTTATGGATTTTCTAAGGGTTACGGTTATGACATCATCGTGCCTGATGGGCTGACCACATTCATCAAAATTCCCTCCCTCAACCAGAATGAGGTGATTAATGGGTCCTCGTTGCGCATTTAATTCTGAAAGAAAAACTGATAAAGTCAAAACGACTACCAGTCCGTAGTAGAACAGATTTTTCATTAGTGTCTTATTTTTAGAATTCAAAGAGATAAATTATGAACGAAGCATGCTTGTTTGGCCTTAAGAGTATAGAGACCAAAGAAAGGTAACCAGCCTTTTGATTTTTTTTGAAAAAAGTTTCTGGCTCTGTGATCTTCGTAAAAAAGTAGAAATTTTGATTACTTTTTTCCACTATATTCCCTCAACCTAATAGAAGCTGAACGAATGCAACCAATTGAGGAGGATTTACTCCACTTGCTCCGATCAACGAACAGCAGGGACACGGATCGGGCCTTTCGCATCTTGTACGAGGAACAATACCCTATTGTTGCCAGGTACATTAGTAGCAGAAGCGGACAAACCCAAGCAGCTGATGACCTCTTTCAGGAGGGACTGATCGTACTTTACAAGATGGCTCGGCAAGGCAGATTGGATCACGTAAAGAGTATACCACAATACCTTTTTACGGTCTGCAAGCATTTTTGGTACCGTCAACAGCAACAAAAAGGTCAAACCGTCGCTATTGAAGATCAAGTGACTGAGATCGTGGAAAACCCAACGGTACTCAGTCACCTGTTCGCAACCGAACGAGGACAGCTCATCGATAAACTTTTGCAACAACTGGGGACAGATTGTAAAACCTTACTGATCCATTTCTATTACGATCGCCTATCGATGAAAGAGATTCTGCAAAAAATGCATTATAACAGTGAAGCAGCCCTGAAAAATAAAAAATCGAAATGCATGAAGAAACTGCGGGACTTGTGTGAAGCGATCCCGCAATTGAGAAACCTTTTAAACTAAGTGTCCGGAACCATGAATCAGCCACAAGAATATATCGATGCCTACCTCCGGGGGGAGCTGAGCCCGGAACAAGTGCAAGAATTCGAACAAGAGATGAAAACGAATAAAGAACTAGCGCAGGCCCTGAATGAACGCCAAAAATTAATGAACGTCATTGACCTCTTGGGTGACCAACAACTTCAGCGGCGAGTGGGCCAAATAGCAAAAGAATATCACGAAAAAGGGCAAACAAAGCCCACCCGCCTCAGGATTATGAGGTCAGCTTGGTGGGTAGCAGCAGCAGGTATTGCACTTTTAGTTTGCGCCTATTTTCTACTCAATCGAACCCCGCCTACACCGCAGGAGCTGTACGCTGCTAATTTTTCCTTGTATCCCATCGAAATTGGTACACGAAGTGAATTGAACGATACCATGCGCCTTGAACTAGAAGCCGAAAAGCGCTACAATTCCGGTGCTTTTGCGGAGGTACTGCCTCTTTTGGATAGTGCCGCTATCCTCACGGCGGATACGAAATGGCAATTGGCTAAAGGCATATGCCAAATGGAATTGGGCGATCATCAAGCGGCCGTTCGCAGCCTCCAGGTTCTTATTACGGAGCAAGACATTCTCTATGAAATGCCGGCACGCTGGTATACCGCCCTATCTTATTTAAAGCTGGGCGATTTGGACCAAGCACAGGCACAGTTAGAAGTACTGGCAAGTAATAGTGGCGGATTTCGTCAATCCGAAGCCGTCGAACTAATTGAGGCGGTAAAGCAGAACCGTTAAGTGAATTTTTTACTCAAATCCACAAAAAAATAGATTTCTCGGTTACCTTTTTTATCAGTAACCGCTCTTACTTATGAAACTGATTAATAAAGACCAAAACAGTAAGAGTTGTCTCTTAATTGATCAGCTTTAGAATCCTAAATTGAGACTTCATCCTTGTTTGACATTGCGAACGATGAGGTCTTAAAACCAAAACTAAATGCGGGGCTTCATTCCTGTTATTGCCGACCAGCAATGACCAGGATAAGTTGTAGCCCGGCATGATCAAGAATTACCCAAAATAAACGCTAAATAAAACCAGTCTTATCAAGACCAAAAAGCAAGCCGCTCATGTTGAAATTAAATACAATCTTCATCCTCATCTTATCTGCCTCTCGCCTTCTGAGTCAATCATTTACAGAAGATACCACTAGCTCTTTTGACGGCGTTAGAGATAGTGCAGTAGCGTTTGCGGACGTAGACGGTGATGGAGATCAGGATGCGCTCATCACAGGTGTGACCAATAGCACCAGAATCAGCAAACTGTATACAAACGATGGAGTTGGTCATTTCACAGAGGTAGCTGAAACTCCCTTTGGTGGCGTCTTTTCCGGTGCTGTGGCTTTTACAGACATTGACGGAGATAACGATCAAGATCTACTCCTTACCGGCGGAGCTGAAACCCAAGGTGCAATAGCAAAATTGTACATCAATGATCCAATTAGTACTTCCTCGGAGGAGTTGCCTAACACTGAATTTACGCTCTATCCGAACCCTACCAATGGACAAATAGTCAATATTCTGTTTGACGCAACGTTGACTGGTCTAGTGTCAGTGCAAGTTTATAGTGCGTCCGGCCGCTTACTCTTGGAGCACGAGCAAATAATAGCTATCGGCAAACAGTCCAAAGCGCTTGATATTTCAAGCCTGCCGCAGGGAATCCATTTGCTGCAATTAGATGATGGTGTCAGGCAAATTGTAGAAGAATTAGTTGTCCATTGATACCCAATTACTCCCGCGATGGTAAGCAGAAGTAAGATCATTGGACTAGCATTATAAGACCTGTTTCGGAAGTACTAGGAGGGTCCATGGGGCGGTTCAAACTACAAGTCCCATCATCTTACCAGCTTAAAAGCAAAATTCTGTTCGGGGAGCAGTGGAATCGTGCCTCCCCTCCTTTAATCATGCGAATGACGACGCTCGCCCTACCTGTGGTGTGTACTAGCCAAAGCTATGTGTATGCCGCAGCAACAAACTAGTGTCTTAGCTTTTTTAGGATTCTTTGCTCGTGTTCTTGGCGGTAGTTGCTCGCCGCCACGACACGAGTTTTCAAACCCAAAAAACCAAATCATTTTTCATCATAAAACCATTTTTATCATGCGTTTAATTATGCTCTTTCTTTTATCTGGCTTTCTAGCCTTTTCTGCCTCCGCCCAAGCTACCGAAGGTTGTGGGGGATCCAGTGGCAATGGACCACGTTCTGGTGATGAATGTATCATCATCGGTGTTGACTCTCTCGGCATTTTTCAACAAGGTGTCTATTCTGTAGATCTGGAAGCACAATGTGCCGAATGCTACGATTGGGATATCTCTGGCCCAGGCATTATCGTAGGTTCTGATCAGAATTCCTCGGTTACAATTGAATCTACCGGAATTGGAGACATTGTACTGTCCGTTACAGTCTTTACCGAAGACGGTTGCATCGAATGTTGTATCCCAATCACTGTACCTAACCCATGTAGAGAGGGCTGTTGCTTTGACTTCTGGGTTACGCCAAAATGGTTCCCAGACTGCTTCACTGATTGTAATGGAAACTTAGACAATGTGGTGGAGCTACACCAGGAGTACTGTGTACCACTACCACTTGGTTATACTTCCTACATCACTGACATTGAAATCCTTGGTAATGCCACCCTAGGCAACTGCCACAACTGCGAAAATCCAATTACCACCTTTGCTCCGGGTAGCGAACCTGTACCTAGCGTAAACCTAGCAGTCTGTGGTCCGTTGAATCACTCGGTGCTCGTAGATATTACCGTCTACGATCCGGATGGCAACCCCATTTTGGTCTGCAATGATATTTACTACAGTTTCAGCATTGACGAGTGTGATGATAACCCTTTCCCTCGCCTGGAAGGTATTGGGTCCACAGGTGATTACGAGCTGACGGTAGTGTATCAGCAATGGGATAATCAACTAAACGTAAGTGGTGTAGGAGTGGAAGATGTTCGCACTGTAGCGATCAGCGACGCTGCGGGGCAATTACTACAGACCATTCCGGTGAGTGTAGGTACTTACACTAAGTTGGAACTCCCAAATGTCACCTTACCTACGAGCGGGATGTATACCGTTCAGCTTTTTGACGGGACTGGTTCCTTGATCAAAGCAGAGAAGATCATCTCAGTAAAGCGATAGTAAAGACGTGCTCTCTCACTACCGGGAGGTATTTCACAACAGGTGCCTCCCCATCTCGTCTTTATTAATTCCTCATTGGCAATAGCTGTTGCTTCATATTAGTTCATTTTAAACTTTAATTCATGAAATCTAACATGTTCATGCTGCTATTCCTGTTGACAGGAATGATAGCAGTGACTTCTTGTACGAAAGATTCGCTACCAGAAGCAAAACCCGATGTAGTTCAGTCTGTAATGACGCTTGAATCACCCGTAGACCAAACTCAAGCACGTGCTAGTCGCTTTTGTTGTCCGGGCTGTGATATCATTCTAACAGTTGACGCCTACAACAACAGTATCCCTCAGGGCACACTCTACGTTCTTACCGAGGACAACTGTGTCCAGGCTACCGTTGCCGTTACTAACGAACATCCCGTACAAGATACTGTGCGGATCAGAGGCTGGAGCGATGGACCCATCTACGTGTACTGGTGGTCTCAGAACGAAGCTGGCGTACCTGCTCGTTTATCACAATTTGAGCACGACTGTCCTAATTCTTTCTCCCTAGCATCTCCAATAAGTTTGACAAGCACTCCTCCGTGGCAATGGAATGAAAATAATGCTACGGAACTTGGGGAATATCTCATGTGCACGCCTTGGGAAGGTGGAGGTCCTTCTAACTAAGCACACATCCGCGGCTAGTCATCACAATCGATAAACAAGACAATAGCCCAGAGTAATCTGAAAACCGGATGAACAGTGGGGTAAGACTGGTAAGCCTAATGTTCCATTAATCAAACGGGCGCCTTCCGGCCTTACCCCTAACTGGTATCCTTCGTAGTTTTCTACTCTATCTTAAAGCGGTCTGCTTGCAAGCCCTCATTCACCGAAAGGGATGTCAACGTAAAAACCAAAGGCACTGGCATCAGGCCACTAGAGGTTATCTTATGCGGATAGTTTAGTCCTTCTACCTCACGATAGTCATCATAATCAACCGTGATGGTAGCGGCTTCTGAACTTGTAATGGTGCGTAGCTTGAGACCACTAACCGTATCGAAATACTCAATTAGCTCATTACCGGAAGGGCTAGTAATTCGGATAATGTAAGCTTTTTTATCTCCCAACATTTCAACACCTTCCATCGCCAAAGTAAAGCCTAGTTCTGCGTAGCGTGCTTCGGGAAAAATGATGGCTTGCTCCCGTAGATCGGTCAATCCTTTCTCGTCCACTTCTTGCGGAGTACCCATTTGCAGCACCTTAGACTGTTCTCCATTGACGATGGTTTCGCTAACGGCCATTCCACTGACACTTACCGTCAGGTGCATCTTTTCTCCCGCTTGCTTTTCCTGCTTCATGGTCGTAGCCATACCCTGTACTTCGCCTTCTACTACGGTGGTGATATCCGTAATTTCTAGCAGACGTTCCAGGCCACCGATAGCATCTATGTAATTGTCTAGGACTTGCTCCGCGGTGATTCCTTCTCTGGTAATAAGGCCCACCACTTCTTGTCTATTTCCAGCTGCATTGTAGTAGGTGATTTTGTTATTTGCAGCAAAGCGCCGCAGTTCGGTAGCCACCTGTTTATCCCCTACGACCACAATATGTGCTTGATCTGGTCGGAGGTAATCTTCGGCAACGCGTTGAACATCATCAATACTCACCTTATCTAGGTTTTCCAGATAGTTGGAATAATAGTTGCGTGGCAGGTCATACAGTACCGTATTAAAGGCAAAACAGGCCACGGCCTCGGGGTGTTCCAAGCTGCTAGCAAAAGCACCGCTGATCAAATTCTTGGCGGCTTGGAGTTCCTCAGGCGTTACCGGATTGGCCCGCAGGCGTTCCATTTCTGCTAGAATCTCGTTTACTGCGCTAGCGGTTCCTTCGTTGCTTACTTTGGCGTAGGCATTAAAATAACCGGCATTGGGATCAGCCGCTAGCTCTGAGTAAATTCCATTGCTGTCAGTTTGATCCTCGCGCAGATTTTCCCGTAGCCGACCAATTGGATCACCACCAATAATTTGGTTCAGTACCTGGGCGGCAATGGCATCCTTACTGCTCGGCTTCAAGGGTACAGCGTAGGTTACGTTGATCACCGATTGTACTGCCTCTGGCCGGGTTACAAAGTCGACCTGGGGTCTTCTGAGAGATGGTGGAAACAGGAAAAACTCGCGGAAAAGCTTCCCTTCCGACTCCCATTCACCGAAGTAGGTCTCCGCTAGTTTTTTTGCCTCCCTCGGACTGATATCCCCAAACACAAGCAGGTAACTAATTGCTGGACGGAAATAGCGATTGTGAAAATTGCGGCAAGCATTGGCACTAATATTCTGCAAGCTACTTTGGGTCATTCGCTCACCATAAGGATGCTCCTTACCAAAGCGGAGCTGGTTGGCTAGATTATGAACGATTGTCTCCGGATCATCTTTTTGAAGCGCCAACTCAGATTCGTTTTGCTTAATCACTTTGGTAAACTCTTCCTCGGGAAAAGTTGGATTTTGGATACAATCCGCTAAAAGCGCCACCAGTGTTTCAGCGTGCTCACTCAATCCACTGGCAGTAGCGCCATTAGAGCTAGTACTCAGACTAGCGCCAATGAAATCGACTGCTTCGTCAATCTGTGCTTTATCACGAGTAGTGGTTCCAGAACGTAGCATTTGACCAACGACAGTCCCCGTACCGGCAACCTCTCTCTCGAGAATGATTGGTCGGTCAACGTATAATTGGAAGGAAACCTGAGGCTGGCTATGGTCCTCTACCACGATGACTTGTAGGCCGTTATCTAATGCATACTTATCGAAGGAAAGAGACTCTCCTTGAGCCCGGCAAAGGGTGGTCACCAATAAGGCGATCCACAGCAAAGACAATCTGCGCAGCATAGTTGGTACTGTTGGTAGATTCTATTCTGTATTGGACAAAGTTTAATCTTAGCGCACGATACGTGGAGTGAGCTGAACAAAACTCCGCTATTTAGTGATAATAACGACCACTTAGTATTATGGGTTGTCAGGGGTCCTTGTAAAATTGATGTGAACTAGCGCATGGCTGCGAGCAAATACAGAACCGCCATCCGGACTGCTACACCGTTTTCGACCTGCTGGAGAATAATACTATGCTCAGAGTCAGCCACCTCGCTAGTAATTTCCACACCGCGATTGATGGGTCCAGGGTGCATAATCACAATGGGCTTATCGAGTTCATCCAATAACTGACGGCTTACGCCAAAATACTGGGCGTACTCCCGAAGAGAAGGAATATAGCGCAAGTCTTGACGCTCTAGCTGGATGCGGAGGATATTAGCCACATCACACCAGTGGAGGGTATCCCGGATATCGTACGAAACTTCTACTCCTAGATCACGAATGTACTTCGGAATCAAAGTGGGAGGGCCACAAACGCGCACCTTTGCGCCCAGCTTGGTGAGACAAAAGATATTGCTAAGCGCTACCCGAGAGTGGACAATGTCGCCAATAATAGCAATGTTCTTGCCACTTAGATCACCCAATTGCTCCCGCATTGAAAAGGCATCGAGCAAGGCCTGGGTGGGGTGTTCATGCGTACCATCACCAGCATTGATGATGTTGGCATTAATATGGCGAGACAAGAAGTGGTGAGCCCCCGGCGCTGGATGACGCATCACCACCATATCCACCTTCATAGAGAGGATGTTATTGACGGTATCCAGTAGAGTCTCTCCCTTTTTTACCGAAGAGCTTGAAGCCGAGAAGTTGACCACATCTGCCGAAAGGCGTTTTTCTGCCAGCTCAAAGGAAATACGGGTACGGGTGGAATTTTCAAAAAATAGATTAGCTACCGTAATATCGCGCAGGCTCGGCACTTTTTTAATGGGTCGATTAATGACCTCTTTGAATTCCTCCGCCGTCTCGAAGATTAAATTGATGTCCGCTTCGGTCAGGTACTTGATGCCCAGCACGTGCCTCGTGCTCAATTGTTGGAGGGTCGCCATCTAGTTGTTTTCCGGTTTTCGTGGAAAAAGAAGAATCTGGTCTTGACCGTGGTGTTCGGTGTGCTGCACTTTCACGTAGGCCTGATCGAGGGCATCCACGCGCATACCTACAAAATCAGGCTGGATCGGAAGATGCCGGTTAAATTGTCGATCTACCATGGCCAGTAAAGCTACACTCTGCGGGCGGCCAAAATCGTTGAGAGCAGTCATTGCCGCTTGTATAGTCCGGCCCGTGTAGAGTACATCATCTACCAAAATGACCTCTTTATCTTCCACCAGAAAAGGCATATCAGTAGGGCTGGCCTTCAGTGGCTTTTCCCGGGTGCGGAAATCATCACGGTAGAAAGTAATATCCAATTTCCCGTGTGGCAGTTCCTGAACCCCCAGTTCCTGCAGCGCTTTATGCAAAACAGCACTCAACCACACTCCTCGATGCTGCACTCCAACCAGACATGTATTGGAGAAGTCGTCATATTGCTCAATGAGCTGATGACAGAGGCGGCGAATGGTCAGGCCAAATCGCGCGCTATTCATTATGACGCGGCTTTCTTCCATACAATCGCAAAGGTAAGTTGGCAGACTGGCAAATACAATTCGAATTAGGATTAGAATTAGAATTAGCGTTAGAATGTGTTATAGATAACTTATGGAGTTCCTCAAACCACCTAAGCCAACAAGAACTGTATCAATCATTCTCCACTTTCACTTTTATTTTCATTGTCACTTTAACTTCCTATCACCAGCAAACCCTCGAACTAACTCAACTAATACAACTAACTAAAGCCGACAGAGGAGGCTGAACTAAATTCACCAACCACGGCCGCCAAAGCTTTAGCGTAGGAGGCCTAACTAAATTCACTTTATCCGCCGTAGCTACAGCGGAGGAGGACCAATTCAACTAACGCCCCCCTCCCCCATTGTCTGGCCACGATGTATATTTGTTGTATGGAACAGAAGAAACGTAGCGCCCTGCAACGTATCCCCGGTATTTTTCGCCCCCTGACTTTTGTGCTGGTTGTTGTCTTTGTAAGTCTACTCTTTCCAACAGACTTGCGCTTTAAGTACCAATATGAGAAGCAACAAAGCTGGCGCTACGATAATCTCATTGCACCTTTTGACTTTGCGATTCGCAAAACGGAAGCAGAACTGAGCACAGAGCGGCAAGAGGTATTGGCCAACACGAATCTGGTATTTGAAGAGGACCAAGAGATAGTTAAAGAACGGAAGGCTGCGTTTTCCCAACAGTTTCAGCAACAGCTGGAGCAAGTTCAGGCCGGAGAGCAATTTCAAGATGTACCCCGCCAACCGCAAGTTTATCTGAATTATGGACTGGCGTTCCTCGACCGACTCTACGGGCAAGGGCTAATTCACCTCGGGAATCTGGAGGTAGAAATTGCCCAAGACCAGGTGCTGACCATTATCCGAGGAAACACCTTCCAACAACAAACAACCGAAAACTTACTTACCGCCGCCACCGCTGCCGAGCTCGTGAGCGACTCTTTGCCTTACAGCTCCTTGCGCGAGCCAGAGTTTCTCTTACCGCTACTGCAAGGACAGCTGCAGGCCAACCTCTTTTATAGTCCAGACCGCACCCAACAATTGCAACAGGATGTATTGGATCGCATTGTCACCTCACGTGGTTTGGTGCAAAAAGGAGATTTGATTATAGCCAAGAGTAGCATTATCACGGATGAGCTTTACCAGGTCCTCTACTCCTATGAACAGGAGTACCAACAGCAGGTGTTATCCCAACAGGCCGTCTCTAATATATTTTGGGGTTATTTGATTCTCACCGCATTGGTGGTGATCCTGTTTGCGCTTTACCTACGAAAGTACGCGCCACTAGTTTACAATCGCTACCCCAAGCTCATCTTCATCTTGATGTGGCTGGTCCTGTTTAGTTATCTCGTATACCTCATCGAAGGAGTGGAAGGACTAAGCAGTTACTTGGTCCCCTTCTGTATTGTTCCGATTGTCATCAAGATATTCTACAATGAACGGCTGGCTTTCTTCACCCACGTTGCGGTGGTCTTACTGGCTGGTGTTTTATCTTCTTTTGGCTACGAATTCGCCTTTTTACAAATCATGGCGGGCCTGGTAGTGATCATTAGTAATACCAATACCCGCGACTGGAGTGGCTTTTTCTATACTATTTTCTTCATTTTCCTAGCCTATGCCGTAGGTTATTTGGGGCTAGAGCTCATTCGAGAAAATGATTTCAATGCCATTGATTGGTCGGTGTATGTCTGGATATTTTTAAATGCATTCTTGACCCTCCTGGCCTATCCGCTTATTCCGCTGCTGGAGCGATTGTTTGGCTTTGTTTCACCCATCACCTTGGTGGAATTAATGGATATGAACAAGCCTCTGCTACGCGATCTAGCGCTCAAGGCACCTGGTACTTTGCAGCATTCTTTGCAGGTGGGTAACCTGGCAGAAGCAGCAGCACGCCGCATCAATGCCGATCCCCTTTTGGTAAAGGTGGCCGCTTTGTATCATGATGTTGGCAAAACGGTCAATCCAGAATATTTTATTGAGAACCAGTCGGGGCACAATCCTCACGAAAATCATAGCCCCAAGGAAAGCGCCCGCTTGATCATTGGCCACGTAGAAGAAGGAGTTCGTCTAGCACGAAAAGCAGGCTTACCCCCCTTGCTCATCGATTTCATTCATACCCACCACGGCTCTACGCTTACCGCTTACTTCTACCACTTGCATCTGGAAAAGGGTGGAGATAAAGAGGACATCAAGCACTTTCAATATTCTGGTCCCTGCCCCAGAAGTAAAGAAGAAGCCATACTTATGATGGCAGATTCTATCGAAGCCGCCGGCAAAAGCCTCGACCACCCGACGGAGGAAGAACTTTACACCCTCATTGACAAGATCATCCAGGGCAAACTCGCCAGTGGGCAATTACAAGACTCTCTGTTGAGTTTCCGGGAACTGGAGCAGTGTAAACTAGCGTTTAGGCAAATAATGAAGAGTGTTCATCACGTGCGGGTGGCGTATCCGGATCAAGAAGAGTAGATCAATTACAATATCAATGGCAATCAAAATGGCAATATATAGCTTCCATGAGTAAACTATTTTGATTGCTATTGCGACTGATATTGTAATTGTAATTCCCCTTCAGGGGTTTTATCTTTGCCGCTCAATCATCATGGCCCCATAGTTCAAGGGATAGAACAAGAGTTTCCTAAACTTTAGATCCAGGTTCGAGTCCTGGTGGGGCTACTAAGATCCGAGCCCTGATGATTCCGCTTGCATGCGGAATATCAGGATGCTAACAAGCGCAGCTTCGTCAGCATTCGAGTCTCGGTAGGGCTACTTTTTACTTCATTGCCCTGGTCCTGTCCGCTTATTGAACTTGGACTTTCTCAAATTGTCCATCGTCGTCAAACTGGAATTGCAGAGACTGTCCGCCAATCTGTAGGCTATTCAATATTTTTTTGATGTCGGACTTCATCCCTCCGCTAACTTTGACTTTATACAATGCCCGTGGTGAACGGATAAACATCACATTACAAAGCCCTCCCCTTTTCCCTGTATTGATAAGCCGCTCAGACAGGAAAAACTCCCAACCTGCCGATTGTCGGCGTAGAATGGCTGGTGCTTCCGAAACAGGAGCAGCATACTCATCACCTAGGACAATTTTGATTTCCCGATCTGATAGCTGTCCATGAGAAATGTGATGAATTTCGACATACTGGTTGGGGGTAAACGGAAGATACAATTGGTCTGATTGTATGTCGATCGAATGTTCTGCTTCCTCTATCGGAGTTCCTCTGGAGGATCTATTCCGACTTAGAATGGAATCCTGCTCATTTAGGATATACTGCGTGTGAAATGTCATCTTGAAAGGCTCCGTTTCTTTTCCTGGTATTAGCCGGTACCGAAACTTCACATCAGCAGTTTCCCAGTGATAATCTGTATACTCACGAAAATCTGGCAGCCCGGGCTTTAATACCTTAAAGCGTACCAGTTGATGGGGTTCTAGATCAGGATTTGCAGCAATTTGTAGATCTAAATCTTCTAAACTAGGTGCTACAGTCTTAGTAGCCCCCCGCCGATTTTCCAGCTCTTTTTCCAGCAAAGAAGTGTAACGGGCATATTGCTCAAACGTACGCTCGCGTTGTTCCGCAGTAGGGTGTTCACCATCAGTAATCATCTTGATTTCCTGTAATTCTCCGCTAGCGTCTTGTATGGCTTCAAAGCGCCAGCCATTATAGCGGACAGAGGCTAAAAGCTTGACAGGATCAGTCAAAAAACGAGGCTGAGAATAATTGGGAAGCATAGCTGCGGCCTGGGCAGTATCTACACTTGACATCGAAAGGAGTATCATTCGATCACCGTCATGAATTCCTAAGCTAAATACCTGTAAAGGGGGCCGCATGGTTTTTTGCTGTCGCATGTTGGCCCAACGTGGAGGATACAAAATCGACAGTCGATCTGTGCTTAGCTTCCTAACTTCCTCTGGCGCACAGTTATGTTGGTAGCCAAAGTAGCTTACCCAATCCTCCTCGCTCATACAATTCCAGTCAAACACCATAGTGGATACGCCTCCGTTTAAATCACCCCGAGTCAAGAAAAAGCCTCGGGTGTGGTCTAAGGGCAAGGGGTACCTCTGACGGTGCAATGGTTCGACATAAAGTTCTTCTACGCTCCCTTTTTCATTGAACTCCAATATCGGATCTGACTTGGATTTCGGTACTGCGTTTATTTCTGCATATTCGAAAAATGCCAAAGATAGCCCCAGTGCCTGGCTGGTGTAGGTGCCTTGTGAATCATCAAATCCAGCGTGAGCGTATGATGGAATAGTCTGGCCGTCCGTCGGTCCGGGATAAGAACCATCCCCACGAAAAGTACTCAGTCGCAAGGGCTGATCCAGGCTCCGTTCCTCATATTGGTTCACCTCCACTATATAGTCAGACGCTTTGAGACTCGTCTTTCCAATTGGCATACAATCACCACTCACTCGTGCCCGGTAAATTTCCGTGCCTTCCTGTTGAATAGTGAACCAATAGGTACCACAATGGGGATACTCATTCTCATTTTCCATCAGTAAATAGGCAGACATACCCTCCAGCAAAAACGACTCTCCATAGCGCAGGCTAATAGATAATTTTGCCAAATTAGGGTCTGTTGCATAGCGTCCCTCCGCATCCACAAAAACACCCTTATCCAAGTGCACTTCTTTGGTGGCACGAGCAATAATGGAGAAGGTATCTAGTGGGTGAATAAGTTCAGCATGAAGCACAGCGGTACCGCTATAATCCTGCCAGCCACTGGCGGCATTTACCACTGCTAGTTTTTCGAAAGGATCTACATTCAGTTGACGAATTGGCCCTTCGTGTTCGTCCGAAAAATCGGCACTTCCTGGCCGATTTTTTAGTAGTTCACTTTTGACGCGTAGTAATTCATTCCCAGCCTCATCAGTGATCCAGCCTTTAAATAGATAGTGGATTTCCACACCGGTGAAATTGGTCACTGATACCTCAGCAACCGAGTGCGTATTAAGTTGCCCCAGTTGGTAGGCTTCATAGCGGAGTTGAACCTGGGCTGCAAGTGGGGGTAAGCAAAAAGTGGTACAAATAAAGAGCGAGGACAAAAGGCCGAATAGGAATTTCATACGTGGTGTTTAATTGGTTATTTGCTATTCATCTCAGGCAGTAACGTAATCTTACCACTTTTAACAGTACTTTAAAGAATCACGAGCACTAAAGCACACAACTTTCTCTACCTAATTTGCACTTGTAGCACGGGCAAATCCCGTTCACTATCCACAACCCGGGCCCAATAACCTCCAGCAATAAGATGCTGCACATTGATAATCAAGGCAGATTCACCCCTTAGTTCCCAATGCCCGACTTCCTGGCCAAGCTGATTGTAGAGTACTACATCACCGTGTACCGGTCTGGGAAATTGAAGGTTAAGCTGCTCATGGGCTGGATTAGGATACAAGCTCCACTTCGCTACTTCCCACTCGTAGTTGATACTGATCACGGAGCTATAAGAAAATTCACCATTGTAGTCATCTTGGCGCAGCCGGTAGTAGTACTGGCCAATGATTGGTGAAACTTCTTGATCCAAGTAAGTGTAATCGACCGGTGCAGTCGTCGTCCCTTGACCGTTCCGCCAGCCTATTTCCGAAAATGCTCGTCCATCGGTACTGCGTTCAATGGCAAAACCTTTATTGGCACTTTCGCTCTCTGTCGTCCAATGTAAGCGAATTGCTTGCTGCTCCTGTTGACCAGCAAACCCGATCAACTGCACCGGTAAGGCACGTGACCCACCGTGCAAGAAGAAGCCAGAAAAATGATCAATGAGGATTTCAATATAGTAGCCACTACCCAGTGTACCAATCCTTTCCGGAAAGTGTAGCTCTCCGTTACCCGCGGTGCTTTCACTGCAGGCAGCACCGGCAAACCGGCTTACTACGATATCCTCAAAACCAGTAATATCATTATCGTCTCCATCATTACTAGCCAGTAGGGCATCCAACTCTGCTTGGGTATAGTAGAAGCGGACCCGCACAAAAGAGGTTGGTTGTGAGGTAGGACTGATACTAAAGTTTCGATCTAAATACTCTATGCCACCGCTAGTGCTTCGAACGATTCCCGTATTTTGGTAATAGGCCGTAGATAAAGCTCCCAAAGGTTCACTGTCAAAAACAGCAGCGACCAATTCTCCCTGATGATTCAAGTGAAGCCAACGATTGGATCCAGTAGATACCACAGCACCATCGATCGTAAGACAACTTCCATTGCTTTGCGAGCTAATACTCGAGCTGGGCAAACCATACACACAGATGGAAAACTCACCCTCAATGGCAGAGAGTGGTTGATCATTCGCAGAGAAAACGCGGATGAGATAGTTAGTGCTAATCGTTAAGCCGCCGGCAGCTAAGGCGGTACCTTGAGCACAGTCTAGTTGCATACTGGCATCGGCATTAAAGAGCTCCACGCGGTAATCCCCCCAGAAGTATTCCACTTCAATGATCGGATTTTCAGTTGCCGCGACAAACTGGTACCAGACATCATCATTCGCGACAGCCACCTGCCCGCCGCAATCTGCCGCAGATTGTGAATTAGTGGCACCAGCAAAAGTCCCCCGCTCACTTAACTCACACCACTCAGCGGCGTCTTGAACAAGCACGGTGGCTTGTGCCCATTCATCATTGCTCGGCGGTGTATTATCGGTCAGGCATAGTTCGTAGCTAACCGCAGACGAGAATTCATCCATAAATAGGCGCACGAAGTAAGTAGTTCCTGGCGTCAAATTACTCATGGGCATATTGCCAAACGCCATATCCGATATACAGCCCAGGCTACTTACAGCACCGCATGTTCCGCTGTAGTATTCGTATCCCAGGGTGGCAAAGGAGGTTTGCCCAGTTTGGAGAGCATCCTCAACTGCCGACACCAGTAGCACCTGTGAACTTTCGGTAGCAGTAAATTGGTACCAAACATCTCTACTAAGCGGTGAAGCAAAACAATCCTCATCATTAGCGGTAGCTGATAAGAAAGTACCCCCAACAGTCTGACTACAGTCGGCAGCACCAGCCGTTAAAACCGACGCGCTCGCACATTCATCATTAGCTGGTGGACCAGGAAGCGTAAGAATGCACAGGCTAAATTCAGCAGCAAATCCTGCGGAGCTCATCACACGGAGGTAATAGCGCTCGTCAGGCGTAAGCCCACTCAATTGTATGGTGGACTCGACTTCACATCCGTTTAGTTCCATCAGTACACCGCACGCCCCACTATAAACTTGCACCTGGGGAAAATCCTGGCTGTTGACTACCAGCGCGTGTTGTGCATTGCCCGCTACGAAACTATACCATACATCTTGCACCGGATTACCATCACAATCCTCTGCACCTGGCGTTATCGCAGCCTGCGTGTTACCAGCAAGCGGATTCAGGCACTCCAGATCAGAGCTGACTGGGATAGCTACGGCATTTTCGCAGATATCATTGTCGGGAACTGGTGTACCCGTCAGGCAGATATCAAAGTCAAAATACTCCTCAAAAGCGCTTGCGGAAACGCGTAACCAATATTGCTGTCCAGGAAAAAGGTTTGTGAGTGTATACGCACCGCCATCCGGAAAATCAAAAGTGGTGCAAGCCAACTCATTAAGGCTACCACAATCCGATCCGTAAACACTTAAAACCAATTGGCCCGTATGTGTATCCTGCCACGGGATAATATTAGCAAGGGTCAGTTCGGCAGTATTAGTGGTGGCCAGGAAGGAAAACCATACGTCCGCACTGTTGGCCGCTTGGCAAGCTAAGGGTGAGGCGCTTGGTGAGGCACCAATATTGGAATAAGACAACGGGTTACAATCCATACTTACGGATAGACTCGCTGCAGATTGGCAGGTTTCGTTAGTGGGCGCTTCGTAGCCTTGTCGGCAAACCGTTAGATCCTCAAAACCAGCAGGTAACTTAAGTAGGAGTAGGTGGGGTTGACCAGTGCTTAATCCATTCAACAAGTGCGCACGACCACTTGCGCAATAAACACTTGACAAATTGCCACACTCACCCAAAAATACTTCTACAGCAACATCGGCATCATTGACTTCAGCAGCTACCTCCAAAGTAATTTCCTGCACGCTGGTATTGGGTACAAAGGAGAACCAAACATCAGCTGCGGTACTGAGTTCACAGCTATTTTGGGTACTCGTTGCGGTAGCAAAGTTACGTGTAAAACAGCCTTCTAAGACTTGGGCCTCCACACAAGTATTATTAGGGGGCGGAGCCAGACTACAATCGGGTAGAAAGTCGCCAAAGATGAGGTCACAATCACTTTCGTCGGCGCTTACTTGCATCGTAAAATTAACGCCTACTGGAATGGGTCCAAAGCTATAGGTACCTACACTGCTAATCAATACGGGCGGTAAGGGCTCAGGCTGGGTAATATCCAACAATTGCAGACCGCTGTTATTCCGCAAATCACTTACCGTTACCACTAATTCATAGAACTCATTATTCAGGCAATTCTCCACCACCTCCACTTGTGGAATCAAGCAAGTGGAAGTCCGGCTCCTAATGCAGAACTCAAAATCCAAGGACTCCTCATCCAGCAAATCACGAACGAAACGTAAGTAGTAGGTGCTACCAATTTCTAAATCCACCAATCGAAAAGTTCCTTCGGTATCCACCAGTTCGCATCGTTCACTGCTCAAGTTGGAGCAATTGGTACCTTTCAAAAGTTGGAGATGGTAAGTGCCGGTGCCACTCAGCAATTGCGCGCTAAGATCGTATTGAGTGCTAGTAGCCACAAATTGATACCATACATCCTCTTCTTCGGTACAATTATCTAACACACTTTGCGTAGCACTCTCCGTGGAAAAAGAAAAGGTCCCGGGGTGATTAGTGGTGCAGGTGCTACCATTATCGGGCGTAATTAGCGTAGCATCCACACACTCATCATTGCTAGGAGGAGAAGGTGGCGTGTAATTAGAGATATCCACTTCAAAAGCCACGTAGTTTCCTGGCCAAAAGGAATAGTCATTGCACCCGAAAGTATTCACCCAATCAAAAGTGGTCCAGAACTGAATACTGTAATCTCCGCTAAAAGTGGGTTCTAAAAGGCTGAGTGGTAAGTTAAAGTCCACAGTATTACTGGCTGGAAACATGGTACTCCACAACACCTCATTTTGTACACCATTGGAGTTGATAATACTTAGCCCCAAGTAGTTATCAAACCAGCCTGGTGCATTGAAGGCAAAATTGCGTAAAGTGACCCTTAAGACCGTAGCAGGTACTGGATCATCTGGCGTACCGAGTAGTTCCTGTGCCGGATAGATGGGAATGCGGTTACCACGATGGATAGCCAATAGATTATTGAAGCCGGGGTTGTAGAGGAAATGCCAAGCACCAATTTCGTTTGGGCTAGCTGCGGCCCCTAACGGATCAGTCCCTTCACTGGGGTAGTTACTAAAGGAGAAGAAGGAAGAATTAGAGAAGTAAACACTGTCTAGGCCCCCATCAAGTGCCTGTTGGGGGATAGTGGAAGGAATGACCGGACAATCCAAACACTGCAGCTCGATATTCTCGTTGGGTATATTGCGATTAGAAGCCACGATGGGATCGCAATTAGCGGGATTAGAGATTTGATTCGCCAGTTGTGCTACTCCGGTAAAAGAGCCTAAGGTGGCTGAGTTACCACTATTAGTACCGGTAGCTGTTCCATTGACAAACCACTCCGTACTGGTCCCAACCAGTGAAAATGATTCGATGGTGGTACCAGTCATTTCGATTTCTACGTACTCACCCAAGTCAATACCGGAACTCGGCGTTTCGCAATTAAAACTGGATCGACTATCCTGATCGGGAACGATAACTGGAAGTTCAAAGAAGGTAGGTGCAGCAAGGTAGTTAACTGGACCAAACAGGTCTTCGAACTGGCATTGACCAAAGAGAAAAGGAGTGAAAAAAAGGAGTAAACAGGCCGTCAGAAAAGACTTAATGGGGATGAAACTCATGGTGGATAACACTTTTATTTATCCACAAGTGAGTCCGGCAATCAACAAGTAAACACTTGGCCAATGATTTTTTTACTTTCAGTACCTGTTGTACCTGCTAGACGCTACTCCAGTGCGGTTCCCTCCAGCAAGCGTTCCACTGCCGCTGATTCGTAATCCGGTGCCTGTTCCTGCAGGATTAACAGATGCATTCTGGCCGTAGCCTTGTCCCCTTCCCCCAAACTAATTAGAGTCCGGTACCATAAAGTTTCCGTCTGGAAGCGGAAGTTGGAAGTGGGAAGTTGTTCTAGCTGAGCGCGAGCAGCTGCGTATTTCCCTTGACTTAATAAACTCAAAGCCAGGTAAAATCGCCACTCTGGATCATCTTGCTGAGTCAGAAGCTGCTCTAAGCGTTCTGCTGCCACAGCATAATCTCCTTGTTCGTAGGCTGCAAAGGCTAAGGTGAGACTATCCGCCCGTTCTTGCTGACGAACAACCGGATGCGTAACATTAGGATAGGGTTCAAAATAAGTAGCGAATAGTTCCTCAGGTGGAGTCAAATCAGCGCGTTGCAGGAACCAGGCTGCCGCCAGTAGCAATATAACAGCCGCAGCGGCCGCAATGGGCCATAGTCTACGACGACGTCCAGTCAAAGGTAAACTAGCAAGTCTTTGCTTGAGCGCCTGGCGTTCTTCAGCCGTGATGGCCAGTTGCAGATCACGAAACTGCTGGACTGCTTTGGCCAAATTCATATCAGCACGCATTTCCGTCTCGAGCGCATCCTTCTCTTGATCACTGAGCATTCCGTGCCAATATTTCCGAATACGTCCTTCCTGGTCCATACGCTAGTTCTTGATAAGTTCGCTCAGACGCTTCAGGCAGCGCGACTTATGACTTTTGACAGTATTGGTATTATTATACTTCGTTTGTTCTACAATATCGCTTAAGCTCAAACCCCGGTAGTAAAACATACGCAAGACCTCCTGACAACGCGGACTGAGTCGACTAAAGCCAATCCGCAGCTGTTCCTGCTCCTCGGATAGGTTCGGTGCTTGGTCTACCGGCGACTCCACTATACGATCAGCTTCCAGCGGTAGTTCTTGCCGTCGCTGGCTTAAGCGCTTATAGCATTTGTAGCGGCCCATTCCCAAGAGGTACGCTTTGATGCTACTGTTGATCGTGCTGGCGCCACTGAGTAGCTGTTGATAAAAATCGATTACCACATCTTGATAGACATCCAGCGCATCATCTTGTCCCAGTCCATTTTTGCGAGCCATACGCAAAAAGTCATGCTGATAAGCAAGATAGACCTCTTCCAATGCTTGCTTATCTTCTTGTTGGAGTCGCCGCAGTAACTGTTTATCCTTAGGGGACATTCATGTAGTGTGTAAAACTACTCAAAGGTAAACGCTCCACACAAAAAAAATGAGCCAAGTGTTTACTTTTACCAAAACCATGACACTTCTGCATAAATCCCTAGGTGTGCGTCATTTCCTATCTTTTCTTGCGCTTTCTTGTTTAGCAAGTTTTGGCTGGTGCCAAACGGATGATTTGTGGGCCAAAATACAAGCACAATATGAACAAGGCGAATTCCAAGAAGCGGTACAAAGTGTAGATCACTACCTGGCGGCTCACCCTAAGCCTGATAGTTTTCATCTGGCCGAGATATTTTACCTCAAAGCCAATGCGCTGTACTACCTAGCAGATTATCTCGAGAGTTTAACCCTATACGATGAGACGATCGCTCTGAGTCCAGACCATCCAGCAGGTCTTAACCTCCGGGCGATGGCATTCTTTGACCGCGCTTTCGCAGAATACGAGCTTGAGGAATATTTACCCGCCTACAATTCTACCCGAGCCGCAGAAGACATCATGCACCAGTTAGAGAACCCTAACTGGGACTATCTGCTTTCCATTTATAGCGACTTGGCCTACACAGCCACCGAACTAGGCTTTTTCGCGGAAGCGGAAACCTACCTCGCACGCGGATCGAAATTGCTGCGAGAACATAAAGACCAGCTGCAACTACCGCCCGGGGCAGCTCGTAAAGAAGTAACTTTTGCCTACGCCCAGACTTTGCTATTTGGAACTTGGAACAAAGAACAACAAGCGCTGGCAGCGCTTCATGATTTGCGGCAGCTAAACCTGACCCAAACCTTCAATGCGGAGGAACAGCTGCGCTACGCCGTGGCCCTCAATCACGTTGCTGATATGTATCTGAACTTTCGGTCAGATTATACAGCACCTTTCCAACGGGCACACGCATTGCTGGACCAAGCCTTTGAAGCCTTAGATACAAGCCGGTACAAGGCGAACTATTGGCAGTTTATTTTTAACCAGGCCAAAGCGTTCCGATACGCCGGCCAAACCCAAAGCGCCCTACAACTAAATCAGGAATTGCTCGACAATTGCCCTGAAGATGACGCTCGCCTGCCGTTTTTCTGGGCTCAGCGCGGGTTAATTCAGCTTGCCACCAATGCGGACTCCGCCCATATCGGTTTTCAAAAAATGCTCGGATTCATTCACCGTGGGCCTAGCCCTTTGAGGGAAGACTTGAGCAATTTTGCCCCCAGCACTATCCTTAATCACACTGGATTGATGGTAGAAATTGCGGATGAGATTTTAGAGCAATCAGCGCCTTCTCCAGCGCTCAAAGTATTAGCCGCTAACCTCTACCGGCTTGGTTTACAGCAATTCCAAAACTGCTTTGACGGCCGCACCTTCAACGCTAAGCTGCGTACCTACTACGAAAAAGCAATTGCTGGCATTCTCAGTACGGGCAACTTGGATCACCTGCCTGCTAAAAGAGAATTGCTGCAGGTAATGGATAATATTGAGAATCAATTGGCTTGGCAGCGCTTCAGCGGTAATCGAAGACTACGACAATTGAGCAAGCCTGACAGCTTGTACCAACGACAGCTGCAGGTGAGACAAGCCATTGTCCAGGCCCAACGCACTGGTGATGGGCAATATGTACAGGCCCTCCAAGACGAAATTCGCAATTTGGAGCAGCAGCATTTCCATGATGACAGTGGTTCTGGCTTGCAACTGGCCAATTTACAGGCCCAATTATCGGAGCAACAACTGGTACTGAAATACGGCTACTTTCAGGGCCAACTCTTTGTTTTTGGGATCACCAAGGAAAGCATCTGGACTCGAGCCCTAGCAGCCTCTTTTGACTGGGAGAAGGAGATAGCCACCTACCTTGAGGCCCTGCGAGAAATTGGCCCCGTTGACGCAAGTGCGGAACGTTTAGGAGCATTTTTACTACCGGAGGAAATAGAGAACTATTCAGAGCTATTCATCATTCCTTGCCGAGCATTAGCTAACCTGCCCTTTCATGCCCTGCATTATCAATCTACTTACCTTATCAGAACGCACGCGATAAGCTACGCTCCCCACATCGTCTTTTTGCAGGCTACTGCCGAAGAACGTTTTGGCAAACAGGGACGACAAAACTTGGTAGTCGCTCCACAGCAGACTGCGGCCGCAAATCACCTAGCCCGGCGAGGCGATCCAGCGGATGTATACTTAGAAGGCGCGGCCACCGAAGCTCGAATTATTGCTGAGCTCACCAACGCAAAACTATTATTCGGCAAAGCCGGCACCAAGCAGGCTTTAACTGAAATGGCATCCCAAGCCGATCTACTACACATTGCCAGTCACGCGGTATTTGATGCTCAAACTCCTAACTTGAGTTATCTGCAATTGGCACAGAGCGATAAACTTTACCTAGAGGAAATCTACGGTCTTTCACTACCCACCGAGCTGGTGGTTCTGAGTGCTTGTCAAACCGCTACCTCCGCTAACTTCGGTCGTAGCTTGCACGCTTTTCATCGTGCTTTTTTTCAGGCGGGTACCCCAAGCGTCATTGCCGGCCTATGGGAACTGCCTGATCAAGCCACCGGCAGAATTGTAGCCGACTTCTACCGTCATCTAAAAAATGGATTGGACAAGCACCAGGCCTTGAGAAATGCCTACTTAACTTGGCTGGAAACGGAGCAGGTGGCACATCAGCATCCTTTCTTCTGGGCAGGATTGGTGGTACAGGGAGATGCGTCTGCAGTATATACGGTACAGCCTGAGAAAGCCTGGTACAAACCACTTGTCTTCATGGTCTTTGTGATATTGAGTTTAGGACTGGTGTATAGGTTTTTCACAAGCCGGAAGTATTGATCTTTTACTGCGTGAGCAAAAGTTCGCAGGAACTAATTCTTCTCATAAGCAGTTGTTGTCGAAAAACACACCATGAATACCCAACTTAACGACACAAACCCTATCGCAAGCTATCCCTATGATTCCGTTATCGCCTTTAGCAGGCAGAAGCACTATACAAAGGTTTTAGAACGTATTGATCTGCCCATCTACAGTGGATCCATTACTGGGCTTGACACCTCCGAACTCGATTACCTCGTCCTGGCCTCAGACTTACAAGGGACCATACAACAAGATGGAAAGACACTGCTATTAGGAGAGGTTCTACCAGAGTTTCTCAAGACTGTATTTGCGGTAGAGCTCAATTATACCGACCTAAATCGTGTAGGCGTACTCCTCTGCGGCGACTTATACGCTAGAACAGACCGACGGGGCGGACTCGGCGACGTGCGTCATGTCTGGCGCGAGTTCAACAAGTACTTTCGTTTTGTAGCAGGTGTAGCCGGTAATCATGACGATTTTGGTACGCCCGAAGAACGCCAGGCCTTTACCCAAGAAGAAGGAATCCACTTACTCCATTACGAGCTTGCAGAGATTGCTGGTTTACGGATCGGAGGCATCAGTGGCATTATTGGTAGGCCTACTAAGCCTAATCGAAACCTGGAAGCGGAACACCTAAAGGAACTTATATACCTTTTGCAAAAAGGCCCGCAACTGGTCTTACTCCACGAAGGGCCGAATCATCTAGAGCCCCGCCTCCGCGGAAACGATAAGGTCCGACAAATCATCGAGCAATATTCTTCCTCAACGGTCTGTTGCGGTCATCGACATTGGGATACCACTGTTATCACCAATGGCAATGGAAGCCAAGTGATCAACCTGGATGCTAAGTGTGCTATTTTGCGGTTGGAGTAAACAGATATGATACGGAAAATATCTGCAGCCAAAAGGTCTGCTCCTTAAGGGGGAAAACATCAGGATATAGACGAGTCGTACTGCAGCAAGTATTCAAGTTATTGGAAGTCACTTTTTCTTGCTTAATCGTACATATAACTTTACGTAATTCGCTCCAGTTCAACTCTGGCAAACTGCCATAAAAAGGTTCCTTGAATAATGGGCAACAGGAGCGCAAAGGTCCATGTCATTGAGCTTACAAAAGAGTATTCACCAGAAAACAGCACGTTGAAGCTGATACCAGATAGTGGACTTACAATAGCCGCGACAATAAACCCAAACATCACCCCTTCGAAATGCTTTGGCCTGATATTAGAATTTACTGCGAGCAATAATCTCCCGTGAGCATAACCAGCAGCACTCCATAGGGCAATCCATCCAACGGCCTCCAGGACAAATGGTAGGTCAAATGAAAACGTAGCCTGCAACCAAAACGTAGCACCTAGAGCACCAGTAACTATTGCATAGATCAGAGCTGAGATAAAAGAAAAGAGATCTAATCGATAACGGCTACCTCCTAAGGCCTTTTCACTGGATCTTAGTAATAGACCCTTGGAAAAGCCTATAAACAGACCAGGACCAAACATCATTAGTAGGTAAATGTAATTTCCTGCAAAGTCAGAAACACTTGTGGATTCAAGGAGCATACCAATAATATAACCAATCATTACTCCTGGCAATGCACCTTCGCTAATGGCTAAGAAGATAGTGCCTAATATTTCTGTGCGGTAACGGGACCTCGTCTGCTGTTCATTTACTGCATTAATTGCCGAAACTAATTTATTGAGGTCAGCGCTGAAATCTCCACCACTACGCAGTAGCAGTGCATTTCTGTAGCCAAAACCTTTCAGGCTTGCTGGCAACTCCCCTTCCTTGGGCATTTTTGCGCCATCTGTGAGTAAGGGAATAATGTGTTTATCATTGGCAATGGCGATTTCTAGCTCCTTACGAACCATATCCTCAGGATCATTAACCCGCGATATCCAGTTCTCTCCAATCAAGGCAATGAAGACGCCACAGAATTGAATTTCCTGCTCTAGCTTGTGCATGAAGTCCGCACCAGGAACAATGGATGGAATATCTTGAAACACCCGCTTAGGTCCATAATGAGCAGTCAGGTCCTGATACAAGCGATCACTCGGATATTGGGTATCCGACCGATGATAGGAAATGAAAATTTTTAGCGGTTTAGACCAAAACATAGGTTCTAGTGTATTCTTGTTCTACCACCGCCCTTTTGTCGGTATTCCTCTACCCTTTCAACTCCGTATAGTACTGATAGTAGTAAGGAATAGTCTCAATCCCTTTGTAGTAGTTGAATAAACCGTAGTGCTCATTTGGCGAGTGAATAGCATCACTATCCAAACCGAAGCCCATGAGGACACTCTTCACCCCGAGTACCGATTCAAAGAGAGCTACGATAGGAATGCTGCCACCTTCCCGCTTTGGAATAGGTGACTTGCCAAAGGTAGCTTCCATGGCCTTATGCGCAGCCTGATACTCTGGCGTATCCGTAGGCGTAACTACCGGATGACCGCCATGGTGAGGATGTACTTCCACCTTCACCTCGGCTGGCGCTACGCTATTAAAGTAATCTTGGAATAGCTGCGTGATCTTATCGGGATCCTGGTTAGGAACCAAACGCATGCTGATTTTCGCGAAAGCCTTGCTAGGAAGTACGGTTTTGGCACCTTCACCGATATAACCGCCCCAGATGCCGTTTACATCCAAAGTTGGGCGGATGCTAGTACGCTCCAGTGTGGTATAGCCAGCCTCTCCGCGGATATCGCCAATCTCCAGGTCTGACTTGTAGTCCTGCAAATTGAAAGGCGCTTTGTTCATCTCGGTGCGCTCTTCCAGGGAGAGGACTTCAACATCATCGTAGAAACCAGGGATCGTGATGTGCTTATTCTCATCCATCATACCCGCAATCATTTCGCAGATTACGTTGATCGGATTACCTACTGCACCACCATAAACGCCAGAGTGTAAATCACGGTTAGGTCCGGTAACTTTTACCTCCACATAGCTCAAGCCACGCAGGCCAGTAGTAATGCTAGGTGTATCATTGGCAATGATGCTAGTATCCGAAATCAGAATAACATCACAAGCCAGCTTTTCTTTATTCTCGTTCAGGAACTGTCCTAGGTGCTCAGAGCCAACTTCCTCCTCACCTTCAATCATAAACTTGATGTTACAAGGAAGATTATCCGTAGCCATCATAGCTTCGAAGGCCTTGACGTGCATGAACATTTGTCCCTTATCATCACAAGAACCACGGGCGTAGATGGCACCGTCGGGGTGCGCAGCCGTTTTCTTCACTACCGGCTCAAAGGGGCCGCTCTCCCACAAATCTAGTGGATCTGGCGGTTGCACATCGTAGTGGCCATAGACCATTACGGTAGGCTTATCAGCAGCAATGATCTTTTCTCCAAATACAATTGGATGACCGGCTGTTTCGATTACTTCTACATTATCCGCTCCTGCTTTGCGTAGGTGTTCAGCCACCATATCAGCAGTCTTGCGAACATCACCAGCAAAGGCCGGATCAGCGCTTACGCTGGGTATGCGCAATAGATCGAAAAGTTCTTCTAGAAATCGGTCTTTATTCGCCTCAATAAAGGCTTGAGTAGTTTGCATAGAATTTGGTTCAATTCGGACCAGCGCACAATTACAATTGGTTAGGGCTGTGCGAGTCTCTCGTCAAGGCGACAAATATAATCATGCTGTTATAGTTTCGAAAATTTTGCGCCTCCTTAAGCTAGCCATTTGAATTTAGTGTCGGACAACGACCCGATAATTGCAGGAATATGACAACAGTTGATCCGCTAAATTGAAACTAGCTTAAACATATTCTGCTAGAATTTCCATTAAGCGTTCTTCAGAAAGCTTGCGTTCCAGTTGATCCCCCTTGGCAAAACTGATGGCACCGGTCTCCTCAGAGACCACAATCGACACGACATTGGTACGTTCGGTAATGCCCAGGGCAGCGCGGTGCCGTAAACCTACTCCTTTTGGAATATTGGTCTGCTCACTGACCGGCAGAATCACACTGGCTCGCATGATTTTGAGATTATCAACCAACATTGCACCATCGTGAAGTGGGCTTTCCTTGGCAAATACACTCTCGATCAGGGCTTGTGAAATATCCGCATCCAACTCTACTCCTCCACTGATTATACCTTGCAGATTATAACTCCGGCAAAACACAAACAAGGCCCCTACCCTACGCCGACTCATACGCAAGACGGCTTGCCCGATCGCCTCCTGGGCGGCTTGATGCTCTTCCTTAGTTCCGGTGAGCTTGTTGCGATCCAATATTCGATCCAGGAAGTTTGACCGTTGCCGTAAGGTGGTATTTCCTAAAAGGAGCAAAAAACGGCGCACTTCCGGCTGAAAGATGATGATCAGAATGATAATACCCACTTTAACAAACTGATCCAGAATACTGGACAGTAAGTCCATATTTAGCTGGTTCACTACGAACCAACTGATATAAAGCAGGAGTAAGCCCACGAAGATATTAAAGGCAATACTTCCCTTTAACAACTTGTACAACTGGAACAATAGGTAGGCCACAATACCGATATCCAGTATATCCCAGAGACTAATCTTCAAAAACCCAATATTGAAATCGAGCATAGGTAATTAAAGCTTACTTCCAGAGCGTTTGGGTCTGGTAAAACAAGAATGACAAGGCAGCCACGCCCAAGGGATACTTATCCGGCTGATCCTCATCAGCTCGGTAGAGCAGTATGGGTGCCGGGCCGCGTTGTTGGTACTGCAATTCGGCCGCTAATTTACGGGAATGCAACGGAACACCTACTGAAGTGGCAGGATCATACAGTAGCAGGCTAGCCGGAAACTTATTGGGCAGCGTATTATGAATTGGAGAATAGGACAACAAATGGTTGGTTTGCAAGCTATCTTGGCTGGTGCCAAAAACCGGCAATTGCGGTACCGAGCCCCGGAAATTTTGGTAGCGCAACAGATCATACCATCCGTTTTCAGCAATAGCTACCGCGAAGAGGTCTGGTCTCTGATTCAGGGTAGCAGCTACTAATGTTCCAGCCTGACCAGCACCATAGACTGCCAGTTTTTCCCGGGCAACAAAGGGCTGACTTAAGAGGTATTCCGCCAAGGCTTGTAAATCATCCAGGCGCTTCTGCTGTTGGCGGAGTAGACCAGCCTGTTTCCAGCTGCGTCCAAAGCCCGATGAACCTCGGATATTTGCTACCGCAACGATCATCCCTTGCTCAATAGCCGCCGGAATGAGCAGATGCCCGCTCAAGTTCCATTCGGGCACCAGGGGATCGCCGGTTGGCCCACCCGCCAGGAGCAGCGTTGGATGAGGCTTAGTTAGGTCCAAATTGTTTTGATGCAGTAAGAAAACAGGCAAGCTGGTGTCATCATCGTAGCTGGGTGCCCACTTTAGCGATAGCTGATATTCCTCTGCTTTCAGACTGGGCTCCGCACTGAAGACCAGGGCCGAACGGTACCGGTCCAAGTCAAGGCGGTAGACGGTTTCTGGACGCAAAAAGGAGCTTACTCCAAAATACAATTCCTGCTGGCTCTTCCCTGTTGATAGGCCTGTAAAAGAACCACGTTCCGGTAAATGAATACGGCGAACTTGTTCTCCTAATGAATCGTAAAGCACCACATCGTGGGCAGCGTCCCTCAGGTACTGGATCACCCAATGATTTCCTCGTCGCCATCCCGCCAGCATATCGTCTGCTCCACCGGCAATGTGATCTTCCCAATATCCGCTGCCGGGTTGCGCAATACTTACTTTGAGCAACCTGCCTTGCTTAGCTTCGTAGTCGGTCACAAAGTACAGGTGATCCTTGGTTCCTCCCGCCCATTCAAAACGATCATCCAATGACTCTACGATGGGGGTAAAGGAAGGATCCTCACTATTTAGGGGGCGGAAGTAAACGGCATTCCCATAGCCATTGCCACGCACCTCCAACACCAGACATTGGCTCGATGTATCCGTAAACGCTATAATTCGTCGGTCGGGAGCGCGGTAATCCGCAAACACTAATTCGTCCCTTCTTTGTGTAGCTCCCAAACGGTGGAAGAATAGTTGGTGAAAGAGCTGCGGCTCAGTTGGTGAGCCCGTTGGAAAACTAGTGTAGTAAAAACCATCGCCGTACCAATCTAAGGAGGTAAGCCCTCGGACCTCGAGCTTATCTGGCAAAGCGGTCTGTTCCTGAAGGTCAACGATCCGAATGACACTCGAGTAACCATCTTTCGCTTGTTGCTCGTAGGCCAGGTAGCGGCCGTCCTCCGAGAAGGCATAACGCCCAAGGGTGTAGTCTCCCCCTGCACTCCAAGTATTCGGGTTGAGTACTATCGTAATAGAGTCCTTCAAGCTTGCCGCGCGCACCAGCACATTTTCGGCCCAGCTCCCATTATTGTGACGATAGTAGTAATGTGATCCCTGAAAACTGGGTAAACCACTCTTACGGAAGCTACCTAAAGCCTGGAGTCTTTCCGCAATAGCGGCCCGAAACGGTACTTCTTGTAGGTAGTTGTTACTTACCCTTTGCTGATCAGCAGCCCAGGACCGTACTTTAGTAGTCGTATCGGATTCCAGCCAGCGATAAGAATCCACAACTGGATAGCCAAAATAGGTGTCGGCGATGGATTCGTCACGTAGCGTGGTAGGATAGGTAAGCGCAATCGTATCAAAAGACGGAACATTTACTGGCGACTCCGTAAACCGCTCTAGCAGCTCCCCTTCACAGGAACTGCCAAAACACAACACCGCTAGCGCAAAAAAGCAAAAGAAGTGAGAAGGAGTGCATAATAAAATGGAAAACGGAGGGGTTTCAATTGTGCTTTCCACAGGTGCTACATTAGGTGGGGCGCATGGCGAATGCTCAACGAGATATTTCATAGAAGTTAGTACCTTCGATTGCAAGATACTCCCAAAAGCGCGAATAGCAATGTATATCACCCAAATTAAGACCGTATCCTTTTTCTTGATTTTCTTGTTTTGCAGTGGATTATCGCTGAGCGCTCAGCCAGTGATTAGAGAGAATATCCACGGAGAACAGATCAAGGTCTACCCCGATGGTCGGATAGAGTATTTCAATGGTGATCCCTACGTACCGCAAGACGGAGAAAACCTCCAGTACCCGGTTTTTCAGGGTTACATTGAGCCGCTGGACGGGGAAATTACCGTCAACCAAGCTGATTTATTCAGAATAGCCCAGCGCCGGTCGCAATTATCGGTAATTGCGGAGGATCTTGCGCAGCAGCGACTGACCGAAGCTGAGGAGAATTTGCAACGCCTGGAACAACGCCGCAAGGACGTGCAAGCCAATCCAGAACAAGTAGCCATTGTCGATAAACAGCTTGCGGCAGCCCGGCGGACGCTGGACCAAAGTCGGCGCCAACTCAACGAAAGTCAACTAGCCGCCCAGGCAGATGAAGACCTCGTAAAAAAAGGAGGCTTCGTTGAACTCTTCAATCAGCGGCGAAGAAATAATCAACAAAATGATGATCGCTCGGACCGTATCAAAGCCGCGAGTGGCCAGTCTTACGTACAGATTATTCCCCTAGCGGATAACACTGCAGCTAGTAGTTTTGAAGACCTCATGGTTCGCCCACCACGCCAGCGTTGTAGCTTCTCATTTGAAGGACAGGACACGGAAGTAGGCACCTTCCGCCGGGATCTGGAATCTGAATTGCTGTTCACCTACACCGACGAACGGTTACGCCCCTACTTACAGGACAAGGAGTACCTTTCTTGTGAGGCCTACCTCTCTAGTGTAGGTGGCTACCGCTTCCTTACACTCGATTTCACCTTTGCCTACCCCAATGCGCAGGAAGCGTACGGCTTTATTGATCAAAACAGCGTGCTAACGCTAAAACTCCTCAACGGTGACGCCATCAATCTGCGGGCAGCGAGCCTGGACCGGGGACAGTACGATACCGTCAAGAACGAACTGACCTACTCCGTGTACTACTCCGTTGACCGGAGCTACATTGGTCTACTCAAAGCCAGTGAATTGGATCTGATCCGCGTCTTCTGGAGCAGTGGATTCGAAGAATACCCCATTCACCAGATGGACTTCTTCCAGCGGCAGTTTCAATGTTTGGGGGATTAGTGGACAGGGGGCAAAATCTCCATCGAAAAAATTAAATAACTCGATTTTTCGGGCTAACAGATGGCTTAAAAAGGAATAAAAACCTATTGATTATCAATCACTTACCCCAGCCACCTTCCCCATCGAAAAAATTAAATAACTCATTTTCTGGGCAGGTTTTCACCCTCCAAACATTCACAAAAAATCCCGCACCCAAACTATAAGTTGGATGCGGGATTTACTGTATCACAGCCTTAGTGTGATACACCGTCAACCAGCGATTTACTGCTGACTCAAAATAGAGATCAACTCAACATCGAAGATGAGGGTAGAACCAGGAGGAATATCCGGAGGAGAGTTTAGACCGTAAGCCAATTCCTGAGGAATATAGAATTGATACTTGGCACCGGGGCTCATCAACTGCAGTCCTTCAGTCCAACCAGCAATAACGCGGTTCAGTGGGAAAGAAGTAGGCTCGTTGCGCTCGTAGGAGCTATCAAAGACGGTTCCGTCAAGTAGACGACCTTCGTAGTGGACGGTCACCTGGTCAGTTGGACCTGGCTTGGCGCCTGAACCCGCCTCAACAACCTTGTAGTGTAGGCCTGATGCGGTGCTTTGAACACCAGCTTCCTGTGCTTTCTCAGCAATGAAAGCAGTGCCTTCCGCGATGTACACCTCAGCTTTTTCGGCTGCTTGTGCCTGCATTTCTGCCTGCATGGCCATTTGCTTTTCCTGGATCATCATCGTCAGGTTCTGCATCATCTGGTCTTCCATACCACCGACCAAGCTCTCGGCTTCTCCACCAGCATCGATAGCTCCTTGAAGAAAGGGAGCCTCACTGAAGCTGAGGTCAAAGTCTGACATATTACGAGCGAAGTCAGCACCGATTAGGTAGGATAGCGTATCGGCTGAGAAAGGTGATGGGTCATCAGCCGTAAAGGGTGCACCTTGGCGCTGTTGCAACATCAACTGAAAACGCTGCATGTACTGCACTGTTTCTTCGGCATTCATATAAGCACTCTCAGCGTTTGCTGCTGCTAAACCCTTGCCCATTTCTTGTGGGTTGGGGGTAATTCCGAGTTCGGTCAATTGTCCAGATAAGAAGTTACCGATCGAATAGGAGATACTATCCATTTCGGTAGCCAGCTCACTGGTACCTTGTAGATTTCCTTGACCACCGCAGGATGCCAACATCGCTACCACAGCCAAAAGGAGAATTGATTGTCTCATTCAAAAGTTATTGTAGAAAAGAATAATAGTATTGCTTGGTCAATCGCTTGCGTTTCTAGTGCATACGATCGCCCCGAATCTCTAGTTCATCCATGATTTCTGCCTCACGCTCGAGGTAAGCTTGCCAACGAGGGTTTACCCGCTCTTCGCCGAAGTACTTACGTGCCAGCTCAATAAAGAGACGGTAGTGCCCAGCCTCTGACACCATGAAACGGTGGTAGAAATCGCGCAGATCTGGATCACTAATGTGTAAACTCAACAGACGAAAGCGTTCACAAGAGCGGGCCTCAATCAAGGCGCAGATCAATAGTTTTTCCAGCAGCTTATCTTCCCGCGAACCGCCTTTTTGCTGAAAAGCCAGCAGTTTGTTCACGTACTGATCCTTGCGCTGACGCCCCAGCTTCAAGCCACGCTTATCCATCTCACGCAATACCGCCCGGAAATGTCCCCACTCTTCGGTAACAATTGGTGCCAACTCGCGGACCAGTTCGTCGTATTCCGAATAGGACTGAATGAGAGAAATGCAGCTCGTTGCGGCTTTTTGCTCGCAATAAGCATGATCAGTGAGAATCTCTGTCAGATCCATCTCAGCCAGATTCACCCAGCGGGGATCAGTAGGAAGCTTAAGCCCCAACATCCGTACCCCCTGCAAATCCTTATCCACTTCCATTGATTGGGAAAAGTTTGATTAGAGGCCGCAAAGATAAGAATTAAAAACTGAGCTGAATGGAGTCTTGAGTAGTATTGTAGCCCGCAAAATAACCAGAGCCATTCTCTACATTATTGAAAATAATGATCGGATCATTAAATGGTCCATCAGACTGGTTTTGCTGACGATTGACGGTGGTAAAATATAGGTAATATTCGCGGGACACCGTGCGTAACTCCGCAAAGATCTGACCTAATGCTTCAAATTCAGGAACGATCTCTACTGCAACAGAGAAAGTAAGATCTTCTGCTCCCGGATTGTCTTTGATCAACAATCCACCAATTAGCATATCAGGAACAATCTTAGTATTGCTTGTTTGCAATGGTAGCCGCTCCAATCGCCGCCTGAAGTAAGTAGTATCGCCATTGGCAGCGATATCAATATCAGAAATCTCCTGGTAGATATTCAAGTGGTAGAAGTTCTCCTCCTCAGGCGGGTCGTCAAAATCAAGTGATACCCGGTAGGTAAAGAGCCGACTATACACCTCACTACCAGCAACTTCTTGTAGGTCCGACACCTCGAGTTTGGTCAGCGATACGGGCTCTGGGATAAAGCTGTGCGCTTCTACTGTTTCAAAACCTACGGCCTCTACCCGAATGGTGTAAGTTACGGCTGCTTCTGGCTTGAACGACTTAGTGATGTAGTATTCTAAAATACGTGGAGCAGGATCAACAAAGAGCTCTAACTGCTCAATAAATTGGTCTCCCTGGTAGAGCGTCACGATGGCATCACTTAAAGAGAAAGGTAGCCTGTTCTCTAGAATACTCTGGCTACTAGATACCGATACTTCTACCCTTTCACCAAGCGTAAAACTGCTGTTTACCACTAAGCGCGGGGGCGGCTCGTCGATGTCCAACTCTACGGTGCGCTCGCAAGTTGCTCCCATGAGGAACATTCCCGCGAATAAACACAGTAGTACTGAACGCCACATACCGTTACACTTTTGAGCATCCAAATATAGTCAATCTGTTTGCTTTGACAAAGTTCTATTGGTCTTGAAACCGTTTGAATACCAGTTGTGAAGCCAACTGGAAGCGGCAATATCCATTCAATGTTTTTACATACAATGAGAAATGGAGAGGGTCCTCCAAACCAAAAGGAAGGATGAGTATCAAAGTACTAATCTCAGGTGAAACGCAGCAAATAATCTTAAGTGGAACAAGCTTTCCGCGATTTGTGTGCAACCTTCCTCTGTTTGTGTTTACATGCTCTTTTTATCTACTAGATATTTGTTTCATCAAACAACAATAAAATATAAAGAGATGAAACATAGCGTTTTAGTTACCGGAGCAAGTGGCGCTTTTGGGCGCCTGACCAGCATCCAATTAGTGGAGAACGGACATCAGGTCGTAGGAACAATGCGTTCAACGCGGGGAAAAAATGCCGGAGTAGCCAATGAGCTACGGTCCAAAGGTGTAGAATTAGTTGAGATGGACGTGACCGATGAGGATAGTGTCAATAACGGGGTAAATTCCGCCATTGAATTGATGGGGGGGCTGGATACCGTTTTCAACAATGCGGGCATAGGAGCCAACGGCATCCTTGAGGGCTTTACAGCCGAGGATATCCAAAAAGTGTTCGATGTGAACGTGTTTGGGGCACAGCGGTTATTGCGGGCCATTCTACCACATTTCAGACAACAGGGAAAAGGAACAATCATTCATACTTCAAGTTGTATTGGAAGAGTAACAACTCCTTTCCTTGCTGCCTATTCCGCTTCCAAATATGCGCTGGAATCCTTGGCAGAGGGATACCGGGCCGAACTCTCAGCATTTGGCATTGAGTCCTGCATTGTCGAACCGGGTGCATTTCCTACCGGCTTCATGACAGCCATGATCCCGCCAAGTGACAAGAATCGACTGAGCCAGTATGGTGAGATGGCCAGCCTGCCCGAAACCGCTTTGAACAGTTATGTGGCCTTCGTAGAATCCATTCCCGAACAGCGGCCTGAAAGAGTGGCGGAAGCGGTTGCTGCTCTGGTCGACACCCCGTTTGGAGAAAAACCATTTAGAACTGTTGTCGACTTTTCAGGAATGAAGGGCGTGATAGAGAATTACAACACCATGCTGGGCGAAACCACAAAAGCTGTCTACACGGCAAACGGCCTAGAAAATCTATTAACCTTAAACAAAGAAATATAGCTATGAAGCATGTAAAGTCATATTTATTCCGTGTTGGACTGGTCCTTTTGGCTGGTCTTCTCTCAAACGTTGCCCAAGCACAGTCAGATACGAATATTGAGCGAAAAGAAGGGCCACAGGTAGTCATCATAACGGGTACAGCCTCTGGTTTTGGTAAGGCCACAGCGGAGAAATTGGTGGCAAAAGGTCATATCGTATACGGAGGTGATATCAATGTCGAAGGGAACCAATATTTGAACGACATTGGTGGACACGCGCTCGAAATGGATGTAACGGATGATGCACAGGTCCAGGCCGGAATCGAGCGTATCATTTCCGAACAGGGACGCATCGATGTACTGATCAACAACGCCGGCTATGGCGAATTTGCGACCATCGAGAATATCAAGATCGAAGACCTTAAACACCAATTTGACGTAAACGTGTTCGGTTATGCTCGTTTACAACAGGCCATCTTACCACACATGCGCAAGCAGCGGTCTGGTCGGGTAATTATTGTCTCCTCGGTGATCGGGAAATTCTCGCTACCGATGCTCGGCTGGTACTCGTCAACCAAACATGCAGTAGAAGGCATGGCAGATGCCCTGCGACAAGAAGTAGCCCAGTTTAATATTGATGTGGTAAAGATACAACCAGGGGCAGCCAATACGGGTCTCGGTGCTACTGCCTTCGCTCGACTTGAACAATCTAATGTACCGGATGATTATAAGTCGATGATAGATGCCAGTGCAAAATCGCTGGAGACCAATTTCACATCAGCCCCCGGAGCTGAGGATACCGCAGAAACCATAGTCGAAGCCATTGAACTGAAGCATCCAAAGATTACCTATATCACGGCGAACGCGGATGAAATCGTGCGGTTAAGAAAAGAGTTGTCCGAAGAGGATTTTTACAAAATGTTCTCAGGGCCACAGTAACACTATACTGGGCATTGGGCCTCCAGTACAATGCCCAGTATTTAGGATTAACTTCTCATTAAGGGCGTGTTGAGAAGAAATAAGGTTTTATAGGCTTCTGTAATATTGCATTAATGAGCTCAACTTAAGCTTGTTAGTCCATCGGGAATTCGTGTTAATTGAACGGTAGGTAACTACGTAACTTTATCAAAAACAGGGGTATGGCCAATAATATTATTCATTCAAAATCAATCGCGGAAATCCGGTCAGTATTCGATTTGGGGAAACCAATACATCCTTTAATAACCATTTTGGACACGCAAGAACTAGCTTATGGTGATGAGATGGTAGGGCAGCGATTTTCCTCCGAATTATATTGCATTGCCCTGAAAGACTCCAATTGTGGGATCGACTACGGAAGAAATCCGTACGACTTTGATGATGGCGTATTGATCTTTACCGGACCAAAACAGGTGATCACTGTAAAAAAGCCACAGCAACTGAACGAGGTAAAGGGCTGGATGCTCTATTTTCATCCCGACCTGATCAGAAAAACTTCGCTTGGCGCTAAAATAGATTCCTACAATTTCTTCAATTATGAGGTCCACGAAGCCCTGCACCTTTCAGAGCAGGAGCAGAATACACTCAATCTGGTCGTTCAAATGATCCAAAACGAGATCAAGGAGCGAATCGACAACTATAGTCAACAGGTCCTCGTCTCAAATATCGAACTGTTGCTGAACCATAGTGTGCGTTTCTATGACCGGCAGTTCAACACCCGGTCAGCCAGCAATCTTGACGTCGTTTCTAAGGTGGAATCGCTATTGAAGGAGTATTATGCGGAAAACCAACTTATTGAGCAGGGGCAGCCTACCATTCAATACCTGGCAGAGCATTGCCATCTTTCACCAAGTTATCTGAGCGATCTACTGGCAAAGGAAACCGGTCGTTCCGCCAAGGACCACATCAATGACTTCCTGATTGATAAAGCCAAACATTTGTTGTTGAGTTCCAACGATTCAATCGGTGGTATCGCCTTTACATTGGGTTTCAACTACCCCCATTATTTCAGCAGGCTGTTCAAACAGAAGACTGGCAAGACCCCTCATGAGTACAGGCAACTCAATTAAACAGAAAGGGAGCTTTTATGCTTCCATTTTTCTTCCGCGATATGTGTGCAACCTTCCCCAATTTGTGTTTACACGCCCTGTTTATGCACCGGATATCTGTACCATCAGATAACGATGAAATTTCAAAAAAAATGAAAAAGACCATTTTGATCACAGGGGCAAGTAGCGGAATTGGTAAGGCCCCGGCAATACACTTTCAGCAACAGGGATGGAACGTTGTTGCTACTATGCGAACGCCTGAAAAAGAGACAGAATTAAGAGAATTGGACAATGTTCAATTGGAAAAATTGGATGTCCTTAATCCGCAGAGCATAGACCGATAGATTCTAACGCTAAAATGACACCTTATAACTCAGGATCGGAAGGATCGGAGCCAATTGTACTTCAACAAATTGGTAACTGGCAAAAAGGACATCTTGCTGATTTACGAGAAAACGGCGAATATCGTAATAGAGTGGATTGTTTCGATTGTAGGCATTGTAAACCCCAACATTCAAATGATGTTTAAGGCGGCCTTCGTTTTGCCATTCAAAGTGAAGATTTAGATCCAGACGATGATAGTCTGGCATCCGAACATTATTCTTCCGTTCGGGGTCCAAAACCTCCGGTAGTCCTTCTGGGGGAATGACTTGACCGGGGATCAAAGAAGTAAACTTCACCAGCGGTAACGTAATCGCGAAGCCGGAAGCATATCCCCAGGTGGCAGAGAGATGAACGGTAGGCGAAAGCTTGAAAATAGCCGCCATTTGCAAATTATGACGGCGGTCATAGCGGTAGGGATAGACACGTCCCAAATTCAACTCATCAAACTGCCGGGTTGCTTTCGAAAGCGTATAGCTAACCCAGCCCGTTAGGCGGCCTTCACGTTTGCGCAGTTGCCATTCGGCGCCGTAGGACTCGCCAATACCAGAAGCCACATTTTCTTCCCAATCTTCAAAGCCTTCCGTACCTTCCAGAAAGGCCAAGATCCGGTTCATTTTTTTGTAGTAAATGTCCATCTTGACGTCCCAGGCGGAATTAATTTCATAGCGGTAGCCCAAGTTTCCCATCCAGGCTTCGGCTGGCTCAATTTGGTCCGTACTGGGTACCCAAATCTCGGTAGGAAGGTTGACGGTCGTATTTCTTAGGAAATGCAGATTCTGCACCATACGGCTAGCGGAAGCACTAAAGCTCCAGCGACTGGTTGGTTCGTAGCTGAGGCTGACCCTCGGTTGTAGGGATGGATGCCCGGTATCGCGCACGTACCACCAGGTACCGTGCAGCCCAGCGTTCCACTCCCAATTGCTTCCTAACTTTCCCTGTCCCTCCAAATAAGCGCTGAGCTCGGTAGTATTGATGGTATTATTCTGAAAGGCATCCTCGCCAGCAAATGGTTCATCTACGATCAGAGCGCCGGGGTTAAATATGCGACGGTTAGCCCCGAGGCCAAAACGGAATTGTTGCCGTGGGCTCAAAATGAGCTGCCAATCTGCTTTGAGACCTAGATCCTCAATACCAGACTTAAACAATCCCTGCAATTGCACACTATCGGTTCGCTCTACCGTCAAGTTCACCAATTCGTCTTCCAGATTGTAAAATGATTCTTGGTCCAAGCGGCTGTAGGTCAAGCTAAAGTTGGCAAATAATTGATCACTGAAAAGATGATTCCACCGTAGACTACCCACGGTATTCACCCAATTAAGCCCCTCTCCGTACGATTGGTTTAGCTCAAACATCTGTAGATCATCACCCTCTCCTGTAGTGATCATATTCGTACTCTCTGTGAGATCATCGTAAGTATCTCGCCCACGGTAGAGGCTAAGGAAGATACGATCACGAGTGGAAAAGGAATAGTTAAACTTGGCATTTAGGTCGTAGAAGCGATAATCGGTAGAGCCATCGCGTCCTCTTTGTTGCTTGTAGCGGCGTGATTGTTCTTCTAAAAGTAGATGAACAAAGGACCACCGCCCTGAGACCAAAAAGGAGGATTTGTCCTTAACCAGTGGGCCCTCAAGCGTAAAACGAGTACTCAATAGCCCAGCCTCGGCATTGCCAGATAGTCTTTGCAGATTCCCTTCTTTGGTACGAATATCAAGCACACTAGATAAGCGTCCGCCGTAACGAGCTGGGAAGCCCGCGCGAAACAACTGAGCAGAGCGAACAATATTGGTATTGAAAATGGAAAATAGCCCAATGCCGTGATTAACATAGTAAACTGGAACTCCATCCAGCAGAACCAGATTCTGACCAGCATCACCACCCCGAACCTGCATACCTTCCGCACCATCAGCCCCGCTGGTTACACCAGGTAAGAGCAAGGCGGTACGAATAACATCAGGCTCACCAGCCAAGCTGGGCAGTAGTTGCGTTTCGCGCAGACCAATTAGTTCACCCCTAGCTAGGCCGCCAATGGGATTAGCGCTGGTATCACGTGGATAAACAATAATTTCATTGAGCGTAACACTTCCCTTTAGTGGTAACTTAAAAAGCTCATTCTCCGTTAAATTTATCGAGAGCTCAGCACTTTCGTACCCTAAATAGGATACCCGCATATCTACCCAACCTTTAGCTAGATTAAGACTGAAGAAACCGTATTCATTACTGACTGTTCCTTGCTGAGAGTACAAGTCAATAATATTCGCACCAATCAGGCTTTCTCCGGTATCAGCATCGGTGATAAAACCACTTATGGTGTGATACTCATCAATTTCTTCGAGGGGTGCAGGAACAATGATCACCTGTTCTCCAATCGTACGATAGATCAGGTTTGTTCCTCGCAGAATATCTTCAAGGACAGCTTGTAAGGGTTGTTGTTGATAGGAGAAAGAGAAGCGACCTTCCGGTAAAATTTCGTTACGGAAACTTAGCCTGGCACCTTCTTCTTCAATGAGTTGGAGGAGAACTTCTTCAAAAGTAGCGTTGGAAAGCTCGAGGTCCACTTTTTGCCTAAGCACATCCTGTCCCCACATAGTGGTGAAACTCGTCAACAACAAGCCCAGGATGAGTAAGCCTCTTTTCATCTACGAAGCGCAGTTTAGCACCGATATCCAAAGATAAGACTAATGCCGAACAGCGCCAAGTGCAAACTAATTGCAACTACCGCTTAACTGGTATGCTTTTTCGCCCAAGGGTTGGACTTCCATACCCGTTAGTGCTTCCAGAATCAAGATTACGTCCGCAAAACTTTCGGAAGACCAATCTCCAGTAATGGTACAATTGCGAATGGTATTAGGATCCCAACGCAAGTCTACTTCGTAGTTGCGTTCGATTACGTTGAGGGCATCAGCAAGTTTGCTCGAGCGGAACTGTAGCTTACCGGTGCGCCAAGCACTACTGTTGAGCGGAGAATTATTTTCCAGGAATAGCTGGTATTCGTCTTCTACTACCACGGCATCGTTTGCTTCAAGCAAGACCACCTCTTCATCGGCAGCAAGGCCACGAACCGCCACTTTACCCGTACTTACTTCAACTTCGGTACGTTCGGTACCAGCTGGTGCGCGTACGTTGAAACTGGTACCCAATACCTCTACAACTGCTCTTTGCGTACGAATTTTGAAAGGTTGTTCCGTACGGCGCTTTACATCAAAAAACGCTTCACCTTCTAATTCAATGATGCGCTCATCAGCGGTATTGAGATCGGAATTGTAGGATAGACGAGTCTGTTCGTTGAGCGTAATTACCGATCCATCGGGAAGGATAAGCTCGCGGGTTTCGTTCTCAGCAGTGGCTACGGTGTTCCATTCTACGCCCCCTTGTTGAGGGAGAGAATAATACAATACTGTCGCCAATACGGCAAATACCGCTACTGCTGCGGCGCGACTAAACCAATTGGTACGAGACCTCAATGAGACAACCTTGGTATCTGCAGCCTCAGCTTGCATTCGATCTTTCAAACGACTGAGAGCTGCTTCGACGTCCGGTTGAAATGCTTGGCCGTAATTGGCACTACCCGACCATAAACGCGCCAGCGGGTCCGCCGCATTAGCTGCATCGGGCCCTCTATCCGTGCGTAGTTTGTCCCAGGTATCTAGTGTATTTTCTTCCTTATTCTTCATTCCAGACGTACGTGTTCAAGCGAGATAGACTGGTTCTACTACCAGTACTTCACTCTTACAGACACTAAAGTAGTGCTTTCCCCCTATTGCTGTGGTGTCGGCTAGCTTACAATAGCACTGATCCAAGTAAAAACAGCAAAAACAATGATTCCGATGTAGGGGCTCAGTCGCTCTCTAAGATAGCGAAGTGCCTTAGTCATTTGATTTTCTACCGTTTTAATACTGATATCTAACTGGTCAGCGATTTGCTGATTACTCATGTGTTCAAAACGACTCAAACTAAAGACGATTCTACAGCGTTCAGGTAACTCTCCTATCGCCACATTAATCTGTTGCTGTAATTCTTCCGCCTGTAGTTGCTGGGTAGCTCCTGCTTCCGAGCTCGCCAAATCCAGCGGCAGGGCTGATTCATCATCCACCACCAATTTTCGATCGCGGATAAAATTGAGCGTTCGATTGACGGCCGAGCGTTTCAGGTAAGCCCTGATCGATTGGTTGATTTGGAGCTTTTCGCGCTTGCGCCATAATTCGTAGAAAACCTCTTGCACCAAATCCTCCGCCTGGTTAGCATCTCCAATCATCCGAAAAACGACCTGACACAAGAAGCTGTAGTGGGTTCGAAACAAGCTGTCCAGCGCCTGTTCCTTCCCAGCGCGCAGGTCGCTCAGCAGTGCTTCATCCGATTCTGTTGGCAAGGGATTGTTCATTAAGTAGTAAATAGTGCCGAAAGTTAAGCATTCAACTGCAATTGCCACAGGGTCCAAAAATTTTGCCGAATATTATTTTGGTGACTGCCCGGAAACCGATACCTTTCCACGTCTTTTTAATAATGCCAGGCACCCGATTGGTGCTGTAGACAGCATTCCTTGAATCAGAAAAACCACAGATGAAGAAGTTTGTACTGGCCTTAATGGCAAGTTTGATTTTGCCACTCATCTCCTTTGCACAGGAGGCCGAAGCACAAGCCACGAGTTCTATTGACGACGCCATTAACTCCGTATTCGCACCGGTTACACAAGTCGTTGAAACCATCATATTTTTTACCGTTCCTATTGCTGGCTTTGACATTCCGTTTGTCTTAATCTGGCTGATTGTAGGTGCCACGGTCTTCACCATTTATATGGGCTTTGTACAGTTCAAGGCCTTCCGCCATGCCATAGATGTGGTGCGGGGTAAGTACGATGATCCGGATGACCAGGGTGAGGTTTCTCACTTCCAGGCGCTCACTGCGGCCCTATCGGGAACGGTTGGTGTAGGTAATATTGCCGGTGTGGCCTTGGCCGTCGGTATTGGTGGTCCGGGGGCGACCTTCTGGATGATCCTAGCGGGTCTGCTTGGTATGGCTTCTAAGTATACCGAGGTATCTCTCGGTTTAATGTACCGTAATATCAACCCTGATGGTACCGTTTCCGGTGGTCCGATGTACTACCTGGATAAAGGTTTAAAAGAAAAAGGCGCCAATTGGGGCGTGCTTGGTAAGGTGTTGGCTATTCTATTCGCCGTAGCTTGTATAGGTGGAAGCTTTGGCGGGGGTAACATGGTACAAATCAACCAAGCCACTAACCAATTGATCACGGTATCAGGAGGAGATTATAAAAGTGATAATGTTACATCAATTGCCCTCACCTACCAAGGGGAAGAAACAACTTTGGGTGAAATTGCAGCCGTTAAGCAAATCAGTAACGGTGAGATTGAAATAACTCCGAGAAACAACGCTGACATTGCGCTTTTGAGCCAAGCGATCAGCGGTGCTGATGAGACGGTTGAAGTTTCAGAAAAGGACGGTACCATTTTAGCTAATCGCAATGTTTCACCATTCGCTGGGCAAGGATGGATTTTTGGTCTGGTAATGGCAGTTCTCATTGGTATTACCATCATCGGTGGTATTAAGAGTATTGTAAAAGTGACCGACAAGATTGTTCCCTTTATGGTAGGAATCTACATCCTTGGTGCACTGATCGTGCTAGGCGCTCACTTCACTGAGATTCCCGCAGCCTTCGGCACCATTATCAACGGAGCCTTTGCCCCAGGTGCACTGTACGGTGGTATTGCCGGTGTATTGATTCAGGGTTTCCGCCGGGCGGCTTTCTCTAACGAAGCAGGTGTAGGTTCTGCATCTATTGCCCACGCGGCTGCCAAGACGGATGAGCCTATTAGTGAAGGTGTTGTAGCCCTGCTGGAGCCATTCATCGATACCGTTGTTATTTGTACCATGACCGCATTGGTTATTGTAATCACTAACTATGGTGGTAACGGTGCAGAATGGGCTTACAACGGCTTGGATCAGGAGACGATCGCACAGATTGATGTAACCTCTGCTTCTTTTGAGTCGGTCATGAGCTGGTTCCCCGTGGTACTGAGTGTTGCCGTAATTCTCTTTGCTTTATCTACCATGGTTTCTTGGTCTTACTACGGTCTTAAGGCCTGGACCTACCTCTTTGGTGAAAGCAAAACCAACGAAATTATATATCAAATTCTCTTCTGCTTTTTCGTGGTAGTGGGTTCCGCTATTTCTGCCAAAGCAGTATTTGATTTTGGGGATGCTATGATCTTTGCCATGTGTTTCCCGAACATTGCCGGCTTGTACATTCTGATGCCGAATGTTCGACGGGCCTTCAACGACTATATGGCACGCATTAAATCTGGCGAAATTAAGCGGGTGGACTAAAATCCATTTGGCTTAAGCCAAAAAAGGACATGAGTCATCCCGAATTTTGAGCCCACATCACGGTGAGGCAGATGGCGATGGCCATGCGAAGTCTGTAGAGCGGTATCGAAGCATTTCGGTACCGCTTTCCTGTTCTATGACACCAATTTCTGAAGAAGATAGGTACCCAAGAGCTCCAATTTGTCATGATACTGAGCAGGAAGTCATAAGCTAGGGTAACGATAGCCATTAGTTTCATTCGATTATCCCAGAACCAGAGTCGAGGAGATTCCAAGCCAAGCTCTGACTTTAGAAAACGAAAGCCTTGTTCGGCTTCCCAGCGGTGCATATAGGAGAACATAATTTCCCAAGCTTGACTTCTGGTTTGTATTGGGATAGATGTTATCAAATACATGGGGCCATTATAAGTGTTTTTATCTCGTACGATGATCAGATAAAGCTGATTATCAGGATGATCGGCATGATTTACAGGAGCCCAACTGATAGTAATATGCTTGTCTTTCTTGCGAAGTTTGTCTCGAACAATACGTCCGGCTTTCGCCTTAAAGGAGCGAGCC
>JBCBEC010000020.1:0-117658 GCA_038528965.1 Bacteroidota bacterium | reverse complement strand
GCGACCTACCGTAATTGTTCTTGATAATGCTCCCTGGCATACTTCCTATAAAGTCAGACAAAGGGAACAGGTGTGGAATAACAAGGAGTTGTACTTGTTTTTTCTACCTACCTATTCCCCACATCTTAATTTGATCGAATTGCTATGGCGCAAAATCAAATACGAGTGGTTAAAAGCAGAAGATTACCTCTCTGCCAAAAAACTCAAAGAAGCTCTTTATCGCATTATTGAAAACTACGATAAGGAGTTTACTGTCAATTTTTCAAAGAACTTTTTTGCTTGACTTATTTTTGTCCAAGCACTTACTATCCAACTTTAGTTCGTTACTGACGGTTGCACCAGGAGGAGAAGTTAGAATATTGATTGATGATTGGTAAAAACCTCCGGTGCCATCCGGTAAGAGCAGTGGAGGGTCGAGTGTGAGCTCACTGCGGAGGACATCTGAGGTGATGTCTGTTAAACTCACGCCAACCCCAGGAAGCGGGCTGTTGAGGTCAAAATAGGTGAAGAGTTCGATGATGTCGCCAGGACAAACCGGTTCATTGAGGCTTTCGTCGATAGTGAGTTCTGGAGCCACACCGGCGATTACAGTCTCTTCTCCTACGACTAGATTTCTACAGCCCATAATATCGTAAACCCTCAGGCTAAGATTGTAAATGCCTGAAGCATCGATCGGCAATGCCAATTCCTGGTCAGTATAGGAGCTTTCTTGCCCGTTAATAAACCACTCAAACAACGAGCTTTCAACGGATTGGGAGTAGGCAAGATCGTTTTCCGGAAAGAGGACATCAGCGGTAAAATGAGCCGTATCTCCCGGGCAATAATAATACACGTTGTCACCCTCATCCGGATTCTGCGCATTGGTAAGATCACTATCAATGCGTTGGCACGGCTGCTGACAATTGATATTACTACGCCAACCGGAAGCCTGACCAGCATCATCACTCTGGAACTGCATGAAGACGCAGCCCGAGACATTAAGCGCACTGGCCTGAATCGAAAAAGGAGTAGGGGCGTGCATATCTACTGGTAGGACTATCGCTGGTGCTAGACTATTGACACCATCAAAAAAGCGAATGGTATCGCCAATCATTAACTCAAGTTCAGTGAAATCTAGTCGTATGTGAGTGAGACCGGGGGTAGTATTTTCACTGCAAATCAGGGTTTCAAAATTCGCCGCTGCAGGATAGTCGCCACTAAAACCACCCGGGTCAACAAAGATGCCATTACAATCGTTGATTTCAGCTGTTTCACCCATTTCGTAGATTTGGGCGTAAGAGAAGTTTGTGATAGACAGAAAAATGGTGAAGATCAGAAGGAGCTGATAGTTAAGCATTGGTGGTCGATATGATTCAATAAATAAAGTTAGACCGACAGTAGGAGGGTGAAATCTTCCGCAGAGAAAGCCCTACCTACAGCGCGTTATTACGACTGTGAAAATATCAATTCTGCCAGGTCTAGGCAAGCTCTACCACTAAATCATCCTGCTCGACCAATGTTTTCTCCTTCAGGTGAATCTTCTTGACAACTCCCGCTACTGGCGCAGTGATGGTGCTTTCCATCTTCATCGCCTCAATGACAAACAAAGGCGTGTTGACCTCAATTTCTTGTCCTTCTTCCACCAGGATTTTGCTCAGGTTACCCTGCAGTGGTACGCCAATTTCCTTGTCTCCACTGGCTTTTTGGTGCAAAACACTCTCTACCTTTTCGTTCAGGTCGCGGACTTGCACTGAACGAGTTTGGCCGTTTAATGTGAAGAATACCAAGCGGTTACCTTGCTCATCGGCGACGGTGCTGTTAAGGTATTTGATGAGGATATTTTTACCAGCACCAATTTCAACCATAATTTCCTCATTTGGCTTCAAGCCATAGAAGAAGGCAGGGGTGGGTAGATTGCTCACCTCCCCGTATTGTTCCCGGAAGGCATGGTAGTTAAGATATACTTTGGGGTAAAGCAGGTACGCCAGCAGGTCGCGCATTCCCAAATCAGCACCAAACTCTTCCTGAAAAGTAGCAAGTTCTTTATCGAAATCAACGGGAGCCAGATGGGCGTTGGGGCGTTCCGTATATGGCTTCTCGCCTTTCAAAACGAGTTCTTGAATTTTCTTCGGAAACCCACCTTCAATCTGCCCTAGATCACCCCGCATGAGTGCTTTTACACTATCTGGGAAAGCCAGTTGGTGGCCCTTTTCCAATACATCCTCTTTGCTTAGGCTATTACTTGTCATAAACATGGCCATATCTCCCACTACTTTGGAAGAAGGGGTAACCTTAATTAATCCACCAAAGAGCTCGTTGGCCGCCTTATAGTTGGCCTTGATGGTCTCAAATTGTTCTTCCAGTCCAAGCCCCCTGGCCTGCGGGCGGAGGTTGGAGTATTGACCGCCCGGAATCTCATGCTCGTATACACTAGCCGTGCCGGCGCGAAGCTCCGTTTCAAATGGATAGTAGTAACTGCGGACTGCTTCCCAATAACTGCTGAACTCGTTTAGAGAAGGTAGGTTAATCTTCTTTTCTCTTTTGTGACCTTGCATCATGGCCGCAATGGAGTTGAAGCTAGGCTGGGAGGTTAGTCCGGACAGCGCGCTCAAGGCTACATCCACCACATCAACACCGGCATCAATGGCCCTGAGATAAGTGGCCGATTGGATACCACTGGTATTGTGGGTATGTAGGTGAATGGGCGTATCCACCGTTTCTTTCAGTTTTGAAACCAATAGCTCGGCCGCCAATGGCTTGAGTAGCCCCGCCATATCCTTGATGGCAATGATATGCGCGCCAGCATCTTCCAGGCGCTTGGCTAAATCGAGGTAGTAATCTAGGGTGAACTTGGTCTTCGTAGGATCCGTGATGTCTCCTGAATAACAAAGGCAAGCTTCCGCTAAGGAATCAGTCTCTTCCCGAACGGCCTTGATACTCACCTTCATGTTTTCGATCCAGTTTAGAGAATCAAAAATTCGGAAAACATCAATACCGGTTTCCGCGGCTTGTTCGATAAACTTCACTACTAGATTATCCGGATAGGCCGCGTAGCCCACTGCGTTCGATCCACGTAGCAGCATTTGCAGAAGTACGTTGGGCATCGCCTGACGCAGTTGGGCCAGGCGCTTCCAGGGATCTTCTTTCAAAAAGCGCATCGCTACATCGAAAGTGGCACCACCCCAGACCTCCATACTGAAAAGGTCACCACCGTGCTGGCGAGCAAACTGCTCCGCCACTTTATCCATATCAAAGGTGCGCATACGAGTGGCGAGCAGACTCTGATGGCCGTCTCGTAAAGTTGTATCCGTATACTGAATGGCTGTGCTCGCTTTGAGTTCTGCTAGAAACTGCTCCCTGCCGAGTTCGCTGAGGCGATCTTTGCTGCCTTTAGGGTAAGGCTTAGTAGCATCGACAGAAGGAATGAAGGCTGGGAGAAAAGTCTTTTGCGGATCATAACTCTTGACGTCCGGATTACCGTTGATGTTTACATCTGCCAGGTAGCTGATCAGCTTGGTGCCGCGGTCCTTCCAGTTCGGCGGAGTCAGCAATTCAGGGTGTTGCTGAATGAACTGCACTGTTGCTGCTCCTTGCTTAAAGGTCGGGTTTTGCAGCAGGTTGAGCAAGAAGCCAATATTGGTCTTTACGCCTCGTATCCGAAACTCCCGCAAAGCGCGGTGTAGCCGTTCACTTGCTCCTTGTAGTGTTCGGCCCCAGGCGGTTACCTTAACCAGCATAGAGTCAAAGTAAGGACTGATCTTCGCGCCGGGGAAGGCACTACCCGCGTCTAAGCGGATACCCATACCAGAGGCGGAACGGTACGCAATTAAGGTACCGTAATCCGGCTTAAAGTTATTCTGTGGATCTTCTGTGGTAACCCGGCACTGAATGGCGTATCCGTTCAGTTGTACGTCTTCCTGGCTGCGGATGTAAATAGTTTTGTGCGATAAGGGATATCCCATAGTGATCAGGATTTGCGATCGCACTAAATCAATCCCTGTCACTTCCTCCGTAATGGTATGCTCTACCTGAATCCGCGGATTTACTTCGATGAAGTACACGTTCTCTTCTCGGTCAACCAAAAATTCCACCGTACCGGCACAGCTGTAGTCTACCTCTTTAGCTAAGCGAACTGCGTACTCGTAGAGCTTATCACGGGTTTCTTGTGCCAAGTTTATACTCGGTGCTACCTCTACCACCTTTTGAAAGCGGCGTTGTACGGAACAGTCACGCTCAAAGAGGTGTACAATATTACCGTGCTGATCACCTAAGATCTGAACTTCAATGTGCTTAGGCTCCTCAATAAATTTTTCAAGGAATACGGTGCCATCACCAAACGCAGTTTCTGCTTCCCCTTTGGCCTCGGGGTATTCTCTCAATAAGTCTTCGTCACTACGAACCACACGCATACCGCGTCCGCCACCACCGGACGCAGCTTTGATAATAACAGGGTAACCAATACGCTGGGCTTCCGCCAATGCAATTTCAGCGGTGGTTAGATCTTGCTGCGAATCTTCGATTAGCGGAACATTTACCTTCTTGGCCAATATCTTAGCTGCCACCTTGTCACCCAATCGCTCCATAACCTCCGGAGCGGGTCCTACAAAAGCGATGCCCTCTTCCCGGCAGCGCCGAGCGAAGGTGACGTTTTCACTAAGGAAACCGTAGCCAGGGTGAATGGCGTCGACATTTTTGGCTTTAGCCAATTTGATGATCGCCTCTATGTCCAGGTACGGCTTGAGGGGCTCATTATCAGGGCCAATTTGATAGGCTTCGTCGGCCTTATAACGGTGCAGACTGTAGCGATCTTCGTAGGTGTAAAGGGCAACCGTACGCAGTTGTAACTCTGAAGCGGCGCGTAAGACCCGGATAGCAATTTCGCCACGGTTGGCGACTAGTAGTTTCTTGAATCGAGTAACGGACATGGAGGGATATTTCGCTTGTTTTCCGGTTAGGGTAGGGGAATGACAAGCAAGATAACCGAGGGCGGCCTTTCGGCAAAACGCTTATGCGCTTATTTTACGATAGCTATGGGAATACTTTCTAGTAGCCGTAACGCCAGCCCGTGAATTTGCCTTCCAGATAATCAACCTGTTGTACATCGCCGAGGCGAAAGCGAACCGGTATTTTTGTGGCTTTCTCCAGGTGTACTTCCAACCGGCAAAAGAAAGCCAGGTGGTCTACATTGTAGGCTGGCAGTGTGCTTTGGGTAGATTGGAAATTGCTGAGTAGTGGGGGTGGAGCTACCTCCGAAGAAGAGGGAGCAATACGCGGAAGGGCTAGTTTCCAGTTGTTAAGGCTTTGCGTAAATGAAAAATATCGAATCGGTGAAGTGCTTACTGCTAGGACCCGTTGTTCATCTACCGAGAAGCTTGCTTGGCTCTGCGCATTTATGAAACTCTGAGTGAGCAGAAGGACTAAAAATATTGGGCCTATTTTGTTTTTTATATTAATATTTGACACTAAAGTGTGTTTTTAAGCTTAAATTCTTATATTTGTTCTGTTGTCAGCAGTGCGGACGGATTGCTGGCTTCTCAGAGGATCATTAACCTTCTGCCTCGTCACAGCAGAAGAAAATCGAGTGTATTTAAAGTTCTGTTGGTTGTTATTGAGATGCATCAGTAACAAATGGAGGTGGTATGCCGAGTCCCAAATTGGGGAAAATCGGCATCCGGCGACTCAGGCAGGGTGGGACCCCCGCCCTAGGCGGGGCCTATTTCTAGCCTTCTCATCCACTCCCTCTTTTCCCTTTTTCTTGCTGCCCGAATACAGCTCGTATTTGTGAAATTTACAAGCTATCTGACCATTAAGCAAATGAATTCGACGGGAAGGTCGCAGTCCGACATTTTTTAAGGCCTCTAAGTTGCCGGAGAGGAGCCAGGCTTGATATCCCGTAAACTCCTTCTTCAGTCGATCGCCAATTTCTTTATAAAGGCCATTGATGTCACGAGTTTCCAGGCGCAAATCGTAAGGAGGGTTGCTGATCAATGTACCCGGACCTTCGGGCGGTAGGAACTGCTGGAAGGTCGATCGCTTTACGCGAATGTAGGACTGTAGCTTGGCCGCGGCAATGTTATTTTCAGCAATCCGGATAGCCTTAAAGTGATTGTCTACACCAATGATGGGTTGTTGCGGCGGGCGCTTGCTTTGACGTGCTTCGCTCTTGATACCTTGCCACAAATCAGCATCGAAGTTTTGCCAGTTCTGAAAAGCAAAAGAACGCAGGAGGCCTGGTGGTATATTTCCGGTAATCATAGCGGCCTCAATTAGCAAGGTGCCTGACCCACAGAGCATATCAACGAAGGGTTGGTCGCCTTTCCAGCCGGCTAAACGAATCATTCCCGCAGCCAGTACCTCGTTCAAAGGTGCCGCTCCGCCAGTGGTTCGATATCCACGACGGTGTAGACCATCTCCAGAGCTGTCCAGTAGAAAACTGGCTTGGTGCCGGCTATCGATGTGCAAATGAAAACGAATATCCGGCGATTTAGGATTGACACTGGGGCGACGGCCGTGTTGTTCTCTAAACCAGTCTACAATTGCATCCTTCGTCTTCTGAGCCAGGAAACGGTTGTGCCGAAAACGAGAGGATTGGGAATTGGCATCAATGGCAAAAGTTTGATGCAGTTGCAAGTACTTTGACCAATCTATCGTGCGCAGCTGTTGGTACAATTCCTCTTCTGATTCAACTTGAAAATCAAAAACTGGAACCAGGATGCGGATACCACAGCGCAACCACAAGTTTGCACGGTAAAGCAAGGCCAGGTCACCCTCACAGCTCACCGCGCGTTTAAGCGGTTCAATATTTTGTGCGCCCAACTGCTGGAGTTCGTCGGCTAATACTCCCTCTAAACCAGCTAGTGTTTTCACCAGTAATTTCATGCCGCAAAGGTGCGTATAAAATCTTTACCTTAATAACAGGACATCACCTTCCATGATCTTAGATTCTCCTGTCTGCAATATAACCTCCACCCAGTACACATAGACACCACTATTCAAGATGGTACCATTCTGCGTGCCATCCCAGCCTTCTGAGGGAGCGTTGATGGGTAAATTGTTCTTACTAAAGACCAGCCCTCCCCAGCGATCAAAGATGTTTATTTGCCGAACTTCTAATACCTGTGCCGCATCTGCGTAGACGGTGAAAAAGTCGTTGGCTCCATCCAAGCCATCCGGCGAAAAGGCGTTTGGTATGAAGATGGGGACCGTTTGATCTACCAGCAAAAGCATGGTGGCTTCCGCTGTACAGCCGTTCTCATCAGTTACGCTGATCAGTAGGCGAGTCGTTTCGGTGGCCGTGAAGATAGGATTGAGACAGTCCTGACAACTTAATTCGTTGCTGCCACTCCATTTGATCTCCACCAGTTCATTCGGGTTGACATTTAGCAGTAAGGGTTCAAGGGTGAAGACCTGCAAAAAGTCTAATTCTACTTGTTCTGGAAGGCTGAGTTCTACGCCAAGCGCCTGCGTAATAAAAGTACTGCTACCGGCTTCACAGCCATTGACGTCTTGCACTACGAGGTCGTAATTACCAGGCTCTAATCCAGAGAATATCGGATCGGTAGAGAAGGAGTTTCCATTGTCAATGCTATATAGGTAAGGAGGCGTTCCATCCGTGACCTCGGCAAAAACGATGGTGCCACTGGATGCTCCGCATGGAATGTCACTAACCTCCAAGCTGGAAATAGACGGCTCCGTCTGAGTTACGGTGAAATCAGCTGCTGCGCTACAGTTATTATCCGTATTGGTTACCACAAATTGGTAAGATCCCGGATTACTCAGATCAAAAAAGAGGCCGGAGGGCTGCAGCACCACATTGCCATTGTCGTTGACGACTTGGTAGGTGAAATTTGTTCCTTGTGAGGAACCACTAGCATCAATGGTAGCTGAATTAGAAAAGCAGTCTACTTGATTGAGTGTTCCAACGGTGGCTACCGGGAAGTTCTGATCAATTTGTACTTCAGCCTCGTCGCTGGCTTCGCAACCATTAGCGGTATCGAGTACGGATAGCGTATACATGCCAGGAGCACTAGTCATGAGCGTCCATTCCCCAGTGCTCAATACCATACCATTAGCATCTAGCCAAGTTGGTGTCCAATTGTTAGGCCCTTCTGTTCCGGTCAAAGTCGCAGTGTTGTTATCACAATCGATCGTTACATCCGCTCCAGCTTCTGCTGTTGGTAGAATGGAGTCATCCATTACGTTCAGACTGAGTTCGTCAGTACAACCATTCCGGGTGTTGGTCAATACGACTCGATAGTCTCCCTGCTCATCCACCATGAGATCAGGACCTTGAGCGAGGCTCATACCCTGGTCATCAAACCATTCGAAATCCAAATCACCGGCACTACTGCTACTGGCAGAAAGCAAAATTTCTGGGTTGAAACAATTGATGAGTGTATCGTTTAGAACGGATAAGACAGGATCTACCCGGTCAACTTCTACAATGGTCTGCATGCTATCTACACAGCCGTTCTGAGCATCAGTTACAGTAAGGTCATAGCTACCCGCTTCTACCGCAGTAATTTGCATTTGGTCAACTGAACCAACAATGCCGCCTACCGGGCCAGCCCACAGATATTCGTAAGTACCCGAGCCAGTAATCATGCTTGGGCTTAAGTCTACTTCGTTAGTAACACAAGTCAGGGTATCGGCCAAGTCAAAAGTGATGACCGGGGCTACTGTATCACTGAGCACCTCGAAGATGACTACGGTGCGACAGCCATTGCGATCATCCGTCACCGTTAGCATATAACCACCACCATCACCCACTTCCTGGGTCCAGGTATCGCTAGAAAGGACGTCACCCATGGCCGTACGCCAACGGACAGAATAGTCAGGAAGACCAGGTTCAATAGCCAGGGTCACACTGTCGTTCACACAGGTGAGCTCATCCGGGAGGAGTGCCGTGACTGCTGGTCGCAAGGTGTCTGCGGTTACTTCCAGAGCTGCTGTTTGTGAGCAGTTGTTATCCAAGTCAGTAAGCTGCAAGGTATAGACTCCAGTTTGAGTGAAAGTGACATCTGGGCTGAGCGCTATGCTGTTATTCATGGCGTCAAACCACTCAAATTGCAGATTACCCGTGTTTGGACTACTGGCGGTGTAGTCAATTGCCAGTACATCACAAGTAAGGGTGGTATCGGGGAGTGGATCAATAACCAGGTCGCTTTGGTCTTGAATGATCTCGTAAGTCAAGGTGTCTTGACATCCATTATCAGCGTCTGTGGCAATCAGCTGGTACAAGCCTGGAAGGCTTCCTTCTACATCCTGACCGTTAGTACTACCAACAATGCCTCCAGCAGGGCCATCCCAGTTATAGGAGTAGTTGCCCGAACCATTGCTTATCTCCACGTCTACCAGCACTTGGCTGATATCGCAATCCAATGAATCTGGTGTATTACTTAAACTCAAGATCGGGGCATCTTGATCTGCCATTACCACTATCGTATCCCTTCCAACACAGCCATTGGATAGCTGGTCAACCAGGAGTACATAGGTGTTGGGCTCACTTACCGTTAGGTTGTTTACTCCGGTGGCTAATACCGTTCCATCTAACAATTCCCAGGTAGCCGAAAAGTCAGGCATACTATCGAGAAAGAACAGTTGACCATCAGGTTGGAAACAATTAAGGTCGGTATCTCCGCCCAGATTTACGGTCAGGCCATCTGCAAGTTGTATGACTTCCAGGCTGTCGGTTTGGCTACAACTGTTGTCGATATTTGTAATGTTCAGGGTGTAAGTCCCCGCTTCGGCGGCGTCAAATAGTAGGGGGTCTGGCGGGGTGATAATCATCCCGTTCGGATCAGTCCATTGATAGGTGAAGTTCATTCCTTGGCTGGAGCCGGAAGCGTCCACCATTACGGAAGAGGTTCCACAATCTAAAGAATCAGAGACCGTTAGGAGTAGGGTAGGAGATAGCGTGTCTGCGAGAATAGCTATACTACTACTTGCGAGGCAATTATTCTCATCACGAAGCTCAAGATCATAATTGCCGGGTGCCAGGTTATTATTCAGTGAGCTGGTTTCCCCATCGGACCAAAGGAAGGAATAAGCCCCGGTTCCACCACTTCCGTTGGCTTGCAAGGCACCGCCGGTGATACAATCTGCAAACAAGGCCAGCGTGTCGACCATCAACTCTAACAGAGGTGCTTGGTCAATGGTGACGGAGATGGTGTCTACACAGCCGTTACTGTCGCTGATGAAGGCCGTATACATCCCAATATCTAAACCGCCAATACTATCGGCATTGAGGGCGATATCATGCGTCCAGACATAATCATAAACGCCTGTTCCCCCTACAGGATTCAGTGAAATGGCGGCGTTGGCATCTCCAAAACAACTAATGGAGTCGATATCAAAATCGGTATCAATTTCTACGAATAGCACTTGCCCTTCACCGTTAACACTGCCGGGGCAGCCATCGGCAATCAGGTTACCAATTTGATAAACGCCCGTATTGCTGACGGGTAGGAAAAAAGTATCGGCAGTTATGTTCGAAAAAGTAGTAGGATTACCATTTTCAAAGACGTCGAAAGTGAAGCTGTCTCCGTCATTGAGGATAATTGCTAAGTCTTCCGTTGGACGGCCATCGCAGAGCACCACATTGCCATCAATAGTAGCTGATGGAGCCTGGACACTAACCATCTGTTGGATCGTATCCGCTGAACCACATTCGTCGCTGATGATGACCTCGTAGGTGTCAGTCATACTTGGCACAAAGTTGAATAGCGAATCGACATCGCCATTAGACCATTCGTAGGAAATCTCACCAATACCACCGCTAGGAACAGCAGCCAAGCTAACAGCATCTCCTTCACATATTCGATCCATTCCCTCTATCGTACCACTTAGTGGGGGCGGTTCCAGAATATTGATCGTTAACTCCGATTCACTACAGTTACAGGGATTACGAAGTTTAACGGTGAAAAATTCGGTTCCCTCCGTAATATCGTCAGCGAAAAAGTCGAGGTTGATGGTATCGGTCAATTGGCCAGCTGGAATAATGACGGAATCTGGCAGGGCCATATAGTCTACTCCTGGGGTGGCGGTACTATTCGCCAGTAAGTCGTAGTACACTACTAAGTCATCTGTCACGATACTGTCCCCGCGAGAAAATATGATAGAAGTAAAACCACAGCCTTCGTAGGGAGAATCATTGCCCTGGCTCGGGCCGGTTACCTGACTGGTAATTCGAGAGGTTAGTCCTGCGGCAAAGCTATTTGCGCGCAAGAATACGGCTGCATCCAGCCGATTGTCAAATCCCCGGTCGGCCACTACTAGCCTCAGGTGATAAGTTTCACAGGGAATTACAGGTGTTGAAGCCGTGAGGGGTACCGTGTATCCGTCAAAGGCAATGAAATCCGAGTTGGGTGCTGGCTGCCCGAAGGAACAGCCTACTTCTCCGGGCGGAATATTATTGTTGTAGAAACCGGTATTGAGGATCTGGTTAACGTTCTGAGCACTGATAGCCTGCCCGGTACCTGGGACTTGAGCCAAGTTGATACCACCGTCGGTGAATGGACCACTAATGCCCGGGCCACTGATGAAGAATCCAAATAGGTCAACGAAACTGGTAAAAGCAAAATCGCAATATTCCTCTGAGGCAAATACGTATTCGAATGAGATGGTGTCTAGGGTTGGCGTAAAATCAAATTCTAGGGTGACCACATCCCAGAATAAGGGGTTGGTACTTCCTTCCAACTCAGAGAGTATTTCCAAATCCGGATCTGTACTCATCCCACCGTGTCCGGTAGAAGCATCGGCATCATTGAGTATATAACCAAGGTTGGGGCCAGCGGCATCCCGGATATCTCCATTGGAAAGGACCAAGCCTTCTTCGAAACCAATACTGCTAAATCCGTTGGTAAAGCTACCAGCCTGTGCGGGCTCACCATTAAGTTCGATATTGAAAACTTCAAAGCACTGACCAGAACCGAGAAAGATATCACGGATAAGTTCTTCAGCGTCCGTATTAATACTAGCGGAGATGGTATCTGATTGTGCACGAAGAGAATGGCTGACAACCAGGAGTGGTAATAGCACAGCAAGTATCGCCAACCGCGTTGTAGTAGGCAATGTGTTCATGGTGATGTGTTGGTCCGAAGTTGCTAGTTGAGGCTTACAAAAACTGCTCTGACCAGCATCGCTCCGATCAATTTTGGATGTTTGTTAAATCAACGGGAAGACTGCAACAAAGATAGTTTTTTTGCCGCTTCGCCCATCAATTTAACAAACTGTCTTGTCGATTTTGTCTGATTGCTCATGGGCAATCAAGCAGGACCAAACACGGAAGTAAGAGAGAGCTATTCGTATTTGTAAGGGAGGACCTTGCTATCCTTTACAGAAGAAAGAGTCATGAGCGTTTTGAGCCTTTCAATTTCTTCAATTTGGGATAGTGTTTTGAATAGCAATTTTTCGTAAGTAGGAATATCCTGACAAACGATTTTAATGAGGAAGTCAGCATCGCCGGTGATGATATAACACTCCACGATTTCTTCGATGCTTTTGATCTTCTCCAGGAAGTGATTTAAGGCATTTTCCTTCTGCCAGGCTAGTGATACTAGCACAAAAGTCTTCACATTAAGACCAATGGCCTGAGGATTAACCTGCGCGTGGTAACTCTGAATAATTTCGTTGTGCTCTAACTTCTTAACCCGCTCTAGCGTTGGAGCAGGCGAAAGTCCAATTTTCTTTGAAAGGTCAAGGTTAGTAATCTTCGAATTCTCCTGGAGTATCTTTAAGATTTTAAGATCAATTTTATCCAGTTTGTCGGCCATCAGAAATTGGTTATTCGTGAATCAAATAAGGCGCAAAGATACTTTGCTTTGAAATAAATTACAAGCATTTCGTCTTAAAAGCCATCGAAAATTTTATTCGTGGCAAAATATAAGCTACTAACTTTAATAATATTCGGTTGCTAGCTATATTTGTCAAAGGATGTAAATGCATAAGAGCCCGCTGAAGGCAGGCTTGCCTAATTCAACGAGCTCTATCCATTTATGTTCAAATTAAGCGCTATGGCCAAATACCAAAAGCGGTGTAGTCGCTAGCGATCTTATTAATGGCGCTAACAAAAGCTGCGGTACGCAAATCTTTGATATTGCGCTTGCGTTGCTGAATTTCGCGGATCTGGTGATAAGCAACGATCATCGTTTCTTCTAGGCCAGAACGAACCAGGTCAATTTCATCCGCACCACGAGCAATAATGGTTTTTTGCTCGGATGTAATACTCTTGCCGGTCATCTCCTCTACCAAGTTGATTAAGTTGGTGTACTGCTGTTGGTTGAAACGTTTTTCCATCCGCCCAAACCGCATGTGCGAAAGGTTTTTCAACCACTCAAAGTAAGATACGGTAACACCACCAGCGTTCAGGTACAAGTCAGGTAGAACCATTTTCTTAGCATCCTTCAAAATCTTCTGGGCATCAGCCGTTACCGGTCCGTTGGCAGCCTCAGCAATGATTTTTGCTTTGATACGAGCAGCGTTACTACTTGAGATCTGATTCTCCAAGGCAGCTGGTACAAGTACATCACACTCAAACTCCATTACCTCGCGGCGACGCTCCTTCGGGAAAGATTTTGCGCCTGGGTAGTTGAGAATAGAGCCTGATTCTTGGCGGAACTTTAGTAAGTCATGAATGTCGATACCGTCTTTCTTATAGATAGCACCTTCTACTTCCGAAACACCGACGATGACCATACCGCCCTCGTCTTGGGAGATACGCGCAGTGTAGGAACCTACATTACCCAAGCCCTGCACAACCATGGTCTTGCCATCAGTTCCCGTGCTGAGACCTAGTTTTTTCATGTCTTCCGGAATGCTCATCGCCTCCCGGATGCCGTAGAATACCCCACGGCCCGTAGCTTCCGTCCGGCCCCGGATACCATTCTGGGTTACGGGCTTACCGGTTACACATCCAGCAGCGTCGATGTTGTCGCCGTGGAAAGAACGGTAGGTGTCATAAATCCAGGACATTTCCCGTGGACCCGTTCCATAGTCAGGAGCAGGTACGTCGATCGATGGGCCGATGAAGTTACGACGTACTAATTCGGTGGTGTAACGGCGAGTAATCTTTTCCAACTGGCCAGGAGTGTACTCCCAAGGGTTGATTTTTACACCGCCTTTCGCCCCACCAAAAGGTACGTCCACAATGGCGCACTTGTAGGTCATTAAGGTGGCCAGGGCCATTACCTCTTCTTGGTTTACGTGATTACTGTAGCGAATTCCGCCTTTAGTTGGACTGCGGTGGTGGCTGTGTTGTACACGATAGGCTTCAATAACTTTGACATCTTTCCCGAACTTTACCGGGAAGTGGATGCGGTAGACAGCGTTGCAAGATTTGATCTGAGATAACAGACCCTCCGGCAATCCAGTGTTGCTGGCCGCCACGTCAAAGTACTTTTGTACGCTTTCGTAGAAAACGTCAGGCTTTTTATTAGCCATGGTCATTAATTTGGTTTTCGATTTTGGTTAGACGACGGTCTAGATAGACCAAAAACAGGACAATGCCGATAAAGACGGCCAGGATTACGGCCACTACCACGTACATTTTTCCCATACTACGCATAAAATCCCCCGAAGAGGACTGAGCGTTGGCTAAGGGCATAAAAAAGGAGAAAAACAGCGCGGTGATGATCCAATTAGCAGGCTTCATAAGGCATTGTTTTGCGGGGCTAAAGTCGATATTTTTATTAAATCTGCCACGTTTTAGCGGCGTTCTTTTATTTGTTCTTTAGAACAATCAGTCTAGAGTGGGCGAATCTTCCCAATTCTCGAGCAGTTGTTCTTCAATTTTACTGCTGCGATACATGAGGCTCGCGATCCAGGAACCGATCAATGTCCAACCAATTACGGCGGGGTAAAATACCATGCGCATGGTATTGTCCAGATCTTCACCACCAAGGGCAGGATTACCGCCGTTTCCAGGGTGGAGGCTATCCGTCAAGCGTGGTAATACGTAGATAAGAGGAATCAATGCAACAAAGGCAAAGATGTTGTAGACTGCTGAGATTCTTGCCTTTTGGGCTTCGTCGGGGAAGGCCCGGCGCAAGACAAAATAGGCTAGATAAATCAATAGCGCAATCAAGGTTGTGAATTGCTTGATATCCCAACTCCAAAAGGTACCCCAAGTGTACTGCGCCCAAATTCCACCGGTAAGAAGGCCTAGTCCACCAAGGAGTAAACCAACGGCGGTAAGCGCTGCTGCCCAGTAATCGTGATCCAAATTGAATCCTCGCAAGTGTTTGATGCTGTAAACAACGGCGGCAATGAAAATAATCATCATCGCCAGCCACAGCGATACGTGGAAATAGGTATTCCGTATGGTCTCACCAAGGATATTCCGGAAAGGAAAGGTGATACCGTCTCGTTGACTCAAATCAGTCAAGGGGTCATTTTGCCAAGTTTGCTCGCCGAGTTCCTGATCAATGGAGTCTTGCGTCACCAGAACGGCATTAGGGCGCACTGCTGCACCATCTACTGGATTGTCGACAACCAAGGCAAAGTCTTGCACCTTTTGGTTACTTGGCAGGTATTCGGGTATGATAAAAGCGGCTTGTGCTCTGGTAGGCCCCAGCACTTCGACGCGTTTCGCCTGCAGGCTTCTTTCGTCATCCATCTTTAGCCACATGCGAACGGCGTCACCGGCTTGATCAAAATTGGTATTGTAGCCTTCAACTTCAATAATCAGTTCTCCTCCTGTCCGGGTAGAGGAAGGTGTGACGATAGTGATACCAGGCTTTAGTGGAATAAGCATACCGGCAATGAAGACATAGATCAAGATGAGTACACCTAGTGCTTTCCACCAATGCTGACGAATCAATCTTTGCATAGATAATGGTTTAGTCCCTCCAGAGAAACGGGTAAAGAAGTATAGAGACGCTAAGTAATACCAAATTTATGGCCACCAGGATCAAAATATCGCCACCAATTGCCGTATCCTGCATTAGTCGCAGGGCATTTGCGCCAATCTTTACCAAGATTAGCAGGATTGGTATGATAACGGGAAATCCCAGCACCGCCATCAAAGTAGCGCTGTTTTGTGCTTTAGCAGAAATGGCTGATATAAAGGTGAACGCTATGGCTAAGCCCATGCTACCCAAAAATATAGCCAGGACGAACATGCCGGTATCTTTCACCGGGTTCGTTGTTAAAAATCCCAGTACCAGCCAACTCAGTAGACTCAGTAAAAATAAGAGGCCAGTATTATAGATCATCTTAGCGATGAGCAATGCCAGGGGGTGCACTAGATTGTAATAGTATAGTTGTCTTTGTTGACTTTCTTGTACAAAGCTCTTCACAATGGCACTTACTGCCGCAAAGAGAATAATGATCCAGAATAGTGCGTTCCACACCTGGGGTTGGATATCCAGCAGGGCAGAATAAACCAGTACAATGGTTGCAAAAACGTACAGCAGAATGCCACTGAGAGCGTAGCGCGTACGCCACTCCAGGACCCAATCGCGCCAAAGTAACCGCAATATTTGTTGAACCATATTCATCGTGGCAAAAGTACTAAAATTGCATCTGCAAAGACAGTCAACTGTTTGGAGAAGGTTGGTTTTTACGGAAAAAACACACTTTCTGCTAGGATGTAACGGGCAGAAGTTTTGCGTTGCTCGTAGATTTTTCAAACAGTACTAAGCGCAGTATATTTGTGGAGTTTTGTTAGCCTATTTAAAAAGTGGTCAACATAAATCAGGACTGCGGCAAAGGCATTAAACAAGACGTTGCTTTATCTAACGGAATACATGAAAAACTACCGCCTTATTACAGTTCTCCGTACCGGAGTTATCCTTCTCTTTTTCAACCTTGTGATGTCGGGTGCCATTTTCGCAGCCGATTACTTCCAGGCCAAAGCCCTTCCCGGTGACGGTATCTATAGTATGCTGCGCCGTTACCAGTTAGATGGTTTTCGCTGCAATTTTGATCAGTTCTATCAACTGAACAGAATGAAGAAAGGCAGTGGTCTGAGTGTTGGCAGATCCTACTTCTTGCCCATTGAGGTATTTGAGTTTGATGGCCGAACTATCCGTTCTACCATTGGTAATGATGATTGGAATACCGCAGTAAAGATCCGAGATTATAATTTGGCTTTGGTCGAGCTTGGCTTATTGGACGATAGCTACGATAAAACCATGCGATTATTGGTACCACACCATATCGACCATTGTACGGAACAAACACTATCAATTCCCTCTCCGGTAGCCACCGACCCGGAACAGGCTGCTCCCGCCGAAGCAAGCAATACTTCTCAGCAAGCTAGCTCCGAAACGGCGTCTTCTTCCGCCGCTGGAGGAAAACGAATGTTTCCTATTTTTGGGGCAGATTATGCTTACACTCCTTTGGCAAGTACCAAGCTTCGTGGACAAGTATACTACATCGTGAGCGGGCACGGAGGGCCCGATCCCGGAGCCATGGGCCAACGTGGAGACCATCGGCTCTGCGAAGATGAATATGCCTATGATGTGGCACTGCGCCTTTGCCGGAATCTAATTGCTCACGGTGCAACTGCCTACATGATTAATCGTGACCCTAATGATGGCATTCGCAATGAACGCTTCCTGGAGTGTGATACCGATGAGGTGATTTGGGGCGACATCCGGCAATCTCGTAATCAGAAAACGCGACTAACGCAGCGTTCCGACGTAATCAACGGTCTTTACGAAAAGCACCGCTTACAAGGGGTGACACAGCAACAAGTAGTAGTAATTCACGTAGATTCACGCAGCCGCAGTACCCGTACGGATCTGTTCTTTTATCATCACCCCTCCAGCGAAGAAGGCCTTACCCTTGCTCGTAAGATGCACCGGACGATGCGCCAAAAGTATCGCCGCTATCGTGCTAATGGAGAGTATCACGGCACCGTTACTGCAAGAGATTTACATATGACCCGGGAGTGTACACCCACTACCGTGTATATCGAGTTGGCTAACATCCGTAACAATCACGACCAGCAAAGAATAGTCCTCCAACGCAACCGGGAGCTCCTTGCCGACTGGATGTTGGAAGGACTGATGAGTCAGTAGCGGAAAATTAGAAATAGGAAAGTGGAAGGAGGTGAGAAGTTAGAAGTAGAAAATAGGCAAGATCGGAAGTCGGGGGTGGGAAATCGGAATAGTTTGAAGCAATACCACTTCCGATTTCCCAGCTCCGATTTTGTTAGAACTTCGGACAAATCACCTTGAAGCGTTCTTTGCTAGGATGCACGTAAATGAGAGATAACTCAAAGGCACCGCGGGAGTTGTTGGTAACAGAAAGGTCAGATACGGTAATATCGTAGCTTAAGCCAAACTGCCAGCGCTCCACTTCCAAAATCGCGCTAACCACTGCTGATTCAAAGCCCATACCACTCTCTCCTTGGTTTACAACTCTTCCCCATAAACCCGCACGAATGGCAATTTCGCGCCAGTCGCGGTTGCTATAACGGAGGTTTAGTCCACCGATAGTCAGGAAGGAAGGACCTTGACTCATTACCGCAAGTGCAGGTAGAAGCCCGAGTTCACGTGTCAAGCCCACTTGTCCACCTATTTGCCCTACGATCCGGCGGAAGAGTTTTTCACTCTGATCGTCGAAGAAAGAAACATTCGGCTCGTTGAGGTGGTGCATGGCACCGCCAATGTAGAAGCTGTTATCCTCGTCGATTACATTGTAGTAAAGTACACCGGCATTGAATTCCAGGAAGAGATCCGTTTCTGTGGCGGCAAAGTTTTCTCCGTTGACGGCACCAAAATCAATTCCGATATTTCCCAGGGCCGGGTTATCGTTAAACTGCTCGCTGAACCAAAGGTTGTTCCAGTCGAAGGTCCATTGTCCAACACCCAGCTGTGCACCACCAATCAAGAACTGGTCAGAACCGCGAGAACGACCACTACCCAAGTGCTTCAAATAAGAGCCACTGATTACGGCACGTGAACGACTAAAATTTGATTCACCTACCTGGTCGCGTAAAACCGCAACACCAAGGCTGTAAAAGTCATCACGACCAACCCGGCGACGGCCTTCAAAGGAGGCGGCAATACTGCGGTAGGACTGATTACCCAAGACCGCGTAGTTCTGCGTTCGGTAGTTCGCTGTGAATCGGTATTCCCCAGGGAAAACGCCGGTCATTGCTGGATTCATTTGTAAGGGGGCACTGTAGAACTGGCTGAAGTGCGGATCCTGTGCCTGTGCTTCACTCGGCCAAATACAGGCCGCGGCAAAACTGAATAAAAAGACAAATAGAGATGTATAGTTGATTTTCATAATCGCGAGTTTAGGAACTGGCACATCCAAATTTGCTATTCGAATGTGCCAGTGATTGAGTGTTTTGAACGGCCTAGCGAATCAGGGTGGTTTGCCCTTTCAGTACTTCTTCGGAGCCATCTTCGTGCCGTACGGTCAAAGACCATACAAAGACCCCACTGTTTAGTATCTGATCTCTGTACTCACCATTCCATCCTCTACCCGGGTCATTGACCGGGAAGTCCTCATCAGAGTAGACCATTTCTCCCCAACGGTCGAAGATTTGGAATAGCAATACCTGGGTGCCAGGGCGACCGTGTACCAAGAGCAGGTCGTTGGTGCCATCATTGTTCGGAGTGAAACCAGTAGGAACGACCGCCAACTTTGGCTTGTCCACAAAAATGCGGATCCGGTCGGTCGCGTCACAGCCGTTTTCGTCAATTATATAAATCTCGTAGTCTATGGTAAACTCAGGTGAGGCAAAGGGTTTTTCGCATTCATTACAACTGAGCGTGCCTTCATAAGGAGCATCCCAAACATACTCCACCAAACCTTGTGGATTAATTGGGATCGCCGCGAGTTGGATACTGTCACCAAAAACGATCGTGTCATCTGGTCCAGCATCTACCGTAAGTTCAGCCGGCTCATTGATCACTGCTGTGGTCAAGAATTGGCATCCGTTTACGTCACGAATGAAGATGTTGTAGTTGCCACCCTCCAATCCGATTAGGGTATTGCTGCCAATGAAGTTCTGATTGTCCAAGCTATACTGGAATGGGGGTGTTCCACCATCCGTTAGAATCGTCAGCATGCCATCGCGGTCACCAAAACAGCTTACCGCCGTAGCTTCCACATTGGCAATCAGCTCTATGGGCTGATCTACGGTTGCGGTTCTAATGGTTTCGCAATCGTTAGCATCGGTTACGGTTACTTCGTAATCACCGGCAACCAGGTTCTCTAATTGAGCAGTGGACTGACCCGTAGACCAGGCAAAAGTGTAAGTAGGTACACCACCGCTTACGATGGTGCCAATGGTACCGTCATTATAGCCAAAGCAATCATTATCCTTTACAGAAAAGTCAAGGTTTAAGCCATCTGGCTGGCTCAAATCTACACTCTCAGTTCCAGTACAGCCTTCTTCATCCTCGACGGTTGCACCGTAGGTTCCCGCCAGGAGATCAATCGCCAGAGCTGTGATTTGACTACCCGCCTGCGCATCCCATTGAATAGTGTAAGGGCCATTGTTTGGACCTTGAATATTCACTACCTCCGCAGTTCCGTCGCCAAACTGGAAACAGCTTGGTTCTACGGTCAAGAAATCAAAGGTAATTGGATCAGGGTCCAACATATCCCGACTTTGTTCGGCGGAGCAACCTTGAGCATCGGTTACGGTCACAGAGTAAGTTACACCACCCGGTAGGTCATTGCGGACCAGACCACCACTGCCATCTTCCCAGGTGTAGGTATAGTCTGTTTCGATAGTTCCTAAGCCACCCATCACCTGATTAACACCCGCACCTCCATCGGCAAAACCGTTACAGGTAGGTGGACGAAGCAAGAAATTGAAGCTAACTGGCGCTAACTCTTCTACGGCTACCGTGGCAGTTACCTCACAGCCCATATTGTCAGTGACCAATACTTCGTAGCTATTGGGTGCAAGGTCGCTAGCTGTAGCGGTATCTTGACTCTGGGAATCATTCCAACTGTAGGTGTACGATCCTCCGCCTCCACCGGCTACTACTTCGGCAATACTTTCATCTAATCCATTACAGCTCTGGAACGTCTGTGTAGCATCTGCGAAAAGACTATCCGGACTATTGACGGTGAACATATCATTTACGGTACAGCCGTTGGCATCGCCCACGACGTAGTCATAAGTGCCAGCCGCTAAATCAGGAACGGAAGTTCCTTGGAAGACCTGTCCACCAATAGTAATGGTATAGGGTGCTTGACCGGCAATGATGATCGCTTCTAAACTTCCATTGGCCAGGCTAAAACAGGTCGCATCTGACACAGTCGGTGTACCAATTTCCAAGCCACAGAAAGTAGAGGTACAACTCGCAGTACCGATAGGAACGTCACAGTCGATTGGCGCACCCTGGAATAGGGCACGCACTTCAATGCTAATGATATCACCATTATTGAGGTTCGTCACTAAAACCTCAGTATCGGTAATAGGACCCATCCAGCCTTCTGGTCCGGACGGTCGGGTGACGTTGTATTCGTAGGTGACAACACCGGGAATTGGATCCCAACTAAACAAGATGGTGTCATCAATTTCCTGACAAGTAACGTTGGGAGCAGGAACATCTGCAACGACACCAACAAATACAGAATCTACAACAGAGCAGCCATAAGGATCCTCGATCAGCACCTCATAAAGCGTGCTCATAGTAGGATTGGCAGTGGGAGTAGGACAGTCTGTACAGTCTAAGCCTGCCGCTGGCGTCCAACTGTAAGTATATTCGTTTTGGGTATTGAAGGTAATCGACCACTCAAGTAACTCACCGAACTCAGTTGGAACGGCGCTATCCGTAATCAATAAACTCCAGGCCCCGTTGATCGGACTTCCGGTCAAGACGTTCCAGTTGCCCTCTGGTCGCCAGTTGCCCGTGTAGGGCGGAGCACCAGCGTTGATGGAAACGAGTTCCTCTGGCGTGAAACAAGTATTAACATAACCGTCCATTGAGTTGGCACCATTTTGTAACGCCAATGGTAACTGTGCCCCCGTTGGACTGACCAGTACAACATTGATATCCGAGAGGAAGTCAGTACTTAAACTGAAACAAACCGATTCAATATCTACAAATGGATCAGTAATCGTCCCGGGGTTTAGACTGTTGATATTTAGGGTACTCAAGTAGCCATTGCCCGGAGGGTGATTTCCATTACCAATGGCGTACTGTGGAAAGCGCTCAAAAGTAATAGGTACCTCTACAGGAGTGGTCTGCGTAACATCAAAATTAGCGACATCTCCTTCGCACAAAAAGGCATCAGGCTGTTCATTGAACTGCAAATCGCAGTTGAAGCAATCCGGGTGTGTCGGAGGAAGTACCTCGAAATTGAGGGTAGTATCATTGCGACAACCAAATTCGTCTTCCACCCAGAAGGTATAGGCAGCAGCACCGGCATTGATGGGTGATGCTTCCAGCTCGTCCTGGTCGCTACTAATTACAGTAGGATTAGTCTCCCAACCCCAGTCCATGAATGGTGGTGAGAATACTTCAATTTCGGGGTACAGGTAGTCTTTAAAGGCAATACTCCAACCAAAGAGCCATCCATTATCCAGTCCCAAATTATCCGTCACCCGGATGGTCCACTCACCATTGAGGGGGCAACCCAGTAGGTTGGCGTAGCTTTCCTCGGGCTGGTAGTCCCCAGGAGGAAAGTAAGTATCGGTATAAGTGTGGGTAGTTCCACCGGGATCTGGTACCGTAGTGTAGGTATAAGTCGGAGGTCCATTGTTGTCAAATTGCACCAGAGTGCCATTACCTGCGCCTTCCACGAAGGAGTAGGTATACGGAGTTCCCGGAGTTAAATTTCCGGAAGCACCATCTACGGGGCCAGTAGCCCAAGGTTCACCAAAGTTTGTAGACCCTGTTCCTGAGGGGAAATCTAACAAGAAGATGGAGCTACCATCGGGGCAAACCAACTCGATATCTAAGTCACCGCTGTATGAGTGCTCCAGATCCAAGGATACAAAACAAATATCCGCAGGATTGGTCAAAGTAGCACCGGGGCGAAACTCAGTGAAGTTGATGCTTTCCTGATACTGTCCACCACTACCATCAGGTAACAGCAATGTATCCGAACGCGAGCGTTCCTGGGTAAAGCTGGCCGTATCGGGCGTTGCAATCACATTTGAACCCGAAAGTTGATCAATGGAAGAGGAAATAGTCAAGGAATCTCCGCTACATAAGGTCGGGTCTACCATACCATCGTACTCGAAAGAAGGGTAGGGGGCTACGCGCACTCTTTGCGAGATGAAGTTGGTGTTCTTACAGTCCATCTGGTCGATGATAGCCAGTTGGACTACGTAGCCACCGGGCTCCTCAAACACGTGCGTTACGTTTGGTCCTACCGCTGTTTCACCATTACCAAAATCCCATTCGAACGTGCTGGTGAGGTCACTGTGTTGATAAACAATGCCATTTTGGGGGTAAATACCTTGTCCCAAAAATTCAACCCGTTCCCCGGGGCAAATATCAATCCATCCCGTATCAATGGGCATCACATCTGGTGTGGTGCTAACCAATTCCGCTGTGATCAGCTGACAGTTGGTGATACAATTGATGTCAGCACTCCAGCCACTTTCTCCACTGTCTATCGCATCCGATTGAAATACAATCGTGAGGCAGCCCGTAGGGTTGGCTGCCGTAGCCTGAACGATAAAGGGGTTGTCGGGAAAGTTGAGGAAGCTGGCATCCAGCTGCGTACCTGGCGTTGGACCATCATCATCATAAAACATGATGAGATCGTTCGGACCAATATCAATACCTGAGAACACCAGTTGGATGTGGGTGCCACTGGTGCCGTCTGGGCAAATGACCGTAGTAAAATTCTCATTGGTTCCAAAGCCAGCAGTGCCACCACCGCTATCTTGAAAGAACCCTCCGCAATCATTGATCGGCATGCCGTCCATTTGATAGCTTTGGGAAATGAGTGGGAGGTAGGCTGCGGTCAGCAAGAGTAGCGTAAAAATACGCTTGGGTAGATGTTGTCCCATGGATGACCTCGTTTTCGGTTTATGGTTAAACATGACTTATTCAATGCATCAGTATATCAAGGGCTTTCTCGAGATGAAAGCCATCTTGTGGGCAAACTGGGGGGATTGACTGATCTGAGCTTAGGTTGCACTATGGCCAGATTACGTCAACTATAGTTGCGTAGAAAGGGCAAAAGATGGAAGCTAGCTTGCGGACTAGCCTCGCGGAGAGAAGTTTGGAAAATAGTTGCGTCTCTAGCAAATGTAACGATCTTGTCGCAACTAGCCTAATCAATGAATGTTAAGGCTCGCTTTATTTGCTTTGTTCTAATGCCTCCTTCAGCTTCTTTTTTCATGTGGTTGTGCGCAAATGTATTCTATTTTTTCAGGCCGCCATGCTTTTCTGCTTTGGCTTTTGGGAAAGGGGAGCGACAAATCAATTGACGCTATTCAAAAGAGCCATTCTATTGGCAAATCGCTGCCTGCTTTATCCACATGAAGACAAATTGATGCGGTTTGTACTACTAATAAAACCTTTTGGACGCTAGCTAATAAAAGTCGATCCGCTATATTTGCAGCTCACTGAATTTTTGGCTATGGTTTTATTAGATGGTAAGCAACTGGCACGCCAGATTAAAGAAGAATTGGCGCAAGAAACTGCCGCAATCATTGAAGCAGGGGGTAAGGTGCCTCACCTGGCGGCAGTGCTCGTTGGAGATAATCCTGCTAGCCAAGTTTACGTCCGCAACAAAGTTCGTTCATGTGAGCGGGTAGGCTTTCATTCTACCCTTATCCGTAAATCTGCGGATGTTTCAGAGGACGAATTACTTCACATCATCGAAGAACTCAATCAGGACCCTGGCATTGATGGCTTTATCGTGCAACTGCCCCTGCCCGATCACCTGGACGAGGATAAGATCACTTTGGCTATTGATCCTTCCAAGGATGTAGATGGGTTCCACCCGGTCAATATGGGGCGGATGGCACTAGGTTTACCATGTTATTTACCAGCAACACCCTGTGGCATTATCCAAATGTTGGAACGCTACGAAATTCCTACTTCTGGCAAGCAAGTAGTAGTAGTGGGCCGTTCTAACATTGTGGGTACTCCCATTAGCATTCTTTTATCGCGTAAAGCAAAAGTGGGTAATGCCACAGTGACTTTGTGTCATAGCCGGACCGCTAATCTGGCTGATCATACTCGTAGAGCTGATATTATCATCGCTTCTGTAGGGCGCCCTAATACGATTAAGGCCGATATGGTAAAGCGCGGTGCAGTAGTCATTGATGTGGGTATCAACCGAGTAGATGATCCGGAAGCAGCTAAGGGTTACCGTCTGGTTGGTGATGTAGACTTTGAAGGGGTGAGTAAGATCGCCAGCCATATCACTCCTGTTCCAGGTGGTGTCGGGCAAATGACCGTGGTGTCTCTACTGATGAACACCCTAAGTGCTAGCAAAAGAGAAATCTATGGCTAGTGCAGCCTATTGGGCTTATCGTTTTACTATCATTGAAGACGAACGTAAATCGGCTTTGATACTGGCCTTAGATGAGCTGCCCTTCAATGGTTTTGAGGAAACCCTTGACGAAGTGGTCGCCTACGTAGCCGCGGACGAAGTCAATGATGGTTTTACAGCATCACTGGATACTGTCTTGACATCATTCGAAATGAGCTTCACTCGGCAGTTTATCGCAGCGCAAAACTGGAACGCTCAGTGGGAAGCAGCTTTTCATCCGGTGCAAGTGGGTACGTTCGTTGGCGTCCGGGCAGAGTTTCATCCTCCCTTCGCAGACGTAGTGCACGATTTGGTTATTCATCCCCGAATGGCGTTTGGTACCGGGCATCACGCTACGACCTTTCTGATGATGACCCAAATGGAACAGCTCGATTTTGCCGACAAGTCTGTGTTTGATTACGGTTGTGGTACTGGAATTTTGGCCATTCTAGCTCAAAAATTAGGGGCTACCGCAATAGAAGCAGTGGATATTGAAACAGCAGCCACCGAAAATACGTTGGTAAATATGGAGGTCAATGGCGTTAGCGGAATTGATCTTTTCACCGGTACGCTGGATGTTGTCCCCCCGACCAGCTACGATATAATCCTCGCCAACATTAATCGAAATGTAATACTAGCCAGCCTGGAGGCGTTATACGCTCGAATAAAACCAGGTGGTGACCTGCTGGTTTCCGGAATTCTGGAGCAGGATCGCGGCAAGGTAGCGTCTGCGGCCTCAGAAGCTGGTTGGGAACTCCGCCAACTCGAACAAAAGGACGGATGGTTAATGTTTTACTTTCAACGGCCATAGCATTTTGATCGCCCTATCCGTGTAATTAGCGATAATTCCGACTTCAAAAAAACTGAACACTTATGCTTCGACTGTTACTATTCAGTACGTTTTTGCTGTGCAGTGCCTCCTTCGTGCAGGCACAAATGGCTAACGATACCCTCACACCAGCACAATTGCAGGCTGAATTCTTGGCGGATCTAGAGGATCTTATGACGGATGGCCGGTCCAAGGAAGTAGAGGCAGCTTACGAGTCCTTTGCCGGAATCTTTGCCAGTGGGACATTCACACCGGAAGAGCAATCTGCGATTACCAATACTGGTTTGTTGATGCGCGGCCGGAAACTAGGAGCCACCCCTTATTTCAAAGATTATCTCCGGACCGTGGTAAAAATTAAGGAGAAAACGGAGCAAGGAGCACAGCTGAAGTCCTGGATAGGAGTTTTGGACGGAATTCTTACTGGGGAAGGAGGCTTTCGTGTCAATAACGTGGCAGAGTTTCTCAAGTTCTCCGGCGACTTTTACGAATACCAGGCAATCAAGTACTCACCGGCAAGTTTAAGCTGGTTCACTTTTGCGGAAAGCCACCGTTGGGTCTTGGATAAACAGCCTATCCTGAAAGTGGAAAATGCTGATCTAACAGCAATGCGCTCAAATGACACTTTGACTATTCAGCAAACCAATTTTTCGTACTTCCCACTTGAGAAGCGTTTGCAAGGAGAAGGGGGCAAGACGAGCTGGGAAGGAACTGATTTAGGCCCCAATGTATACGCTGAATTGGAAAAATACGAAGTGGAAACGCTCCGGAGTTTGTACGAAGCGGAGGTAGCCTACCTATATTATCCGCAGTATTTTGGAGAGCAAAAGGTTAAGGGCACTTTCACCGATAAACTAGTGGCGGACGATAGCCGAACTTCTTATCCTCGTTTTGAAAGTACCGATGCTTACATTAACTTTTCTAGTTTACGCGATGACGTCAAACTTCGAGGTGGCTTTCGTCTACACGGCGCGACGGTATACGCTACCGGTACGAAGAACCGCCCAGCTGAGTTGTTGGTCACTGACGACCGCAATCAACCGGCTTTCCGGGGAGTTGGAAATCTGGTTACGATAAAAGATCAGAATCGGATTGTCGGTCAAGATGTACAGGTGACTTTGTATCTGAACAATGACAGTCTTTTCCACCCTTCGGCCAACGTTCGTATGGAGTTGGATAAATTGAGTGTGGAGCTATCCAGGGGTAAGAAAGGAACGGATCGCTATCCCTTCTTCCACAGCCTACACCAAATGAATATTGATGCGGATTTCTTGAAAGTCTACATCCCTGAAGATTCCTTGGTGATTGGTCGGCCTACAGCGAGTTTTGTGAATAAGGCGGACGTGGTTTTTGAATCCTTAGAGTACTTTGATACCCGAGAGTATACCCGAATTCAGAACATCGCCACAGCCAACCCATTGGCAATTATGAAGGCTACGGCTGAACGAGAGGGCACCAACTTTATGCCAGCTTCTCTATTAGCTAATCGTATCAATTCGCGTTTCACGGTAGATAACATCTTACCATTGATCTACGATTTGGTTAGTAAGGGTTTTATTGCCTACGACCCGGAGACGCAGGAGATTGAAATGAAGGAGAAAATTTATCACTACGTAGATGCTGAAGCGGGCAATACCGATTACGACTTCCTGCGCTTGGTCTCGCAAACTGATACGGCCAATGCTACGATCAATCTGCAAAATGGTTATTCACTATTGAATGGTGTTGAGCGCATTGAGTTTAGTCGGGCACAACGAGTTGGCGCACTTCCTTCTGGTAATCAGGCCTTTGTACGCGGGAACCGCAACTTTGATTTTGACGGTGAGGTGTTCGCTGGCTACAGTAAATTGCAGGGTAAGGATTTTGAATTCATTTATGATGACTACAAGATCAACCTGGATTCCGTCCGCTACTGGGATCTATATGTCCCTACCGGAAACCTGGATGAGAATAACCGTCCGGAAGCGCTTAGCCTAGGATCTCGTATTGAGCACTTACAAGGCGTTTTGCTAGTGGACGCGCCGAATAATAAGTCTGGTCGTAAGGATATTCCAATTTTTCCCTCACTACAGAGTAAAGAGAACAGCTACATTTTCTACGATAGTCCGGATACGCGAGGCGGTGTCTACGTCCGCGACTCGTTTTACTTTGAGTTAGAGCCCTTTAGTTTTGATCATCTGGATCGCTACGGTCCGCAGGATGTGAAATTTGAAGGGGTACTAAGGAGTAACGGGATGTTTCCAGATATTGAGGAAACAGCAGTTATTCAGGAAGATCAGTCATTGGGTTTTACAACGGAGACACCAACCGAAGGCCACCCTGCCTACGATGGTAAGGGTACCTATACCGGTGAGCTGAACCTCAGTAACAGTGGCTTCATGGGTAAAGGAAAGCTGGAATATATTCAAGCGGAAGTAAACGCGGAAGACTTTGTTTTTATGCCCACCCGAGCCACTGCGAGTGCCGATGCCTTTGACCTGGAGGAGGTCCGCGATGGAGATGTTCCGGTTCCGGAAGTCCACGGTGAGGCAGTAGACCTGGAGTGGCGGCCTTACAGTGATAGTCTACTGGTAAAAAGTACCGAAGATGCACCCTTCCAGCTTTTCCGAGCGGATGACCACCGCCTGGAAGGCTCTCTGGTATTAACGCCGAACGGGCTGAAAGGTGCCGGTAAGCTAGCCTGGAGTTTGGCGGAGGCCAATTCTAATATTTTCTCTTTTGGTGCTAACTCCGCAGATGCAGATACCATGCAAATCCGGATTAATGCACTGGAAGTTAATGATCGTTTGGCCTTGGAGACGAATAATGTCAATGGTCTGATGGACTTTGATGATGCGGTCGGGCATTTTGAGGCAAATACTGAAAGTGTGGTTACCTTGCTGCCGTACAACCAGTACATGACCACGATGAACGAGTTTGACTGGGATATGAAAGGGAGTACCATTACATTCTTGACGGAAGAAGACCAGAAGGCACTCTTTACTTCTATCCATCCAGATCAAGACTCTCTTAATTTCTACGGAAAGGAAGCGACCTATGATTTACGGTCTAGCTTACTTTCCATTGAAGGGGTGGATTACATCGTATCATCTGACGCTTTCATTTATCCCGATAGTCAATACGTTGAAATTGCACCAGAGGCAGAAATGGCGGTGTTGGAGAACGCTCAGATTATTGCCGATACTACCAGTAAATATCACGTAATCAATCGCGCCACTGTTCAGATCAAAGGGCGCCGGGTATATGAGGCAAGTGGATTTTACGAATACAATGTAGGCCCATACGAGCAGGAGTTTGAGCTACAGAATATTACCGGGCAGCCTATTGGAAAAGGTGACTACTCGGAAAAGCGGAGTGTAACGCGCGCGGTAGGAGAAATCTTACCTTCTGATACCTTCTTTATCGATCATAAAACGCAGTTCCGAGGTGATATCCTTTTGGATGCGGAGGAGAAAGCACTGACCTTTGATGGTTACGCTCGATTTAACGTAGAGAACTTACCGAATAAGTACTGGTTCACCGTAAACTTTAAGGGGGATAAGAATGACTTGGTCATTGACTACGACGTTCCGAAATCGTACGACGACGAGCCATTGTTTTCTGGTTTGTTCCTTTCCAGAGAGTTTTCCAGAATCTATCCTCGTTTAGTAACTCCGTTGCTTTACCGCAAAGACCGCCGTATTTTGGATGTTTCCACTGGTGTTATCAAATACTTGGAGGATAAAGATCAATTGGTTTACGGCGACTCTTCCATCGTACTAGGCGAGAGTTTGGTGGGTAATAAAATGCTTTTCAAAAATAGCGACGGTAGTGTTGAAGCGGAGGGTAAGTTTGTCTTAGGTTCCGAGCTGAAATATGTAAGTATAGAAGCTGCGGGTAGAGCTGAAACCAAGTTCCCTGCTCCGGTGGAGGAGGAAGAGCCGGAAGAAGAAGAGTCTAGTGGAATTATGCTGGCTGATGAGCCATTAGTGAGCGACGAACCCGAGGAAGAAGCAGTGCCAGAAGAAGTTGTGATACCCGTCACTGCTGAGTTCATGCTGGGCATGGAGATGCTCATCCCTGAGAACTTATTGAAAATCGTCCACAACGACTTCTTATCGGCCGGCTTTGAGGCCCGGGCGATTGGCTACTTATCGGATGTGGGTTTCTACCAAAAAACAGTTCGTGAGTTGTTCCCGGAGAGTAAGGAACGAGAGGACGCCTTAGCCGGCCTTGGACTCGGTGTGCTCGATGTTGCTAAGCGTGTAAATGGCTACGATTTTCTCTTTAGTAAAGTGCCGATGAAGTGGCATGGAGATTATCAGTCCTTTGTATCTACCAAGAAGACCAATGGTTTGATTTCGGTTAATGGTGATCCGCTCAACAAGCAGATCGAGTCTTATATCGAAGTGAAGATGCCGTCGGCGGATAACGATGATCGCTTGTACATTTATGTTAAGTCTCCTAGTGGTTTGTTTTATTTCTTCGGTTTCAAGGCGGGTATCCTCAGTATCACCTCCAATAATACGGTCTTTATGCAGCAGTTGGAAGGTATGAAGGTCAAAGACTTGGTGCGGAAAATGCCGGACGGTGAGACCTTTGAAATTCAGCCGGTAGAGGTGAGTTCTGCCAATCTATTCCTCCGCCGGATTCAAGCAGTGCAGTAGGATCATAATCGAGGATTTTAAGATCTTCGAATAGCCAAAAAAATGAGAGCTCGAACATCACTGATGTCCGAGCTCTTTTTAATTGATCACACTATATATTGGCTACACTTCAACTAAGTGATTGTAATCCAGGATTCGGTCTAAAAGGACCGGCTTCAACTGCTCCGCCGCTTGCAAGATTAGGCCTTCGTTACTTGGGAAAGGCACTGGGCTGTTCCCAATTCTTTGACGAGTTTCGCGGCTTAAGGCTCGCTTATCGCCCCGGAAAGTAGAGGCGTAGTTCTCGAAAAAGGCGCTGGCGGTTAATGGTGCACTACGGATCAAGCGATTAGTACTCAGATTGCGGACTTCTACCAAACCTTCAACGGTAGCTTCCTTTTGTTGTAGCGTCTCCAAGACCCAAGCTTGTACGGTTACTTCACGAGGTACCGTTATATCGTTGCCGAGAGAATCCTTAGCTACGTTACCGCGCTCGTCCAGGACATATTCAAAGCCATCTTGAATGATCTTGCTATCCGTATATTCCCGCTCTCTTACCAGTTCCGGACTCACGGCGATATCTGTGATGCGCACTTTGATCTCGTAATCAAAGCCTTGACGCTGGTTATCGCGTACGTGGTAATGCTGCCAGAAGTTATTAAGATCAGCAACATTGATATTCGTCAAGTAGCGATCAAATTGACTTGGAGTTACCACTGGTGCATTATTGGCCACCGTGACCAGGATATGGGTGATACCCAACTGGTGTGCCTCGTTCTGCAAGGCATTCGCATTTTCGTAACGACGGAAATAGCGCTGGGTCTCTTCCAATTCGCGGTAAGCAGCTCTAGCCGCATGCTTATCACCTCTGCGTGCTTGCTGCAATAGGCGGCCTGCTTCAGCGTAATGAAAAGCGGCGGCTTTTTCGCGGCTTTCCTGCTCCAGCCCGTCCACATTCGCAAAGCGGAATTGGGCCGTATAACCATGCTTATCGGTCAAAGGCAAAAGGGGTTGCAAAGCTTCCTGACGCTGACGAATCCGGCGGGTAAGGGCATTAATTTCTCCCCAACGGTTCGCATCATTAGAGTTCTTCAGGCGATCCAACTGACGCATTTCGCGGGCATTCACTTTACGGAATGCTTCTTCCGCAGCTCTAACCAATTTTGGATTCTTGCGCTGCTTTCCACTCAGCTTGCGTTGGGCCAGTGCGATGGCTTCATCATAGCGGCCATGATCTACCAATTTCTCGGCACTTGCACAGCTCTGAAGCGTAAACAATACGGTGCTCAGCAAGAAAATGACTACTGTGATACGGTTCATAAGACTAAAATTTTGGGCGTTCGGTAATACTTGTTGGCTTTCGGAGGTGTCGTTCACCTCGTATACACCAAAAATATGCCCCTAATTGTCGCTTAGTGCCTATGAAACCGTTAATGCCGCGTAGTGGGTGGTTAAAGAGGGTTAAGGGTTGTTAAGGAGAAGTTAGGATAGTTGGGCCTCCTACGCCAAAGGCTACGGTGGATAGAATTAGTTGGGTTAGTGAATTTGGTGGATTTAGTTAGGCCTCCTTACACTTGCGCCGTAGCTTTGGCGAAGAGACGCAGTGTAGGAGCACGTCGGCCTTGGTTAGTTAAATTGGTTGAATTAGTTGAGTGTGTCTTATGTGCTCTGAAGTGTCTTATGTGGTTCAAAATAGATAGGAGATGGAACACTTCCTTATATGCCCTGATATGCCTTAAATGGTTCTAAAAAACCTTCGGTTGCCTTGATTGGTTGAATTAGTTGAGTGTGTCTTATGTGCTCTGAAGTGTCTTATGTGGTTCAAAATAGAGGAGATGGAATACTTCCTTATATGCTCTGATATGCCTTAAATGGTTCTGAAAAAAACAGGAGTGCTTAGTGTCTTTAGTGATTAAATGAATCCAGTAGATTCTAACTCTAATTTTAATCCTAATCCTAATTAAAGCAGGAAACAGGAGCCAAATCCCCCATTTCCCGCTTCTAATCTCGTATTTCTTACTTCCCGATTATCCTTCGATATACTTCACCGGAGCATCCGTGTTATAGAAGAAGAAAGACCACAAATCAGCTTGCTCTTCGATGATTTTGCCAATGGGCTTACCGGCACCGTGACCTGCATCAACGGCAACGCGAATCAGCACCGGGTTATCACCAGTATGGCTCTTTTGCAGCTGGGCGGCAAACTTGAAACTGTGTGCCGGTACCACACGATCATCATGGTCAGCTGTAGTCACCATAGTAGCAGGATATGCTACACCTTCCTTTAAGTTGTGCAGTGGACTATAGCTCAATAAGTTTTCAAAGTGCTCCGGATCGTCACTGGAGCCGTACTCTGGAATCCAGCCCTTTCCTACCGTAAACTTGTGGTAACGCAACATATCCATTACACCTACTGCTGGGAACGCTACTGCAAATAGATCGGGGCGTTGCGTCAAGCAGGCACCAACTAGAAGACCACCATTACTACCACCGGCAATGGCCAGCTTTTCTTTGCTTGTATAGCCTTCGCTAATCAAATATTCGCCAGCGGCGATGAAGTCATCAAAGACATTTTGCTTGTTGTGTAGCATTCCGCCCTGGTGCCATTCTTCACCGTACTCACCACCACCGCGGAGGTTAGGCATAGCAAAGACACCACCATTTTCTAGCAATACTAAGCGAGAAGCGCTGAAGCTTGGTGATAGGCTCACGTTAAACCCGCCGTAGCCGTATAGGTAAGTCGGATTCGCACCGTTCATGTCCAGGCCTTTTCTGTGCACAATGAACATACTTACCTCGGTTCCGTCCTTACTAGGATAAAAGACCTGCTTTTCTACGTAATCTTCCGGATTAAACTGTAGCTCCGCTTTGTAGAACGGCTCTGATTCGCCGGTTGCTACATTGTATTTGAAAATGGTGGGCGGATAAATAAATGAGGTAAAGGTGTAAAACAGCGTTTCATCTTCCTCATCACCGCCTAGGCCACCAGCACTACCCGTACCGGGCAACGCAATCTCCTGACGACCACTGCCGTCATAATTGTGACGATAGTAACGGTCAGTCGCTTTCTCCAGATAGTTGGCATAGAGATAGCCACCACCGCTGGAAACGCCCTGTAGCAGATCATCACTTTCTGGAATAATCTCCTTCCAGTTCTCTTTGGCTGGGTTATTAATGTCAACCTCCACCAAGCGGTATTTAGGAGCATCAATATTGGTGAGTACCAGCATACGCTCACCAATATTATGGATCACGGTGTTCTTGCTTTCGTAGCCGGGGAACAAGGCCACAAAATCACCATCGTTCTTCAGGTCTTTGTAGTAGGTGGCAAAACCATCGGTACCAGGGGCATCAAACATAATGTAGTAGTTGCCATCTTCGGTAACGTAGCCATAGTGATAGTTGCCCGGATTATCGTCGTCGCGAAAGACCAGTTTATCTTCACTTTGTGCTGTTCCTAACTCATGATAGTAGACACTGTGGTACTGATTGTTCCCTGAAAGCTCCTGGCCGGGCTCTGGTGCCGGATAGCGGCTGTAGTAAAAGCCATTACCTGACCATCCACCACCACTGAACTTGACCCAATCAAGTCGGTCCTCCAACTCGGTCTTGGTCGCTACTTCCATCACACGAATCTGACGCCAGTCACTACCTGCTTCGGCAATAGACATGGCAACGTAGCGGTCATCCTCGGAGAAGCCAATAAGGCTGATGGCCGTAGTGCCATCTTCAGACCAGGTATTCGGATCAATGAATACTTCGGGATCTCCATCCAATCCTTTCTGGTAGTAAATGACCGGCTGATTTTGCAGGCCATCGTTCTTATAAAAGAAGTAATAGTCGCCGGCGCGGAAAGGTGAACTCAAACGTGGGTAGTTGAGTAAGTCTGTTAGTCGCTCTTCAATTTTTTCCCGGAAAGGAATATCCTCCAAGTAACCAAAGGTGACTTCGTTTTGGCTCTTTACCCAGGCTTCAACATCTTGGGCGGTATCTACTTCAAGCCAGCGATAAGGATCGGCAATATTGGTGCCGTGGTAATCGTCAGAGTGGTCTACCGTAGCGGTTTCTGGGTAGTTGACGGGCATTTTCTCGTAATTAGTTGACACAGATGTATCGGGATTGTTTCCACATGATAGTAGTACTAACAATCCAGCGCAGCAAATGATGCGAAACAACATGTTTTTACTGTTTAGTAGGGTGTAAAAATGATTCTTTCATTAGTGAAGCACGGGGGATTGGCAAACCTTAGTTAGGGCTGACCCGATTTTCGATTGCAAAAGATAGCCATTTCTTGACAGCTCCTGAGTGCGGTTCAGTGAACAGCAGACTTGCCGCAGTAAACGGGAAGCCCTCTTGGAAAAATACCTACCTTAGCCCTAGTTGATTAAAGGATTACTAAATGCAAAAACTTATCTTCTTGCTACTCGCAATGACTTGCGTAGTGGCACTAAAGAGCCAGGATAAAAAACCGGATTCCTGGGATGTAAATGCCCCCCAAGGAGCATGGGGCTGGCAAGACTTAAACTTCACTACGGATGAAGGAACCTGGATGAACCTAGACGTAAGTCCGGATGGGCAGACTATTGTGTTCGATATGCTGGGGGATATTTATCAAATGCCAATTTCGGGTGGTAAAGCGACTGTTTTGCGCAGTGGTCTTGCTTGGGAAGTACAGCCACGCTTTAGTCCAGATGGGTCCGAAATCTTATTTACCAGTGATGCCGGAGGCGGGGATAATATTTGGATCATGAAAGCTGACGGAAGTGAGGCTATTCAAGTGACTAAGGAGAGCTTTCGTCTGTTGAATAATGCCGCCTGGACACCGGATGGACAGTACTTTGTAGCTCGTAAGCATTTCACCTCGCAACGTTCATTGGGTGCCGGGGAAATGTGGCTGTACCATCGCAGCGGAGGAAGTGGAATTCAGTTGACTAAACGCAAGAATGACCAGCAGGATGTCAACGAACCAACGGTGTCTCCTGATGGGCGTTACGTATACTTCAGTGAGGATATGTATCCTGGTGGTTACTTCCAATACAATAAAGATCCCAATAGTCAGATCTACGTAATTAAGCGTTACGATCGGCAGGAGGATAAGATGGAGACCGTTGTTCGTGGGCCAGGTGGTGCTTGCCGACCGCAGTTGTCTAATGATGGAAAACATCTGGCATTTGTACGTCGTGTGCGCGAGCAGTCAGTCCTCTTTGTTTATAATTTGGAGACAGGATTAGCCTATCCCATTTATGACGCCCTGAGTAAGGACCAGCAAGAGGCCTGGGCCATCTTCGGAGTCTACACTGGCTTTGATTGGACACCGGATGATAAAAACATCATCATCTGGGCTGATGGTAAAATCTGGCAAGTTCCAACTGATCCTAATTCAAAAGTTGCGGCTAAGCAGATTCCCTTTACTGCAGAGGTCAGTACGCAGGTGGCTACCACACAGCGGGTAAATAATCCCGTTTTTGAAGATAATTTTACGGTTAAGGTGATTCGTCATCTAGTCACCTCTCCAGACGAAAAGACATTGGTGTTTAGTGCAGTAGGATACCTGTGGAAAATGGATGTGGAGTCCAAGAAAGTTACACGCCTCACCAGTGCTGAACACTTTGAATTCGAGCCTGCCTTTAGTCCTGATGGGAGCCAGCTAGCCTATGTAAGTTGGGATGATCAGGAGAAGGGGAGTGTGATCCTGCATGACCTAAGTGACGGTTCTTCTAAAGTATTGACAGCTGAGCCAGGAATTTACCGAACGCCCAGCTTTTCCCCGGATGGTCAAACGGTAGTCTTTCGCAAGGACGGCGGTAACGGTCACCAGGGGTATCTGCATTGTACGGAGCCTGGTCTTTATACCGTAGCACTTGATGGCGGAGCACCGATGATTATTACACCAAAAGGAGAATATCCGGTATTCAGTGAAGATGGTGAGCGGATCTTCTTTCAGACGGGGGGCTTCTTGTTTGGCAGCCTGACCAAGAGTTTTTCGAGTATCAAAACCAATGGCTCCGACGAGAAAAAGCACTTTGACGGTAAGTACGCTCAGCGCTTTAGCATCAGCCCTGACAACAAATGGATAGCCTGGTCGGAATTATATAAAGTTTATGTTGCTCCTTTTCCGAAAACCGGTAAGTCCATTGGTATTAATGCAAAAACTAAGGCCGTACCGGTAGCTCAAGTAGCCCGGGATGCAGGGGTCAATATTCATTGGTCACCAGACAGTAAGCAATTGCATTGGACCCTTGGTAATGAGTACTACTCTGATGAGCTGACCGAGCGTTTCTCCTTCTTGGAAGGTGCCCTGGATAGTCTTCCACCGATGGATACGATTGGTATGCAAATTCCATTAGAAGTGCCGATGGACCAGCCGGAAGGTATGGTGGCCTTTACGAATGCCCGCATCATTACCATGGAAGGTGATGAGGTCATTGAAGAAGGAACGATTTTAGTAGATGGGAACGTGATTCGTAGTGTTGGAACGAGCGCGGATGTGCGCATTCCACGTGGCGTACAAATCATCGATTGTGCTGGTAAAACCATTATGCCAGGCATCATCGATGTGCACGGCCACCTAGGCGATTTCCGTTATGGCTTAAGCCCCCAGCAAAACTGGTTTTATTACGCCAATTTAGCTTATGGTGTGACCACGGCGCACGACCCGAGCTCCAATTCCGAGATGATCTTTAGTCATAGTGAGATGATCAAGGCAGGCCATACCATTGGTCCGCGCCTGTATAGCACTGGTACCATTATCTACGGTGCTGATGGTGACTTCAAAGTGGTCATCAATAACTTGGAGGATGCGCGTTCTGCCTTGCGTCGTACGAAAGCTTACGGTGCATTCAGTGTGAAAAGTTACAATCAGCCACGGCGGGAACAGCGCCAGATGGTGATGCAGGCTGCTCGTGAGCTGGATCTATTGGTGGTGCCAGAGGGCGGGTCTTTCTTCTTCCACAACATGAGTATGGTTGTTGATGGTCATACTGGAGTAGAGCATAACATTCCGGTAGCTCCGCTCTTCAATGATGTTACAACGCTTTGGGGGGCTACCGAGTCTCACAATACACCAACTCTAATTGTGAACTATGGTGGGGTAAACGGTGAGTACTACTGGTACCAGCATACCAATGTGTGGGAAAAGGAACGTCTGTTGACCTTCACCCCAAGACAGATCGTTGATAGCCGTTCTCGTCACCGTACCATGATCCCAGAGGAGGAATACGATAATGGTCACATCTTAGTGAGCCAATCCTTAAAGAAGCTGACCGACGCTGGTGTGAAAGTAAACTTGGGCGCACATGGTCAGTTACAAGGCCTGGGTGCCCACTGGGAGCTTTGGATGCTTGAGCAAGGCGGCATGACTAATATGGAAGCCCTACAAGCGGCAACCATCAACGGTGCCCGCTACTTGGGTATGGACAGTGAAATAGGTAGTCTCAAGCCAGGGAAATTGGCAGATATCATCGTCATTGACGGCAATCCGTTGGAAGATATTCGCCAGTCGGAGAATGTGCAGTATACTATGGTAAATGGCCGTCTATACGATGCAGCCACCATGAACGAAGTAGGAAATTACAATCAGCCTCGAAGCCTATTTTATTTTGAGCAAGAGGGTAGCGGTAATGCCTGGCCTTTGATGACCACTAACGGTAGTGCAATGCCTACACAGTGTGCCTGTCAGCGCTAAATCACCTGGGGAAGGCACCATAAATAATCCTTTGTTCCGGTAGGGCTCCAAAAGGAATGTTATACGTATTCGTGAAGTCCCGATAGTAGTATAAGTGTATGCCGTCGGGACTTAACCATAGCTTTCCTCGGTGCACATCGCTCCGGATAAGGTCGCTGTTGTTTACTTCGAATACCAAGGTGCCCTATTATCCGTGTACGGTTTAGTGTTTGTGCTTCAAACGTTGGAATACATTTCTCTATTATTGCTCCTCAGTACTCGATTCGTTACACCCACCTCAATCTTAGTAATTATCAAATACCCGACTCTGCACTCGTTGGTAGTTCGCCGTCTGGCGAAGACTCAACTTCCTGTTCAATGGTGAACTGATCATAATGAAATAGCACGTAATAAATTGGGTAGTTAACTAGTGCTGCAATAATCACGGGGCTAACCGCTACTTCTGATTCAAAGAAACTAGCAATTAGAACCAAGCTAATACCGATGATGAAAATAGAGTAAAGTGCTTTACTATCTCTAATGAACCAGGCCAAAATGGCTAGACTGAGGATGATGGAAGTTACACCGATGAGTGCCTGGCCTCCATTAAATCTTGGACTGTCAAACTCGATTATATTGACCAAGCCCACCAAGCATGCACTGATGACGATAAGGGTTACAATTCCTCGATTTCTCCCTTGCAGGGTGAATCTTGATTGTAGCTCAGCTAGTTCTGCTTGCGGACTGGTGGATTCCCCCGTAAGCACTCCATTTTGTCGAACTGCTACGCTTGATTTGGGAAGAGACACTGCTTTGAGCCAAGCAAAAAAGTGGATGATTGGAATATGGAGTAGGAAATAGTTCCAGGCAGGGTAGGCGGCGCGAGATTTAAAATATGCCGCTAGTAAGTTACGGTAGATTACGGCAAGAAGATAAATGGTCACCATCAGGCATACGACCCAAATGAGCACGTGAGTTAGGGAGCTGGTTCTTTGCAATAAATTGACTCTTGCTGCACTACCGAAAATTAGGCCAAATAGCACGATCCTGAAGGTCCAATGGATAATAGAAAAGCTGAGGCGCCCGACGTTTGATAAGCTTGGTAAACTTAAGAATTTAGGGGCAAATTCTTTCCCGCTTGTGATTATTCGGTGCAAATACCAAAAGCAGATCAACCAGACGGGGAGAAAGAAGTTGGATGTCAAGGTAGCTAGGAGATTAATATTAGTTGTACGACCTTCCCCCAGCGAAAAGGTCAAGCTAAGCGGATCACGCCAACCAGGAATTTCCAGTATTTTTTCGAGGGAGTAGAAATAATGAAAGGCGCTTACTTTCATGCCGTACATGATGAAAAATAGCAATAAAAAAATGCGAATCTTTTTCCAGGATTTGTACTGTATTGTGGCAAAGACTGAGACGGCCATTAACAAACCCAAGATGTTTATCCAATGGGGAGCATTCATGGAGGCAGAACTGCTATGTACCCCAGCTGAATGGTAAGCAAAAACAATATAGATATTGGTTGCTATGTGAAGTATTCCAGCTATCAAGCTGCCTGTTTTTTCACTGGTGAGATAAAAGACACCAAACCAGAAGCCGCCAATGAGAAGCAATTGTGGCACTATGTTGAGTAGATAAAATGCGAGAGATGGCTCGCTTTCCGTGTAATCATGGCGAACGCCTAAAGCGAATAATGTGAGGTAATACAGTGATGCAAATACAGCCAGGGCGGTTATGGCGTAGAGCGATTTTTCAAATTCTTTACTGAGAAACATGGTGTTGGTTTTGTTTTGATAGTGGACATATGCGCCTTGTTATTATAGATTGCGCAAGTCAGCGGAAAGAGAGCAGTTGGGAGAAAATTCGACGCAAAATAATCTTTTTACATTTGCTTAAAGCTAATTACTCAGAACAATGCAATTACATTACACCTTACTCATCCTACTGTTTTCCGCACTTAGTTTAAGTGCGCAAGTAGATCCCTCTCCAGACCGTGCGGAAGGGGAGGGCGATGGCCCACATCCGCAGTTAATAATTCGTGGGGTCACACTTATAAACGGGAATTGTGCACCTCCCCGTGGTCCAATTGATATAGTTGTAGAAAATGACCGGATTGCCAAAATTCAAGTGGTTGGCTATCCTGGTGTACCCATTGATGAGAGTCGACGCCCGCAGCTGAAGGAGGGAGGAATAGAATTAGATGCGGAGGGTATGCATTTGCTGCCAGGATTTGTGGATATGCACGGTCATATCGGTGGCCGGTCGCAAGGAGCGGACGCAGAGTATGTGTTCAAACTTTGGATGGGACACGGTATTACGACTATTCGTGACCCTTCTTGCGGTAACGGGTTAGATTGGGTTTTGGAACATAAAGAGCGCAGTATTCGCAACGAAATTGTCGCACCAAGAATAAAAGCCTATACCGTATTTGGCCAGGGTAACTATGACCTGATCAATACCCCCGAAGGAGCTCGTGATTGGGTGCGTAGTAATGCTGAAAAAGGAGCGGATGGGATCAAGTTCTTCGGTGCTAACCCCGACATTATGGCTGCTGCACTAGATGAAAACAAGAAATTGGGCTTGCGCTCCGCCTGCCATCACGCGCAGATGGATGTGGGACGCTGGAACGTAGTAAATAGTGCTCGCGCGGGCCTGACCACTATGGAGCACTGGTACGGTTTGCCGGAGGCTTTATTTGATGACCGAACGGTGCAGAATTATCCAGTAGAGTACAATTACCAAAATGAGCAGAACCGCTTCGAGGAAGCTGGACGCCTCTGGAAACAAGCAGCCGAACCCTACAGCGATCATTGGAATAAGATAATGGATGAACTGTTGGAGCTGGATTTTACTATTGATCCTACCTTCAATATCTACGAAGCTAACCGTGATTTGATGCGAGCCCGACGAGCGGAGTGGCACGAAGAATACACCTTGCCCAGCCTGTGGCAATTTTACCAGCCCAGTCGAATTAGCCACGGTTCCTACTGGCACGCCTGGGGTACAGAGCAAGAGGTGGCCTGGCGGGAAAACTACCGCTTATGGATGACCTTTGTTAATGAATATAAAAACCGGGGCGGCCGCGTAACCACCGGTTCCGATTCCGGGTTTATCTTTCAATTGTACGGCTTTGCTTACATTCGCGAACTCGAACTACTACGGGAGGCGGGGTTTCATCCCCTCGAAGTTATTCGCTCGGCAACGCTCTACGGTGCAGAGGCACTAGGAATGGCCGATGAGATTGGTACGGTGGAAGTAGGCAAGAAAGCAGATTTTGTAATTGTAAACGAGAACCCTTTAGCCGATTTTAAAGTATTGTACGGCACCGGCGCTATACGCTTGGATGAAAACAATGACGTAGTACGTACGGAAGGCGTTCGTTACACAATTAAAGACGGTGTGGTATATGATGCACAGCAACTGCTTGAGGACGTGAAAGCGATGGTGCAGGATGCTAAATCCTCCGAAGGCGTAGAAATTCGTCAGCCTGGAGTTAGGGCTAAAGACAAATAAATAATAGAGCTTAATCTCAAAAATTGGCAAATTGACCATGAACAGAACTAAACTACTTCTCATCGCGCTGGCGGGAACCCTAATCCTAGGTGCTTGTAAGCGGGATCAAGAACCACAGTCCAACAACACTACAACGACAGAAGCTCAAGCTATTGCAGCTCAAAAAACGGAAGATGGTAGCTATGTTTCGCCGGTAGTACCGAATACCAATAACCCTAAGGTACAATTGCTTATTCAGTCACCTTACTGGGTAGCGGAATACTGGGTGAATCATGGCGACAATACGCAAAATGCCCCTAATCGTGGGCGTTGGTGGAAGATCAAACCCGATGGGACCTTCGAGTGTGGACAGTGGGAGGAAACTTTCTCTTACGGTAGTTGGGCTGTGTATAACGACGGTGCGAAGGAACTTATTCATTTTGACGCTGTCAACGATGCTTTGGACATGGAGTTCGAAATGCAGGCGGTTTCGCAGTTAAAGGATTATATGTCCTGGGCTGGTACTGGAACCTACGATATGAAACGTATTGCAGTGAAGGCTACGAGTTTGCTTTCAATGCCAACTAAGGCCCAATTCAATGTGCCAGAATAAATAAAATAATTGACCAATAACCCCTATCTAATGCGTGTAAGGTTGCTGATTTTCGCTTTGCTCTCCTCCATTGCAGGTTTGCAAGCCCAAGACGAAGGTGGTGCTCATTCTCCTAAATTGCCAGAAGGCGTAGAAGAGAGTGAATATTATTATCGACAAGCCGACGGTGCCAATTTTTCTGGCGCCAGAGTAGAACCACCGTTTTGGTGGACCGGCATGGCCCAACGTGAGCTGGAAATTCTGATCTATGATCAGAACATCCGCCAGTTAGAACCAAAGGTGAGTTATCCAGGAGTAAGCATCCTCAAAACCACGCGCTTGGAGAATCCGAATTATCTGTTTCTGCTGCTTGATATTGGTCCTGGCACTAATCCTGGTATGCTTCGCATAGAACTTGCTGATGCTGTAGGAACGGTGGTAAATCAGTATTCCTACGAACTCAAGGCGCGTAATTCTGCTGAGCCTAAAGCACAAGGTGTTTCTGCTGAAGATTTTATCTACCTCATTATGCCTGACCGTTTCGCCAATGGCGATACCGGTAACGATGTGGTAGAAGGCATGCAGCAAACTGGACTGGATAGGGACAATGTGTTCTTCCGTCACGGTGGTGATTTGATCGGTGTCATGGAACATTTAGACTATCTGGAATCGCTAGGTGTTACTGCACTGTGGCTAAATCCTGTACTAGAAAATGATCAGCCGTACGAGAGTTACCATGGTTATGCCGTAACGGATCATTATCGAATTGATGCTCGCTTTGGTTCAAACGAACAATACCGCCAATTGGTCCAGCTTGCCCACGAGCGTGGGATGAAGGTCGTCATGGATGTAATTTTTAATCACACTGGCGATCAGCATTGGTTTATCAATGATCTACCATCACGAGATTGGATTCATCAGTGGGAAGATGGTTTTCCTCAGATATCCTATCGTGCGCCAGTGCACATGGACCCTTATGTTGCTAAAGCAGATTATGCGGCGGTAACGGATAGTTGGTTTGATCGGCACATGCCAGACCTCAATCAGCAGCATCCACAATTGGCCAATTTCCTTATTCAAAACAGCATTTGGTGGACGGAATATAGTGGCCAGGACGCTTTCCGTATAGATACTTATGCGTACTGTGATCAAGCATTTATGGGGCAGTGGAACCAACGGATGCTAGAGGAATACCCTGAAATTGGAATCTTTGCCGAGACTTGGGTACACGGCTTAGGTGTACAGTCCTGGTTTACCGAAGGCCCCAGAGTTAGTGGACACAATAGCAATCTGCCAGGGGTGACGGACTACCAAATGTACTATGCACTCGGGGAGGCCCTGAACCAAGAACAAGGCTGGACGAGCGGTGTAACTAGACTCTATTATGTGTTAGCGCAAGACTTTGTTTATGACAATCCATTCGGTAATGTTCTATTCTTGGATAACCACGATTTAGGACGCGTTTTTGAGGCAGTAGGTGAAGATGTGACAAAGCTTAAGTCGGCCTTTGCGATGCTGTTGACTTTACGTGGTATTCCAATGATTTACTACGGAACGGAGATTGGAATGACCGGCAGTGGTGGAGCGTTCGGGGAAGGTGGCCGACTGGACTTTCCTGGTGGCTTTCCGAAAGATCGAGACAATAAATTCAAAGCTAAAGACCGCACGGAACAGGAATCAGAAATATTTGATTATTTGCAGCGCTTGGCTACTTATCGCAAGCAAACTGCCGCCTTACAGTATGGTGCGCTGACGCAGTATATTCCAGAAAATGGAGTATACGTTTATTTCCGTCAGGCAGAAGGTAAAGTAGTTATGGTGGCCTATAACTCGAACTCGGAGACCTCTGAATTATCAACTACCCGTTACGCGGAGCAACTCGCTGGTTTTAACTTAGCGGTAGATATAGGTTCAGGAGAATCAATTGAGAATATTGATGATCTGGTTATTCCAGCTCATGCAACGCTTGTACTGGAGTTGCGCTAGAGTCCCATTGCTGTACGAACCTTTTCAACAAAGCTGCCCATTTGGGAAGGCTGCAACCAACGTGTCACGATCACAAGTTGGTTAGCTTCGTCTACTACAATGTAGTTACCACCAAAGCCAGCAGCATAGTAGATGTCTTCTGGAACGCCTTCCCAATACCGGGAACTACCTGCTTTGTTGAGCCACCACATATAGCCATAGCTAGGATTCGCATCTGAGGACTGCTGGACCATATCCACCCACTCAGGCGAGATTAACTGTTCGTCCTGCCAGCGACCCTGATTCATGAAAAGTAGGCCAAAGCGAGCGTGGTCTTCGGTATTAATAAATACCCCTCCACCAGAATGTCCACCGCCACTGACGGATTGCATCTGTACACCGTCAACATTGGTGTAGGAATGTTCATAACCAAACCAGCGCCAGGTGGAACTAGCGCCGATCGGATCCATAATGCGTTCTTTGAGCACCATAGGAAGGGGCTTTCGCCAAACTTGCAACAGCGAATAAGCCAGCACATTTACTCTCACATCATTATACTCGTAGTGGTTGCCGGGCTCGTGTAGTTCACGGTATTTCCAATCATCGACACCTCCTTCTCGGGGTGGCCGATCAGCCCAGTCTTTCATACCCCAAAGACTACCCGACCAGTCAGAGGATTGAGTTAAAAGATGGTCCCAGGTGATTTTTGCGTTGTGTTCGCCTTCGAAGGTTCCATCCCACACCAATTCTCCTGCTGGAGCGTCAAGTGCAGGAATCAGACGTTCTTCCCAGGCCAATCCGGCAACGGTCGATAGGTAACTCTTGGTGACACTAAAAGTCATGTCTACCCGTTTGGTATCTCCCCAAGATGCCACCACGTAACCATTCTTGAGAATCATTCCTGCCGGTCCACCGCGTTCCTTTACCGGCCCCGCTAAATAATGATAAGGCTCTCGAGCAAAGCCCTTTAAAATAGCAAGACGCAAATCTCGTTCACCACTATATTCGTTTTCTTGAGCAAAGGTGAGTGCATCCTCCAACGCTTCCTTGTTGATCGCGCCCATTTGATCATCTGGTAAGCTTCTCCACGCTGCTCCCCGCTCTGGGAAATAGAGATCCTGGGAGAAAAGACAAAGTGATACAACAAGGGTAAGAAGTAGGGAAAAGAATGATTTCATTGGTAGGTCTTACTAGTCTTGGCCGAAGATAGGTAAAGTTTACATCGGAGGGTAGAGATTTGGGAGTAGGGAGATGTGGGAGGTTTTGGAGAGGACCTACCGCCTGCGGCGGGCCCACCCACCTTCCGGTTCACCAAGAATCCCCATCCTCCTCGGATTGGAGACACGCAGGCCCTGTTCTACTTTTGGCATAAGCCAACGTAGTGCAAAACCTTTCATCATGCCTAGTCAAGACGACCAGACCCAGCAAGCGTTGTTGAGTTATTTATAGATAACTCGGTAATTGCAGCTCTAGACTAGTTTTTTTGAGCTGCCCTCCGAAATTCTGAAGAGACTCCATTCAGAATCAGTAACGACTAATCATTTCAATAATAAAGTGCCCCGCGGAATGCACTAGTCGTCTGCTTTGAACGGTACAGACGAGTTAACCATGATTATAATAGCTGATAGATTTATTCATCTTGGCCATCACAAAACTCGTCGGTTCAAAGCATCGTCAATGATTTCAGTTCTGTGCGTGGTAATTTACCTTGGGCGTTTTATTCAGAACTGAATAGCAAATGTAGTAAATTTTGTTTGCTTTTCGAATAATAATAAACTTAAATGATTAAAATCGCTTTATTGATTCAATGATATAAGGGGGGCGCTGTTTAATTTCAGTATAAATATTGGATAGATAAATGGACATGATGTAAAGATTCAGTGTGGTCACCGCAAAAAAGATGGCGATTAGAATCACCAGAAAAGTCCAACCCGAGTCCGCTACTGCGGCTTGGCCGAGGAGATCAGTTTCAGTGAACTTAACTTTTAGGGCGTTGATAATTACCAGAAGCAGGAACAGAAAGGATCCAAGGAAAATCCATAACATACTGGCGCGCAAGAACGTCGTGTAGGAGGTAATAGCGACTAGTGAGGTGCGGAATCTTTCACCAAAATTATCATCATCAGGTAATGGCTTCTGGGTAGGAATGAAAGCCGTACGGTAGCCCACGATGCTGTAGATGGCCTTCATATAACGTAGGTTCTCCCTTAAGCGCAGCAACGAGTTCAATGCACGCCGAGAGATGATACGACTGTTGTGGGCCTTCTCGTCTACCTTAAGCTGTGAGTAGCGTTTGAGGATGAAATAAAACAGCTGATACAGCCAGCGTGAGCGGAGGGGACTCTCTCGCCCTTCTGCCTGTAAATAGACCACATCATAACCTTCCTGACTCTTTTCAAAGAGGTCCAAAACAATCCTTGGCTGTTTGGCAAAGAGCGTTTCAAGAATGACCGTGTAGTCACCATTGGCCCGATCCAGGCCTGCCAGAATGGCGTGATTCTTATTGGTGCGTGAGGATAGTCGCAATAGATAAATCTGCTTCTTTAGTGCTGCTGGAAGCGTATTAACGACATCATCGATCTGCCACTCCGGGACATTATTAACCAGTACGATTTCGTAATCGCTAAAGCGATCTACAAGAACTTCGTGAAGCCCCTGCAAGTACTCCGCCAAACGGTCCAGATCGGAACGCTGATGAATCAAGCCAATAACTGAAATAAAAGTGTTGTGCATGACGCTGCAAAGAAACAGATTTTTCGCTTTCTACGCATTTACCGATGCTCTGAAGTGTAATTGGTAATGATTACCTGGGTCACTATTATCAGCGTTGTAAGCGGCTTATACCCACTTTAAGAACCGTATTTGTTGAATTATAGCTTAAAAAGAATTAAATTTGTTTGATAAGTGACGCTTAACCAATAAGTTAGTCTAAAGCACGCGACCCAATCGTTTTTGTACAGCAGGTTTATGGCCAAAAAATTCCCCTTTTTTCATCAGCTAGAACGTATGGACTGCGGCGCAACATGCCTGCGCATGATCGCCCGCCACTACGACCGTTACTACTCATTGGAGTATTTGCGGGAGCTAACCCACATGGGTAAGCAGGGGGTGTCGTTGCTGGAAATCAGTGATGCCGCAGAGGCCATCGGTATGCAAACCTTAGGCGTAAGTGTAGAGTATGACCGTCTCTACGATGATATCCCATTACCCTTTATCGCACACTGGGAGGATGATCATTTTGTAGTAGTCTACGATATCAAGCCAGACAAGGTATGGGTTGCAGATCCCGCCGAAGGAAAATACACGCTTACGCGCGAAGAATTTCTGGAAGGGTGGAGCGAAGACGGTGAAGAGGGAGTGATTCTTGTGCTGGAACCTACCCCTGAGTTCTATGACCGGGACGGAGAAGGAATAGATCGCTCTCGCTGGAGCTACGTTTGGGCGTATTTCCAGCAAGAGACAGGCTTGTTGATCCAGCTGGCCATCGGTATATTCCTTGCGGGTATTTTACAGATCGCTACTCCTTTCTTACTCAAATCCCTGGTAGATATTGGCATCGGCCACGTAGAGACTAATTTCATCAGTATGATGATAGTTGGTCTGGTGCTATTATTCATTGCCCAATTGGTCGTGGAGGTTTTTCGGCGTTGGATCATTATCCACCTGGGCGTGCGGGTGAACGTCAAAATTCTTTCGGATTTCCTTCAGAAATTGGTGCGATTGCCCTTGCGCTACTTTGATAACCGTCTTACTGGTGACTTGCTACAACGTATTGCCGATCACGATCGTATCCAACGATTTTTGACCTCTACAACTTTAGTCTCCGTTCTGTCGCTGTTTAACTTCGTAGCCTTTTCGCTGCTGTTGTTCTTTTGGAGTGGCTGGGTGTTGACTATTTTCCTGCTAGGAACTTTATTTAATCTAGTGTGGGTATATGTTCTGCAAATTCAGCAGGACGCCATTGACTATAAGAGTTTTGATCAACATGCTGATAACCAGAGCAAGCTGATTGAGCTCGTAGATGGTATGCAAGACATCAAACTGCATAATGCAGAAAAGTCTAAGCGCTGGTCCTGGGAACGTACCCACGCTGCCCTGATCCGTACGGAGTTGGGTGGAGCGTTTTACACGCAAATTCAACGTTCTGGAGGTGACTTGATCAACGAGGGTAAAAATCTTCTGATCCTTTTCTATGTCGCTAATGCAGTGGTTGCCGGTACGATGACCATAGGTATGCTGGTGGCCATTATGTATGTGGTTGCACAGTTGAACTCGCCAATTCGTCAATTCATTGAGTTTATCCGTTCCCTGCGGGAGGCGAAAATCAGCCTGGAAAGGATGAACGAAATTCACACCAAGGCCAACGAAGAGGAGAGCAGAAATAAGATTGGCATGTTACCGGAAACGGGCAATTTGAGTCTAGAAAATGTATCCTTCCAGTACAATGGCCCCAATTCTCCTATTGTCTTAAACGGCATTGATCTGCAAATCCGCAAGGGCGAAACTACCGTAATTGTGGGTACGAGCGGAAGCGGTAAGAGTACCCTAGTCAAACTGTTGTTGAACATCTATCAGCCCGTCCAGGGTGCAGTTCGCCTTGGCGATGTGAAGCTGGAAAACCTACAGCATCGCTTCTGGCGGGAACAATGCGGAGCTGTTTTACAGGATGCCTACATCTTCAATGATACAATTGCTCGCAATATCGCTCTCGGCGATGAGGTGATTGACCGCCGCCGATTATTGCGTGCGGTAAAAGTGGCAAATATTCAGTCTTTCATAGAGTCTCTGCCTTTGGGTTACAGTACCAAAGTGGGCAAAGATGGCCTGGGCTTGAGTATGGGAGAACGCCAGCGTCTGTTGATTGCTCGTTCCGTTTACAAGGATCCAGACTACTTCTTTTTTGATGAAGCTACCTCCGCCTTAGATGCCTTTAACGAGATGCTGATTATGGAGAACCTCAGTGAACGTTTTCCAGAGCGTACGATGGTTATCGTTGCGCATCGTCTGAATACCGTTCGCTTGGCGGATCGAATTATCGTATTAGAGTCTGGTGAAGTGGTGGAACAGGGCACACACGATGAACTCTACTACAACCGGGGAGCTTACTATCAACTGGTCCGAAACCAAATCGAATTAGGTGCTTAATCCGCACCGAGTGTAAATCCACTACGGCATGGCCGATGATCTAGAATTGCGCAGTGAGGAAGTACAGGAGTTGTTGGGCACGCCACCTCCCTTGCTGGTTCGTTGGGGGCTACTCTTTGTGCTCATCCTGCTCATCGTCGTGATTTGGTTACTCTATTGGCTGCCTTATCCGGAGACGGTGGATACGACGATTCGTATTAAAAGGGAGATACCCGCCGAGCAGGTAATTGCCCCCGAAGGAGGAACCATTAGCAATATTCTTGTCAAATCGGAAGATACGGTTGAGGCGAGCCAAACTTTGCTTGTTTTTGAGTCACTTGCCGAATTCAGTGACGTACATATTCTAGATGACCTTCTTGATGATGTGCCGATTAATCAAGACTCCGCACTACTCAATTTTTCCATTCCTTCGGACCTCATTTTAGGAGCACTGAAAACGGAAGTGTACCGCTTCAACGAGCGTCAGCAAGAGGCGAGGAACTTGCGGGAAGGCCGGATCAGTCAGATGTCTATTGATGAAATAGAACAAGAAATCCGCCAGGAAGAACGGGCCATCCGCCAGGAGAACCGGACCAAAGATGTCACCTTAGAGGCTTTGAAGCTGCGTGAGGACGAATTGCGTCGCCTGCGCAACCTTGATCAGCAGGGACTCTTAGGTGATTACAGTCGAGTTCGTAGCGCAGAACGGCTAAAATTGGAAGCAGAACGCAGCCTGCAGGATATCAATACCAGCATTAAGGCTCGCCAGTCTAATATCCGCTTGTTACGCAAGCAGGCGGAAAGAACGGAGACGATCTCGCAGGCCAGCGCCAGTTCAGCCACCGAAGCAGTGCGAGACGCTTTTGATCAATTAAAAACGGCGGTCAATCAATGGCGCCGAAATAACCTACTGGTGGCTTCCATAGACGGGGTGGTCATCTTGGACGATGTGCAACCGCGCCAGTACGTTCGGGCGGGCGAACGAGTTGCAGTAGTTGTACCCTCCTCCGCATCGAGTTTGATTGGTAAAACCGAGTTAAATCTCGACGAATCAGGACAGGTAGAAGTAGGGCAGAAGGTGGTCATCGATTTTTATAGCTTTCCTGCTCAACAATTCGGTGCGGTGGAAGGAGTTGTAACCTTCAAAAGCAAAATTCCTACCCAAGAAGACAAACTACCCATTGAAATACGTTTCCCTAATGGACTGGTTACGAGCAGTGGCCGTAGCCTGGAAGTTGGGCAAGATATGGCCGGCGATATGTCGATTATCATCCAAGAAAAACGACTGATTTCGTGGTTGCTGGACCGACTATGATTGCGCTTTTTTAAAACTATTGTACGGATCATCCGCCTACGGAAAATTCTTTTACATTTGCACCGCCATGAGAGTATTTTACCAGCTGGAAGACTTGCCTAAGTTCAAACGGGCGGTCCTCACTATCGGCTCTTTTGATGGGGTGCATACCGGTCACCAACAGCTCCTAGCACGTATCAATGGCTTGGCGCGTCAACACGATGGTGAAAGTGTGGTTATTACCTTTCACCCTCACCCTCGTTTAGTCATCTACCCAAAAGATAAAAGTCTGCAGTTGCTCACTTCCATTGAGGAGAAAGTGGCCCTGTTTGAGCGTTATGGTGTGGACAATGTGGTCGTCGTACCTTTTACGGTTGCCTTTTCCCAGCTGAGTGCCGATGAGTATATTCAACGCTTCCTACTGGATACTTTTCAGCCGCAAACCGTGGTCATTGGCTATGATCATCGGTTCGGCTTGAATCGTCAGGGAAATATCGAGTACCTGCGTTGGTACAGTGAGAAAGAAGGATTTGAGTTGATTGAAATTGAGCCACAAGAAGTGGACAATATTGCGGTAAGCTCTACCAAAATTCGTAACGCCTTACTTGCGGGCGAAGTACGTAATGCCAACCGCTGGCTCAATCATAACTATCAACTGCGTGGCAAAGTAGTTCACGGTCAACACCTGGGGACCGAACTGGGGTATCCCACTGCCAATCTGGTGCCCGAGGATGATCACAAGCTAATTCCAACTGAAGGTATCTACGCCATCCGCGTGCGTTGGCAAGAACAGTGGTATGGCGCTATGCTCTACATCGGCCGACGCCCTAGTATCAAGGGAGTGGATGATTTGGCCATCGAAGCGCATATTTTCGATTTCTCAGAAGATATCTACGGCGAAACTTTAACGGTTGAATTCCTACAGTATATCCGTGGGGATCAACGTTTTGATGATATAGAGCAACTGAAAGCTAGACTAAGTGAAGATGAAATAGCGGCTCGCAAGATCCTATCAGAAGAAGTGCAATTCAGCGAGGTGGTGCCAAGCATCGCTGATTCACTTGCTATTGTAATACTGAACTACAATGGTGCGAAGTATCTGCGGGAGTATTTACCTTCCGTTTTGGAATCCGTCGCCGGGACCTCCCACCAGGTGATTGTTGCTGATAATGCTTCTACGGATGAGTCCGTTTCCATTTTGCAAGCCGAATTTCCGAACGTAGAAGTAATTGTCCTACCGGAAAATTATGGTTTTGCGGATGGCTACAACCAGGCACTCAAGCAAGTAGAGGCGACCTACTACGTTTTGCTCAACTCTGATGTGAAGGTTGTGCCGGGTTGGTTGTCGCCTTGCCTAGAACAATTGCGAGCCAATAGCAAATTGGCGGCTTGCCAGCCAAAGATCAAGTCACTAATGAATCCCAGTGCGTTCGAATACGCGGGTGCGGCTGGTGGTTGGCTGGATGCCCTGGGCTATCCTTTTTGCCGGGGCCGCATTTTTGCCACTGTGGAGGAGGATAAAGGGCAATACGATGAAATAGCACCCATCTTTTGGGCATCTGGTGCGGCCATGTTCGTGCGGGCAAACTTGTTTCACGCTTTTGGCGGCTTTGATCCAGACTATTTTGCCCACGCTGAAGAAATTGACCTTTGTTGGCGCATGAAGCGTGCGGGCTACGCTATTAGCGCCGTGCCACAAGCGGAGGTGTACCACTTAGGTGGAGGTACGCTGGAATACCTTTCTGTGCGGAAGACTTATCTGAACTTCCGTAATACCCTTATCACGGGCTTTAAGAACGAACCCACTACTAAACTCCTGTGGTGGTTGCCTTTGCGCCTAGTGCTGGATGGTCTGGCTGGATTTCTGTTCTTGTCTCAGGGCAAGTACCGGCATATCTGGGCGATTGTACAAGCCCATTGGCACTTCTTCCCGAAGCTAGGTTATTGGTGGAAGCGTAAGAAGGATATCAATCTTAATATTCAAAAACTGTCCGTTGGTCCTCCCAATACGGATGGTATTTACTCTGGTAGTGTAGTTTGGGCGTATTACGTACGTAAGGTTCATTTCTTCCGCCAACTGTTGCCAAAACAGGGCTAATGGGGAAAAAGCAAAGAATAGAATTACTCGCGCAGGAGGAACTCTTCGTCGTGGTCAACAAACCAGCCGGTCTGTTGAGTATCCCAGATCGATTCGATGGAAACCTACCCAGTCTGAAGCAAATGTTGCGGACCCAATTGGGGGAAATCTATACCGTCCACCGGCTGGATAAAGATACGAGTGGGGTGATGTGTTTTGCCCGTACCACCGATTCGCATCGTGCCTTATCCGGCCAGTTTGCCGCCCATGAGCCGCAGAAATACTATTGGGCATTAGTGGAAGGAGTAGTGCAGGATGAGCAAGGACAAATTGATCGGCCACTATTGGAAGATGTACGCCGGCCCGGAAGGATGACTGTCACCGACAAGAATGGCCTGACCGCATTAACCGATTTCCGTGTGCTGGAGCGCTTCCTTGATTTTACGCTGCTTGAGGTGCGAATTCACACGGGACGCACCCATCAGATTCGCGTGCATCTGCAATCCATCGGTCATCCTTTGGTAGCTGACTCCTTGTATAGCCGCCGTTCAAATTTTTTCTTGTCTACCGTTAAAGGACGGAAATACCGAGCAGGTAAGAATCAGGAAGAAAGACCACTGCTATCAAGAACGGCGCTCCATGCAGCGCAGCTTTCTTTTGTTCATCCTGGGGAGCAGAGTACTTTGTCATTTTCCGCCGATCCGCCAAAAGATTTTCGCGCCACCTTGCAGCAATTACGCAAATGGAATGCGCCGCGTTCGTAGGGTCTGACCAGTGCAATTCGATAAATTCTGCGACGGATATTTAGGCGCCCCGTAATATTTTTTGATCTTTACAGCTAGACTTAGGAATGATTCCCTAAGCGTCCAAAGCAACCCTCTACTTACCTCTTCATTAAACTCGACGATTACCACCGACCCACTCTTATCGCGTAAGAACAGGTACGTTATTCTATGTTGAAGGTGCTAAAAAGCCAGGATCAGAAAAGTGATGAGGAACTGGTACGCCAGTTCCAGCAAAGCGGTGACCGCTTTTTGCTGGGGCTATTGCTGCGTCGTTACTCGCAAAGTATTCTCGGGACTTGTCATTACTATTTGCGCCAACCACAAGACGCAGAAGACGCTGCTATGGAGGTGTGCGAACTCATCGTACGGCAACTCCAAAAACCAAAGGAGATTAAGCGTTTTAAAGATTGGGTATTCATCATTGCACGTAATTATTGTTTTCGTAAGCTCAAGGATAACAAGCGGTTAACCGAGCTTAGTACAGAATGGGAGAAAGATTTTTTGAACAGTGATGTGCAATATGAACTCGGGGATACTCTTTATGTACAAGAGGAAGCGCTCTATGCTCGTGTGGATGCTGAAATACAGCAGCTCAATGAGCAACAACGGCTTTGCCTGACCGCCTTCTACTGGCAAGGCGAAAAATATAAAGACATTGCTGCCCGTTATGGCATGACTACTGACGAAGTACGGTCAGCGATCCAAAACGGACGACGAAATTTAAGGAACAGATTTAAAGGCGACGGATAAGGGTTCTTTAGCTCGCCTAATGCTTATGAATAAAAATAAAAAAGCCCATTCAACGCATCCCTTGGATGAAACTGCTCGAAAAGGCATGGCCCTCTTCGATAGTGAGGAGGCGGCGCAAAAAACTAAGCGCTCCTTGGAGCAACGTTTGTCAGCTGCTTATCCCACTTCCTCCCGCCGCCGGCCCCTCCGTTACTATTTGACCTTCGCTGCTAGTCTTCTGGTTATCGTAAGCGTGTTTGCCGTCCTTTTCGTTAATCAGGGTTCTTCAGAACCCCAATGGGTCTTAGCAAATAATTGGACAATTAGCCCGCAGGAGCCTTTAGCAGTGGCCGCACTAGCTCCTAAAAGATCTGAAGTGGAACAGATTGAAGAACAATTAATAGTGGGTAGAGAGGCCTATGCTCAAGGGAAGTTTCAAAAGGCGGCTAATGCTTTTTATGACTACCTCGAACACGCTGCGCAACCCCGCCCCGAAACCTATCTCTTTCTAGGGCACGCGCAACTACAATACGCACCAGAGCAAGCTATTCTTACTTTGAAGTCCTTTGCGGAAAGATCTGACTTAGATGAGTATTATCGCGATTTGGCTAAATGGTATAAAGCCTGGGCCCAGATACGCAGCGGACAGCGTACCGAAGCAGAACAAAGCCTGAAAGAACTAACAGCTCAACCATCTCCCGTGCAGGCGGATGCAAAACGACTGCTAGATCTACTCACTGACCCGGGCTCTGAACTTACGCAATAGCAGGGCCACCAAAAGCACCACTACGGCTAAGAGCGAGCTCCGAACTAGCATTTTTCGATTTCTAGCCGTTGTTTCTTTTCGCCATTCTAGCGGTTGATCATCGCCTAGATACAGAAAACCTCCCCAGAAATAAGGGTGGAGTGTCAATGGATCGCTATTCTCCAAATAGGCACTTTGGGCAGCTTGATAGGCTGTAGCTTTCCCGTGGCCAGTTTGTAAATGCTCAAAGTAGGTCTTCATGATTTGCGGGCCGGTATCGTCGTTAACAGACCAGGCGCTGGCCAACAAGCCTTTGGCACCAGCCATGCTAAAAGATTGTGCCCATCCCGCGATACCTTCCCCCCCTTCCAAACGCCCCGCTTGTGTTTCACAGGCACTTAGAATAACTAAATCGGCAGGAATGCTGAGTGTGGCAGTCTCCGAGCCAAATAGGGGCGTAGCAGCAATACTGCCAGCTACCCGATGGTGGAAAAACAGACTAGACAAAAGTGGTTCTTGTTCATTACTTAGAGCGTGTGTAGATAGGTGTAGAACCTGCGTGCGTTGAGCTAGGCTTCGGAAATTCTCTCGACTGGCAGCACCATTGAGGTAAACCCGGGCGTTGAGTCCCTTTTGTTTTAGTCCTTCTGCAATAGCTTGTATTTCTGTGATGCTTCCTGGTAAGGCCGGTAGTGATTGACCCTGGCCATCATCAATTTGTAAAGGTTTCCCGAAAGGAGCAAATCCCGCCCAATGGTAGCGAACGGGGCCATCTGCAGTTTGATCCAACAAGCTTCGGTGAGCAGCGTGCAGCCAGCGAACACCTACTTCTTGAATTAAGAAGCGCTGTTGATATCCGCTTTTGCCGGAGGATACTACTGGGAGTGCATTGAACGGAATGTGCCAGAGTTGGCCATCGGGGATCACCACCAAGTTCTTCCCCCGCCAACTAGCATAGAGAGGAGCCAATAGTGCCTGATACATGGCGTGTGCTATGGGGTAGAAATCAGCAGAGCGTTCTAAGAGTGCCCGCCGTAACTGTGGCACTATATCGCTTAGTAAACCCGGCATGGGTAATTTCATAAAGAAACTAGTATCGGCAGTGATACCGATGCAAAGCACTTCATGATTAAGATCTGTAAAGCTCAGTAATACCTCTTGTTCATTGATGATCCCTTGGCGAACTTGTTGTAGATCCGCTAGCGGTAGTTGATATTTCAGCTGATGATAGCGCGGATAATCGCTTTCTAAGGTTTGCAGCAGTTGCTCCCATTCTTGGCTGGTGGCAAAGAGGTCTTTCCTTAGTTCCTTGATCTGCAGGCTGTCAATTGATTCCGTTTGGGCAATTTTCAGCCGCAGGTATTGAAGACGCTCGCTCAGAATTTGCTCCTGTTGTTGTAAGGGTACAGGAATAATGTTGCGCATGGCCGCCTGCCCTACTAGACTTTCCGCAAGCAAGACCGACCGGCCACGCTCTGCGCAGCGAAAGGCTTGCGCAAGCCAACGATTATCCGTTGCCTGCTCATGGAGGCGGTAAAATAGTCGCATGGATTCCTGCTGATACTGCCGCAGTTGTTCAGCAAGAATACGTCGAGATTGCTGACTACGCATGCCTTGCCGTACCTCTGTAATTAGGCTATCTGCCGTATAATGAGCGGATACGGCATGAACTAATAGTTCTCTTCGCCCCGTCTGCTCGTACCAGCGGCGGTGGTACTCCATCTTGGCTTCTAGTAATGGTAAGCTGTACTCGAGGTTTTCAATTTGATTAATGCTTGGATTCTTAGCCAGATCAACGTCCGCAAAACCAAGGCTGGTTGCCATTAGGCCTTTTTGAATCCAAGCTAAGCTCTCTTTAAACCGATCTTGATGCGCCGTGGCTTTCGCCAAGAGCTGATAGCCCGCTACAATTAATTCGGGATGTTCTTGTTCTTCTACCAACCGTAAGGAACGCTGAGTTTGGGCAATTGCCGCATCGTATTTGTTCTGCTGGATCAGATCTCCGGCCGCGAGCTGTAGTGCTTTACACAGATCAGCTGTGAAATTCTCATCGTTCTTGGGGAGAAATCGAATCAGGTCCGCTAATGTCTGCCGAAAGCGGAGCGTATCACCAAGTTTCCAGTATAACTGGCATGCTTTCAGCTCGACCAAACTGTAGTATTGCTGATCTGACTTTTGTGCCGCTTGGACGATTTGTCGGGCGCTATCTAAATGGTCTTGGGCACGCTGCGGGTGGCCCGCCTCCAAATAGTAATCCGATAAATGGCTGTGCCCTAAAATCCTATCGTTCACATCCTGACTTAAGCGTAAAGCTTCCTGTTGGTGGCGAATCGCTTGGTCATAGTCCCGTAGATAGGCATGAATCTTCCCCTTGTTTAGTAGAATGATGGAGCGCAGTTTAGGCAGACGTTCTTCCGTGGCAACGACCAGTGTACTGTCGTACCAATACAAGGCACTATCCAGCATAAAGGTACGATAGTAGGCTGCGGAAAGGTTGGAGTGAGCATCCGCCTGCATATCCTGATCCCGCGGGAAATATTTCTGCTGGAATTGCAGCGCCTCACGGTAGTAGTAGCGTTGTAGATCAAGTCGACCCAGGTAGCTATTGCAAACTCCGAGGTTTTGCAGAATTACAAAATAATAGTGTATCGTATCAGTGCTTAAGAATTGGTCGGCAATCTGTTTGGCTTCCTCGGTAAGGTCGCGAGTGCCCAGGTAATCACGATCCAGAAAGGCACATTCTCCCAGCCAAAGTAAAGCCTGAGCTTCCTGATAGCGGTCTCCTTGGTCGCGAGCCTCCTCAAGCGCCTTATCAAAAGCATCTTCGGCCCGGCTGCCCTGGTCCTGGTTGTAGAAGGTAATGCCGCTCTGTATCAGTATGGCTGCATCCACTTGGGTAGTGGCCTGTTCTGTGAGAACAAGTAGTAAAAGAAAGATCAGTATTATTTTTTTTCCACTGGAGAAACAGAAAAACACTGGGACAACGTTTAATACGAGGATTCCAAAATACGAATATTTCTATGTGGCGTGGTACGATGCTGCACGAACTCGTTAGCTTGCCGGAATATTGGAAGCAGGTCTCAGCGGTTCAACTGCAGTCTTACGAAGAGGAGGTTCTACAATTTGGCGCTCACGCAAAGCAATATTGCCTGGTGTTAAGACCAAAGACTTCCGTCAAGGCCTGGGTGATTTACTGGCACGGAGGAGGCTGGCAATTTGGTACGCCAGAGCAATTCAAGTTTACTGCACAGCCTTGGCTACAAGCCGGTTATGGGGTGGTTTTACCTAGTTACAGGCGACTTCCAGTCTATCAATTCTCCAGCATTCGCGCCGATACGATTGCGGCCCTAGCTGCTTGCCGCCGTTACTGGGACGTAGGTGGTGACGCGCCCGATCAGCCAGTCGTGCTGTTAGGGATGTCAGCCGGAGGACACATTGCCAGTCTAGTTGGTTTAGTTGATCAATGGCGCGTGCAAGCGGGCTGGATCGACCGGCCGGTAGTAGGAGTTATCGCCTCCAGTGCCGTGCTGGATTTATACCCCATGCGCCGTAACCCGCTCATTCGCCGCTTGGCAGGGCGCCCCGGATCTACCTCTTTTCAAATGGCCAATCCTGTTGAGCGGATACATCCCCAAGCGCCTCCGTTTTTCGTTATCCACGGGACTAAGGACGGTTTAACCCCTTACCAATTGGCTGAACGATTTTGCCAACGCTACAAAAGCACCGCCTCCGCGGAACGTCTCCGCTTTGAAACCCTCCCTAACGGTAGTCATTTAGACGCTGGAAGGTGGATGTATATCGGGGGGGAGCTTCAACGGCGCGTCCTGGCTCAGGCAGAGGAATGGGTAGGTGTGGGGTGAATTAGGATGGGAATTAGAATTAGGGTGAGAATTAGAATGTGAATTAGATGTTGCCCTGTCGGGTAGGGAGTGGAAGTGGCAGTTGAAGTGAAAGTAAAAACAGTAGTGAAATGGAGTCAACCCAACTAATTTAACCAACCAAGGCCGACGCAGGAGGTCTAACTAACCAACCCCCTGTCTTAACTGTTCCACTTCCGCAATCTTCTTAGCGATGGACTTGCCTAGAATCCGATGATTGTCACTAGTAATCAGGATATTGTCTTCGATGCGAATGCCTCCAAAGTCGGAGTGTTTGCGAACTTCCTCGTAGTTGATAAAGCTGCTGTGCTGACTTTCGCTGGCCCAACGTTCGATCAGTGCAGGTATGAAATAGATGCCGGGCTCTACGGTCAGAACGTGCCCCGCTTCTAAGCTTTTAGCAAGCCGCAAAGATTTTAGGCCAAACTGACTAGAGCGTGCGATCGTTTCGTCATAGCCAACCCAATCTTCGTTGAGGTCTTCCATATCGTGTACGTCTAGACCGATCATATGTCCTAAGCCGTGTGGGAAAAACAAGGCATGGGCGCCGGCTTCCACTGCTTCAGCTGGATCACCCTTCATCAATCCCAAGTCAGTGAGCCCTTTGGCGATTACCTTGGCGCTGGTCAGGTGGGCATCTAGAAAGCGATAACCTGGGCGGAGGTTGATGATCGCTGCTTCTTGGGCATCTAGCACGATCTGGTAGATGTCTTTTTGGAAAGGTGTGAATTTGGTGCTTACTGGAAAAGTACGAGTGATATCTCCGGCGTATTGAGTAGGGGAGGAGGCGCCGGAATCCAGTAGAAACAGTTGTCCTTCTTCGGTTTGTGTATGGTGATGGTGGTTGTGTAGAATTTGTCCGTTTACAGTAGCAATGCAAGGATAGGCTAGACGACCTTGTCCTTTAATGGCAATGCCTTCTACAAGGCCAGCGATATCCGCCTCCAACTGTCCGACGGTTAAGGCACGCATGGCGGCATGATGCATGTCGCGGGTAATGTTTACCGCCAATTCCATCTCTTTGACCTCCGCATCGGACTTAGTAGAGCGAAGGCGAATGACTGCTTTGGTTAGGGGCTCTGAAAAATTATGCCGCACGGCACTCATGCTCATGTCTAGACAATCTGCAAGTAGCTCCACGCGATCTGTGCGGTAAGGAGGGAGGTAGTGCACCGTGCCACCCTGCTGGGCGACCTGCTTGATCGTATCCAGACCGTCCTGATAGCTACCGTAGCTATCTGCATTAATAGCCGTACTTTTTTCAGCCATGCTCTGCTGTTCACCCATCCAAACGATATGGTCAAGGCTCAAGTCGTCACCGTAGATCGTGCATTTGCCATCATCAAGGTTAATCAGTAACAGATGGTGGGCTTCGTTGATACCTGCGAAGTACAAGAAATTGCTGTCCTGTCGAAAAGGATAGATATTATCCTCGTAATTCATCGGGCTGTATTCATTGCCGAAGATGGCAATCAGGCCATTGCCTTCAATTAGGCTGGCCAGGGCATTGCGACGATGTGAATAGGCATTGGGAGAAAACATGGCTCTAGTTGGTTTGGTTAGGGTACTTAAAACAAAGACGCAGCTTCCTTACGGATAGCCATCTGGGCAATGGCAATAGGATCTTGCTCGCGCTGTTGTTGATAACCAATTAAAGCATCCCGAAGTTGGCGCGAAGGAGCATCTTTGGGGACTTTTTCACTAACCACAGTGATAAACTCAATCAGATCATCACGGGTGGCTTCAATAACTCGCCACAGTTGATCCGATACGTACACCTGTTGGGAAATATTATGTTCAAACTCCTGCTGCACATTCAGCAGCATGGTGAGCCGCAGGGTTGTCGCCGACATCTCGTCATTATGAGTACGCATCAGGAGGCCCGGTAGGGAGAGGCGTTCAATAAAAAGGGACAAGCGCTCGTAGGCTTGCATGCGCAGCGGCATGGTCCCACTCTGCCGTTGACTTTGTAAATGCTGGTGCTGCATTTGGATTTGGCGACGCATCATTTCCCGTACCACAAAGTAGACGGTTACACCTACAACCAGGGCGGGCAAGGTAATTTTTAGAATCTCCAAGAATGTATTCATGAATGCAAGTTTGTCTCGGCAAAGTAATGGGAAAGCGGCGTAAAAGTAACAGCTCGGAGCAGAATTAGCCATTTCAAGCGGCCGAATTATCCATTTAGGCGAAAAAAAATAGCTTTTCCCAACTATGAGCGGACATAATGTGTTCTCGATTTGTACCTTTATTGTACTAAACCATTCGCTGCAATTCTATGAGTGAAGTAAAGACAGCAATTACCCCCATTAATCTAACTGCTGGTGCCGTTAAGCAATTGCTACGCATCCGCGATGAGCAAAACGTACCTGAAGATCATGGCCTCCGTGTAGGCGTTAAAGGTGGAGGGTGTTCTGGATTTTCCTACATTTTAGGTTTCGACCTGCAAAAAGAAAATGACGAAGTGCATGACATTGCAGGCTTGAAAGTATTTATGCAAAAATCACACGGTATCTACCTGTTAGGTATGGAAATTGATTGGTTGGAAGGCCTGAATAACCGTGGCTTCACTTTCAATAATCCCAACGCTACAGAATCATGTGGTTGTGGGACTTCTTTCTCAGCCTAAACAAAGGACCTAATCTCATTTATTGAGGTCCAATGCTAATTCATTCTACACGATTATTACCTTTGCGTGCGCATTTTGTGCACGACTAAGCAATGATGAACTGCTTTATCCACATTCTGCCTGTATCCACACTAATTTGGTAGGGATTTACGCTAGAATGTCCGATGTTAGCCAATAATTGTGCCTACAACAGTATTTAAGGTGTCTATCTTTGGCCGACTCAACAATCAATCTACATACATTAACCAAATATTTTCATTTCATGATGCAACGTTTACTAACACTTGTTCTGTTGGCATTAGCTGGTTCGCTAACTGCTCAGGACGTGATCTGGACGGAAGACTTTTCTCGTGGTTTCCAGGGTTGGTCTGCTAATCCATTGATTTGTGGTTCTAACGCCGGTGCTACCTACGGTAACATTTCTGGTACTGATTTCGGTATTTGGAATTTGCAAGGCGGTACTATGGACGGTATGGCCTTGGATTACACCGGATTGTCTGCGCAGTGGACTTTCATTAACAGCACTGAATACCAGTTTACATTGGATTCTGATGATGGTGCTAACTACGCTACCGTTTACGGAAGCTATTCCATCGACGAAAGTGATGTGATGGCTTCGACTGTTGATCCTGTAGTAGCATTAAGTGGTCTTGAATTCTCTGAGGCAACTGCTGGAGGAATTGTAGAATGGGCATCTGTTGCTCAACTTGCTTCTTCTACTGTAGTTGATTTCGTTAAGCTACACATTGGTGTTAATGATCCAACTGTTGTTCTTACTGATGGTGGAAACACCCTGACTTACACGATCAATAGCGGTGGTTCTGAATATGTATTCACTTATGCTAAGACGAATGAGTGTGGTACATTGTGGGTATGGAGTCCTAATGGTAACCTAGGTACTGGTACCTTCGGTTTCGACGGACCAGGTGCGGTGTTTGTAGACTCTGACACCCGTGCTAACGGTACTATGGTAATGCGGAACATCTTCAATATGTTCGGTGGTAACGCAGCGAACGTTCCTAGTCCAAACCCTCCGCCATACCCTGCTTATGCTTCGGAGTTGATCTCACCTCCAATTGATATCTCAGCCGCTGACCGTGCATTGTCAGTGTCTGTGACGCAATTCTTGGCTTACCTGAACACACCAACTGAAGCACCTGATGGTTTGCAAACTAGCTTCCAGATCAGTACGGATGATGGTATGACTTGGAGTGCGGCTGTGGATGTTAACCCTAACTTCCCAACCAATACCTTCCGTTCTAACCGCCAGACTGTGCCTATTCCTGCGGCATTTACGGATGGTGCTGACGAAATCCGCATCAAGTTTACCTTTGCTACGGACTACTACTTCTGGGGATTGGATGATATTAGCATCCAGGAGCGTATTGGTTTCGATATGCAGGCGAACGCGAATTTCTTCGCCGTTACTGATAACCAAAGTACACCTTGGTCGCAGCTGCAGACGCAGTACTTCATGTCTGATATCCAGAACAACGGTGGTTTGACTGCTGATAACGTAATGTTGAACTTGACCATCAATAAGGATACGGGTGAGGAAGTGTATAACGCCACTAAAGATTATGGTTCTATCGACCCTGATGTTCTAGCAGAGAACGACTTCTTTGATGAAACTTTGGACTTGCCTTCTGATGAGTCCTCTTTGGGTACTTACTCAGGTCAGTATACCATCTTCCACGATTCTATGGATGTGGTTACTAACAACGATACTTTGAACTTTGCGTTCGCTGTAACGGATACCTTGTTCGCTAAGGAAGCAGGCCGTACTCGCGGTATCTTCTTAACGAATGATCGTGCTTGGTATATCGGTAATAGCTACTACGTGCCAAACGGTGAGAACTGGTACGCACGTTGGATCAGCTTCATGGTAGACAACGCCAGTGACGTTGTTGCAGCTGGTGGTGCTAACACTGTAATCACCAACTTGTACGAGTCTGATGGTGATGTAGACGGTGACGGCCGGATCGGACCAGATGAGTATGGTCAAACACCAATCGCCTTCAACGAGTACGTATACGACGGTACAGAGGACGAGTTGTTGATCACAATTCCAATCGACTTGGAAGGTGAAGGTATTCAGTTGACTAGCGGTAAGTACTACTTTGCAGTACTACAGTACCCAGGTGTTAATGATGAAGACCAGTTGGCCATCTCAGCTAGCGAGGACATCAACTACAACGCTAACAACTTCATCACAGACTCTATCGGTATCGAGCAATACTCAGACGTAGTAGACCTGACTTCAGAGCAGCCTAACTTCTTCTCTGGTGGATTCGGTGGTACTTCTGTGCCAGTTGTACGCCTACACATTGGTGACAACCCATTCCTAGATCAGCCAGCGATCACTGATGTAGACGTTGCACTACCAGACAACTACGAAGTAGACGTATTCCCTAACCCTGCTAACGAGGACTTCAACTTGGGTATTAACTTCCCAGAGGCGCAGAACATGATGGTACGTTTCTACGACCAGACTGGCCGCATCTTGATCCAGCAGGAGTTTGATGGTGTACAGCAAGCACGTTACAGCTATGATGTAAGCACGGTCCCAGCAGGTATCTACTTCATCCAGTTGGATACGGATGCGGGTACTCGTATCGAGAAAGTAGTTGTACAGCACTAAGCAATCAAAATTGCAATGACAATCAAAATGACAATGAAGCTTGAAGTACTTGTTCTCACTTAAATTTTGATTGAAATTGCTATTGATATTTTAATTGAACCCCCGGATGTTGCCTTGTGCAGCGTCCGGGGGTTCTGTTTGGTATACATCAGCTTTTTCCGTTATAGGTAAGCCATTGGGTTGAGACTTGAATGGATACGAAAGCTTATTACTCGAATCATCAAAGACAAAATTCAGTACATCAGAAGTCGTACTGGCCATTAATTTACATTCGAGATCTCGTATTTTATTACCTTAATTAATGCAAATGCAATACACTTAGACTCTAAGCGCTCTATTTATGAAACAACGATTACTACCATTTGTCCTGCTAGTTTTAGCGGCTTCTATCAATGCTCAAGAGGTGATTTGGACGGAAGACTTTTCCCGAGGCTTTGTGGGCTGGACGGCAAATTCATTGATTTGTGGCTCCAATACTGGTGCTACATATGGCGATGTTTCGGGGCCGGCCTTTGGCACCTGGACACTTAGTGAACTGATACTTGATGGAGAGCCAGTTGATATTGCTGGTTTAGAATTAGAGTGGACCTTTATCAATTCTACCGAATACCTGGTCTATTCCCAATTACCCGCTTCCGATATTGATATCTTTCTTACAGCCTACGGTAGTTATAGTCTTGATGAGATGAATGTGATGACTTCTTCCATCGATTCAGATGAAATTATCGTTGACGGCCTAGCATTTTCTGAAGCTAGTACGGATGGGCTGGTGGAATGGGCTGTTGTAAGTGCTGGCCTGGGTATTGACGACCTTGGCTACCAACTCATCGGCACCGGTAACCCTACGGTTGAATTAACGGATGGTGGTAATACCTTGACCTACACAGCCGTGGATGGTGGTTTAATAGCCACCTACACAAAGCGTAACGAATGTGGGACCCAGTGGGTCTGGAGTCCAAACGGCAACTTAGGCTCCGGCACGTTTGATTTTGATACCCCTGGAACGGTGTTCGTAGACTCCGACACGCGGGCTAACGGGAGCATGGTCATGCGCAATATCTTCAATATGTTTGGCGGAGATGCGGCGAATGTTCCGAACCCCAATGCTCCACCATATCCACATTACGCTTCGGAACTGATCTCTCCTCTGATTGATATCTCAGAGGCGGATCGAGCCTTATCCTTGTCATTGACTCAGTTTCTGGGATACCTAAATACACCTCAGGAAGCTCCTGACGGGATCAAGACTGCTTTACAGATAAGTACAGATAATGGTGCTACCTGGAGCACTGCGGTCGATATTAATCCTGATCTTCCCGCCGATGTATTCCGCTCGAATCGCCAAACGGTACCTATTCCATTGGCCTTCACTGCGGGTGCGGATGAGATTCGGATTAAGCTGACCTTTGCTACGGACTACTACTTTTGGGGGATCGATGATATCAGTATCCAGGAGCGGATTGACTATGATGTCCAGGCCAACGAAAACTTCTTTGCCGTTACTGATAATCGCAGTACGCCATGGTCACAGTTACAGCCGCAGTACTTCATGGCTGATATCCAAAATAACGGCGGTTTAACTGCTGAGAACGTACAATTAAACCTTACCATCACCCATAATGAATCGGGTGAGGAAGTCTACAATAGGACTAAAAGCTACGGTGATTTGCCACCAGACTCCCTGGCGGAGAATGATTTCTTTGCTGAAGTGCTGGATTTAGAGTCCGATCATGCAAGCGAGGGGACTTACTCGGGGCAGTATACCATCTTTCATGACTCGCTAGACCAGGTGACGGATAATGATACGCTGAACTTCACCTTTGCGGTTACGGATACCGTTTTTGCAAAGGAAGCCGGCCGGACTCGTGGCATCTTTCTACCCGATAATCGAGCCTGGTATATCGGAAACTGTTTTTACGTGCCCGACGGCGAGGAATGGTACGCCCGGTATATGAGTTTTATGGTTGATAACGCCAGTGAAGTAGTTGCTAATGATGGTAGGAATTCAGTAATTACTAATTTATATGAATCGGATGGTGATGTGAACGGCGATGGTAGGATTAGCCCTGATGAATACGGTGAGGTTCCTATTGCCTTTAACGAATATGTATTTGATGGTACAGAGGACGAAGTGCTGATTACTATTCCTGTTGATTTAGAAGAGGAAGGGATTCCGTTAACCAGCGGGAAATACTACCTCGCTGTTGTACAATATCCTGGTATTAATGAGGAAGATAATTTAGCCATTTCGGCCAGTGAGGCTATCAATTACAATGCCAATAACTTTATTACGGACTCGATAGGCATTGTACAATATTCTGATGTTGTTGATCTGACTTTAGAGCAGCCTAACTTCTTCTCTGGCGGCTTTGGTGGTACATCTGTACCTGTAGTACGCCTTACTATCGGTGATAACCCAGATCTGGATTCCCATCCTCATGTTCCTTTTACTACTACTGTGCTGCCAGAGGAATACGAGATTGAGGTATTTCCGAATCCGGCCACCGAAAACTTCAACATCGAGCTTAAATTTCCAGATGTTCAGGATGTACTGATTCGTTTCTACGATCAGGCTGGTCGTATTTTGACTCAGCAGGAGCTTGATGGTGTACGCCAAGCACGCTATCGGTACAACTTAGATGAGACGATACCAGCAGGGATTTATTTTCTTCAGTTGAATACTGATGCGGGAACTCGGACAGAAAAAGTGGTTGTGCAGCACTAAGAAAATCAAAATCAAAATGACAATCAAAATGACAATTAACGAGAACATGAATATCAAAGTGGCAATGATTGGCTAAAGCTGTTCTGCCCTTTATTTTGATTTTCACTGTCACTTTAACTAAAAAAGCCCCGGCCTTGCAACGCAAAACCAGGGCTTAATTATTGATCTAGAGCGGCAATAAAGCCACGATCTTTTTACATGTGTGAGATGATCTCATCTCCGAACTCAGAGCACTTAAGGAGGGTAGCCCCGTCCATCAGACGCTCAAAGTCATAAGTTACGCGCTTGCTACCAATAGCACCGTTGATGCCTTTGATAACTAGGTCTGCCGCTTCTGGCCAACCCATGTAACGCAGCATCATTTCACCAGAAAGGATAACTGAGCTTGGGTTCACTTTGTCCTGACCAGCATACTTTGGTGCAGTACCGTGGGTGGCTTCGAAGATGGCAATACCCGTGTTGTAGTTGATGTTCGCACCAGGCGCGATCCCGATACCACCTACCTGAGCAGCCAATGCATCACTGATGTAGTCACCGTTCAAGTTCATGGTAGCGATTACGCTATACTCCTTTGGACGCAAGATGATCTGTTGCAAGAAAGCATCGGCGATTACATCTTTAACGATGATTTCTTTGCCGTCTACCTTGATCACGTGCCATGGTCCACCGTCTAGTTCTTCACCACCAAATTCTTTGGCTGCCACTTCGTAGCCCCAATCGCGGAAAGCACCTTCGGTAAACTTCATGATATTACCCTTGTGTACCAGGGTAACGCTGCTCTGACCGTTATCAATAGCATACTGGATGGCCGCTTTTACCAAACGACCAGTACCTTCAGCTGAGGTGGGCTTGATACCGAAACCAGCCGTGTTAGGGAAGCGAATCTTATCGTAACGATCAGGGAATGTCTCCTTTAGAACTGCCTTGAACTTTTCGGCCTCGTCGGTTCCTTCCTGAAACTCGATACCTGCGTAGATATCCTCGGTGTTTTCCCGGAAGATGACCATGTCAACATATTCAGGGTGCTTCACTGGGCTAGGTACACCCTGGAAGTACTGCACTGGACGTACACAAGCGTACAGGTCTAGCTTTTGGCGCAGGGCTACGTTCAGCGAACGAATACCGCCACCTACTGGAGTGGTCAATGGTCCTTTAATCGCTACCAGGTATTCACCAATCGTATCAAGGGTTTCTTGAGGAAGCCACTCACCAGTACTTTTGAAGGCCTTCTCACCAGCCAAGACTTCTTTCCACTCAATCTTGCGCTCACCACCGTAAGCTTTCTCTACTGCAGCGTCCAATACGCGAGAAGCTGCTGCCCAGATGTCAGGGCCAATTCCGTCACCCTCAATGAAGGGTAGAATCGGGTCGTTGGGCACGTTTAGCTTTCCGTTGGCAATCGTTATTTTTGTTCCGCTCATTGTTGTTATTTGGTTTTTGATCTTTCCAAGTTGTGTGCCTTTCGGGGGTAGGGAAGAGAAGTCTGCAGCCCCGTTCCGAAAAAACCGATCAAAAGTAAGAATTTATTCGCTTCTTACTAACTTGCAGGGAGGATAGATCGGCACAAGTTTGTTCCCTGCCGACATTTACATTTTGATCAACAACTTTATGCGAAATCCCCATCTGGATCCTGATAAAGATCAGCAACCGCCCGAGGACCAACAGTTCGAAAGAGCTTTGCGCCCGAAAGCGTTACAAGACTTTAGCGGCCAGCCGAAAATTGTAGAAAACCTCAAGGTGTTTATCCAAGCTGCTCGCCAACGGGAAGAAGCGCTGGATCATGTCCTGCTACACGGACCTCCGGGTCTGGGGAAGACTACTTTATCGCATATTATTGCCAACGAAATGGGCGCTGAACTGAAAATGACCAGTGGGCCCGTACTCGAAAAACCTGGTGATCTAGCCGGTTTGCTGACCAACCTATCGGAAGGAGATGTACTCTTCATCGATGAGATCCACCGTCTCAATACGGTGGTAGAGGAGTATTTGTATTCGGCAATGGAGGACTACCGCATCGATATCATGATCGATAGCGGCCCGAACGCTCGTACGGTGCAGATCAGCCTCAGTCCGTTTACTTTGGTGGGGGCTACTACCCGTTTGGGACTACTCACCGCTCCAATGCGTGAACGCTTTGGCATTACTTGTTTGCTAGATTATTACGATACCGATACGCTAGCGCGAATTATTACGCGTTCTGCCGGAATCCTAAAGGTGCCGATCAAGCCCGCCGGGGCTTCGGAGATTGCTCGTCGGAGCCGAGGTACCCCGCGCATCGCGAACGCTTTGTTGCGGCGTATCCGAGACTTCGCCCAGGTGAAGGGAGATGGCAACATTGACGTTAAGATCGCCCGATTTGGCCTGGAAGCTCTAAATGTCGACGAAGGCGGCCTGGACGAGATGGATAATAAGATCCTCAGTGCTATCGTCCACAAATTTAAAGGTGGGCCAGTAGGTATCACCACCATTGCTACGGCAGTAGGAGAGGAGGCAGGTACGATAGAGGAGGTGCACGAGCCCTTTTTGATTATGGAAGGGTATCTACAGCGAACACCTCGTGGCCGGGAAGCCACCGAAAAAACCTATCGCCATTTAGGAGTTGTACCGCCGGGAAGGGCCGGCACGCTATTTGAGATTACGGATTAGCAGCACTGACCACCAAATCCTGATTAGGTGAGTCTTGTAAAGTGCGCACCTCCTGCGGGCTTGCGCTAGGTGTTTTGGCGATCAAAAAGTGGAAGATGCTACCGACGCCTGGGGAAGAACTCACCCAAATTCGTCCACCGTGTTGTTCGACGATGGATTGACAGATAGCAAGCCCAATTCCGGTCCCTTCAAACTCATCTTTGGAATGAAGCCGTTTTAGCATCAGAAAAATCTGATCTTGGTATTCTTGATCAATTCCAATGCCATTGTCCTCGATCGTAAATAGCCAGTAGTCATACTGGTCTTTGCTGACAATTCGAATAAGCGGACTACTATCTGGTTTCTGGAATTTGATCGCGTTGAGAATTAGGTTTTGAAACAATTGCTTGAACTTGGTTTCATCGCCCATGACCCGGTCTACTGCTAGCTCAGTGGTGACTTGTGCGCTAGTACTCTCAATAGTTGTCTTGATACCCGCCAGCACTTCTTCAAGCAGTGATTTAATACTGACCATCGTTAGTTCATTTGGACTTTTCTTGACGATGGAGTATTGTAGCAAATCATCTACCATATGGGTCAGACCATCTCCAGCCTTGATGATGAATTGGAGGTAATCTTCAATTTCCTCACTTGATTGACCGGCAAGGCGACGTTGGAGAAGCTGAGCGAAAGAGGTAATATTTCGTAATGGTGATTTAAGATCGTGCGATGCCAGATGCACAAAGTTCTCTAGTTGTAAGTTCTGATCAATGTACTTGCGTAATTTTTCGTTCTGTTGGCGGATAATCTGTTGCTTTCGGCGGTTGGAAAGCAAAGCGATGCTAAGCACAATGAGTAGAGTGATCACCAGGACGAAAATGATGACTAAGGACCGTATCTGCCGACTTTGAGTCGTCTGTTCTTTACTCATGTCAGCAATCTGCCGCTGTTGCTCTTGCACTTGATACTGAGCTTCCAGTTCATCGGCAAGAATGGCTTTCTCAGTGGTGGCTATCTGTTCGCGGAGCTTACTGTGCTCCGTTTCGATCTCGTAAGCTTTCGCATAATCCCCCTTTGCTGAATAGGCCGCGCTCAGGACATCATAGCAAAAACTGGTATAGTACGCTCGATCCGTATAAGCAGCTGAGGTAATTCCTTTTTGACCGTAGTCAATTGCCTGATCCAGTTCGCCCAATTGGAGTTTAATCTGCCCTAGTAATAGGTAGATTCCAGATTCCAGCGTGCGAAAGCCGTGTTTGGCCGTCCGCTCCTGGGCTAACTGAATATAGTATTCCGCCTCGTCTGCTTGTCCCTGCTTAAGGTACTGCCTGGAGAGCTCCATATACGATTGGCACAGGGACTGGTAATCGGAAAGGCGTTGTTGTAATGGAACGACTTGATGCAGAAACTTCAGCCCTTCATCTACCTGACCCGATTCAATAAGGACTCCACCATAATCGTCGCCATAGATCGAGTGTAAACTACTATCCTGTAGCTCATTCGCAACCGCAAACGCTGCTTCTAAGTAGCTCTTGGCTTTGTCCAGCACCTGCTTGTCGCGGTAGCACTTACTGAGGTTGCCATTGAGTAGTCCTTCTAGTCGAGTAGTGGGATGGTTATTATCACGCAAGATATTGATAGCCTCGAGGAAATAGCCGGTGGCTTCGTTTAGCTTGTTTTGTGTGTTTTTGACCAAGCCAATATTGTTGGCTAGTGCGGCTTGTTGATAGACATCATTGATTCTCTCGGCGTAGCTGGCGGCGGTTTCATAGGCCTGTAATATCGAGTCAGCGGGAAAGCTTTGTTTAAACCGATAGATACCAATGTTCTTATGGGCAATCATTAGCCCCTTTTCGTACTGTTGTTGCTCCGCCGCTTCCAGGGCCATGGTGGAATATAACAGTAAAGAGTCGGGCTGGTGCCGGCGAAAGCTATAAGCAATATCGTTGTATAGATCAATACGCGCGGCGGGGTCTTCTTGTTGCGTCAGGAGATTGATCAGGCTATCGCTTACGGTGGTGAAGTTTTGGGCGAGAATTGGCGAATTCAGGCTGCTGTAAACCAACAACAGTAACAAAAAGATGTACTTTTGGGTGGAGACGAATTGCACGTTATCGGGATGTTAGTCCTTACACCCCTTGGGATAGACCAATAGGCGTGTTGCTCATGTTGCAAAGCGAAAATAGACAAATTCTTAAAAAGTTAATCTGTGTGGCCCAAAATTAATCGTAAGTTCCTGATCTCCAGTATTGTTTTTCTTCTGATAGGAGGACTGTTTTTCAGTGTCGCTCAGCAAGTGAACACGGTTTCTGAGTGGGGCTTTTTCGGTCACCGGCGAATTAATCGAATGGCGGTTTTTACGCTACCGGTAGAGATGATGCCATTTTTTCGCGCTAATCTTGAATACCTCACCGACCACGCTGTGGATCCGGATAAACGGCGCTACGCCACTAAGCACGAAGCCGTTCGTCATTACATAGACATTGATCATTGGGGTGAGTACCCCTTTGAGGAAGTGCCCCGTAATTGGACAGAAGCGCTGCTACGCTACGGTGAATTGACCTTGGTGCCAGCTGCTGGGGAGGATACCATGTCGGTAAAAGTAGCTTCAATTATTCGCTCCAGTAGTACGGATACGGTCCTCTTACAGGTGAACCATCCAGACTTGCCGCTATTTATCAGCTTGCAGGACTACAAAGCGTTTTGGGATACCTATATCCTGCCACAGTATTACGAAGATGAGTGGCCTTTACCCGCTGAAGAAACGGCTGCTTTGCTGGGCTTGAGACCAGGAAGTGTCAAGGCGGCTTTTGCGGAGGATCACTTCTCGGAGTACGGTATTGTTCCGTACCACTTAGAAGCGATGCAACGGAGGTTGACTCGTGCTTTTCGTAGCAAGGACGCCCGGTCTATTTTACGTTTATGTGCCGAAATGGGGCATTATGTTGGAGATGGACATGTGCCACTACACACGACCGAAAACTATAATGGAGCTTTAACCGATCAAGTAGGAATTCATGCTTTTTGGGAAAGCCGCCTACCGGAATTATTTGCGGACGATTCTTATGATTATTTCGTGGGGAAAGCCGAATACGTTCGGGATAAGAATACTTACTTCTGGGATGTAGTCCTGGACAGTCATCAATTGTTAGACAGTGTTTTACTCATAGAAAAACGCATGAGTGAAACCGTTCCAGCCGACCGGCAATACTGTTTTGAAGAACGCTTAGGGCGCTCTATCCGCACGCAATGTGAAGAGTACGCGAAAGCTTATCACGAAGCAATGGATGGCATGGTAGAACGCCGGATGCGCGATGCCATTTTGTCGATTGGTAGTGTCTGGTTTACTGCGTGGGTAGATGCTGGCCAGCCCGATCTCAATGCTTTGCTGGATGAAGAAGCTTCGGAAGAAGAGCTGAAAGCACAGGAGGAGCTAAACCGCCAATACCAGGCCGGCGAGAATAAGGGGCGTGAACATGGTTCACGTTAGGAAAGAGTAGTTCTCGGAGAACTTCCAGAGTTCTCCGAGAACTTGACTGATTGCATTTAGTTACTTTGAAACTGCCATTGCACGCGCGCAAACCAGCTGCGTTCAAAGCCAGTCAGTATAGAATTGCCAGTCGAGCTATGGGCTCCGCCTGAGCTTGCACCTCCAATTAAATCTTGGGTTGACTGGTTCAGTAAGTTCTTTACACCCAAGCTGAGGGTGATGCGGTCTTTCCAGAAGCTACGGTTAGCGGTGATATTGACCTGATTATTATTCCCGACAAAACCCTGGATAAGCTTCTCATCTTCAATGTAAAAACGCTGCTGTCGGGCAATGTAGCGGTGTGTTGCTCTTACATCTATTTCCACTTCTGGTATTAGATAACTCAGTTGCGTTTGGATTTCCGTCAACGGAATAAATTGCTGCACATCTTCAAGAGATTCGTCATTGGTCCAATCGTTGAGTAGGCGGGTGTAGGACAGACCCGTACGTAGCTGTAAGCGCTTGTGGCGTAGTTTGGCAGTGAAATTGAAACCATGGGTCTCAAAGCGTTCCAGGTTCTGGTAGTTGAATTGCAGTGGAGCAAATTCGGCTAGCGTAATCCGGTCGCGGATTTGGTTGTAGAAGACCTTCAATCCAAAATCCACTTTATAGCTGGTAGACAATTCTGGACTATAGTTGATATTTAAGCGGGCATTTTGGCTGTATTCCGCTTTCAAATCAGGATTTCCTATGATGAAGTGGTTGATGTCAATAAAGCGGAAATGCAATTCTTTTAGGGTAGGCGCGCGGAAGCCTAAGGCGTAGCTAGCTTTAATCTGCCACTCCTTTCTTGGCGTCCAACTCAGGTTTACGGCTGGTAATAGAGGGTGATCAAACTTACTATTGTGGCCATAGCGTAAATTGCCTTGTAGCTGTAAATGCGAGTTGAATTTGTAGCGTAAACTTACCCAAGCGGCAATATTGTTGATTCTTGATTGGTTGGGGTCGGTAGAACTGGAATCAACAATTCGCCTACCTCCACCTATTTCGTTTAAATACTCTAGGCCGAACTGGTAGTTGAACTTGCCTTTCAGGGCAGAGCTAATACTGGTCCGGTGAAGCCAGGCATCAAACTGCGTCGTGTCTTGCTCTAGTGCAATGGCTGTGGTAGTATCGGTCTCTAGATCACGTTCCCGATAGTGGCGCAAACGATCATAGCGATTAAAAGCCGTTTGACTACTCAAGTACCACTTAGGACTTAGCCAGCCTTCTACTTGCACGCTATGGTCAGAACGTCGCGTTTCGTACTCCTGATCAAAAGCATAAGGTCGAAAGGTGGGACGTTTGACCGGGCCATAAATGAAAACCGATTCGTCAAAATACTGCTGTTGATAGCGAATGGTTAAGGAGTCATGCGGGCGATAAACAACTTTAGAGTTGTAGTTGAATTGGGTTTTGGGGTTCCAAGGCGTTCTGCGTTGAGTAACTGTACTGCTATCGGCCAGCAAAACATCTTCGAAGATGCGTAGACTGTCCACTGGACCAAAGTCACTTTCGTAATAGCCACCACCAGCACTTAAGTAAAAGCGCCCCAGGTTGGCTGATAGTAGTACGTCATGATTTTGGATGCCAATATTCTCATACTGGTTGTTCAGGGCTACTTTGACGCGCTCTAGTTGCGATTTTTTGGTAATAAGATTGATTACACCACCAGCAGCATTATTGCCGTACTGAGCAGATAAAGCACCGTCAATCATCTCAATTCGCTCCAGATCAGTCAGGCGGATTTGCGAAAGGTCAATGTTGCCGTCTACCCGGCCAATCACCGGTACACCGTCGATGAGGATTTGTACGTTCTCCCCACCGATTCCCTGGATCCGTACACCATTGCCCAGAATCGGATCCTTGCTGACTTGGAAGTTCAATTGTTGTGATAACACCTCCCCGAGGTTGACCATGCCCTGCCGCTGAATTTCCTCCGCTTCGATCACCTGTACCTGATGAATCGCATTCTTGGAGGATGTAGGGGCAAACTGGGCGGTCACTACCACATCATCCAAATCAATGGACCAGGGTATGGTATCAGCTTCGACTTGGGCCGATAAAACAGAAGTGTAAAGTAGTCCTGCTAGAATAAAGTTTACTGCACGATTCATATCAATCCCTTTTCTTGAACTACAAAATGGGGGTTATCAAGAGTTGCTGACGATGGCTGATTTCAAGTGATCAATAGCGGCGCGCCATCCCTCTAACTCCGGTTTTCCAGGTTTACGAGCGCCAAAGAAATAGACGATGAGTTTACCTTGTTGGTCAAATAATTCCAAGCTTGTCACGATACCATCGGCCGTTGGTTTGCGTACAATCCAGCACTTTTCAACCTGGTCCATGTCAAGGTGCAAATTGAAGCGTGGATCCAGTACATTGTACCAGGCGTCCATCTGCTTGAGATTACGGACTTCACCAGAGTGGATCTGAATACAGCCTTTGCTATGCACAAAGCACATGATGGGTACTTTTTGCTGCGCACATTCCTGCAGCACCGTTTTTACACTGTCTACCGGCACTTCTTCTGCGTGGCCACTAGGAGCTAAGCGAAGGGCTTGTGGCCGACTTACCCCATACTTTCTCAGCATACCGAAGAAATCGTGTGTGTCTTGTAAATCAAGCCAAGCCTGTTGAAATCCTGCTACATCAATTTTATCATCCGCAACTTCTTCTACAGGGGGTGGTGTTACCCGAGGTAAATCCAATAGCGCCTCTTGCTCTTCTGCCCGATACTTTTCTACCAATTGATGATAAGCCTTGATATTAGACTTTGGGGTAGAAAATACTTTGTGAACCGCTTCTCCCTGCGCATTGAAGAATTGGAAGGAGTACAGGGTCCCCATTTTTCCGCGGTCCATGGTAACTGCCAGGCCGTATACCCATTGGCTCATGAAGAACCGTAGATCGATATCCGGATTTACGGCAACTCCCATGTTGGCATGACCTTCGTAAAAGGTGATATTGTCATAAACGCCTTTGCGCTCGTGCACACAAGCCTCATTGCGTGTGAGGGCCATCACATATCCCAGCTCTTTTAGATCTAAGAGGAGCTCTTTGAAAGCAGGACGGAGGCGGATGGTTTTATTGGATAAGGAGAGCGTGAGTAACTCCGCTTCGCTGATGCCCATTTTTGCCGCGAGATTTCGATTACGAAGACGTGGTTCCTGAGTCTTGATTGCTATAGCTTGCTGCCGTAGACTTTGTACTTTATCCATATGCTTTCAGGTTAAGATAGATTAGCGAGATTTTCGGCTTGTATGATGAGTAAGGCTGTTTGTAGGATATCATTGAGTTGACTCAATTCTGCTCTAGTAAAAAGCAAGCTGAAGCCCGGGTATGGTGTTGGCAAAAAGATGCTTTTAGCGTGGGCAGATTCTTCGTCGTGACGGTGTTTCTTCACCAAATTGGCGATGATTTCCGCGAAACGATAGAATTCATTCGGAGACTGATCTGAAGTGAAGTTACCAAAGCCAACCTGGAGATTGTGACAATCCCTGCACGATACCACGTAGCCGGTCTTTTCGAGTACCAGTACGTTGATTTGATCATGTCCTTCTGAAATATTTAAATGATCCATGAGGCTATTTTATTTTGGTAAAGTTTGGAGCGCTGGAGGCTGCTGAAGTAATTGAAATTGTTCAGCGGGCAATGAAAAGGTATGACTAAGCAATGGAGCAGTTAATGTTTCTGATTTTTGTCCTTCTTTCACGAGTTTACCATCACGTAGTAAGATGATTCGATCAGCATATTGAGCGGCTAGGCTTAAGTCATGTACAATGGCCAATACCCCGATGCCACGCCGTTTAATGATCCCCTTTACAACTTGCAGGAGATGATGTTTTTGCCGGATATCTAGACCGGCAGTGGCTTCGTCTAGGAATAGATATTGCGTGTGTGGGCGCCAATAGTGGCATTCGAGTTGCGCAATACATTTGGCCATTAGAACCCGTTGCTGCTCGCCACCGGAGAGTGTAGTGTAGTCGCGATTGGCGAAATTAGAGAGACCCACTTTACCCAAAGCATGCTGGATAATAGAAGCCCGCTCGGCTGGTGAAGTTTCTTCAAAAGCGGCATAGCAACCCATCTCCACCAGTTCAGCGACACCAATGGGGAAGCTGAGATTGACCCGCTGCGACATCACTGTGCGGCGTTGGGCCAGTTCGATTTCTGACCGTCTCCCAGTAGGTAGATTCTCCCAGAGCACCTCACCTTGATCCGGGGCGATGCGACCACTCAGCGTTTCTAACAAGGTACTCTTGCCCGCTCCATTCGGGCCAAGAAGCACCGTCAAGGCATTGGGCCGAATTTCTGCGGAGACATCTTCCAAAATGACTTTATTACCGCGTTGGATATGAATATGCTTGAGCTGAATCATATGGCCAAGCGCGTTTTTTGAGTGCGATAAATCAACCAAAGGAAGAATGGTGCCCCGATAATTGCCGTAATAATGCCGATCGGCAACTCTGCTGGTGCCACGATGGTCCGAGCCAGGGTATCTGTACTCACCAGGAAGATAGCTCCGGTGAGGGCCGATAGTGGCAATAACGCTCGATAGTTACTACCGAATAATAACCTTAGAAAGTGGGGTATGACTAGCCCTACAAAACCGATGATTCCCGTTTGGGAAATACAAACACCAACAATCAGTGCGGAAAGAATGATGATGCGTGTTTTAACTTTTTCCACCGGTACACCCAGGTAGGCGGCTTCTTTTTCCCCAAGCAGTAGTGCGTTGAGTTCTCTGGCCTGGCGGGTAAGCAGGATGATGCCCACCAGAATCAAGGGCATTGTAATGGCCAAGGAGAGCCAAGTTGCACCACTGAGGCTACCCAACGTCCAGAATGTGATGGTCCGTAGTTGTTCCTCGCTGGATAAGAAGATCATAAAACCCACTACTGCACTCGCCAAAGCAGAAATGGCGATACCAGCCAGCAGCATGGTCATTACAGAAACCGTTTGCTTGGTTTTAGCTAAGGCGTACACCAGGTAAGTAGTGAGGATACTACCGATGAACGCAGCCAAGGTAGTAGTGGCCTGCTGCAACCACTGCGCAATTGGAGCCAAGGCCGTGGTGAGAAATACGATTGCTACTACCGCGAACAAAACCGCTCCACTAGACACACCGATGAGGGTGGGGTCTGCTAATGGATTACGGAAGAGGCCTTGAATCGCCGCTCCGGTTATTGCCAAACCAGCTCCGGTTATCGAGCCCAGTAAGATTCGTGGTAAACGAATATTAAATATGAGAAAATGGGAGGTGTCTTTAGGTCCTGTGGTGAACGCACCCGAAAACACCTTACCCAATTCTGCCAAAGTCATGGGGTAGGCACCGATAAGGAGGCTACCCAGCACCACCGTCAGAAGACCTACACAAAGGCCAATGGTTATTTTGGGATTAGGATCCAGGCGCATCAGTCTAAGTTTTGGTGAATGCCCTGGGCAAGTTCAAGTGCGGCAGCTCCGCAGCGTGGCCCGAACGAACTTAGGTAATGGCCGTCCATAGCAATGACCCGCTTATTTTGATAAGCTGCTGTTTGGTCCATGCCCGGGATTTGTTGCAGTCCATCCACTCCATCTAGACTGGCGAGGCCGGAGCTGAACATCAGAATTACCTCAGGGTTGGCCGCAATCAGGGACTCTGAGGTCAATTCTTTGTAATCGGAAAAGTCAGTAATAGCGTTTTGTCCGCCGGCCAGTTCAATCATAGCGGCCACAGGTGTATCGGCACCACTGACGAATAGCCTGCTAGTCCCGCGAGCATAAATGAAAATAACCCTTGGTTTTTCGGTTTGGGAGTCCAGAAAGGTTGCTAGTGCAAGGCTATCTTTTTCTATCTGTGCACCGAGCGCTTCTTGTAACTCATTGTTAAGGTCTAAATGCTCCGTTAATTGCTGGCTAAGGCTAAGGCTGTTGTTTAAATGGTTGCTGACCTGTAGCGAGACAACCGCTATACCACTAGTAGCCAGTTGCTGTAGTACCGGCTTGGTTGCATCGGACTCCAGGCAGAATATGATATTAGGCTCCAAGGCTAGAATAGCTTCTGTATTCAGCTTACTGGTGTGCCCTAGTTGAGCTTTGTCAGCTACGCCATCGGTGGGATACGTACTGGTTACGTCAATACCCACGATATTTTTACCCTGGCCTAAGTCAAATAATACTTCTGTAATTACCCCGCTAAGGGATACGATTTTTAAAGGAGTCCCCGCACCAACAGGGGCGGGGGACGACTTTAAAGCACCGTCTGTAGAGCAACCGCTGACTCCGTTGAGCAGCATTGCTACAGTTATTAGCAGGAATAGTTGATATAGGTTCTTATGAACTGATACCGGCATAAGTTTTGTTCCGTTTTACTTATTGAGCAATGACAAAGGACTTCGTTATCGAACGATCGCCGAGATTCATTTCCAGCCAGTACTGTCCAGCAGGAAAGTGGGTGGGTAGTTCGAATTGGTTAAGACCACTTTGTACATTGATCCATTCTTGGTGCAGTACTTGACCAAGTGAGTTCACTATGCGAAGTTGAGTGGTGGTGGCTGGTATATCATTTAGTGGCCACTGAATGCTTAATGGGCGGTTAGTTCGTACTGGATTAGGGAAGAGCTGTAGCTCACTAGACTGGGCCACAATTTCTTCGGTACTGACTATCTGGCCTTCATACGTTTTGGTCCACGTAATATCGCCACTGCCTGATCCGGCAAAGTCCAAAAACTCAATTTTCCAGAGGCTATCCGCAGCTGTTTTCAAAAAGTATACGCGATCAGATTCGATAATCCAGCCGCTACTAAAGTCAAAGCGTTTCCAGTCTGATCCAATCGTCACTACTGTGTCCTGGAACTGGTTCAAGTAATCCTGGACGGTCGCGGTCATCGGGTTAACGCCATCCACTTGAACCGTTTCAACGCCTTGGTTAGGTAGTATGCCGGTTACTTGGTATTGAATATCATCTGGTAGCAACTCCCAGTAGCGTGTGAAGAAAAGGTCCCAGTTTTCGGGCTCCAAATCTGAGGCTTCGTTATTTTCTAAGGAGTAGTACGCCAGTGTTTTTCCGGAATAATCTGCTTTGTCGATAGTAACCTCCTGGAGATCAGAGCCATCCAAATTAGCATGACGGAAAGAATAAACGCCACCAATCAAGCTTTGGAACTGCACTTTCCGCCATGTACCACTGCGCAACTGGATGAAAAATACGAAGTCACCCGTAACGGTATTACTACCTGGATTGTAGGTGCCCCAACCCAAATCAAAGGGATCAGCGGGATTGGCGATACTGTTAAAGGCACCTTCTGCCCAACTAATCTCTGGGTTGTAGATTTCCAACATCCCAGTGGTGTCTGCAGTGTCAAAGTCATCTGCTGCATTAAACCAGGATGAAAGGCGAGGAACGGGTGGTTGTCCAAATCCTCCCAGCTTTGAGCCTTCATTAGTGAAAATACTGCCTCCTCCCGGTGCGACGCTAAATGCAATGTCCCAAGCCTCGTGCGTGATAACTGTGGCTTCGCCGGAGTTCATGTTGTAGAAAAATGGGTTGTCATAAGACTGGCCAACACTGATGATTTCTGTAGTAGATTGAGCTACCAACAGAGATGAAACCATCATGCCAAAAAAGAAAGTCAGGTATACTTGCTTCATCGTAAGTGTATTGTTTAGACAAAGCTACGGGCTATTTATTTCTATTTAGACTAATTACAAATAAGGAGGTGTTTTTTACTTAGTTTTTAGCTTGTCGTTAGGTAGAGGCAGTACCCAATGATTAGGTATAAAAGGAAGCTCCCTTGCGCACAGTAGGCACAAGGGAGCTAAATGAGGGGGCGTTTACAGTAAATGCCCAAAATGTATCATTGCTTTAACTTGTTCAATTCTACGGCCGGGGCTGCCCACGATCTGGTAAATTCTCTAAAGCTTCATCGGCATCATCATCAAGCTCGAGTTTTTGGAGGTCTTCGTAGCGAAGTGCTCCGGTTAGACTTACCAAGGTGAATTCTTCTGGTTCTTGCACTAGGATAATCAGCTCCTCAATGACCTTGTCCTTATTTTCCGAAAGGTAGATTTGCACCAACTCCTTTCCGTCTCGTACACGGACAAGTTCTTCGTAATCGTTGGCTTGAATTCCTTGTTTCAGGGCACTTACGTCGTCCGCATTTACGGCAGAAGCATCCTCGAAGGAAATAACTCGCAAGGCATCCAATCGTGACATAAAATTGTGCTCACCGTCCTCGTCGCTTTCTTCAATGATGAAATTTAATAGATTTCCACTCAGATTAACGTGCGTTACAGATTCAACGCCACGATACTTTTCAATGAAATTATCGATGATTCTAGACTGGGCCGTCAGGGCAACAGTCGTACTCAAAAAGAGGGCACACAACAGGAAATGTCTCATTTCGTTTCGATTTAAGTTTTAGTATGTCGGGTGATTTCGTCGGGAGTATTATTCTTCCTTATTATCGTCCTCCATCTCGTCGGCTAGCTTCATGACCTTATTCAAGTCCAGATCTCCAACGAAGCTCATCAGGGTGAATTCCTCATCTCCGTGGGAGAGAAAAAGTAATTCTTCTAGTTTACCATCGGTATTTTCTCGGAGCAAAAGCTCAGTGCGGCTACCATCACGGTCACGGATTGTGATCAGCGTTTCGTACAGCTTGGTGTCAATTTTAGAGATAGCCTCTTCGTAGTACTTAGTAGGGGTGACATCCGTACTCAGGATGCGTAGACCACGCATGTCAGACGCGACATCGATAAAAGCTTGTGCTTCCTCATCATCCATTTCGATGCCATCCTTACTGGTGAGGTCATCCACAAATCGGAAAACCCGGGGGCTGATGTAGACGACGGTAAACTGTTCGTCTTCTACATACTCTTGAAAGTAACTGTCGATAGCGTTAGCCTGGGCACTCAGACCCCAGGTGAACAGCAGTAGTAAGCTGCTCCACATTAGTCGTTTCATAACTCAGTATTTTGTCTTGATGTATTTGTGTTTTGATTGGGACCGCTATTCCCAATCCATAATTTTCTTGACATTTTCCACCTCCTGGGCGGCGGTGTTTAGGCCTTTGTACATCGCGTTGGAAGTTTTTATAAATGCTCCTCGAGCGAGTTCAATAGCTTCTTCTTCGGTCGCTGGTTCGTATTTTGACCAGTCGATTGCCGATGCAGTAGGGCCAGGATCTTCTACTTGTTGATTAAAGAACCAGCCTGCACCTAGCATCAGCACAACCGCTGCTGCAGCTGCCCAGCGATAAACGAGGCGTAAACTCCTTTTGGGCCTACTGATTGGTCGCGACATTCGCTGGTCGAAGGCTTCACTGGTTACTTGCTGCTTCGCTTTTTGAAAGTAGCCAAACAAGGGCTGGTACTGGCGCAAGTCTTCGGCAATGTGCTCCCCTTGGAAATACTCGCGGAGCTGTTGCTCTTCGGCCAGACTACTTTCACCTTCGAAGTATTTATTCAGCAGTGCCTTGATGGTATTATAGTCCATAAGCATTTCTTTTTTCGAGTGCTTCGCGCAGCTTCTTTCGAGCGCGGAATAAATTTGTTTTTACTTGGGCTAGGGTCATATCCAGGGCGTCAGCGATTTCCTGGTAGCTCATACCTTCAATATCGCGCAGCTGCACCACGGATTGATAGTCTGGCGGTAAGCTCTGCATGAGTCGTTGTACCTGGTCGTATAGATCCTGTTGCTCAGCTTTGCGATCAGGGCTTGTATTGGCAGCAGTACTGGGCTCGCCCATATGCTCTAGAGGGGCTTTGCGTTTGCGGTAGCCACCTTTTAGCTTATCTAGTGCTTGGTTTTTCGTTAGTTTGAGGCACCACGCTTCCAGATTATTGATGCTGAGCAATCCTTGTCCCTGCTTCCACAGTTTGATCATGACCTCCTGCACCACGTCCTCCGCTTCAGCGCGATCGTTCACCAAGCGGTAAGCTAGGCGAAACAGTCGGTCTTTGATTGGCCAGATTTGTTCTTGGAACTCCATCCAGTTCATTTCCGCTTTTCAATCTGTCAGCGGCGCGGCCGCAACAGTGGGTGTTCTGATTATCGTCTTCATGAGGCAGACGAGGCGAAGGTGAGGTGAGTTACAGATTCTTGTAATTTTTTTTCGACAAAGCCCATTTTTCTTACTTCTAGGGGTTTAAAAATCTTTGTCGAGGCATCTCAAACGGCCTTTTGTGCGTTACCTTTGCGTGCCCAAGCTTAATATGACTTGAAGAAAATTGATCGGCTCTTACTGGTTAGCTTTATTCCACCGTTTCTGGTAACATTCGGTATTGCCACCTTTGTGCTGTTGATGCAGATACTCTGGGTCTATATCGATGATATTGCTGGAAAGGGATTAGGGATATTTGTGATCATCGAACTATTGGCTTACAAGTGCGTAGGTTTGGTACCGATGGCCCTACCATTAGCTATCCTAATTTCTGGTGTTATGGTCATGGGTGGCTTAGCCGAACGGTATGAGTTGTCGAGCCTCAAATCAGCAGGGATTTCATTGATTCGTACCATGCGGCCGATCATCATATTTGGGAGCGTGGCCATGTTCGTGTCTTATCTGTGTAATGACTACATCATTCCGGTCGCCAACTTGCAGTTTGGTAGCCGGATGTACGATATCCGGGAAAAGAAACCTGCCCTGAGTTTAGAGTCCGGTATTTTCAATGATGACTTCGGCAATTACGCTATTCGCATTGGCGATAAAGATTCGGATGGCCGGGGCATTCAGGATATTCTGATGTACGATCATAGTAACGCCAATACGGGGCGTCTTACACAAGTGGTGGCTGAGTCAGGTGAAATGTACGCCACTCCCGATGGTAACTATTTCATCATGCAGCTGTATGATGGGCATCAATACATAGAATCAGCGCCGGCAGGGCGTTCTACTGCAGCCGGTTCACCCTTTATCCGTACCTCCTTCAAGTCGTGGAATAAAGTTTTTGACTTAAGTGAATTCAATCTGGATGTCACCAATCCGGAGCTCTTCAGCCAGAACCGTTCCATGATGAGTATTAGCCAGCTGGCGAACCAAATTGATACGATCCAAACCCGGATTGATCAGCGTAGACTCAATCTGGCTAAACAAGTAGGGGCTTTTTTCTCCGTTATCCCAGTGGATAGTTTGTATCCCGATGGTGTCGTTGATCGCCTAGCGGCAACCGAGGAGGAGGCCAAAGAGCTCAATGCCCAGCAGGACTCGAGTCAAAATGCGCAGGAAACGCTGAGAGATTCCATCCGACAAGATTCTGTCCAACAATCTAGGGACAGCATAAAACAAGAATTAACCCTCAAAGAGAAGCAGATTCAGGCTCAAGCACCAGTACACTCGCAGGCCCAGCTCCCGACCCCTAAAGCAGTCTACAGTGACTCTTTGGATGCAGTGATGAAACGATCCCGCCGGGTAGCATCTACTCAGCGGCAACGTAATTTGGCCACGGAGGCTCGGCGCCAGGCACAACGTGATAGCACTAAGAAACTGCCGTTAGTACCCATTGAACGCTATTCTGATACCATGCAGAGTATTACGGAATGGTTGGAAGTACTGACGCCTGCGGAACGTCGCCGCTTCATCTCGAAGGCCAAAGCCAGTGCCCGGGCCATTGTCAATCAGGCTGGGCAAGCGGAAATATCGCTGAATCGTACGATGGAAGATAAGGTGAAACACATTTACGAAATGCATACGAAGTATAGCATGGCAATGGTGTGCATTATCTTCGTTTTTGTTGGAGCTCCGCTTGGGGCGATCGTGCGTAAAGGCGGCTTTGGTTATCCACTTCTGGTGAGCGTAGTAGCCTTTATTGTGTTCATCGTCTTGACCATCTTCTGCCGCAAGATCGCTGAAACCTTTCTGGTGCCGGCTGCTTTAGCAGCCTGGTTGCCGTGCCTTGTCCTTGCTCCAATTGGAATATGGCTCACCGTAAAGGCCATGGCCGATAGTAAACTGTTTGATATGGACGGCTTCAAGCGTCTCCTGAATACCATGGCTTCCAGGTTTACGATTTATCGCCTATTGTCAAAGGAAGAAAAGGCACAATTTGACGATGCTGCCAAGTTATAATTGTCAGGAAAGGTCCGCTTATTGAGGAAGGCTCAATTGCTATTTGGCTTGACGCCAATGTAGTATTCCTGCTTCAGCCTGTTCCACAAAGCCTTCATCCATTAAGAAGCTCAAGCACTGTAGAATCTGCGCTTCCTCAAAATTCTGGAAACGGCCGACAATCTCCTGTATTGAAAGCGGCGATTCCTCCAATAACTCCTGGATCTTTGCGCTCAATTGCTGGTGTGTATGCGTATCATACGGTTGCTTACGCTGTGTAAGACAAACATCACACACCCCACAGCGCGCGGCACCCTTTTCTCCAAAATACCGCACTAGCTGTTGGCTGCGACAGATGTCCGTTTCAGCGTAGCTGATGGCAGCTTGCAGTCGATTGCTTTGCCGTTCTTTACGTTCGCGATAAGCGGTAAAGTTGATACTTAGATTTTCTGCCGGCACCCGTTCCCGTAGCAGGATGATCTGGGGGTGATCTTTAGCCGCCCGGTAGCGTATGATACCCGACTGATGCATGCTCAGCAAGCCCTTGCGCAATTCCGAAGTCGAAATTTTAAGGAATTTTGCCAATTGTTTTTCCTTCAGTTTCACCGGATAATTGAAAGCTCCCTGGTAAGAGCGTAAGACAATTTTCAAGATTTGATCCTGCTTGGGGTTCTTGAGCTGGTAGTCGTAGAGCACATCCTTATTTACGATGATCTGTAAACTTGCGGGTATGTAGACCGCCTCACTTACCGCCAGCCAACCCTCTTGTTCAAGTACCTTGAGGCAATAGTAGACGGTTCCTCCATCCAGCTGATAGGTTTCGGCAAATTTAGGTAGATCAAAATCGAAGCTTTGCCCTTCTCCCGCACCGGTGGCCAACTGTAAGTAGCTACCCAGTGCCCGGTAGACTTGCCGAATGGTATCCATTTCGGGGAAAGAGCGCTCTAATTGCTTTTGTAGCCGGTCCTTATCGGTGGGCGTATACAAGAGTACGGCGTAGGCTTTCTCTCCGTCTCTTCCTGCGCGCCCCGCCTCTTGAAAATAGGCCTCCAAACTATCCGGTAACTCCAGGTGTATGACGGAGCGTACGTTGGCCTTGTCAATACCCATACCAAAGGCATTGGTAGCTACCATGACCCGAATTTTGCCGTTGATCCAGGCTTCTTGCCGGGCCTCGCGATCTTCCATATTCAAGCCCGCGTGGTAGAAGCTGGCTCTGATATTGCGTCGCACCAACTCAATAGCAATCTCCTTGGTCCTCCTCCGGTTGCGTACGTAGACGACTGCACTACCAGGAATACGATCCAGAATACGCTGCAACTGTGCTAATTTGCCTTCGGCTTTGCGCACCACGTAGGCTAGGTTGGAGCGTATAAAGCTCTTATTGAAAGCTGTACCGGTAGATCCAAATTGAAGCTTGGCTTGTATGTCCAATGCCACCTCCGGTGTTGCGGTAGCAGTTAGGGCAATTAAAGGTACTTGCGGAACGAGCTGACGAATGTCCGCAATCTGTAAATAAGCTGGCCGAAAATCATAGCCCCATTGACTGATACAGTGGGCTTCATCTACGGCAATCAGTTTGAGCGGCATCTTGGCCAGGCGCTCTTGAAGGAGTTCTGTTTTGAGCCTTTCCGGCGATAAGTATAAGAACTGCAAGTGCCCAAATACTGCATTGTCCAGAATGCGGTCAATGTCTTGATAGGAGATACCAGAATAGATGGCGGCGGCTCGAATGCCACGTTGCTGCAATTGTTGTACTTGGTCTTTCATTAGCGCTATCAGCGGCGAAATAACCAGACAAAGGCCTTCGAGCGCTAAGGTGGGAACCTGGAAACAAATTGACTTGCCACCGCCCGTGGGCAATAAGGCAAGCGTGTCCTGTCCAGAAAGTACGGACTGGATAATCTCTTCCTGCAAGGGGCGGAACTTTTCGTAACCCCAGTACTCAGCTAGTATGTCGTGGATGTTTCTCAAGCCAATCGTGGTGAAAGGGAAAAAAAGTGAAAACGACAATTAAAGTTAAGGTGAAAATGGGAGTTCAAGGACGCTAACTACCACTTTCATTTTTACTGTTACTTTCACTTTAACTCTAATTCCTAAAGAACAACCCATCCATCGTGTTTACGCGTCCGGTAGGTAAATCAACCCCCTCGATGTGAAAACTAAAGGGCTGGAATCCTTCTTTGCGTACCAGGTCTAAAGTACCATAAAAATCAAGCTGGGCTTCCTGATAGATTTTATAGACTGGGATTTCGATCTTTAGCCCTTTCGCCTTCGCCAAAACCGCTTGTGCACCGTTGAGGACTTGTTGCTCGTAGCCTTGGGTATCAATCTTCAACAAAATCGTCCGTTGCTCCCAGTCTGGTACATACTTACTGAGGATGGTATCTAGGCGGCTAATTGGCAACATCTCTTTTTTGACAATGCTCGACTTGGTATTATGGGCTGCGAAACTATCTTCAATCGGTAGCACGGAACTGAACTGGGTGTCGTCCGTAATATGGAATTCAATCTCACCGTCCGTTTCGCCAATAGCCATCCGCTCAGCGATAGTCCATTGGGCGTAAGGCTGAGATCGCTTGCTAATTTCTTGGTGTGCTTCCGGTACGGGCTCAAAGGAAAGCACCTGTCCGGCGTAGCCAAAATCGTAGAGAGACTCGGCAAATTGACCAGTATTGGCACCGATGTCGATCACTAAGTCCACCTTAGCGTTTTTGAGTAGCATGGCCGTACGTAGGGGCTCACTGGCCGAAGCAGTAAACCGCTTTAACTTGATGTGTAGGCCCGTCAATTTTCCTAGTTGACGCTTGCTGCGTTCTAGCCATTTGGACTGTAATATGCGTTGAAGCGGATTCATGCTTATTCTTCCTTTTGTGCGGTAAAGATCTCTTCCAGGCGACTACGAATTTCCCCAATCGGATACTGCTGCTCGGATAAGGGGTAGGTGCGACCTCCCTTTGCTTCAACCACCAAAAAGTTGATAGTAGTCGTGCCTTCCACAGCTTGGAAGACGGAAGCTTGCTTGTCTCGTTTGTAGTAGATCTTATTGATATCCGAATACAGAATCGTATTATTTCCTATCTGTAGCTGTTCTGCCTGTAGAACGACTTTTCCTTGCCGGAGCAAACTCCAACCGCTGAAGAAAGCGGTGCCGGTGGCGAGCAGTCCCAAGAAGAAAAAAAGCATGGCAACCAGCACATCTTGGGTGTGGGCCCTACCTGTACGTTTCTTGCTCAGGAAGAAGTAGGTTAAGGCAAAGGCCCCTAATGCTATAAGAATGCCCAACCAGAGAAATAAGCGGTCGGTGCTTTCGGGGCTATATTCGAAGAGAATTTCACTATTCATTTTCTAACCATTTTTGCCAGGGAGCTATCAAGCGATCAACCAATCCGGCAGAGTCACTGCTCACCCAGGTTTTGGCAAATTGTGTGGAATGCAATATGAAAGGCGGTTGCTTGGTACTATCTGCATAACACTTGACCATAAAAGAGTCTTGCGTGGTGTACATTTTGAGCTGCCAAACCAACATAGAATCCAGTGATAGTTCATCAATATCATCAACGAGTAATTGCCCTTGTAGGTTTTGCAATTGCTCGGTGTAGGAAGTCCAGTACGCGGCCTCCATTAGCTCTACTTCGTTGACTAACCAACTGGAATCGCTGGTGCTCCGGGCCAGTATTTCCTGCTCTGTCGTCTGGAAGGTAAGCTGGGTAAGGGGTTGGTTTAGGGCTAGCAGTTGGCGGTTGCGAAAGAAAACAGCTTCACCATCGATAAAGCTTAGCGGAAGGCCGTCAATAATGTAGACTTCTTCCTGGGTTTCTAGTCGGGTATACAATTCTAGCCGCTCTTCTTCACTTGCGTAGGCGTAGCGACCAATTCGGACACAGTCCTTTTCTCCGTCGATGTAGGATAGACAAACCAGGACTCCCTGGTCTTCGTTGACCCCGTAGGTCTCCCATTCTTTCTTAGACTGGGCAATGATAGCCTCGGTGCGAATTGCTTGTAGGCGCTTTAGAAGTTGAATAACAGCATCCGGACGGGCTTCTTCACTAATTTGTGGGCCGGTGATGAGCCAGCGTTGACCTTGACGCATGATGCTAAAACCATCCTGCTGAGCTTTAGCAATATCGATCCGTTCTACATCGCGTGGCAGGAAATCCAGAAGCACCGCTCGAAAAGTGCTGGAGCGTTGCTGGTTCCAATACTGCACTATTCCATAGAGCAGGACTGCGATTGCAAATAATATGATCCAACGCTGGTTTCGCTTCATGCGTCCGCTAGTTGTTGCAGGAACGCTTGCAGTTTTGCTACTGCGCGACCGCGATGGCTAATCGCATTCTTATCCCGAGGGGACATTTCGGCGAAACTCGTGTCATAGCCATCTGGTATAAAAATGGGATCGTACCCAAAACCACCTTCACCTTTCGGGGCTAGTGCTATCTTGCCTCTAACTATTCCTTCAAACAGGTGTTCTTTACCGTCTAGGATGAGGGCAATTACGGTACGAAATTGTGCTCCGCGATTGGTTTGTTCCGCTAGCTCACTGAGTACCTTGGCCATATTGGCAGTGGCACTCCGTTGTGGCCCGGCGTAATAAGCGGTATCAACTCCAGGTGCTCCCCCCAGCGCATCTATTTCTAAACCGGTATCCTCCGAGAAACAGTCTTCTCCGTAATGGGTGTTGACGTGACTAGCTTTTTGTAAGGCATTACCCGGAATAGTCCCGGTGGTCTCTGGAATTTCTTCTTCGCAGCCAATTTCGGCCAGGCTAAGGAACTGGTATTGCTTACCCAAGAGTGCTTGTACTTCTCTGATTTTGTTAGCATTATTCGTAGCAAAGACAATTCTTCTCATCCTTTTCATAGAAATTTGGCCTTGAGTGCATTCCAAAGTGCACCGGCATTTTCGTTTTTATTGGCCTGACGTTCTTCCCGTATCTGCGTGACGGAGTGGGCTCGGAGCAAATAAAAACCTCCTAATTTGGTAAACTGATAGTAGGGGAGTTGTGCGCGAATACCGGCCCAAGCGGGTTCTACCCCAAACAGAAGAACGTGTTGAACGTTGTATTTAGGAGCGACTAGAGCAAGGGCCAGCGGGTGCTGTGCATTACACTGACTCAAGTATACTTGTTCGTTCAAGGGATCTAACTTGACCGCCTTCAGAATATTGCCCAAGAAGCTTTCTTCAATTTCAGGGAGTGCCGCGCCAGAATTGTGCAGAACCAATACACCGGCCTTTCCCTCTCCTTGCCAGCTGATTGAGGAGTTTTGCCCTTTTGGATAGGCAAACATCTGAAAGTCCAAGAAACTGCTGTTCAAAACTTTATTTTACTTTTTTGTTTTTTGTCAAAATATGATTCCGTTGAGGTTGATTTTAATTGACCAATGTAAAATTTTTCTGTAATATTGTACAAAACCAAATTATAAATGAAGCACAATATCCAAGTCACTAAGGTACAGCAAAGCAAGGTAGCTGAGGTAGATTTTGACAACATTCCTTTTGGTCGTGTCTTTTCTGATCACATGTTTGTGGCGGACTACCGCGACGGGCAGTGGCAGGATTATCGAATCGTTCCTTTTGGACACTTCACCATGCACCCAGCATCGATGGCGCTGCACTATGGTCAGGCTATTTTCGAAGGGATGAAAGCATCAAAAAGCAAAGATGGTGACCCTTGGTTGTTCCGTCCGGAAATGCACGCTCAGCGAATTAACCGCTCTGCTGAGCGCATGATGATGCCGGACTTTCCAGAGGATGTTTTTGTTGAAGCCCTACATGCCCTGATTGATATTGATGCTGCCTGGATTCCACCACAAGAAGGTAGCGCACTATACGTTCGCCCGTACATGTTTGCTACCGATGAATTTATTGGTGTAAAGCCTTCCGAAACGTATAAGTTTGTCATTTTCACTGGTCCTGTTGGTCCTTATTATGCTAAACCAGTTCGTCTAAAAGTAGAGCAGCAGTATGTACGTGCAGTTCCTGGCGGCACCGGTGAGGCTAAGGCTGCGGGCAATTATGCCGGTAGTTTGCTACCTGCTCACTTGGCCCAAAAGCAAGGTTATGACCAAGTAGTATGGATGGGTGGCCCAGAGATGAAGGACATCCAGGAAGTAGGTACAATGAATATTTTCTTCGTAATTGATGGAAAAGTAGTAACGCCAGATACGGATGGAGCTATTTTACGTGGAATTACTCGCGATAGCTTCCTCAAGATTCTCGCCGAGAAGAATATCCCCACAGAAACACGTAAGCTATCTATCGACGAGATTGTAGCTGCCTACAAAGCGGGTACTTTACAAGAGGCCTTCGGTGCTGGTACGGCGGCGGTAGTATCTCACGTTGCGGAGATTGCCTATGGTGATTTGCACATGAAATTACCACCAGTGGAAGATCGTAAGATTGGCAGCATGCTGAAAGATTATATTGACGGTCTTCGTTCCGGTCGTATTGCTGATACCCATAATTGGGTAGTACCAGTGAAGCAGTCGGTAGAAGCATAAATTGAGCCGCTGGCCCTAGACTTGAGCTCAACTACTACAATCCCGGGTTACGATGAAAGTCATTTCCCGGGATTGCTACGTTAATGGTGTATTTTGATTATTGATTTCGCGGCGTTTGCTTAATTTTTTATACCATTGTAGGCAAATTCAATCCAATCCATGGCTGACCATCAACTGGTTGTTGATCTGCGAGAAGTAGATATTTACCAAGGCGGTGCTTTAATTCTTGAGCAAGTGCATTTGCGCATCTCACCAGGAGAATTTGTGTACTTAATTGGTAAAACAGGAAGTGGAAAGTCGAGTCTACTGAAGACGCTCTACGCCGCCTTACCCGCGGATAGTGGCGCTGCTCGTGTCGCCGGATGTGATCTGTCAAGTATGAACCGTCAGCGTATTCCAGGGCTGCGGAAAAAACTTGGGATTGTTTTCCAGGATTTTAGCCTGCTAACGGATCGTAGCGTAGCGGATAATCTAGACTTCGTGTTGCGTGCTACGGGTTGGGGGAAGGCCGCAGAGAGAGCGGCACGGATCAAGGAAGTGTTAGATTTGGTCAATTTGCCGGATAAGGGAGATAAGAAACCGTTTGCTTTGTCAGGAGGGGAACAACAGCGCGTGGCTATTGCTAGAGCACTGTTGAATGATCCCGTGTTGATCCTCGCCGACGAACCAACCGGTAATCTTGATCCCGAGACCAGTGACGAAATTCTACTACTGCTACGCCGGCTAAGCCGCGATAGCAATACGGCAGTTCTCTTCGCGACCCATGATTATCGCATACTGGAGAATTTTCCCGCGCGGATTGTCCGCTGTTTTAACCAAAAGGTTATCAATGACGAGGATATTACGGTATAAATCGGCAAATATCTATTCTTGTACAACTGCAGTCGGCAGTAACGAATCGTAGCATATCTACTTTTGCATTAGGGTGAGACCTAACCACTTTGTACTTTCGCGCAGCTTAAGCGTTTAAAGACGTTGTGGAAGGAGGGTGAAAGCTCATTTTTAGCTCAATCTTTTAATTATGTGGGTTCGAATTATTGCTATTCTCTTCTGTGTCGTATTCCTGATCAATGGCTGTAACAGCTTGATCTCTCAGTTCTTTGGCACACACAAACTGCGTACGTTCAGCATGTCTGAAGTACTGGAAACCGGAATCGGTGACTCTGATTATGTGCGCATTGAAGGAGCCTGGCAGAGCGGTGATTACATTGTGGTTCCGCCACGTACTTCAGCGGAAAAAGCCATTCTGATTTTCCCACTACTATCCGAGGACCAACTCAAAGCGGCCGAAGCGGGCGAGGTAGTAGAACCCCGAATTATTTGCTGGACCAAGGATTTCTCCTTGAACTGTGACGAAGAAAACACCTGTGCTCCACGAACAGAGGTGGACCTGCAAGGTATCATTCGGAAAATCCGCAAGCAAAAGAATAAGGCTCATCTATTGGCCACCAATAAATATAGTTTACCAGAAAACGTAGACTATGTAGAGGTTGGGCGTTCCCCGTTGGCCTGGTATTGGAATCTTCTTATTGTGCTAGGTTCACTGGGCTTTGCCTTCTTCATAGAGCAACGGGCCAACAAGAAAAGACAACTGGCGGGCTCAGAAAAGAGCGCCTAAATACCCGCACTATTTATTGCTTAGTGTATTTTTGTCACTAAGGGTAGGGGTAAAACCCTCTAACTCAAATTAAAACAAGCTGTGATCATGAGCACACGAAAGAATATTGTTGCTGGCAACTGGAAAATGAACAAAGACTACGAAGAAGGCCGCACCTTGGCCAGTGAAATCGTAGCCAAACTACAACCTTCTGATACGGTCGTGATTTTGGGAACACCCTACATCCACTTAAAAGGAGTATCTCACATCATCAGTGATATCAATAATCTACACCTATCAGCGCAAAACTGTCATCAGGAAGCAGGTGGTGCCTACACCGGTGAGATCACGGCGGATATGTTGAAGTCGGTAGGCTGTGAATACGTGATTCTTGGACACAGCGAACGCCGCGAATATTTTGGTGAAGATGATACGTTGATCGCCGTTAAGATCCAACGTGCCTTGGCAGCTGGCTTACGCCCGATCTACTGCTGTGGTGAAAAACTGCCAAGCCGTGAGGCCGGAGAGCAAGAACAGGTGGTAGGCCAGCAAATTAAAGAAGCCCTCTTTGGCCTAAGTGCAGCGGAACTGAGCCAAGTTGTTATCGCTTATGAACCCGTCTGGGCTATTGGTACGGGGGTCACGGCATCTCCAGAACAAGCGCAAGATATGCACGCCTTTATTCGGGGCCTATTGAAAGAGCAGTTTGGAGGGGAGAGTGCTGATGCAATGTCGATCCTTTACGGTGGCAGTGTGAAGCCAGCAAACGCTAAGGAGCTATTCTCCCAAGGAGACGTAGATGGTGGTCTGATTGGTGGAGCCTCCTTAAAAGCCGAAGATTTCTTGGCGATCATTGAGAGCATGTAATTTTTGGCTTCAAATCCTGGAATGGGGCGTTTGTAATCAAAAAAATGGCAGTCAGGTACTTTTTACCTTTTTTGTTACTGTTCCTTTAGCAGAACTTGCTATATTTGTTAACCCTAACTTAAGAGTCCCCAAGACAAGAAATTTTTTACCCAATTAACATCGTGCGGCTTCGCCCTCGAGGTGGGTTCGTACTTATCCCTCCTGACTAGCAACACAGTTGGGCTACAACAACTGGAATGAGCAACCTGGTTACACAACGCTTCATCAAGTGTCACGATAAGCTAAAGGCTGACGGTGTGGTCCGTTCGAGCCGCCAGTTCGCCCTTTCTGTAGATTATCTTCCGCAAAGTTTAAGTGAGATTCTCAAAGGTCGTCGAGATGCCACCGTGGCCCTGATGCAGAAGACTATTGAGAAGTATAAGATTAATCCGGTTTACCTCTTCACCGGTGATGGACCCATGTTTATGACCGAAGAAGAGAACCAGGATTTCCGTACGCTTACTATCGTAACCACTGTAGATGAGGACGAGCGCATCGTGCACGTTCCTATCCCAGCCCAGGCCGGTTATGCCGCCGAACATTCTGATCCTTCCTTTATTCAGGAACTTCCCACCTTTGTCCTGCCGGATTATAAGTACCGGGTTGGTACGCATCGTTCCTTTGACGTAGCTGGTGATAGCATGGAGCCGACCTTGTTTGAAGGCGATAAGGTGGTGTGCAGTTACTTAGAGCCTACTTTATGGGAAAGTGGGATTAAGGACAATTACGTATACGTTATCGTGACGCGCGCTGATGTGCTGGTACGCCGGGTTAGTAATCACCTCAAAGAATCGCGTAAGTTAGAGTTGATCTCCGATAACAACTACTACGAAAAGATGGTAATCAAGCTCAACGATATCCGAGAGATTTGGTACGTTAGAGCCCGCATTAGTCCCTTCCTTCCTTCTCCGCAGAATATCAAGAACATCGTCCGGGAAGAAGTCTATGAATTGCGCAAAACTATGCAGACGCAATCCCGCATGATCGAAACGCTAAACGCCACCATTCACCAATTGGTACAACAGCGGGAGAACAGCTGATTTGTAGGAGGAAAGACGCATTGCTCCTCGCTAGCTACTGGGAGCGTTTCTCCAGTAGCAGGTCTACCCACTTTTAATCATCCAATGGAGTTTTAGCTGTCTTCCAAGAACTTTCTACTGCCTACTGCCCACTGCCCACTGTCTACTACCTACTAACTACTCCCTTCCTCCGCATAACTATCGGTCGCCAGCAGAACCAGCGTACACGCAATCTCTGTTTCAATGCCTGCAGCTTGTGCCAACTGGACCAACTTGGCATTTTCTGTACCTGGATTAAAGATGATGCGTTTGGGCTGTAGCCCGATAATATAGTCGTATAGCGGCTCCTGCCTTTTGGGGTTTAGATAAAGGGTAAGTGTGTGAACGTCCGAAATTTGCGGAGTGCCCAATTGAATGGGAACACCGGCCACAGAACCCTCTCGTACCCCAATTGCGGTAACCGGATGCCCCTGGTGCACCAAGCGCACAATAGCCTGATAAGAAATACGAGCTGAATTTGGGCTGGCACCCAGTACCAGCGTGTGGTATTTGCTCATTATTTTTTTGCTTTCAAGGCCTCAATTTCCGCCAACAATTTTTCTGCTGCCTCAATCTTACGGGCATAAGCCTTCAAGTCACCCGATCGCTGAATGTGCATGGCTTCCTCCATTAGGCTTTGATATTGCTTTTCCAATTGCTTAACGGGGTCTTTTTTAAATAATCCAAACATGATTGCTAATTATCTTTGTACCACTATTATTGTGGCTTGGCCACTGTGGTGATTGTATTACTACCACATTAACATCCCCTTGGTTAATTTGTTTTGCCGATGAATTCAGGGCTTACTACTCTCTTTCTATTGGTCTGCTTGGCTATTGGTACACCACTCCTGGGCCAGATCGTTAATATCGAAGATAAACGCAGTGATCGGGATACGACCGGTACGTTTTGGCAGATCGATTTTGGTGGTAACTGGACGGAAAACACCCGCTCGGTTGTTACACTAAGTGGTGCTTTAAGACTGGATATTCTCCGTGAAAAACGGCAATGGCTCCTACTGGGCAATTACAATCTGGTGCGTGCTGATCAGGATCGGGTTCTGAACGATGGATTTGGACATTTGCGCTACGGACAAGAACTAGGAGGGGCTTGGTCTTGGGAAGCCTTTGCTCAGCTACAATACAACCGACGATTGTTGATTGACCAACGTGCTCTATTGGGAACAGGACCTCGCTTTCAGGTACAAGACCGAGAGAAGCTAGATCTCGCAATAGGGGTATTGGTGATGTACGAGTACAATGAGTTGGGAGATGAGCCAGACTTGCTTTTTCGCCACGATTACCGGCTCAGCACCTATCTAACTGCCCAAATGAAATTAACAGATGATGTCACCCTGGCCAGTACTTCCTACTACCAGCCACTGATAGATCGTTTAGGCGAAAGCCGTTTGTCATCTGTCAACTCACTAAATGTTCGGCTGGGGCAGCACCTGAGTTTTGGTACCAGTTTTGCCATCACCTACGACGGCCTGCTAGCAAGGCTCTTAGCAAGCGTACCTGGTACGAGTTTCCGTTGGCGCAATCTTTTACGCATCACATTCTAGCGAGAGGCCCAAGCGCTCAGATAATGTCGGGAAATTCGTCCTCCTCCTCTGGCTGGATATTGCGAGAAAAGGTACCGCTGAAATCTGCTTTCATGTGATCAAAACGCTGATCCACCTGCCTCAGGAAATCATCGTCCAGCAAGCGCCCAATTTCTTGCAGACCATTGCTGTGTTCCGTTGGCCGAAACTTATAAGTCTGCTCAAAATCACCGTTCTCAAATTTTAGAGACAAGCGAGTATCCGTTTTGAAAACGGTGATTTTGAAAACAGGATGGTCTAGATAACCTAGTATTCTCATTTCTTGAGCTTACATTACTTCACTGAGGGGCGTGTAATCCAGACCAAAGGCCTCGGCTACCGCCTGGTATACCACTTTACCACTTACCACATTAAGTCCTAGACTAAGTGGCTTATTGTCAGCGCAAGCTTGCTTCCAGCCCTTGTCCGCTAGTTGAATAGCATAAGGAAGGGTAGCATTGGTTAGCGCCAGGGTGGAAGTGTAAGGTACGGCACCCGGCATATTGGCCACACAATAGTGTACGATATCATCGATCACGAAAGTTGGATCAGCATGCGTAGTGGGAGTGCAGGTTTCAATGCAACCACCTTGATCTACGGCTACGTCAACCAGAACGGTGCCCGGACGCATGGTCTTCAGCATCTCACGAGTGATCAGCTTGGGGGCTTTTGCACCGGGGATCAGTACAGCTCCGATGATGAGGTCAGACTCTTGCACGGCCTTACGAATGTTGTACTCGTTAGAGTATACATTGTTGACGTTGGCCGGCATGGTGTCATTGAGGTAACGCAAGCGTGGGAGACTAATGTCCATGATGGTAACATCTGCACCTAAACCTGCGGCCATCTTCGCAGCTTCGGTTCCTACAATACCACCACCTAATACGAGCACTTTACCCGGAGCTACACCAGGTACGCCACCGAGTAGCACGCCTCGTCCACCCATTGGCTTCTCTAGGTATTTCGCACCCTCCTGTACGCTCATGCGCCCTGCTACCTCACTCATGGGTACCAGTAGTGGTAGGCTCCGGTCGGGTAGTTCTACGGTTTCGTAGGCTAAACAAACCGAACCACTTTCAATCATGGCCTTAGTGAGCGGTTCGTAAGAAGCAAAGTGGAAATAGGTAAAGAGCAGTTGGTCTTTTTTGATGAGCTTGTACTCGGGCTCAATCGGTTCTTTGACCTTAATAATCATTTCAGCCTTTTCGTAGGTAGCTTCGATGCTGGGAAGCATGGTAGCACCCGCTGCTTCGTATTCAGCATCCGTGAATCCACTGCCCAGGCCAGCGGTCGTTTGCACAAATACATCATGACCACGCTTGGTGAGCGCCATCGCTCCGGCGGGAGTTAGTGCTACGCGGTTTTCGTTGTTCTTGATCTCCTTGGGAACACCAATGATCATAGGTAAGGTTGGTTTTACAAAGTTAGGCTTGGAAAAATTTCGGCGCAAAGATAAATAACAGTTACAATCCGAACGGTGCTTCTCAGGAGATTCGAGAAATAAAAAAAGCCCGACACAAGGACGGGCTGTCATACATAACCTTAACAAATTGTAATCTCTTACTACATCTTCAATAAGTGTGCCAAACTTTCATTTGAGGGAAATAATTATCTGTTCTGCTTACGAATATACCTTCGGCTAATTGTGCTTGATTTACTTTTCCCTATTTTGGCAACATGAAAATTTGCCCGCAATGTAAGTTTCAACTTCCGGATCACGCTCGCTTCTGCCTCAACTGCGGAGCAGAGCAGCCGGTGGTATCTGGTGCATTGCCTCCCGAGCAAATTAATTGGTCGGGTTCGGTAGCGCAACAGGTATATGATCGCCTGTTGCTGCGCTTAAGGGATAGAGTGGCAGCTGAACAGGACGAGAGACGAGCTGCCGAATATCAAGAACGACTCTACAGCAGTGGCTACCGGGAGATTGCGCAAAGGCGAATTGAACAGTGGGTAACGGAATGGGAGGCGAAATCGGCGACCGAAAAAACCGCTGCACCGCAGTCAATGCGCTATTTAATCGATGATTTGCTCGACTTCTTCTTTATCATTCATTGTGGAGATCTTAACGAAGTGGTCCTACCGGAAACGATATTAAGGCATCAGCAAAGTATCGATTCGTCCTTTGATGCTCAAGATCTGGTTTTGGATTATCTGGATTTCAGTCGGGAAGAGGAGCGGGTGTATTTAGACTTTATCACCTTGCCGGTGAAGAAAATCCGTAATGCTGGCAAGTACTTTCTTTTCCCCGAAAGGGATGAGAAAATCTGGTTTATCTGCGATCAGAGCTTTCTAGGGAACGCCAAGGAAGGGTTTGCCATGACGGAAAAAGCACTGTATTGGAAATCTGGTTTTCAGGGTGCCCAACGGGTTTACTACCACAAACTTTTTTCCCTGCAAAGGGAGAAAGAGTGGCTACTGATCAATGATCTATACTTCAACGCGACTCCCAGTCTAAACACCAAGATGATTTGGCTGATACGCAAACTGGCGCGCCTGCATCGGGCTAATTTGTAGGCTGGCTTGCCAAAGACCTTGATCCAACTATGTCTTGCTCAACTCTGAGGGCTTACATTTGGTTGCTGATAATAGCCATAGTTGAAATTTTATGATGAAGTTATTTACTCCCGTCCTAGTTGTGCTGCTCGGCGCAGTACTACCGATCTCTCTAATTGCGCAAAACATAAATTTAGAACGCGAACTACCTTCGGTTACCCAAGAAGGTAGCAGCTCCGTACTCGGGTTTGCCAGTGGTTTGAATAGTCCTCAGATCAATGCGGTTGATTTTAATCGCGATGGATTGCAAGACCTATTTATTTTTGATCGAGTCGGTAATACGCCTTTGGCCTTCCGCAAATCAAGTTCGGGCAACTGGGTGTTAGATCAAGATTTATTGGCCGGCTTCCCGGAAATAGAAGATTGGGTCTTGCTGCGGGATTACGACAATGATGGCGTTGAGGACATCTTTACCTTCAATCAGGCTCCTTTCGGCGTACGCGTATTTAAGGGACGTTACAACGGCCAGAACCGACTGGAATTTGATCGTGTACAACTTGGCAACAGTGAAAACATCTTACTGGCGTCCACTCCTGGTGGAGGGACTACGCAGGTTTATGTGAGTAATATCGACTACCCGGATATTAATGATGTAGACTGTGACGGCGATCTAGACGTGGTAACCTTTAATCTCAGTGGTGGATTTATCGAGTTTTATCGCAACCGTTCCGTCGAACTCGGCTACGGACGAGATAGCCTGGTTTTCCAGCTGGCAGACAATTGCTTTGGTGGTGTCTTCGAAAGTGGGATTTCAGAATTCCTTGACCTGGCCGATTCCGCAGACGAATGTGCTACTGGCTTTGGCCCGGGTGAATTGGAGAATCGGCACGTAGGTTCTACGCTTTTAACCTTGGATGAAGATGGAGACGGTGATAAAGATTTAATCCTTGGAGATTTATCGTTCGGTAATTTAAATATGTCGACCAATGGTGGAAGCTGCGAAGATGCTTGGATGACGGAACAAGATGCCTTTTTTCCGAGCTATAATTTCTCAGCTAACTTGCCGCTATTCCCCGCGGCCTTTTACGTTGATGTTAATGCGGATGGTATCCGGGATCTACTGGTTGCCCCAAATTCGGCTAGCAACGCCCAGGACTTTGAAAATGTATGGTTTTACCGGAACGATGGCACCGATGATAACCCCAATTTCGATCTGGATCAGACCGATTTTCTAGGAGGTGAAATGATCGATTTAGGGACACGTGCCAAGCCTGCGCTGCTGGATTACAATGCCGATGGCCTCATGGATTTGGTAGTTGGTAATCTCTCTTTCTTTGCCTTTGCCGGCATAAAAAATTCACGTCTTTACCTGTACGAAAACACGGGTACGGCTAGTGCGCCAGCTTTTACCTTAGTAGACGATGACTTCCTCAATATGACTGCCTTTAGTGCTGATCTGCCACCCGGAACATCGACCTGGAGTTTTGCACCGACTTTTGGAGATTTGGACAATGATGGGGATGATGACGCCGTAGTGGGAGAGCTTAATGGACGTTTATTCTATTTTGAGAATACCGCAGGTGCTGGCAACCCGGTTAGTTTCGGCCCTGCCTTTTATGGCTACATGAACATTGATATCGGTCAGCATTCAGCACCCCAAATTGTAGATCTAAACCGCGATGGGTTAATGGATCTGGCAGTGGGGGAGAGAGTAGGGTCCATTCGTTACTTCCAAAACCAGGGTACTCCGGAAGAACCTTTCTTTTCGGATGAGCTTGGTACTGCTCCGAACGTTGAAATACTTGGCGGAGTGGATACACGCATTCCGGGGCAGTCTACGGGTTATTCTACTCCCTTCTTTGTGGATTTCGATAATCGAACGGAGCTATTTGTAGGAAGTGAACATGCCACAATTGAACACTTCGGCAATATCACGGGCAACCTAGATGGAACATTTGACATCCTGAGCGAGAATGTTTTAGATCATCCAGAAGGAGACTTCCTTTCGCCGATTTTATACGACTGGAATAATGATGGCTTCCTGGACATGGTGATTGGTAATGAACGAGGTGGACTTAGCTATTTTTCCACCAATGTCAGTGTGGATGGTGTTGTTAACAGCGATGAAGCTGCGCCTGCGCTCGGATTTGATTTCTTCCCTAATCCCGCTGGAGATCGGATTAGCCTCGAACTTGGTGAAGAATGGGGCACAACAGCCAGTTTAGAGATTTATAATGCCGGTGGGCAGTTGGTGCGTGAGGAGGTAGCGCGAATGGGGCGTCAGCAAATATCTCTTTCTGGCTTACCAACGGGGGTTTACTGGCTACGATTGGTAGGTGCTGCCGGGGAGCGAATTGAAAAACTCGTGGTGCAGTAAAGGGCAAAATCACGCTTGGAGCCTGACGATAGTCAGAGTACAATACCGGAAAAATCAGTTTCTTTGGAGCGGACCAAAACATTGGCTATGGCACGCCCGAAGAATAAGCAAGAATTGCTAAACTTAAGCGAAGGCAACTACCACAAGCTGTTAGCTTATGTTGATGCACTTTCTCCAGATCAGCAAGCACTGGCCTTTCCCCCGGGTACGCTTAACCGCAACATCAGGGACGTTCTTGGGCATCTGCACCACTGGCATCTTTTACTTTTAGGATGGAATGAGGCCGCCGCCGCTGGCGACCAGCCGAAACTACCAGCACCGGGCCATACCTGGAAGAGTACACCGGCACTTAACCGTGAGATCAATGAGTACTATGCCACTACACCTCTCACGGATGTGCGGCAGATGCTAGCGGATTCCTACCAGCGGGTACGGCAAATTATCATAGATCACACAGAGGAAGAACTCTTTACTAAGCGCTACTATAAATGGACCGGTTCTACTTCTTTGGGAGCTTACCTGATTTCTGCTACAAGCAGCCATTACGATTGGGCATTCAAGCTCATTAAGCGCAGTATGAAGGACATCTTGCCAAGCTAATGCATTTTTTGTTGTGGCTTATCCGTACGCTTACGAGCTTCGTGCACTGTTTTCTCCTGAAACATAATTGTATCTTCGAGCGGCACCTTGTCTCCCTTTTTACATCCAAAATGCCGACTCAGATGCGTTGGTTAGGCTATCTTCTCTATCTACTATTTATGGTTGTTTTGCTCGGTGAACTCGCTTTTTGGCTGTTGCCTCTAGACCGAAAACGCCCACCATACGATACTGCCGAGATTGATCGAACATTAGGTTGGAAACCCAAAGCAGACTACGTTTATGACGGTACCATGCAAGATTTGAATGGTCTTGATTATGCCGTAATATTTAGTACTAACGAAGATGGTTTTCGCCGTTTTCCGAGTGCTGTTGATAGGAATAAGCCACAAGTGCTGGTTGTTGGTGATTCTTTCACCCAGGCGGTGGAAGTATCAGATAACGAAGCCTACTACCGGTACTTTGAAGATAGCTTAAATGCACAGGTGTACGCCTATGGTATGGCGGGCTACGGTACGCTGCAGGAACTGATGATTTTGGAGCAGTATATGGAGGAGATTAAGCCAGACTTGGTGGTGCTACAGTTCTGCTCGAATGACTTTATTGATAATGATTTGCTGCTAGAACAAAAAGCAAATTACCAAGTCGGTCTTCGCCGACCGTATTTGACGGGTGCCGACGCGCCAGAATATCGGCATCCGCAGGGTAAGTTGGCGGGATGGCTTCAGCACACCAACTTCCTCCATTTCTGCTGGAAAACCGTTGGGAAAATCCGCCGAGCCAAAAGTACGGGTGGAGCAGGGGAGGCCAGTGAAGAAAAAATTGCTAAAGGCAAAGAAGCAGACGAAGACTACGCCCGGTCAATTCAGACGACTCAGGAACTACTAGAAAAAATGAAAGAAATCATTGGAAAAGAAGCGCTCCTTGTAGCTTTCAGTTCTGATGTTTTTCAACCCCAGTACACTGATTTCAACAATATTTGCCACGCAGTAGATATTCCGCACCTGCCATTTCCTAATGGGGTGCTTGGTAGGGCCCGGAAGCAGGAAGAGGTATTTACCCACGATGGTTATCACTGGAATGCGCTTGGGCATAAAATTATGGGTTCCGAACTAGCCAAGGAATTAAGGTCTTACTTGCCATAGTCTTGGCTGCTGAGCTGTGGTTTTTTGTGCGGCCAGTTCTTGGACAAACAACCTACTTCTCGATACGATTTTCCTCAGTAATTTGACTTAGTTTTAAACCTTTCGCTCATGAAGTGCAATGCCAATGCGATTTGGTCCTCTTTATCTCATACTGTTTTCTCTGGTGCTCACTCTACTACAGTGTAGTACCGATGATCCAAGTAGTGCTGCCCCAAAACTGTTGTCAGTCAAGACATTGCGGTTGACTGCTGATCCTACTTTGATTGCTGTGCCGCCAATGGATAGTTTACAGCAGTATTTCATCGAAGATTATGACTCCTTGGGGCAAATTATAAAAGTGACCTACTACACAGCGTCGGGAGTGGCTCAGGCTATCTTTGAGAATGTGTACCAAAATGGGTTGAAAACCGCAAATACCTTCATGGGCGGAGATGGGACAGTGTATAGCAAGAACCAGTTTTTCTATGATACGGAAGGAAGGGAAATTGCTAGTAAAACTTTTAATTCTAAAGAGGAACAAACCGGTGAACAACGTCGTCGTTATCGATCTGGCGGGCGCGAAAAAGATGCGATTGCTCTGGATTCAACAGGGGTAGAGTGGCGCTACGCTACTTACTACTATGATGAGCAAGATAGAGAGGTCCGTTTGGATGAATACAACGGAGAAAACCAACTCATCGCCATTGTTACATCCGACTATAAGAAAACGGATGAACGGGGGCAGTGGCTAGAGTGCTATAAGTACGTGAATGATACGCTTAGGACGGTAGAACTGCGCGAATACAAGTACACTGAGCAGGAGTAGTTATAAATGCCAGTGGTTAAAGCGTACCACTATGCTTGATTTCGAACCCCTCAATTGTTTCTAGTTCCGGCACTTCCTCCAAGTAAACTTCCGCCACTTGTGCTTTGAGTTGTAGCAGAGCATCGTCTGTCAAAGTACGGCGAATGGCCACATCTAATTCCGCTGTTTCAGCAAAGCGCCGTTCCAGCATTCTAAAGGGAGGTTTGGAAATGACGTTCATTATCTTGCTCATGTGGCTGTAGTCGAAGTAAAGGGTATATTTTTCTTCCACAATTTTCTCCACAATTGAGCCCGCAGCTAGTGCCTCAGCTGCACTTTTCCGGTAGGCATTGATCAGGCCGGATGCTCCTAGTAAGGTGCCACCAAAGTAGCGCACTACAATTACAATGACATTGGTTACTCCTGCGCTATCGAGCTGTCCCAGAATGGGCCTGCCGGCAGTGCCACTTGGTTCTCCATCGTCATTTGTCCGGAAGTTATTCTTATCTAGTCCTAAGCGATAAGCATAGCAGTGGTGCCTGGCTTTAGGGTGTAGCTTCCTTACGGTAGTTTGGGCCGCTTCAATATCCGCTTTGCTTTCTACCGGGTAGGCGTAAGCCAGGAATTTACTCCCGCGGTCTTTAAATTCTCCCTCACTCGGCCCCGCAAGCGTTTGATAAGTATCTCGTATTTCCACGCTGTGAAGGTCTTTATTTTTTTCGAATAGGCTTTAGCTTGTACTGCTAAATTAGAATTAGAATGAGCGTTAGAATTGGAATGAATTGGTAATTGACTAGATCAACTAACTCAGCTGACCAAGGCCGACGTGCGCCTACGCTGCGTCTCTTCGCCAAAGCTACGGCCGCCGGCGAAAGCTTCGAGCGCAAGCGTAAGGAGTACTGACTAAATCAACTATATCTACGAACTCGTGCCCGAGGCTCTATCAACATCACTAAATTCACCAACACAACTAATTCAACTAACTAAGGCTGACGCAGGAGGACTAACTAAATTTACTAATTCAACCAAACTAACCGAAGCTATAAGCGTAGGTTCACCCTATTAACGATGACGTAACCAATATTTACAAATCATTTACTAGCAATCAACGGGGAGTTGTTACATTTGCAGAAGCACAAATAACTAAGCCGCTAAGTGGAACGTACACTTCAGCAATATGATCAAATAATGGCCAGCTGTCGGGAGGTTTTCCTGAAGAAACATCGGGATTATGGCTCCTCTTGGAGAATCTTTCGCCCCAGCTCCCTCACTGATCAACTATTCATTAAGGCCAAGCGCCTGCGCAGTATTGAAGAAAAGGGACAACAACTGGTTGACGATCCCTTGGCTGGAGAGTACATGGGGCTGATCAACTACAGTCTCCTGGCGATCATTCAGTCCGCACTTCCCGAATCCATGAGCCTGGATCTTTCTGAGGCCACCGTTACCAAATTGTACGAAACGGAGATTGCTGCTACTCGTGACTTACTCCAGAAGAAAAATCACGATTACGGCGAAGTCTGGCGGGAGTTACGTCTGAGTTCCATTACCGATCTCATATTGGCCAAGTTGCTCCGCATTCGTCAGATCGAGGAAAATAATGGGCAGACTGTTGCCTCAGAAGGGCAAGAGGGTAACTACCGGGACATTATCAACTACGCGGTTTTCGCTTTAATACTAATGGAAGAACAAGGGGTAAGCCCCCAACAAGAAGAAAGAAAATGACCTTATCTGCACTCGTGATCGGTATCAGTTTGTTTGCCTTAGCCTTAACTGGCCTGGAGAAAGCAATGGATCGCAAGCTGATCAAGAATTTCCTGTTGAGTTTTCTGCAAAACTTTACCGGCGGCTTGTTCATTTTTTCAGGTCTGGTAAAGGCAGTAGACCCTCTGGGTACGGCCTATAAAATGGAGCAGTATTTCGCGGAGTTTGAGACCACTTTTGCTGGAACTAAAGCCGCATTCCTAGCCCCTACCTTCCCGGCGCTAGCGGAATACGCCATTGCCTTTTCGGTCTTCATGATTGTCTTTGAGATCGTATTAGGTGTTGCGCTATTGAACGGCGCGATGAAGAAATTTGCTTCCTGGGCCTTCTTCTTGATGGTACTCTTCTTTACATTCCTTACCGGCTTCACCTACCTCACAGGCTTTGTACCTGAGGGCGTAAACTTCTTCCAGTTTGGCCAATGGGGGGATTACGAAGCCACCAGCATGAAAGTGACAGATTGTGGTTGCTTTGGTGATTTCTTGAAACTTGAACCGCGGGTATCCTTTCTCAAGGATGTCTTCTTGCTTATCCCCGCCTTCATATTTCTGTTCAGTACCAAGTCTTTCCACACTTTAGAAAAGGCAAGCATGCGAGCCATCGCTGTAGGTTCGGCAATGGTGGTCTCACTCTTGGTGATTTACCTCAACGGTTACAGCCTCGGATTGCGTACCATCCTGATAACCGTAGCCCTGATTGCTACCCAATATGTTCCAACAAAGTGGGTCGTTTGGGCTGGAGTTGCCGCACTCACCATATATAGTATGAGCAACTATGTGACAGACATTCCAGAAGTGGATTTTCGCCCATTTAAAGTCAACGCCAATATTGCTGAACGCAAGGCGCTTGAAGAAGAAGCGGAGAACAATGTGAAAGTATTGGCATACAGTATGACCAACAAAGCCTCCGGTGAAGTAGTAGAATTACCTTTTGATGTATATCTGCAAGAATACGCCAAATATCCTGCTGAGGAATGGGAATTGGAGCAGGTCAAATCAGAGCCTGAAGTGCCCCGGACCAAGATCAGTGACTTTGAAGTGAGTGATTTGCAGGGCAATGATTTAACAGAAGATATCCTACAAGAAAACGGCTCCAGTTTCATGGTAGTTGCTTACAAACTCTACGGTACAGAACAAGTGGAGATCAGCATGTTGCCAGATACCACTTTCGCGGTTGATACCTTGATAACGGAAACGGATACCACCTACGCGCCAAGGGTAGTGGAAATTGGAGAGCGGGAAGTGCGTAAGACCACTTACACCTGGGATGAGAATTACCTGACGCGCTGGAGAGAAGAGTTCCTGCCCAAGATAGAAGCGGCAGTGGCCGCGGGGGTGCGTACTTACGTTATCACAGCTTATTCTGACCCCGAGCGTATTGCTAGCTTCCAGCAAGCATTGGGTACAGACATTACTTTCTATATGGCGGATGATATTCTGCTGAAGACGATTGTCCGTTCAAATCCGGGGCCAGTGTTGATGCAGGCTGGTAAGATTCTCAACAAATGGCACCACCGGAAGCTTCCAGAATTTACCGACATTGCCACATCTTACCTTTCAGAAGCTAGATAGTGGGGATATGAGAGATAATGTGTTCCTTTGCAGAGTCATCAAGAGTTGGAGCATTATCCAAAACGTTATTTGAAGGTATGCTGAGTCGTAGGAATATTCGAGTTAAGGTCATGCAGGTGTTGTACGCGCTAAGCCGCAAGGCTCCGGAGGATGCAACGGTGCGAGCAGCTACCCAGTATTACCAGCAACTGGTAAACGATTCTTTCAAGTTATACCTGTTTAATTTACTCGCGTTTGTTCGCGTGGCCGAATACGCCCGCCAAGATAAAATTCGTCGGGATGGAAAGCTACGGCCCTCTGAGCAGGATCTTGCTTTTTCCACCAAGTTTGCCGATAATCCACTCCTACAGTCGTTGTTCAAGAACTACGATTTGACGAATGCGCACAGCAAGTTTAAACTAGGGCAAACCTTAGATGCTGACTTAATTCGTAAACTCTACGTTGACTTTTCAAAAGAAGACGCCTACCACAAATATATCTACGAGCAAGGTGATACTGCTGAAGAGCACATCGCCATCTATTTGGAGCTTTATCGTTTTCTTATCAATAGCGAAACTTTTGCCTCCATGGCCGAAGACCATTTTCCGCTATGGATGGATGATAAAAGCTTGGTGGTGGGAGCTATGAAAAAGACGATTAAGGCCCTTCCTGTAGCTGGAGACTTTCTCGATGCCTATTTGCCACCAGACGAAACGGTTAAGGAGTTTGGCGAAAGCCTGCTGCATAAAGTGCAAGATGCCGATGAGGAACTACTCGGTATCATTGAGCCCAATTTAAAAAACTGGGATGCTGAGCGCGTAGCTGTGCTTGATATGATTATTCTGAAAATGGCGCTCGCCGAATTTCTGTATTTCTCTTCCATTCCCACTAAAGTTACCCTCAACGAGTTTGTAGAGATCTCAAAGTTGTACAGTACCGATAAGAGTAAAGACTTTGTGAATGGTATTCTGGATCGCTTGCTTAAGAAGTTGCATGAGGATGGAATGATCCAGAAGAAAGGGCGAGGCTTGCAAGATTAAGGATAGTCTAAGTTGCTCTCCGCTGCGCTTCATCAGAACAAGCGCGGAGAGCAACTTATTCCTCGTAGTGTTAGATTCCCAACTTGGCTTCTTTGATAATCTGCTTAGCTAGATTAAGAATAGTGGTGTCTTGGAGACTAACTACACCTCCATTTGGTCCAGGCTGAAGATGCTTCCCGGTTAAAGATCCCTCTTCGAATTTGTTAGCGCCAAAATAATTTCTCACTGTCTGCTCATTAATGTCCAGCTCCTTTGCAATACGACTCACGCTGCCACTGGGCATTTCGTGCTTGATCTTTCTTAGCTCTTTGAATGAAATATTCATTGGCAATTGATTTTTTGATGCAAAAATTGTTCTTAAATATAGGAGATTGTCAGAACATATAAAAGGGTTAGTCCCAAAAAAAAGTATAAGATATTGCCGTTGTGAGCTTGGGGCAACACAATTTTTTTAGAAGTAGTTTATCGAAACGTTAATGATAAGTATTCGAGTAACGCTTGTTTAGGAAGAGACACCGCCAATGGGAAAACTGTAGGTTAAACAGAGCAAGCAAAGTGGAGTATGATTACGGCGGTAAATAATAAGATTTACATCTTGCTAAGATGCAGGAGCGCCCATTGACCTGCATCATTAGTCAACAAGATGAAGTACGGACCAACTGGTAAGCTTGTAAGGTCTATTTGTGGCGTAGTCAACTCTTCGGCAAACATCTGCTGGCCGCTGGAATTGTAAATGCTGATTTGCCAATCACCCGGCGCACCCGGTAGTTCGTTCAGATAAACAAAGTCCCGAGCGGGATTGGGCCAATAGCGTAATTTCGAAAGTTCCAAGGACTGATCAAGGGTGCTAATATTTTGGAAGAGCCACTGGTAAGTTGAGCTAAACTCGCGCCGCCAGTACCACTCGCTATGCTCTCCATCAGCATGGGTGGTGATGTCCAGTTCAGTTGACGTAAAACCGGCGGCCAGTAGCGTGTTGTACATGTCTTGTAGATTCGGAACCATCGTAGAAGATTCCAATTCTCCCGCTAGTAGGGCAATTCTTACGTCTTGTTGTTTTCCAGTGTTAGTTACAAATTCGTATATATCGTCCGTAAACCACAAACTGGGAGACAGTACACCCGCTCGGCCAAAAATGTCTTGATGTCGGATGCAGGCGTAAAGGGAGATCAATCCGCCCAGGCTAGAACCCATGATGCCAGTATTAGGCTGATCTGATAAAGTGCGATAGTTAGCGTCTACGTAAGGTTTCAAAGTTTCCACGATGAAGTCTACGTAGGCTGCACCCTCGCCACCACCGTAAGTAGGGTTAGGCCAGGGCGTATATTCTGGGAGGCGGTTGCCGCCACCGTTTTCTATACCAATAACAATAATGCCGTAATCTCCCTCGGAAAAAAGATCATTTAGACTTTCATCAACACCCCACTCTCCGGAGAAACTGGTGGCTTCATCAAAGAGATTTTGCCCATCGTGCATGTACAATACCGGATAGGAACGGTCGCCAGTAGCGTAATCAGGTGGCAGGTAGATCCAAATTCTGCGGTTGCGATTGAGCTGTGGCATGAAAAAACTTTCCGATAGGATACTCACATTATCGGCCGCTGTGCCATTTGTGCCAGACTGGTCTTCCCAGCCTTCGATTGTCAGCGTCTCGGTTTGCGTCCCGCCCGCGTAGGTCACTTGTCGGTTTGGACGGAAGGTGCCGGCAGCCGTTCCTTCCACCGTTGGCCAACTGCCGCGAGTAAATTTGAACTCGTAACTACCTGCTGGGATGTCCAGGCTAATCTCGTAAGTGTCTGATCCTATTTCGTCCAGAGTGTAATCTGCATTGCTGGGAGACCAATTGTTAAAGTCACCTGCCAGGTAGATATCACTGTCGTTAGGAGTATTAGAAGGAATGCTTGTGACCTGTAAAATGAGCTGTGCCCACAGGCCCAGAGGTAGCACTAAGAAAAAGTTAAGAAGGATTCTGGGGGCTAGATTTAGCATTGGAAGTGTTATCTTGGATTGCGGCAAAGTTAATTTTTTCCGGGTCTATACCCAACCCTTATTCGCCTTAGTCCAGTCTTGCTTGGCAAGAATGATGATGGGCATTTAATATGGACTGATAAAAACTTGAAAAAATGAATTCTAAGTCTACTGCTCTCTTTCTTTTTGTCCTATTTCTGACGTGCGGCTTGGCCGCCCAGGCTACCGATGTCCTACAAATGCGTAGTGGTGCCGTGCTTACCGGTGAGATTATCGATTACGTTCCTAAGGATAAGATCGTATTCAAGCGTTCATCAGATGGTGCTACGCAGACTTTTCCAATGGAGTCTATTGCTAAAATTCAGCAGTTATCGGCGGATATTGATACCAATTATGACTGGTGGATCCTTATTCCTGAGGTGGAGGGTAGAAAAGCTAAGACCGAAATAAGGCTAATAGACGGAACCACCCACGAAGGTGTAATATCTGAATACCAAGATGGCGGCAATGTAAGCCTTCTCCTAGATTCTGGTTCCACTATTACGGTAGTGGAGGATGATATTACTGGTGTAACCTACGCTATTCCTGATCGCGACAGAGCCAAAGCAGACCGCCAAATACGGAAGCACTCGCCTAAGCCAGCTCCGGCTCCACGGCCTAAACCGGTGTATGAGTTTAAGGAAAACGGTTGGTTTCAGAACACTAGTTTCGCTTTCTCTTTTGGTCGTCGTGAGCGTGAGGAAGTATCCTTTTTTGGACCTGGCTTCGAGGAGGGAACCGTAGAGATGTCGGCCATCGGCTTCAATATCCAACACATTATGGGCTACCAATTTAACCGCTTGGTGGGTGCTGGTGTTGGTGTTAGTTATGATGCCTATGACTTGGAGGATGGAGAATCTGTACTAACTTTCTTTGGACATTATCGAGCCTATTTATCCAAGGGTATTGTGGCGCCTTTCGCTTCGCTCAGCGCCGGATACGGATTCGCTTTGCTTAATGAAGACCAGGGCGTACAGCAAGCGGATGGTGGCTGGATGATTCATCCAGAAATTGGATTGCGCTTGGGAGCGACGGACAAAGCCAACTTCACCATTGGCTTAGGGTATCGTCTCCAGGATGCGTATTACGTTCAGGAACGTCCCTTTAACGGAAATATCGAGTATCGCAATGTTATCTATCAGCGATTCTTGTTTACGTTGGGCTTACTGTTCTGATGACCCTTAATACAATTTGAGCACTTGACCAAAGCAAAAGTCAGCGAACAAGAAAGGAAGTTGGTAGAGGGCTGCGTGCAAAATGATCGACGTAGCCAGGAACGACTCTATCGCCGTTTTTTTCCGACTATGTATCGGATGTGCTTTCGCTATGCCGGTAAAGAAGAAGAGGCGCTGGACATATTAAATGCGGGTTTTTTGCGGGTATTCACTAAGCTGCACACCTTCACTTTTAGTGGCTCGCTAGAGGGGTGGATTCGCCGCTTGGTCTTTCATAGTCTAGCGGATTACTACCGTAAAAAGGACCGTAAAATTCGTTTTCTGCCGGTAGAGGACTGGGATGCGCCGACCGACGCAACACCCCTGCAACAACTCTATTTTGAAGACATGGTCGGGCTCATTGATAAACTACCAAAGGCCACCCGAGAGGTGTTTTGGCTGTACGCTGTGGAAGGCTACACCCACGTTGAAATCGGTAAACGACTGGATATTAGTGCAGGTACTTCGAAATGGCACTTGTCTAATGCCCGTCAGAAGTTAAAGGTATTGATCAAGAAAGAATCTCATAATCGTGGACAGTATGCAAGATAGTTCGAGCAATGATCAGCTGAACCTGCCGATTGATAAAGGCTGGGAACAGATGAGCGCGCAGTTGGATGAGGTCATGCCGCAGCGTCGTCGCCGCTTTGTTTGGTGGTGGCTGCCATTGCTATTGCTCACGAGTTGTGTTGCCTATTATGCCTGGTCACAACTGGGAATTAGTATACCTGCCCAAAATACCGGAGATCGCCAAGAATTATTAGAGTCTACACCAGTTGCCGAAGAGACGGTCTTACCTGCACCGACCGCTAATGAGACAGCTGTGGAAGGTCAAGTGAGTGCTGTTCAATCAGAATCTTTATCAACACCAACACAAACTGAGCGTACTGATAACTTAACTTCGGCCACAGCAATAACACCTACTTCTAAAGCAGAAGCTTCAGCGAATAATACCGAAGCGCCCATAGTAGCAATGACGGAGCCCCTTCATGATGAAAATGTCTCCGATATTGCCCCTTCTTTGGAAGAGTTCGCATCCACAAACGCCACCCAAGCTGTATCCACCACTATTCCTGAGCAAGCTAATGTCGGTAATGCTGTAGCACCAGCCGCCGAGCAGATTCAGGATGAGACGCGCCTTCTCAATATCATTGCACCCTTAGCAGGTTCACCCACATCCTTGTTAAATGTTCCCGCGGCGGCGGCTTCCTACGATGAAGTTGCCGTGTCACCCAACCCTAAGCTGCGTTGGTACGTAGAAGGAATGGCTGGTGAGGCCTTGGGAGATCCCTACGCAAGCCTAATTGCAGGTGTGGGAGCCGAACGGACCTTGGGCAAATCCTGGGTAGTCAATTCTGGCTTACAATACCAGTACAGTCGCAGTGCATGGTTTGGTAACGAAGCTGGCGTGTCCTTTCTGGGGAGTACGGCCGAGAATGATTTGATATCAGGTGGTGGAACCTATGATATCAGTTCTGCCTACCAAAATTTACAAACACAGCGGGCAAATGTCTACCTAAGAGCTGCTTATCGCATTCACCCTCGCATTCAAATCGGGCTGGGCGCGCAGGCGAGTTACTTCACCAAAGCTTCTGCTAATATTTCCTTTGAAAGGGCAGTGGAGCCCGAAAGTAATCCCACTACCTTCAGCGATGCCTTTCGGGTCAATCTTTACGATGATTTGATTGAGGCGGTTAGATTGGATGAATTCAATAATGCGGGAACCGGTGGTCCTGTACCACTGGAGGTTAAGCGTTGGCAATGGAGCGTGATGAGTACGTTCTCCTACCGCTTGCACTCTGAGTGGAGTATCGAGGCTCAATACCTGCGTCACCTAACTGCCTGGCCCGCTGAGGGCGAAGTCTTTGGTGGCCCACACAATGTGCAGCTAGGAGTTCGCTATTATTTCAGAAAATAGCCGATCAATTGGTCCGCTGTTAAATAGTATTTGAAAGGCAAATTCCCGTGCGGGTATTATCTTTGTTGCAAAGCCTTAATCAAATGCTGAAGTGTCAAAAAGACCTTTTCCAACTCGACGAAACTGTTACCTTTCTAAACTGTGCCTACATGTCGCCACAGTTGAAAAGTGTAGAAGCAGCCGGCCGCCACGCGCTTGCGCGCAAGAATAAGCCCAATACGATCTCCGTTGAGGACTTCTTCACGACAATTTCGTCGGTGAAGCAAGAGTACGCTCGGTTGATTAATGCAGAAGAAGCTGGCCGTATGGCTATCATTCCCTCCGTCTCCTACGGCATTGCCACGGTGGCGAAAAACCTGCCTTTACAGGCCGGCCAGGAAATTGTAATGCCAGTGGATCAATTCCCCAGTAACTATTATGCTTGGGAGCGTCTGGCTCGAGAAAATAACGCTAGCCTGAGGATAGTGGAGGTGCCAGATGGGCCGGATAAGGGCTTGCGCTGGAACCAAGCGATTTTAAATGCTATCACTGACAAGACAGCAGCAGTTGCTATATCTCATTTACATTGGGCCGAGGGGGTACGCTTCGACCTCGCTTCGATTCGAAGGGCCTCAGAGGAAGTAGGTGCCTGGTTAATTATTGACGGAACCCAATCGGTAGGTGCACTGCCTTTTGATGTGCAGGAAATCCGCCCTGATGCACTGGTTTGTGGTGGGTACAAATGGCTCATGGGCCCGTATTCGATTGGTATAGCTTACTACGGTCCAAATATGGATAATGGTGTGCCGATTGAGGAAAACTGGATTAACCGTAAGGACAGCCATGATTTTCGTAATCTGGTTAACTACCAGCCAAGCTATCAACCTTTGGCGGGCCGTTACTGTGTAGGTGAACACAGCAATTTTTTGCTGATGCCAATGTTTGAAACAGCCTTACAGCAGCTCAATGCCTGGGGCGTAGAAAATATTCAGCACTACTGTAAACAACTCAACGCACCTTTCCTGAGCGAATTAAAGGCACTTGGCTTTTCGATTTTGCCTTCAGAACAGCGGGCGGATCACTTACTGGGTGTTGGCTTGCCAGAGGGCGTTGATATGGAAAAACTGCAGGCAGCACTCACTGCGGAGCGTGTTTTGGTGAGTGTGCGCGGACAGAGCGTTCGTATTGCACCAAATGTGTACAATGAAGCATCTGATTGGGAGAAGTTATTGACCGTCTTAAAGGCCGTTAGTAAAATGGCAGTAGTATGAGCACAAGCACTTTAATGGTAATCACTTTCGCGCTGTCCATCGTGTGGTACATGTGGCGACGTATCAAGAATAATCTAACTTGCCTCGACGATGAGGATATCGATGATTTTTTGTCCAACCGCCTAAGTGAAAAGGAGCAAAAACAGGTACGTGAGCATCTACTCCGTTGCTCCGCATGTAAAATGCGCTTTGATGAAATGACCAAGCAGGCACAAAAAATGAAGCCGGAGCGCTTGCTAAAACGCCGGTTCTAGGAATAAAAAACAAAGTAAAAAGGTACTCCTTTAGAGGTGCAAAGCATCTTTACGAGCCAGCAGTACTTCTTCTGACTCTTCGCGCTCAGGATCGTCGACACAGCAATCTACCGGACAAACGGCAGCGCATTGAGGCTCCTCGTGAAAACCTACACATTCGGTACACTTATCAGGCACGATGTAGTAGAATTCATCAGAGACCGGTTCTTGGCGAGCTTCCGCATCTACTGCCTTGTTGCCTTCTAGCGTATACGTGCCAGTGACAGAAGTACCATCGTTGATAGACCAATCCATTCCCCCTTCGTAGATGGCATTATTTGGGCATTCTGGCTCGCAGGCACCGCAATTAATACATTCATCCGTAATCATGATCGCCATAATCCTAGCGCTTTCTTTTTGTTCATTGGGTAAACAGCTCATTGGGAGCCATTGTTTACGGCCGCAAATTTAATGTTTGCTCAGGATTTGCCAAAGTCCTATCTTGCCGAATGTACACCAGAACGATGCAATGTCATTTCTTGCCTTATTAATCATTTTACTTTTTGGTGCAGGACTCTTCTGGCTGATCGCCTATCTCCTGCGGCGCCGTATGCGGCGTGTTTCCATTGTCATTGCTAGCATTGGTACCCTTATCGCCTTATTTCTTCTGGGCTTATGGCTGGTAGAAGTTTCTGGCTGGCAACGGGAAGGCCTGTTTATGCAACTAGCCTATGGATTAGAGCAAGAAGATATTATCGATTTTATCGAATACCAGGATGATATTACCGAGACGAGCATGCTCATGATGAGTATGGCGGGAACCGCACTGACGCAAATGGTGGAAATTAATCCTGAACATCAGGACTTCACCGTTGAGCAATTGACCTGGATGGTGGGTTATCTAACGAATGAAGATCGGTTTCCAGTTTGGCGGGAGAAACGCAGTTGGAGTCAGCAGTTGTTCTTTTTGACACACGCATCAATCGTCATGGCTCATTATCAGACCGCGACCGCCGACACCCTACACGATGAACGATGGAAGCAGGTCATAACTTTCCTGCACAACGGCATTCGACGCTCCCAATACAAGCACTTAGCTTCTCGACCGCAGGATAGCGCCTTGCGTCCAGCTGATAATGCAGCGGCCTTGTACGCGCTTAAGCTCTATGATAACTATCATGGTACATCCTATGCCCAAAGTGCCGGTGAAGATTGGAGCAATTATATCCGGAAAGAGCTCCAATTTGAAGATACGAAATTGCCCTGCGCTGGTTTCACGGTTACCAACCGATGTCGTTTAAGTCCGGTGGGTGGATCGTTGGCGATGCTCAATGCCTACACCGAGGCGGCAGAGCTGCCAATTGCCAGGGATTTTTGGCGGGAATTTCGCTATTATTACAAGGAAAGTTTTGTCAATATTTTCGGCTGGGTCAACCTGATGGCTCGCGGAGGTGATCTGCCAGATTTTTGTGAATCTAGCATGAGACCACTCCTGTGCGAGCACTACCAGTACGAATCCTCTTTTGCGCAATACGCAGCGGCGCAACGAAAAGACTGGATCACCTATTACCAGTTGAACAACAGCATGTTGATGACCGATTTCTTCCGCCCACCGAATCGTTTGTGGCAAAAACCACCCCAAGAACAGGTGCGTGGAATGGTCAATTTAGCTATTCGTCTGGCTGCGGTCACTAAGCCTTGATTTTTTCTGCTTTTTAGTTGGTTTTTAGGCAACTTATTGGAAGAAAATTACGTTGAATTTTAAAGTATGATCTCCCCGTGATCAGAACAGATTGAACGTATTTTTAAGCCAACCCAAAAAACAAAATGATTAAGCTAGAAATCCCTCGTCGCGATGAAGTCCACCTTGCAATTGTAGACACTTTGACCAACCTCGCATTGGCCCACCAAGTGCGGGTTGATTCCTCCCTCAAAGAGCCCCTCTTGACAGATGGCGGCGCAAAATTTAAGGGCGCGGAAAAAATCAAGGCCTACCTCGCCGAAACCGAAGAGGAACTACATGCCTGGTGGTACTGTGCCTGCTAAATTACGCACGCTCGCGAATTACATTTGATCCCTTTCTTGTAATATAGACTTCCGTAATACCTAAGTCTAATCTATAAAGAATTGCCCGCGCTGATTGACGGCCGCCTGAGCAATACTTAGGCCATCCCTGTAAATACCTCAACAGTGAGCCGATCAGAATAAGGTTTTGTGGCTATAGTTTTGCCGATAAGGGAGGCACATATACGGGACAAGTTTTTTGAGGCCGATATGCGTTTATCAG
>JBCBEC010000019.1:0-117733 GCA_038528965.1 Bacteroidota bacterium | reverse complement strand
CCTTCGGCCTGCGCATGCAGGACCGGCAGTTTGAGTGGCAGTTTGATAATTACCGTTTTGGGTTTAATGGTAAAGAGCGGGATAAGGATGAGGAGTGGGGAGCGCAGACACATTATGATTATGGAGCGAGGATTTATAATCCGGCTATTGGTAGATGGTTGAGTGTTGATCCACTCGCAGGCCACCATGATCAGGTGGGGAGATCACCTTATGGGTATGCATGGAATAATCCCGTTCTGTTGACAGATCCGGACGGTAAGTGCCCAGATTGTAAAGATGGAACGTATACCATAAAAAAGGGCGATATCTTTTATAATCTCGAAAAAAAATGGGGTATGGAAAGTGGTACTCTACAAGGATATAACCCTGAATTAGATGCTAACTCATTGTCAATAGGTCAAATAATCAAGGTTTCTCCAACTAGTTCTGGAAACTTCAAATCGGGTACAGGAAATCCAACGATAACACATGATGCAGGTTTTTCAGGATTTCCTAGAGAAGACCCTACAACCAAAGACTACGCTTCATATACATTTTGGAAGACAAAAGCTGCAGGAGCTAGAGCACTTAGATGGGATTTAGATGATGCATTAGATGCTTATGAGCATTACCTTGACGCCACAGGGACTGATGCAGAGTTTAGTCTAGAAGAGTTCTTTACTGAGGATGATAGTGGTAAATCAATGAAGGAAAACTCTATTGAGGCAGCAAAGCTAGCTTCCCAAACATTACTACCTTATGCTGGTACTAGAGAGTTATCTATGAGTTCTCCATTTTATGTTGGAAGTGGTGGAGTTGATTTCCCTTACCCGGAAACGGAGAATTGGCAAAAGGCTGTTGGTGCCTTTCCTTTTTACATGACAGGTACAGTTACTGCCCATGATGTGGGTGACCAGATCAATTACCGGCTACGACTAACAATACATGCAGAAGACATGTATAATTTCAATCCAGGGGCAGCGGATATTGAAACGGGAACACCTGATTCAGTTAACGGTCGTTTTGAAGTTGTTGGTCTCGCAAAACAGTTTCTTAACAAAGGGAGTTTTTCAACAACTGTAAATTGGTCAATACCTAAAAAATAGCCTTCATGAAAAACCTTACATATTTCTTGCTTTGTCTAATACTGAGTTCATGTAATAATGGTAAAAGTACCAGCAGAGAGCTAGACCTTAATAGTAGAGCAAACGTAATAAAGTGTCAGACCGAGTTGTCCGAATTATCAAGGTATATCAGTGTGCCAGATGGAGTTTTGAATGCATCTTGGCAGATAAATCGACTGGGTTCCGGTGAACTAGGCCCTTCCGACTTAAGCATAGTTGGCCTCCTAGCAATCGAGCCTCAATTAAGCGAGCAACTAGTGTTGCCTCAAAATCTATCTTATAGGGTTGGGCTGCAAGACTCTTTACTTCAGGAGTGTTTTAGTCTTGAAGTAGAGCGTCATTTTACCGAGAGCGAGACAACTAAAGGACTTATGATATGTCGTGAAGAATCATATTTACCTACGCTATTTGTGAGTCATTCACTAAAGAGAGGCTTCTACTTCTTTATAGATGAAAGCAACATTTTTATTTACATGACGTCTAGCTGATATTTATCCCCACTGTAAGTAGGTTACAACTGGAGGGAAGTCTTCTCCCCCCCAGCTGTACCTAGTTAAAATGCAACGGTCAAAAAAATCCTGTCAGCTAGTCTGTCAGGATTTTTTGTTGCCTCAAAAGGTGCCCTGACGCTATCGGTCAGGTAGGCGTAGGGAGTTAGGCGTTTTATCGAGTGGCTTTTGAACTAGGAGGCGTAAGTTCTACGTGCTTTTACGTCTCTGATTGCCATATCCCAGATATAGAAAATGTGTGCTTGATCTTCATCCGGCAACTGTTGCTGTTAACTACTTTGGATTAGGCATCCTTAGCATGACAACTATTGATCGAGACAGGAAACGATTTAAAAGACAATCCGTCATTAGAGGCAGTCCTAGGATTGTCTATAATCCACGAGGCGGGTCATAATGAGACCAGCATATCGCATGATCAACCTATTCGTTTGAGAAAGGATTTTGGTTTTATGAAACCTGGTAATGAACTAAATAATGGAAAACTTAGTGATATACCTTCACTTGCCGCAAATGAAAGAATCGTAGAGATATGGAATAATAATATGCGTGCTCCAAGTGTGGCTGGCCCTCCTACAGAGCAGTTTCCTCTCGATAGCGACTGTGATCGTGCTCCTGTGGACAACTACCAACTGAACAAAGTAAATCGTTCTAAGCAAAAACAACAATGAGAACATATTATTCACCACTTTATTCTCTCTTATTAGTAGTAACCTTTAATCATGGATGCAATACGAGTGAACTGAGTGATATTGACAGGAGAAACCATTACTTTGTTTTTGTTCAAAACAACCATTCTGGTTTAATCGATTTAAATGCGAATGTTGTCATTCCTGCTGAGTATGACTACATATCACCCTTGTCTACAAACCTAGACAGCTTTCGGATTTACGACGGCACCAACTCGTTCTATGCTAAAATCAGTAAGTTATGTAAGGGTGATTGCTCGATACTATTTGCTGATACTATCGACATCGGTAGATTTTGGACAGATCAAACATACGCTAGTAAATCAGAATGTGATCCCCCAGGTTCTCTGAATTAGACTGTGGAATACTACCCCAGATCTGGAATTCAGATCTCTATTGTTCAGTTAGCTTACTAAACCAGCAGTTTAAAGTCGTGGTCATTGACTCTATTTGGGGATACATAAATAGCAATGATCAGTTTGTTTGGTCAGATACTTTGTGTGGATACTCCTATTTCAACATGGCTTTAAGTGGTAGTGAAGCTTTAGACATGTTGGATTATACCACTTCTGCAAGAGATAGCTTAATTCTTGAATGTTACATAGAATATGATATCATGCATACCAAACTACTTCCATACTTGTTTAGGGATTTAGCATCCCCTACGGATGATTATAGAAACTTCAAGAATCGTCCACCTCAACTGGATATATAGGCTTCTGTGAAACTAGTACTGAAGAGGCTTTATACTACCAAACCACCTGGGCAACGTGATGGCTACGGTGAGTGACCGGGTAGTCTCATTTAACAACGACGACCCAAGTGATTCAGATTGTCGATCATCCATTGAATATTTTTAGGTTCGAATTAGATGAAAATATTATAACCCAAATGCAAACAAGAGAACTTAGTCTAAGTCTACTGTTATTTAGTCTTATGTTGTTATCTACAACCTGTATCAGTCAGAGTTGTCCATTAAAGTCAACTTTGCCTAAGCAGTTTTTGCTGGATTGGAAACAGGATACCCTCGGTAGTAGGCATTTACGGATTAGGTATCTCCACGTTTTTCGACCTACCTACGAGTTGGAAGATCAACTGCGCTTAGAAGGTGTTTCAAAGCAATGTATAGTTGATTGCTTTGGTGAACCGGAAAGAGTCTATGAGAAGGATAAGAGGGTCATTTATATTTATTTTATTCAAGCTAGTTGGATAGATCTGCAAACTGGTGATTATGAAGGAATGACGCTGGAAGTTACCTTAAATGGAGGTAGCGTTTCCTATTACAATATCATACTTACTTGATAAGGATATAACTTTAGACTCCCTGAGAATTGATCTGATCATCATGCCCAAAGTGCTTTATTCTACGACTATTCTACTAATACTTTCCACTTTTGGTTGCTCTTCTAAAAAAAAGGAGTTGTTCAACTTCTATGAAGTCTACAAAATGGATATTGAGAGGAACCTTGTAAGGGACTACGAAGAATTTGAGTACCTAATGGTTGGGTTCTCTGATTCAGAAAAAACGGTCAATGTTATTTCTAAAAATATATCGGATTCTAAAAGAACGAGCGAAATGATTTCATTAAATGAAGTTGTAGAGCATCATCCCTTTGAAGAACTTATCCAGCATATGGATGATCTGGGCCTTAAAGAGTTCGAGTATCTGAGAGGGAGACATTTTTTATTTGCACTTGAATCTCCTACAAGGGATTACCTACTCCACATAGTTTCTGATAATACTGATGGTATTGTTGAATTTGATGAATTTAGAGGGACTCTGTCATATTTAGAGAATAGATCAGAAACAGCAGTTTCTCCTTACGTGAAACAATTTAAGGAAGGCTGGTTCTATTTGAAGTTAGGCACTACAATCTAGTATAGATACCTTATGTTTCCCTCAGCTGCGTATAGTTAAAATGTAACGGTCGATCCATTTGGCCGTTGCTAAGAGGTTCCTCCTATGCTTTGCTACGGCGGACACAGTGCACCTCCGGTGAAGTATCTCAACCTGAGGAGTATAGTTGCGCTAGCCATTTTGTACTTCTTTTATTATCGCCTAGTCTTCGCATGCTACAACTGACAAAGCGGCTAGTCCGTCAGGATTTGAGTCCTCAAAAGATGCTGAATGGATGGCCACTACCTTGAATGCAAAACCGGAATCGACTGCGGGGTAGCGTTAAAGAGATTAAAGCCTACACTAATGGTGCGGTAGCTGATCTAGGTGGATTGACTTCCTATTACAGTTTAGGTGTAGACTACGAAAGCATATTAAAGCCAGAAAGAGTCTATGCTCATGAAATTGGCCATGCCGCAGGACTTATGCACCCTGGCCAGCTCTTTTCTCTCTTATTTACACAAGTCAGTTTTGAAGAATATAAAGCATGGGAAAGTGAGTTTTTTCCGAATGGTGAGAACTTACTGTTTGATGGCACTAGAGATGATGGTGGCCTTATACTAGAAGAGCATCAAATTCTACAAATAGAGTCATTATTTAACAGAGGACTCTTAAACCAAGGAACTAATGAATTTAATACAAATGAAGACCTTAAAAACACTACTAGAGGAGCGGCTAAGGATGAAAGAACGGACTATATATATGATCCTCAGCGCAATGATTAGTCTATTAATGTTTTTTCTTGTTCTTTATTGAAAGGACCAAACGATTCCGCGAACCTTCCTCCTAAAGGAACTTTTACAATCGAGTTAACAGGGTACTACAATGAAAGTCCTGTTTATATTAAATATGGAAATGCGGAACTATTGGATACCATCTTAACCAGCTTTTATGATGGAGTGGCGTGTCGACTGCACTATATACCAGTTGAGAAAAAGAAGATCCTAGAAGTAAGCCTAAAAGGTAGAAAGGTGAGTTATATAGTTCCCAAAAGGTTCAATGGCTACCTTAATATAGAATCATTTTTTGATAGCTTAATGATAAGGGCAGAAAGTCAACCGTATGCTACCTTTTGATCAGTTGACAAGTTGGTGATCATAAAAAGATAACTTATCTAGCTGTCCGTAGTTCCGAACTTCTCGTTGCTATGAGGTTACTCTTCCAGTGAAGTATCTCAACCTGAGGAGTATATTAGTGCTATCCATTTCCTACTCCTTTTAATATCGCCTAGCCTTCACATGCTACAACTGAAAAGTATTGAAAAATCCTGGCGGCTAGTCCGTCAGGGTTTGAGTCCTCAAATGGTGCTGAACAGATGGCCACTTCCTTGAATGCAAAACCGGCATCGATTGTGGGGGGAGCTCGCTGACGAACCTACAATCTTGCTGCCTGTTGTCCTAATGACAGGCATTACTTGAAATATACAAAGCCGCATCATGAAAACGCTCTTCCTCTATATCATACTCCTTTCTACTGTAGTATCCGCTTCCGCACAAATCAATGTGGGGACGAAGATTGACATAAAGATAGCGGCCGGAAAAATATCGGAAAAGCTCCATCAGGAAATCAGAGCGGCCCAAGCTTATTTTATTTTGCGGCCCGCCGACCGGGACCACCGTGAACAGATTGCTGCAATATTAGAGGAAGTCTGGACTGTATCTGATATAGCACTAATTGATGAAGAACAAGTTTGCGAATTACCATCGAGTGGAAAGTACCTTTTCTTTGACATTGACCGCTCTATCACAAGCAGAGCCAGATCAAATGCGCCAGGACCATTCCCAAGCGCAGCAGAAAGAGCCCGGTACCGTTCCAATCCTGTATCGAGAGTGCTCATTCCCTATTTTCATCTACACCTGTGGCTGCGCGGAGCGGAACAGCCGTATAAGAAAAAAGAGCTGGCCGCCTTAGAAGAGGAAGGGCAAGAACCATACACAAGATACGAGAAGAGAACAATAGCTAGAGTAGAGGTACACGGCTACAATCCTTATAGCCACTTCAATCCTGATTATGATGTCTATACCGAAAATTACGATATCCCTTGCCAGCCTTCACCCTATGGTAGCAATATCTACCAAAATATGAGACCCGGATTTCTCAAGAACTATTTGCAGGAAATCAATAGGCGATTAACCAATAAGGAAACACGCTTTCTGTACGCAGAATCCGAGCTAGATACTGAATTACAACGACTGAAGTACGACACGCTTTTCGTACCGGAATATGCCCTGGATGAGTTTCGAGCAAGTATTGCCCGGAAAAAACGACGAAATGGGGAAACCTTGTTTGACGACTATGACTTTCCTTATTCCGTTATTTCCAGTGAAGCCTTAAGTGACAAAATCCTGCAAGAGGAAACGCCCTTTTACTACCTTGCTTGTGTCCGTAACAACCACGATACGGCTTTCTACTCGGTAGTTAACAGTAAGACGGGGGTAATCATCTACAGTGATTTCAAGCATAAGCGCCGCGTTTTCAATCGACTGGAAATAGAGAAACTAAGTGATCAGATTGGGCGTTCATGAGTGAGATGAATGTGCAAGAGAATAGATAAGGTAGACCCAACTTTAACCGTAAGGATATACGGAAGTTGAGTAAATGGATTAAGCGGTCATAACTTGTTTGTGTGTTCTACAATTCACGATCAACCAAAAATCCCTGCCTCCACTAAAGCGGAGACAGGGACTTTTAAATTTATGTTCTGTATAAAAGACTAAGTCTAGATTTAACGGTGAATCACTAATCGCTCGGTGATTAGTTCTTCGGTGGTTTGCACACTAATCATGTACACGCCGGCAGCTAGTGCGCTGACGTCAAGATTAGTCTGCTCAATGCCCTCGTAGTCGCGGCGGAACATTTCCTGGCCTTGAACATTGTGGACAATGATCTGCTGAATATCGTCCTCTACTCTTACGGATACGATGTCCGAAGCTGGGTTTGGATAGAGTTCCATATCAACTTCAAGCTCGTTGACAATATCCGTTCTTCTGAAGGTTGGAATTTCTTCCGTTGTAACGATGGTTCCTGTCGCACTACCAGATGCGGATGAGCCGGTGATTACAACCTCGTCAATGTAAACGCGGTCGGCATTGCCACTGGCATCACACTGGAAGCGGAACTGTGCACCATCCGTAAGGTTGTAGGTAGCAGCGTCCAGCGTCACCGTTGCGGTGTAGAAGGTATTATTGTTAAAGCTAGTTCCGCTGGCCCAAGTAGCCACGGTTTGCCAGCCTGAGCCATCGTTGTAGCGTAGCCAGAAGTCCTCTCCATTCTCCATGCTATTTGGATAGAAGTAGAAGCTTACTTCCACACTTCCTAGGCCAGCAAGATCATAGCTAGGTGAGGTCATAGCAGAAGCAGCACCACTATTATCGCGAATGCGGATAGACCAGTTGCCTTCCCAAGAACGACTTCCACTGTAGCGATAGCAGTCAGAGCCACCATCAGCCCAGCCGTCCCAGCCAGTCTCGAAAAAGTAAGATTCTGTGAATGGTGTTCCACCACCACCGCTACAACCAGTAGTTGTTCCGGAAGCGTTAGCAGTGCCTGAAGCATTGCCTGCTGCGTCTAATGCGCGAACACCAAAGTTGTAGGTTGTACAAGCCGTCAAGCCAGTAATGTTTACGGTAGTACCTGCTGTAGTACCTAAGGAAGAACCGTCAACAAATACTTCGTAAGCGGTAACGCCAACATTGTCAGAAGAAGCGTTCCACGACAGTGTTACTTGCGTATCCTGCTCGTTGCTTACGGTTAGGTTAGTGGGATCAGTAGGAGGTGTAGTATCTGGACCACCGCCACCATTGTCAATACAGAAGTTAGTTGTCTCAGAAGAGCCAAAGGCGCCACCAGAGACAATGTTGTCAGAACCGCTGTCAATGGAGTAAGAGCCATTTCCGAAACCACAGCAGATACCGTCACCGTAGCTATCGTTGATAGTGAAGGTATAGTCGTCGTCGGCAAGGTTCCAGTTGAAAGTGTAGGTCGTATTATTAGCGTAACCAGAGCCACTTTCGATCGTAGTACCGCTGCCGTCCTGGAGGGTCCAAGAAGTTTCGCTGGCGTAGTTATCGGTGATCAGCGTAAAGGTCACAGCACCGTCGTAGCAAATTACTTGGCAAGGATCACAATCAGGGCCACCACAGTCGACACCAGTTTCCTGGCCATTTTGGATACCATCAGTACAAGTAGGAGGATTTCCACCTCCACCTGCAGCTTGGAGTGCTCCAAGGGCATTAACACGACCATTGGCATACTCATTGTCGTTACCTGGCGCTCCCATATCGATTGCCGTGGAATAAAGGATATTCTTTACTTCTGAAGAAGTCAGACTAGCGTCGTATCCTAATAGTAAAGTGGCTACACCAGCTACAACCGGACATGCAGATGAAGTACCACCAAAAGTGGAAGTGTAGTTGGTACTGTTGTAACCAGGGCCCCCCATGCGGTCCGTTGTACGTACACCTGCACCAGGGCCACCTACATTGTTGGAGGGTGCCATAATATCAAGTGCGGGGCCATAGTTAGAGTAAGCAGAGCGAATACCAGTATTAGCAAAAGCTCCTACCGCGACTACATTGGAGTTATTAGCAGGATAATCAACACAGGCCTTATAACCATTACCGGAAGCAAAGATGATCACACAACCAAGGCCTCCACGGCCGTTGGAGTTCGCATCTGCCATGGCACTATTAATGTTAGAGAAGTTCAGCGTACAAGATGTGTAGCCCCAACTATTGCTCATTACGTCAGCACCAGCGTTTTTAGCCCAAGTAAAGCCATCCGCCAAATCCTGGGTAGATTCGCCACCAACGAAAATATTTACCGAAATCATATCGGCCAGAGGAGCTACACCACGTACTCCAAGGCTGTTGTGGCTAGCGGAAATAGAACCCGCACAAGCTACGCCGTGGTTACTCCCACTGATGGCGTTGCCATTACCATTATTGGCTGGGCTGAAACCATTGGTGTAACGGCTTTGTCCACTACTATTGTTGAAGTCTTCGTGGTCTTCCATACCATCGTCAATCACCGCAACAGTAGTGGCCGAAGAACCTAGAGAGATACCCCAAGCTTCTAAGGCATTACAATCGGCATCATTCGCACCGGTTACACCATCAATGGTCTGGCCGGTATTGTGCATTTGAAACTGCTGGCCAAAGAGCGGATCATTGATTTGAAAACGCTCGATTGGCGCGTAGAAATCTGGTTGGGCAAATTCAAACAAACCACTTTCTTGCAAGGTATTAGCAGCAGCTAGTGCTTGGTTTACATCTTTCAGTTCAATGCGGTAAGTCCCATATTTCAGGGTCGTCGCTTTCACATCGAATTCTTTCGCTAGGTCCATCATGGGGCCTACGTTGTTCTTATCAATGAGTTTTGCAACGATTGTACGGGTAGGATAAATCATGAAACCATCAGAAATCGCGTATCCCGGGCTGATGTTCACCTCATCAGTATCGAAACCCAGCAGTACAGTCAGTTCGTGGACAGTTAGCTCATTGCCCAGTTCAACAATGGCGTACGGTTTATGCGCCCAGCTTTCGTAGCTCTTTACGTTTTCAGGCTTGATACTGGTAAGCGTGGAAGGATCATCAGCAGTGATAATAAAGTGAGAGCTACTGGGAGTAAGTTCCATACGATCATTGTCGGCCCAGTAATAATCGTTTGTTTGGGCAAAGGAAACGGTGGTCCAAAGGAGGCAGAATGCTCCTAGAAGTAATGTTCTAAGCATGTAGATGTTGTTTAGAAAACGAACTGGTCAAAAACTACTTGCAAGATTCGAAACTGGCCATTGCGACTAACGTTGTGTACGTCATTGCTTCTCCGGGTACTTATTACTGAGAACACGGCCTTTGGAGCCGTTGGAGAATACTAAGCCGTACGGCACAGAGTAGACTAGATAGCGTAGCTATCAGGTCTTGTGCGTTCCATAGTTAAATCGAAAATTCCTGCTTCGTAATGATTGCAGCAATTAATTAGACTAGTTCAAAAAAATTAGAAAATGATGATGTAGTGGGGTGAGCTTCTAATTTAAATATTGCATTTTATCTGAGGTATGAACTAAAGATAGGAAATATTATGATTTGCCCAAAGAAAAAAATGCTTATGTGGGAATTGTGTAATTTGATGCTCTCTGATAAAAGGCCTGTGCTTGATAGGAAGAGACTAGGTTTAGTTCTAAATCTCAGCGGTGTTCCAGCCGTAGTTTTGCGCTAAATGATAGAAAAATTAGTTTTTTCTACTTGAGCTGTAACTAAGCTTCCGCCTATACTTATTTGCCCTACTGTGTCAGCGTCAAACGTTATGGAGTTCCCCAGCAAACTATAGAACTAGTTTTCCTGCTTGCAGGTTCGATCTACAATCGTTTCAAGATGATCAGTAGGGCAAACGAAGTACAAAAACTTTTGCATAAGTCGAAGACTTATGAGAGTTGAGGTAAAGTGGGCAATTATCGCCGAGCTTAAACCTTAGAGGCTCTTCATATCAATTACTTCGAAGTTTCTAGCGTCAAAGTAATCATCCAGGCCGTAGTCAGTATTGATAATAATACCCCCCAGTAACGTTACTGTGTCAACGTGGAATTCATCCTTACACGTCTTTATGTGCTCATGAATTTTCTTGTCGATAATCTCGTAAGTAGCCTCCGTGATCGCCTTTTGACGATTATCGCTATCCATTACTTGTTCCCGGTAGGGGAGAAGACTTTCTTCTAGTTTCATTTGCTGGTAATCGTCATCATTGATGACCGGGCGATAACCTCCATCTTCAAACCGACTCAGTGCTAGCATAAGTGCACCACAGGAGTTACCCGTATCCTCTTGACGAGGGCGATACATTTTACCCAAATCACCGTCCAGCGTAATACCAATGTGCGGGCCATAGAAAATAAATGCGCTGCCCTCATCAGGAATGTGGTGAGCAAAGGCAGTCATGCCTGTTTGGCCAGCAAATGGCAAGCCGCCTAATCCTCCCATAACAAATGGGCCGAAAAGCACATTGAAGAAGGTAGTTGAAGGAATGTTGATGTCATCCGAGCACAGAGACGTAGCCATTAGTACTTTGGAGATGTCGATTTTGTGCTCAATTTGCATCTTACCCAGGTAATGGATGGAGGTATCTTTAGCGTCCATTGCATTCGGGAAATACCCTTTAACAACCTGATCGAATTTTCTTTGTAGCATAATATGGTGGGTTGAAAATTTATGTTTTTATCGTAATCTGAGCTGTATTAATGGAGCGGATAGGCGCGCGGCACTGGCCAATCATCCTCATACCCTTCCTTCCATTTCTCGGTCTGTATCTCCTTGTCGGTGGCCAGACAGCGATCAAGATCCCGAATAATGGCCTCCTTATCCATATCCTGCCCAATGATGACAATCTCATTTTTGCGATCGCCAAACTCATAGTCCCAGCCCGCTTCGATTTTGTCTTTATTGTCTACAAAGGAAGCATAGCGAATGCGCTGGTCAAATGACATGCTACTCCACCAGACGCCAGCACTATCTGCCCGTAAGGAGCCACCAGCCTGGCCCCAGACCAGTGCTTGTTTGGGGCGGGAAGCTAGCCAAAACAGCCCTTTGCTACGAATGATGGTTCCAGAAAAACGGTGCTGTACGTAATGCCAGAAGCGGACAGGGTCAAATGGCTTTTTGCTGCGGTAGACGAAGGAGCTGATACCGTATTCTTCGGTCTCTGGAGTGTGCTCCTCTTTATTCAATTCTTCAATCCACCCTGCACTTTGTTCAGCTTCTTCAAAATCAAAGAGGCCGGTATTTAGAATTTGCTCCGGTGCTACTTTGCTGAAGCTGGATTCCAGAATCTTAGCGCCGGGGTTCAGCTTTTGGATAGCCGCTTTAAGTACCCCCAGGTGCTCCTCACTTACGAGATCCGTCTTATTCAGGATAATGACGTTCGCAAACTCAATCTGGTCGGTCAGGAGGTTCACAATGGTCCGGTAATCTCCATCCATATCGGTCAGGTTCCGGTCCATCAGGGTTTCCGGACTGCCGAAATCTTTGAAGAAGTTGAAGGCATCTACCACGGTTACCATCGTATCGATATAGCTGAAGCGAGAGAGGTCAATGCCGCTGTCTTCATCCACAAAGGAAAAAGTCTGCGCCACGGGTACAGGCTCACTAATTCCGGTACTCTCAATCAGTAAGTAATCAAAGCGGTTTTCTTTAGCTAAACGTTCCACTTCAATCATCAGATCTTCCCGCAAGGTGCAACAGATGCACCCATTACTCATCTCTACGAGCTTCTCCTCCGTGCGGGAAAGGGTGTTTTCGCTCTTCACCAATTCCGCATCTACGTTCACTTCACTCATGTCGTTGACAATCACGGCTACTTTAAGGCCCGATTTATTATGTAGCACATGATTGAGCAAAGTGGTCTTTCCCGCTCCCAAGAAACCGCTGAGTACGGTTACCGGCAGCTTCTTTGTGGCTGTTGCTGTCATAATAGACTTCTAATTTTTAAAATGTTACAGATACAATGAAGTGGGGCGCTAGGGTAATGATAAGGTTAACTAATAGCCCCTTTTGCAAATGCAACCTTATTGCAAATATAATTAGCTACAACTCAAACGCAATAATGTTGCATTTTTATTTGGGTAGGCAACATATATTTTCATCAATTTCAGTTGACCTCCAATGCAAGCAGCGGAAATGAGCCGTGCGGTAAGATTCCCTTATCTTCACTCAGGATAAAAGACAACTGGCTACTAGGATGAAATGTATTGATCAAACCCTCCCAGGTTTATTCCTGTTTTTTGTGTTTGTATTTTCCGCGCATGCGCAAACTATTCACTTCAATGAAGTTGTTGCTTCTAACTCCATCGTTCAAGATGAAGACGGCGATTTTCCCGATTGGTTTGAATTGCGCAATGCCACCAGCGATGCCATTAGCCTACTAAATTGGACCTGTAGCGATGACCGGGAAGAACCAACTAAGTGGACCTTTTCAGATGTGACCCTTGATGCTGGTGCCTACCTCCAGGTCTGGGCTTCCGATAAAGATCGAGGAGGCAGTCAGGTATTCCGAACGCTAGTTAATCAGGGTGATGAATTTCGCTACCTGACCCCCACACAGGCAGTTAATAGCCAATGGACCAGTTTGGGCTTTAATGATGCTAGTTGGGGGCAAGGCATTAGTGGCTTTGGCTACGGTGATGGAGATGACGCTACGCTGGTGCCAGGCGGTACACGTTCGATTTTTTTACGGAAAACATTCACCATCAACAGTGCTGCTGAGGTCCAGGCTTTGATCTTGGATATTGACTACGACGATGGCTTTGTGGCCTACATCAACGGACAGGAAATTGCCAGAGCCAATATCAGTGGCCTTGCTCCGGCCTATGATGCAGTTACGCTGACGGATCACGAAGCTCAAATGTACGGAGGCGGCTTGCCCGATCGCTTCGCACTAGAGGATATTAATGGCCTGCTACAGGACGGTGAAAATGTACTTTGTATACAGGCGCATAACATTTCTAATGGATCGTCGGATTTTACGATTATTCCGTTCTTATCAGCCGTTTACGGCGGCCCTACCAGTGATGGTATCACACCGCCCGCAATTTTGTCCTTAGGGGATGTAACCTCTTTTCATACCAACTTCAAGATTTCATCTGCGGGTGAAACCCTATACTTATTTGATGATACCGGCAGTTTCGTAGACAGTCTGATAGTTCCGGAATTACCCGCAAATATTTCATTCGGAATTCCGGCGGGCCAGTCGGATGAGCTCCATTATTTCGATCAGCTTACCCCTGGCGCTATCAATCCGGGAGAAGGCTACCTAGGCATTAGTAGTGGTGACATCCTCTTTTCTCACCCCGGAGGTCTGACGGGGCCTTTGAGCCTTACGCTTTCGGGCGTTGATCCCTCTGCTACTATCCATTATACCTTGGATGCTACACCGCCTACGCAGGCCTCGCCAGTATATACGGGAGTCATTCCCGTCAATGGCAATACCGTCGTTCGCGCCAGGGTATATCAGGACGATTTTCTTCCTTCTCCACCCCAAACGCGTTCGTATATTTTCAATGCTTCGCATAATTTACCGGTATTACTACTGAGCGCTAACCCGTCTGACCTCTTTTCTGAACAGACGGGTATCTATGCCTACGGTGATACCTACCAGCAAGATTTTCCGCACTTTGGTGCTAACTTCTGGGAAGACTGGGAACGGCCCGCTCACTTTGCCCTTTATCAGGAGGATGGCACACTAGAGGCCAACTATGATGCTGGAGTAAAGATTTTCGGCGGCTGGAGCCGAGCCCTGGACCAACGCTCTCTATCCTTATTCGCCCGTAGGCAATACGGTTACGGTGAATTCGACAATGCCTTTTTTGACGACCGTCCTTACGATAGTTATCAGGCACTGGTCTTGCGCAACTCTGGGAATGACTGGAACAATACCATGATGCGTGATGCTACCTTAACGGGGCTAATGAGAGGTGCTGATCTCGAATACCAGGCGTACCGGCCCATGGTGGTCTATATCAACGGCGAGTACTGGGGAATCCACAATATGCGGGAAAAGATTAATGAGCATTTCCTAGCGGCAAAATGGGACGTATCCCCAGATGAAATTGATCTTCTAGAGGCCGGCGGGAGTGTTATTCATGGTGATAACGGAGACTATCTGAATTTGCTTGATTTTATTCGTACGGCCAATCTATCTTCTCCCGATAATTACGAGTTGGTCAGCAGCCAAATGGATTTAGACAACTTTGCACTCTATCAGGCGGCTCAGATCTTTTTTGATAACACCGATTGGCCGGGGAATAACATCAAGTTTGGCCGTTATCACGGTGGTAAATGGCGCTGGATTCTCTTTGATACCGATTTTGGCTTTGGTACCTGGAACGCTTTCAATTATTTCAATAATACCCTTGCGTTCGCTTTAGAACCCAACGGTCCGGGTTGGCCTAATCCTCCTTGGGCGACCTTTTTGCTGAGGGAGTTGACGCAAGCTACGCAGTTTAGAAACCTATTCGTCAATCGTTTTGCCGATGAGCTCAACAGTCGCTTCTTACCTGAGCGCGTAAACGAGCACATTGATTCTGTAGCCGCTAGAATTGAAGATGAAATCCCCACACATTTTGACCGTTGGGGAGAGTCATCAGGCAGCTGGACGAATAGAATAAATAACATGAAAAACTTTGCCGACGAACGGCCAACTTTCATTAAGCAGCACATCCGTGACGAATTTGGCCTACCGGCTTACCACCAATTAAATATTGAAATTACCGACTTGGTAGAAGGATGGGTGCAAGTGAATAGCTTGACGATTGAGGTCAATAATTGGTCTGGTGATTATTTCCAGGATGTACCTATCGCCCTTACGGCTTTCGCCCAACCGGGTTACGTGTTCTCACATTGGGAAGGAGTTCCTGGTGCACCCACGGCGCGTACGCTGGAAATAAATATGGAATCGGTAATGACGGTGCGGCCAGTTTTCCAAGCGAGTGAAGCACCAATCATCGTTATCAACGAGATCAACTACAACGACGCTGGCGATTTTGATGCTGGCGATTGGGTGGAGTTATATAACGCTTCCACCATTGAGTTCGATCTGTCGGGGTGGATCATGAAGGACGACGATGATACCCACAACTTCACCATGCCTCCGGGAACGACTATCGCCGCGAATGGCTTTTTGATATTGACCAGAGACCAAACGCGTTTTCTATCGGAGTTTCCATCTGTTACGCCGGTGGTTGGCGATTTTGATTTTGGTTTGTCCAGTAACGGAGACGCGGTAAGGCTGTACGATGCCAGTGAAACGCTGGTTGATGAAGTATACTATTTGCCAGATGCGCCCTGGCCTACACTAGCTGATGGTGAAGGCTATACCTTGGAATTACTTTCACCTGAGCTTGACAACAGCTTGGCTGAGAGCTGGGGGGCGGTTAATGTGCACGGTAGTCCGGGACGAGCCAATGTATTAGTAGATACTGATGATCTTCCTGCGGAAGCTTTCCAAATACTAAGTTACCCAAATCCATTTTCCAGTCGTATTAACCTGGCGGTCACTTTGGAAGAATCCGCGCCAGTGAACATTACGCTTCATGATCAAAATGGCCGGGCGGTACAGCAAATACAGCAGGGCTTATTGGGTGCCGGCCAGCATTTTCTACATGCTGATGTGGCTCACCTCAGTGCGGGTGTTTACTACGCAAAGGTGATGATAGGCCAGCATGCGCCGGTGACGGTGAAGTGGGTGAAGTTGTAAAGGGATCTATCTGCCAGCGAGGCGATAAGACCGAGTCAGACGGGAAGGTAAATCTTGACAACTAGTATTGAATCTTTTTACGCGCTAAACGAAAAGTTGACTGACATTAGGTTTCTCTTCTATCAAGTACAGAAACTAATGGATGAACGAAATGGCGCTCTTTATACACGGCCCTCTGAGACCGGGATAATTTTATAGTCTCCAATTTACAAAAACAGTAAGGCATCGAAACTTTAATGATCTGATTATCATTTGATTATTATGAAAAGAGTGATGTTAGAGTTGCAAGAAGGATCATTTGAACTTATATTTATATAACACCACCTTATATTGGTGAGTTAATTGAAATAAGATGACAATAGATATTAGGGATAAGAAATTTAGTCTGATTGAGCTAATAATGCAGGTTGAGGATAGCAAGGTGCTAGATGCAATCGAGAAGGAAATCAATCGGATTAGCGAAGAGAGTCAAAAGCCTCTCCCGAATCTTGAGGATGCGATTCGTCCGATCAGGAAAAACGTAACCTTAGAAGATATTGATGGTGAGCAGTCATATACTCCATTCGATTATGAAGAGTTTAGGGTGTCAGCGGATGAGGTTGGTTTAGAAGAACCAGTTGATGAGTTATTAAAAGCCCTAGGAGATTAATTTGAATGAAGTATTTACTTGATACCAACATTCACCCGAATTTGTCTCACTTAAGTACATAGATCAAGCCAAGTACAAAAAGTAAGTTAGATACAGAGACGTCACCGAACTTTCCTAGTGCGACAATGCGGTCCTCCAAACTGCACCCTGGCCAGAGTAATGTAACCGTACCACCTTCACCTGTCAAAAAGGTATATAATAGGTTTGGGGTTGGGTAAATGCCCTAATTCAGAAAAGGCGCAGTATTCGAAAATATTTTAATTTTTTTCTTGCGCTATCTTCTTGTAAATCAGTTTTAGTTACCGTTTTGTTACTTGATTATCAATAGGTAAACTGTTGATTATGAATGCCTAATGACATACTTTTGGTTACTATAAGTAACTGTCAAAGTAACCAAATATGAACAATTTTGATATCACCTTTAAATGGGTAGGAGCCGCAACTTGGGTACTATGTGTTGATGACCTGAAAATAGCCTGCGACCCTGCACTCTGCAAAAAAGGAACTGTACAAGACCATAGATATTTTAAAGCCAAAAGACGAACCGAACCAAAATTCGATTTCGAGGATTTCGAGGGCGTTGATTTCTGGCTATTGACCCACGCTCACGAAGACCATATTGATGTGCACGGACTGATGAAGATTGAGTCTGACGCAAAAATCTACGCTAATCCTAACCTGAAAAAGTGGTTAAGGCTGATATATGCTACCAATGTGGACTACATCAAGAGTGGGATGAAGAGAGAATTTAAAAAGAATAATATCTCAATTACCATTGAAGCCATACCCTGCGTACATGCGAGTAACTTTATCGCTGCCAAACTTGCTGGTAGTGTAAATGGCTATTGGTTGACCATACAAAAAGAGGAATCCGTTGTGCAAGTATATATCACGGGTGACACCATAAACCATAAAAAAGTGAGAACTTACTTAGAAGGTAGAAAAGCTGATATTCTAATCCCAAACATCGGAGGTGGGGGGTTGGATAAATTCGGTGGACCTTACACTTTTACCGCCTCACAATTAATGGATTTCAGCGAGACTGTTAATCCCTCGATCATTCTGCCCGTTCATCACAAGACATTTTCTCTCTATAAAGAACCGATAGAAAAACTCCAAGAATGGAATGACAAAAGAGTTTTGCTATTTGATGAAGGGGCCAAATTGAAAGTGGCATAGAGCCAATGCGGGCCTTTTCGTTTTAGAAAGCAAAAAGTAGATGGCTGATAGTTCTATTACTATCAGCCATCCATCACTCATCTTCTGAGGTTAGCGACTTGATAATGTCGCTTTGCTCGATTCAATTACTGAACGGTATATTCCAAATCGGTAAAAGAGCCAGTAAATTCAATGAAACTTGCCGGGTTTGTCCCGAAAGACTGGACCTTGATGTCAAAGGTTCCTGATACGGTACGGTTGGCATCGTCGTTCTCCGTAATCGTGATAATACTGACGAAATTATCGTCTGACATTTCTGAACTATAAATCACATTGTCAATAATATAAGTTCCCAGTGCACCATCGCAAAAGGTGAAGTTGCCACCGTCCATGCATTCGGTTACCGAATTAGCTGGAAGATCAAACGGATCCTCATTAGAAGCATAGCTTTTGATAACGATGCCATCCTCTGGGGGATTCTGAAAATCCCAATTGGAAACAGAAAGAATAAACTGACCGCCATCCACATCACATCTGAGGTCTAGTCGACGCCCGGGTTCTCCCTGCATTTCTTCTTTTAGGAGCGTGTTGTTGAAATCAGTAATGGTAAATGTTTCTCCGTCTTTAACGACGGTCATAGAGCTCATATCAGATGGTGAAGGATCATCATCACCGTTACAAGAGAAAGCCAATAATAGAATAGCAATAAGGGCTAAAGTGTGGTACTTCATTTAGAGAGAGATTTAATTGATAGAAAAGGTAAAGGTCGCCTATTTATTATGACGACGCAAGAGCTATAACGTGCGGTGGTTTGTGGGAGTTCCCCTAAGACTAAACAAGGAGGTTATCTCTTTATAGATAGTCCTTTTACTTTTTGGATTTATGGCCAAAGGGGCTTTTCTGCCTTGAAGGGGCTGTCAATACTTATTTACCCATCTTTCGCAACGGCATACTCCGCCTCAAACAAATGCTCACGACCCTGATAAAAGACTTCTTCGTTTACCGAGTACCACTTGGCATTGGTATCATGTTTATAGGCTGGCGTAAATACGTCAACCAGCTGCGTGAATTCATTAGGCATGACGGAGTGGATATTCCCTTCGTGGGCCGTGAGGATACTCACATTACCTCCGCTAATGACTTCATTCCCCACTTCTCTGATGACACACTTTTTCCTAAGCTCCTTACGACCGTCTGTGATGACTTCCCGCGTGCTAGAAAGTTCTTCTTCCAGATCGTAATTCTTGGCGAGAATGCTTCCAGACACCACATTGATAACCCCAGTCATATCAGGGTGGTTGTGGTGGGGGATATACTCTCCTTTTTCAAACTGAAATAAGGAAACCTGGAAATCTACCTCGTAGTGCAGACTTGCTGATTCGAACCAGTTGGGCCTTTTGTTTTCGTAGGCTTCGATTTCCTTCTTGACGTTTTCAAATTCCGGGAAATTGCAAGTAAGGAGCAGTTGCTTTACTTGCTCAGTGTAGAGCTGCTGATTCCAAGGTGCTTTGTGTTGCGTCTTTGCTAGTTCCGTAAGGCGCTCCAAAAAGGCATCCCAGTTCATTTTAGTATCAGCATACCATTTTCCCAGATTACCATTTGCCTTTTGGGCGTAGGAAGTAATGGCGTTTAGCTGCAAGGCAATGCTAGCAAATCCGAATGCACTTAGCTTGATGAATTCTCGGCGTTTGAAATCGTCCATGATTGCCCTTTTTATTTTCTATTGACATTGCCCTTTACTTCCAAACTTAAGCAATAGGAACAGTCCCCACGGAGCCACATAAAGTCTATAGCCGAGATAGTGAGAACGGCATTATGCTTCCAACTGATTCAGTACATTAAACTTCTCAATGAGGTCTCCCGTAACGGCTACTACTGCCGATTTAGGAATATTATCTCCATCAAAGGGCCATTTGCTGGTCGGGTTATCCAAATCTGTGGTTTGTTCGCCCGGGTGCTGAACACTCAAAAATAGTGTTTTACCATCAGGTGAAAACCAGGGGCCAGTCAGTTCGGCATCCCTTGGGGCCGATGCCACGCGAATCACCTTTCCGGCATCTTCACCGTAGCGGGGGATCACAAACAAGCTGTTGTTCTTAAATGGCATATACGGACCAGTTTCCTTGTTCATGGCGCTGCCCGACATATCGGAAGTGATCCAAAGGTTTCCGGCCATGTCAAAGGCTAAATTATCCGGGCAAGAGAATCCGTTTTCTTCTCCGCCGGCCTTGTAGGTAGAGGCTTTAAAGGTTAATGCATCAAAGGCACCATTGTCCTCTTCAAGTTTTAGAATGGAACCGTGGTAATCCTCTTTGCTATAGTTATTGGTCAAGGAGACGAAAATGTGGCCAGTAATCGGGTCAATTTCAATATCCTCAGGGCGGTTGAGTTCGGTAGCTCCTAATAGTTTTGCGGCTTCCCTGGCCCTAATGAGCACTTCGGTCTGATCCTTAAATTTCTTCTTGAGCACGGGTTGGTTTTCCCAATCTAAGGCCAGCCACTTCCCATTATCAATATCTGCTACGTAAAGGGTACCCTCTTTTAATGATTGCGGCTTGGAAGAGACAAACTTGTACAAGTGCTCACTGTTCTTGTCGTCTCCGGTATAGGCCACTACGCGCTTATCTTCCAATTCATAGAGCGTGCAGCATTCATGCGCAAATCTGCCCAGGGCTACATGCTTTTGGGCTTTTCCGTCTTTGGGATCAATTTCTACTACCCAACCGTAGTGCTCCGAGGGGTAATTGTAGAAGTTTTCCCAGGCGTGCATACTTGGTCGGTGCGTTGGATTATCGTCTTCATCATACTCCGTTTCTCCGTAAAAACTATCATAGTTCTCCTCACAGGTGAGGAAGGTCTTCCAGGGCGTAATTCCGCCGGAGCAGTTACTGTGCGTACCAATCACCGTTGTTTTTCCCTTGATCGGAGTATCCCAGTTAAGTTGAATCGGTGTTTTGGCGGTGATCCGACGGTTGTGAGGGTCATTTTCAACAACTTGCCACTTCCCGTCTTTTTCTTTCACCCGCACGATGGTTCCACCAACTTCATACATCTCCTTATCTATCTGCTCGATGGTGCGATGTTCTTTGGGGTTATCGTAATCACGATAATTGAAACCAGAAACAAATAGCGGATTTACGTACTCATGATTGACCCATAACAGCCCATCCTTGGGGTTGTTCTCTTCCAGAGGAATGAAGCAGATGAAATCGTTATTGAATCCAAACCGATCTTCAGAACTGATTTTTTCGCCCCAGCGGATGATAACGTGATAATCTAAGCCCTTGGAGAGGAGCAGATCATCAGTATCGGATGCTAAGAGATCCTTTACGGGAAGGCTTTTTAGATGCCTAAGGCGCTCAGCAGTTATGTTGTCTAACGAAATAGGCGTAGTAGTGCTTCCGCAACCGGCTAAGAATGGGGGGATGATGGCCGTCCCTAAACTGGCTTTACCTAAAAAAGAGATAAACTTTCTTCGATTGTATTGCATCTCAATATGGTTTCAAGACGTGGTTATTTAATGATGCATTTTAGGCATTCAATCCTAAGTGGAGATTAAGCGTATGTAAAGCCTTTGTGAGCTTAAAATTCTTCCTCCGTCATTTCGTTATTCAAGGCGGCCCCAGCAATTGTCCCCGCCGCAACGGCATGAGAAACAGCTCTTAAAGGACTAGAATTATCTCCGCAGGCAAAAACGCCATCTACCGTTGTGTTTTGAAACATACTTACCGTCAGTAGGCCCTGTTCTGTCAACTCACAACCAAGTTGTTCCGGGATTTTACAATGCTGTTCAAAATCAGGTCGCGCATAAATGGCAGTAAGGTCGAAGGTGGATTGGTCTTTGAAAACAACTTGATCAAGTTGGCCTTTTTCGTGCTTCAAAGCGTGAATCTCTTTTTCAACTACCATAATGCCATGCTTTCCAATTCTTTCCGTTTGCTTGGCTGTCAGCGTCGATTGTCCGTTGGTGAAAATGGTGAGGTCTTTTGTCCAGTTGCGTATGAGTTGAGCATAATGAAAGGCAATGTCGCCATTAGCTAAGATACCCGTCTTTTCATTTTTAACCTCGTAACCGTGGCAGTACGGGCAGTGGATAACGGAGATGCCCCAACACGCTGAAAAGCCGTCAATATCTGGCATGATATCCTTAACACCTGTGGCAAAAACGAGCTTCTTGGCAGAGAAAACTTCGTCTTTGTCTGCGGTGATGGTAAAGCCATTTTCGGTTCTCTTACCGTTTATCGCTCTGCCATTGCGGAAACGCACGCTATCGTATTTCAGGACCTGTGCCTTGGCTTTTTCAGCAATAACAGCTGGTTGCTCACCATCTTGAGTGATAAAATTATGCGAATGTGGGGTTTGCCGATTGCAAGGTAATCCGCTATCGATGATCAGCGTATTTCGCAAGGCACGCCCCAGAGCCATGGCTGCGGAAAGGCCTGAGTAGCTGCCACCTACTATAATTATGTCGAAGTGATTGTTGTTTGTCATTTGGTCTTCTTAGGTAAGTGCCATTCAAGGAAATGACGAGACAAGCGGTGCGATGTATGCCCACATGAGTTTAATCACTGGATTATGCTGACTGGCTAGCTTCAGCTTGCTTTAACCACTTGATGACATTCTTTAAATGTGCCTTACCATAAAGCTTTACGAATTGCTTCGTCTCCTTGTTATTGGCATCTTGATAAACGGCCAGGCGCTTTTGCGTGAACGTTCTATTTAGATTGATTTTGCAGTCGTTGACAATGCAATTTCTCCATTCTTCAAAAGTCATTGGAATCATTGGTTCAGTTTTTTGTTGGTGAAGTATTGGTACAAGAGACGCTCCCGATGACTATCGAGAACAATGCCTCTGTACACCTAATTTTTGCGATTGTTATCAAATGATTTATCCGGGTAGGCCGGCGCAGGAGGTACTTCCCGAGGGTCCTCCGCGATCTTTTCCTGTAATAGTTTTATGGCCGCGTCCAGCTGGGCATCTTTCCCGTTGAAGGTCTCGTGCGGCAGATTGTCCAACTCAATATCTGGTTCAAATCCGTGGCCTTCAATCAGCCATTCTCCTTCCGGGCTGTATACACCGTGCATTGGAGCTCCGGCTCTACCGTTGTCGGTTAAGCGGTTAACACCACTCAACCAAATTTGACCACCCCAGGTTCGGGTGCCTATGGTAGTGCCCAGCCCAAGTCGTTTGAATCCGGCGGCGAAGGTCTCCCCATCGGAGCCCGTTTGTTCATTAACTAATAGCACCATGTGCCCTCTGGGCGCGTAGTGCATGTTCCAGTAGGGTTCCCCGGTTCTGTCTTTCCAGTACATCCAGGCTTGGCGCATCAGCTTTTCCAGGATGAAGGCTTCGATGTTTCCACCCCCATTGTAGCGGGCATCGATAATCAAACCTGGCCGATTGAATACGGGGTAGAACTGCCGGTAAAATTGACCAATGTTCCAATAGATCATTGATCTTAAATGCACGTAGCCAATTTGGTTATCGCTGGCTTGTTCTACATGTACGCGATTGGCATATTCCCAATCGTAGTATCTGGTCCAGTAGGAACTCCCTGATGGTTTGACAATAATATTTCTGATGGTATCTCCTCTTTTCAAACTCAGTCGGACTTGCTTTCCGGCTTGATTCCGAATTAACTCACCGAGGTCTAGCGCGGATAAGGCATCTCTTCCGTTTACCTGAGTGATGATATCGCCTTCTCGGATATCCAGGTAAGGATCATCCAGGGGAGACCTTCGATGGGGGTAATCAGGATCTGTCTTGTAAATGTAGTCGATCCTAAATCCGTCATTGGCCTCATCACGGCTGGTCCGCGCTCCCAGGCTCGCGACGGAGATGTTTTTCTCGTCACTTCGCTCATCACCACGGGATACGTACGTATGCAGTGCCGATAATTCTCCAACTAATTCCCCAATCACCTTATCTAGTTCACTTCTGGTGGTCACCCGTTCTACTAGGGGGAGGTACTTCTCGTACATGGCCTCCCAGTCTACGCCGTGCATGTTCTTGTCATAGAAATAATCTCGTTCCATGCGCCAGGCATCTTTGTAGATCTGCTTCCAGTCCTCTTTAGGATTGAGCGCAAATTTGCAGCCACTTATGTCAATTTTACCTTCATCCAGTTTGACACTTCCAGTGCCGGCATCTACCATGAAATGGGAGCGCCCTTTTCGCACCAGTAGCTTCTTGCCATCTGGGGTCAATTCAAATCCACTTATCTCAGATGCTACATTCTTGACTTTAGCGTCTTCATCGGTGATGGCCACTACTTTGAGGTGGGATTTCGCCTTTACGCCCGTTTCGGAAGCGATCATATACAGCGCCTTTTCATTTACCGCCAGGTCGCGGTAGTTGCCAGCCGGAATCGGCACTTCGATGATCCTGGATTGAATGCCTTCCTTGTCAATATTGACGATCAATTTGTCCTCTGAGTCTTCATCTTCATCCTTATCTTCTGATTCTTTGTCCCCATCTGTGTTCATCAACTCGTCCTTTTCCCGGAAAGGAGATCGAGTCCCTTTTTGCAAAGCTACATGGTAGACCTTTTCACTAGCGTCCCAATAAGGTTCTGGTTGCCGGGTTCCCCAGGGACCATTAACTAAGGATGTGAAGCTGCGATCGGATAAGAAGTAGATGAACTTACCATCGGGGCTCCAGCAGGGATCGAGGCTGTTGGCACGATCGGTAGTCAGATCAAAAGTGGATTCATCATTGACATTGTACACTTTGATCTGCCTCATCGTATTCAGGGCATTTTGTACAAAGGCTAGCCACTGTCCATCAGGTGACCAGGAAAATCCGCGAATACCTTGCTGATTGGTTGAGACCTTCTTGCTAACGCCAGTAGCAATATTCAGTACGTACCCATTTTTTTCTACATCATTGTAGGCTATCCACTTGCCATCCGGAGAAGGTATTCCCCAGAACCGTAAGCGGGTGCCATCAGTGGTTAAGGCGGTAATATCTCCCGTGCCGTCAGTAGCAAACTGCACAAATTCAAATTCGCCGCTTTCGTCGGATAGCGTGATGATGTTTTTACCATCATGGGAAAATACAGCATCGCGAAAGCGTACTTCCTCTTGCTCGGTAAAAGACACGGTTCGACCAGATTTTACGGGTACTATAAACACCCGCCCTCTGGCTGTAATGACGACTTTGTCGCCCTTGGGAGCAGGATTTACAGCGGTAATGTACCGCTCGGGATTTTCCACCCACTTTTCCCGCAGTTGATCAAGATCTGAGACTAAGCGAATATCAATCTTGTTGTATTCGCCAGTGGTGATGTCCAATAACCAGAGGTCAGCTGCGTGCTGGTAGACAATTCTTCCCTGGTCTAGATTAGCGTAGCCTACGTCAAACTCATCGTGCTGGGTATGCTGTTGCAAATCACCTCCGTCGGCGTTCATGGACCAGATATTCATGATCCCATCTCTATCGGTAATGAAATACACTCGCCCCTCGTACCACATGGGGTGATGACTTTCTCCTGGATGGTCAGTGGTGAGTTTAACCGCCTCGTTTTTGCCATCAAATTTCCAGATTTGACGAGCCCAACCGCCCACGTAGCGCTTTGCGGAGTCATTATGGTTAGGAGGGCGGACAAAGAACCAAGTGCCGGCTTCATTCTGGGCCCCTTCGCTGGCTTGGTGAAGAGGGACAATCGACTTTTCTTTTGTAGCCAAATCAATGGTGACCAACTGCGGTGTGGGCAGTTTGTTGAATGCTCCGGTCTGATAAATAATTTTTCCATCCGCTGTCCAAGCGGTGACGACGGAACCCTCGGAATAAGTCCACCGCGTAGTCACCCCTCCATCAATCGGGAGGGTGTACACTTGTGTAGGGCCTTCATAGGAAGCTGTGTAAGCGATGGTCTTACCGTCTGGAGAAATAGCGGGATAGCGTTCTTCTTCAGGGTGGGTGGTGAGCCGCTGGGCCAGGCCACCCTCAACAGAGACCCTCCATAGGTCACCTTCTGCGGCAAAAACGATGGTGCTTTCATGAATGTCAGGATATTGGTAGTATCCCTCAAACCCTTGCGCCAAGGCTTGATTTAGACCAATCATCAGAGCCAGAGAGTAGACAAACGCTTTTGAAATCTTCAGTATCATATCCGCACGATGTGTTGTGGTAGAAAGTTTACATTGGCGCGCAATAAATTCATAGCAATAACTACAAGAAGCGAACCCTTCAGCACTTGTTTGATTCTTCTGCTTAGCTCACTGGTCTATATGCCACTGTACAGCTAAGAAGGTCTGTTTTTAGCGGCATGATCGGATGGGATTACCCCCAAAGATTCTGGGTTTCGTTGCTATCAATTCTCAGTAGCAATCGCTTCCCTCCGATGTTTTCAATAGTGGGGCTCCGGTGTACAATCGGGTTGGCATCGGGATACAGGGCACCTTTCAGAATGACCACATCTCCGGTATTAGCTTGTTGAATGAGATTTTCATCTAAAACAATATCGTCATTGCCATTTCCACCCCGATAGGCTTTCTGATTGACGGCCTCGTTGGGGAGCCAAAGGGTGCCGGGGCCAACGTAAGTGCAAAGCATCCTTAGGCTATTGATGTCGGTGTGGAATCGGCGGCACATATTAGTCTCGACGGTAGCCAACAACAGCCGGAAAGATGATATTTCAGCCACTTGCCCGAATAGGCTCACAAGTTCTAACACATCCGCTAAGAGCCCTTGCTGCCCAGGAAGCTCAGCCGCAAAGTAAGATTTTAGGGCTTCTGTTACCTCTGCTTCTATTCCACTCACACGGCAATTAATCGTTTGCTCCACCACTTGATCGAGTACAGTCTTGGGCATGTCAAGTTCCCGTTTATAGACGGCGATGTTGACCGCTGGAGCGTGAATGTCTTTGAGTATTTGGGCATCCTTGCCGATGGCAGCGTTTGCGAATGGGGCCTTGGTAAGTATCATTTTCTAAACTGTTATGGAATTTGGCTACGAATATAAGTGATTTACATGTAAATGCAATAATGTTGCATTTGTCAACATTGTCGTATATTTTCAATCTAAAACCTATCGCATTCTTTAAAGCGCTTCCAAGCTGGCCAACGTTTCTATCTACTGGATTACAGCGAAGAAAATGTAGGACTATGGAGTGTATTTCAAACCGTCAAGCTGCATGAAACAAATCCTCACTTGGGTTCTCATTTTCTTTACCCTAGGCCAAAGCCTGGCACAAATCACTTTTGAACCTCCGGAAGAGCCAGCTAATATTCAAGCGATTCGGACTTCAAAACCGATCAGTATTGATGGAGAATTGAATGAAGAGAGTTGGCTCAGGTCGTCAATTGTGACTGCTTTTGTACAAAAGGATCCCGAACAAGGAGCTGCAGCTAGTATGCCTACGGAGGCAAGAATTCTCTTCGATGAGGAATATTTATACATTGGAGCGATCTGCAAGACGACAAATGGAAGGGCTGATATCAGGACCCAAAACATGCAGCGGGATTTCAATTATTTTCAAAATGACCTATTCGGAATAGCGATTGACGGATTTCTCGATAAGCGCAATGCGATGGTGTTCCAGACTAACCCGCACGGTACGCAGCGAGAAATTTTGGTGATGGATGACCAGATATTTAATCGTGAATGGTCTGGTTTGTGGAAAGTTCGAACGCAGATTTTGGATTCTGCCTGGGTTGTTGAAATGGCCATTCCTTGGAAAACGCTTCGTTATCCCAGGGGATGCGACAAAATGGGAATCATCTTGACCAGAAACATCAGGAGTAATAATGAATATGTTTCGTTTCCGGCCGTGCCCCGTGCGTTTAATGTTTATCGGATGCCGTATGAGGCTATTCTAAGTGGAATAGAGCCACCCCCTCCTGCCGCGAATGTCCAAGTTATACCATATGCGCTGATAAATAATGATCGACTCTCCGTAGATGATGACGTAATTGAGGAAAACACAGATTTCAAAGTAGGTGGTGAAGTTAAATGGGTAACGGGTCCGAATTCAGTTCTGGACTTCACTTTTAATACAGATTTTGCCCAAGCTGATGTAGATCGCCAGGTAGTAAACCTGACCCGTTTCTCGGTTCTATTTCCAGAAAGAAGGCAGTTCTTTTTAGAAGGGAATGAAATCTATAGCATGGCCGCTTGGGATGAACTACAACCCTTCTTTAGCCGTAGAATAGGACTAGATGACACGGGTAATCCTATCCCTATTGATGCGGGGATCCGCTTCACCAACCGAAACGACAAACAAAGTCTCGGTCTTCTGGCTATCCGACAACGGGAAAATGGAGATACGCCGGCTGCTAACTTTGCGGTGGCCCGCTATTCCGCCAATCTTTCCTCCCAGGGGCGCATTGGAGGTATGGCTACCTTACGACACGATGAGGCCGACGCTTCCGGCCAGTCGACTACTAATGTTACGGCTACCGTTGATGGCTTTTTCCGCCCTACCCAGCAAATCAATTCTTTCTGGATGCTTTCCGGTTCAACCACTTCGGGAGGCATCGAGGATGAAGGGCTTTCGGGAGCAACTTGGACGTACTATGACAATAATTGGATCTACCTGGGGCTGGTAGAAGCCTTTGTTACTGCTGATTATAATCCGAGGGTTGGTTTTATCAGCGCTGATAATTACTTGTTGACTAGCCCTGCCTTTGAATTTAGATTGCGACCCAAATGGCTACCAAAGTTCATTCGACAGTATAGCCCTGGTATTACTACCTATCTCTATAACTATCTAGATGACCTTTCTTTTAGAGAGGGTTTCATCAGTTACACCCCAATGTCCATTGCACTGCAAAACGGTAGTGAATTTGCTTACCGGATAAGTACCAACTGGCAGTCTTTACGAAATACATTTTCTCCAGTTGGAATAGATATTCTTCCTGGTGATTACCAGTTCACAAGTCATCGCTTTGCCTACCTCAGCGATTTCTCTAGAAAAGTTGCTTTTAGCGCCGCTTACCGTTTTGGTGGTTACTTTGATGGCAGGTTAAACACATTTTCGTCTTCCTTGAGGGTCGCACCTGTACCGCACATTCAATTAACCGCGGACTATCAATTCAATCGGCTTATTGATTTAGGGATAGAGCGCAGCACTGTAGAGACACACCTGGTTGGGACAGAATTACGGCTAGCGCTAAACCCCAGAGTGCAACTCATCTCTTTCTTGCAGTACAATACTGCCACTGAAAGGACTACGCTCAACAGCCGGTTTGTCTGGGAGTACCAGCCGCTTTCTTATGTCTATTTGGTGTATAATGATAACCGCCAAGACCTACCTGATCCAGAAACGGGATTGGTAAGAAGGCGGCAAGACCAACAGGGAATATTTAAGGCGACTTTTCTAAAGCAATTCTAAAATGGGGAAGGCAACATACCAGCTGCATTACTATCGTAGGCAAGGGTAGAATGACCTGTTCGTCTGCTGGGAAAAGTGCTCGGCGGGCTACGCTTTCTGTTCAGCCGGTTTGACGAGGTGCGGCTTCAGTATTCGTTCAATGGATTCCTTTTTCACCGCCTTTCCGATAAATACAATTTGGCTAATGCGCGCTGTATCTGATTCCCAGGCGGGCCCATCGGTGAGTACGAAACTGTCCCGTACGGATTGGATAACCACCCGCGTGGGCCTATCCTTGACCTCGATGATCCCTTTAATTCGGTAGACTTGATGGCGATAAAGTCGCGCCAATTTTACGAGTTCGTGGGCTAAGGAGTCAAGATTGAAAGGGCGGTCATAGCTGAGGGTAAAGGTGGTGATATCATTGTGCTGGTGCGAACCATCGGGCACCACCGCCGCAATTTTGTCAATCCGTTCGTCGTGGAAGGGTATGACTTTAAAAATCTCATCTATCGGAAAAACACCTTGCTTTCCACTAAGTACGGTCGCGGTTGGGTTAATTCCATTTAGGATACCGCTCAGTCGCTCCACCTCGGCGGGGGGTACTTGGTCACATTTATTCAATAGGACCACATCTGCACTGACCAGTTGTCGACGAGCTTCATCGGTGGCCTCGATGTTTTCTTCCACGTAGGCGGCATCCGCCAGACAAATGACTTGCTGTAAATCAAAAACGCGCTCCACCATCCGATTCCCCAGGAAGGTCTGGATAATGGAGGTGGGGTCGGCTACACCAGTGGTTTCAATTACCAGCCGATCAAACTCTTCTCTTCTGAAGCTGACTTCCTCGAGTACATCCAACAGCTCATCGTGCAGCGAACAGCATAGGCAACCAGCTGTCAGGCCGGCAATATCTTCTTCGCCGTTCATCACCAACTCACAATCTACGTTGATCTTACCAACTTCATTTTCGATCACAAACAGTCGCTCATTGGGGCGCTCTTGAATCAAGTGATTCAAGAAGGTGGTTTTCCCGGCACCTAAGAAACCGGTGATCAATTGGACTGGTATTTTCTCCATATTAGATTAACTTGCTACTTAGCTTCAAAGTTTAATTATAGGATGTCAATTAAGTTGTACAGCACTCCTCATCCGCACACTGGCAATACTTTCGATTGTACAGGTGAAAGCCAACTAGTGTAAAGGCCGCTCCGTATTTCCACATCTCGGCTAGGGGCAGGAGGTGAAACTTTTCGTTGAAGATCAAGATAGTTAGCACTACCCAACTACCATAAAGGGCATACTTCATCCACTGCTGACTGGTCGTCTTTACGGAATAGTAGACCGCAAAAAAGGTAATACCAATAAACAGATAATCTATGGCATTCCACCAGCCCGGGCCAATGCTGGCGCAGTCAGTAACGGTAGAACTTTGTACAACAAAAAGCAGTGGTGTCGCCATACAATGTATTACGCAGAGCGTGCTGGCGGCGGCTCCAACAATATCTGACTCGGGTAAAGCTCTATCAAGGATCATTCGTCTATTTTAAGGCTGGTGTGGTAATCTAAATATTTCTGCTTATCTATTTCAGTGTCATTCCAGGTGTCTAACACCATGCTGCGGATTTGCTTATCAATCATCAGCTGAATTTCGCTGCGATAATTCTGATAATCATCATAGTGAGTTTGCGCTATGGCGTTGAAACGGTTTTGGAAATAAGTCATTGGACTCAACCAATAACTGTTACGAACCAAGTTGTTTTTCGTTTCGTTATCCGCTTCGATTGGCGCGATGCTTTCTTTCATGAGCTCGTTGACTAAAGCACAACCAGAATCACTATAAGCGCCATCTATTTTCGTGCTATCCTGTGCGGCCGGGCTGTCAGGAATTTCGGGAAACAGCGCAACTAGTTTTGCCCTGAATACACTATCTGGCAGATCAAACAATTCCTGCCGCTTATCTCTTTTCGCATCGATGAGGTCAGTCATCAAGTTGGCGGGCTTTTCCATACTAATCCATTGCAGCACGGTAGCAGGTAAGATGAATCCCACAACTAACCAAACACCCACCATTTTGAGGGTGTTACCGAGAATACTTTCACCATTTCTTAAGATCAGGTAATAAATCACTGACCATAACAACAGGTAGACAACGCTATACAACAGCGTTTGGCCAAAAGCTCCACTGGTGGTAGAGAATACACCCGTTAGCACGGCTCCGTATAGTAGTAAGCTTACTAGTAAAACGGCAAGTAGCCCTACATAAAAAGAGACTCTACTCAATAGCCAGGTGTTTTTCGAGGCGGCTTGCACTTCGATCAATGAAAGAAACCCTTGCTCGGCCTCCATACTCTTGATATTGTAGAGTAAGGTTAGCAGCAATAAGGGAAGTAAAAAGAGCAGTGTGAAAGAGAAGTCCAAGGTGCCAGTTTGCAAACGTTCTGGATTGGCAATTTCCTGGGTCATATCAGCGTCGTATGGGCTGGCCCAGAAAGTTACCCGCTTGTAGAAGCCGTATTGTTCGGCCTGCCCCATACTGTATACTAAGGCCGGGGAGGGCGTTTTGAAGTGGTAGATGTAGTTAAACCAGACGGCCCAAAAAGGCTCGGCCATATTTATCCAGGGAGCGTCTTCTGGTCCTGGCTTGCCCTCTTCGTAGTAGGCCAGGTATTCTTGCCTGTTCTCCTCAATGGTTTCCTTGATCCGCTCGATCTCGGCGGTTTGTTCGTGGTAAAGGCTGGCCCCATTATGTAGTCCATAGCTTGCCGCTAATACGAATAGTAAGAGCGCGACAACCTTGAAGGGGCTGCGAATAAAATGCTTCCATTCGTAGGAAAGTATACTTAGTACCCTCATACGATTTGCATTTTTTTCGATCCCAGGGCCAAGAGTAGACTCACAAGAATGGACCAGGCTGCTAAGAGTAACAAATCAGTTCGGTAGTTGGGAAAAACTGCGGCAAGGCTTGCTGCTTGGTATTCATAATCGGGGACGGATCTGTAGAACGCATTATCTGCTTCCCAGCCCCAGTCGCCCGTCGTAGAGCCACCAAAAGCGTGCTCATCATTCAGTGTTTTGATAAATCCTCGGCGATAGTCTTCTACCTGCACCAAAAACGCTTGATGATGGAGGTTATCGCTAGCCGAAAAACCCATGCTGGCGTTTTGCAGGGAAATAAACGGGTTGAAAATCCCGGCCCACTGGTAGGTTCGTTTTTGCTGTGTCAATACTTCCCGGAGCAGGCCAAAGTGCTTGTCCCAGACCTGATTGCCGTATTCTTCATCCGCTTGCATGACTAAGCCATCGAAATTGATGGGGAGTTGTGCTATACTGTCTACCCCGTATTCGGCCAAGGTTTGTTCCTCTAGTTCTTTACCGCGTTCATCTTCGGGATTGTGGCCGTCAATGCCTTTAGAGCGATCTTCCCGCATCGCGGTTTGGAATTCATTCCGACTGGGCAGTTTGTGCCACTTTTCTACCGAGCTCAGCAGGATATTGGGCAAAAAGATCGTCCACAGAATCCAGATGCCTAACATGGAGGTCAGCGCTACAGTGGCGCTTTGCCAACGGGCAGAAATGAGTACCGTGAGGCCGGTAATGACGAAATAGTACAAAGCGTAAGACAGGTAGAAAAAGAGGGTGCGGTTAGCGATTTCGGCATTGATACTCCCCATGTTCATGATGGCATACACCAGTACGGTTAAGGTCAGCAGAGCCATGCCGTACAGCCAAACGGATAGGGTTTTACCCCAAATCAAACTGGAAGGGGTAGCGCCTTGGAGTACCAGCAATTTGAGCCGACCACTTTGCTTCTCACTACTGACGCTATTGAAGGCCAGGAAAAGCAACAAGAGCGGAAGGATGTATTGTAAGAGCAAGGAGCTTTTGAGCTTGCCAAACTTCGAAACCGCCTGCATTTGCGAGGCTTCTGAGTGAACGATCTCGTTCTGTACGTGGCCTTCCACCCGAAGTACATTACCCGTAACGCTATTCACGCCGTCATCCAGACTGCTTAGGAGATTGGTGGGTTTGAAAACGTAGGTGCCGTAATGTGCGGCCCCGTGCGGGTTCATACCCTCGATATTCTCCCACTGTTCACGAAGTTCTTGCTGCGCGAGCTGGTAGCGCTGGGTTTGCTCGCTGTTTTGACGAATCCCCAAAGCGACGGATAATAACAGCACCAATAAAAAGCCCAGGCTGATGCCAAGCAATGCCCGGTTTCTACTCAATGCAGACCATTCGTTTTTTATGATTTGCCACATGGATGCCTAGTTTTTCATGTATTCCAAATACAGACTTTCCAATTCGTTGGCACTCACCTCCTCACTACGAATTTCTTTGACAAGACTTCCATTTTTGAGAATGCCAATGCGGTGGCAGACTTCTCTGACGCGGAATATGTCGTGCGAGGCCATTAATATGGTGGCACCTTCGGCGGCCAGCGTTTTTAATAAGGCCGAAAGTTCATTACTCGCTAAGGGGTCCAGACCACTAGCAGGTTCATCCAGAAGATAAACGGATGCCTTTTTGGCGTAAGCAATAGCAATACCCACCTTTTGCCGCATTCCTTTGGAGTAATCCGATACCTTTTGGTGGTGCGCTTCACTTTGCAGACCACAGGTGCTCAATATGTCTTCCAGTTCACTTTTTGTGTACTTCAAGTCTGCCAGGCGGCAGAAATAATCTAAATTTTCTGCACCCGACAGATAGGGATACAGGTTCACATTTTCTGGAATATACCCCACGAGTTTCCGTACCTCGCCGGCTTGCGTGCTAGTATCCATTTCGTTGATAGAAACGGTGCCCGAGTCGGGGCTAATGAAGCCCAAGAGCATGTTGATAGTGGTGGATTTTCCTGCTCCGTTTGCGCCTAAGAGCCCTAAAATTTCGCCCACTCCAACTTCTAGGTTCAAGTTCTTTACGGCGACGGTGTCCTTAAATGACTTGGACGCGTTTTGGATATGAATCATAAAAAAGGATGGGTGTATGCAATAATATTGCAAAAGTAGTCCAATTATTTGTATAAATGCAACTGTGTTGCAGAAACACTTATCTTTGCCTTCTCAATATGGTGATACACATGAACTTTCGATCTTATCTACTAGTGCTACTCTGTTTCGCGGCTTGGTCCACGAAGGCACAGCAGGCTACATTGTCTGACTGTCCTTATTCTATTCAAGGCCAGGTTTTTGATGCCCAAACCAAGGAGCCACTGGCCTTTGTGAGTGTGCAATTAAAGGATACCAACAAAGGAACGGAAACCGATGATAAGGGAGCCTTCGAATTTACGGCGCTTTGTGAGCAAGAATATGATATTGCATTCAGTTATCTGGGATATCAAACCTTAACGCATCACCACGATTTTCACCACCCTTTTTTGGAAATCTATTTGGCTCCCGATGGGGTCCTTTTGGAGAGCGTAGTAGTGGAGGCTACCTCTCTGCAAAGTGGTCTTGCCACAACGACTAGTACTCGTCTATCAGGGGAAGAGTTGGAAGCAGTTGCTTCCGAATCTTTTGGGGATGCTGTTAGTGAGATTGCCGGGGTGGGTACGCTAAAGACAGGACAGAACATTGTGAAGCCCGTTATCCATGGTCTACATAGCAATCGGGTATTAATTATCAATAATGGGATTCGTCATGAATTTCAGAATTGGGGAGTGGATCACGCACCTGAAATTGATCCTTCACTGATAGACAATATAGAAGTGGTCAAAGGAGCGGGTACCGTCCGCTTCGGTCCTGATGCCCTTGGTGGGGTGGTACTTGTTAATCCAACGAAAGTAGAACTGTCTAGCCCTTTAAAAGGAAAAGTACGTCTACAAGGACGTTCCAATGGCCAGGCTGGTGAGGGTAGCGCAGAATTGAGTAAGGGCTTCAAGTGGTGGAGTATTTTAGGGGGAGGTTCTTGGACAAAACAGGGTGATCTGAGTGCGGCGAATTACCTCCTTTCAAATACGGGTAAGGAGGAAACGAGCTATTACGGAGAAGTGCGGGTGCACCCGTTCGCTAAATTAGATATTACGGGTAGTTATAGCAGTTTTGAGCAGGAACTGGGCTTATTAAGTGCATCTGTATTTGGTAATCTTGACGATCTGCGACTTGCCCTTGCAGTGGATACACCAATCGTAATAGACCCATTTACTTATGATATAGAACAGCCCAAACAGGCGGTGCAGCACGAGATGTATAAGGCCAGTGTTCGTTATACGGGTGAGAAGCACTCGCTGTATATTCAGTATGGAAACCAAATCAATAAACGACAAGAGTTTGGAGTCCGCCGTGGTGACGCGCCTAATATAGATCTGGAATTGCGAACACAGAGTATCGATCTTGATTGGACTCATCCGTCAATTGGCCCACTATCTGGAAAGTTTGGCGCACAATGGCTGCAGAAGGCTAATGACAACCAGCCGGGCACGAATACGGTGCCCTTTATTCCAAACTATGATGAACAAAGGCTGGGAGTCTACCTTATTGAATCACTTAGTTTAGGGGAGACGCTGCTGGAAGCCGGGGTGCGTTTTGATTTCTTAGAGTCGGACATTACCGGACGTGAACCCGATAACACGATCTATCGTAATAAGATTTTGTACCGAAATGTATCTGGTACGATTGGTCTTAAGTTTCCTGTCGGTGATTATGCCAGCTTCCGTACTAATCTTGGTACCGCTTGGCGGGCACCAAATGTAGCTGAGTTGTATCGTTTTGGTCAGAGCGCATTCTTTATCGAGTATGGTTTGTGGCGCTACACCATCAACGAAGACACGGATTTTGTTACTACCAGTACCGGGATTTTAGATCAGACGGATCGGGAAGTGCCTTCGGAGCAAGGCTATAAGTGGATCAATACCTATAGCGTACGAAACGAAAATGTGCAATTTGAACTCACTGGCTACATTAACTACATCGATAATTTTATTTACTCCAAACCAGCCGGGATCACACGTACTGCACGTGGGTCTTTTGTGTTCTTTATCTATGATCAGACGGATGCTTTACTCTGGGGGGTCGATTTAAGCAGTGAATGGACGCATTCTCCCAAATTTAGCTCGGAAGTAAAAGGCAGTTTCCTGTGGTCGAAACAAATCTCCCGGGATGACTTCTTTGCGGCCCAACCACCACCACAAGTATCGTATGGGTTAACTTACCAGCCAGAAATATCCTGGTTGACCGATGGGCAGCTGGAGGTTGTATTCGATTATACCTTCGAACATTTTCAACATCCGCGCACCATTACGGTAGAAGATTTTCTGTTTTCTTTTCAGCAGGATATTGACCGTTTCGCTAACGATGCTCGTGATTTTGATTTACAGGATCCCCCACCGGGCTTTTTGCTCACCCACCTCCAATGGTCTAGCCGTTGGAAAAAATTGCAGTACCGTTTTGAAGTACGAAATGTCTTTGATGTGAGCTACCGCAATTACACGGATCGTCTGCGGTACTTTGCTGATGATTTAGGGCGGAATTTTCTATTAACGGTCACGATAAATATCTAGTGGATTACGATTAGGAGGGGGATGGAATTTTAGAAACCGACTTAAAAGACAACCCTATGCGCCTACTATTGACGCTACTTCTGTCAATTTGCATCACTTGCCAACTTATTGGGCAAACTGAAAAATCAGTACTGTCATTTGATGATATCAGACAATGGCGCACCCATTCTGTTACCCTAGCGGATAATGGGGAATGGTACACTACACTGTACAGTTTATTCGATGAGTCCGAGTCGCCCGCAGATTCGGTCACGGAACAAAGAATTGAGGGGTATTTTACGGACAATAATCAGACGGATGTCTTGTACATCTGTAGTTCGACCGATGGGGTGAAGTATAAAGTGCCGAATGGCAGTAAGCCTAGATTCTCCTCCTCATCAGATTGGATTGCCTACCAAATCAAGCCGGAAGCAGAAGAAGACGAAGCAAGCGAGGGAGAAGAGGAAAGTACGCTCATCGAACTGCGGCACCTCGTATCCGGGTTCACCGTACAGTATGAATCGGACGCTAGCTATTCTTTCATTGAGGATACTGACTACTTCGTTACCCAGGATAATAATAGCCTGCTGATTTATGATTTAACCAATCGCCGCGAGCACTACATTGGTCATATTGGAGAATACCTGGCCGATAAGGAATCTCAATTCATAGCTTACACGATAGCCTCGGAAGATAGGCGTGGCAACGGAATTTACCTCTACGATCCCAGTAAGCGGATGACCCGAGCACTACAAACGGGTAACTACATTTACTCCAGTCTGTCCTGGAATGAGGACAAAACCGCCCTTGCTGCCTATAAGTACGAGGAAACGGAAGAAGAGGTGGACCCTACAACCTTGAGCTTAGTGGTGATCGAAGCAGCTGATTCGGAAAGGAGTACGATAACCGAATATCCAGCAAAGGATATTGAAGGCATTACTGAGGGGATGGGGCTAGCCGCAGGAGCGGGATCATCCGATATTAGCTGGAGTAAGGACGGTGATCGCTTGTTCCTTCAGGTCAAGGAGTACGATGAGCAGGAAGAAGAGGACGCGGAAGAAGATACAAGCGAGGGAGAAGAAGCAAGTGTGCAGATATGGCATTGGGAGGATGAAAAGTTACTATCTGAACGTATCATGGAATATGACCGTAAGCAAGATGAAGTCTTTGATGCGGTATTTTCCCGGAGTTCCAATACGCTTATTCAGCTAACGGATGAGGCCATTCAGGAATTAGTACGCAGTGAAGGAACGGATAAGTGGGCCATCGGTACGGATAATAGGCAGTACATATCCGACTGGGATATTGATAGAAACGACCTCTACCGTATTGACCTTAAAACAGGAGATAGAACGCTTATCAGGGAAGCACAGGAAGGTTCGTGGTACAATCCTGGTTATGAGGTGTCCCCAGATGGTGAGCAAGTTGTTTATTGGGACGGAGCGCATTATTGGTGCTATGATTTTGAGAAGGCTTCAGCTCGGAATATTTCAGAGGCGCTGAACGTCTCCTTCGTCAATAAAGAGTACGACAAGTACGGTTATGTGCCAGACTACGGTTTTGTGGGTTGGGTAAAGGACAGGAATGCGGTTCTTATTGAACACAAATATGATTTATGGCTGGTATCACTTGATGGCAAGTCAAAGTCGGAGAATCTCACGTCTTCCATTACCGCCAAGGATTCTATCCGCTTCCGATTGGAAGATTACAGCTTTGCCGATGAATCGGAGATCGAAGATCGCTACATTGACCTTTCCGCTCCGATCATTCTCTATGCGTACCATACCCAAAACAAATATGCGGGATTCTATCGCTTGGAGGATGGGCAACTGACGGAGCTGGTTTACGGCCCAGCATCCTATTCGCAACCCTGGAGCAGACAAGAAATAGTTAAAAGCAAAGACGCTGATGCCATCATTTATCACCAGGGGGATTACGATAACTATCCCGAAGCTTATTTGAGTACGCTTGATTTTTCCAACTCCAAGAAAATAACCGCTACCAACCCCCAGCAAGAAGCGTTCAGCTGGGGCAAACGAATCCTAATTGAGTATACCAATGATGATGGTGTGCCTTTACAGGGTGTACTGAGCATTCCGGACGGGTATGAGGCAGGACAAAAGCTGCCGATGGTCGTGTATTCGTACGAAAAGATGTCATACACCATGCACCGGTATCCGATGCCTTATCTCAATGGCGCGACATCACCCGAAATGCTGTTGGTTTCCAATGACTACCTTTTTCTCAGACCAGATATCCATTTTAATGTAGGAACACCGCATTCAGATATGCACGAATGCATTGATGCCGCTATTGAAAAAGTCATAGAATTGGGTTATGTGAACGAAGAACAAATCGGGTATCAAGGCTTTAGCTTTGGCGGCCACTGTGGCATGTATATGTCGACACAGGATAATCGTTTTGCGGCCATTGCGGCCGGTGCTGGTGTAAGTAACCTTATTCAGGGTTTCAATATCGACATCGTTCGGGATGGCAGCAATGAGCAGGACTACTATATGGTAGGGCAGGGGAGGCTAGGCGCTGATCCTACTTCGAATACGGAGATGTATATCTCTGAATCTCCGGTTTTTGGTGCACAAACTATGAATACACCTTTATTACTGTACCACGGTACGGCGGATAAGGTGGTACAATGGGAGCACTCCTTCGGGTTCTACAGCATCCTACGTTATTTGAAAAAGCCGGTCGTTTTTCTCTCTTACGTTGGAGAAGGCCATGGCTTGAGAAAGGAAGAAAATCGCTTGGACATCCAGCGCAGACTAAAAGCCTATTTTGATCACTACTTAAAAGGCGCCGAGGCTGAAAAATGGATGTTAGAGGAGACCCCTTATATTCCTCAGGAGGCAACCGATGATGAGCAGGAAAAACGGACTTTGCCCAAATGGAAGTAGGGGGATAATCATTGGGGGATATTATTGTGTTTTTAATATTCCCCGTCTCATCGATGCATACTTAGTTTCGCGAAACCACAAACCACAAATGGGGCGAATTGAAAAAACAAAGTCATTCATCCTTCTTATTAGCCACCCTTTTCAAGGATTCATATTTGCGGTTACAATGCTCCGCTAATTTACCTATGAGCGTAACCATGATCCCCGCCCTGCGATTACAATAGACTTGTAACAAAATACTCGCATTTATGAACATTTGCAAGCAGTCAAACATTAATGCTTTTGCAATGATGTTGCTAATGCAATGTTGTTGCAAAACTGATTATATTTGCGATCATATTTCATTTAAAGCAACGATATGAACAAGTTTTACCTTCTGCTTAGTGCGCTCTTGATGCTCAGCTGGACAGCTAACGCCCAGTTGGATAATATTACTGGTGTTACCCTTACTTTTACTCCTACCTCGGGTTCAGCAGTAGTAGCTACTGCAACAGACGGTGGCGGCGGCTTAACAGTAGATGGCCCCGTAACCCTCATGGAAAGTACCGAGTATGCATTGACCGTAGCCGTGCAAAGCGGTGGAGATGATATCACTAGCCAGATTAGTGATGATGCTGAAAACCATCAAGTGTTCTTCATGCCTATGGGCAGCATCTTTGCGGGTGATGTCACTACGCTGGATACAGATAACAATGGCTTGCCTTTAGGCTTAAGCAATGAAGTGACCACCGAATGTACCGAAGACGGGAACGTTAGTGGCATGTTCCAGGTACAGCTCGCTGATCTGACCGGCATGAAGTCTGCCTCTTCTACCATTGGAGACGGTACGGCTCTATTTGATCTAACCTGGATGGTTTCTGTAGAAGATGATCCAGACGCACCACCATGTGAGAATGAGGAAGAGATCATCACTGATGTCATCTTGACCTTTACGCCAGTAGATGGTGGTACGCCGGTAACGGCTGCTGCGCAGGACCCAGACGGCGAAGGCCCACTTGATCTTGTGGTGCTTGATGATATTGAGCTGGTAGAAAGTACGGAGTACACGCTGACCATGGAATTGCTCAATTCCATTGAGGGTGAGGATATCACCGAAGAGATCATGGAGGAAGACGATGAGCACATGTTTTTCTTCGCCTTTGATGATGAGCTGTTCACAAGTCCGGCCGGTGACGGTAACGTAGATGAGCGTGACGATACGGCTATTAACTACAACGACTTTGACGAAAACATGCTTCCTGTAGGTTTGAATACCTCTTGGGAGACCGAGTGTGGTGAAGAAATTACTACGGGTAGTTTCCAGGTGATTTTGAAGCACCAGCCTGGTGTGAAGTCGGCCACCTCAACAGTAATGGACGGTGGTACCGACGTTGACCTGACCTTCACTGTCAACGTGAACGAAGACCCAGATGCACCACCATGTGAGAATGAGGAAGAGATCATCACCGATGTCATCTTGACCTTTACGCCCGTTGATGGCGGTACGCCAGTAACTGCTGCTGCTCAGGACCCAGACGGCGAAGGCCCACTTGATCTGGTAGTACTTGATGACATTGAGTTGGTAGAAAGTACGGAGTACACACTGACCATGGAATTGCTCAACTCTATTGAAGGTGAGGATATCACTGAAGAGATCATGGAGGAAGACGATGAGCACATGTTCTTCTTCGCCTTTGATGATGAGCTGTTCACAAGTCCGGCCGGTGACGGTAATGTAGATGAGCGTGACGATACGGCTATTAATTACAACGATTTTGACGAAAACATGCTTCCTGTAGGTTTGAACACCTCTTGGGAGACCGAGTGTGGTGAAGAAATTACTACGGGGGATTTCCGTGTAATCTTGAAGCACCAGCCTGGTGTGAAGTCTGCCACTTCAACAGTGGATGATGGAGGTACGGACGTTGACCTGACTTTCACTGTCAACGTGAACGAAGATCCGGATGCACCACCATGTGAGAACGAGGAAGAGATCATCACTGATGTCATCTTGACCTTTACACCCGTTGACGGTGGTACGCCAGTAACAGCAGCTGCTCAGGACCCAGACGGTGAAGGCCCACTTGATCTGGTAGTACTTGATGACATTGAGTTGTTAGAAAGTACGGAGTATGTCTTGACTATGGAGTTATTGAACACTATTGAAGGTGAGGATATCACCGAAGAGATCATGGAGGAAGACGATGAGCACATGTTCTTCTTCGCCTTTGATGACGAGCTGTTCAGAAGTCCGGCCGGTGACGGTAACGTAGATGAGCGGGACGATACGGCTGTTAACTACAACGACTTTGACGAAAACATGCTGCCTGTAGGTTTGAACACCTCTTGGGAGACCGAGTGTGGTGAAGAAATTACTAGCGGTGATTTCCGAGTAATCTTGAAGCACCAGCCAGGTGTGAAGTCTGCAACTTCAACAGTAGATGATGGAGGTACGGACGTTGACCTGACCTGGACGGTAAATATAAGTGTAGACCCAGACGCTCCACCATGTGAGAATGAAGAAGAGGTGATCACTGATGTGGTATTGACTTGGACTCCGACAGGTGGTGGTAATGTTGTAACGGCCGCTGCCCAGGACCCAGACGGTGAAGGTCCACTTGATCTGGAAGTACTTGACCCAATTAACCTGGAGTTCGGTATAGAATATACCATGACTGTTGAGCTGTTTAACTCTATCGAAGGGGAGGACATTACCACAGAGATCATGGAAGAAGATGATGAGCACCAGTTCTTCTTCGAGTTTACCAATGACTTCTTCTCTGATCCTGAAGGTGATGGTAACGCAGACAACCGTGATGATGATATCAACTACAATGACATGGACGAAAACATGCTCCCTGTAGGTCTGTCTACTAACTGGACGACAACTAGTGATATGGGTACTGGAGACTTCCGCATTGTCTTGAAGCACCAGCCAGGTATTAAGTCTGCTACCTCCACTATCAACGATGGTGGCACGGATGTAGACTTGACCTTCGTTGTCAACAACGATCCAGTAAACGTACGCGATCTGGAAGACCGTCTAAATGCCGAGTTGATCCTTGCGCCTAATCCAGCACGTGATCTGTTGAACTGGCAGTTGAATACGCAGGATATCACTGACCAACTAGAAGTGCGGATCATCACTATGACCGGACAGGTGGTACAAACGTATAGCGCACAAGAGACCCAAATCGACTTGAGTCAGTTGCCAGCTGGTAGTTATATCTTCCAGTTGCAAGCTGGTCAGGCTATGGTAAGCAAGCGCTTTATCAAGATCTAAGAATCGCAATTTCGATTTTTTCCTGAATTGAAGGAAGGCAGCCCACCCTCGGGCTGTCCTCCTTTTTTTAGCAGGTTCTTCTGTAAAAGAAATGATTAAGTATAAATCTCCCGCTGAAGAGACGCATTGCAATGTGTCTGTGCATCAATAGCGATAACTGCTGGTTTTTCACTGCCGTATTTGTGTATCAATAGTTGATTCATGGAGTTTTATGAGTTTATAGCTGTGCCGTTTTTCCTACAGCAGTCCCATTTGGCACGATAGAATATTAGTTAGCGATCAGATTACTTATTGCCAATAAGATAAAGCGAACGAATATGGAAAAGCGATCTGTTTCTCTTCTTAAAAAGTATGGATTGCGCGTGACGCTGGTGCGCGATAAAGTCCTGGAGCTTTTCCTAGCATCCGCAAAAACGGCCCTTTCTAATGCCGATATAGAAAAGCATTTTGAACGTATAGACCGCATTACGCTCTACCGTACGTTGCGTACTTTTGAGAAAAAAGGTCTTATTCATCAGGTGTTTGATAACAGTGGTATTCCCAAGTACGCTGCTGGCTCGGAACAACAATTGGAACAAAAGCATAATGATGAGCACGTTCATTTTCACTGCGTGAAATGTGAAAAAACCGTTTGCCTAGAAAACACCGTTCTACCTAACGTCAAAACACCAGAAGGGTTCCAAATTGAAGAAAAGCATCTAGTGCTATCCGGTACCTGTGATAGCTGTAGTGAAGAGATGGGGTAGAGTTACTAAAGTCTAATGCTCAATTATTAGGTAAGCCAAGACCATTACCACTATAACGATTTTGGAACAGGGCTAATATGATTGCTAAGTCAATATGAGCCCTTGCTCACTTTACTACACTTCGTACTCAGAGGGATCAATTACAATCCGACCTCCATTGGCATTTATCGCTTCGTGAATCTTGTAAATACAAACTTCCGACTTATAGGAGGTGATCGCGTCGTAATTGAGCGTCTCTTCACCGCGTACAGTCTCCACAAAATTGTATAGGTGAGCCGTGTGAGCTTGTAGGTTATACACCCGGTCCATGTCCACCATGTTTTTGATATCGTAGCTGATCTGCGGTGCTGTTTCCTTGATACCGGAGTCACCAACTTCTTCCTCCCGATACTTTTGCATATCGGCCAGGTTTGAGATATAGCCGGCGTCAATGTACCGCTGCCAGCGCTTGGCCTTTACCCTTGATTCCCGGTAGATCTTATTGTCTTTGCCTTCCGAAATAATGAAGGCTCCATCATCACCGATGAAGCGTTCGTATACCCCGATAGCCCGGGAGTTAGAGATGTTTTCGTAAATGCCGATAGCGGGGCCTTTGGGCGTATCATACTCCAGGATGGTTGCCATAGTGTCGGCCTGTTCGTACTTAAAATACGAGTTGTTACCGGTGGCGTATACCGTATGTGGGTAAGCGCCCAGGAACCAGTTGAAGATGTCAATTTGGTGGGAGCCTAAATCGGATACTACGCCACCGCCTAGTTCTTTATAGTTGCGCCAGTTGTAGACCTGATCTACTGTTTCGAAACCGTAGCGCTCCAACTGCTTAATCTTGAACCGATCCCGTTTGTTGGGTTGCTGGGTCCAGATTCTGGAGCGATTCCACTGACCGATGGCGTGGGTGAGCCGGCCAAACATATTTTCTTTTTCCAGAAGAACTTGATGGGTGAACCGGTAACGATCATTACTGCGTCTTTGACGACCGATCTGTAGGAGCATACCCGTTCGTTTCATGCCTTCCGCCATTTTACGGGCGTCCTCCATGTTGTTAGACATGGCCTTCTCGCAGTATACGTGCAGTCCCGCCTCCATAGCGTCAACGGCATGCTGCATATGCCAGAAATCTGGGGTGGTCAGCACCACTGCGTCCAGTTCTTCTTTTTCCAGCATGTCGTAAAAGTCCTCGTAGGTCTGCACCTCGATACCGTAATCTTCCTTGAACTGGGCCGCGGCGTCCTCGCGGCGCGAGGGGATAATATCACAAACGGCGACCAGATGGGCACTGGGTATCTTGGGAATGTTACTGAAAATTACGCCACGGCCACGGCCCCCACAGCCAACTACGCCAAGTCGCACCTTATCATTAATGGACATGGTGCTGGCTTGCAAATTAAGCGGACGCCCCAGTACCAAGCCCGCCCCGATAGCGGAAGTGGTACGAATAAATTTGCGACGATTAGGATGGGAAGAACTATGCATTATGGACTCGATTATGGTTGCTGATCTAAAGGTACATTTTCGGGGCCTACAAAAGTAAGTTTGCCCTCCAGACTGTAGGCTACCCAACTAATTTCTGCTAAGCGATCTACTAACTCGGCAATTTCGGAGGGTTGCAAAAGGAATAAGCCAGTGGAGAGCGCATCGGAATAGGCGGCAATAGGGCTGGCTACCCAGAGCCGCTCATACTGACTTACGCCTGAATTACGTCCGGTACGTGGATCAAAGATATGGTGCCCCTGGTGAAAGGTGCCTGATGCACTAACGGCTATGTCGGTAAGCTGGAGTAAGTGCCGGTCTTGAGCACTAGCAATGGCGAACTGCCAGTTGCTGCGGTCTGTATTCGGGGCTCCACGTATGAGTAGCGTACTATCTCCGGCGCTAATGGTGTAGTTGTCGATTTGCATTTCCGCTAGCAATAATCCCAGTTGGTCTAAGGCATAACCTTTTCCAATTCCACCCAGGTCAAAGCGCATACCCGCTTGTACGCAGTATAGGCGGGGTTGTTCGGGATCAAGGTACAAGCTGGCTGCGGCTTTAGTGGCTTGCGTTTGCTCCAGGGCACGTTCCACTTCGTAGGCATTGAGAATACCTTGTTTGCCAGCACGAAAAATGTCAACGTGCTCCGCTACTCCAATATCAAAAGTACCGCCCGTCCACATTTGCACTTCGATGGCCTGGCGCAGTACATTCCAGGTTTCGCGCTCTAGAATCAACTCCTGACCAGCGGTGAGCCGGTTAATCCTGCTGATTTCGCTATCGGGAATAAAACGGCTCAATGTGTTTTCTAAATAATCCAGACGCGCAAAGCAGCGATCCGCTGCTCCGGCGGCGTAGTCAGCCGATTCTCCAGCAATGCTAAGCTGGAAACGGGTAGCCATAGCTTGATGCTCAAAGTGGTACACAGTGCGAAGATAGTACCGGAACGTCAGATTCTTAGAGCATGTTTGGGGATTTTGCGAACTGATTATCAACGATTTGTAGTTCTGTCTAAAGGGTTAAAACTGAGTTTGGCGGGCCAAATGAAGTTTTTAGCCTGACGCCAGGTTTGCAAATCCTTGATAATCAGGAAGCACGCATTTCTTTCCCAAATTAAATTCCCAAATATGCTCTTAGATTACGATGGTAGAACCTGAAATGGGAAGTGACGAGCTGTATTTTTACGGAAAGAGAGTTGTACTGAAAGGGATAAAAAAGCTACTATGAGTCATCCAGTTTAACATTGCTGACACGCTGGACTATACCCATAGTAGCATACCAAATTCAAGTAAGGTTTTAGGAGATTTTAAAGATGGACGTAAAAGTTGTAATTTCTCTTTGCTCTTAGCATTGCTGCTATGTGATCTAGTGTTTCATAAGGTTTTCACTAGGAGATAACACATTGGCGATTTTTGTTAACCGATATCTCTCTAATAAATAGGTGGATGTGAAAAAAATCAAGAATATTCACGAAAGGATAAGGGGCTGGCAAGCGTTGTAAATGCCCTGCAGAAATATAAAGTAGAGGTATAAAAAGCCCGGCTACGAAAAAAAATTTTATGATCCTTGTTAACAACGAGCATGATTCTACCATCTATGGGTGACAAGCACCCCGAGTGGACAGGGTTTTTTAAATACCGATTCAAGAATTATGGACGATTTTCTGACACAGGAGGAATTCCGCAGATTGAGGGACGAATTTGTTCGTCACATGAAACGGATATGGCCTCTCGTTTTTTCCGTGGAAGACCTTGAAGATGTCTTTCAGGAGGCGGTAATCATTTACTATAACAACTGTCGCAAGGCGGGCAAGCGATTGTACCGTGGGATAGATGAAAAGAAATGGATCTTTGGTATAGGGCGTAATCTGCTTAAAAAAAAGTGGAGAGGTCTAAAACCCAAGGATCGCGCTAAACCGCTGGATAATAGTTTGAATAATGGTGAGGTAGCTCCTTTCAATCCTTTTGACAGTGAGGATGAGCAAATCATCAAAAAACTGCTCAAACTGCTAAGGGCACTGCCGCCTGTGGATCGGGATATTTATGTGGCGGTAAAAGCGCACAAAATATCCTACAAGGAATTGGCTAAAGAATACGATCGAAGTGCAGATGGACTCCGTGTTCTGGTCAACCGCATTAATAACAAATTACGCAAGGAATTAGGAGGTAGCAGAATTGCCTAACATCAGGTTTGGGTGGATCAAAGCACCTGAACTTTTTTGAACTACAGATTAAATCAACCGTAATGAACTCCAAGGAAAATAGCTACTTAACATACATCCAAAACTACCTGCAAGGTGGACTCAGTCCGGAGGAGGAAGCTGAATTTGAGCGCTACTGGGAAGACCCCTTGTTTAGGGAGTTGTATCAAGTAGAGAGAGCTTCAATTGTAGCGGCAATGGAAGTGGCCGACGAAGAATTTGACAAGCGCGTGGCCGAGACCGGCTTTGATATGAGCTTGACCGAAGGTTCACTGCCATGGGATGCTACAGCAACAATGGAAGAGGAAAAAGCGCCAGAACCAGCCACGAACGGCGCATTAGAGCCAGAACTGGAGCCTGCGCTAGCGGCCTCCGAAGGCCATGTTGTCCCTTTAAATCCCTGGTATCGAAGAAGGCTTTCTGTTGCGGTAAGTCTTCTGTTTTTTATTACGGCCAGTGTATTGACCTGGGCGAATTTGACGAGGAATCCGGCGGATATTGCCCAGGTGGAGCATCTGCTTCCGGTTGGAGCTGGATTTCTGAACGAAGTCGTTGACGATTCCACCAAGGTTCAACGGGCTGTAAGCTTGTTGCATAAAGCACCAGATAAAGAAGCCATCGCACCGGATGTATTAAGAGAGTTGCAGGATATTTCCGACAAGAACATCCAAAACTATGCTTTGGCACAACTGTACCAGGGGCATGCCTACTTTTATCTGAATAAGTTTGAGCAAGCCTACGCCAAGTTTGAAACTGTTGATTCCCTCTACGAGAGCCTACCCGATGACTTTGATTTAATTGATTTACTCGAATTGAGGTGGAACAAAGTCCTCGCCGCCAGTGCAATTGGTCAATTTGATGAGGTTATTGAAGACCGCAATTATTTGCGCTCATCGTCTTACGAAGAAAAAATTAAAGCGCTGGAAAGGAAGCTATGGTGGCGCCATTTCGTTTTCCTGTGATCAGCTTGCCTGTTTTTTTCAACGAAAAACTTAAAGCCCTTGCTTTAAAGCCAAAAGAAATAGGGAGGCAAGCACGTTTCTAATCGTCAATTTAATTACTGCTAGTAGCGTACTGCTTTCTCTGGCCTACCCGAAGTGCCGACGCAGGAGGCACGGTCGCGGTAGGCTAATTTGGTCGAACTCATTAATGTCTAATAATCAAAATCGTACTTTCTTTTAGGAACCTTCTTGAAATACATGTTCCCATAGTGAGGGGACCTAAACACTAATTGAAATGACCAGCTATCTCTAACCAAAAGAGGTGAGGAAGTAAAGATATGATGGCAAGTTCTTCCATTAAATAGCTTGATCCTAGCATTATCAAAATATTCTAACACTTCGAACTTAACCTTACAACTCTCTATTGAGCTGTCTCCGCCTTTCTCATCAAATATTATTGATCCACTTTTATCCACTCTAAATCTGTACTTCTCATACTGCCATTCAGCATTTTTTCCTGGAAACATATCACGATCAATTCTATAGTGTCCATAATAATCTCTTTTATCAACGGACATCTTAGAAGTAGCAAAATTGTACAACTGAAGTACTCCTATGAGCATGAATCCACTCAAAGCTGTATAACCCATAAAATTACTGAGGTTATTCTCTAAAGAGGATATATTCATAAGTATGACACCAACGAAAGATGATATCACGATGAATAGAAACAATATGATGAAAGAGCCAATGAAAAACATATCCTTATTTTCTTTAAGCCACGGTTCTCTCAGTACCTTAATTTCGGTTGATTTGTCAAAGATATGCCTTACACCTATCAAGGAATTACCTTGAATTTTCATGTGCTATTTTTTCATTGCGATAGCAACTTAGTGTTTTGAACAAGCTCAAGCTAGCGTGGCGCTTTGTTTTCTTTTCCACCAATGATAGCTACCATAACCTACGCCCAGAATAAGTAACAACCATAGGAGGCCACTAAGAATGGGGCCATAGGGACTGATGATCGGATCCATATTTCCAATTGGGATCATCCCCGCCCAGAATCGTGGGTGTGTCCAATTGGGTCTACTGCTGAATAACCCATCCATAGCGTATTGTAAAGCCTTGTCTTTGCTTAACCCTTTAGATAGCCCTTGATAATAGAGGGGGATGAGATCGCCATTAATATCACCCTTAATCTCCCAAAGTGACGTGATAAGCGATTGCGCTCCTGCTTGCGTTAATCCCCTGGCCAAACTGATAATACCCTCGCCCTGATTAAGGGCTCCGTATCCAATTTGACAGGCACTGGTGACGATCATTTCAAAATCTAGATTCAGTGCGTACAGTTCCGCTAGCGTGAGATGCAAGGTGTCTTGCCCATTTGTCAGGAGAATTGTGGCCAACTCGGGGTTATGAGACTCCGCACTTCCGTGGGTAACCAGAAGTAAATGACGGTACAAGTCGCTGGCGTTTCGGAGCGTATCCAAAAGGTTTACCCCTTCCTTTCTTTCGGCTACGGTCATCGGAAAATGTCGTACGTAACGGCGCGCTTTTTCGGGTAACTCGTCCACCTGCTGTCGGTAACGATCCTCTACAAGAATAGCTAGCATTTTACGCGGTTTTTTTGCCGACTGAGCCAGTGAAGTTTTTGCCTGCTCCAACATTGCCAGGGAATAGGAGTAGCTGATCTGGAAGGAACGAGCCAGATAGTCATATTTGTCGTAAGGGTTATCGCGCGGCCCGTTATAGGGAATGCTAAGCCCAACCGGAAGTTCCTTAAATAAGGCCCCGAAAGGCAAAAGGGCTAGTTTACCATCGGGGATGACCAGTATTTTTTCACCCTTCAACTTTGCAGCTACTGGTTCGATCAGGATGCGATAGAGTTCCATGCTTAATTGGTCCAACTCTCTCAGTGCTTTGTCATCCATTAAAGCTTCACGCCATTGTTGGATCAGGTCTTCCAACTCAAAGCGATTGATAATGACAGTGTTCAACTCCGGCGCGTCATCACCTTTTTCGGCGTGAAAAATATACAGACGATCTTGTCCCATGAAGTATTCTAAAAGATGCTGATCCTGCTCTAATAACTCGGATTCCAGTTCGCGAAATTGTACTCTCGAGTTGCGATCCGTACTTAGTTTGGAGGCATCCGCTTGTGCCGTGAGTTTCATCAGTTCGCGCCTTATTTGCTGGATATTGTTCAAGTTGCTAGGGCTAGGATCTTGCAGGTAGGAATTACGCAATTGCCGGTATTCTTCTTGCTTGTTTAACCATTCCTCAAATGCTTCCGGCTGAAGTTCTTCTTTCAAGATTCGGCGCCGAATGAGATCGTCATAAAGGACCTGGTATTTTCCACTGCTGCCGTATTCGTAAGCTCGAACGGGATCGGAATCTTCATAAAATTGAATGGCGGCTTCGTGTACCTCCTTGCTGATCGTGGCCATCCTAAGGCGGGTTTGGGCGTCGAAGAAATCACGATTAGCTTCTTTGAGGGTATTAATGGCCAGGTCTAGATAGAGGTCGGTACTATCAGCTCTCTTGGTAGCGTGATGGCATTGAGCGATACCCAGTAAGGCCTCTACTAACTCCGGTACGTTTTCAGAGAGGAGGAGGATGGAGTTGGCGGCGCCTTGCTTGGCAAGTTCACTTTTGGTGCCTTCCGTAAAAGATTTTTGCTTCAGGTTTCTAGTAATCGCTTGTTGATAATAGGTGATCGCTAGTGGGAAATCTTCCTTGAGCAGGTAGATTAAGCCCTGTGCCGATTTGATGGCTGCGAGTATGTCGTTGAGTTGAGTTCTCAATATGGAACTCCTACGGATAGCCAAATCTTCCGCTACCGACAAGGAATCCAGCGCCTGTTGGTATTTTCCCATGTGTCCGTACAGCAAACCGAAGTCCGTTAGTAAAAAGAGATGATTCTTCAGTAGATCTTCTTTTTCGTAGAGCTCCGGATCCGTCCGGAAAAGCGTATCTGCGTTACGATAAAAGGTATCTGCCAGCTCATAATTCTCTTCTAGCAAATATGCTCCACCAAGGTTGTGATATACCATGGCGATCTCTTCTGGGTAGTTAAACATAAAACTATCCCTCATTGCTTCCTCTCCAATCCGAATCACGTCTTTTGGTTGTTGGAAATAAAGCATCATTCCACTAAGGTCCGTATAGATGTCTGGCAGGTCATCGGTGTACAAATCAGACTTGGTGAACATGTTCTTTGCCGCCTTAATCGCTATTTCGTACTCCACTTGGGCGTTGACAAAGTCATTCTTTTGCTCCAGCACTTCACCGAGCCTGTAATGAGCCCGGGCCTCTCTTTTATAATTGATAAAGTTTCTTTCTTTCAAGATTGAAAATACATCCAAAGTAGCGCGCAGCTGCGGCTCAGCCAATTCGTACTGTCCAAGTTTAATTTGACAGATGGCCAGGTTGGTCATGGCCTGGATCAGGTTACTGGCCACACCCTGGTCATTGCTAGTATATTCGGTGGGATTGAAGCAGTTGTTGATTTCAATGATAGTTACCTCATAATAGGGTATGGCGAGGGCGAAACTATCAGCTTCGTGTAGGCTGTACGCACGCTTAAATACATAATCGTACTGGCAGGCTGAGGCTGCATAGGAGGCTACTAGAAAGGCAAGACTTAGCCAGAATTTGGCCAGGTGGGTTAAAGGCTGGTGTTTCATTAAGTGCGATTTTCGCTAAGGATTTTTTAATTTAGGGAAATTTTCCGACCCCTTCCCCCTTATTGAATTTAGTTTTCTTAAAAAGTGAATCAGGCTGTTAACAGTTTGATTCAAATGGTCATACCTATACGAGAAAGAATGATTACCGGAGGACTTTGAGGGTTTATTGGGGTTTCGTTTTGGCAATGGCCGGCCAAAATTTATAACCCAGATAGGCGCTAAGTTCAAATTTGCCAAAACCTACTTATGAAACACGTATTATTTGCCCTGCCTGCTTTGCTGCTGGTTAGTTCAATATCCATTCTAAGTCCACTTCCCCATACGGATGAGCCATTAAATGAAAAGAACAAGGATGCAAGCGGTGACATGTCGGCTGATTCCCAAACCATTGTCGTCACAGATATAGATCTCGGGAGTGACTCAGTTGTTTGGAAAGCGGGTAATACCTACATCCTGGACGGCTACGTTTTTCTTGAATCAGGTGGTGTTCTGGTAATTGAGCCAGGTACACGTATTGAAGCACGTATCTTTCCAACAAAAGAAGAGGAGCTTACTTCTGCCCTAATCATTACGCGCGGAGCGAAAATATTTGCCGAAGGAACGGCAGATAATCCTATTGTCTTCACGGCAGAGGGTGACGACGGTACATTCAATATCATTGAACGCCGTGGCAGTTGGGGAGGACTGGTCATTCTAGGCAATGGATATACCGGTACAGAGGATGCGCCTAATATTGCCGGATTTGGAGAGGACGAACGTGCTATTTACGGTGGTACCAATAGTAGAGAAAACTCCGGAACACTAAGATACGTATCTATCCGCTACGGCGGGGCCGCATTATCCGACGGCAATGAATTAAATGGGCTAACGCTTGGTGCTGTTGGTGATAGCACCACGATCGAATTCATTGAAGTATTTGCCCAACGGGCTGGGGGGATTGAAATTGATGGTGGGGGAGTGGATATCAGACATGCTTCCGTCTCCTTCTGCGGTGGTGATATGTATAAAATCGATGAAGACTGGTTCGGGAATGGACAGTATTGGTTTGGTATTCAAAGGGAACCCATCTCTGTCAATGATCGAGTATATGGCGGCCATCATAATGGTCTGGTAGACCAAGAGCCGAACGAGATCCAGAAGATCTACAACGCTACCTTTATTGGCGTAGGAGCAGAGGGTACTCCTGAGAGGCCTAATACAGCGCTGCGTATTGGTAATGCGAGTTATACCTCTTACAATAATTCAATCTTTACTGGTTTTGCTAATGGCGGGATTGAATTCGATTCTATTTCTTCGTTACGGTATATTTTTACCGGCTTTGAATTGGTAAACAATATTTGGTTTTCCTTCGGCGATGGCCCTGCATTTGGAGATATTATCAGCGCCGCTAACAGTGGCAATCTAACGGCCGTCATCGATACCATGCAGGAACAGGGGAATACTATAGAAGATACTGGCATACGAGGGATTAGCCGCTCGCCAGATGGTGGTCTGGACCCCCGGCTAAAGGAGGGGGCTTCTGCACTAAGCGGAGCGGCTACTCCGAACGGTGATCGATTTGATGCCACGACTTACCGTGGTGCTTTTAATGATACGGACCTTTGGCTTTGGGGCTGGACGGCGCTGGACGAGCTTGGCTATTTACCAGAGCAGCCGGAAGAAGCTGAGCCAGAATGCATTGTCATCACCGATGCAGATTTGACCAATGGAAACTATCTCTGGACTGCAGATAATTGTTACCTCCTGGACGGAGTCGTTTTTCTAGAAGGTGGTACGTTGAAAATAGAAGCAGGTACGGTTGTTCGTGCTAAAGCTGCTCCAACTTCTCCTGCAGATACTACTTCCATGCTGGTCATCGCCTCCGGGGCAACTATCAACGCGGAAGGTACCGCAGCAGCCCCCATTATCTTCACCGCGGAACAAGATAGCGTTGGTGCTACCCCAAATGTACCAGCCGATAGCGGTGCACTCTGGGGAGGTCTGGCGATTTTGGGTAATGCCCCTCTGGAGGAAGGCGTCGCTCGGTCCACGCTTCCTGGTTTTACATCGGTTAGCAAGGCGGAATATGGAGGAAGTGATACGCTAGGGACTTCTGGAGTACTCAAATTTGTGCGGGTTCAGCACGCCGGTTTAAATCGAAGCAGTTTGTTTCTAGGGGGGCTAGGTCGTGGTACCACCGTCGACTTTGTAGAAGTATTTGCTTCTGGAAGTACCACGGATGCCGCTTTCCGACTAGCGGGTGGTACTGTTAACCCCCGTTATCTTTCCGTTCACCGCGCTACCAATGGTGATCTAGTAAGCCTGACCAACAACTGGCAAGGCGTTGGTCAGTTTTGGTTTTTGTTGGCTGCGGACACTGAGGACACTGCGCTGGCCAGAGGTATAGCCATACGGGGAGCTCAGAATAACGAGGCCTACTACAATAGTGCAGCAATCCGCCCTCAACTGTACAATCTCACGATAGTAGGACCAGAAAATGGAGGCAATTTCCGTGCCTTTGATTTTGGTGACCGGAATGCTACCCAAGGTGGGATACGCCTCCAAAACAGTGTGTTCTACGATTTTACGACTGCTATCAACGCAGATCTCTTACCGCCAGTCTCTTATGACCTTAAGCTAGACGGTAATTTCTTCTGGAAGTCAGATGCTCCACCTACGCTTGGTGAGGTCATAGCTTCTGCTGATGCAGATACGGATGAAACACTTAGGTACCGCTTCGCGTCGGATGAGAACCAGTTGGTGGACCCCGGTTTGGTACAACCCCGACGTTCTGCGGGGCCTTTGGATTTACGACCCACTGAATCAGGTGCTGCCAGCACGATAACCTGGAATTATCCGGATGATGACCTAATCACTAAGACTAACTTTAGTGGGGCATTTTGCTGGGTGAATATGTGGGCGGATTTTTGGACGAGCCTTGCCGAACATGGTCTGGTAGATAGTGAAGTGGCCGGGGGAAAACTAACCCCCTTTGCTTGTCAGCTACCGACTGAGGATGTCGTTTTAGTTCCCGGAAGAGATGTGGTGGTCGACTTTACAAATTTGCCCAGAGAGAAAGCCGATGACCTAGTCCAACGACTGGAAGACGGGGGCGCAACCCTCAAAGATTTCTGTGCTTGTGTCGACAATTATCCTTTGTTGAGATACTATGGTTTGCCGGATGCTGATACCATTATCCTGGATGGTCCGCGGGGTTCGTCCGGTAGTTCTGGCATTGATACCGTCAACGTTGAACTGGTGTTTGAATCCTTGCTGCCAACGGACGGTAATTTCATCCAATGTGATCTACCCGTAGTATTCCAACCAGGCGAAAAGAATACCGTTTACATCGCCCTTTTGGATACGGGAATGGACTTGCCCAATACCCGTGGCAAAGGTCTCATTTACAATAACGACGAGCTGCCGGGCAACGGTATAGACGAAAATAGAGATTGTGTCGTCGATAACAACGAAGGGACCAACCATATTGAACGTGATTCATTGGCCCAAGATGATTTAGATCACGGTACCCCTTTAGCAAGTATCATGACCCGCATGCTGCCAGACAATGTCCAGCCCATTATCATGAACGAAAAGGTGTATAACGTAAATCGCGGTAACGCCTTTGAGCTCACCTGTGGTTTGCACGAAGCGGTAGCGAAAGGCGCTCAGGTGGTGAATATGAGTCTAGGTTTTTGGGATGAAAACGTACCCATACCACTCTACAATGCCTTAAAGTTTGCCGAAGAGAAAGGAGTGCTGGTAGTGATTTCGGCGGGTAATGAAGGTGAAAATTTACTAGCACCCAGGACAGAAAAGTGGCAAGGTAGTTACCGCTGGCCAGGCGCATTTCGGATTATTGATCAGATCGATAAGGAACTCAAACCTTTTGCCAATCTGGTAGTCGTAGGTGCGCTTGGAGTAGAGGGAGATACGCTAGCGTATTATTCCAATTACCATCCCGAAATTGTAAATGTAGTGACCCAGGGGGCTTTCCGCACCATTGGTCTCGACAACAAAGTAGTGGACTTGGCTGGTACCTCTATGACCGCGGCCTTTGTTTCACGTATAGCAGCTTTGGCCTTAGCCTATAATCCTCAATTAACGCCAGAAGAAATTATCGATTCCCTCACGGCTCCGGGGAATTTGCAAAGGCATGCCAGCCTGGATACCGTCGTCAGTACTGGTGGTCGAATAAAACTCGAAAACGTCCATAAATCTCTGGGGATCGAGTTCTACGAACCCGATCTGGACGTGGAGCCACCGCAAGAGGTATACGTAACTCCAAATCCATTCTTCAGAGAAGTCCATTTCCGTTTGGGCGATGGTTTTACCGCTTATTCTGATTTGGAACTAAGGGTATACGATGCTTGCGGCGAGTTAGTCTACGAAGAATTCTGTAATGGCGCGGGCTTAATGGAGTGGAGTGGCAAAACTACGGAAGGATTAGAGCTCCCAGATGGTCTCTATCTCTACGATCTACGCGTGAATGATAAGCCCTTCCGGGGCAAGGTACTCAAGTTCTGGCGTAATTGATCAGGCCTATGAATAGCTTGCCTGTTCTCATTAATTAATAAAACTTTACCTAAAGCTAAATAACAATGAATTGCTTTCAATCTTCAATAAGCGCTTTTTTCGTCTTGCCAATCCGTTTTCTATTGGCAGTTATGATCACTGGAGCGATGTTTCCAAGTAGTCTACAAGCGCAATCGAATTGTCCACAACCGTGCACCTGTGCTTCAGGTACGGTACAGGAATTAGAATTCTACTATGTAGGCAAAGACAGTGTAAATATTGAAGTGTTCACGGATCAGAAAACTATACCCACCAGGCTCGTAGACACGATTAACCATGTAATGTCTGGCAAACTTTTGACAATCAATGATGCTACTACTGACTCTAGTCTAGTAGCTGGAAGATTAAGTTCCTACCTACGTTTTAGGGTAACCGATTCATCCAATGGAGTTTGTGAGGAAATCATGGATGTGCTTTGTCTTAGTGAGGCTACTTCGCCCCGAGAGAACATAAAACTGGGAAATACCTATGGTAATTTCATATTGTACTCTCGCACGGATATAGATGGTAACCGCTGTACTACTTCTTTGACTAGTGGAAACTACTGGACAATGAACGGAAATGTGGGTAGCCCGCCTAACAATAAAGTGGGAACACTAAATGACGTAGACTTATCCATAATAGTTGGAGGAAAGGAAATGATAAAAGCCACTAAAAATGAGGTTTTGGTAACAGAAAAACTCATTGTAGTTGGGGCGGATGTAGCAGAGCGCTTCAAGGTAAATAGCCCGAAAGGGAAGGAAATAGCAGCAATTCCTGGTATGGTTTTGTCTATTGATCGCTTTAATGCAGGTGATCTTACGCCCAGTATTGGTGCCTACGATCGGGCAGTAGCCGGTGTAGTAAGCGGAGCGGGTGGTGTAGAGCCAGGGATGATACTTGGCCAGCCCGGAACTATCGCTGACGGAGATGTCACAGTTGCTATTGCTGGCCGCGTATTTACTTTAGTGGATGCTTCCTACGGAGCTATTGAACCCGGAGATTTACTCACTACCTCGCCTACCACTGGGCACGCTATGAAGGTAACGGACTATACTGCGGCGCAAGGCGCAATCATTGGTAAAGCAATGAGTGGCCTGGAAGAAGGGAAAGGATTAGTATTAGTGCTAATCAGTATGCAGTAAACCCTTAAACCCTTTCTAATGATGAAAAAGATATGGTTAAGTATAGTGTTGCTATTGACGGTGCATACCCTGGCGTTTAGCCAAGATTTGATCTCAAATGCACTTGCGGGAAGCTCCTACGCCAACCCTGTTCGCACGTCGCCTAAGGTAAATGCCCTGAATATTATTAACCGGCGGGCGGGCGCTAGCTGGAGCACACTCTCTTTGTTGACGTTTCAGGATAACCAGCCTACTCCAACTCTAGCTCCACTCGTTAGTGGTGCTGTTTTCTCCTTTGAGCTAGATCAAGAGCAGCTATTTACAACCCTGACACAGGTGCCAAGGAATATTCACTTCACTATCCCGCTGACCGCAGATGGGAGCCGTGCCATTGAACTGGATCTTACTCAAATGCGGGTGGTGGCGGAAGATTTTAAAATACGTTTACCTTCCGGTGAAACAGTGATTGCTGGTCCCACGGGCGTATTTTACTGGGGAATGGTTGCAGATGACCCCCACTCTTTAGCCGTTCTTAGTTTGTTTGGTGATGAAGTTCGATTGTTTATCCGGGACCGCACCAGCACCTATATTTTGGGTAAACTACAGGATGATTCCGGACAATATGTGCTCTATGACGAACGGCAGTTAATAGCTGAAGAACCCGAGTGGAATGACCGTACCGATATCAATGTTGTAGGGCCAAATACATCGGATATACCGAGTGGCTGCTTGCAAGTATACGCTGAGGTGGAATTTGAGCTGTTTCGAGATTTAGACCTAAACTTTATCAATGTTGGCAATTATGTCTTAGGCCTCTTTGCGGAGCTTACCGCTACCTACCGGAATATGGGTCTCAATGTTCAGCTGTCTGAGCTGGTCGTTTGGCGTATTCCAGACCCTTATGGAACGGAATACACCAATCTGGATAGTACTGGTGCTGTATTGGATACATTTATAGTGAATACCCCTACCTTTAAAGGAGATGTTGGCCACCTTCTGACTACACGTGAAATTGGTGGTGGCCGCGCTGCGGGCATCGGTGGCATCTGTCAGTCGGGGGGCAGCACTGGGCCTTACTGTGTCACAGGAAATCTAATGACTGATTTCAGCGAGGTATTACCTAATACTAGTATTAACTTCGAGCAAGCGGCCTGTATTATGGCTCATTTACTAGGAGCAAGGCAAGCACGAGACATTGGCTTAGAGCTTAAGCTCGAGGGCCACAACTTAGGAGCCGTTTCCAATAAAACGATTGTAATTGATGATAGCTGTCTTGACCTGGATGAATGCGCCCCAGATGAATCTCGCGGCCTGGTAGTAGAAGGAAATCCAATTCCTAATGACACTTACCAATCTCAAACTACCGTCACTTCTACTGGTAAGGCCACTAATTCAAATCCACAGTCAGTAGTATTTCAAGCTGGTCAGCGCGTGGTACTCGAAGAAGGTTTTGAAGCTACGGAAGGTTTCTTTGCTGAAGTCTCTACTGATTTTTGCGGCTTTGAGAATATCACTAGTATTTCCTTAATCGATGGCGTTGCTGGTGCACCCACTACATTGATTCCCGCCACGTTCACTCAGTCTGGAAGCCTGATGGAGGTAATGCTGGATCAAGCAACAGATCTTATCACAATTACTTTTCAGGTACCAGCAGAAGATATCAGCATTCTGCGAGTTATCAACGCCAACGACGAGGCGGTTTTGATTTTACCGCCCCTGCTATTGGATGAGTCGACGATCTTGCAAACCGAGATTGATGTTGCAAATTGGCCCGCAGGTAACTATAGTGTTGTACTTGAAAATGAAATGAATTTGGAACCATTGGATGTGGTTAAACAGTAAGTTTATCACTTCATCACGAATATAAAAACTATCACTAAGCTCCCATGCCAGCTTTCGCTGCCATGGGAGTTCTCTTTTTGAGAGCAGGTCGAAGAATTAAAACTACTACAAAACACGCTTGAAGACCCTGCACCTAGGGCGCAAATGCTAAGCACAGTGCTAACAGATGGTCGCAAAGGGGTATAGAACAGTACATCTCTTTTTTTAGTCAGTCAGTGTGTTTCGCTGAACAATTGATTCGCTAGGGTAAGAGTACGCTTGCGAAAATGATATAGGAAGAGAGATGCGACTGTTTTTTATTCAATTTTTGAGAGCTATGAGAAAAATGTATTTAAGCGCCATCTGTATTGCAATTGTATTTCTTTTTTCCTCTTGTTATACCGTAGCGCTCAAAACTGCACAAGGAGAAGGCGTGCCTGATCCAATGAGTGTAGAACCAGGTAAATTTGAAAACATTCAAAAGATTGAGATCGACACCGTCATCAAGATGAGTGCCTTCGATAAGGATTTTGTGTACGTAGTCAAAGACTGCGATTCGGGAGGGATTTTCCTCCTGGAATACAAAAATACCTTTTCGGGTGTACTGCTTGCTGCCATTACCTTCGGGCGAAAGCGCAAGGTGAAGCTGACCTATTCTTGTAATCTCGATCAAAACTAAATCACCATGGCACATACTAAATCCTATAACAACTACCAATGGAATACGCTCCACCAGAATGGAGCTTATCCGGTGGATGGTTTATTGTCGACGCAATTAGAACCTTCGGCCAATCTCCCCCTGGCCGTGGATCGCTATAATGATGCGGCCGCAGAAATCCAGCAATTGCTTTTAAGCGCCCTCAATGCCAATCAGGGTTTCCGGGCCTTTGGGTCTCGTTGGTCCCTATCCAATATCGCGTACCATCCCGATCGGATGCACCATAATAAGCTCATGAACCTGCAGCTGCCGCTTGGGCAGGAAGATATTCACGAGCAGTCTACACTAGAAGCCGATAAGCTATTCTTCTTCCAGTGTGGTACAACAATCAAGAGTATTTCGCGCGCGCTGGCCCGGGCGGGCAAGTCGCTTAAGACCAGCGGTGCCAGTAATGGTCAGACCATTGCGGGCTGTATCTCGACGGGAGTCCACGGATCTACTTTTGATTTTGGAGCCGTCCAGGATTTTGTCAAAGGCATCAACCTGATTATTGGGCCCAAGCCTGAAGACGTTGTTTATCTAGAACGGCAATCCGAACCGGCGCTAAGTGATGATTTTGCCAAGCGAATTCAGGCTCGGGTAATCCGAGACGATGCCCTGTTCAATGCTGCTTTAGTCGGCTTGGGCGGCTTTGGTTTTATTCATGGTGTACTGATCGAAGCAGAAGATCGTTACCTGCTGAAGCGCTATATCAAGAAGATTCCTAAGCAGGTGGCTATGGAATTGGCGAATACTATGGATTTTACCCACCCTGAATTTCGCATTGCGGAAGAGGTGGATGAGACTGGCCAGAATAATCGTCCGTATTTCTACAAAATCTACGTTAACCCCTACAATGAGCAGGAGGAGTATATCGTAGAATTGATGTATAAGAAGGACTATGTTTCAGGCTATCCTGATCCGATACCTGCGGTGAAGAAATCTATTTACCGGGATCTTATTCACCTTTTTATCAAGATTGCGGAACGGGCCCCAAAGTCGATTCCCGGCTTGATCCAACTTTTGCGGAAAGCGGTACTACCGGTGGAAAATGAAGTCTTGACCGGTACCCTTGCTGAGATGTTTTGGGATGCCGGTTATCAAGGACCAGCCTTTGCTTGTTCCTTCGGAATCGACCACCGTTACAGTGAAAAGGGAATGCAGTTAATGTCGGATCTCGTGAACGAAGTAGGGCCAATCCCAGGACTGTTTGCTTTGCGTTTTGTGAAGCAATCCGATGCTACTTTGGCCTTTACCAAGTTTCCAGTAACCTGTGTTCTGGAGATCGACGGTGTGCAGTGGGAGGCCTCAAAGCAACTTTTGAGCTTGAAGGAATTCAGCAAGAAGATGATTGATACGCTGCGTTTGAACGATATTCCGTTCACCATGCACTGGGGTAAAAATGCCGATTGGGTTTACCCCAGACTAGTGGAGCGGATGTTTGGTGAAAAAGTCAACGAGTGGCTACGTCAGCGATCAATACTAATGACCGAGGAAAAGCAGCGCTTGTTCGATAACCCGTTTTTGGAAAGGATCGGACTTTCATGTCCAGCAGCGGAGCCGACGATTGTCTAATGATGGTCGGGAAGCAACGAAAAAAATGACTTTTTCAGTAATAGGGAAGTAGAATTTTGGAACTTCTATTCGGGGGGCGTTGTACCTTGCTTAGAAAGGGCTAATACCATGTGTATTTTTACGATATTAGCTCACCCAAAATTCAACTTCCCTTGTCTACTCCGAAATCAATATTCTACTACGAGCTGGTACAGGAAATGGACTGGCCCGACCTGCAAAACTTCTGGCAGCAAATCCGCCGGAAGAAGACGGGGCCTACCTGGCCACCGGGTAAGGCTTTGGAGTATTTGATCATGCGTGGATTTGAATTAGAGGGCGCCAAGGTGGTTTATCCTTTTGAGGTGCATAAGCAGAGTGAGGTCATTGAACAGATCGACGGGCTCATCTTTTGGGAAAACTTCGTGGCCTTGGTTGAGTGCAAGGATGTGAAGAGTGCGATCAACTTTGATCCAATTGCGAAACTCCGTAATCGCTTGTTGAACCGACCTTCGCAAGTCATCGGTTGTTTCTTTAGTATGGCCGGTTATACCGAACCGGCGAAGATATTGGCGGAGCATTTAGCACCACAAACGATACTATTGTGGGAACAATATGATATTGACTTTTCGTTGAAAAATCGCTATTTTTGTAGAGGTCTAGAAAAGAAATATCAAGAGTGTGTTATGTCCGGAAGACCGGATTTTAATTTAATTGAGCTACTAACGGATGAATAACCTAAATGGATTGTATATCGTCACCGAGTGGGACTTCGACAAGGAGTTGGTTGAAATGGTCCTACCCAGCGAGTATCGCGATAAGGTGAAGGTGATGTCCGCAGGTGGCTATTCTTCTGCGCTTTCTTTGGCACGCTCCATTCTTTCGGCTCGGCACCAAGCCAACACTATTTTAGTGGTTGATGCCGATTTCAATGATCCAAAGGACGTGGAAGAGCGCGAAGACTTCATACGTGCCTACATGCACCGTAGCACTACGGATGACCGCTTCGCAATTCTGATGCAGCGCCCGGAAATAGAGGCCGTCTTCTTTGAAGATAAAGTGGCACTGGAAAACCTAACGGGGCGTACCTTTACTGATCTCGAGTTCCAATTGGCAAAAGACAACCCGAAGCAGAACTTGCTCAATTTCCTTTCCCTACCTCAGGAAGACAAAGGACAACTCTTGGATAAGGCGCGGGCCAATGAAGATATTGAAGCCGAATTGAAGACCTCCAGTTTGTCCAATAAGCTGTCTGAGGCTATTCGCCGCTTTCTCAATTAAATACATTTCACGTTTAGTTAGGGATTCTTTGATGTACAGTTTTGTCTGACTGTTGTGACTGCTTGCTGTGTGTGGGCATCGGACTTTGTCGGATTTTTTCGGACTATCTTCTGTGGCTCGAATTAAATGCTATTGTGTTCCTTTGCGGTGCTAAACGATCAGCATTACTGCTGTGCACAAGACCGCCAAAGCATGAGACGATTCCCTTCCGACTTTATCTGGGGTACCGCTACCTCTTCTTACCAAATCGAAGGCGCATGGAACGCCGATGGTAAAGGCCCGTCTATCTGGGATGCATTTACCCAAATTCCCGGACGCATTCACGAGGGAGAAACCGGCAACGAAGCCTGCGATCATTACCACCGTTTTCGCGAAGATGTGCAGTTGATGAAGCAGTTGGGTGTAAATGCCTATCGCTTCTCTATTGCCTGGTCCAGAATTTTACCAGATGGCACCACTCAACAAGTGAATCAAGCAGGGATCCAGTTCTACAACGATCTGATTAACGAACTCTTGGTGAATGACATACAGCCTTGGGTGACGCTCTACCACTGGGATTTGCCGCTGGCACTGGAAATGCAAAAAGATGGCTGGCTCAATCCGCAAATTGCCGATGCTTTTGCCGAGTATGCTGCCGTTTGTTTTGAACACTTTGGGGACCGGATCAAGAACTGGATCACCTTGAACGAGCCCTGGGTAGTAGCAGTGCTGGGTTATGGTCAGGGCGTTTTTGCTCCTGGGCGGACCTCCAATAGTGAGCCTTATTTAGCAGCGCATCACCTAATATTAGCACACGCCAAGGCCGTTGATGTATACCGCAAACAGTTCAAAGTCCAACAAGGTGGACAAATAGGCATGAGCAACAACTGCGATTGGCGCGAACCACTTACAGATACCCCTGCTGATCGGGAGGCCGCAGAACGCGCACTTGAATTCTTCGTGTCCTGGTTTGCCGACCCCGTATACCTGGGCCGTTATCCACAATGCATGATCGATCGCTTGGGAGAGCGCTTGCCAACCTTCAGTGAAGAGGAAATTGCCATGATAAAAGGATCCAGCGATTTCTTCGGACTGAACCATTATACAACCATGCTAGCCGCAGATTCGGGCGGGGAAGTTGTACAAGGTAATGTATACGGCAACGGTGGTTTATCAGAAGATCAGGATGTGGTTTTACAACAAGATCCTTCTTGGGAATTGACTAAGATGCAGTGGGCTATTGTGCCCTGGGGCTGTAAGAAGCTGCTGCATTGGCTATCGCAACGCTACGGCAATCCACCTATTATCATAACCGAAAATGGTGGTGCCTTCCCTGATGAGCTGAAGGATGGGCAAGTAGATGATCACGACCGATTAAATTTTGTCAAATCTTACCTGGCTGCTTGTCACGAAGCCATAGAGGAAGGGGTAAACCTAAGAGGTTATATGCTCTGGTCTTTCATGGACAACTTCGAGTGGGCCTCTGGTTACAGCAAGCGCTTCGGTATTCACTACGTCGACTTTGCAACCAAGCAACGGATTCCGAAGACTTCGGCCCTTTGGTACCGGGATATGATTGCGAAGAATGGGTTTGCAGATTAAAAGTAGTCAGTGGACAGTATGAAGTGGCTAGAGCTAAACTTGCGAGTGTAACGAGCTCTCTCCGCGAACGCCCATGCTTGCCTTGTCCGCGCACCGTCGGCATAGCCTTTGGCGCAGGCGCCTGTACGTATTACTATGGCAGGCGAGGCGCGTAGCCGCTTTCTCTGGTGGCTGGCCTTACGCTTGCGCTCGTAGTTAGCGCCTCCGCGGAATAGCTCTAGCGCTCGCAGGAGGGGTATGGCGAAGGACTCAGCGAAGACAGGAGTGAGCTTTAACCGCGAGCGTCAGCGAGCCTCCATCATCTTTCACTTCGTACCTCTGAATTTAAACAGTGTAGTTCCATCACTTTCGATAAATCCGATTTTTTCAAGTAATAGTACTACCTCTATATTCTTATTTAGGTACGCTTCAAAGGAATCTAATTCTGCTTCAGTTAAGGAAATTAGGTGACCTTCAGTGAGCCCATTACATTGTATTAAGGGTAGGAATAGAATTTCCATTTCTTTCATCTTGACTACCGTATATGCGTAGGCCAGTCCAAATGCGTTGGCTTCGGCTAGAAGGCTGTCTGACTGAAGTAATTCATTGGCTTCGATTGTCATGCCTCGGCTTTCGTAGGTATAGTATTGGTCGAGGAGTTCCATTTTATCGAGGATTGGTTCGACTTCCTTCAAGAAGGCCATTCGATTACTCTCTTCAATTTTATGGGTTGATGATAAATGGAAATGATTACCAATGGTTCCCTTTACAGAAATGATTTCACCGCTAGCTTGTGCGTAAGCATTCAGGCTTAATAAGATGAACGCGACTTGGAAACACAGTCTAAGTGAGAGGCGTAAGTTTTTTCTCATTTTTGGGACTTATTGGTAAATAGACAATTATGTATGACCTATTACTTAACACCTGCCTTGTTGAAGCAGTTGATCGTCGTCATTCATTGCAAATAGGTCTCATCTTGGGAGACACTATCCGGAGTTCTAATCATAAAACTCAATATAAAGAGCCCTAATCCAAGTGATAGACTTACTCCAGTTAAGACATAGGGTAAAGTTGGAGCGTTTTTGAATAATCGTTACCAACGATCAAACTTCGTTTTTCTTCTTCTCGCTTTCATTCTATTATGGTGTCCCGTACCGTTAAATGGCGGTTTCTTAATGGGGTAAATGAGTGAGATCAGCGCTTTCCAGAATTTTTGCCAACCACTCAGTCTTGGAGTCTTTCTAAATTCCCTCATGCTGTTCGTTTTGATGAATGCTGGTATCTACCTGATATGACTAATGATTTGCTCTGCGACACCCTGAGCGATTAACTTGTGTTGATAGCATTCGTGCCCATATGTAGCAAGAATTTCGACTGAGAGCTGTTGTTGCGCTAGCCATTGGGTGCTAGGGCGAAACTTATCTTCACTTCCATACCACAAGCGACCGTTTACCGGAAGCGGTTCCTCCTCATACCGCAAGCGAGTGGCGGAAACCGCATAAAACTGATCGACATTCATACCTGCTTGAATGGCCTTCCAGGCAATTACACCACCAACGCTAAAAGCGAGAATGGTGCGGGCTGCTGGCCAATTGATTTGCTGTTGAATTAGAGCTTCCACAGCATTGTCTATTCCCCCGTTGACAAATTGCTGATGCAGGTGCTCCTGCGTATAGGGCACCGTATCGATTGCTGCCAATTCGCAACTGTCTAGCCAGGATAACTCAAAGTAAGGGTTGAGCAGAGCGGTGTACAGTGCCCACCAATCCGATTGTTGTGCACCCCATAAATCGGAGAGTAATACCAAATGAGGTTTCACGCTTTACTGAGCACCAGCGGCGGCGGCCTGTGCGGCTCCTTGCTGGAATATGCGCTGGTAGAAGCTATAGCCACCTTCCGATAACTGATTGCCGTAGGCATAAGTACCATTTTCTAAAAAGAGGTAATACAGGCACGAATTACCAAAAAACAGATCGGCCTCCTCGGCATTTTTACCATCTACTTGAAAAAATACGCGGCCCACTGGTTTGCAACTAGCAATGACCTTTGCGGGTGTAGTAGATACACCGCCAAGCGTATTGCGAATGGCATCTTGCTTGTTTTGACTCATCGAGAACTTCAAGTTGTAGAATACAAAGTCGATGTAGTCACAATTATTATAAAGGTGCATCATCTTCTCTTGGGTGATGCTAGGGTAGGGACTGGTTACCGTTTCTGTAGTAGTTGGTGGAGTAACATTTTGCTCCGTTGTAGGGGCTGTGCTCGCTTCGCCGGTTTCGCCGGTGGTTTCTTGTTGCTTGGTTTCACATTGTAGAAAAACGAAGCTCATGAAGAACAGTCCGAGGAATAATAGTCTTTGCATGATGTACAGTCAGATACGTTGACAATGGCTTCAAAGGTAACGGATTTGCTACAAGTAGTAATACAGCCGTATGCCAATGGTGCGTCCAATGAAGTTTACATTTTCCACGGTAGGGTTGGGGTCCGGTGGAAGCAAGGTTCGCAGATAGCGTGACCAGCGGAAATTGAGCCCCCACTTCTCGGAGAATTTATAGGTCGCTCCCAGTACCAGTGCCGGGATATCTTCATTGTAAACTTCCAGTTCCGTAATATCTTCCCCGATGTCATTGATCACCTCGTAGTTGATCAAGCGATTATAGCTGATACCGGCACTGGCCAGGATCTTCCAGTCGCTGTAATTGATCATAATGGGGACTTCCACAAAGTTGAGGCGGATCTTATCGTACTGAGAAGAGATATCATCCGTGGGTACCCGGCTGGCGCCTTGTTGGCTAAACAGTAGCTCGGTACTCAGGTGCCAACGTTCGCTAAGTTGTGCACTCACGCGCGCGCCAGTATTGAAACCGATTTTGTTAAATCCGCCAAGTTTGTCTCCGTCGATTTGCGAAAGGTTGAACCCTCCCACAAGCATGGCCGAGAAGGTCTGGCTATGGGCCGGCACCTGGGCCAGGCAGAACAAAGACAAGAAGAAAGCAGTAAGGAAGGACTTATGCGGTATGTTTTTCATTTGGATTGGCTTTTGCATAACCTGTACTAATGGTCAATCTGAACGGCTAATGATCCGTTTATCTTATCCTTTAACTTTGGAAAATCACCGGCCTTTAATCAGAATGACAAAAGTACAGGATAATCGTTTATGATAGGGTGTAAGAAATGACAGATGGGTGCACTGACTTATTAATTTCCCCTTCTGCACTGATCGAACTATCTTTACGCCCTCACCTATTAAGGAGAAGGATTGATCGTATGAAGTATACCCGCCACAACCTGAAAAAACTGGAAACGCTCTTTAAAGAGATCGAATACACCGTTCGTTACGAGAAAGGCAGCTTCAATTCGGGCTACTGTATTGTGGAGGACCGTAAGATTGCGGTGATCAATAAATTCTACGATGTCGAAGGCCGCATCAATGTGCTTCTAGAAATCCTGTCCAGCATTCCTGTAGAGGAGGCAAGATTGGAAGAGGGCACCCAGAAGTTCTACAAACAATTACTCAAGTTTCTAGCGCGCGAGGAGGAAGAGTAGACCTGAATCAGTACTTGAGGTAGACTTAGCAAGAGTGGAGTAAGGTACATAATACCTGCGGTTGCCCTTGGCCGGTTGAATTCGCACTGTGTGCTCAAGGTTGAAGTTCGCTGTGCTTAGGGGAAAAGCTCGCGCTGCTCGCGGGGTAAATTCGCTGCGCTCATGGTGGAAGCTCACTCCGTTCGCGGGCAAAGCTCGCAAAGCTCGCGGTAGAAGCTCCCTGACGGTCGCGCTAATAGCTTAGTGCGTTCGTGGAGGGAAATTCCTGGTGGTCGCTTTTTATCCGGCTCTATCAGCAAATGCCCAGAATCAAGTAAAATTCGTGAGCACAACAAATTCTTCCACGAGTGTAACAGGCTAACTCCATGAGCCCAGCGAATTCCACCCGCGATACCGATAGTTATCGAAAGAGCTACAACCGCGAGCTGCGCGAGCACTACCGCGAACAACGTGAGCCCCCCCGCGACCGCTAGGGAGCTACCCCCGCGAACGAAGTGAGCTTTTCCCGCGAACAACGTGAGCTACTCCCGCGACCGATAGGGAGCTTCTACCGCGAACAACGTGAGCTACCCCCGCGAGCATAGCGAGCCTCCACAAGCACGCAGTGCGAATCTTTTCCATACCTTTGCGGCCGCTACTTTACGCTATGGCAAAACTAAGTTTCACATTAGAGCATACCGATCCTGGTTCTAAGGCCAGAGCGGGAACTATTACAACTGACCACGGGCAGATTGAGACGCCTATTTTTATGCCAGTGGGTACGGTGGGTTCCGTGAAAGGGGTACATATGCAAGAGCTGAAACAGGATATTGGCGCGGAGATTATTCTGGGCAATACCTATCATCTCTACTTGCGTCCGGGAACGGAGGTCTTGGAAGATGCGGGAGGGCTGCATCGTTTTAATGGATGGGATAAGCCCATCCTCACCGATAGTGGCGGCTATCAGGTGTATTCGCTAGCGCACCGCCGGAAGATCAAGGAAGAAGGAGTGACTTTTCAATCGCATATTGATGGTTCCAAGCATTTCTTTTCGCCGGAGCGGGCCATGGATATTCAGCGCAGTATCGGAGGTGATATTATAATGGCCTTTGATGAGTGCCCTCCTTATCCCTGTGATTATCGCTACGCCAAGGATAGTATGGAAATGACGCACCGCTGGCTCCAGCGCTGTGTGGACCATTTTGATGCTACGCCGGATAAATACGGATATACGCAAAACCTGTTTCCGATTGTCCAGGGGAGCACTTACGAAGATTTAAGGCGGGCTTCTGCCGAAGCTATCGCTTCTTTTGACCGACCCGGTAACGCCATTGGCGGGCTTTCGGTAGGGGAGAAGTCAGATGATATGTACCGTATCACAGAGTTGTGTTGTGACATTCTACCGACGGATAAGCCTCGCTACCTAATGGGAGTGGGTACGCCCGTCAACTTGTTAGAATGTATCGCTTTGGGGGTAGACATGTTTGACTGTGTGCTGCCGACACGCAATGCGCGTCACGGTTTGCTATATACCCGCAACGGGCAGATGAACATCAAGAACCTCAAATGGAAAAACGATCACAGCCCGATTGACCCAGATGGCCCCTGCCCGACAAGCCGCTTTCATACCAAGGCTTATTTACGGCATTTGATCCACAGTGGCGAACTATTGGGCGGGCAGTTAGCTTCTATTCACAACCTAGCTTTCTTTTTGTGGTTGGTTAAACAAGCGCGTGAGCATATCCAAACAGGGGACTTTGCGCGTTGGAAAGACGAAATGGTACCGAAGTTACAGCAGCGTTTATGACCAAGATCGACTGGTACATATTGCGGAAGTTCATGTCCACCTTCTTTTTCACGGTATTGATCTTTACGATGATCACCGTGATCATTGACTTTAGTGAAAAGGTGGAGAAGTTCATTGAGTCGGATATAACCAAGTCGGAGATCGTCTTTGGTTACTTCCCCAACTTCATCATGTTTATATATGGTCTGCTCTTTCCCCTCTTTACCCTTATTTCGGTGGTGTTCTTCACTTCGCGAATGGCCAATAACTCGGAAATCCTCAGCATCTTCAATGCCGGGGTGAGTTTTGGGCGTTTACTCCGGCCTTATTTGGTAGGTGCAGTATTTATCGCGGGTATCCACGCTGCTGGGAGCCATTACCTAATTCCCGAAGGCACCAAGACGCGGATGGAGCTGGAGCGCAAATATTTTGACCCCAACCGAGATCAGGGCAAGCAGCGGAATATTCATATGTTCCTGGATCCTGAAACCAAAGCCTACATTAATTTCTGGCGGCGACGCGATAGTACGATCCGAGGGTTTCGACTGGAACGCTTCTCAGAAAATGAATTGGTGTACTTACTCAAGGCTACCAGTGCTGAATGGCTAGAGGCTCCGGATAAGTGGCGGCTGGCTAATTATGAGATTCGCACTTTTGATGGATTGAACGAAACCATTATCAGTGGGCAAGGTGAACAAATGGACACCACGCTCAATATGGCACCAGTAGACTTTATCGACTATAAAGACCAACAAGCAGAGATGACCACCGCTGAGCTATCGCGCTATATCAATAAGCAGCGATCACGTGGGGTTGGGAATACGGCCAAATACGAAGCCGAACTCTGGCGTAGAACTGCCGAACCGGTCACGGTACTTATACTTACGCTAATCGGCGTTGCTGTGGCGGGTAGGAAGGTACGTGGTGGCCTGGGGATACATCTGGCGGTTGGTATATTATTGGGTGCACTCTTCCTCATTCTCTCCCGTTTTGCCTCTGTTTTTGCAGCGGGGCAGGCTCTTCCCGTAGCCATAAGTGTGTGGTTACCTAACATTTTCTTCGGAGCCGTGGCCACTTTGTTAATCATTAAGGCCCAGAAATAGGTCTAAAATGCCTGTTTTGTTTAGCGTACACCCCTTCTGTGTAGGTAAAGGTTAAACAAAAGGCTCTTTCTTTCATTTTTTTTTGAAAAAAAAATAATGATGTAATTACATGTACTTTTTTGCATAAATTACTGATAATCAGTGAGTATGAAATTAAGAACGCATAATTTTGCACAAGAGAGCGCGTCGAAATGCCGAGAATAGCCGAAAAAACTTTGGTTTTTGTTTAAAGAAGCCCTAACTTTGATTCAACAACTGGAGGATGAGTTCCATTTTGTTTAACCTAACCAGAGTCCGCAGATTATGTCTACACTTGAATTCAATAACCGCTTACATGAGATGGGCACGCTGTTGCAATCATTTGCCTACAGCTTGACGAAGAATACAGAGGATGCACGCGACCTATATCAAGAGACTGCTTTTCGCGCTTTAACCAACCGTGAGAAGTTTCGTCCTGGGACAAATTTCAAGGCCTGGCTCTTTACGATCATGAAGAATATCTTCATTAATAACTACCGTAAAAAGGTCAAGGCTAACACCATCATGGATTCTACCGATAACCAGTACTATATCAATTCTGGTAAGAATGCGATTGGTAATAAAGCAGAAAGTAGCATCATGATGAAAGAGCTCACCAAAATGATCGATAGGCTGGATGACAGCATCCGCATTCCATTTTTGATGCACTATCAGGGCTACAAGTACCAGGAAATTGCCGATTATCTTGAGCTTCCTTTGGGAACGGTGAAGAGCCGCATTTTCTTCGCTCGTAAGGACCTGAAGGGCCAGATTAAGAAGAGCTACGGACAGCTCAACTTCTTCAAGAAAGATATCGAAGTACAGTAAGATCAAGTCGTAAGACTTAATTGTATATCCCCCCCAACCGGAACGGCGGCAGTGAATTTCAGTAATTCGCTGCCGCCTTCTATTTTATCTTTGCGGCATGTCTGCTGAAGCCTTCTTTACAACTACTCTGCTTGACTGGTACGAACCGGAGCGAAGACCACTGCCGTGGAAGCATATTGACAACCCCTACCTGATCTGGTTGTCGGAAATCATTTTACAGCAGACCCGGGCTGAACAAGGTCTGCCTTATTTCCAAAAGTTTAGCACCCATTATCCTACGGTATCCGATTTAGCCCAAGCTCCCGAAGATGAAGTCATGAAGATGTGGGAGGGCCTTGGGTATTACTCTCGGGCGCGCAATCTACACGCTGCGGCGAAATATGTCCATCAGGAACTTGCTGGTGTTTTTCCCACTACCCACGAGGGGATCTTGGCACTCAAAGGTGTTGGTCCTTACACTGCGGCGGCCGTCGCTTCGTTTGCTTATAATCTACCCCACGCGGTGGTGGACGGAAACGTCTATCGAGTCTTATCCCGTTATTTCGATTACGAGGGTGCATCCGATACCACCGAGGGCAAGAAGTACTTTGCTGCTTTAGCACAGCGCTTGCTAGACGAGAAGCAGGCTGCACGCTATAATCAGGCCATCATGGACTTTGGGGCTACGGTTTGTACTCCCAAGGCGGCCCAATGTAAGACCTGTCCACTGGCAACAGGATGTGAAGCATTGGCTAATGGAACGGTCTATGAACGTCCGTTAAAGCTCAAAAAACTGAAGCGCCGTACGCGCTACTTCAATTATTTAGTGGTGCGCGGCCCCAACTTTCGGATCGTGGAAAAACGCACGGGTAAAGATATCTGGCAAAACCTCTACCAGTTTCCTTTAGTGGAAACGCCCGAAGAAGTAGATGACTGGTCGGCGGTACTTAAACACGAGGGCTGGCCGGAATGGCTAGCCGCAGATCAGGTAGAACTCAGCAGACGGCTTGGGCCACGCAAGCAAGAGCTAACCCACCAGCGCATTATTGCCAATTTCTGGGAACTGGATTATCTGGCCGATGAGCCACCTCAAGTACCGGAGAATTTTAGTCTGGTTAAGCCGGAAAATTGCCGTAATTTTGCCTTTCCAAAAATCATCGGTTGGTACTTCGATGATAATCTGCTATATTTATTTTAATCTTAAGCTCTGATGAATTTCTAATATTCATCATTACATAAAATATCCTATCCAGTTATATGGTAAATCGTGTCATCCTCATCGGTAATCTTGGTCGTGATCCCGAAGTGCGTCGCTTAGAAAATGGAGCGGTAGTTGCAAAATTCTCAGTAGCGACCAACGAAAACTATAAAGACAAGTCCGGGGAGTGGCAATCACAAACGGAATGGCACGATGTTGTGGTTTGGCGGAACCTGGCCGAGCGGGCAGAATCTCAGCTTAAGAAAGGTTCGCAAATCTACCTGGAAGGCAAGCTAACCCACCGTTCATGGCAAGATAAAGATGGCAACAATCGTCGTACTACGGAGGTAGTTGCAAGTTACTTTCGCTCGATCAGCCGCCGTGAAGGCGGAGACAGTGGCGGTGGTAGCGGGTACTTCCCGTCGGCTTCCGATATGCCTACGCCAGCTACCCAACAACCAGGTGCCGTATCCGCTTCTCCTGCTAATGAGGCACCACCCGCGCCAGAAACGGGCGCTGACGACGACCTCCCATTCTAGTCGTTTATCGGCCGCAGTTTTTCAGATTAATCCGTAAAGATTGGAACCCGAACCGGTAAGCATCATCACTGCCATACTCTCCTTCCAGGAACTACTCTGGGTAAGTGCTTTTTGGCAATTGAGCTTAGGTTTCGGGGGCTTATTGCTATTACTACTGTGTTCGGCATTGGTGTCGGGCTCCGAGATTGCGTATTTCTCGCTTTCGCCTAACGATTTGGAACGCTTAGACCAGGAAGAACAACTTCCGAGTAGCCGGCGGGTAGTCTGGTTGTTATCTCAACCAGAAAAGCTACTTGCGACTATTCTGATCAGTAATAACTTCATCAATATTGCTATTGTTCTACTCGCCGAAATTGTGGTGGGCCAAGTGCTCACAGAGACACACACCATGGCTTGGGCGCAATGGATACAGCAATCCTTAGGTTGGTTTACTTCCTATCCGGAGGCCAACATTTCAACCGCTATCTATTGGCTTATTGCGGTAGCCGGAATTACTGCACTCTTGGTACTATTCGGAGAGGTTACCCCTAAGGTTTATGCTACTATCAATAGTATTCAGCTGTCCCGCTTCATGTCTGGGCCTTTGAGTTTATTGATGCAAATTTTTTCAGGTCCCAGTCAGCTGTTAGTTAACTGGTCACACGGACTGGAACGCCGCCTAGCCAATCGGCAAACAGCCGTAGGCATGACGAGCAAGCAAGAAATTGACGAAGCCATTGAGCTGACAGTTTCGCAAGAGGAGGATAGTGAGCAGGATCTAGATATCCTCAAACGCATTGTCAAATTCCCGGAGGTAAATGTCACGCAGGTGATGCGTTCCCGAGTGGATGTGGTAGGCTTGGATGATACTACCAAGTTTCATGATGTATTGGCCGCCATCAAAGAATCAGGTTATTCACGCTACCCCGTTTACGAGAAAGATGCGGATAATGTGGTAGGTATTCTCTACGCCAAGGACTTACTTATGCATCGCAAGGAAAGCAACGAATTTCCTTGGCAAGAGTTGATTCGTACCAACGTACTCTTTGTACCAGAATCTAAGAAGATCAATGACTTGCTCAGTGACTTCCAGCTGGAACGCATGCACATGGCAGTGGTGGTGGATGAATATGGAGGCACAAGCGGAATCGTGACCCTTGAAGATATTATGGAGGAGATCATTGGAGAAATTCAAGACGAATTTGACGATGAGCCAGATGTAGTTTTCCAAAAAATTGATGATTTCAACTACGTTTTTGAAGGTAAAACGTTGCTGAACGATGTAGCGAGAATCATTGGTGTTGATAGTGAGCGCTTTGAGCAGATTAAAGGTGATTCCGAATCTTTGGGTGGTCTTATCTTGGAACGCCTGGGACGGATGCCGAAAAAAGACCGTGAAATCTTGCTAGAGCATTTTCGTTTCAAAGTATTGGAAACCAGTCAGCGCCGAATAGAGCGTATTTTGATCACCCTCCTGAATCCTAGCGAAGAATAGTACCCCCAAATCCATGCAAGTAATCGTATTCAGTAAGGGAATTAAGGATAAAGACCTGCCGTTTGTGCAGGAGTTGTTTGATACGTTATCGGCATTTCAGATTAATACCTACGTCTATGCGCCTTACCTCGAAATGTTGCACGGAAAAATCAAGTTTCAGCGCGATGTAGGGGTATTCGAGGGCTACGTTGATTTCTCGGTTAAGCGCTTTGATTTTTGCATTACCCTTGGGGGAGACGGTACCATATTGGAAGCTATTACACACGTACGCGATAGCCAAACGCCAATTCTGGGTATCAACCTGGGACGCTTGGGATTCCTGGCCAATATTGAGAAGAAGCTGATCCGCGAAGCCATTACTAAGCTCAAGCGCGGCATGTACCAAGTGGAGGAGCGCCGGACCATTTACCTGGAGTCGAATTTGCCCCTCTTTGGTGATATTCCATTTGCCCTTAATGATTTTACCATTCTGAAGCGGGATACCTCCAGCATGATTATCATTCACGCTTTCATTAACGGAGCTTATCTCAACTCCTACTGGGCGGATGGTATTATTGTGGCTACGCCTACGGGTTCTACGGGCTACAGCCTCAGTTGTGGTGGGCCAATTATCATTCCGGGCTCTGGCAATTTTATTGTTACGCCGGTTGCGCCACACAACCTCAATGTGCGTCCCATCGTAATGAGTGATGATGCCGTCATTTCTTTCGAAATCGAGGGTCGCGCAGAGAATTTCCTTTGTACGCTAGATTCTCGTTTTGAAACCATCACTGCCGCTCACCAGCTGGCCGTACGAAAGAACGACTTTGGTGTTCGCCTTGTGAATTTGCAGGACCTTGACTTCCTAGACACCATCCGAGGTAAGCTCAATTGGGGGCAGGATACGCGAAATGACTAATACTGGTTTCGCGGAATTTTTGAGTTTGAAAAAATAGCCGTTCCATTAGTTGCAAGGCATTCGATAGCCTCAGAGCTGTACTTATCGGAACGACAAGTTCTCCGAGAACTACATAAATAGCGGAATCGATTCCGCGAAACCATTGGTGCCCTCCTAATTCAATAAATCCACAACCATGAAAAAAGTCAATATTGCTGAAAAGCTCAACCTCTTCGAAGAAAAGTGGACCCCGAAGATTGTTGCTGATCTAAACGGACAACACGTAAAGCTGGCTAAAATTCAGGGAGATTTTGTGTTCCACAATCACGCTAACGAAGACGAGCTCTTCTACATTTTGAAAGGAGAGCTATACATGGACTTCGAGGACCATACCGTAGAATTAGGCGCTGGCGATATGATTGTAGTTCCTGCAGGAGTGGAGCATCGCCCCCGTACCAAGGATGGGCAAGAGGTGCACCTGATGTTGGTAGAGCCCCACACGACCAAGCATACGGGAGAAGTGGAGCACGAGTTGACGAAGCACAGCCACGATTGGATTTAACCTTAGTGCCCAGCCAAGATGAACGTACACTTACGCATTGCCGGACAGGCGTATACCGCTGATTTACAGCAGCCTGTTGATATTAGCATTCCATTGCGGTTTGATGGGGTTGGCCCCAATTGTTTTTATGCTCCACTGGCGGAGCGTAGTCCAGTAGTAGCCGGTGATTTTGTAGGCTCTACAGCGGAGGGGGGGCTGCTCAATTTTATGAACGTCAAGCTCAATCCGCACGGCAATGGTACGCATACAGAGTGTGTGGGACATATCGCGAAGGAGCCTTACTACCTTGGCGATTGCTTAAAAACCTTTCATTTCGCTGCCAGACTGGTCAGCATTTATCCGCGCAGGCAGGATAATGGAGACCGGGTAGTCGAACGCACCCAATTAGCGGAGGTGTTAAAACCAGGGGAGGTGCCGGCCGTAGTACTGCGTACACTGCCCAATGACGAGCAGAAATTGAGTCGTAACTATTCTGGAACTAATCCACCTTATCTGCAGGCGGATGCGGCGCAGTTATTGGTAGATTATGGAGTTGAGCACCTGCTACTAGACTTACCTTCGGTGGATAGGGAAGAGGACGGTGGTGCGCTATCAGCACACCGTGCTTTTTGGCAGTACCCTTATGATGTGCGCAAGCAAGCTACGATTACAGAAATGATCTATGTAGCGGATGAGGTGCCAGATGGTCTTTATTTGGTGCAGCATCAGATCACCAGTATGGTCTTAGACGCTAGCCCAAGTAAGCCGGTTTTGTATGCTTTGGCAAATGGCTAAGTTAACGTGAGGTCGGACTAAGAGAAACACTCAAGTATTTGAAAATTAATACCTCACGTTGTAGAAGGTAGAAAGTAGAGAGTAGAAAGAAGGAAATATCCTTCTACTTTAAACCCTTTACCCTCTACCGGAAGGTGGGCCTTAGTACACAACACTTTATATAATCGGTCAAGCCCAACTTGACGTTAAGTTAAGGCTGTAATTCGGATGCGCTTGAGCTTTCAGTTTTTCTTCTCTATCCTAAAGCTTATGAGTCAATTACCCTATCTCGATCAGACCACATTAGAGGCATTCCATGACTATCCTTTGCTGATAGATGAATTGGAGCAAGCATTAGCACAATCCAAAATCCAATACCCGCTCCGGCAACATTATTCTTATCAGGATGCTAATGCGCTGCTGGTGATGCCTTCCTGGCAAGATGACCGGGATATTGGTATCAAGCTCGTTACCGTTACGCCGGCAAATCAGGAGCGGGGTTTGCCCAGCATTCAAGGTGTAGTCGTTTATTTTGATGCGAATACTGGGGCACCGCTAGCCGTTCTTGACGCGGCTACCGTAACGCGGAAGCGCACGGCTGCTGCTTCTGCTCTGGCGAGTCGCCTACTCTCTCGTGCGGACAGTAGTACACTATTGCTGCTGGGGACGGGGGCTTTAGCGCCGGAGCTTATTCGTGCTCACGCAGCTGTTCGGCCAATCGAACAGGTGTGTGTTTGGGGACGAAGCCTGGCTAAGGCCCAGCGTATTCAAGCAATGTTTGCCAGTGCGGCGTATGAAGTGGAAGCCGTGGCTACCTACGCTCAAGTAGCACCAACAGCAGATATCATTTCTACTGCTACTATGGCAGATGACCCACTGCTTAATGAGGTGCATTTAAAGGATGGACAACACCTTGATCTCGTGGGCTCGTACCTACCCAGCATGCGTGAAGCCGATGATACCGTTATCGCAAAGACTAAAATCTATGTAGACAATCAGCCGGGGGCTGAAAAAGAGAGCGGTGATATTCTACAGCCCCTAAATAATGGTGTGATCACTAAGGAAGACATCCGTGGAACCCTTGCTGAACTCTGTCAAAAAGAGGCTCCAGCTCGGCAGTATGAGCAGGAGATTACGCTGTTTAAGTCAGTGGGTTTTGCCTTGGAAGACTTAGTGGCGGCTCGATTTTATTATCAACGTTATCTTCATTCCTAAATACCTGGTATGACCACTTACCAACGCATCCTGGCGCAACAGCAGTTTCCAGCTCCTGATAGTTATCTACAGATTCATACCATTGACATGCATACTGGAGGGGAGCCACTGCGCGTCATACTGGGCGGTTTCCCTGATTTGCCTGGCGACTCTATTTTAGCCAAACGCCGCTATTGTCAAGAACACTATGATCACCTACGAACAGCACTGATGCACGAGCCGCGTGGCCACGCTGATATGTATGGCTGCCTACTGGTGGAACCCAATGATGAGGAGGCTGATTTTGGCATCTTGTTCTTGCACAATGAAGGATATAGCACTATGTGTGGGCACGCCACGATTGCTATCGCGAAGTTGGCCATACTGATGAACTGGGTAGAGGTCCAAGAAGGTACCAATACCATCAAGATTGATGCTCCGTGCGGCCGTTTAACCGCTTTTGTAGAGGTGACGGCAGGTACGGTAACTGGTGTGCGTTTTCATTGTGTACCCTCTTTCGTAGTAGCATTAGACCAGCAAGTAATGGTTCCTGAACTGGGGCGGGTCACGTATGACCTGGCTTATGGTGGGGCATTTTATGCCTATGCAGACTTAGCGAAAAATCAGCTTGATCTTAATCTTTCTCCAACTAGTTACCGAAAGCTCATTTCACAGGGTATGGCAATTAAGCACGCGGTGATGAATTCTCCGCAGCCTATTGAGCACCCATTTGAAAAAGATTTAGGCTTCCTTTACGGTACTATTTTTATCGGCCCCTCCAATACAGAGGGCGTAGATAGCCGTAACGTTTGCATTTTTGCCGAAGGGGAAGTAGATAGGTGCCCAACGGGCTCTGGCGTATCTGGTCGCATGGCCATTCATCATCGGCGCGGCGAAATTACAATGGGGGAGTCGATGTGTATCGAAAGCATTGTTGATGCCCAGTTTGTGGGTTCAGTGGTGGAGGAAATTGATTTTGGACCCTATCAGGCAGTAATCCCGCAGGTGGAAGGTAATGCCTTTGTAACTGGCCAGCATACCTTTTTCATTGATCCAGACGACCCCTTCAGGCAGGGATTCTTCTTGCGCTAGGAGGCAGTTTGGCCGGGAAGAAACGCTCCCGATAAAAATCGAGGAGCAATGCGTCTTTACCTCATCGTATTTGTGTACGAACGGTTAGATTGATGACCGTTGATTAGTTAACCTAGGTGCAGTATTCTCTAGCTCGGAGTAGGGATATTTGAGCGTAGTTCAAAAGCACATTATGACTGGAATGAAAATTATTTACTTGGCTAATATTATCGTTGCCGGTTGGATTAGTATCAGCAGCTTGTTCTTTCCTAAAGACGCTGTACAAACTGTTTTTACAGGCGCCTTTGCGTACTCCGAGGCTATTCGCCTGGTTGGGGCCTTGTGGGGTGCAATATTTCTATTGTCCATTCTGGGACTCTTCTTTCCAATGCAAATGAGTTTGGTACTCTTGTTTCAGCTGATTTATAAATCCAGTTGGCTACTCTTTGCGGCTTTACCCGCCCTGCTGCGACAGGAACCTTATCCACAAGGCATGGCCACCTTCTTTGTTGTGTGGGTACTTATTTTGCCCTTTGTAATTCCCTGGCGTGCACTATTCGGTACTTAAGATTCGGAAATTCTGTAACTAGCAGAAAAAAGGGAAATGCGATACCGTAAACTTGGAAAAACTGGATTTGAGATTTCAGAATTGTCCCTGGGCACCTGGCAAGTGGGGGGCAAGTGGGGGAGTGGTTTTGATGATGAAAATGCAGAGACAATTCTTCACGCTGCAATTGACGCAGGGGTGAACTTCATCGATACAGCTGATGTTTACGAATCCGGTAAAAGTGAGGCGGCAGTCGGGCGAGTAGTCCGTGCACGTTCCGAGCGTATATTCGTTGCTACTAAGTGTGGTCGATTCATCAATCCGCACGTTTCGGAAGGTTACCAACCTCAAGTCTTACGTCAGTTTGTGGAGGATAGTCTGCGACGGACCGGCCTGGAACGTTTAGATCTCATCCAGCTGCATTGCCCACCCAATGAAGTATACTATCGTCCAGAGATCTTTGGTCTGTTTGAACGCTTGCAAGAAGAAGGTAAAATTGCGCACCTTGGGGTAAGTGTAGAAAAAGTGGAACAGGGCCTCAAGGCGATTGAGTTTCCTAATGTGGTGAGTGTCCAAATCATCTTCAATCTCTTCCGCCAACGGCCTGCTGAATTGTTCTTCAAAGAGGCACAGCGCAGAGATGTTGGTGTAATTGTTCGTGTTCCTTTGGCCAGCGGCTTATTGACTGGACTATATAGTAAAGCGACCACCTTTGAAAAAGACGATCATCGCAACTTCAATCGAGATGGTGCGGCTTTCGATAAAGGCGAAACCTTTTCCGGTGTAAACTATGAGTTGGGTTTGCAGGCAGTTGAAGAATTAAAGTCACTCTTCCCCAATGAAACGAATTTGGCCCCCAGAGCACTTCAGTGGATTTTAGGGCATCCTGAGGTCAGTTGTATCATTCCTGGTGCTTCCAAACAAGCTCATCTGCACTCTAACTTGTCGGTTTATGATCTTCCCCTATTGGGTGATGAAAAGATAGCAGCGATGAATGCCATTTATCAGCGCCGGATAAAAACAGATGTACATCATCTATGGTAAGAAAGGAAAATTCTTAGCTTGTTTGTTGAAGAACCTGTACTGCTTTTTCTACCACAATCCCGAAGGTAACGGCCACATTTAGGCAATCAGTATGTCCTATGCTGGGTACATATACCGCCGCATCTAGTAGCTCGATAACGGAAGGGGGAAGCCCGTCTTTCTCGTTACCAAATAGGATAAGGTCTTCTGTCTCCCACGCCATGTTATTAAGGTGGATTGCCTCTTCGTTGATCAATGTTCCAACCTTGCGGCCAGGGTAGTCCGTTAGAAATTGCACAGGGTCCTCAATTTTGATAATCTCAATGTAGTCTACGGCACCTGCGGTCCATACCCGGGCGAGGTGCTCCATATCTGCCCGCCCTTTCTTATTCTTCGGTGGAGAGAGCAGTTCATTTTGATCGTAGATGTAGATTCTCCGAAACCCAAAGAATTCTGCCGAGCGGATCATGGACGACATGTTGGGGCGGTATTCAGGGGCGTAGAGGAGGAGGTTCATTGTGTAGGTTAATGAAAGGGAAAGAGCGAGGAAGGTACAAAGATTTCGGATTGGGGATGGGATGTGAGGGAGAAGATGGTTTGTGGTGTTGGGAGCACGCCCGCTATGGCGGGACCCACCCTCTCCTGGTCCAGCAACCGTCCACTTCTTCCAAAGAAGTGGGCAGCAAGATCACACCTTCGCTGATGACAATTCATCAACAAAGCCAGCAACATCTTTTATTGAGCAGAAAAACCGGGAAAAATAACCGCTGATTAATGTTCGCTTGTGGAGCTCCAACTTCCATTAGTAATTCAATACTAGAAGTTGTACGGCGAACGGGAATATAAAGCCTATGACTATAGCTTTTCTATTTGCTCTTTGCTAAAGTAAGAAGTCTTGCTTTAAAATAAAAAATAAAACTGATTTAATTTTAAAAAAATTTTTTTGTTTTAAAAATAATCTATGGTCGGTGTTTCCACCGTTTTTGTTAGCACCTATTTACACGTTCTCCTGTTGCACCGCTGCCGGTAGCGTCTTCCACAAAATTTCGAGATCTAGCCAGAAGTTGTATTGTTGAGCATAGGTGATATCTAGCGCCTTCCGTTCTTCTTCACTCATTTTACCCTTTCCTCTCTTACTCACTTGCCATAAACCAGTTATGCCAGCGGGTGCGGCAAAGCGTAGGATGGCTTCGTCTTCTGTGAGTTGTTCTGCTTCGTAGAGTGGGAGCGGGCGGTTGCCTACCAGCGACATGTCTCCGCGTAGTACATTGAACAATTGCGGTAGCTCATCCAAACTCGTATTACGAATGAAACGCCCAATACGCGTAATCCGGGGATCATTTTTGATCTTAAAGAAGGTACCGCTCTCCTCGGTTTCGCCCATTTCTTCTTCGTACAGGTAAGCGTCATCTTCTACTAGTACGGTGTATATTTTATCCTTGGATGTACTTCGCAGTTCGTCAATCGGAGCGCGTTCGGCTTCGGTGCCGTATTGGTTGAGTTCCTGCAAGCTATCCACCAGCTGGTCAGCATCCTGTCGCATAGAGCGAAACTTGATAAAATTGAACACTCGAAAACCCTGACCGGCTCGCTTAGAAACGTAGAAGATAGGACCGCGAGACTCTAGTTTGATCAATACCGCTATGGTCAAAAGCAAAGGTGACAAAACAAGCAAAAGCCCTCCCGCACCCAAGATGTCAATCGTGCGCTTCCAAAGCGGAAGGCCCCATTGCATGTCTTCAATAGCGCTCCTGGGCGACGGAGGTAGGGGAGCCAAAGTCTTAAAACGTTGTTCCAACTTTTCTTGAGCGTGAGCGAAAAGCAGATAGTCGGTTACCCTCAGCTCTCGGCATAATCGCTGGAAGGCCAAAGAAGGCGTGCGAGTGAGTACAAACAGCGGAACCCTAGTCAAGAAGGGATCAAGTAACAGCTGTCCACGCAAATTTCTTAAGACAAATTGCTGGTCCGCGCGCAAGTCAAAAAGGATAACGGGCTGCTCGCCGGGATGATCGATGAGAAACTTCCGCAACTCATCCATCATTTCGTGAATATCTGAGTTGAAAACGTAGGGCAGGCCTAGGTCTTCACAAAGTTGGAGGAGTGGTTGTGCTTTGGTGCTGCAACAAAAGAGGTGTAGGGTAAAGGCATGCTGTTCTGCCGTCGATGGACTTCCTAAGTAACTCATGAGCTGGGTTGGTTAACCTTTAGGTGATATTGAATACGTGCGGCGACTTCTTGCGGATTGAACGGCTTGGTAATGTAGTCAGCTGCACCGGCCCGAAGGCAATCCACCTTTTCATTGGTTTTATTGATACTACTGAGAATTACTACCGGAATCTCGTTGTACAGCACCGAAGATTTCAACTGTTGTAGCATTTCAAGTCCGCTCACCTCTGGCATGCGTAGATCGAGCATGATCAAATCCGGGACATACTCATTATCCATAATTTTCCAGGCTGCACTACTACCAGACGCAGTACGCACCTCGTAGAACTTTTGTAAGAAATGGGCGAGGAAGGCTCGCATCATCTCATTGTCATCGATGACGAGTATTCGTTGTTTCATAGTGTTTCCATTGCTGATCAAATATAGGTTTGCCCCCCTTTTGCTACGGTAGTTTTTCGGTGAATGGGTGGGGGGCAACTACCGATTGCTCGTAAATACAGTTGGATGGTATTTGCCGTTCAACTGGCCCATTTTACCACTTATCTACGCTTTTCTACTCCTTACCGAAGGAACCTACCGCTAGAACGAAAAACAACCTGTTTTGCCCCTTTCTCGCCCTAATTTTAGGCTAATGGAGCAGAGTGCTCAACTAGCTTCTTTGCTCACCGATTTACGAACACACAACACAATTCCTTTGCCACAATTCTTCGCCAGGCTAGCACAGCGGCTCTCCCGCATTACCAGCTCCGGTAACTACATTGCCGAAGTAGATGGTCTGCGCTTTATGGCCATCATGCCAGTCTTGTTGCAGCACCTGAGCGAACGTACCCAACGCTATTCTGCGGTAGACTGGGCTTCGCCTTTGGCCAGTGATCCTGTGGCCTTCTGGGCCAGTCGTGGCACCATTGGGGTATTCATTTTCTTTGCCATCTCCGGTTTTATTCTCGGCTTGCCTTTTGCTCGGCATTATATCCAGGGCGGGAAAAGTGTGCCCCTAAAATCTTACTTCTGGCGGCGCGTCACTCGTCTCGAACCACCTTATATTTTCTGGATGACCTGCTTCTTCCTCATTTTACTCATCAGAGGGGGATTCAATACCGAGCTTTTCGCGCATTGGGGAGCCAGTTTGGCATATATCCACAACATTGCTTACGCGGATTATTCGGTTATCAACCCCGTAGCGTGGTCGCTAGAAATTGAGATTCAATTCTACATCCTGGCTCCACTCTTGGCGTGGCTATTCTTTCGCTGGCAAAAAGTATGGCTCCGGCGTGGCCTGATGGTCGCTGCCATTGTAGGCATACTACTGGTGCAGCAATCTTTCGGATGGGTAGCCGTCCCTTATAAGCTCACCATCCTTTGGCAATTGCATTATTTCCTGATCGGTTTTTTGGTAGCAGATTGGTACCTGTGTGCTGTACATCAGCAGGAAGAAGGGCGCGGTAATTGGGGGCTTGACCTGCTCGCAATTGCTGGGATTGCCATTATGGGCTTGACCTGGTCTACAGACTTGCCCAAGCGAATGATTTTTAGCTTGGCCCTCTTGGTGTTCATGGTAGCGGGTTTCCGTGGTCGTTGGTTTAGAAGTTTTCTTCGCCTGCGTTGGATTGCCATCATTGGGGGGATGTGCTACACCATTTACCTCATTCATTTGCCGTTAATGGAAGGCTTGGTTCCCTTTACCAGCCGCATCAGTTTAGGAAATCAGTTTTGGCTGAATTTGTCACTGCAAGTGCTGTTGGTCCTTCCGATAGTGCTAATGGTTTCAGCAGCGGGTTTCCTCTTCCTGGAAAAACCCTGTATGGATAAGCATTGGCCGAAGAAACTCTGGGCGTGGTTCAAAGGCCATCGCCTCTCGTGGAAAAACTTAAAACAAGGATAATGTACAAGTACTTGCTCCATATCGCCATCCTTTTCGTGGGGCTGCCCTTGTTCGGACAAGAGGTAGCACAACTACAGCTTCGTCCTCTGGATGATCTGCTAACGGATGCCGAACAGCACAGCCCGGCATTGCAATTAGAGCGACTTGATGCTGAATTGCTATACAGCGATCTGAAGATTCTCAAAAAGGAATGGGCCAATTATGTGGCAGTTTCTGGCTCTTTTCAAGTCGGTAATGTTCAGTTTATCGATAACCTCAGTAGCGGTAATACGCCGGATGTGCGGACGGTTACCCGTGAAAATATTTTTGCGGTAGCTGGAGTAGGACTGCGTTTGCCACTGAGTGATTTTCTGACTAAAGCCGATCGTCGCAGACAGATCGAAATTAAGTTGGACCAAGAGCGACTCAGCTTACAACAACAAGAATTCGAATTGCGTCAGCTGGTGATCCGCCAGTACAATGACTTGCAGCGTGCGCTACGTATTACAGATATCCGCTCACGAGATTTAAATTTTCATGACTTGGCTACCGAGACGGCAGAACGATCCTTTCGGGAAGGCACCATGGACTTGGCCACCTATACCGATACGTTCAGTAAGCGCAACGAAGCAGAGATTCGCCTCGAAGAAGCGAAACTTGATGCGCAGTTGCTTTACTTGCTCTTGAAAGAATTAGTTGGCGCAGAGATAAAGGCTTAAATCTACATCACATGACATTCAAAACCTTCTTCCGAATACTCCGACGCAACTTCCTGCTCATGCTGGCGGGAGGCCTGCTGGCGGGTGGCGCGGCCTATTGGCTGATGTCGCAGCAAAAACAGGAATACGTGTCCGAAGCGCTGGTGAGCACGGGCATTATCTCTAGTGTTAGTATCAAAAATACCACCGGAGGGAAAAGCGCCGATCGCGACTACGCCCAAAACGAACTCGAGAACCTCATCAGCCTGGCTACCGCTCACAAGACGCGCGAAGAACTATCTACTCGCTTGTTGGCCTATTATCTAAGTCTGTCGGCTGCCGATAGCCGCTGGATTAGCACTGCTGAGTTTGATTTCCTCCACGAGGAAGTTTTCACCGCTCAAATGTGGTCACAAAAAGGGGAGGGGTACGAGGAGACCCTAGCAAATCTTATCGCCCAACGCGATGCGCACGAAGCGAATGATGTACAAAAGATTATCTATTCTGATGAGGCCTACTTTGGTATCGAGTACCTGGAAGAGCAGATGCAGGTTTACCGCAAGGGAAACAGTGATCTACTCCAATTTATCTACAAGACAACGGACGCCGCTGTTTGCCGCCATACCCTAAATATGCTACTCGAGCTTTTCATGGAAAAGCACAAAGACCTGAAGAAGAACCAAAGCTCGGAGGTGTCTGGTTTCTTTGCGGAGGCTACGCAGAAATCAGCCGACCGTTTGGAAAAGGCAGAAAGTGCACTTCTACAGTTTAGGGTACAGAACAAGATTATCAACTACAATGAGCAAACGCGTACGATTGCCATTCGTAAGGAGGATTTAGATGAGTTACGCTTTCGCGAAAACATGAACCTACAAGGGGTGGCCGCTACGCGGGAACGGGTAGAAACCGAACTAGGTAATCGTTCGGCACTCAGTGACTTAAATGAAGGTCTGCTGAGCCTGCGTCAGGAAATGAGCCAGGTCTCGGAACAACTGGCCAAGTTAGAAATTGCCGGCGAGGGCGACTCACCAGAAGGAGGCATTGCGCGTAAGCGAGAACTGCAAGCGCGCGAAGGAGAACTGCAAGAGCAAATGCGCCGTTACGTCCAGCAGCGTTTTGATTTTCAACAGTCACCCAGCGGTGTAAAGTCAGAAGCGCTTCTGGATGAGTGGTTAGAAACCATCGTGGCCGAAGAACAGGGACAAGCCAAGATGGAGGTTATTACCCAGCGCCAGCAGGAGTTTTCTGACATCTACGGGCAGTATGCTCCCTGGGGTTCTCAACTAAAAGAACTACAACGGGAAATTGACCTAGCGGAGAAGGAGTATCTGGAAAACCTCCATAGCTATAATCAGGCTTTACTCCACCAGCAACACACGCTAATGGCCAGTAATTTGGAGTTGATTGATAATCCGTACTTGCCTATCGATAAACCGGATTATAAGCGCTTCTTGCTCCTAATTCTAGGATTCATTGGTGGATCTTCTTCCGTATTCGCGGTAGTGATGGCCTTTGCGCTTCTGGATGATAGTCTGCGTACACCACAGGCAGTAACCGAAAAAATGGGATTGGATGTAGCCACGCTCACTCCCAATTTGCAAGCTGCGAAACGCTTCAGTTTACGCAAGCAAAACCATCAAGCTGCTCATGATCAGGCCATGGCGCTCTTGCTACAGCAAATCAAAGTAGAAACTTTGCAAAAGGATTCCTCTCCCAAGTTGATCCTACTGACGAGCACGCGCCGGGAAGAAGGCAAAACTTGGATTGGCCAGCAGATTAGCGAGTTACTCCGGGCAGAAGATAACCGTGTATTGTTTTTGCATCCCATCGAAGGAGGAGCCTTGCCGGCACGCACCGAGAAAGATAATATCGGCTACGAAATGTCGAGCCGGATGCTGGATGCGGAGCAGCTGGATGAACTAGATGTCTTTGGCGAATTGGCTCCCTTTCCCGAAGCCTACCATTTCGTAGTACTCGAGATTCCTGCCTTGCTGACGGGTAAGTATCCCTTGGCCCTCTTGCGTCGGTTTGACCTAAGTCTGCTGGTCTTCCGCGCGAATCGGAACTGGGAAGAGGCCGATCAGCAAGCTTTAAAGACCCTTCAACGAGCGACCCGTAGCCCCATCCGGGTGGTGCTGAATGGAGCGGATTTGGAGATCCTGGAGTCCTTTATGGGAGAGTTCGCCCCAAGCAAGCCCTTGTCTATCAAATCAGCATCTAAACAATTGCCTTACCAGTATGACCACTAAGCTGCTCATATCAACCGGGGCATTGGCACCCGAAGGGGGAAAACTTCCGCCAATCATCTGCGTGGGTACACCGCGTTGGGAGGGAGGAGACTACCTTACCTCTACTGTGCAGCTGATGAGTGAACTGGCCCGCACTGCACGGGTATTGTATGTCGACTATCCATTTACCTACAAAGATATGTGGGCAGCACAGCGCGGTACTCCTGTGGACGTGCTGCGCGGGCAAGCACCTGCCTTACAGACTCGTACGCTACCACATGGTGGGCAGGTGCAGCTATTGCGTTTACCTCCTTTTCTGCCCGCCAATTTTTTTACGAATACCTGGTTGTATGATCAGGTCCTCAAATTCAATGCCCGGCGAGCACGCAAGGCGATTCAACTGGCCTTATCTAAACTGGGTTGGGCAGCCGAGCAACCTATCGTAATCAACGCCTTTAATCCAGCATTAGGCAATGCTCTGGCCGGACAACTCAACGAATCCTTACTGGTTTATTACTGCTACGACGAAATCAGTGCGGCACCCTGGATTGCCCGCCATGGTGCTCGTCATGAACAGCAGTTGTTGCAGACTGCGGATTGCACGGTGGTTTCTTCCCAGGGCTTGGTCCGTACTAAGGAGGCTTCCGCCAAACAACTGGCGCTAGTAAAAAATGGCGTAGACCTGAGCATCTTTAAAACAAGCAGTCAGGGGCGGCCAGAGGATTTACCTGCTGGTCCAATCATTGGCTACATTGGTTCGGTAGATGATCGCTTAGATTTGGAACTACTTTGTTCCGTTGCCAAGACCTTTCCGGAAACATCAGTGGTATTTCTGGGGCGCATCGTTTCCGAAGACCATGCTAATGTACTAACCGAATTCCCCAATGTATACTTATTGGGAACTAGACCTAAGGACCGCTTGGGCAATTATGTCAACGCCTTCACGGTAGGCCTGATCCCATTTGTTAAAAATGACCTTACAGCGGGTATTTATCCGCTGAAAATCAATGAATATTTTGCGCTGGGGGTACCGGTAGTGAGTACCCATTTTGCCGATCTATCCGACTTCCGTAAATACATTCGTATTGGCAATCAGACGGACGATTTCCTGGCGGCTTTAGAACAAGTTCTGAGTGGAGATCTACCTGCTGAGCCCGAGCTTTGCCAGCAGTTTGCCGCACAAAATACCTGGGAAGGGCGTGCTGAACAACTTCGCGACTTGCTAGCCCAATTACATCAGCAAAAATCGGTGTCCTGATGCCAGCTAGTAGTTTCCATACCCTGTACGGTATCGGCTGGCTGCGTCGCTGGCCGGTCCAATTACTCTTGCTGGGGGCGACTCTCGTGCTAGGGCTCATGATGGGCTTCTTGGGAGCTAAGCTGGCGGTAGTGCTAGCCATTCTACCCCTCGGTGCCCTCTTTGCAGCGCTGGTAGTAACGAAGCCTGAGGTTGGGCTGTGGTATGCGCTACTATTCAGCTTTTTGGCTTCGGGACTCACCCGGTATATCCCCATTCCTTGGGGGCTCATGATCGATATGGTACTCGGGTTGGCGGTGATGGGGTGGCTGGTACAACAGCTCATTACCAAGAACTGGAAAGTAGTACAGCGTGATGTGCTATTGCTTACTGCGCTCTGGTTTGGCTACGTGTTTTTGGAGATGTTCAATCCTATTGGTCCGGGGCCAGTGGCCTGGTTTTACGCCATGCGTGCGTTGGGCTTTTATACGCTTATTGGTTTTGTACTCACCTTTACCTATCTGCGTCACCACAAACATATGACCCGCTTTTTGGAGGTGATCTTTGTCCTTTCGGTGCTGGGTGCCCTGTGGGGACTCAAACAGAAATTCCTTGGTACGGATGCGGCCGAACATCATTGGCTATACGCCGAAGGACACCACGATGAGCACGTGCTGCACGGGGTATTGCGGGCTTTTTCCTTCTATAGCGATGCCGGTCAGTTCGGAGCATCCCAGATTATGATTACCCTGATGTCGGGTATTCTATTGCTGGCACCTTTTTCCTGGCGCCGCAAAGTGTGGTATGCTGCCGTGCTTGTTTTTACTGCCCTTGGCTTTTTGTATTCCGGTGCACGCGGAGCTTTGGCGGTTCCCGTGGCTGGTGGCATTCTCTACATGATTCTGAGTAAGAACTTTAAAGTATTACTGCTAGGCTTGCTTGTGATGGGTAGTGCCTATGGTTTACTGAAATATACCTTTGTTGCTCATAGTTTTCAACCCGTTGCCCGTCTGCGTACGGCCTTGTCATCTGATAATCCGTCATTACAGGCTCGCCTGCGCAACCAACGTACCTTGGGTATGTACCTGGCTTCCCGCCCCATGGGGGGAGGAGTAGGCTCGGCGGGTTTTTGGGGTGAACGTTTCCGACCGGGTAGCCTATTGGCGGTCACGCCTACCGATAGTTATTACGTAAGAATGTGGGTAGAAACAGGTTTGGTAGGCTTGTGCCTGCACCTATTCTTACTGGGCTACTTTCTTGGGAAGGGAAGTGTAATCGCCTGGCGATTGAAAGACCCCGAACTACGGGCTCAGGTCCTGGCCATTATGTGTGCCTTTGCGGGAGTGTTATTAGCCAATTATGGTAATCAAGTATTACTTCAGTTTCCTACCGGAATTATTATGGCCATCGCGCTCCCATTGGTCTTTATGGCCCCAGAATATGATCGACAAATAATGGAAGAAAAAAAGGAACTATGATCATCTTGGTTTATATCATCGCAAGCCTGCTGCTGTTCTACTTGGGCTGGGGTGTCCTCTATCAGCTGCTTTTCGCAGTGGTGGGGCGTTGGTGGCAAGTACCGAAGTGGGCTAAGGCGGACGATCATCAACGTATCGTAGTTCTTATTCCTGGCTATCGCGAAGATGCGGTTATAGTCGATACTGCCCAGCATGCCCTGGATCAGAACTATCCACCGGACAAGTATGATGTGGTGGTTATTGCAGATAGTTTTTCCGTTGAGACATTAGAAGCGCTGCGAAGCCTACCAATCAGAGTAGAGGAGGTGGCTTTCACCAAAAGCACCAAGTCGAAATCGCTCAATGGCTGTTTTGAGCGTTTAGGACCGGATGCCTACGATATTGCCGTGATCTTAGATGCGGATAACCTCATGCAGCCCAACTTCTTAGAACGAGTCAATAACGCTTTCGCGCAAGGTGTGCGTGTCCTGCAGGGACGTCGGGCTGCTAAGAACAGTGATACGACCATGGCAATTTTAGATGGTCTCAGTGAAGATGTAAACAACCACATCCTTTGTGCCGGGCACGCCCGCTGTGGTTTGTCGGCTCGCCTGGCGGGTTCTGGCATGGCCTTTGGCTACAACTTACTCCGTGAGACCATGAAGCAGGTAGATGCTATTGGTGGTTTTGATAAAGAGCTAGAATTGCGATTGACCCACAAGGGAGAACGTGTATACTACGATCCAGAGACCTTAGTGCTGGATGAAAAAGTACGCAAAGGAGATCATTTTGCCCGCCAGCGTAGCCGCTGGATCGCTGCGCAGTTTCATTATGCGCGCCGTTTCTTCTTACCAGCTATCCACGCCTGGTTGTGGAAAGGCAAGTTTGATCATTTTAACAAGGCTAGCCAGATGTTGCTACCGCCACGCTTACTTACACCCGGAATTCTAGCTATTGGTGGAGCACTGTTACTGCTGGCTGGTTTTACAAGCTTAGCCACCTTCTGGTGGCTAGTCCTAGGACTCAATTTATTGACTTTCGCTTTGTCGATGCCTGCCTATGCCTGGCAATCTCCTTACCGAGATGCCCTGTTTCGGGTACCAGTCGCCTTTTGGCATGCAGTACGCTCCATGGTAGGTATACATCGGGCAAATCGACAGTTTATTCATACCCCACATGGGGAAGGAGAGAAATAAGAAATTGGAAATATGAGGTGAGAAATTAGAAATCGGAAGTGGGAAATCGGAGGTCGGAAATGGGAAGTTGGAAGTTTGCTTGCAGTAAAAAAAGAACTTGTAGCAACCTGATGTTTGGTTTTGATTTATTCCCCGTTTTACGTGAGGTTGTACACGTTATGTTTGGCGGGAGGCCTGCCCCGGTACTGTTTGAGCGGAGCGAGTTTAGCGGGGCGAGCATTCCTGCCTGCCGAAACGGCAGTACAGGCAGGTTTTGGTTCGTTTTTTTGCGATTGAAAAAATGAACAATGCCATGGGTGAAACGCGGTACTAAAGCTCCGCTTTACAGTAGTTTCGGCGTGGAATACTTTACTTCTACCCACAAAAGATAGTGGAGTCAATTAACTTTCAAAGTCAAAAATCAAACTAAAGAAAAAACAAAAAACTATGCTCGGAGAAGGAATGCCCTGGCACATTTTACTACCGTTCTTACTGCTTGGTGTCCTGATTGGGATCAGTAGTATGAGAGGTGGCGATAAGAAAACGAACGAATAGATGGCGGAGAGCAGCAAAGGTTGGATCAAGGCGGGAAGCTATTCACTGCTGGGCTACGGTGCTCAGTTGGGCTTTGCCTTTGTGAGCTTTTTGGTGCTGGTGCGCATTTTGCCGGAGTACGAATTCGGAGTTTGGGTACTCTACCTGACGCTGACTTCCTTCGCCGAAATGGGGCGCTTAGGACTGTTGCAAAATGCGGTGGTTAAGTTTTGTGTAGAACACGAAGAAGAATATGAACAAGTGCTAAGCACAGCCTTTTGGCTGAATACCCTGGGGAGTATTGCCCTTGGACTGGCGCTGGTTGTCCTGAGTTTTCCTTTGAGTAAACTTTGGTCTGCTCCAGAGTTGACTACGCTCTTGTGGTGGTATTTTCCTTGGGCGCTGGTCAATGGAACAGCCCGCTATCTGGATTTTCCACACATGGTACATCACGACTTCAAGGGCATCTTTTGGTCGAAGCTGGTGATTGGCTTATCCTACGTAGCAGGCATTGTTCTGTTCTGGCAAGTTATGGGCCAACTACCTTTAGATCGCCTGCCCCTCCTACAAACAGTGGCGGCCTTACCAGGGCTACTGGTTTACAGCATTTATCGAACTGACTATCTCCGCTGGGGACAATATTCCAAGGCTTGGGCTAGCCGGATTTTGCACTTTGGGAAATACGTACTGGGTACCAATATCAGCTCCATGCTTTTCAATAAGATGGACCTGATGATGGTGGGTGCTTTCCTGAATCCGGCGGCAGTTGCACTCTACAATGTAGCTACCCGCGTGACCAATTATTTGGAGGTACCGATGTCTGGCATCTCACAAGTAATTTACCCTAAGATTGCTATGGCCAACAGCCGTGGTAGTAAACAGGAAGTAGGGGCCTTGTACGAAAAATCAGTGGGCATAATTGTAGCTCTCATTTTACCGCTGGTCATCATTGTCTTAGGCCTATCAGAATGGGTGGTGACCTTAATCGCTGGTGACGCTTATGCTGGGGCAGCACCTTTACTGAATGTGCTGGTGCTGGCGGTAATGATTAAGCCCTGGGGACGGCTCTTTGGAATCACCCTTGATGCCATGGGTAAACCGCAGCTTAACTTCTTGCTACTGGCTTTAGGGCTGGTGCTCAATATTATTCTCAATGCGCTTTTCATCTCCTGGTGGGGATTGCAAGGCGCTGCCTTTGCCACGCTGGTGGCGATGATACTTCTGGTGGTGACTGGGCAAATACTCATAGAGCGAATCTTGCCCATTAGCCAGGGGAATATTCTCAGGCAAATTATTCGGGTGTACACCAAGCCCCGGCAATTACTTGATTTCAAATAACGACAACGGATAAATAGAGTAGGCAATGGAAATTGTATTCGGAAAAATGCAGGACCAAATGAGTGAACGGATGCGCCGCCGTCCGCTCTTGGCCAAATGGATCAAACGCATTTTTGGCTATACCCTAGTAGGGAACTATGCTCGTGCGTTGACTTTTAAAGAATTGCTCAGCCAGGTTCCGCTTGCTGAGTTCAAGCGCATTATGGACCTGGGGTGTGGCTACGGCGAGTACGCCTTCATGCTGGCTGATGCACTACCACAAGCAAGCATTACTGCACTTGATATCAATCAAAAATCGATTGCCAATATTGCGCGCCTGGCGGAGGAACACCAGATGGCCAATTTGGAAACACATGCTTCAACCATTGATACCTTAGAAAACCTGGATGGTCAGTTTGATTTCATCTATTCTGTCGACGTTTTTGAGCACATCAAAGAGGAGGAAATGCCCTTTGCGGAAGCGTACAAGAAACTTCGCCCGGGAGGCTATCTGTTGATCAAAATCCCGAGTCGAGAACAATTGACCATCCTGCCAGAAGATTGGTTTGAGGACCATCATGACTGGTTGGAGGACGAGCACATTGGTCAGGTGTACGAACTCAACGACTTAGAACAGCGCATGAGCGAAGAAGGCTTCACTGTCCAATACGCAGCCTATGCGGACGGCTGGTGGAGTAGACTGGGTTGGGAACTCGGATATTTATCGCATAAAGCTGGTCCGGTCCTCCAGTTGCTTTGTTTGCCCTTTGCTAAATTATTGGTTCGTTTCGACCGCTTGGTACACCGGCGCAAGTCTGGTAATACGATCCAGGTTATTGGCCGTAAACCATTGTAGTCTATGGCACCGCTCGTCAGTATTATCGCCGTCAACTTTCGGAAAGCTGGGATCACCTGTGATTTTCTGGATAGCCTGAACGTTGCCACCTATCCAAACTATGAGCTTTTGCTCGTAGACAACGGCATGCTTACCGATGAGCAGGCTCGCTTTGAAGCACATCATCCACAAGTACGGGTGATTAAGAGCACCGAAAATTTAGGTTTTGCTGGTGGGAATAACCTGGCCATTCGCCAAGCGCAGGGAAAGTACCTACTATTGATCAACAATGATACAATAGTCCCTCCTAGTTTTCTGGAGCCGATGGTGGCTGTAATGGAAGCGGATGAGAAAGTAGGCTTGGTGAGCCCAAAAATTTACTATCATGATCAACCTAACATGCTGCAATATGCCGGGCGTGGATACATCGAAATGCGGACAGGTAGAGGCAGAGATACGGCGAAGCACTCAGATGACCAAGGCCAGTTTGATGAGCAGCAAGAAGCCGCCTTCGCTCACGGAGCATGCATGCTAATTCGCACCCAACTCCTGGAGGAAGTTGGCTTGTTGCGGGAAGACTACTTCATGTACTACGAGGAGCTCGACTTCAGTGTTCGTGCCCGCCAAGCGGGTTGGAAAATCGTCTATACGCCAGACGCCTATATCCATCACCGTGAATCCAGTTCTATGGGCAAGTTTAGCCCCATGAAGACCTATTATATGTTCCGTAACCGTTGGCTCTTTGTACGCCGCTTCGGAAGCTGGCTCGATCGAGTACTATTCGCTGCTTATTTCCTGATCATTGGGATTCCTGTCAACCTATTGCGCTTTGCGCTCAAACGAGAATGGCCGCACGTAAAAGCCATCTGGGAAGGCCTTGGCTGGAATCTCAAATACTGGCGAAAACCGGCCGATACACCTGCACTGTAAAGACGCATTGTAATGCATCTCTTCAGCGCGATGAATCTCGCGACTACGACTACTCAAATAAATTCTCTAACAAGCCCGCCGTAGCGCTGCGAAGGAGGGCGAACCAATTCCACCAATTTGCAAGCTTTAATCAACGAACAACTAAAGAAAATCAAGAAGAAATCAGGTCTACCGGCTGGTTCACCCTTCTTGTATGTTCGGCTGCTGATACGTTTGTGGGGCTTGGCAATGCGGTGGCTACGGGCCCGTTGGACCTTTCGGAAGGTGAAAGATAAAGGCCGGTTGGTCTTTCAAAACGGCCGTATGCAAGAGTTGATCGAAGGCCGCTTAACTATGGGCAACCGCGTCCGCTTTTGGTCAACCATTATGCCAGTTCAATTGCGAGTGGCTGAACAAGCCGAGTTGCGTATAGCGGATAACTGCTACATCAACGGTGCCATTATCGCGGCGCATGAACACATCAGTATTGGGCAAGGGGTTTATTTGGCTCCCATGGCGCACATTACTGATAGCTACGCTTTTGGCAGCCCAGAAGCAGAGGCGCGCACTGCTCCTGTACACATCGCAGATCACGCCTGGATTGCCACCCGGGCTATTGTGCTTCCCGGTGTGCGGATTGGCGAGGGAGCAGTAGTAGGCGTTGGCGCTTTAGTGACCGAAGATGTACCCGACCGAGCAATTGTGGGTGGCGTTCCTGCTAAGGTGATCCGATATTTGAATACAGGAGAAGAACCTGGCGAACCCTCAGAAACTGAAGTAGTATGAAGCCAAGCGTGAGCATTAATTGGCCAGCAGTACAAGACCAAAGCAATACACAAGTATGGGCGAAGGCCTATGCTGGTAGCGGCCTTTGGTCCTGGTGGTACGCCCGGCGATTAGCGCGTCAGACTAAGCAACTTGGCAGAGGCTTATCGATAGTAGGTCGACCCGTAGTGATTAATGCCGGTCACTTGGTGATTGGGAATGACGTCCAACTGATTTCCGACTACCAACCTACCCGCCTGGCAGTAGGCCCACAAGCAGAATTAAAGATTGGTGATGGCACGGTCATCAACAGTAGTATCATAGCCGCCCAACAGCAAGTTCTCATTGGCAAGCATTGCCGACTAGCGCCTTTCGTCCATTTCATGGACAGTGATTTTCACGATGTAGGTGATCGCTTAGCGGATGGTAAATCTGGTCCTATTATCATCGATGATCGGGTAGTTATTGGGGCGCACACCCTGATTCTGCGTGGCGTTACGATAGGAGAGGGAGCGGAGTTGCTTCCTGGTTCGGTAGTGACAAAAGACATTCCTGCTGGTGCGTTGGCGGGTGGCGTGCCCGCGAAGGTGATGGAACGGCGGTCTGTTGATTAGAGCAGCTAGGTAACCATTGATTTCTTTGGTTCCGCAGGATTTATTCCGCTGTGTTCTTTTAAAGCGGGATGTTTGACTTTGAAAAAATAACCGTCCCAATACTTATGAATCGTTTCGCGGAATTCATTCCGCCGTGGGATTTATAGCGGAATGAATTCCGCGAAACCAATAAGTGGGACGCTTTAAAAATCAAAGTCAAAAATCCCGCAAATTGATATATAAAAACACCATGATAGCACTTAAACTACTCTTCTGGCTGGGGGCAGCGCTCATCGTTTTTACCTACCTAGGCTACGGACTACTGGCTTGGTTGATGGTGAAAATTAAAGGAGCCAGACACATACCTGTAGATGAACGCGCGGATGAAGAACTGCCTCAGGTGACACTTCTCATCGCAGCCTACAATGAAGCCGCTATCCTACCACAAAAAGTAACCAATTGCCTGGCGTTGGATTACCCAACGGATAAACTGGAAATCCTATTTGTAACAGATGGCTCATCCGATGAGTCACCCCAATTGCTAGCCGCTATTTCTGAGGTGAAGGTCATGCACCAGCCGGAACGGAAGGGGAAGATCGCTGCCGTTGAGCGTGCTATGGCATCCGTCACCAGCCCGATTACGGTGCTGACGGATGCGAATACCTTTCTAAGTGCCAATACGATTCGCCGCATGGTAGCTGACTTTCAGGACCCCAGTGTAGGAGCTGTAGCCGGCGAGAAGCGAGTCATTTCTAATGGGGACGCCAGTAGTGGAGGTGAGGGCCTATACTGGCGTTACGAATCCTACCTCAAACGAAAAGATAGTGAGTGGTATAGTGTTGTAGGGGCCGCTGGCGAGTTGTATGCCGTACGCACGGCGCTCTTCCATAAGGTACCAGGAGATACGATCCTTGATGACTTCATGCACACTTTGCTCATCGCAAAAGATGGTTACCGAGTAACCTACGCACCGGAAGCGGTAGCGGAGGAGCACGCTTCTGCTAACGTCAAAGAAGAATTGAAACGAAAGGTCCGTATCTGTGCCGGAGGCTGGCAGTCTATGAGCCGCTTATTGCCCTTGTTGAACCCCTTTAAGTACGGGGCACTTAGTATTCAATACATTGGGCACCGGGTTTTACGCTGGTCCTTGACACCGCTATTTTTACTGATTGTTCTGGTTGCCAATTTGATCTTGGTGCTGAGCGGCTCACCCTGGATTTACACCTTGGCCTTAGCGGGGCAGGTCCTGTTTTACCTCGCGGCAATAGCGGGCTATCTACTGCGAGCACGCCCGATTGGTATTCCCGGATTTTTTGCTCCCTACTACTTCTTCATTATGAACTACAGCGTCTACCTGGGATTCTGGCGTTTTTGGCGGGGTCGCCAATCTGCAGTTTGGGAAAAGGCTAAACGAGTGGATACAGCAGCAACACCATCACCAGAGCCGTCAGCGACAACAGAACCGTCATCATCGACCATGTCCGCAGGGTAGTGGATTCGTCCATTAGAAGGTATTCTTTTACCAACCAGAAACCACTGTCGTTTACGTGTGACAGCGTACTTGCGCCAGCCGCTATACTCAGTACCAGCAGGGCTGTTTGGGGTGCAGTTAAGGCTAGTTCTGGTAAGGCTGGAGCCAAGAGGCCGGCCGCAGTAATCATTGCTACCGTGGCAGATCCCTGTAGAATTCGAATAAGAGCAGCTAAGGTGAATGCCATCAACGGAGGTAATAGCTGAAACTGTAAAAAGACTTCTGCCAATGCTTCACCGGCACCACTTTGCACCAGCATCTGTTTATACACGCCACCGGCACCCGTGATGAGAATGATGGCACCAGCAGGAGCTAGGGCTTTGGTCGCTAAGGATTGCAGTTGACTGCTATCTAAACCACGCTTCGCCCCCAGGTAATACAAGGCCAATACACAACTTAGCAAAAGGGCTACGTAAGGGTGTCCCACAAAAAGGGCCGCGTCCGTCCAGGTGCTGGCCTCCCATACCTCTGCCTTGACCAGCATATCAGTAAGGGTGTTTATCAGGATCAGAAGGATGGGTAATAATATAAGTACTAGAATCAAGCGGATCGGAGGAAGTTCCTGTTCCGATTTGGCTGCATTTGCCTCCAAAGGGGGAGCTTCTAAATGGTACAATTTACCTACTCGCTTACCCCACCAAAGACCAGCTATACTTACGGTAGGAATACCTACCACGAACCCCAGCATGATGACCCAACCCAGCTCGGCTTTTAGAATATCAGCTACCGCAATAGGTCCAGGTGTTGGTGGAATGAAAGCGTGGGTAGTAGCTAGTCCTGCCAGCAGCGGTATGCCAAAAAAGAGTAATGATTTCCCCGTCCGCCGGCCTAAGGCGTAAACGAGTGGTACCAATAGGACGAAGGCCACATCAAAAAAGACCGGAATTGCTACCAGAAAACCCGTAAGTACAAAGGCCAGGGAAGCTCTCTGCTCGCCTAGTTTTTGTAGTAAGTACTGCGCTAGTGCTTGACTGCCTCCTGAATGCTCCAACACACCACCAAGTATAGCACCCAATCCTACAATTGTGGCCACAAAACCCAGCGTATTCCCCATACCAGAGGTAATATTACTCAAGATTTCCTGCAGGGGTAAACCTACACTAAACCCAAAGCCAATACTGGCGACTAAGAGTGCAAGGAAGGCATTGAGCCGTAGCCGTAATACCAGGAAAAGAAGTAGAGCTATACTAAAGAAGATACCCGCAAATAGTGGCCAGGTCATAGTGCTAGATTGGTGGTGTAGAAAAAGGAGCTTACTATCCTTTTTGTTCGATTGGGAGTAAACGCGAGTCAATCAATGCTGCTGTCCGGTGCCCGGCAATCGCTAAGTAGTCCGTGTCAGTTGCGAAAGATAAAAACTTGGCGCTGCTTGCGTGTTGTACCAGCAAAACACTATCCCAGTATTCTTGCTCTGGGCCAATTAGAAAAGGCCCTCCCTTGCCAAAGAATAGCAGTTTTCCTCCTGCTTTGGTCAGTAATGGCAGGGTATGGTTCATGTACCGTTTGTAAGCTTCCTGGCCAGAGATCGGTTCATCGGGGTCAAGGTCGGGATACTTACTGTAGTCGGCCCATTTGCGGAAACGTAAAAGGTTAAGCATCACAACAGGACCTTCCATACCTCTTTGAAAAAAGCGCTTGCCGGCTTCTTGGGTGGCGTCTAGATAGTTCAAATTACTTTAGTTGAGGGTGATTAATATTTGATCGACAATTTGGTCTACAGCTTGATCAATAGAAATATGGATAGCACTAGTTGGGATCTCTAGGGTGGCAAACTGAGAGTCGAGCAGTTCCGGCGGCATGAAATGACCGGTGCGCTCTTGCATCCGCTTGGCGATTAGTTCCTTGCTGCCGTCTAGGTATATCCAGCTGGGTGGGGTGGTCAGCGGCCCTTCCAGCAATTGGCGGTAGCTGTCCTTCAGTGCTGAGCAAGCGAGAATTGCTCCTTGGTCATTTTCTGCCGCCGCGAGTAAGGTGGCTAAGCGTTGTAGCCAAGGCCAACGGTCGATATCGGTAAGGGCTTGTCCGCTCCCCATTTTATCGACATTACTTTGCGGATGATAGTCGTCGGCGTCAAAGAAAGGGATTCCGGTTTTCTGACTCAGTTGGGTGCCAATAGTACTCTTTCCCGAACCAGAAACGCCCATGACGATGATGATAGGTGACATATCTTTAAGCGGATTGTACCAGTGGTTGGGCTTGTTGGACCATACTGGCCAACGGTAGTTGAACAGTGAAGGTACTGCCTTTACCTTTAGCACTATGCACACTGATGTTTCCTCCTATCTGATCCAGCGCACGTTTGGTAATTGCTAAGCCTAAGCCAGATCCATCGTACTCCGCTCTGGAGTGTAGTCTTTTGAACATTTCAAAAATCTGTTCCTGAAATTCCGTATCAATACCGATGCCATTATCCTTAAAATGCAAGAGCAGGTGCGCTTCCGTTTTTTCAGCGCTTATTTGAATGGTAGGAGCCAAACTCTCGTTGTAATGAATGGCATTTTTGCAAAGATTACCCACAATGAGCTGCAAGGCCGTTTTACTGGTGTGTAGCGTTATTTCATTATCGTAGATAATGTGACCATTCTTCTTTAGCAGCATCAGCTTCATATCCTGCCGGACCATCTTGATAATATCTCCCAGCGCAAAGATTTCTGAGACCAATTCCTTTTTGGCAATCATGGAGTATTGCATCACATCCTGGATCAGATGATCCATCTGTTTGGTGGAATCTTTAATGCTCTCCAACAAATCTCTGATGGGGCCGCTCGGCATTTCTAGTTTTCGCCCTAGCAGAGAGGCAAACCCACTGATGTTACGCAGTGGCTCGCGTAAGTCATGTGAGGTGATATAGGTGAAGTAAGTAAGCTCTTCGTTCGCTTTTTCCAGGTTCTGTATGGAGTGCTGTAGTGCCTCGGTTTTTTCCTGTACGAGCTCATCCAGCTGCCGATTTAGTATAGCTTTTTTACGGTTCCACCATAGTGCCCAACTTAGTAGTAACAAAGCAAGGAAAGCGACTAGAATAATTGCGTTTTGGCGTCGCCTTAGCTTGGACTCTGCTTGAGCTTGTTGCTCTTGTAATATTTGATTGTTGTACTCTGCTTCTTGCAGCTTGAAGTTGGTCTCCTGTATCTGCAGCGCTTCGGTTTTTTGAATGGCCTGTATCGTATCGGAAAGTTGTTGGTGTTTTTCCAGATAATAAAAGGCGGAATCAAACATATTCAAGCTTTGGAAAGCCCCGTATATAGACTCGTAATATCCCAGGCCTAAATCATTGATAGCCATTCCTTTTTCGGAGAGTATGGCCAAGCCTTCTTTGGCGTATTGAATTTGCCGGTAGTAGTCTTGCCGCTCACCAGCTAGGGTGGCCAGGCAACTTAGGCAAATCGTGATCCCGTTAGCATAACTGGTTTCTCGTGCCAGCTGTAGCCCCTCTGCCGCACTTACTCGGGCCAATTCCCAGCGGTCGGTTTCCATGTATAAATGGGCTACCTGGCACAGACTGACCGACAGTTTAGTGGTATTGTCAATGGATCGCTTAAGTTCGATGGCTTCCAGAAAATAAGACTCCGCCTCAGCAAATTTCTCTTGGGTCAAGTAGACATCGGCAATATTATTCAGGATCACACTCCTGCCTAGTGGCCAATCCATAGTATCTACAATGGCCAGGCCTTTGAGGTAGTACTCAAGTACTTTTTCTGGATCGTTAATTTCATCAAACGAGCCCGCCATTGAATTATATAGAGCAACCATCTGCCTTGTACTACCATTTGCCTGTGCTATTTTCATGCACTCATTGAAATACTCCAAGGCGGCATCCTGCCTCCCCATACCTTGATAAACCAAGCCTCTTACCGTGAGCATCTCCATCAGATTCTGCGTGCAGTCACATGATTGATTGACCACTATGGCCGTGTCAAGGAAAGGGATAAATTGATCACTTGGTAGCGCTGTCTCGAAATGGACGACACCCAAACGCCAGAAACTTCTGCCTAATTCTTCGGGGAGGTTTGCCGTTCTAGCTAGGTCAATAGATTGTCGTAGATAGAGAACGGCCGAATCAAGCTTGCGTTCTGTTTGATAATAGTAGGTGCCTAGGCGATATAGCGCCTGCCATTGATCTGATACTTCATTACTGCTCTGAAATTCCCGATGAAGACTATCTGCTTTGTTTTGACCACAGAGCTGGCCTCCGCCAAATAGTAGCAGGCTAAACAAAATTGCAGATAGATGCTTTATGAAGCAGGGACTAAACAACGGTCAGACCATTTTAGGGATGGTAAATATAATTGTTTCTGATCAACCATTCTGTGCTATGGGTGCCGATATAGAAGCAAAAACTTTGAGAAAGTTAGCTTTATCAAAAGCAGCCTAAGGTTGCTATCTGTTGTTACATCTCGTATTAGTACCATTCGCAACTATCGCAAAAAACAGCTCGTGAAAACACTTCTTCTCTTTGATATCGACGGAACGCTCTTATTTTCCAATGCTATTGACAGCCGCTGTTTTGCCAACAGCTACGAATCAGTATTTGGACATACCTTTCCAACCATCGATTGGCGCCAGTATCCTCACGTGACAGATCACGTAATCTTTCGTACCGTCTTTACTCAGCACTTTGGCCGGGAAGCTTCGGCGGAAGAGCGGCAGGGTTTTGAAGATCATTATGTCGCTCAACTGCAGCAGAAACGACTAGCGCAGCCAGAAGAATTTAGGGAGGTGCCCGGGGCTGCCCAATGTTGGCAACACCTGCAGCAGGATGAACGCTTTGTATTAGGAATTGCTACCGGTGGTTGGCGTGCTCCCGCTCAGATCAAACTAGACCATGTAGGCATTGATCCTGTTCCAACTTATGCCGGTTATGCTGATGGAATGGAGCAACGTGATCATATTCTACAAGCCGCAATTGATCTGGCGAAGGCCGAGCACGAAGTCTCTTCCATCGTCTATATCGGAGATGCCATCTGGGATGTAACGACTACCCGACAAATGAATTTACCCCTGATCGGGATTCGGCGCAGTGGCGATCATGAAGTGTTGCTGAAAGAAGGTGTAAAAGTAGTGTTGAGCGACTACCAAGACGTAAGTGCCTTTTACCGGGCCGTTGATTTAGTTCTAAAGGGCTAAGAGCCTGATTAGCGCTGAGAAGCGCTATTATTTGAGCCCGAATAAACATAAAGGATAGAAAGTAGATGAGATGAATATCCCTCTACTTTCTACCTTCTTTCCTCTACAGCGTGAGGTGTTGGTAACTAATGATTTAGGAAGTGGCCAAACATAAGCTCACGCTAATCCATTACTGCTTCACTACCGGGCGCACCCAGCGTTGTGTTCCTCGTACCAATTCCAACTGATAAACGCCAGCTGGGAGAGTACTGATATCTAAGTCACAGGTCGCTGAGGAGGCGAAATCGTACCGTATTTCGCGCATTACCTGCCCTCCTGCATTGAAGACCCGAAGCTGGAGTGGGGCCGCAGAGGTTATGCCGGTAAGCTGTAATTGGTAACGACCATCACTTACCGATGGGAACGCCTTAAAAGCGTTTTCTGCCACCTGCTGATCATCGACGTCTACGGTAATTAGCAGATTTTCCTGGTAAGCCCAAAACGACTCCTCGGTCTTGTCGTCATAGTTTGATCCGTGGAGCATATCAAGATCCCCGTCACCATCCAAATCGCCGAGCATAGGTAGCAACAGTAGGCTCGTTGAAGAAACCAATCCAAATGGATTCTCTACCTCATCGGAGAAGTTTGGATTTACAGCATCACCGATATTTTCGTAGAAACGGAAGGGGACTTCGTAGGTGTCGTAATCATCATAATTAGAACCTGCTAAGAGGTCTAGGTCACCATCGTTATCGATGTCTCCAAACTCCAGAAACAATAATCGACCTGGGTCAGCTGGTAGATTGTAAGCCTGGCGTTGAGCACTGGTAAAAGCGGGCTCGGTAGCGGTACCGGTATTTTCTACGAAGAGAATACCAAACTCATCCTCTCCGGCCTGGTCGTCATAACCATAGTAAAGACTAAATACATCCAGATCGCCATCGCCATCTAAATCTGTCGTTTTAGGAACGACTACAACAGTTCCTGGGAAGTTTAAACCAAAGGGATTGGTTTGTGGCTCGCCAAAGGATGGGTTCTCAGCGTCCCCAATGTTTTCGTAGTAGAGGACAAAGCTGCCACTTCCTTCGTAGCTGTAGTAGCCGATCATTAGATCCAAATCACCATCGCCATCTAGATCAGCTAAATCAGGACTGACGGGGTTGTCCTCCATCAAGGGTAAATTCACCGGAATCACATCCTCAGAAGGAGCCGCGAAAGATGGTTCAGTTGCAGTACCTATATTTTCACGGAAGGCAAAAGATTGGTCCTCATCGTAGTCATAGCTGTTATAGACAATACTGAGAATGTCGAGATCGCCATCACCGTCGATATCGGCAAAAGTGTCAAAGCGGAGCTCCGTTGCGGATTGCAGACCAAAGGGATTAGTTTGTGGTGCCGCAAAATTTTGCGCTTGCAAATTTGGTGCCGCACCAAGGCCAAGCAGTAGTGCTGCCGCTCCTAATGCTTTATGCAGGTGTTTAGCGGTTTGGAAACGCCGCATTTGCCGGTACAGGCGCTGAAGGCGTTCTTGCAAATGCTGCTGCTTTTCGCGACTAAATTGGGCAAAATCCCCGCTCTTTAACCAGCGTTGTAGGCGGCGCGTAAGGAAGGCCCACTGCTGTCGGTAACGGTTGCGTAGATTGTTGTTTTGATACATAGATTCTGTTTTAAGGGTTTGGTATAATGAAAGATAGATTAATCAGAATTCCGCTAATGTTTGATCCCACTATCAGCTACTTGCCCCCAATAGGTCGCAAAAGGAGTAGTGAGGCCGCGTTTATAGTCTTCTTGTAGTGGGCTTAAGATATTGGGGCGTCGCACTTTGGGTAATACTTTAATATCGTAGATTTCCTCTACCGATGCTTGGTAGGCCAGTTGGCCCACTAATTTGCCGCTTGGTAGGTGGACTACCAGGATGCCAGCCGGACTCTGTTTAAACCGGTTATCAATCTTAGAAAAGGTCTTTGAACTTGCTCTCACCTGGCTAACGCCAATGAACAAGTAGTCTCCGTACCTATCCATGCCACGCAGGAAACCAGGGTGCTGGAAAATGACTTTGGTGGTACCGCTCTCAGGTTCGATATGAGTGAGTTGGCCACGGCCAGATTCTAATACAAATAACCCTTCTGGATACAAACGGGGAGAATGCGGCATGGCTAAGCCCTCGGCAATGATTTCGCCATCGGGTACACCCATCACGATACCCGTTTTAAGGATATCCTCTCGCCAGCTCTTAGGTTGGTCACCTTGGTTAAAAGCGGTAGCGTAGGCAGGTTGTCCATTTTGCATGGCCATGCCATTAAGATGGCAGCGATCTTCCGCTGCTAATTTGCTAATAAATGGCGGTTGCCAGATAGGGGTGAAGTTATACAGGGCATCAATTCGGCATAAACAAGAAAAGAAAGTGTTTACTGCGTAGAGCCCATCTTTTCCCCATTCCAGATCATGGATATCAAGGGCTCCCGTGTGAAAGGTGGCGCGGGGCATATACATACTATCGTACACGCCAGGCTTTTGCGGGTAATGCCGGGCCAATTCTGAGGAGTTGCGCAGTACAATTACTTCGTCCAGGGTTGCAATAGCCATCCGATCTTTATCCAGAGCTAAGCCCATGGCTTTGCGAAATGTTCGCGGTAGCTGAACAATGCGCTGCTCATCCTGGGGGCTAATAAGTACTACTTTTCCCGCCTGGTAGGTACTTAAAGCTAGGCTAAGATTGAGTTGGTGTAGCACTTGGGCAAAAGCCGGATTGTATTGACAGCTAAAAGGGGGAGCACTCAAAATAGTAGGTCTTTAGGTTGTGATAGTAGCTATTTGTGGTCGGAATATACGAGCCTCCACTACAATATTGTTAAGCGTATGGATGCTTTAAACGCATTTTAACAGGAAAACTTAAGAATGTGTGAAATCCGCTTTCAGGCATCTTAAACCAAGCCAGCATTAATTCCTTAATTTTGTGTGGAGCTTGTTTCGGCTAAGATCATTCTTTACTTAGGTCAAATGAATAGGCCTAAGTGTGCCCAAATAAATTTGTAAAAAATTGCACGATTAGTAGGGGGAGAGTGAAAAAAGCTACATCCTACTATCGACAAAGGGAATGTAAACATGAAAAATATCCGCGCCGAGGAGTTGATGGCAGCTTATCTCAGTGGCAATATCACGTCCACTGAGAAGGATGAGCTTATGGGTTGGGTGTCGGAAACATCCCACGGTCAGGACTTCTTTGACAAGGCCGTTTCCTTGTGGTCGGCCACCGAAAATATGGCTTATCCCGATTTCTCAGCGGGTAAAGCTGCTGCTTGGGATAAGGTAGAAGGTAGACTGGACGCAAATCCGGGTCTGAAGGCCATTGGCGGCGGCGCAACGGTTCGCCGTTTAAACTTGCGCTCCTGGGTAGCCGCAGCGGCTATAGCACTGCTTGCGGTAGCCGGTTGGTGGTATATGCAGCAACCTGTGGAGCCAACTGCTGTCATTGCTAGTACACTGAACGAAGAGCAAGAGGAGCTCCTTTTGCCGGATGGCACTAAAGTATGGTTAAACGAAAATACCTACCTCACCTACGAAGAACTGGATGGTGAGCGGCAGCTACGCCTGGAAGGAGAAGCCTTTTTTGACGTGGCGACCGATAGCCTACGCCCGTTCCGCATTTATACAGATCAAGCAGTGACTACTGTACTGGGGACTTCGTTCAATATCCGGGCTTATCCGGAAGAAGAGCAGGTGGAAGTGAGTGTGAAGGAAGGAAAAGTACAGCTAGAACGTCGAGAAGAAGAGGATACTAGCAGTCCTGATCCCGATCCTGCCCCTACCGCAGCGCCGATTGTCTTGGAGCAAGGCGAGCAAGGCGTTTTCGAAAAACGCACGGCCAAACTAGAGGCCAAAGAGAAGACGGGTAAGAATAGTGCTGCCTGGCGCGACCGCAAGATGGACTTCAATCAACTGGAGCTATCAGAGGTGGTCCAAACGATTGAGCGACTTTACGAAGTGGAAATTGAGCTGGCAAATCCAGGCTTGGCTAAATGCCCACTCGTAGGTAAATATGATAATCCGACTTTAGAAGACTTGCTGGAAGCCATCGAATTCTCTTTGGAATTGGAGGTGGAAGACAAGGATGGCGTCTACCGTTTGACGGGCGAGGCCTGTGACTAGAAAGTTTGATGGAAATAGTACTTCAGGTTTTATATCCGTCACTCCTAAAAGAAACACCCCATGTTGCTGAGACACCTGCTTACACTTGTCTGGCTTGCCGCCCTACCTAGTATGCTGTTAGCGCAGCTGTCTGGGCAATTGGTGAGTTACGACTATGACGAAATGGACCTCGGTTTAGCGCTAGCTGATCTGGAGGACCGTTTTGATCTGCGTTTTACGTATAGTCCTAGTCGTTTGCCGATGGATTATCCGCTAAGTGCTTCGGCAAATCGTATGGAGGTGAAGCCAGCAATGGATAAGCTCTTCGCTAATTGCCCCGTCAAGTACGCCTTTATTGGGGACCAAATTGTACTGCGTTCCGACCCGGGCCGCTTAACTCAGATCGAATCACGCCCCACGCAACCGCGTCAGCAAACACCCTTGTACCAGGAACGAGAGCCCAGTCCTCGCCCTACGCCTCCTGCAACCCCAAATATACCTACCCGTGAACCACGACAGATCTCCGGTGGCGATCAATGGCAAAAAGATAAACTGAGCGATGAAGAGCTGGAAAATCTGGCGCTAAGTATGGAACGTCACGAACGCTCCCTGGCGATGGAAGAATACGAAGCTACGCATCGCCTGGCCCAAATTTCAATTCTACCGTATCTGGGGACCAACACTTACCGAAGTCACGAGGTCACGAATAATGTTTCTGTGAACGTCTTCTGGGGTACCAGTCGTGCGATTGATGGTTTTGAGGTGGGTGGCGTAGGCAATACCGTAGTGGAAGATATGCACGGATTCCAGCTAGCGGGTGCTGTCAATCACGTTGGTGGTTCGGTAGTAGGTACCCAAATGGCTGGCTTGGTCAACTTTGCGGGTGGTAAAACAGAAGGCGCTCAATTGGCTGGCCTGTTCAATATTACCCGGGATAGCATGACCGGAGCCCAAGTGGCAGGACTGTTCAATATTTCCGGTCACGATCTGGATGGAGCGCAAGTGGGCGGACTCTTCAATTGGTCGGAAGGAGATGTAGGCAGTCAGCATAGTGTTTTCTACAACAAGGCCCGCTACGTGAGCCGCCGACAAGTAGGCCTTATCAATGTTTGTGACACCACGGCAAAGGCGCCTTACGGTTTACTGAATATTGTGAAATACGGCTACAATCGCGTAGAAGTAGGTGCTACCGAAGGGCTTTTTGTCAACCTGGGGGCTAAGTTGGGTACCCGTAAGCTGTACAATATTTTTCACCTGGGTTTCCGCTGGGATACCTTTGAACAGGAAATTGATGGTCAGGTAGGAAGTGCTGCTTATACCACCTGGGGCTTAGGATATGGTTTGGGTGTGGCGCCTCGTTTAGGCAAGAAAACTTTGCTCAATATAGAGTTGGTGGGAATGCACATCAACGAAATGGAAAGTTGGACGGATCAACTCAACTTCCTCGGTCAGTTTAGAAGCACCTTTGATTTTCAGTTGGGCGAGCGGATGAGTTTCTACGCCGGACCTTCGTTCAACATTATGTTCTCCGATTTATACGATCCAGTTTCGGACACTTACGGCTCGCGGGTACTGCCCGTGGATCCGCTATTCAATGTTCAGCAAGGTTCAACCAATATTCAGGGTTGGATCGGATTTTCTGCGGGACTACGCATGTAGTCTATCTCGTACTGAAGGTTGATGCTTTATGCCAGCATCTTGTTTTTGCAAGGCTTGGCAGCGCTATGCCTATGTCTTTGATAATGAAAGATATAGAGGCGAAATAAAAAGTGGAAAATAACTGCAAATAAATTCCAAAACAGATAGGGGGGTACCCTAAATATCTCCATCTGTATACAAAACAAATTCAGCAAAATTCGAAGAGCACGGCTCTTGGTATAAATTGATTAAGAGATGAAATCACAAATGCAAAAACTTTCTTTCCTGTTCGCAACGGCTTGTTTATTCCTTCTTGGTAATCTTCAAGCGCAGCATGAGACTTTATTCAACCAAGCACGCGTGATTGGCGCTTTTGGTGGCCCGATTACCGAGTTTGGTTTAGGTAATGATTTGAATACCTCCGTTGGTGGTGGTGGCGCTATCGTGATCAATAGTTTCTTTATCGGAGGTTACGGTTTAGCGGCGGCAGATTTCGATCGTCTCTACGAAGAAGGTGATCTGGAAGTACTGGATATTGGTCATGGTGGTTTTTGGTTCGGTGGTACCTACCAGCCACATCGTTTGGTGCACCTTTACGGTAGTGGCCGTATTGGCTGGGGTGCTATCAATATCGACTTGGATGATAATATCCCTTATCGCGATCTGGATAAGATTTTTGTTATGACACCCGAGCTGGGTGTAGAACTAAACCTCACTCGCTGGTTCCGCATTGCCGGAACGGTTGGATATCGCTACGTATCTGGCGTAAACGAAGACCGAGGCCTGAAGGATGATGACTTTTCGGGTATGATTGCTGGTATTACCGCCCGCTTTGGCTGGTTTGGCCATCGCCGCAGCGGTAAGAACTGGTAAACATCAACGTTTACGGCCATTGATGTATAGACGCATTGCAATGCGTCTATACCAAACACTCCACCCAATTTTAGCCAACCCTCAAAACACAATAGAATGAAACAGATGAAATTTCTCTTCGCCCTCGTATTGGGCGGAAGCCTACTGCTAACTGGTTGCTTTATCGATGTAAACGACGATGATGGTCTATTTGGCTGTATCGATGCCGATGGCCCCGTTACTACCCTAGAGCTTGATTTGGCCCCATTTGATGGTATTGAATTAGCCATGGATGCTCAGGTAGAAATTACTCAAGGTCCAGAGCAAGCTGTAACCGTAGAAGGTAAGTCAGACATTTTTGACGAACTCGATTTGGATATCAACAATGGCGTCTGGACCATCCGTACAGTAGACTGTGTACGCGATGTAGATGACCTCACTTTCTTTATCACGGTACCTGATCTCCGCGAGGTGAAGATCAGTGGCTCTGGTGAAGTTGAAAGCACCAACGTTTTTGAAGTAGGTGATATCGAATTACGGATCAGCGGCTCCGGTGAAATGGACTTTGCTCTACTAGCTGATGATGTAGAAGTGGACATTTCGGGCTCTGGCAAAGTCTTCCTGGAAGGCGAAGCAGACGAGCTAGACTTGAATATCAGCGGCAGTGGTGATTTACGCGCCTTCAACTTGATTGCCAATGAAGGAGATATCAACATCACCGGCAGCGGCGATGCGGAAGTCTTTATCAATAACCGCTTAGACGTGAGAATCACCGGCAGCGGCGATGTATTCTACAAAGGTAACCCCACCATTGATGTATCCATTACTGGTAGCGGTGAAGTGATTGATGCTAATTAGTGTGAGTTTTGCCCCTTACTTCTATTTGCGTTCTGGAGTGCACTGGCAAAACTCACGGTATAAGGTACTTGATAAAATAAAGACTTCGCACTATTCAAACCTAAGTACCATATACCAAGTACCCTGTACCGCGGACTTCGGTCAGCGAATATGACCCCTTGCGAACTAACTAAACCCGAAGTTCGCATTACCCAAATGAAATCAAAAGGTGTAGTAATTCAGTAACGTTATCGCCCTTCCTGGCCAATTCGGCCGGAAGGGCCTTTTTTAACCGCCGAAGCTAGCTAGAGCGTAGTCGGTTCCTCCACCCGTCCATCTGGAAATTGCGCAAAGCGCCCCTTTTCCCGTGCGTGTACCGGCGCATGACTATCATACGGCCAGCCACCGAATTGCGTGCGTTGGAAGTCTTGAAACGCCTCGTAAATCTCCGCTTGGGTATTCATGACAAAGGGGCCGTGTTGAGCCACTGGCTCTCCGATGGGGCGGCCTTGCAAAAGCAATAATTTAGCATCCACTGGGCCATTTTGTATGGTAATTTCCTGACTGGCGTCTAAGGCTGCACCTTGGTTGATGGCAATAGCTTGCCCTGCGATTTCAACCTGATCGCCTTCGTACAAATAGAGCGAACGGTTTGCCTCCTTGCTAGCCGCTGGCAATGTCAATTGTGCACCAGCCTCCAGGCGAATCGCAAAAATGGCTAGCTCATTTGCCGGGTCGGCAGCCCAGGAGTCTGGGGTAGGGGCGGGGGCAGCGGTGCCCTCTAATTCCCCGGCAATGATATCAATGCTAATGGTCTTGCCATTTTGATCCTCGCGCTCTAGCGTAGGGATGGTATCTGCCCAAAGCATCTTAAAGTAGGGGGTGGCCGCCTTCCCTGCGCGAGGTAGATTCAGCCAGATTTGGAACAACACTAATGGGTTGGGTTCGTCCTGCTTCAGCAAAGGAAACATCTCCGAGTGCTGTAAGCCTTTTCCGGTGGTGATCCACTGTACATCACCGTGCCCAAAGCGTGCGGTTGCGCCCAGAGAATCAGAGTGATCTACCAACCCCTTTTGTACTATCGTGATGGTCTCAAACCCACGATGCGGATGGGCTGGAAAACCCGGTACCGTTTCGCCGTGGTACATGCGCCAGCCATCTCTCAGGGTAAAGTCTTGTCCCAGGTTGCGGCCAGCTAAGGAAGCATTGGGCCCCATCTCGGCATTACCTTCTGGGTAGTCATCGGCATGGTAGACACAGAATAAGAATGGATCTTGCGTTTGCCAGGGAAAGCCTAGTGGCATGATGCGTATGATAGGAGCGTTGGTCATGATAGATGTTGTTACATGTAATCTAGAAACCGCTGATGTTGAAAAAGGTTGACAACCTATGGTCTCATATATCACGCTCTTCACCTCTTCACTTCCTCCCTACCAAATATTAATTCAGAGATACCAAATTTCTACCCACCAGAGACAGTAGCTTGCTTCTGGCGTTTTCTACGGTTTATTTGCCCCGGGCTACTTCTTGATGACGATGAAAATCTGAGCATCAGGTTTGAGGTCTTGCTGCTGATAAAAGGAAAATATTAAGCGCCCCTTAGCACAATGGGAGTGCAATAACCTTTCAATAAAACCGTAATATGAAAAAGTTATCATTTATTCTCGTTCTCTTTATATCCTTGTATTCCTGTAATGAAGAAGTAGTTTCAGATATAGATTTAACACCAGCAAATGCTGTCCAGGCAGAAGTTCAGGAAACGGATGGTGAGCAGAAAGAGTTACTCGAAAAAAATCTAACACTACCTGTTTTTACCACTTTTTACCGAGGACGACGGACAGATGGGTTGTATTACAATACCAGTCGTAATGGTCGAGTCTACGGGCCTTCAACTCCTTTCTGGAATAACGGCAGGACTAATAATACCCCAACGAGTATCCGGCACGGGAATAATATCTTTGTTTACCACCGAGGGCGACGTACTGGCGACATCTTTGGACAAGCTATCAACGTGAACAAAATTGAGCGCAACGTTGGTTTTGATGACAATTTTATGGCGATTCCAGACCAGAATCCAGGAAGCGGACCAAGTGCCGTTAAGTTCGATGGGAAAGTTTATATGTTCTACGCTACGGGTAACCGAATAGCATATTGGCGATCTGATAGTCCGTTCTTTTCTCCTAGAGAGGGTGTTTTTGTAATCACTACTGCCAATTTCCGTGGACAATCATTTGGATTGCCAAATGCGGATGACAGTAAAGAACTGGGACTTGTTGTTCACCAAGGTCGATTGTATTGTTTTTACGTAACTGATAATGATCAGCTAATGTACATTAGTACTGATACGGGTAACGCGAATGACTGGGATCGCCCCTCCGCAGCTAACTTCAATAGGTCTAAATCAGGCCTGTCAGCGGTGTCCGTTCTTGATAACGAAATTTTGGTAACCTTCGCAGGAATCACGACTAATCGACTTTACGTAATTCGCGCTACTCAGACCAATGCTACTACGGGAGAGTTATCATTTGGAAATGCTAACTGGATTAATAGTAATGCCTATACCCGCAATGTAGCAGGCATAGCAACTAATGATACTTACCGGGTATCCATTGCTGCAAGAGTGGCGCAGACCGGTGCCATTAGGATATGGAAAACGGATATTGTTAATGGTCAGGTACAGAATAATTGGACCGAGGGCTCCATTAGTTCGGGGGCGACTTCAGAAGGGGTAAGTCACTTGTATTTAGGGTTCTAGGCCAAGCAGCTATTGCTAAATTCGGTTTTGCGGACCAGGCATGAGTCATTCGGAATATCCCACTCGTAAAGAAATTTCGGATGACTCATGACGATTACCCTGGAGATAATTAATCATGGTTTTACCTGCTACTATAAAGCACTATCCCTCACAACTTTCACCGTTTCATTGTAGAGCGGCGTGTCAAACTGAATGACTTGTGCGGCTTGATCACCAGAAGGCCAGAAGATTTCTAGCTTTTCTAATTTTTCACTACCCAAACCGACGTGAATCTTGTCTAATGTTACCGCGCTATAAGATTCCCCGCCCACATTGTAGCGGCGCATAATCTTGTCATTGATAATAATCTTGGCACCAATAGCGTGTTGATTCCCAACCGCATTTTCGTCAAGCAATTGGATGTTTACCCAATTCGCGTTTTCTGTTGCCGCAGTACCTTGGTTGATGTACATAAAGGTTGGGCCATCCTCAAAATTAGTAGGGGCTTTGATCGCCTTATTCGGAGCAGGTAAGGCTAGCTCTTTCCCCATTACATCCACTTTGAGGTTGCGGGCAGAAGGGAGAGTGCTGTTGTTACCTCCGGCGTGGATGACGATCAAATCCTGAAAGCCATCACTATTCAGATCGGCCGCTACTACGCCATTGGCATTTTCGTGTAAGCGGAACATATCGCGGATTTTACTTTTCCGAGAAGCTTCCATTCCCATGCCAGCGTAAGAGTCCTGGTCTTGCAAGTAGACATAATCCTTCTTATGCCAGTTGGTGCCTGGTGATTGCCTTCGGGGTGGGGCAGCATCGTACTCTACATTCATGACGTCAGCCAGCTGATAATCCAGTGTTTGGTCCTTGAAGTACATTCCTCCCGCTTGATTTTTATTGACCAGCAAGCGGCCCGGGCCAGCCGTCCAGTCCCCCATAAATCCATCGTTTCCCCGACCCAGAGAACCTACCAGGTATACGTCGAGGTCACCATCGTTTTCGAGATCAAAAAAAGCTGGGTTCCAAGCGAACTCTAAACCGGCGATACTTTCGGAATAGTTGAATTCGTCAAAGACATGGTAAGCGCTGGGGGCACAGTTCAATTTGTTGGTCATGTCAGGAGCAAAATGGGGTGAATGCTCGATGTAGGTATCCTTGACTTTATCAACCAGCCCTTTCCCTTCTTCATAACTCAACAAGCCGTGGTGCGCAGTGTATTTGCCATCCATATAGCTCAATACATTTAGGGCAACCACCGTGAATTCCTCGGGATCGCTAGCGAATACGGCCGTATTGCGGATAGAGATGGTTCCGGAACCAAAATTAGCCAACATGATCTCGTCTTTCATATCGCCGTTGAGGTCACCACTGGCGATGCCCATCCAGGAGCCATTCCAGTGCGGCGCATTGAAGCGTTCATCATATTTGAAGCCTTTACCGCCTTCGTTTTCATAGACCCGCAAGCGGTTTAGGATGTCATTGGCGACAATGAGATCCAGGTAGCCATCATCATTAAAGTCAATCAATTGCGAAGCCCAGGAATGATCTGCTTCCAAGCCTACTTGCTCACCATCCCATTACAGACTCGAATCATAAAGTGAGACGTTTCCGTAATCGATTAGTTGTGAAGAAAAGAAAGGAGGAACATTATAAGTCTCAGCATAATAATCCCCTGCGTACCGCCAATACCTCTCTGACTCTATTGCAGGAACTACAAAGGACAGCATCGGTGGAAAAAGTAATTCTTCGCTTAAAGAATCAACCGAGTACACCTCGTCAATGCTCTGATATGTACTTAAAGGTTCTATAATAACATGGGTAGGTCCGTTAGTACCTTTCCTTTTTACTAAGAAAACCCGAACATAGCCATACCCATAATCATGGTCGAGCTCTACTCTCCAGACCGAAAGCTTTATGCTGGTGGTTTTAGGGAAAAGCATGCTTTACGTTGATCTACAATAGTTAGTTTACAATAGCTGCTCCTGCTTTAATAAGGTCTCTCCAGTGATCTTCTGGCCTGCTAGGGGTTAGTCCGTATTGAGATAAGATTCGTTCTCTTTCTTCTGGACGAATCCACAGTAACATTGGATTAGAGCGTAAGCCGATAGGCCAAGCCAGTAAACAAGAAACTATGAAAAATCTTAGGGTCGGTCCGAGTTCGCTGTACCGTGTAGGGGCCTACGTACTGCACTCGCGCATAAATGCGCTTGGTGAAATTAATGCCGGCCCCGATTGCCCAGGCTGAAGCTACGTCAATTGCTTCCTCTGGCTCGGTAGCCAAAGTTAGACTGGCATCACCCTCAACGGATAGCACCACGCCTAAATCAAAATGACCTTTTGAAATGCCTTCCTGCAAGATATTGTAGCGAAATCCAACTGGAACCTTGAGCATTTTCAAGTTTAAATCCACATCAACTTCTCCTTCCTTCAGGTTCGTTGTCGTACTATGATAAGTAGGCGTAAAATAGGCGGACCAATTGCTGTTTCTTGTTCCAAATACGTACTCTAAGTCTAGTCCAATGCTATAACCGCCGGCACTACCCAAGGTACTTCGGCCAGCGGTGATGGCCGATTCGTATTGAAAGTTTCCGAAGTGCGGACCAGCAATGAGGCTGGCAAAAAGCACTTTAGTGCGGGCATTTTGATCAAACCCCGCTCGGTCACTAGATGTACAGTCATTGTACTTGCGAAAAAAGCCTGTGATCTCCCGATAATCGTATTCAAGTTCACCAATCTCCGTTAAGGTCAGGCCGTCACAGCGCAAGGCTTCCCAGAGTTGTTGTTTATAACCCAGGTTGGCTCCCAGTTCACCATCTTCTTTACGATACAGCTTGTATAGCAGCTGTTCCACGGGGCTTCCCTCTACTTGAAAAAACAAACGCTTGAGATCACCCCTACGGTAGTAATATAAAACAGCGGGCCCTTCCACAAGAACCTCCAAAAGAAGACTTGCTGGCTCGAATTCTAAGTACTTATCGGTCTCTAGATTATCTAAATCTGTACTTGAGCGATCAATTTCAACTTGGTGTCGTACGTGTTTATAACGCTTGTCAATGCCAATCTCGGTAATATCACTTCGTTGAATGCTAAACAACTCTCCATTCAAACGATAGTTGACCATATTCGGAATACTAGGCCAGCGGATGGCGTCAATTTTACAAACAATGGTGTCTCCATTATCTGAAATGATGTATCCAGCACGAAAGTCCGTGGTGCTTTGCGCGGAACACACGATCACGAGGGCTAAAGCAAATAGGGTTGTAAATAAGAGTTGGCGCTTTTTCATTGATGGTGTTATTGTTGAGATTTTTAATTAAAGCGATTAGATGTGCAGCAAGAACCACGTTTGAGGTATGGCCGCTCCCACTAGATGCTAGCCGACAAGCCTCGTTACCTCAGCCTGCGTCTAGCGGGGCTATTGGGGGGACTATAGGTTAGGGATTCTCCCATATGCTTGAATAAATCCAAATTACTATCTAGCAATAGTCCGCGGCGATTTTGAGCGAAGCCAATAAAAAAGGGCAAAATCAATAGCTTGTGAGTTCTCACACTTACCAGCCTGACTTGCCCAATGAACGTCAAAACGCTCACGGAACAAATATTACGAAAAATGTCCAGCATTGGAAGCTGGCAATTCAAATTTATGTCGAACCTGTTTTCACTATTGCTAGCGATGCGAGGCCGATATAATTTTTGCAATATGGCCCGATGGAGCTCCCTAGTGGAGTCTACCTTTCGGGATAACTATGCCAAGACTTTTGCTTGGCTCGAGTTCAATAGGCTACTAGTAGACCAATATTTGAATTGCCAGCTTCCAATGCTGGACATTTTTCGTAATAT
>JBCBEC010000018.1:0-121702 GCA_038528965.1 Bacteroidota bacterium | reverse complement strand
GCTAATCGGCGCTACTGCACTGGCATGACCACCACTTTTGTACCCAAAGGTCGTAAGCCTAAGGTACCTGACCCCATAGTGCGAAAGCTCAAAAAACAGCTACGAAGTGCTAGAGCCGCTCATATGGAGGGGGCTATTGGTAACGAGAAGCTACACTATGGGCTTAATCGAATCAAAGCCACTCGGGCCGACACCCAGAAACTGTGGATACACTTTGGGGTGTGGACGGCTTCGGCAGTAAAAATCGCAAAACGCATCGCTGCTCAGGAGCTTCGACAAGCAGCTTGACACAAACGACCTCTAACTTGACCAGTAAAGGAAACGGGATACCTATGTCTGGTCTGTTCGAAATGCACTAAAAAAGGCTAATGATCGACGCTGATAAACGCATATCGGCCTCAAAAAACTTGTCCCGTATATGTGCCTCCCTTATCGGCAAAACTATAGCCACAAAATCTTATTCTGATCGGCTCACTGTTGAGGTATTTACAGGGATGGCCAAAATAGCAATGGGAGAATTCCATTAGCATTTTGATTGCCATTAATATTGATCTTTGATAGCTTCCGTTTAGCGTTTTACAAGTTGCTGAACTGAGACACAATCAGTGAACCAGCCACTCCCCACTTCCGACCTCCGATTTCTAACTTCCCACTTCGTCTACCTCCCGTAAAACTGCGTAATCGGTATATCCACACTCAGGAATATGCCCCAGCGCCGGGCTTTACTCTGCTCTATGGCAAAGTTCCCATCTACGCGTCGTAATTGAGGGCCGCTTTGTACACCGCCGCCAAGACTGATGGGTAAATCCCAAGGGAGGCCGTATACCAGATACAAGCCAGGTGATACAATATTTTGCCACTCAAAGGCGGGCAGATCTGCTGAGTTGGGGTCGTTGAAACGGAAGGCCGTAAGCGCCCCAATATCTACTGCCGAGCCGAAGAGCGATAGACTGCCGTACTTGCGCATACCTATATTAAAGGCTAGACCAATGGGTGCAGAAACCGCGAGTATAGGACTCCTGAGTGAGTCAATATCCCCCGATTCTTCTTCGTCTAGATCACTCAGGTATTCAGATCCGTAGGTGAGGCCACTGTAAGCTTGTAAGGTGACGGAGAAATTGTTGTATTTCTTCTGGTTGCCACTACCCTGGGGTAAGGCAAAAACCTCAATAGCATTCGCTACATCCTGCGAGTTTTCGGACTCTGCTACTGCCGCTACGAAGTAGCCGTAGCGGAAGACTTCCTTCACCAGCTTATTATTGTTTATGTCCTCAAAGTTTCCGACCTCTTGCAGAATGCCTAGCATGTTGGTGACGCTAGCCGCGTAACGTTTCTGCGAAATGTGCAGGTTGAATTCATTCAACTGGCGCAGCAAACGAAAGAATACTTCCGGAGCGATACGTTCGTTATTGAATTTATTGGTGTTGGCCACAGCACTCACGGCGCTAAGCTGAAAACCGCACTCAAACATATTGAACATCGACTCCAGCATTGGATAGAGTAGGGGGTAGATGTTTTCTACCGTGTCCGACCGGTTCTCCAAGGCTTTAAGCGAGGTGTTAAACTGCTGCCCATTTTCTACAAAACGCTGCATCTCCGATTTGAGGAGCATAAGTCGTTTCAGGTCAGTACTGCTACTCTTGAGCACTTGACCAAAGGTTTGCCAAGTACCATCCTTGTTTTTACCAACTTCCAAGTCCTTGGCGTCGTAGTACAGTAGCCCCAGGTAGACCTTCAGGGTTACAGGATCGCTAAGCGCCCGAAACACTTCCGCAGGGTCCTCCCAGGTACTGTCCACCTGATTCCAGAACGACTTCGCTATCAGGCGACTAAGATTAATGTTGCCGTCGATAATTCTCAGCGCATTTTCCGGCTTTGCATTGATCACTTCATTGTGAATGAAGGAGCTATCCGCTAGATAGTTGAGATAGTCCCAAAAGTTGCGTTCCTGAGGCTGTTCACCCGTCTTTTCGTTGATCAAATATTGCGATAGCTGTAGTACATCTAGTACCGTGTACTGTGCTACTTGATTATTAATCAAAGGGGTGGTTTGTAGATAATATTGCAATTGCGTTGGTAAGAGTTCCAGGTCGCTAATGAAGCTGTAACGGAGACTTTCCAGGTAACGTTGGTACACGTAAATCTCAGTTTCAGCAGTCTCGAGGGTTTGGTAAGTGGAAGGAAAAAGCACCTGCAATTCCCGTTGCTGATCCAGCTGCCGGTAGAAACGACGGAAAAATGCGATGGATAATTCCTCCTTGGTTCGGGTGACCAAAAAGCGAGCGAAACCATCGGCAATTTTGGTGATACTAAAGGGCGTAGAATTGTCTGTTGATGCATCAGCTGCCACAGCCAAGGCTGGATTTACAATAGCTACGTTCTGGAACTGTGAGCTAAACCCTACGGCTACGCCTGTACCGAACTCTTCGTTGTTTGTGGTAAAGAAAGGGTTGTTCTCCGAAAGCTCAGAAAATACATCATTGGCAAAGACTTGACCGGTACTTACTTCGGACGAATCATAGTTGGAGTAGTAGGCCAATTTAGCCATGATCCCGTCGCTGTCAGCTCGGCCACGGATCTTAATGGTACCAGACTCTCGATCGTATTTAGAACCAATCAGCTTCGCATCCTGAAAAAGATTCTGCGTACATACCTGGTCGCTAACTACCAGGAGTAGAAATATAAATAGGTAACGCATAGTTGTTGGACTTAAATAGGTGTGCAGAGTTGAACTGGATTGGTAAAAACGTCTGCGCCGTTCATTGGCGTTGCGTTATTAGCCAAGAGGGCTTTAAACCCATCGTGGTCGAAACGCATTGTTGCGTCACCGGATTGCTCGCGCTGCTGTTGCAGGACCAGACTCGCGATTCCGCACAGCACCGCAGTGGATTGACTGGCGGTAAGCAGGTTGGTAGTGTATGCTTCGCCATTTGGACCTTCGTCACAAACGGAGGCACTAAACTGCGGGACAATGTAATCGATATTACTATCCAGATCGTCACCTTGCCCAGCAAGTACCTCCTGGTGGAAGCGGTTGGTCATGGCTCCAATCTTCAGCGCAGCTGCCCGGCTTGCGGGGAAGCTTAAGGAGGTCAGGTGTTGCGGGCGGTTTACATTAGGCAGGGCCTGGAAAAACAAGATATTCTTGTTAGTAATCTCATCCAGAATAGTGGTGATTTCGGGTGAGGTAAACTTCAGTATCCCCGATGTCAGATTTCGTTCGGGGTAGACCGCGGAGCAGATGATGTCTACATCCAGCTTATTGACGGCGTAGTCCAAAGCCCTGATGTAGTCATCTAGCCAAATATCACCGTCTGGCTCGGAAACTTTAAAAATATAAAGATCCATCGCTGGTGCGATACCCGTGTACTCCTCGCCGGCTTGTTGTGAGTCGCCGGCCATGATACCTGCCAGGTTAGAGCCGTGGTAACTCTGGAAGTGGCCTGGGTCGAAGACATTGTCTTTGCCGGTGAGGGAGTTATTGTCGACCTGTAAAGTGATTTTTGTGGCGTCGAAATGACGGCCGTCGCGTTCGAGGTGTGAAAGTGCGGGATGGTTAAAATCAACGCCGCTATCTAGCAACGCTACTTTGATGTCTTTTCCCTTTTCTGTTGAGCTTGGGCTCGGCAAAAATTGCACGAAACCGCTCCAGTCAAAGGCAGCCATAGGCTTTAGGTTTTGATACTTGAATATGGATTACTTAAGGGCCTTAAGCCAAAAGTAGGTTTTTTATTGGAAATCTTAATATGTTTCACGCTAGTGAGCGGTACCAAAAACCTTTAGCTACTTGAGGCATAGCTAGGGGGGGAGAGCTTGTGCATGTCTAAGTTGATGGCGATCAAAATAAGCCTACCGCAAGTTCGGCCCACAGCAATACAAAGAGGACAAACACCACGACAAAGAGTAAAATCCGGTGCCGCCGCTGGGTCACTACCCGGAGGATGGTCTCTATTACGAACGCAAGGCCCAGCAATAGGCCACCGGCTACAATGAAGTCGCCCAGGGTCCAATTGACCTCGCCGCTGAAGCGCATGGCCACGAAAGGAATGGCTAGTAAGAATGGTATGCCAAGTACCATATTAAGGAATCGTTTGTTCTGAGCTGTCATCGCCTTGATGTTTATAAATAAAAGTACTTTGTTTTTCAAAGTAACGAATATTTGCTCAGAAAAGCAAGTTCTTCATTTGATTAGATCAGGTTTTGAGGACCTGTAAAACGACTCCTGAAGTGGTTCTCTCTACCATGCATCGGCTTGCTCTTCTTTGACCTTTTCCGTAAAAAGTGGTAATATTATATCCATATCAATTCCACCTAAGACCTATCGACAGTACACACGACATATTCCTCAGCTACGCCCGCGAGGACAAAGAGCGGGTCCGGCCCATTGTTGAGGCCATCGAAAAAGAAGGTTTTACTGTATGGTGGGACGAGAATATTCCTCCTGGTACTTCCTGGCGCAGTTTCTTACAACAATCCCTCGATGCTTCCCGCATCGTAGTCGTAATCTGGTCAAAGTATTCCATCAAGAGTGCCTTTGTGGCTGATGAGGCCGACGAAGGACAGCGGCGTAACGCACTTTTTCCCATTTTTATTGACGAAGTAAAAGCTCCCTTGGGTTTACGGAGACAGCAGAATATTCAATTGCTAAACTGGCAGGGGGAACGCAATGAGACCTGGCAAAAGTTTGTGAAAAGTGTTGGTGCTAAACTTGGAACGGAGGCCAAACAAGCTATCCGCCGGGAAGAAAAACAAGCCCAAAAAGATTGGCGCAGAGCAAAAGCGTTGAATACCGAAGACGCCTATTTCGAGTTCCTGGATGCCCACTGGAATAGCTCGCACGCTAAAGAAGCTCTTGAGCTGGCAAGGGCACTCGGTAAGCAGCGGGAGGAACGTGCCATTCCAACTCCTAAGATCAAGCAGGGTGATCAGCAGGTACCCATCATTACACCTGCCTCACGTTTTGAATATTGGAACAATCGCCTAGCCACTATCCAGACCAGTAGTCAATTGACGACGCCCCCACAGGGCATGGCGGTCCCCGTCAGTGAGCAGGCTTTGCCGTCTTCTGAGACACAATATGTTTTTTATCAATCGGGGGCTTTTTGGTTGATGTTGGTATTGTTTCCTTTAATCGGCTTTGGTGGTGCTTGGCTAACTGATTTTATTGCCACCTGGGGCAGTGGGTTGGTTTCGGCGCTGGAAATGCACATCTCCATGAATACGTTTTTACTCTACTTGATGGGCGTTGTCTGGGGAGTGGTTTACTTGATTCATGGTACCATGGAGGCCAGCTTTTTCGATGATTGGGCCTTTCTGCCATCAGCCATCTGGGCGCCCTACACAGAGCTCTTCGATGAGGGTGAATTTTGGGGACTTATCGTAGCCTTGCCTATTAATTTGCTCTTAGCCTGGGGACTGGCCCTTACAGTCGGCCAGTTTTTTGGAGATGTGGTAGCCCTGTGGGCGTTCTTAGGGTTTTCAGCGATCCAGATCATCATCTATTTCATCTTGGATCTGTAGCTATTTCACTACATGTCATCTCCCGTTAAAGTAGGATGATCATGGTGTACTTGTCACTTCATTGTCATTTCACAAGATCCATCAATAACCTTTTCTAGTTCATGATTTGGTCATTGGCCAAGCATTCATGTACTCATGGAATGCTTGTCGAAATATTATTTCTGTATTTTCAGTAAATAGTGAAAATTATTTCAACCTGCTCTCCCTACTGCCCTTTTGTCCTAAAAATTACCTGGTAAACCTTTTAACAAATAGGTCGGTTATCCTAGCCTCGACAAAAACAAAGTGCAGATATGGCTTTTATTGGTAAAAAATTTCCCGGTCTGGAAATAAATGCGATGAACGAGATGGGAGATACTATCACAATCAATGTGTTGGACGAGGCAGTAAAGAACAACAAGAAAGTGCTGCTCTTTTGGTATCCTAAAGACTTCACCTTTGTATGCCCTACTGAGCTTCACGCTTTTCAGGAAGCACTAGGCGAGTTTGCGGACCGCAATACTATTGTCATCGGTGCATCTTGTGATACACCAGAAGTGCATTTCGCTTGGTTGAATACCGCGAAAGATGATGGAGGTATCGAAGGGATTACTTACAATCTACTTGCGGATAGCAATCGCAATTTAGCGCGTACCCTGGGTATCCTAGATAGCACAACTGTTCGTGTTGACGCGGCTACTGGTGTAGAGCTATTTGATGGTGATAATGTAACCTACCGCGCTACCTACCTTATTGATGAGGAGGGTACTGTATTTCACGAAGGTATTAATCATATGCCTCTGGGGCGCAATGTACAGGAATACTTGCGTCTTCTGGATGCTTACGCTCATTTTCAGCAAAAAGGAGAAGTGTGTCCCGCTAACTGGGAAGACGGACAAGAGGCAATGAATGCCAGTCGCGACGGTGTGGCTGCTTACCTGAGTGTTAACTAAAAAAAACAAAGATGCTTAAGGAATTAAATACAGACAATCTACAGGAGATTGTGGCAGCGGAGGATACGGTCGTTGTTCAGTATTCTGCCGGTTGGTGTGGTAATTGCCGGATTATGAAGCCAAAATTTAAAAAGCTAGCCAGTGAAAACGGTAATGTAGCGTTTGTGCTAGTGGACGCGGAGAAATATCCCAATTCTCGGCAACTGGCTAACGTAAACAACCTGCCCACTTTTGCCACTTTTAGGCAGGGCAGTTTTGTGAATCAAGTGCAGACCAACAAATTTGATGTACTAAAGGAACTAGTAGATGAAATTGCCAATAATTAAAAGACTCGCCGATTTCGTGGCCGAAAGAGATGCAGACTTCCTATTGGAGACGATTGAAACACTGGAAGATTTGACGGAAGTCCCCTCTCTAAAGGATGAGGAGTTGGATGTGATCGGCGAGTTATTATCTAATATGTACGGTGCCCTTGAAGTGCAGGAAGCTGTTGCTACGGGTACTCCAAAGAAAGAGGCCCTCAACAGCTTTATGGAGCGTGTAATGGCATCAATTGATCGCTAGGTAGAGTTAAAGTATTTCCCTCAGGCATTGCGAAGGACCCTGAGGCCTCTCGCTAATCTCTGCTTAGTTGAATAGGGTAAAGATATTTGGTTATAAAGGACGTTTGGGCCCATGAGCAGCGGTGGTTGTTTATGGGCCTTTTTCTTTTGCACTCCATTGTCTACTTCAAGTTGCAGCTGTATTTGCTGAAGTTAACCCGGCAGGCTTTACTATTTAATACCTAATAAATACCTAATTTTTTGCTGCTTGCGTAAAGCCTCGAAGTACTACCTTCGCTTCGAATTGGGATCAACTAGCGCAAAATGAAGAAGTTACTCTTGGCTGCTTTCCTGATCAGCCTGGTGGGTACTGGTTTGGAGTTGCTATTGCTAGAGCATTTTGAGGGCTTTTGGCAAATCATTCCTCTGGTATTGATGGGCCTAGGCTTGCTCTGCCTGGCGTGGTTTACCATGGGGAAATCATATCCAAGCCGTCAGGTTTTTCGTGGCTTAATGCTCTTGTTTATGATCAGTGGCGTGCTCGGCTTTGCCTTGCACTACAACGGTAATATGGCATTTGAGCTAGAGATGTACCCCTCAATGCAAGGTGCAGAATTGGTATGGGAGACGCTCAAAGGAGCCACGCCTGTACTGGCACCGGGTACCATGATTGCTACCGCCCTGCTTGGCTGGGCGTATACCATGAGTTGGCCAATACAACAACTTTAATCACCAAATAAAAAATCAATGCAACGTTTAATTTGGCTCCTATTTATAGTTGCTTTCGTAGTTAATTGTGGTGGGGATACCGCACCGGATACTACCGAAGAAATCACGGAAGCACCAACCGAAGAAACGGCAGCGCCAAGCGAAGAAGCTCGCCCAGAGAACCTTACCGTCTCGAATCCAAATATTGCCTCCATGCTGGAGTTCACAAGCCTATTGGGCGTTAGCGAAGAGCTGGCTCAGCAGATTATCGATGGTCGTCCGTACGCTAATATGAAAGACTTTACCCAGTTGTTGGGTACTACCGGAATGGACGAAGCTGCGGTGAATGCTTTTATAGTCAATTGTTTTATGCCTTTGAATCTAAATACCGCCTCTGAGGAAGAGTTTAAAATGGTACCAGGGGTAGGGGATAAGATGGCGCACGAATTTGAGGAGTACCGTCCGTATAAAAAGATAGATCAGTTTCGTCGAGAAATGGGCAAGTATGTAGATGATGCGGAAATTGCCCGTTACGAAAAATATGTCTTCGTCCCTATCGCTCTTAATACTGCTAGTGATGAGGAGATTATGACTATCCCCGGTGTAGGGAAGAAAATGCTGCGTGAGTTTAAGGAATACCGTCCTTACGTGAGCATCGAGCAGTTTCGCCGCGAGATTGGCAAATATGTAGACGACAACGAACTGGCTCGGCTAGAGCGCTACGTTTACGTGGATACAGAGGGATAAACAGTTCTCCGCTCAATGCGTCATCTCAAATCTTTCAACTTTGGAATATTTGAGATGGCACCTTCCGTTTCATCAGACGAAGTCTTCACGAAGTCGGGCCATTGCTATTATTGCCCTCTACTCTTCATCCTCCGCTATCCTTATTACATCTGCTTTAGCAAAAAGCTTGCTACTTACTTCAATCCCAAGGCTGGGTTCCTGATACAAAGCCGGTGGTACACTGATATCCCCCAGGTACAACTCTCCCCGCTGCGCAATAGCCAGTGGTTCAAATAACCCTTGTTTGGGTAGGGCTAATGTAAGCGTAGCATCTGCCCGTACTGTGGGTGCGTGCACCGTGCCGCTCGTTAGGTCTAGCCCGGATGGTGTGTCCAGTGAGAGTACAGGTATTTCCTGCCGGTTAGCCCACTCAATCATCGTCTTCGCCAAGCCGCGTGGATCACCTTTGACGCTGTAGCCAATAATGCCGTCAATGATCAAGTCTGCTTCGTTTGCTGCTAGTAGTTCGTTGCCAAGGTGAATATCTATTCCCATCCGTTGCAGAACACGCAGCTGATGAGCAGGTACGGGCGTCATGCGATCTGCATCAGCCGTAAGGAATACTTGCACCTTAGCGCCCCAATTATGTAACCTCCGTGCACAAACCAAGGCACCGCCACCATTTCCGCCCGTGCCCGCCAGGACGATCACCTGTTTGCTACCCAACTTCTTTTTTAGAAACTTTTTCGTAGCCAAGATGGCTAAACAACGCCCCGCATTCTCCATCATCTGAATCAACTCGATCTTATACTCCTCAATCATCAAACGATCTACTTTAACCATCTGCTCGGTGCTGATGCGTGGAATCTCTTTTTTGTAGGTCTTGATCTTTGCCATGCTCTAAAATGCGTTTCGCGGAATTCATTCCGCCGTAAAACAACATAGCGGAATGAACTCCGCGAAACCAAATTAAACTACCCCCACCCCACCTGATCAATCAACTCCGCCACCACACCCGTCCAACCGGTCTGGTGCGATGCGCCTACGCCACGTCCATTATCGCCGTGGAAGTATTCGTAGAACAGGACCAGGTCTTTGAAGTAAGGGTCCTTCTGGTAAATCGTGTCCTCCCCATTCACCGGTCGGCGCCCGTGTTCGTCCGCTTGGAATAACCCAATCAAACGCGTGGAGATTTTATCGGCTACCGTGGCCAGGTGGCAGCGGCTGGCTTCGTCTCCTGTGGGGCAGGCCAGTTTTAAGTCATCACCGTAGTATTTATGCAGTTCTCTCAGTGATTGAATCAGTAAGAAATTCATCGGTAACCATACGGGGCCGCGCCAATTGGAGTTGCCACCAAACATTCTATTAGAAGACTCTCCGGGTTCGTACTGCAAGCTGAAGTGTTGGCCCGCAATTTTGGTGGTGAATGGTTGCTCGTGGATTTTAGACAAAGAGCGGATGCCGTTCGGCGAAAAGAACTCCTCTTCGTCTAGCAAGGCACGGAGCAGTTTTTCGAGCCGCCGTCGCGGAACGAGGGACAGCAAAATGTCTTCCCCTTCCTCCAATTCCTCCAGCACGATATACGATTCATTCTTGATCCGGTAATTCCTGAACCAACGCAGGCGACTGAGAAAATCGGGTACTTTCTCGAGGCGTTTCTTGTCTAGGACTAGTGTGGCAAACAGGGTAGACAAGCCTACTAAGGAGCGTACTTTTATAGGAACGTACTGCTCACCGGGCAGGGCCAAAATATCATAAAAGAAACCCTCTTCTTCGTTCCAGGCGCTGGTCCAGTCTTCATGCAATTTATTCAATGACTCAGCGATGTAGATGAAGTGCTCCAAAAACTTGGTGGTAACGTCCTCAAAGGAGGAATCCTCCTGACAAATCTCCAGCGCCATATCTAGCATATTGAGGCAGTACATGGCCATCCAGCTGGTACCGTCCGCTTGTTCCAGGTAGCCGCCGCCAGGTACTTCTGCGCTGCGATCAAAGATTCCGATATTATCCAGCCCCAGGAAGCCTCCCTCAAAGATGTTATTCTCGTTGTGGTCCTTCTGATTAACCCACCAGGTGAAATTGATCAGCAGCTTTTGAAAGACTCGTTTCAGGAAAGCAATGTCGCCCACTCCCGTTTGCGCTTGCTCAATGCGGTATACCCGCATACAGGCCCAGGCGTGTACGGGCGGGTTCACATCGCTAAACGACCACTCGTAGGCGGGTAGCTGGCCGTTGGGGCGCATGTACCATTCGCGCAGGAAGAGGATCAGCTGTTCCTTGGCAAATTTAGCATCCACCATCGCTAGCGGTACACAGTGGAAGGCCGAATCCCAGGCGGCGTACCAGGGATATTCCCATTTGTCGGGCATAGAAATGATGTCCTCATTGTTGAGGGTCATCCACTCGCTGTTACGGCCTTTTTTCCGACTTTTAGCCACCGGAGGCATGCCAGGATCTCCCTTTAGCCAGCGCGGAATATCGATATGGTAGTACTGCTTGGTCCACAGCATGCCCGCGAAGGCTTGCCGTTGGATGTTCTGTAAGTCAGCATCGCCACCCTTTGGCACGAAGGACGCGTAGAATGCGTCAGCCTCTTTTGTGCGTTCTTGGAAAAGGGCTTTAAATTCCTGGTCTAAAGGATGGTCTTTGATCGCGGTCTTACTTAGGCGTAGACGTACGCTAATCTGCTCGCCAGCGGCCAACTGTAACTGATAAACTGGTGAACACTTAGTGCCGGATTCCACGCCCGCAAAACGGCTAAAATCCCTGCTGATAATCGCATCATTGATGCTATCTTTTACTAATGCACTTTTGTTGGGGCGCTTGAAAATGCGCTGGTTGTTGGTCTCGTTTTCAGTAAATAAGAGCTGCTCGGGCGTTTCATAGTAGAGATGATAATCACCAATGGTCGGGTGCTGGGCCTGAATGTGTCCGTAGGTAGCGTGAGTGGCAGCCAGTTTTAAGCTAGGTTTCCCTTGTTGCAGTCCAAAATCCCAACGATTGCGAAACCAGAGGGTAGGCAAGAGCTGCAGCTCAGCAGCTTGATCTCCTCGGTTATGCACGGTGATTTTGATTAGAATGTCTTCCTCCGAAGCCTTCGCGTATTCCGTGAACACATCAAAATAGCGCCGATCATCAAAAATGCCAGTGTCCAGCAGCTCATATTCTCGTTCTCGCTTTGTACGCTTAGCGTTGGTGCCCACTATGTCACCGTAGGGATAAGCCGCCTGCGGGTACTTGTACAGGTGCTTCATGTAGGAGTGGGTCGGCGTACTATCCAGGTAGTAGTACAGCTCTTTCACATCCTCCCCATGATTACCTTCTGGCCCGGTTAGCCCAAAAAGGCGCTCCTTGATGATGGGGTCTTTTCCGTTCCAAAGCGCTACCGCAAAACAGAGGTTACACATATCATCACTGATGCCAGCTATGCCATCTTCTCCCCAGCGGTAGGCCCGGCTACGGGCGTGATCATGTGGAAAGTATTCCCAGGCGTCGCCATTGGCACTATAATCTTCACGTACGGTTCCCCATTGGCGTTCACTGAGGTAAGGCCCCCAAAGGAGCCATTTTTGCTGTTGAGCATAGTTGTCTTGTAATCGTTGGTGTTCTCGGGTAGACATAGAGGCGGCTATTCTGTGCGTTGCTAAAGTATAACTTGTACAACGCATGCCATGGTTTAAATGGGAAGCCCTTTGTCCAATTTTGAGGGGAAAAGTCCGAAAAGCAGCAGGGAATTCGGAAGCGGGAGGTCAGAAGAAAGAAATTCGGAGTTGGGAGGTCGGAAGTAAAAGAGGGAAGTACATCACTTCTAACCTCTTAATTCCGATTTCCCACCTCCGACCTCCCATTTCTAATTTCTAACTTCCTATTTTCTACCTTACCTCAGTTTCACTACCCGCTGCTGCGCCACTTCGCCATTGTCAAAGCGTACGCGCAGAATGAAGACCCCATCACGCAGATGGCCTACATTCACTGGAATTGGCGTTCCGTTGAAGTTCGCTTGCCGCGTAATGACCCGTTGCCCGTCGGGGCTCAAGAGTTCGATAACACCGGGGCCATTGCGGTTAGTGGTTACGTTCAGCTCATCGCGGGCCGGGCTAGGGAAAGCCTGTACCAGCGGTTGGTTGTCTTCTTCGGCCAAGAAGATTTCAAGTTCGTTACTCGCTACAATGAGACCAGTTGGTAACACTCCCAGGGTTTGGTAGGTGTTAAGTCCGGGCATATTGTTAGGATGGAAGAAGTTGTAGATCGTTAGATCGGTACCATCTACTTCATCCACCAGCTTGTAGTCCTGCTCGAATGGCCATCTTCCGCGTACGGCGTAGAAGTCATAAAAATCACCGGGCTGCGTGAGTTCCCATTGGAGGTCTACACCTCCAGGTGCGAGCGTGCCTGTGAGATCAATTCGTGGATCGGGTTCGAAGACAGGGCCACAAGGGCCGTTATCGTAATCGAATACTCCAGCGTTTTGGGCATAGCAGGCATTGGCGTACGTCTGTCCGTCACAGCCACATACGGGTAAGAATACTTTCTCACATTGCTGTTGGGTGGCCAACTCTGGATCAGGACAATTCAGTGGGTTTTCACATTCCGGTAGGACCACACAATGGGTAGCGTAGCAACAAATGATGTTGATCTCCTCACCAATGATTTGCCGCAGCACGACATCAAAGCAAATGGAGTCACCAGCCATGCCGCTTAGCTCTACTGGAATAAAGCCGGTGTAGGTACCTCCGGGTGGCACTGTAGTGCCCAGATAATGCACCATTGGCGTGACGGCGCCAGGAGGGGAATCGATATCCAATATGCCCACCGCGTTCACATCAAAAGGTGAATGGTTGGTAAAGTTGAATAAGTAGGTGTAGGAGGTTGGATCATTCGGATCACAGAAGAATTCGTCTTCCGGAACCGATAAACAATCGGGGCAGTAAATACCGATCGTATCCATACATAGCATGGAATCTCCTTGCAACCAACTGGTCTCGATGTAGATCGAATCAGTAGAGGTAGTACCTTCTACACAGAACTCAAAGAGCTCGTAGTCGACACTGTCCGGCACGCTGCCGCTGTTATGCGTCCAGGTAATCATGGTGGGGTCGTCTGGATCATCATAGACTGGTGTCCAGCCATCTAGTAAGGCCGGTAAAGTCACCAGACCACTGTAGATAACGCCTTCCGTTAGGATAGTAGCTTTGATACCCGTCATGTCGTTGAAATCCTCCGGTAGCATGTTGGAGTACTCCAGTTCAAAGCAGCAGTAGCCAGTTGTATCCTCCCCAATTGGGTTAATCCCGATATCCACGAATGGGCAAGGATCACAAAGTGGGAAAGGCAGGCAATTCTCGTAAGCAAAACAGCATTGCCGTTCGTCGGTATCATCGTGGGCGGTAATGATGACACAGAGTGAATCACCGTAGAGATCAATGGGCGTATCAATGAGGTACATCAAAGAGACGATGTCACCTGGCAATAAGGGTGTTGGGAATACGTGTCCACTAGCACCAGGATCAGCAAAGGCTCCGATCGGTGTGATGGTTGCGCCTGCTGGCAGACCCGGATCAAGGTTCATCTTGATGTAACCAATGTCAAAGTCGTTGCCGTCGGGTACTTCAAAGTCTACGGTGTACTTGTAGCCCACAGAATCACATTCGAGTTCATCACTCAAGTATTCCAGGCAGTCTTCTTGCACGCCACAGTCAAAGAGAATGGTGTCTACACAAATTGGCGTCACGTAATCTTCTGACAGGTAGATCACTTCCATGAATTGTGGAATACCGTTGACGTTCTGTAGGCAGAAGTCTATCATGCCTGGTATACTCATCGCCAGTGGTCCATTCGAGAGCGGGTTGCTGGTGATGGTCAGGCTGGTGTTGGAGAAGTTGGGCGCAAAATAGCCGGGGGCAAATTGGTAGCCAGGGGCAAATTCGACACCGTTAAGCAAATTCAACTGAATGCCGTATACGACCTCCTGTCCCAGATTGTCAAAGTTCATCGACCAGCAGCAGCTGCCGTCTTCCAGGATGGTACTCGGTGACTTGGTCATCACCAGGTTCTCACTGGTTACACAGCTTTCACCTTCACAGTTACCGAAATCGAGGATCAATACTTGCGCTTCGTTCACTACAGCATTGGGGTAACTACCGCCAGTAGGTAAGGAAGGTGTCCATCCTGGCTGCAGTACTTCGGATACGGTATAGGTTCCGGGCTCTATGTCCACGAAAGCGTAGTAGCCATCCTGGTCGGTAGTGGCGATGATGGGTGCCTGACCCGGAGCCGTAAGTTCAATCTGCCAGTTGGCTAGCCCTGGCTCGTTACCGTCCTGGAATCCGTTACAGTTCACATCATTGTACTTCACACCGACGATGGAGGAATTGCCGCCGCAGCAGGAAGAGGTGAGCATATTAGCACCGGTAACGGTACCAGTAATGTTTAGGCCCATAGCGGTGGAACCACTATTAAATAAATCAGCTCGCAGGCAGTATTCACCTTCTTCCAGGAACTCGTTAAAGACGATATTGGTACCAGGTTGTCCGAAGGCAAAACCATTAGCAGACTGAATACTACTAATCAGTACGCCATTTTGGTAAAGGCCAATATCCACATCATCATCTACCCATACTTCCAGGTCAATGTTGTATTTGCCGGGTTCACATATACAGAAGCAACGCTCCATAACGTAAGGGCCACCGTTTACGGTCCAGTTATTAATAGGTTGGCCCGAAATCCAGCCAGAAGTAGTTGGCTCTGCCCAGACGTTGAAGAATTGTTGTCCACCAAAAACGATCGGTTCAGATGGAATAACGAAGGCGGGGCGAGGTACGCTAATATTCCCTGCGTTGCCTGGTACACTTAAGAGGGTCCAGTAAGCATCACCGGCACCAATTGGATATAAGCTACCCGTAGAGTGATCTACACCCGTACTGATGTCAAGTACACTAGTAAGGCATGATTCATCGGCACAGCCTGGCTCTTCTTCTTGTAGTTGGGAGGCAGAGAAGTTGTCAAATCCCAGTCCTACCGGACTATCGGGATTCGGGCCACTGTATCGAAGTTCAACCTCGGCAATGGGTACGCTGGTATTAAACGACCAGTAGGTAGCAATACCTTCTTGTGGCGTACCTGGTGCAATAATGTCACAACCGCTATTACATACCGTGATAGGGCCGCCAATAATGTTATTCATCGCATCGTAGGCAGTAAGTGTCCAAGCCTCACTAGCGTCGATATCCATTAGGTAACCACTAGTCTGGCTAGTGGTGATACTGTATTGAATAATCAGACTCTTAGGGTTGGCATTAATGCCGGGTTCGTCCGTCAAGAAATAGCAACCAAGCTCCTCGCCGGAGCTACCTAAAGGGCCTTGTGGGTCAGGCATATCCCAACGAGAAGCAGGAACGGAGCATTCTGGAGTAGTAGCATTACCACCACGGCTAAAAGCAAAACCGTCGGAGGCGCCGTCTCCATCATTGTCGTAGCCTTGATCACCAACCTCAGCAATGTGCGACATCTCCGTGCGTACATCAAATTCATCTTCCAAGAAGAAGCGTACACCGTAATAGCAATCAAAAAAGTCATTCAGGGTGGCATCCACCGTATCTCCTTCGGTTGGACTGAAGGAAGTTGTACAACTACCTGGGTTAACAGGTGGAAACGAAATAACAGCTGCCGGTTCAAAAGTGATGACATTAGGATTGACCTGTCCGGCTAGCGGAGGAATAATCCAAAGACTCAGCACTAGGCTGCTAAGCAAAAGGTAAAAAGCGTTTCTCATGGTTCTAAGTATTTATGCAGTTGTTAATTGTTGTGGCCTTCGGCTTTAACTGGTTTATAGTCAGTAGTTTTTTACTTGCCGAAACCCACGGTACGAGGTATTCAGTACGTAGTATTTGGAACTGGGTAATGCAGATTCAACCTTCTACCAAATACCAATTACTAAGTACCCAGTACTGTGAGTTTTGCCTAAGTACTCAAGCGTTAGAATGAATAGGTTAAGGGCAACACTCACTTTAATTCATAGTGGAAGAAGACTCCGCGCTGACCAGAAGGCACTGGCGGAGCCTCGCTCCCCCTTATTACATTTTCACAAATCGTTGGTACAGTACCGTCCCGTCTGCGTATTGCAGGCGGAGGGTGTAGAAGCCTGGCACCAGTTGGCTGATGTCCTGTCGGACGGCCTGGCCACTGATGTCAACCGGTTGCTGGTGGGTATACTGGCTGCTCATGCCTACTATGCTGAGCTGCGCACGCCCCTGGTGGTCGGAGAGAATGATGAGTTCTTCCGTAGCTGGAGTTCCCTCAACGAAGAAGAGTATCCCCGCGATCCCGGGGTTTCCCAAGCTCAGAAAGCCGTAGGATAGAGCGGCCAGGCCAAGTAAAGAGAGTATGGTGTATCGTTTTTTCATAGTTGCAGATTTGTACTAGGGTTGAAGAATGAAAGGGTGTCGCCAGCGCCGGCCATCGCGATGCGTGGCAACGAGTACGTAATAGCCGGACGGCCATTGGGATACGGGTATTTGCGTTGGTTCTATCTGGGTGGTATAAGTTGCTAGCAGGGTGCTTTGACCATTGTAGACTTGAAGGTGACTAGGCCCCGTCCAGGGTAGGCTGATGTAGAGGTCTTCCCGGACGGGATTGGGCCAGACACGGCCACCCTCTACCCAATTGAGGTCTTCCCAGTCGGTGAGTAAAGTGTCTTTACTGATCACTACTTTGCCAGAAAAAGCCACACCGATGACTCGGTATTCATTAACTGGAATCTCTGGTTCGTTGTCTTCGTAGTCGTAGATGTCGCCGTCGAGTACCTCCAGGTTCATCCAGCCTCGTCCGTCGGGAAAGCGTTCCTGTAAAATGAACTGCCGGAAATTGGTGCCAAACACACTAAACCATTCGAGTAGGGCTAGCGTATCCTCCTGTAGGGTGGCGAGAAGGCAAATGGTATCCAGGGGCGTTTCACCACACATGCCGGGTTCCCAGGCGGTAGCTCCCGCCCAATTTTCTGCGGCGCAATCATTGAGGTAAGTCATGCCATCACAGGCACAAACCGGCTCGAATACCGGAGGGCATTCTACTTCCCAATCAATCTGATCTTCTTCTATACAGAAGGGGCAATCCATGCTAATGGTGTCGCAGTAGGTCAGGCTACTGGGGGCGTAGCAATTCACACCCATCATATCTTGTCGAGTGGCGGTAAAGCATACTTCGTATTCTGCTTCGTCGCGGAAGGGGGCGTAGACAAAAGTTTCGTTTCCGTCGATGACACCACCAACTACCTCTGGCATACTCAGGTCACGGACAGTCCACTGCACCCGGTCGCAACCGCTGAGATGTGGGGTTTGGGTCGTCAGGGTCGTGTCCAGGCAGTTGAATTCATAGTCGAAACCCGCTTCTGCCAGACTGACAAAGAGATCGAAATCGGTACAGCAGCGATCACATACGGGAAGGTCAATACAGTGTAGGTCTGTGCAACAGTCAATAGAAATAGTATCGTTGATGGTCTGCCGGGAGGTAATTTCAAAACAGAACTCTGGCAGTTCTTCTGCGCCTGGTGCTATGTCTAGACTGAGGCCAGTTGCGGTTTCGCCGGGAGCTAGTGGATTGGGCAAGGGAAGGCCGTTGGTAAGAATGAAGTTAGCGCCTGCTGTTTCCCGGAGCTGGAGGTAGTCCACCGTGAAAGGACTGTGATTGGTAAAATCAAAGGTGTAGTGGAAAAGGCTATCCGGGTAGCAAGTAGCCTCTTCATTGCTGATATCCTGGCAGGCAAAACAATTCAGTCGTAAGGTGTCCCGTTCGACGGGCGCTGGCCCCTGTCGCCAAATCACCAGTAGCTCTACGGGTTCACCGGCGGTCCAGCCGCTATAGCAAAAGGAGCCGAGTACCTGCTCACCTCCGGGGATAGTTCCGTTATTGTGGGTCCAGCGCAACCGCCTTTGGGCCAAGATGCTGCTGTAGTTCCAGCCACTGTTCAAGGGGTATTGAATGCTGTTGAAGAGGGTCCAGGGAGTGAGCAGTGTTGTTTCAATAGCAGTGATGCTGTTGGGGCTAGGCGCACTGTAACTCAGGGTGAAACAGCAGTTCGTGGGGTCCGCATTGTCTAGCTGTACGCTAAACTGCTGGGCCTGGACCCACTGGGTGCATAAGAGCAATAGGAGCGTGCACCAGCCGTAGAGCAGGGAGTTAGGTAAAGGTGTAATAGATGCTACTAAAAGCATAGGGTTGTACGTGTTCGTCCTCTTGGTTGGATCTTGTGTAGCAATGATAACTCGCGCACAAGCGCTCACCCGGGACGTTTACCATTTGGGCACTCTGACGAAATATTCTGCGGCCTTGGCTTAATATTCGGCGAAGCAGTCTCCGCTTATAGGTCAATTGGTAGGAGGGAAGTGTGACCTGGGGTGGGGTGTTTTTTGTGAATTAGTTGTAACTGTCTGTATTTCAGTTTTTTATAGGGAGGTGATGCGGTCTTTCGTTTCGCGGAATTCATTCCGCGGTAAATCTCTACTGCGGAATGAATTCCGCGGAACTAAGGAGGGGATGTTTTAAATTTTAGCTTCGACCGATCGGGAGCAATTCGTCTTTACCTCCACTTAGTTATAAAATCACCGCTGTTTCGAATCTCTTTGCGGAGGGTAAGAATCCTACGAATAATTGTATCTCCCTGTGAATGTCATTTCCTAAATGGCCAATATTAAATTATTCTCTATCTTAACAAAGCATTCACCTTTGTCCCATGTCTGAGAAAACCCTACAAGTAGTGCTCATCGATGATGAGCCAAAATCTCGTCAAACCCTACGCGTTTTTCTGGATGACTATTGCCCAGAAGTGACGGTGGTGGGCGAGGCCGACAGTGTTCGAACCGGCTTCCAACTGCTACGGCAAATCTCTCCGGATGCAGTGTTTCTAGACGTAGAAATGTTAGATGGAACGGGTTTTGACCTGCTGAAAAAAATTTCCCAACCCATCTTTTCAGGTCATATTTACGACGGCCCACAACGAGTTCGCGGTACGGGCCTTCCAAGTCAATGCCATTGATTATTTGTTGAAGCCGATTGATATTGATGAACTGCTACGGGCGGTGCGTAAAATTCAACCTCGGAAATCCAGTAATGGGATTGACGAACGCTTGACTCAGTTATTGGCCACTGCCGAGCAGGGAGAATACGAAAAGATCGCTCTGTCATCCGCCGAAGGGCTGCATTTCATTGAACTGAAAGATATCGTACGACTAGAGTCAGCCGCCAATTATACTTCTTTTCACCTCCACTCTGGTGAGCGCATTACGGTGGCTCGTACCATCAAAAACTTTGAAACGCTACTACCCTCCACTGACTTTTTTCGCTCCCACCAATTGCACATTGTAAACCTAGCGCACGTGAAGCGTATTGAGCGCAAAGACGGTGGTTATTTACTCATGGAGGATGATGAGCAGGTGCCCATTGCTCGTAGCAAGAAAGAGGAGTTGATGGGGATTGTGAAGATGCGGTTTTTGCAGTAGTTCGAAATAGCAATAACTCAAGATTTTTGGTGGCGCTCAGGTGCGTAAAGCCCAAGAAACTTAAGTCCTAGCAGGCTTGCTGCCCGGGTGTAAATCAACAGCCTAGTTGATTACTTCTGTTCTAAAGCCTTTTAATAAGTGCTTTAAAATACAGATTATCGTAGGGGATAGTAGGGAAGTTGCTCGCTTGTGTACCTAAAGCTAAGCGAATCATTGGCAGTTTTTCATACTTCTTTAGTTGGTTTTATCCGCCGATGTGGTGAGCTATTTTGAGTTCGCGATGTTACAGAAAAAGCAAAGGTGCGGAGAGCAGTAAGGGGCCCATTGATGATGGCTAGATCGTGTAAGCTGCTTGATTAGTCGGGCCTAAGACCAGGATAAGTTGAGCTAATAGCTAGCTATAAGCTCTGCTTATACTGAGATGAAAATTATAAATACCAGTTATTGTAAATTTGCTCATCACAACCATTATAAAATCATTCGTTTATGGGAGAAAATAAGCCTACAAGCCATGGCCCACACGGAAAAGTGTGGAATATGAACGAGTCAAGCGGCTGTCCATTCATGGGCGGTCAGCTGAAGTTTTCGGCGGGTAGCGGTCAAGCCAATCGTGATTGGTGGCCAAACGCACTGAAACTGAATATCCTGCGTCAACATTCTGAGTTGTCTAACCCAATGGACCCGGATTTTGACTACGCTGAGGAGTTCAACAGCCTAGACCTTGCAGCGGTTAAGCAAGAGCTACATGATCTGATGACCGACTCACAAGATTGGTGGCCTGCTGACTATGGTCACTACGGTCCGTTCTTCATTCGTATGGCTTGGCACAGTGCGGGTACTTACCGTATTGCTGATGGCCGCGGTGGTGCTGGTGCTGGTACGCAGCGTTTTGCTCCTTTGAATAGCTGGCCAGACAATGCCAACCTGGATAAGGCGCGTCTACTGCTTTGGCCGATCAAGAAGAAGTACGGCAAGAAAATTTCTTGGGCCGACTTGATGATCCTGGCCGGTAACGTAGCCCTGGAATCTATGGACTTCAAGACCTTCGGTTTCGCCGGTGGTCGTGAAGATGTTTGGGAACCAGAAGAGGATATCTATTGGGGACCAGAAGGCGAATGGTTAGGTGACCAGCGTTACACGGGTGACCGGGAGCTGGAAAATCCACTGGGTGCGGTACAGATGGGCTTGATCTACGTAAACCCAGAAGGACCTAACGGTAACCCTGATCCAATTGCTTCTGCACGTGACATTCGCGAGACTTTCGGCCGGATGGCCATGAACGACGAAGAAACAGTTGCTTTGATTGCCGGTGGTCACACCTTTGGTAAGACCCACGGTGCAGCGGACCCTTCTAAGTACGTAGGTGCTGAACCTGCTGGCGCTAGCATTGAGGAGCAAAGTATGGGCTGGAAGAACACTTTCGGTACTGGTAATGGTGGTGACACGATCACTAGTGGTTTGGAAGGTGCTTGGACTACTACGCCAACCAAGTGGAGCAACAACTACTTCGAAAACCTATTTGGTTTCGAATGGGAATTGACTAAGAGCCCTGCCGGTGCTTACCAGTGGAAGCCAAAGAACGATGGTGGTGCAGGTACTGTGCCTGATGCCCACGATCCGGCTAAGAGTCACCAGCCAATGATGTTGACTACGGACCTGGCCTTGCGCATGGACCCAGCATACGAGAAAATCTCTCGTCGTTTCTACGAGAACCCTGATCAGTTTGCCGATGCTTTCGCTCGCGCTTGGTTCAAATTGACCCACCGTGATATGGGCCCACGTGTCCGTTACTTGGGTGCCGAGGTACCTGCTGAAGTATTGATCTGGCAAGATCCTGTACCTGCAGTTGATCACGACCTGGTAAACGATGCCGATGTTGCTGACCTGAAAGCAAGAGTATTGGCTGCTGGCCTTACTACTTCTCAGTTGGTATCTACGGCTTGGGCTTCGGCTTCTACTTTCCGGGGCAGTGATAAGCGTGGTGGTGCTAATGGTGCACGGGTTCGCTTGGCTCCACAGAATGGTTGGGCAGTAAACAACCCTGATCAGTTGTCAAGCGTGCTGGATACGCTGACTGCTATCCAAACGGAATTCAACGCTAGCGGTAACAAAATCTCCATGGCCGACTTGATCGTGCTAGCGGGTGCTGCTGGTGTAGAGGAGGCTGCTCGTAAAGCAGGACACGATGTAACGGTGCCATTCACAGCTGGCCGTACTGATGCAACGGAAGAGCATACCGATGTCGATTCATTTGGTGCACTTGAGCCAAATGCAGATGGCTTCCGTAACTACGAGAAGAAGCAAAGCCACATTTCTGCTTCCGCAGAAGAAATGTTAGTGGACAAGGCTCAGTTGTTGACGCTGACTGCTCCCGAAATGACTGCTCTAGTAGGTGGTATGCGGGTATTGGGTACCAACTTTGATGGTTCCAATCACGGTGTATTCACAGATCGCCCCGGTGAGTTGACTACTGACTTCTTCGTTAATCTGTTGGACTTCGGTACAACTTGGAAAGCGACAACGGAGAACGATGACATCTTCGAAGGTACAGACCGCAAGACTGGCCTGGTGAAGTGGACGGGTACTCGCGTAGACCTGATCTTTGGTTCTAATACCGAGCTCCGCGCCATCGCCGAAGTGTACGCTTGTGATGACGCTAAGGAGCGCTTCGTACGCGACTTTGTAGCAGCTTGGGACAAGGTGATGAACCTGGACCGCTTTGAATTAAACTAAGATTTTAATCGGCTCAACCAGCTGATAAAGCATTACCGATAGAGAAAAGAGGTAGTCTGGCGACGGGCTGCCTCTTTCTAGTTGTGGACGGTTAATTCTGCAACAACTGCACCTGCTCCAATAGCAATTGCTGACAAGGAATATTGCTGAAACACACGTTTTGGGCAATAATTTGCAGGGTTGGTACTGATTGAATTCAGTGCCAACCTATTTTGTTTAGGGCATTACGACGAGGGTGCTAGGAGTGAATACATAGCCCACGCAAATAAAACTGATGCTATCAAAAGTGCTGCTATTAATGCTGCCCGCTGTATGAGTGGTCGCTTTTGCGCTGGGATAGCAGGTGCAGGCTGCTGCTGTGGTTCTGATGGTCCTTCTAGTGCTGCTATTCTTTCTTCTAATTGTGAGACCGTTTGAGACAATTCGTCTATTTTTTCCCGCAAATCACTTCGATTGTTCAAGCGCTGTTGCACGAAACCTCCTTCCTCAATCAGGCTCATTCCTCTCGGTGTTAGGCGTATATGATCGCGGTTTTCTTGATCCCGGAGGATATACCTAAAATCGCTGAGGTACCAAATAGCGGATGCAGTTCTTTCAATACTCAATTGGTAGTCTTTCTTCAATTCCTGGGCAACCAAGGCGCTGCTAATAAACTGATCCCGTTGGGATAAGATGTGGATTTTAGTCAAGACGATATCTCGTTCCTCATGAATTGACATAGGTTTTGGGAGTTTGTAAATTTAAATTACAAAATCATTTTTAATGTTGAATGTAAAACATCTACGAGTCTCGTTGGTTGCCTTGTCTTGAGTTTTGAAATTTGTATGTTACCGATGAGACCTTGAATCGTCGGGCCGTCTTAAGAAAGGCCTAGTTCAACTTCTATTTTGATACCCTGGTCCTTCAAGCTTGGAGGGGCGCTGTGAAAAATTCGTACTTTAGAGCAGAATCACAACTGCAACCCATGAACAGAACCCCGAATCAATTGGCCTTTGGCCTACTGCTCTTTCTATCCTTGGTTTTTTACGCCTGCCCTTCCGGTTCCGGAGGAAGTGCCGTTGATGAACCTACCGTTGAATTTAAATACAAGGACAATACCTTGCGCGTACGCCTGGTGGCCGAACCGGATCGTTTGAATCCTTTCCTCACTACCAGTGCCTATGCACGTCCTATTTACGAACAGCTTTTTTTACCACTGTTGGAAACGAATAAAAAAGACTTTTCCTTCCGCCCGGCATTGGCGGTTGGCCGTCCGCAGATTCAGGATGTGACGGAAGGTCCATTTGCCGGTGGTGTCAGCTACACCTATGAATTAGTTGAAGGCGCTACGTTTAGCGATGGCCATCCGGTTGAGGTAGAGGATGTCATCTATACCTTCAAGGCGCCTTTCAACCAGAACATTGCGGAGGCTATTCACATCCGAGCTAGTCTTGATATGGTCGCTGACGTATACGCCGATCCTGCAAATGATCGCCGCTTTACGGTAGTAACTGATCGGAAGTACATCCTTACGGAGGATGCGATTAGTACCACTTTTATCTTTCCGGAACACATCTTTGATCCGGAAGGTCAGCTCCGTTCTTATTCCCTGGCAGATTTAAAGAATGACGAGGTGGACCAAACCGAAGATGCTACGCTGGTGGCTTTGGCGGAACAGTTTCTTTCGGCTCCGTTCTCGCGCAGTCCCGAGAAACTCATTGGCGCGGGGCCCTACGTGCTCCGAGATTGGGAGGATGGCCAATACATCACGATGGCTCGTAACCCCAATTGGTGGGTGGACCAACAGCCGGAGAATCGCCCGCAACTACACGCTTATCCCGATAGTTTGGTCTTCCGTATCATCACGGATCAGGTGACGGCGGTGGGAGCGATGAAATCAGAGCTGGTGGATTTGATACCGACCATAGATGCCACCACCTTTGTGGAGGAGCGTCAAAATGAATACTTGCAAGAGCGATTTACATTTGAAACGCCAAGTACGTTCAACCTCTTTTACCTTGCCCTCAATAACCGCGACCCCCTGCTGGAAGATAAGCGGGTCCGCAGAGCTCTCGCGCACGTACTTGATGTGGAGAGTATAATAGAGCTGGCCTACGCTGGCCTTGGTACTCGCCTGAACGGGCCCACCTCACCACGCAAGCCTACCTACAATTCGAACTTGGCACCCATTGAAAAAGACCTGGAGCTCGCGCAAGAGTTGTTGGCCGCCGCTGGTTGGGAAGATACGAATGGCGATGGTGTCCGAGATAAACTCATTGATGGAGAACGCCGAGAAATGGAACTGGAATTGCTGTACCCACCGGGGACACAGTTCGGAGAAACCTTGGCAAACGTTATGAAGGACGGTGCCGAGCAGGCTGGTGTAGCAGTAAGCTTGGTTCCACGTGGCATGCGGGCCATGCTAGGAGAAGATGTGGCCAGCCGCGATTACCAAATGTACGCTGGTGCCTCAGGAGGTTACCACCAGATTGACGATTACTTTTCACTCTGGCATACCAGTTCGAATACCGCCCGTGGACAAAACCGCTGGCAGTTTGGCAACGCCCAAACTGATGGATTAATCGAAGAGATCAATCGGACATTGGATGGGGAGCGTCGCATGGCGCTGTACTATCAGTTTCAAGAAATCGTCTACGACGAGCAGCCGATTATCTTCTTGTTATCTCCCCAAGAGCGTATTGCCATTAGTAAGCGATTTACAGGTGGCGCAGGCCTAGAGGTGACACCGAATTATGATGTACGTGATTTTCAGGTACGTAACTTGGAATAAGGCTCAGCGGAAAGTGGCGTTACTTGGTTTCTCGGAAATGGGATGGCGAAATTCCCGCTTTCTTTTTAAAAAAGCCACTGAAGTGTAAGGGCTCTTCAAAGCCAATCCGGTAGGCAATTTCTTTGACGGATAATTCAGTGTGTAGGAGCAAGCGTTTGGCCTCCAGAACAAGACGATCCTGGATGAATTCCTTGGCAGATTTACCGGTGAATTGTTTAACGGTTTGACTCAAATACTTGGGACTAAGGTGAATTTCTGCGGCGTACTCATTGACCTTATGCCACTTGGCGTAGTGGTCATCTACCAAGTGTTTGAAGTCGCGGAGGATGCATACCCCAGAGTTATCTTCGTCTAGTTGACTGGGGTCGACTGCAGCGCTATTATTGCAGTGGATGAGAAAGAGTTGGAGTAGCGCACCGAGCGCTCGATTACGGTAGGTGAGATTCAGCGGAAGGCATTCGTGCATCTGTTGGATGATGGAGAACAGCCGGTCAAAAGTAGCTTGGTCCAAGGCCAGGGGAGGGGAGTGGCCAAAGGTGCGGAAGAGGTTGATATTAGTGATGAAACTCTCGGGGATGTTATTCTCCACTAGAAAATCTCGGGAAAAAGTAAACACCCAACCGGTGGGTTTGGCAGTGGCGGCCACTTGGTGCACTTGTCCAGGACCAACAAAATGAACCTCCTGCGGCTGAAAGGGGAAAGACTGATAGTCGATCAAATGTTCGCCACTCGCCTTTCCAATCAGGAGGACGGTGTAATAATCGTGCCGATGAGGAACGTCTATTGCCCCGTCCACCTGATCAAAGATGACACCCATATCTAGCAGGTTGAAGTCCGTATTGGGCTTCCGGTTTTCGATTCGCTGCTGTGCTCGTTTGGTGTAATCCATATTGGTTGGAGGTTCGTGCAAATTTACCCAAAAGGATTGTCCTGTACCTGCACTTGCTCTTGGCGCAATTTAGCCAGGGTACCTTCGATTTCGCTTTTGAGCAATCCGCTACCACCTCCGTAGTGCTGAATGATAGGCGTATCTGGACTGTGGTGAGCGAAAAGGGCTTTAATCTTCTTTTCTGAAGTTTCCGTCAATCCGCCGCCGAGTAAGACCAGATCGTACCGCTTTTGCATAAAAAGCTCAATAACTTTTTCTTCCTCAGTATGGCCTTCGCCAGTCCAATGTTCATTTTTATTGATCAGTCGCAGTACCGTCTCCAGAATCTCTGGGTGAGTACCGTGGACTAAGATTTTTACTTCATTCATAGCTCTCGTGTAAATTCATTGATAGAAAGGCGATTACGTGGTGCTAGCTCGCGTGACTTGTAGGGTTCTTCCAGTTGGTCTGCCTCGCCCAGGTAACCCAAGGCTATCATACAAACCGGACGTTGCTCCGCAGAAAGTCCTAGTGTTTCAGCGGTCTTTGTGGCATCAAAACCCGCCATCATGTGGCCGTAGATACTGCGGTGTGCGGCTTGTAACATGATTTGTGCATTGGCCATGCCCACATCATGAGTAGACCACGGATTAGGCTTGCCGTTCTTGGCAAAGGTCTGGCGTTCGATGGATACCATCAGTACTGCTGCTTGCTTAGTCCAAGGCTGGTTGCCGGGCATAAGGCAGTTCCAGAGTTGCTCAAAGGCAGGAGTGCCGCGGTGGGCGTACACGTATTGCCAAGGCTGTTCATTATTCGCACTCGCTGACCAGCGAGCAGCTTCAAATAGCTCATTCAACTGTTCAGCGGGAATCTGCTCTTCAGCGAAAGAGCGAGGGCTCCAGCGCTTCTGAATTAAGGGGTGAATATCGTGCGCTACCGTTGGTGCTTTAATACTTGGGGTGTTGACCACTTCCATTGTTTTTTCTTTGCGAAGGTTTACTGTAGCATGTTTCTTGTCACGCTACTTGCCTAACAATCTACTTGATTATTGAGTTGCTCAGAGATCATTAAGCGTTGACACAAAAATGTCGCTTAATCGGTAGCGATGCCATGTAAAAATGGGGTGGAGATATATAAAAAAGGAAGTATGGACTTGACTTCTTAAATGCCCTTCTATGACTTAGATGGTTCAAAAAGGTCAACTATTCCCGATACTAGATAATTGTCAGAATATATTGGAGTGTGCACAATACGCTTCAGTCACCTTAGGTGCTCTCCGGTGTCTTGGTGGTTTAAAACCAACGGGTGTGAAAGTGCAAAGCCCTACAGGTGCCTTCCGCTATCTCAAACCTTCATTGATCTCCTTAAGCGCAGCATTGCCTGGGCACAAATCTTGTTCGCGTAAGGTATTGAGAGGCCGTTCTGTAGTATCCAGTAGGTCATGTAGCTCCTGACTCTCTGGATCAATGTATAGCAGCCCGGTAAGGATTTCGCCTTCCATTTTAGCCTTTTGCAGGCGCAAGAAAGCCGAGTAACGATCAGTAGGGTCCCACTTGGGAGCAAGTTTGCGCAAAGCCAGGAGTGAGCCATCGTGCAATTGCACTTTGGCAGCTTCACCTTCAGGATAATCAACGGTGATTTCCTCTTCTACGGGTACGAAATCCAAGAGAGAGGTGGCGATACGGTGGTCGCGTACGTAGTCGTAAGACTTGGTGGATCCCTTGTTGTTATTAAAGGTGACACAAGGCGAAATCACATCAATGAAAGCAAAGCCCGGATGCGACATGGCCGCCTTAATAAGCGGAATCAACTGTGTTTTATCACCAGAGAAACTACGCGCTACAAAGGTAGCTTTGAGTTCAAGTGCCATTCCCACTAAATCGATGGCCTCAAATTGGGTGGGGATACCCGCTTTGGCCCAGGAGCCACGATCAGCCGTAGCGGAGTCCTGGCCTTTGGTAAGGCCGTAACAGCCGTTATTCATGACAATGTAAACCATGTTGAGGTTACGCCGAATGGCGTGTACAAACTGTCCCATACCGATGGAGGCCGTATCACCATCACCAGATACGCCTAGGTAGATGAGTTCTCGATTAGCCATATTGGCACCAGTTGTCACACTCGGCATGCGGCCGTGCACCGAATTGAAACCGTGCGAATTGCGCAGGAAGTAGGTAGGCGTTTTAGAAGAGCAACCGATACCCGAAATTTTAGCCAGCTTATGGGGCGCGACATTCATTTCGTAGCAGGCCTGAATAATCGCAGCACTGATACTGTCGTGACCGCAACCTGCACAAAGGGTGGAGATAGCTCCTTCATATTCTGCCTGGGTGTATCCCAGTTTGTTCTTTTGTAGACCTGGATGGCGAAAAGTGGGCTTGATATAAGTCATGGCTACAGTTTTGAATAGAGCATTAAGCGCGCTGGGCGATGATCAAATGTTGGCGAATGGCGTTTACGATCGTCTGGGCTGTGATGGGCATACCGTCATAATTGAGGACGGATATCAATTTGTCCGGCGGTGTATCCAGTTCATTCATGATAATGGTTCGAAGTTGCGCATCCCGGTTTTGCTCAATGACAAATACTTCGTCGTGTTGATCTAGGAAGGCCACAACGGTCTCATTGAAAGGTAGGGCCTTGATGCGGATGGCATCCACGGCGATATTGGCCTCGTTTAGCATATCCATAGCTTCCAGGGCCGCGTAGGTAGTAGTGCCGAAAAAGAGAATACCCTTACGGGAACGGTAGTTCTTCTGGTACAACTGGGGGGCAGGAACGTACTGTTCAGCGGTTTTCCACTTTTTCAGTAAGCGATTGACTACTCTCACGTATACTTCTCCACTTTCGGTATAGCGAGCATATTCGTCGCGGGAGGTGCCGCGGGTAAAGAAGGAACCTTTGGTGGGGTGAGTCCCGGGTATGGTGCGATAGCAGATGCCATCATTGTCTACATCGAGGTAGCGGCCAAATTTTTGGATTTTTTCCAGGTCTTCTGCATTATAAACTTTTCCCAGGTCGTAACGGCGCTCGTCGTCCCATTGGAGTGGGGGCGTCATGTGGAAGTTCATCCCCAGGTCCAGATCAGAGACCATTATGACTGGTGTTTGGAAGCGATCGGCCAAGTCGAAGCAATCGGCAGTCATTTCAAAGCACTCGGTGGGGGTGCTGGGAAACAAGACGATATGCTTAGTATCTCCATGCGAACAGTAAACTGAGGCCATCAGATCGCCCTGCTGCGTGCGGGTAGGCATGCCGGTAGAGGGGCCACCTCTTTGTACATTCACCAATACCACCGGGATTTCCGCAAAATAGGCCAGGCCAATGAATTCACTCATGAGCGAAACGCCAGGCCCACTAGTGGCGGTAAAGGAGCGCGCGCCGTTCCAGGTGGCGCCAATTACCATTCCCATGGCAGCCAGTTCGTCTTCCGCTTGCACAATAGCGTAGTTCTTCTTGCCCGTCTCAGGGTCGATTCGTAGTTTTTTAGCGTAAGATTCAAAGTTCTTGACTATCGATGTTGAAGGCGTAATGGGATACCAGGCAGCTACCGTGGCCCCAGCGTAAATAGCCCCTAAGGCAGTGGCAGCATTGCCTTCCATGAGGATATGATCCCCGACATTATCGCGGCTTTCCAGATGGATAGGTAAGGGGCAGTTAAAGTTCGCTTTGGCGTAATCATAGCCGGCATCCAGTGCTTGGAAGTTCGGTGGAACCAATTTGGGTTTCTTGGCAAACTGCTCGCGAATGATTTGCCGAAGGACCTCCATGTCCATGTTGAGCAAGGCAGCCACTGCACCTACGTAGATAATGTTCTTGAAGAGTTGTTGCTGCCGTGGCACGGAAAAGAACTCCATACTCAGCTGCATCATCGGTATGCCAATGTATTCGATATCATCGCGCAAGCCCTCTTTGTAAAAAGGTTTGGTACTATCGTAAATGAAATAACCGCCCGTACGAACTGAAAGAATATCCTGCTGAAAACTCTGAGGGTTAACAGCTACCATAATGTCAATTCCCGCACGTCTACCCAAATAGCCGTTTTCGTTAATGCGTACTTCGTACCAGGTCGGCAAGCCTTGGATATTAGAAGGGAAAATATTCTTCGGTGAAACGGGCAAACCCATTCGGAAAACAGCCTTGGAGAACATGTTATTCGCACTGGCCGAGCCCGTCCCATTTACATTCGCAAACCGAATGACCAAATCATTGATAATTGCCGACATAGGTTGGTAAATTTCAAATTCAATTCCAATGGCAATCAAAATGCTGCTACTACCGGCATTGCTATTTTGATTGTTTATCTCGAGGGTTCAAGTGATGGAATGCAAAGTCGGATCATCCTAACTCCGATTCTCATTCTCACTCTAATTCTCATCCTAATCCTAATCCCCCTACCCCTGGGACATACAATACGTCTTCGTCACCTCATACAGGTACTTCTTCATATCCCAAGCTGCGGTAGGGCAGCGTTCGGCACATAAACCACAGTGGAGGCAGACATCCTCATCCTTGACCATAACTCTTCCGGTGGTAAGTTGGTCTGATACGTAGAGGTCTTGGCTGAGGTTGAGCGCTGGTGCGGAGAGCTTCGTGCGCAGTTCCTCTTCCTCCCCGTTGGAGGTGAAGGTGATACAGGAGGTAGGGCACACGTCCATGCAGGCATCACATTCGATGCAGCTGCTGGTATTAAACACAGTTTGCACATCGCAATTGAGGCAGCGTTGTGCTTCCTTAAAGCCGGTGCCGGTACTGAAGCCTAGCTCTACTTCAATCTTTCGGTTGGTGAGGGTGATCGTCTTCTCCTCGTGGGGTACGGCATAACGGAGATCTTCCACTACGGGGCTATCGTACATCCACTCGTGAATGCCCATTTTTTGCTGCACCAGATTAGTAGTGGGTGCCGGGCGATCTTTGATCAGGTCTTTTCCTTCCAAATGGAGGTGGATGGAGATAGCGGCCTGGTGACCGTGCGCTGCTGCGGTAATAATATTTTCAGGACCAAAGGCGGCATCTCCACCAAAGAAGACTTTGGGTAAGGTAGATTGGAAGGTGGTACGATCCAATACGGGTAAATCCCATTTGCCAAATTCAATGCCCAGGTCCCGCTCTATCCAGGGAAAGGCATTGTCTTGCCCAATGGCAATGATCACATCGTCTGCTTCAATAAACTCATCTGGTTCTCCGGTAGGAATGAGTTTACGGCGGCCACTCTCGTCGTATTCTGCCCGGACTTTACCAAAAAGGACACCTTTGAGTTTGCCGTTTTCTACCACAAATTCCTTGGGCGGCATGTTGTTATAGATGGGGATATCCTCGCGCTGTGCATCTTCAATTTCCCAGGGGGACGCCTTCATATCTTTAAATGGGCTGCGCACGACCACTTTGACCTCAAGTCCTCCTAGACGTCGAGAGGTGCGGCAGCAGTCCATCGCTGTGTTTCCACCACCGAGAATAATGACCTTTCTACCAATTTTATGACGATGCTCAAAAGCCACATCCGCCAAGAATTCAATGCCAATGTGAACGTTCTTATCCGCTTCTTCCCGGCCTGGAAGTTTGAGGTCGCGGCCTTTGGGAGCGCCAGTTCCTACAAAGACTGCATCGTAATCCTGCTCCAGGATTTCGCGCATACTGGAGACAAAGGTGTTGAAGTGCGTATGGATGCCCATGTTTAAGACGTAGCCTACTTCTTCGTCGAGTACTTCTTCCGGAAGGCGAAAGGCGGGGATCTGGGTGCGCATCATACCGCCGCCCTTGTGCCATTCATCGTAGAGATGGATTTCGTAGCCGAGTGGAGCCAGGTCACGAGCAACGGTGAGGGAGGCAGGGCCACCACCGATCAGGGCAATTTTCTTGCCATTCTTTTCTTTGGGCACACCTGGCATCAAATGTTCTACCGCCCCCTTGTGGTCAGCAGCTACTCGTTTGAGGCGGCAGATGGCTACGGGCTCTTCTTCTACGCGGCCTCGCCGACAGGCGGGTTCACAGGGGCGGTCACAGGTACGTCCTAAAATTCCTGGGAATACGTTCGATTCCCAGTTGACCATGTAAGCCTCGGTGTAGCGTTCGGCAGCGATGAGCCTGATGTATTCCGGCACAGGCGTATGAGCCGGGCAGGCATACTGACAATCGACCACTTTGTGAAAATACTCCGGATCCTTTATGTCGGTCGGCTTCATGCGGTGGTTGTTTCAAGTTTAGATAGGTAGCATTACGCCAGTATTTAAAAAGTAAGTTCTGGGTTGTAAATGCTTCGGTAGAACTAATATATGAATATCTATTGTTTTGAAAAATTTTTAATGATCAATATAAAATTTGGCTTCATGTTGATTTTGTGGAATATAAACAATGGTACCTGCCTGTTGTGCCAGCAGGGCTAAAGATTCAGGATCAAGAAGTAAGTATACTGATGGGCTTAAAACCTAGTTACTACCGCAATTCACTCGCCTGCGTCTCATCAAAATGAATCAGCACGTCAAAAAGGCTGGAGAGGCGATAAGTGGAGATGTAGCGCTGCACATGATCATAGTTGAAAACCGCGCCAAACTGCAGCACTTGTTGTTGGGCTTCGAAGTAGTCAGCAGTTTCGCCGCTTAGTTCTTCAAAAATGAGGTAGTGTTGATCACCATCTACGCCGGTGAGTAGAGCATTCACGGTTTCGCATTCTACTTGAGGAATACTTTGGGATTGTACTCCTTGTAGCGTCTGGAAATTTTCGTCTACCAAGACGGCATTAGCACTGCCTTTACCAAAACTGAAGCCTACATTTTTGTAGTTGGTGTTTTGTCTACTTCGTAAGTAAGTGCCCATGAAGTTGCCGTTAAAATAGTCCGCATCCATCACGTGTACGTTGTGGGCCCAAATGGCAACTTTTGCATCAGCACCTAAGATGCGTTGCCACCACTCACTGTAAAAAGCCATGAGGAAATCTCGGCTGGCGCCGTAGCTCTGTGTGCGGTAGGTAAACTCACGGCGTTCAATGACGTGCGCTGCCATTAGGGCCAGTTCGTAAGCAAATTCACCAGATAGGGCAGTCCAGTTGTCCCGCTCTTGTTCTATCTGAGCATACGCAGCTTGAGCTCCGGCACTATTGGTATTGTGTAGGTCGCTGCTGGCATTAACGTAGTCAAGTAAGTCATGGGTAGGGAGCTGGGCGTAGTGGGCCATAATATCTTCTTCGACTTCGGGTGCGTATTGTGCTAAATAGGTTTGGATAATCTCCAGTTCTCTTCTGAAATGATCACCTTGGACATCACAGCCTACAAAGTAAATCTTATCTGCTTCGACCTGGCCTTGGTTGTAATCATGCATCCACTGTACGAGGTCTTGTACTTCTTGGGTATTGTAGGTCCAATAACCCGTTTGGGCAACGGAAGTACTGGCTGAGCCGATACCATCTCTAACAAAGTCGTTTACGCTTAGGGCTTGCCCCCAGGGCAGTTCGAAGATCATGGCATTGAAGTCATGTTCCTGTACTAGTCGACGGAAGATCTTATCCTTCATTTGGTAGAATTCGGCTGTGCCGTGGGTGCCTTCTCCAAGCCCCACAAAAGGTGTGTTGCCCAGGTAATTGATCAAAGGATCAAGGTCAGGATCAGCTTCGGTCGGATTCGCCGAAGCGAAGGGGTAGGCTTGGCCATCGTTTAGGGGTTTAACGATCCGAAATTCACTGTTGGAGAGCGGACAATCACTGGTAGGAACAGTTGGTTCAAATTCTTCCTCTCTTGGGCAAGAAAAAAGGAATAAAACACTAATGATTGGCAATAAGAGATGAGCTTTCATGATAAGGTTATTTTGCAAACCATAATATGGGATTATGCTGAATTTTGCTTCACCCGGAAAGTCAAGGAAATCATAAAAAAGCCTGCTTTTGATCGAATTTTGTTAATAGAATCCTCCAATTGTCAACGTTCTGTTAAGTGTGAGTTTTTGTCTACCGCAATTTCTACTCAGCTATTAAATTGGAGGTGCTAACTAACGTCCACGCATGAGAATCCAAATCTTAGCGCTCTTTCTTCTATTGGGCTTCGCTGCTTGCCAAAAACCAACCTCTTCTTTAGGGGTAGCGGGTGACTATTATCCGCCTACGGAGGAGTTGCGCAGCGGTATTGTCAATAAATATTATCTCCACTATAAAAGCGACGATAAGTACACCGAATGGACAGATATCGCATACTACCTCTACGAGCTAAACCGGGATAGCCAACTGCAGATCACGCATTACGATCCTGGTTTCCAACCCTACTCTCGCTTCCTTACGATCTTTCGCGCCGGACAGCAGGTGGTTTTGCGGCAAGAGCAGTACTGGCGTACGGATTCCTTTCCAGGGGAAATTGCCGAAGCGGTGATGCGCAATTGGCAAGGGGATACCAGTCTTTATCAGTCCACCACCACTTATAACGGAGAAGTTGTAGAGAACTATTCCTTACAGCAGAGGAGTCAAAGAGATTCCTTGGCCGATGGTCGACGCTTGAAGGTATTTGAGTACGAACGGCAACGCACCTACGATTATCCGGATGAAGACCAGCGGAAGATGCAAGCTGAAATAACACGGGTTTTTGCCCAGGGACTAGGTTTATACAGTAGTACAGTGAAGTTAGAGGAAGGGACTTTGGAAATGGAGTTGGTGGAACAGCTACCGGCAACGCTATTTCGCAAACGCCAGGCGGCTGCACCAAAACGGGTGGCTTATATTGATCCCGCGCAGGTGTTGGATAAAGGAACTGATTTTACCCCTTGCGATGAGGATATCATTGATTATTACAATGGTGATCCTGACGCTGGGCCCATTGGTGGGAAACGAAGTTTGTGGAAGCTGTTTGAGCAATTAGACCCCAAACTGTTGAATGGACAGTCCGGTTATCTCACCTTCCGCTTTGTAATTAATTGTGAAGGAGTGGCCGGTTATTTCATTACAGAAGAAGCGGGTTTGGATTTTGTGCGGAAGCGTTTTCCAGAACCACTGGTACGGCACGTCTTTGATCTATTGCGTCAATTTCAGGCTTGGCAGCCTACCGGGGGGCGTGGTAAAGTTTACGACTCTTACGCTTACATCACCCTAAAACTGAAAGATGGAAAACTTGTGGAAATTCTGCCTTAGGGCAAGTAGTGGCGTATTGTTCATCTTGCTATTGCTCATGGTATTGTGGACGAGCTGTCAGCGTTCGGACTATGAGTATTACTCCAAGTCGTTCACACCAGAGGAAAATGCAACGCTAGCACAGCATTTGACGGATGGAATTACTAATTATTACCAGGGTTCACCAGCTTCGCAGCTGTTGCTGGAGGAGGCTTTGCGCTATGATCCAAATCATGCGCTGGCGCATCGAGAAATTGGTGTCCCGTATCTAAAGCGTGGTATTACGGCTGCTTTCCCTCACTATTATGGTAGGGCTGCCGATCTCGATCCGTTAGGTTGGATAGGTTGGCGAGGGTATTTGTATCTCTACTTTTACCGCGATTATGAACGGGCGCTACAAGATTTCAATGCCCTGGATACCATTACTCCTGGTGTGGTGGATTATCCGCAGTCGACCAGCGTTGATTTTATGCGTGGTATCTGTTATTTGCAGCTTGATCAATACGATGAGGCTATTGACTATCTGGATCGGCATATTGCCCACGAAGATAGCGTGGCTGGGGCCAACTACGTACCGCCAGAGGCTTATCTAATGCGTGGTATTGCGCAATGGAAAAAGGGTGATACTGATGAAGCTATGTCGTCCTTTAGAACTGGGATCGCCTTAGAAGACTACAACGCGGATTTACAGTACTGGTTAGCCAAAATGTACGTAGAGCGGGGTGATTCAGCGAAAGCGAGAAAGTGGCTGAAAACCGCCCAGTTAGCATTCAATAAGGATGACTATAACACGCGCTTCTACGTGGAGGAGTTTTACCAGTTGTACCAAGAGGACTTGGATGCTTTGGCAGCGCAATTGTGAATTGGTACTTTTGCTGCACAGAATACTTCATTATGGCTGCTACTGAATACTTCCAAGATTTTATGCCCGGCAATGTTTGCTTTGGCTGCGGGCGCGATAACCATTTTGGTCTGCAAATTAGCAGCTATTGGGATGGGGAGGAAGCCGTGTGCCTTTGGAATTCGGAAGAAAAGTACCAGGGCTGGCCAGGTATTCTCAACGGCGGAATTATTGCCTCGCTTATTGATTGTCACTGCATGGGTACAGCGGCGGCTGCCGCCTACCGGGCGGAGGGGCGTCAACTGGGCACCGAACCAGAATATCGCTATGCCACCGGTACCATGAATATACGCTATCTCAAACCAACCCCTAATGATAAAACGGTAGAGTTACGCGCTCGCGTGACGGAAATTAAGGGTCGTAAAACGGTATTGCATTGCGCCTTCTATGCTGGTGGCCAAATGACCGCCGAAGCAGAAATCGTGGGCATCCGCGTTTACGATAGTAGCAAGGTCGAAAATGGTGCCTTTGGCGGCTAAGCTCAGACGCCCATGTGCTGATGTACTTGTGCTAAGAGGACGTTGTGTATGGCCCCGCTTGCAGCTACAATTTCACCATTGTTGAGCGAGTTATCCTGTCCGGAAAAATCAGTGACTATACCTCCTGCTTCTCTTACTAGTACTATGCCTGCTGCCACATCCCAAGCGTTGAGGCTGTACTCATAAAAACCGTCAATACGCCCAGCTGCAGTGTAGGCCAAATCAATAGCTGCCGATCCCCAGCGACGAATGCCGCGAGTGTTTTTTGCCAAGTGCCGAAATAGGTTGATATACGGTTCCATTCGACTGTAATCGTAGTAGGGAAAGCCTGTTGCTAGTAATGATTTAGCAAGCTGGTCATTGCTTCTTACCTTGATCAGCTGGCCGTTTAAATGAGCGCCGCCTCCGGCCCAGGCCGAGAAGCATTCCTGGCGGTTGGGTTCGTACACTACGCCCAATACCAGCTCCTTATCCACCTCGAGAGCAATGCTGACTGAAAAACACGGTAGGCCAAAGAGAAAATTAGTGGTGCCATCCAGCGGATCAATAATCCAGCGCTGGGGCGTATCCAGATTTTGATCTGTAGTTTCTTCTTCGGTCAAAAAACCAGCTTCGGGTAACAAGGCTGTCAAACCCTCTACAATCATTTCCTCGGCGGTGCGATCAACATAGCTGACCAGGCTGTTTAGGCTTTTCTCTTCGATCTGGTCTTGATTCACGCGTCCGATTTCCTGCATGAGAAATGAGCCGGCCTTGAGAGCCACTTCTTCCACCTGGGCACAAAGGTGAGCGAGCGTAGATGTATCCATTGGTAGTTGCAATATGAGGTTTGTAGTTAATTTAGCGCGAAGGAACGGCTTTTTGTAAGACTTCGCCCTCTAGAGCACTTTCCTTATTGTACAATCCTTGATTTCATTCCATGAAAAACAATTGGCACTTTCTGATATGCTTGTTTTTGGGTTTGGCTACTGCCAAGGCGCAGGATACCTATTTTCAACAAGCGTTGAGCGTTGATATTTCGGTGCAGCTAGACGATCAGTTGCACCAGTTACAAGGTTGGTGGTCGATGGACTACGAGAACAACTCGCCAGATACCTTGACCTTTATCTATTTGCATCTCTGGCCCAATGCTTATCAAAACAAAAACACGACCTTCGCCCAACAGATGCTGCGTTCTGGGGATACCGAGTTTTATTTTTCTCCGGAGAAAGATCTCGGTTTTATTGATAGCTTAGACTTTACTAGCAATGGTGAAAACCTACGCACCGAACCTACAAACTGGGGGCCAGATGTGATTCAAGTTTGGTTGGACGAACCGCTGCCACCGGAGACTACCGTTCGAATTGAAAGCCCCTTTCGACTACAATTTCCCGCTTCTTTTTCTCGCCTGGGCCACGTTGGACAGTCGTACCAGGTCACCCAATGGTATCCTAAACCGGCGGTGTACGATCAGGAAGGTTGGCACCCAATGCCGTATCTAGATTACGGTGAGTACTACAGCGAATTTATGCAGCAAATAGATGTATACATTACCCTACCGGAAAACTATGTAGTAGCGGCGACCGGCGAACTCCAGACAACGGGTGAATTAGCCTGGTTGAAACAAAAAGCCGAAGAAGATGCAAGCTTAAGTTGGTCCGATTCGGATTTAGAAGTGTACGAGGAGGCATCCTTTCCTGAAAGTGCGGTTGATTACAAACAAGTACACTTTAGTGCGAATTGGGTGCATGATTTTGCCTGGTTTGCGGATAAGCGTTTTCACGTATTGCACGATACCGTTCACATCGCTAAGCGCGAGCCCGTTGATGTTTGGTCCTTTTTTACCGACCGGCAAGCGCACCTCTGGCAACGTTCTATGGAATACCTTAAACGTTCCACCCGCTTTTACTCTGATCACGTTGGGCCTTACGCATATCCACAAGTGAGCGCGGTGCAAAGTGCGCTGAGTGCGGGAGGTGGAATGGAATATCCGATGATTACCGTGATCGGCCTTGAGTCTAATGCTCGGCAACTGGATCTTGTACTGGCACATGAGGTAGGGCATAATTGGTTCTATGGGATACTAGCCAGCAACGAGCGTGATCATGCCTGGATGGACGAAGGGTTTAACTCCTATTATGAAGAACGCTACGATCGGACTTATTACGGAGAAGAAGCACCCTTGCCTAATCTGTTTGCTGGCGGTGCACTTACCAATCTAGATGAAATTGGGTACCGTTATTATGGTTGTCAGCGCTTAGGTCAGGCACCAAACACTCCTTCCGGTCAGCTCCGATTTTACAATTATTGGATTGGAGCCTACAGTATTCCACAAATGGCCTTGCGGCAATTGGAAGGATACTGGGGCAAGGAGAAACTTGATGAAGTCATACAGCAATATTATCGTGACTGGCAGTACAAACATCCACGCCCGGAAGATGTGCAGGCTAGTTTAGAAAGGCACGGTGGCGAGAAATTGGATTGGTTGTTTCAAGGCTTTGTTGAGTCCACTGGGCAGCAGGACTATTCTATCCAATCCGTAGGGAAGAATGGCCATGCGCTAAGCATAGAAAACAAAGGAACAATAGCTGGCCCGGTGCCAATCCAGGCGATCTCTAGTGTAGGAGATACAACCCAGCAATGGGTGCTGCCTCCAGAAGCACAGGATGATTTTCAGGTGGAGCTTGCTCCGGCAGAATATGAACAAATTAGTATTGACCCATTACACGAGACGCTGGAAAGCAAGCGACAGAATAACCACTGGCGTAAAGGCCTCGGTAGCTGGGAGCGACCACGCTTACGCTTCATTACGGGTTTGAAAAATGAGCAGTTTAGTGATGTTTTCTTAAGCCCCTTCCTAGGGTTTAATGAGGACGATGGTGTACTTCCTGGCTTAATACTCACCAATCGTGGGGTGTTACCTCGTTCTTTTGAATGGTACATGGCACCACTTTGGGGTACCACTTCCGGTAAACTTGTAGGTACTGCTGGTTTTCGTGGACGAATCTGGAATAGAAAAAACGAAAGAGGTCTACGGGAGCTGAGCCTGTTTGGAAACCTTAGTAGCTTTCATTTCCAGACGTTTGAGAAGGCCGAGCTACCGTTAAGGTACGTACGCCGTGTGCTGGGTGCACAGGCTACTTTTCATCCGTTGGCAGATGGGAAGTGGGAACCGCGGATAAAAGTGCGGCAGTTGAACACGCAGGTAGACGACCTGGATTTCAGTATGGATGGAGAGTTGTTAGGGACAAGTGAACGAAAGCAAAATATCTACGCGGCTAGTTTTAGTTTAAGTAGTAAGTGGGTCTTGAGTCCGGCGACTTGGAGCCTCACCACTGAATACGCGGATTATGTGGATGGGCTGAACCGTGCCCAGGATCATCTAAAGCTTATGCTAGAGGGGCAGGGTAAGTTGTTGTATCAAGAAGAAAAGGCTTTTTACTGGCGTCTATTTGCGGGCTTCTTCCTGAATAACTCGGTGGAGAACACCACCTTTACCCCTGCTCAAGCATTCAGCCTCTTCGACCGCCCGGCGGAGGATTACCGATTTGACAATCTCTATTTTGCCCGCTCTGAAATGGACGGACTGGTTTCTCGGCAGTTGGCTTTACGAGCGGGTGGGTTTCGGGCCCCGGTGCCCGCCAGTTTCGCCGTAGGGCGCAGCAATAGCCGTATGATAAGTGCGAACTTGGCGGTTGATTTACCGTTTACACCCAGCTGGCTCCCGTTGAAACCCTATGTGGATGCAGCAAGTTTTCTGGCCCCCACTTTTGACGGCGACGAAAATCAATTCCTTTGGAATGGTGGCCTCGCATTAGAATGGCTAGATGGAAAGGTAGGTGTTTTTTTACCGCTAGTAGGGTCAGCAGAAATCATGGATCGCCTGAAAGAACAAGGTGGGCTAGGGGAGCGGATAGGATTCCGGATTTTGCTCACGGAACTAGCTCCCTGGAAGTGGTTAGATGAATTGCGTACGTGGTAAGAATGGGGAGACCTCACCAGCGTTTTGAGGCGCTTCGGTGAGGTCCGTCGAACATAATCCCTATTCTTGCAATAAATACACTACTGTCGACATCCACTTGTTGGGATCAGTCTCTGTTTCAGGTCCGGGGTCGGGTAGATAACTCTCGATAACGGGCATTTTTGGGGTTAAGCCATTGGCTGCGAGGTATACATCGATAGCTTCGTGTGCCACTCTAATTCCGTCGTAGTTGCCTACGTAGTCTGCTTGTACGGCATTGTGAGCAGGAATGTCAAAAATATCTAGGCCATCAACAGTGAGGTCACTAGCTACTGGAAGCACAATTGCGAGGTCAGTTTGCTGCTGTTCTTCGTCCCAATTGTAGTAAAGAGCAGCAGGGGCACCAATCATTTCGGCGCCGGCCTCCGCAACTTTCATTCCTACCATAGGCATAACGCTTTGAAAGTGATCGGATAGATCGGCCAGACTCACGGTAGCGCGCTGACCAATGAAGCGCGTAGCTGGAAATTCGATTCCATTCACCGTAGGCGTATTTCCTTCCGGTAGGATACTCTCGGCTTCGGCTTTCAAGAAGGACAGGCCGTCTTCATAGTCTTTTCCTACCATACCCTCGACATCTTGTAAAAGTAGAATAACATTAAATGGGAAAGGAAACTTACTATCAAAGCTCCAGGTCGTTTTGGTGCCACCTTCGACAGGTTCAAAATACCAATTGGAGTTGGTGTTACCTTGGCCATCAAACTCAATGAATGTGTGTAGGCTATCAGGGCTGAAGCTTTCGGTGATGGTTAATTTCCCTGTTCCGCTGTTTTCGCTGGTCCAGCTGTAGTAAGCCCCAGTGCCCATTTTTTGGTCACTGTATTGGTTCTTAATGGTAGCATCACGCCTTACCCAGGGCGACCAACGTTCCCAGGCAGGAAGCTCATTTACCATGGAAAAAACGGTAGCCTGTGGGGCGTTGATAACCGCAGAGCGCTGGAGTTGTACTTCCTTTGGAGCAATTAAACCTAAAATGACAACCAAAAGGAGGAGTGCCAGAATGATGAAGCCCACTGTTTTTAAAGCTTTCATAAATAGGTGATTTTAGTGTGATAATAAGGATGGCCTATCCAGGTAAAGAATAGTGCTTAATTAGTGTAGATAGTAAGGAAAGGAAACTAATGCAGAATGAATGGGTAGAGGAAGTGGTCATGAGGAGAAGTAGTTGCGTTTGCTGCACGCCGCCTGCGGCGGGCCCTCCCTCTAGGAGTCCGGTTCACCGATCACACCCTACATTTGACTCATGTAGGGCACGCAGGCCTTTCAACTCACTTTGGTGAGTTGTCCAACCTTCAACACGTTCGTCTTTCGACAAACCCAGCAATGCGTTAACCTCCGAACTCCGTACCAGGCTAATGTTTCTCATTACTTACCACTAAATAATGTTGGTAGAAACGAGTACGGTTAAAAATCCTCTGATGTGCAACGCACGGATAGCCTTATCCTTTGTTGCAGGACAAAGGTAATTTAAAGTGTTTAAAAATAAAAATAAAACCAACAAAAAGAATTAAGAGGCGTGATCCAGGTACTCTTCAACGAGGTACATATCAAGCTCGGTTAGGTTTTCCTGGTACTGGCCATAAGGGGTGAAGCTGAAGTCGTGCTGTACCAATTGATAGGTTTCGGCGGAGAGGTTGACCCGGCCGGCCATACCCTTGGTCTCCATACGAGAAGCGATATTGACCGTGTCACCCCAGATGTCGTAGGCGAATTTTTTAATTCCTACAATACCCGCAACGAGTGGCCCCGTGTGAATGCCAATGCGGGCCTCGAAGAAATGCCGGCCCTGTAGCTTTCGCTCTACGGCAATAGCTGCCATGAATTCTTGAATCTCCAAGGCGGCCAACACCACTCTCTTCGCCTGGTCTTTCGCCTTTTCGCTGATGCCTCCTACTAAGAGGTAAGCGTCGCCAATTGTCTTGATCTTTTCCAGGCCGTGCCGTTCGGTGATCTCGTCAAAAGCGCGGAAACAGAGGTCGATCTCCGCTACCAACTCTTCTGGCTCAAGCTGCTTAGAAATAGCAGTGAAGCCCTTGAAGTCGCTAAACATAACCGTTACTTGCTCGTGGCGTTTGGCCTTAGCAAAGCCGTTGACCTTCAGTTCCTCCGCCAGTTCTACTGGCAGGATATTCAGCAGCAGTGCTTCGCTTTTGTGCTTCTCTTCCTCCAATTGGCGGGTGCGCAAGGCCACCTCGGTCTCCAGCTCTTCCCGGCGCTTTTGTAGGGCGTACAGTCGGTATTGCATCACCCCACCCACGGCTACTATGCCCAGCAGAATCATAAGCGGCCAAAACCAAGCGCGCTGGTATATTGCTGGCTGAATGTGGATAGGAATGGTAAGCTCTTCTGATGTCCAGTCGCTTGTGCCTGCGCGGGCACGTACATGGAGAGTATAGTCGCCAGGACTGAGATCAGAAAATCGAACCATCGGTACCGTGCTGGGTTCCGACCACTCTTCCTCGTAGCCTTCTAAATAGTATTGAAACGTATTCCCACTTGGGTTCCGGTAATCTAGTAAGGCAAAGGCAGCGGTGAACATACGGTCGCGGTAGCTCAACTCAAAAGCATCCGCTACCTCCGCCTCTTCACGCAGGAGCTCGCGAACACTATCCGCGGCGCCGTCCAAATAGCTAAAAGTGGTAAGCACTAATGGCGTATTCCGTCGCTGATCTTTACTGCGTCGGTAGCGTTCATCCGGCAAGAAACCATTTACACCATTCAGGCCACCAAAGTACAAGCGTCCGTTGCTGGCTTTGAAATAGGAATTACGGTTAAACTCATTCGCCGTCAGGCCATCTTCAATACTGAATTTGAGTATTTGCTTGTCTTGTAAACTAAAACGCGCAAGGCCATTATCTGTACTGATCCACAGGCAGCTGTCACCCTCAGATAAGATGCCGTTGATAAAATTGTTGGGTAAGCCGTTCTTATTGGTGTAAACCTGGCGTTGCTTTTGCTCGAGATCCAGGCTTGCCAGTCCTGCTCCGGTACCTAACCATAGTTCATCAGGACTGGGCGACCAGATGCTGTTGATCTGCTGATGAGGCAGTCGGATCAAGCTGCCTTCGCCAGCGTGAAAGTGTGCACTAATTCTTCCGTTGCGCTCTAAGCGATAAACACCGTTTTCTATTGTTCCAACCCAAAGATGACTTCCGTATGGTGGTTCGTACAAGTAAGAGATAGAACCTTCAATACGCGCGCCATTGGCCAGGAAGAATTCTTCCAATTTGCGTTCCAACGGATAATAACGATACAGCTGCTGTTCGTACCCAAACCAAAGAATGCCCTGACGGTCCAGTATGACCACGCCCACATCTTTGTTGTCGGCTGGGAAGATGCGCTCCTGTTCTAGATTTTGTAAATCAATCCGTAAGCCGTTGCCGGTGTACAGTGCACCCGCTGCGTAGGCTAGTCCAAAGGGGTAGTTGAAGTAGTCTTTACGCGGAAAAAGTGGACGAATATTCTGGCTATTCTGGTCCAGAATGTGAATCGAATTATAGTACGAAATATAGAGATTACCACGCTCGTCTTCCGCCATGCCGCGGGTACTGCAGTAGACATTGCTGCAATAATCACTGCCGCCGCTGAGGTAATGGTCAAACAGTCGGTCGGATTGGGTGATTTTTAGCGCCCCAAAATCGGTAGCTAACCAAATGGTGCCCGAACGGTCGCGGAATATTTGCCGGTAGGTGCAGGTGTTGCGAAGTTCTTGGCGAATGGCATCATCGTAGTCCACCCAGTTTCGCTGCCAATGATCATAGTACCAGAGAACGCCTCGTCCACCTACCCAAATATCACCGTCTTCTTCAATCAGCAGTGCTCCTAGTTGGGCTTCGGCGGTCACGAATGGGATCTTCCCCCACAGCTTAGCCGACTCTTCAATATTGTTCTTTTGGTAGAGTTTTCCATCCTCCATCAGAATCCAGAGCATCTCCTCTTGCTGAGCTAGAGCCGCTACGCCAATGGTATTTCCGCGGCCACTTTCAATGCGTTCGGTTTTGCTCACTGAGCCGTCTGCTGCCAGATAGTCGAGTTGATTTCCAGTGGTGGCCATGATGAGTTGCCCCTGCCACTGCAGGAAAGGACGTCTTGTGCTTACACCGGGTAACAACCGTAGGCGCTGTAAGCTATCATTCTCAAATCGCGCTAGCCAATTACTACCATCGATCTCATCGAAAATGGTGCACCAAATCACATCGTCTTGAAAACATAAATTGTGAGGAGCGAAAGCTTCCCGGCGCGCTAATTGGCCCGGTTTAATTTGGTGTCCGTCGGCGGTATGTTGTACCGGATCAAAATAGGTGAGAAAATCTGGGCTGGCTAGAACCAGCTGTCCATTCTCCTGCAAAGCAATATCAGCCACCATTTCTGCCGGTAGCCGTCCCGTTTCTGTATTCGGATTGTAGTGCCGAAATTGATAGCCATCAAAACTGTTGAGGCCATTGATAGTAGCTAGCCAAATGAGCCCAGTTTGGTCCTGAACGACCTTGAAGACATTACGGTGGCTTAGCCCGTCTGAAAACTCGTAGACTTCTAGCTCGGTGGATAAGCCCTGACCGTACACGGCCACTGAGAGCATTAAATAGAGACAACTGCCAAGACAAAAACGTAACATGAATGGCAAGGTAAGGACTTTAGGCTTTAAAGTGATGTGATCCATTTGTTAACGCTATCGCGAACTTAGACGGATCAATTACTTTTTGCGCTATACTTAGTACTTTTGCGGGAAAATCCATTCCCATGTTTATATCATCAATTGCCTTAAATCGGGCTTGCACCTTTGTCCTGCTTGTGTTTAGCTTCGTGCTGTACACGTCCTGCGGAAGTGATCAGGCTACGGGTGCTTCTTCCGAGGCTGCTGTAGAGGAGGCTAAGCCAGAAAAACCACTAGGGTACCTTATTGAGCGTTACCTGGAAGCTTATCCAGATGAGCTCACAGCCATTACCGATGCGTCCCGAGTCCCTGAAATTGCGGCGGCTATGAAGGCCTACAACGCAGGGCGTTATGAAGAAGCAATTGAATTGTTTCCCAATTATGCCCAGAGCAAAGAACAAGCGGGCTATGTGCATCTCTACCGCGGAATCTCGCAGCTTATGGCGGATAAGGAGTATGATGCATTCAGAACTTTCCAGTTGATCAACTCATCTATGGGCAAGTCGATGGAAATCAGTAATTGGTACCTCACGCTCAATTACGTGGGCTTTAACAATGTATTTGAAGCACGCCGAAAGCTGGAGACAATCATTACGGCTGGCGCTTATCCTGGCGAAACAGCTCAGCAATTACTGGATGACTTACCAGAAAATTAAGCCTATCGTAGAAGGTAGAGGGCCCCAGCGAGGAATATCATAGGCTCCTCTACCTTCTAATTTCTGATTTCTAACCTACTTCCGACCTCCCATTTCCCTCTTTCCGACCTCCTACTCTGGCTCAAAGCCAAAAATCAAATTAAAGCGGCCGTGTTGCTGCCAGTCTTGCCACTGGAAGTTCGGCTGGTCAAAGCCCAGACCGTAGTCAAAGCCAATAGTACCAAACATCGGCACTTGTAGGCGTAGGCCCAGACCGGCTGAACGATAGGTGTCCAGCGGATTAAAGTCGCCTACTGATTTCCAACTATTTCCTGCTTCCGCAAAACCTAGCACGTAGGCACGCATGGCGGGACGGTTTAGGAGCGGGTAGCGTACCTCCGCGGTGAATTTCGCAAAAGCGGCCCCACCGCCCGCGGTACTTCCTGGAATTTCGTCGAGATCGTAGCCTCTTAATGAGAGCAAATCATTACCCACAAAGGCGGCCTGCTGGCTTCCGGCCATTCCGTTCCCACCTAGCTCAAAGCGCTCGAAGGGTGGTGTTTGACCGTTGCCATAATTGAGCAGCCAACCCATCTTGGCACTCGTCTTCAGCACCGCTTTTTTACCCAAGGGAATGTATTTGGTACCGTTCACGCGATATTTGTGGTAGGCTAGGCGGTTGAATTCTGGTACTCCTTCGGCATCTCTAGTTATCCGCCAGGGGGGAGTCCACTGACCACTAATGGAGAAGGTACTACCACGGCGAGGGAAGAACGGATCGTTAACGGTATTATACGCAAGCTTGAGCTGTAGATAGAGGTTATTAAATCGACCACTGCTAATGGTGCTGCCGTCATCGAGGTCAATGCTCAGGATCTCATTAAGGCGGATATACTGATAGCCTAGTTCGCTATTGAGGGTCCAGCCACCCTTGCCCCAGGGGAGTCGTTGTCCCAGGCGAAGGTTGCCACCAGTAACCGAAAGCGTTTGCAAATTGTCGAGGCTGTCCTGATCGGTAAACCGCTGATGAAATAGGCTAAAGCCGAATGATTGTGGCTTACCTTTAAACCAGGGCTCAAGGAAGTTGAAATTGTACGACTGAAAGGCTGGTCCACTAGACTGGGCACGAATACTCAATTGCTGTCCATCGCCGTGGGCATTACGCCAGTTGCCGTTCAGGAATTCCCGCAGGGAGAAGTTGTTGAAGGTAAAACCTAAAGTACCAATAGCACTGAGGCCGCCTCCACTACCAGGATTTAAGCTAGCCGCAAGCTCAAACTTGTCATTGCGTTGTTCCTCTACCTGGTAGACGAGGTCCACCATTCCGGTTTCTGGATCCACCTCGGTATCTACGCCCAAGGTTTCGGGATCGAAGTACCCTAAGCCGATCAACGCTCGCTGAGAACGTAGTACTTCTTCCCTGCTGAAAGGAGTGCCGGGTTGGGTACGCAGCTCCCTGCGAATGACGTGCTCATTGGTGCGCTCGTTACCTTCTACCCGCACCTCGCGGATCATTGCTACAGGACCTTCCGTCATCCGAATTTCAATATCTACCTCCTGGCCTCGTAGGCTGGTGGTAATGGCTTCCGCCCGAAAGAAGAGGTGCCCTTGGTCCATGTACAACCCACTGATGTCTTTCTGCTCTGTATCAAAATGTAGGCGACGATCCAGGTAGTCAGGGCGGTAAGGGTCGCCAGGGTAAATACCCAAAACGGCTTGTAGAAACTCAGGGTCGTATTTCTCAGCCCCTTTCCAGATAATGGAGCCTACTTTATAGGGTAGCCCTTCTGCTACCGTCAAGGCCCATTGCCAGTTGCCGTTTTCTTGCCAGCTGCTGTCTTGGGTAATGATAGCATCAACGTAACCCAAGTCGCGGTAGTGTTGGATGACCGTGGCACGGGCTTGGGTACGCCAGCTGGTGTTAAAAGTAGGTTTGCGGAGTGCGCTAATTCCCATGGCCTTTTCAATCTGGCGAATGGGGCTTACACTCACGCCCTGCCAATGGATCTTTTTTAGTTTCTGCTTGCGCTGCTTCTCAAACACCACCTGTAAGGCTACACCTTGTTCCACAGGGCGAGACTGCAGCTGAAAGGCATCAGGTGTGTAACCACGGTTTTGTAATTCCGTCGCTATGGCATAATGCAGTTGGGCTTGTTGGGCGGGTAGCCAGGCCGACTGTAGTGGGGCATAGGTGTCTAGCCAGGTTTTCCATTCTCGGTTTTTCGCTTTGCTAAGTCCGCTTACACTTACGGACTTCAGGATGGGGGCTTCAGCCACTTCTATGGTGAGCCAGATCAGGTCGGCCTTGGTGTTGGTTTCCACAATTTCTACTGAGGCAAAGAGCTGCTGATTCAGCAGCCTTCTAATGGCCTGGGCAATTTGGGGACCGGGTATTTGTACCTTGTCACCCACGCGCATACCGCTCATCTGCCGAACCACCGGAGCAGAGGTGTATTGGCAACCCATCACTTCCAGACCGGCGATCTCGTAAGTGAGTACGTCTTGTGAAAATAGGCATAAGGGTAGTAACAGCAGTGCGCATAGCACTACAGCAGTTAGGTGCTGCATGATGATAGTAGCTTATGTAGAAGAAAGAGTTATCCTAAAGAGCGGCGTTTCCGCGAAAGCGTTGTATTTGCTCCAAAATTGGTTTTGCTGGTACTGTGCTAAAGATGGTTTGGATGCGGAAGTCACCTTCAATGTTGGTCTATACTGAATAAAGTGTTTGGTGTCTTGCTTAAAATCACTTTGTGGCTTCGACATTTCTTCAGCGCCGAGGCCAATTATTTCCTACATTTGCTATGCACGCTGGGCAAGCCTGGCAATAGAAAGTAGCGGGTAGAAGGTAGAATGAGCTTATTTGATTTCATTTTCTCCTTTAGAGAGGCAGAGCATAAGCTTACCTTGTACGTTACTATCAGGACTATAAATACTTTTGAATTAATATGGATGAGGGCTCGTCCCTCTGTTACTGTTTAGACAAGGTGAAAAATAGGTTTTTGATATCGTATCGAAGAGCTATTCTGAACCCGAATAAAATCGACAAGCGCAACGCAATGAGAAACAAGATTGTACTGTGGGGCACTAACGCTGCCGACGAAAAGATTTTAGTAGCTCTGGAGCTGAAAATTGAGGAGAATAAGGTGAATATTTACACCTTTTCAGAAGCTGCTGCTACTGATGAGTTTTACCAGGCCATGATGGACAACTGGCGAAACGACAAAGAAGAAGTGGCTTTCCCCGAGGGCTACGAAACGCTCACACGAGAATTATCCATCACCGAAGGGCTGCTTCCCGATGAGATTAAGGTAGAGCGCGGAGATTTGATCCAGCGTGCCCAAACGGAGTGGCACTTTGTGGTGCTATCTTCAAAATTAAGCCAGGCTTACCGGGCTGAGCTGCAAGAACTGGAGGAAAGATTAGAAGGCCTCAAAGATTATGATAAGCAACTTTGGGCTAATCTGAAGACTTTCTGGAGTAAGGTGCAGCAACAAATGCGCGACCGCACACTATTGCGGGAGCACGCAGATGAAATTCGCTATCGTACCAATAAAGCATTTGATCAGCTCAAAGCATTGCGTTCTAAAATGGATGATGCGCTGCGCGAAAACTCCAAAGAGAACATGGCGCGCTTCAATGAAATGTTGGAAGACATCGAAGGGCGCATTAAAGAGAATAAACAGCTCGGTAGGATCTTTGATGAGCTGAAGCGGGTGCAAAAGCAAATTCGCGATGTAGCCTTCACCAAGGAGCACCGCAATAAAATGTGGCAGCGCATTGATACCGCTTTTAAAGACGTAAAAGAAAAACGCTTTGGCGAACGCAGCTCGGGCAATACGCAACTGCAACGCCTCACTAGCCGCTACAATGGCTTATTGGCCGCTATTGAAAAGATGGAACGTTCCATCAAGCGCGATGAAGATGATCTAGCCTTCCAGGCTCGGAAGATTGATCGCACCGATGGTCAGCTAGAAGCACAGATTCGCCAGGCGAAAGTGCAGATGATCGAACAGCGGGTGAAATCCAAGCGTGAGAAGTATGAAGATATGCTGCGTACCAAAACGCAGCTGGAAGCGAAGATTGAACAGGCACGCAAACGCGAAGAACAGCAAACTGCTAAACGCGAAAAGGAAGCTGCCCGTAAAGTGGCAGAGCAGCAAGCTAAAGAGAAGATTGCTGCCGATATCCGCGACCAGCAAGCAAGCAGTGACCCTGAGGCCGAAAAGTTAGCGACAGCTGCCCAGGCTATCAATGAGCAGAAAGGTGGAGGAGCTACTGAGGGAGAAAAGGAAGCGCCGGCAGAAGAAGCGGGGGCTACCACAGAAACGCCTGCTGAAGCAACTGCACCAGCAGCGGAGGATGTAGCAGAAGAGACTACTTCACCTGAGGAGGAAGCAGCTGCCGCTGAAGAGACTCCAGCAGAAGAAGCAACAGAGGAACCAGCGGGCGGGGAAGAATCGCTCTTGGACGCTATTGGTACTACCATCGGTGAATCACTAGAGGATGTTGTGGACACCGTTCGGGCAGTTGCGGAGGTAGTAGGCCAAAAGATTGATGAGAAGGTGGATGAAATCAAATCTGATATAGAGGAGATCATCAAAGACGAAGAAGAGTAGGCAAACGATTACGTCTACTTTCCAAATACAAACGATCCCGCGTTTCCTAATGATGGTTAACGCGGGATCACTCGTTTAGGACTAGTCATGACAAGCCACTATATCAGTCATTTCCTAGTGAGTAAGTAGGGTGTTTTTTACGCTAAGTCTATGAGTAAAATAAAAATGTGAAGTTTTTTACGACCGCAAATACCTAGGTATGATAAAAAATAGATTCACTTAATTTAGTTGTAAGTGTTTGTATTTTAGTTGTTTGTGATTTTTTTTGGATTAAAAAAGTATCACAATTTCGCATTTTTGTCTTTGTATCCGGCTAGGTGTTGTCGCATATTTGTAATGTGATCGGAAGGAAAGACCGGCACCAACAAAGCAAAAAAGTTGAAAGCAGCTTTTGCAAAATTAATTTGACATGTTCATGGGATTATAATTTGTTGGTGGTGGGACGTCCTGGTGACTACATTGCCAGGACGTACTACACTACTATCAGCAACTTAATCCTTTACCATATAGATTAAAAAAGGCGAGGATTTTGCTCTCCTCGCCTCGATAGGTCGTATTCATGGGATTATACTCAGTCAGTCGTGAGATTACAATTTGTTAAGGTTATGTACGTTTTTTTCCGACTGATAATGAGACGAAGGTAATCCGCTGACATTGATCAGCAAAATTTATGACCCATTAATTTCAAAAAAGAGCAACTTATTTTGGATATGTTCATGGGATTATAAGTAAAAAGCCATTCGTACTGCGAATGGCTTTTTTTTGTTTAGTACCCACCTTTCCTATCTAACTGTCATACAGCCAACAACTTAGCTGCTTCAATGGCCGCTTTGTCTGCACCTCGACATCCAATCCAAAACCCCTAATAGGCTTTTGCTTGTTTTTTTGCCATAATCGGAGGTTGTTCGATTTTATTTAGGCCTCCGCGACAAAACGACAAAAACCAAGACCAATGAGACTTTTCACCCTTACTCTTTTGAGTACCATGCTCAGCTTTGCGGTGGTTGCCCAATCTGAGTTGCAATCATTTTTTCAGCATAGTCAAGATTTCTTCTCCATGCACGTGGAAGATGGCTTGATCGATTATGCACAGATCAACGCTAATCTGCCTGAGGTGCAAGCGTTGCAGGAAGAAATTGCCAATATCCAACTGACCGGTCAGGACGATGCTACCATCCAGGCCTTTTACATCAATGCGTACAATATTTTAGTCATTGCGCAGGTAGTGGAGAATTACCCTTTAGAGTCTCCGCTTGCGGTGGCAGGCTTTTTTGATCGCACTCGCTTTAACGTAGCCGGTGAGCAATTGACTTTAAATGACCTGGAAAAAGATCGCCTGCTGAAGCAATTTGGTGATCCCCGCTATCACTTTGCTTTAGTTTGTGGTGCCCTGGATTGCCCACCCATCATACCAGAAGCGTATTTGCCGACTACTTTAGACGCCCAGCTCGACCGTCAGACCCGTCTGGCCTTGAATGATCCGGAGTTTATCCGCGTGGAAGAGGACGGAGTTGCGCTATCGCAAATTTTTGAGTGGTACGCTAGTGATTTTGGCGGAAACAAGAATACCGCCATCACCTTTATTAATAGCTATCGCGAAACACCTTTGGCAGATGGCAAAGTGCGTTTCTATCCTTACGATTGGAGTTTGAACCAAAAGGAAATGGTGACTACGTTGGTTAACCGTCCTGGAGATGCGAATCCTGGTGCTAATAATGCCGCTCGCTATGTGGTAAGTGCTGCTATCCCTAAAGGTACCTTTGAAATTAAGGGGTTCTCAAATCTATATAATCAGGTTACGGGTAATGGTGAAGGCCCTGCTAACGATCAGGCTACCTTTTATACACAAAACCTTACGATCCTTTATGGCGCAGTTAACCGCTTTAATGCCGGTATCGACTTTCGCTACCGCCAAGTAAGCTTCGGACCAGCAGATTCGCTTACACGCTTAAATGTCTTTAACCTCGAGCAAACTGGCAGTACCCGGCAAGGGCTCACTGGCGTAGGACCTTCTATTCGCTACGCCCCTTTTACCGCTTTACCCAACTTCTCTATCCAGTCGACCTACTGGTTCGCTACACGTGATGATCTAGCTGGGGCAAGTGACCCTAGTCGTCCGTTTATTGATTTCAATGGAGATACCTGGTTTACCCAGATTTTTAATGATTTTTCTTTAGGAGACAACTTCTCCCTCTTTACCGAGTTAGACATCCTCTGGGAAGACATTGGATCCTCTGATGATGGTCATATCAACCGTTTCTCTACTCCGGTACAGGCAATCTTCAGTTTTTTTCCTAACCCGAAGACGACACTTTACACGATTGGCTCTTATTCACCCTATTGGCAGGAGGACTTTGACTATTTTTACCAGGCAGGATTGGGTGCGAAATACCAGATTACTTCAGCGCTTGAAGTAGAGTTGCTTTATACGCAGTTTCGCAACCAGTTTATCCGTCAGACCAATGGTAGTGCTTCTACTATAAACCTTGGCGTGCGGATCTCTGTTTTCTGATCATCATCACGCTAACTCCACTAATGAGTACACCTGACTCCCCTCCAATTTGGAGGCTTCTGCTGAGTATCATCTTGCTGACTAGTTGTTCTAGTTTGGTCCAAGCACAACTAGTCATTAGGGATGTCACTTTCGGTGGCTTGAAGCGAACGCAGCCCTTCACGCTTCATCGTCTATTAGATCAGCAGCCGGGTGATACTTTACAGATTCAAAGAGTGGAGAATGACCTACGCGCCCTCAGTAACCGAAATGGTATCATTAGTGCTACCTACCTAATAGATACCTTACCGGATGGGGTGCGAATAAACTATGTACTACAAGAAGGCGTCAGCCGTTACCCCGTAGCTCTTCTCGGAGGGTTACGGGATAACTTTTGGTGGGAACTGGGGTATCAGGATGATAACTGGCAGGGTAGGGGAAATACCTTTACTGCCCTTGCCCGCCAAATTGATGGACGCCTTGGTGGGCGACTCAACTTTCGCCAGGATTACTGGCGTCGGCACCAGTGGGGATTTGGATTTCAACTAGAGCGCTACGCTAGCCAAGAGCCGCTCTATTTTGGGAGTCAACAAGTCGATTACCTCTACGATAACCACAATGCTGGCGCAAATTGGAGATACCATTTTGATCCAGAAACTGATCTGGAACTAGGCTTTACCTACTTTGTAGAAGACTACGAAAAGGTAGATCTAGAGCAAGTACCAGGCCCGACGCAGCGAACGGAGAGAAAACAGTTGGCTCGTATTGCCTACCAACGCCGACGCTTACTATACGATTTGCTACAGCCCAGTGGCAATGACTTGCGCTTATCTGGTGAGTTTGTCTTTCAGCGCAACACTACTCCTTTTTATCTATTCCGGGCGGTATTCCGTAGGTATCGTCCAGTAGGCAAAAAAGGCTTGCTAGCAACTAGAGTCAACCTGGGGTACGCGGCGAATAATGATACGCCCTTCGCGCCCTTCGTGGTAGATAGCCGAGTGAATATTCGAGGTTCTGGAAACCGAGTAGACCGTGGAACGGCTATGGTGATTCTCAATGTAGAATATCGTCATTTAATTTGGCAAAATCCTTGGATAGCTGTTCAAGGTGTAGTCTTCAGTGATGTAGGGAGTTGGCGCAACCCCGGTGGACAAATCAGTGATGTGATTCGGGGCGAGAATGTCAAGTACTTCTCCGGTCTGGGCTTGCGCCTAATCTCCGATAAAGCACGACAAGCCGTACTACGAATCGATTATGGTTATGGTCTCCAACCCCTTGGCCGTAGGGGGATTGTCATGGGGCTTGGGCAATATTTTTAGGAAGTTAGAATAGGAAGTAGGAAATTGGAAATTCGGAAGAGGAAGTCGGATGTAGAGGATAATGCTTCTCTCTTATCCGTTATTAAACAAAAAGAGGAAGTATCCAATGATGTGCTGCTTAAGCTACGTCACCTCGCTAATTTCTACCTTCTAATTTCTAACCTATTTCCAATTTACTCATAAAACTCGCTTACCTCTTCCAGCGGCTTTCTCGTGATATTGGGTACATAGGCTTCCTCCGCTGGGTAGCCTACCGGAAAGAGGATATATGCTCTTTCGTTCGCGGGGCGATTGAGAATTTTAGCCAGAAAATTCATCGGACTGGGCGTGTGAGTCAAGGTGACCAATCCGGCATTATGAATGGCTGATATCAGGAAGCCACAAGCAATACCTACCGATTCGTTGACGTAGTAATTGTTGTGACGGTTGCCTTCCTCATCCACATCGTAGGCCTTTTTGAAAACAATGATGAGCCAGGGAGCGGTTTCCAAAAAAGGTTTGTGCATATCTGTCCCTAGTGGTGCCAGGTCTTCTTTCCAGCGTTCGCTCATCCGTTTTTCGTAGCTGAGCTTTTCTTCCGCTTCCGCAGCAACTCGAATTTGCTGTTTGAGTAATGGGTTGGCTATTGCGCAAAAGGTCCATGGTTGCTTATGAGCACCGGAGGGCGCGCTTGATGCTGCACGAATCAGGTTTTCAATGACACTCTTAGGCACGGGACGGTCGGAAAAGTCGCGAATAGAACGGCGATGGTCAATCCATTCTAAGTAAGACTGAGCGCGTTCCTGCATCTCTTCGGCGGAATAGTGCTCTGTTTGCCGAAAGGCAATGTGCTCATGTCCGTTTATCAGTGTGGTATTATTTTCTCCCATGTTTGAGGCTATGTTCTGGCGTTGATTTTTAATCAAAAATATCAATGGCGACCCGGTAGGTATTGGCGTGCCCTTCAATGATATTGGCGATTTTTTTGGAATAACCGCCCCCCATACTCACTGCCACCGGAATGTTGGCAGCCTTACAGGCATTGAAGACAAAGCGGTCTCGTTCCTTACACGCCTGTACACTCAGACTCAGCCGACCAAGGCGATCACTCTCCAAAACATCCACCCCAGAGAGGTAGAAGATAAGATCGGGTTGGTGGTCCTTGATGAGCTTAGGAAGGGTAGATTCTAGTGCCTTCAGGTAGGCGTCTCCTTTGGTTTTGTCGGGGAGGCCAATGTCCAGATCGGATTGCTCCTTGCGCAAGGGGTAGTTGCGCTCACCGTGCATGCTAAAGGTGAAGACCCGCGGCTCGTCTTGAAAGATGTGGGCGGTGCCGTTGCCTTGGTGCACATCCAGATCGACAATCAAAATACGTTCAGACTCTTTATTCCGTAATAAGAAGTTGGCCGCAATGGCAAAATCATTAAAAACACAGAAACCCTCACCACGATGGGCAAAGGCGTGGTGGGTACCTCCAGCTATATTTAACGCGACGCCGTGCTCCCTTGCGTAGCGCGCGCAGTCGATAGTACCCTGCGCAATATGCCGCCCACGTTCAATGAGGTCAGGACGTAGCGGAAAGCCAATGGCCCGTTCTTCCTTACGGCTCAGCTCTTGATGGAGCAGCTTGTGCCAATACTCCTTGGTGTGCGTCCAGAGAAGCACTTCTTCCGGTAGGAGATCAGGAGAAAAAAACTGGTCTTCGGAGACGGTTCCCTCGTAAAGCAACTGCTCTGGCAGAAGCTCATATTTCACCATGGGAAAACGGTGCCCATCGGGTAAACGGTACTTGTAAACGGGGGAGTAAGCGATTTTGACCATAGAGGAAACAAAAGAACTTCAAATTTCAGATTAAAATAACGGCGGCTTCATCTCTACTTCACACAATCACAGCAACTTGCACTATCATATCATAATTGATCCTGAACATGAAACGCGAACCAGATATTGTCGTAATCTCCGACGTCCATCTTGGTACTTATGGTTGCCATGCAAAAGAACTGCTACAATATCTCAAGAGCATTAGACCAAAGACGCTCATCATCAACGGCGACTTCATTGATATTTGGCAGTTTCGCAAGCGTTACTTTCCCAAAGAACACATGCGGGTCATTCAGCGCGTGCTGAAATTAGCCGCCAAAGGCACAAAGGTATACTACATTACGGGCAACCACGATGATCTACTGCGCCGCTATTCTGATTTCTCCACAGGTAACATACATTTGCGCGATAAGTTGATCCTACAACTCAAGGATAAGCGCGTTTGGATATTTCATGGCGACATCTTTGATCTTTCTGTACGCTACTCACCCCTAATCGCAAAGCTTGGTGGTAAAAGTTATGACTATCTCATTCTGCTGAACCGTTTTATTAATAAGGTTCGGTCGGCGATAGGTTGGGACCCCATGTCTTTGGCGGGCTATCTCAAGCAGCGGGTAAAGCAAGCCGCAAGGTTCATTAGCGATTTTGAGCAAACCGCCATTGAGGTGGCCGGTGAGCAGAAGTATGATTACGTGATTTGTGGACACATCCACCTGCCACAAATGAGATCCATCCAGAGTAATGGGCATGCCGTAACGTATATGAATTCCGGAGATTGGGTGGAAAACCTGACGGCCTTGGAATATCAGTGGGGGCAGTGGAGTATTTACAAATACGATGAGGCGGATTACCAGACGGTGAATAATCGTTTGGTGGTGAAAGAAATTCAGGACGCCTTGGAAGAAGACGAGGAGGATGAAATTATCTTTGATAAAAAGATGGAAACGGCTACACTGCTTAAGAATATTCTGGGAACAGCTTCTTAGTCGCGATCTTTCACCCGGTACACAAATTTTAGCCCACTCCAATCGTCATCAACGGCAGCTACTTTTACATCAACTAACCCCAGTTGGAGGAAGTGCTCGCGAATAGGATCTCTTTTGAGGTCGGTAGAAATGTTGGACTTACCTTTTGGCCAACTCACCCACAGCATGCCAGTCTTTTTTATGGTGTCCTTAGCCACCGTCGACCAAATAGCCAATTCTTCTTGGCTGGTGCAAAAGAGATGGACAAAATCTGCGCTCTGGGAAGTAGCTTTATCCAAAACTTGGCAGTTTTCGGGTAACTCGCCGAGCAATTCCAGATAGTGCTCAGGGGGGTGCAGTAAGAGCAGCGAATAACCAGCTTTGATTCCTAGTTTTTTGAGGAGCGGCGTACCAGAGTAACCTGCGGGCATACGATGGATGATTTTGTGGTGCAGTGCTGGATGCATAAATTTACGCGCCCAAGCATAAAGCGGGCTCATTAAAGAAACCACAATGCCCAAGATACTAATTACTGGCGCTGGCGGACAAGTAGGGCAAGAACTGCTGTGCTTGCAACAGCAATATCCTGACTGGGCATTTCACGCACCTGATCGCAATGAGTTGGATATTTGCAAGACCGAACAGTTGCGGTCGTTGATTACCGAGTTGCAACCGGATTACTGCTTGAATACTGCGGCTTATACTGCAGTTGATCGAGCGGAAGAAGAGGCTGAGCTGGCTATGGCAGTTAATGCAACTGCGGCCGAGCAACTGGCGAACATCTGTCGCTCTACCAATACCCACCTCCTACATTATAGTACCGACTATGTCTATGCTACCGGTATAGGCCGTCCACTACGAGAGGACGACCCTACAGCTCCCGCCGGGGTCTACGCATCTACTAAGCTGAAAGGTGATCAACTGGTACAGGCTGCTTTACCCGGGGCCACCATTATCCGTACCTCTTGGGTCTATAGTAGTTTTGGCCACAATTTTGTGAAAACGATGTTGCGCCTTGGGCAGGAAAGGGATCAGTTGCGGGTAGTTTTTGATCAGATTGGAACGCCGACTTACGCTCGGGATTTAGCCCGTATAAGCCTGCAAATGATCGAGCAAATAGAAAGAGGTCATACCGCTGCACAAGACCTGGCGGGAATCTTCCATTTTAGCAATGAGGGAGTATGTAGTTGGTACGACTTCGCTTTAGCTATTTTCGAGTTGGCTGATGTGGATTGCCAGGTCAGTCCAATTGAAAGTCATGAGTATCCCACACCTGCCCAACGCCCTCACTTCAGTGTTTTAAATAAGGCTAAAATTAAGGCAGTGACTGAAACATCTATTCCACACTGGCGGGAAGCGCTGAAGGAATGTTTGACGGTACTGGAGAATGAAAAGTGAGGCGTTTTTAAGGTGGAAAAAATTGGGGGTACAAATCGCCATCGAAAAAATTAAATAACTCGATTTTTCTTTTTGACTGGTATTCCAGTTTTTAGATTTAAAAAATTGGTATTCAGTTATTTGTGTTTTATATCCATTGTTTTAATTTTTTCGATGGGCCACTTGTTTTTCGCCCCCGAAATCTTCCAAAATCAGCGTTTTAAGCATTAGTGATTATCGTTTATTAATTCGATAAAATACTGTTGATTTTCCTTCTTCTATTCGCTTGTCCAGCAGGGTCATCCCTAAGCGTTTCGCTACTTTTTGGGATGCCCGATGCGGCTCATCCATAGCAGCCAGTAAATACTGAAAATTCAATTCCGCGAAAGCGTAAGAAATAACCCGAGTAGCAGCTTCGGTGGCGTAGCCTTTTTGCGTGTAAGGCTCAAGTAAAGCATAAATCAGTTGGGGTTGAGGCTCGTCGAAAAAGTACCACAAGCCGGTATAGCCAATTACTTCATTGCTGCCTTCTATTAGTAACTTCCACAAGCCATATCGATCTTCTTGAAAGTGCTTACTATTCTGTTGTATGATCGCTTCTGCCGTTGTGGCATCGATGATTTGATCATCCCATAGAAACTGCCTTACGAAGGGATTAGTATTGAGGTTCAGGAATAGTACGCTGTCCTCAGGTAAGAATGGAATGAGTTGAAGCCTTTCAGAGTAAAGTATGTGCTGCATAAGTGAGGTGTGAGATAGAATTACTTACCCTCTAATACCGCTTACTAGCAATAATAATTCCCGTAGACCAATTCATTTTAGTCAGATGAAAATCTTTTCGCTGGTCCAGATAGGCGATGAGCTGATCCACTTTTTCTTGGTGACCATCGGGCCAATTGGGTTGAGTACGCATATCGTCAATGACGTAGTAACCGCCCACCTTCACCAAGTCCAGGGTTTTCTCAAGATCCGAGTACTTGCCGGGCCAGGCATCTGCGAAGATTAAGTCAAAAGACTCCCCTTTGTAAGCTTTCAGCCAGGCTGCTCCATCGGTGCAGATAATTTCTACTTGCTTGTTGTCACCGAAGAAGTCTTCTGCTATGGCAGTGAGGTCTGGATCATTATCAATTGTGGTGATCTGTGATTCCGCATCCATACCGTCGATCATCCAAACCAAGGATAGGCCAACACCCGTTCCGAGTTCTAGTAAGTTAGCCTTTGGCTTAGAGGCAATTAGCGTTCTAAGTAATGCACCGATATGAAGATCGGAAGCCATTGAAAATCCTATTGCTTCGCTTTTGTTACAAAGGTCGGTATAGTGCTTAGGCGTATCAGCAATAAGCAGATCATTCATTTTTCAGTTGTTTTGTAGCGGTAATATTGAAGCTCACTCGGGGAAACGAGGCAACTGGCTTTTACTGTCGTAGCTGCCCGTCTCCACGCACTACCCATTTGTAAGAAGTCAATTCGCGCAGGGCCATAGGGCCACGAGCATGTAGCTTCTGCGTGCTGATACCAATTTCAGCACCCAGCCCAAATTGTGCCCCATCGGTAAAGGCAGTAGTGGTATTGGCGTAGACTACGGCGGCATCTACCTGCTTTAGGAATGTTTCACAAGTACTGTTGTCTTCGGCAATTATGGCTTCACTGTGACGTGAACTGTACTGAGCAATATGGTCCAAGGCGGTTTCTAAACTATCTACCACCTTTACGGCTAATTGCATGCTCAGAAACTCGGTGCCGAAGCTGTCGTTTGTAGCCTCTTTTAGCAGTTCTTCGGGGTAGTTTCCAGTTAGCTGTTGGTAAGCCGCTTCGTCGGCGTGGATGATACATTTATGCTGTTGCCCCAGATTCTCCATTAGCTTGGGTAGAGCGGCTACTTGCGATTGATGCAGGAGTAAGCAATCAAGGGCATTACAAACACTCACCCGCCGGGCTTTCGCATTGGTAATAATGGCTTGGGCTTTTGCCAAGTCTGCACTAGCATCTACATAGGTATGAACGATGCCGGCTCCGGTTTCAATAACGGGCACTCGAGCGTTGTCGCGAACGAAATTAATAAGGCCCTGGCTGCCACGTGGAATAATGACATCTATGTACTCATCCGCTTGGAGGATGATTGGTAGTGCTTCTCTTTCACTTGGAGCGAGGTAGCAACAGTTGGTCAGCCCCCTCGGCTCCAGAACTACCCCAATCAACTTAAGGATGGCCTCGTTGGAATAGTGAGCATCTCGGCTGCCTTTCAAAACCGAGGCATTACCTGATTTTAAACAAAGGGCAAAGACATCGAAAGTTACATTGGGCCGGGATTCGAAGATGATACCAATGACCCCCAAGGGAACGCTTACTCGCTGCACGCGCAGGCCGGAATCAAGTGTGCCTTCCTCCAATGTTCGTCCTAGGGGAGAGGGCAGTACGGCCACTTTACGTAAATCAGCAGCGATCCCATGGATGCGCTCTGGGTTAAGTAGTAAGCGATCATATTTAGGGTCCTGTGGGTCCATGCGGTCTAGATCCTGCTGATTGGCAGCTAACAGAAAATCGGTTTCAGCTTCTGCTAGCGCTGCTAATTCATTTAGGATTTCAGCAATATCTGCGTCGGATAAGTTGATCAGTTGACGACCTGCTGTCCTCACTTTCTTGAGCTCGCGGTGAATCAGTACATCTTTGGTGGCAATCATTGGTATGGGGTATTACTATTCGCTGTAAAGGTGCCGCATTTTTTCCATAAGCGCTAATCCATCTCCGTTGCCTTCTTTTCGATTCTACGATGCCAACCCTTGGCTGAGCAAGCGTTTTACCAACTGTCAATTTTACTGTACTTTCACCAAAAGCTCAGCAGAATTATCATGGTAGATCTCCTCATTGTTCTTGGGTACTTTTTACTCATTTTCGTAGCGGCCCTTTCCGGGCGCAGTGGCAAGGATGTTAGTGTGGAGACGTACTTTCTGAGCGATCGCAACCTGCGTTGGCCCTCCATTGCGCTATCCACCATCGCTACCAATATCAATGGGTATCAATTTTTGGGGATGATGGGCTCGGCCTACCTCTATGGTTTGGCGCAGGCTAGTCTGGAAATCAATGCGATACAGGGTATTTTGATGGCGGCTTTCATCTTCGTACCCATGTATTTGCGCGAACGCGTACTCACCATTACACAGTTTATTAAAAAGCGTTTGGGTGAAACAGTTGGTCTACTTTACACCTCGGCAAACATTGCGCTCTTTAGTACTATTACCTTGGGTGCAGCCCTTTTCTGGGGGGCTTACGCTGCTGATTTGGTCTTTGCGGAGTACCTGAGCATTTTACATGAGAACCGCATCATTCGCATCAGTATTTTGATCTTTATTCTGGGGCTGTTCTCTGCTGTTTATACCTACTTAGGGGGATTAAGTGCCGTGGTGAAAACGGATATTATCCAGTTTGTGATTCTACTTACAGGAGGTTTTGTAGTCCTATTCGTCTCCATTCATCACTTAGGGGGTTGGGGCCAACTCTACGAGAAAACGCCGGACTTAATGCACCTGCATCTTCCGGCTGATCACGAAAAACTCCCTTGGATTCACATCTTTGGCTTGTTCTTGCTCAATATCAACTATTGGTGTGCCAACCAAACGGTAATGCAGCGTTCGTTGGCTGCGCAAAACCTCCAGCAAGCTCAGATTGGTCTTATGGTAGGGGGGCTGATGAAGTACGTAATGGCTGTTTTGATTGTTGTGCCAGGCATTGCGCTGGTAGGAATTTTAGGTGAGAACGGCTTGGCGGAGCCAGATCTTGCTTTCCCCTATTTGGTGAAAACCTATTTACCGGTAGGGGTGAAGGGGATCATCCTCTGCGCCTTGTTTGCTTCTCTGATGAGTACCGTAGATTCCACTTTCAATTCTCTAGCTACCCTTTGGTCCATTGATATTTACAAAACCTATATCAACAAATCAGCTAACGATCAGCAAGTCGTTCGGGCGGGACGCAATACTATTCTGGTGACTTTCTTTACCGGCGTGCTCATGGGCCTGGTGTTGCTTTACGTTAAGTTTGAAAACCCCGAGGCGGCCTTCACCCATACGCTCAACGAACTGCGCTATTACATTAACTGTGGCATAGTGGTACTGATCTGTACCGCTGGTTTTTTCCTCTTTCCAAATCATCGTGCCGCCTTGATTGCATTTGTGGCTACCATCCCACTACATTTAATTTTCCAGTATTTCTTCCCTGATATGAATTACTTCGTGCGGGCTGGTTGGGTTATCGTGGTGGCGTTTACGGTAGTAGCTATACCTAGTGCCGCTCGCGGCTTTACGCCACTAAAGCAGCTGTTTCAATACGATTCACCGCGTATTGGACAAATAGGCCTGGGGTTATTAGCATCGCTAATCCTCCTCCACATCATCTTCCACTAAGCGCGTTCCCTTGCGTGTTCTCTCGCGTGTTTTCTCGCGTCTCCCGACGCGAGGAATAAGCCCTCCTCTTCCCATTTCCGCACAACCCCACCGTCCGATATCAAACACTTACACGAAGCTATTATTTGTAAGTAGCTGATTATCAAGGTGGACGTTTTTTGGCACATCCCTTGGCTTTATAGAATTGAACACAAGCCACAGGACATGGACCGAGAGATAGACGAAAAACAACTGAACCAAACCCGCCGCCGTAACTGGCTCCGAATTGCCGTGGTCATTGCGCTACTGGTGCTTGGTTTTTGGGCCTTTCGCAGCTGGTTAAGTCCTAGCGCAAAGGCTAGAGACTTTCGGATGGCTACGATAGAGCGGGGCGCATTGGAGAGCACGATAGCTGCCACCGGAACAGTGACCCCATCTTTCGAACAACAATTGAATGCCCCCATCGCCACTCAAGTCAAGACGGTTCATCTAAGGAGTGGCACCGAAGTAGAGCGAGGAGACCTAATACTGGAACTGGATAAATCCTTCTTATTATTAGATGTAGCTGCTCGCCGCGGGCAACTTGATTTACGTAAGAATTCGATCGACTTACTCCAACTCGAATTAGATCGTGATCTCAAAGAGTTGGAGTACGATGACGAGATCAAAGGACTGCAAGTAGCAGCCGCCGAAGCGGCCTTGACCGATGCTCAGCGCTTAGGGAAAATTGGCGGTGCTACCGCCGAAGAAGTGGAGCAAGCTGAGACTAACCTCCAGATTTTAGAACTGGAGAAAGCCAAGCTGGAAAATGAACTCAACTACCGCCGCAACAGCCTCGCCGGAAGAAAACGTGAGGTGGTGCTGGAGGCAAATATCCAAGAACAAGAACTACAAGAATTAGAGAATAAACTCGACCTAACGGAGGTCAGAGCACCGGGCCCTGGGGTAATAACCTGGGTGAACGAGAACATTGGTGAGCAAGTACCGGAGGGTAATCCCCTGGTTCGGATTGCCGATCTGCGCAGCTTCCAAATTGAAGCCTCTTGTTCCGATCGGTACGCGGATCGGGTGACGGTAGGCCAGGCGGTCAACGTACGCCTGAATGATGAAACACTGCTTGGACAGATCACCAATATCCTACCTGCAGTAGCTAATAATACAGTCGAATTTCTGGTAGCACTCGAAAAACCAGATCATCCGCAGCTTCGCCCGAATATGCGCTTGGAGGTATTCATTGTTACCGATCGTAAGGCCGATGTGCTCAAAGTGAAACAAGGCCCTGTATTTAAAGGTGGCTTGCGCCAGAAACTCTTTGCTGTGCGCGGTAGTGAAGCTGAGTTGCTAGAGGTCCGTACCGGAATTAGTAATGGCGATTACATCGAACTGCTCACTAATGAGCTTAGTGTTGGTGACAAAATCATCATCAGTGATACCCGTGATTACGAACACACCAATCGCCTAAAACTCAACTAGGATTATGAGAATTATTACCTGCATAGGTCTGTGGTGCTGTCTGGTTGGAAGCCTTCAAGCACAACTTGCCGATACAATCACCTTGAATAGCCTGGTTGAGATGGCAGAGCAGCAAGCCTTGAGTAACCTGCAAGCAGAGCGCGACCTAGAAGTGGCCCGCTTGGACTACGAGGTGTTTCGTGCTGATCTACGCCCTCAATTGAATCTGGACGCCAACGTACCTAACTACCTTAAGAGTTTCACAGAAGTAGTGCAGCCCGACGGTACGGTACGGTTTGAATCCGTGCAGAACAACAACTCTGGACTGTCGCTAGAATTGACACAGATCATCCCACAAACGGGAGGTCAACTATTTCTGCGTAGCAACCTCCAGCGTTTTGACGACTTTGAATCTGATTTTAGCCTGTATAACGGCCGCCCTTTCCGCTTCGGCATCATCCAGCCTATTTTCGCCTTCAATTCTTTCAAGTGGGACCGCCAGCTGGCGCCACTTAGAGTAGAGGAGGCGGAGGCCAACTTTCGTTTAAATTGTGAACTCATTCGCGAGGAAGTCACCCAACTGTTTTTTGATTTATTGTTGGCCGGGCAGGAGAGCCGAATTGCGGATACCAATTATTACGCCAATGAGCGCTTATTCGCTATTGCGGAAGAACGCTACGCTTTGGGCAAAATTAGCCGTCGTGATCTGCTGCAGCTTGAACTCGAATTGGTTTCTGCCCAGCGGGGGCAATTGCGGGCACAACAGACGGTACAGCAAGCTTCCGCTGCAGTGGCTACTTATTTGGGCCTTTCGGCCAAAGACCAGTTGTTCGTAGCGCAAGCTCCAACAGAGATTGTCGATTTGTCCTTGACAAATGAAGAGGCTTGGTCACAAGCGCTAGCTAATCGCCCGGAGTGGGTTCGCTTCAGCCGGGAAGTGATGGAAGCTCGCCGTGATATGGACCAGGCTCGTCGGAGTGGCGCGCCTTCGCTACAACTCGTTGCGGCCAGTGGCCAAGCCCGTAGTAGTACAGAGTTTATGGATATCTATCAGGATGCTCAGGCGGAGGCCTTTCTACAACTACAAATCAGTGTGCCAATTTTGGATGGTGGACGCCGTAAGCGTACGATGGAGCGAGCCCAAGTACAGCAAGCTTTTGCCTCTCAACGCATTGAACGCGAACAACTGGAGCTGGAGCAAATCGTAGCGAACACGCTGACCAATTTCCAAAGCCTCCAACAAGAATTAGAGCTGGCAAATCGTCAACAAGACCTGGCTGCCGAACGCTTTCGCATTACGACCGAAAGCTATATCCTCGGCGCTAGCGCCTTGTCCGAACTAACACTTGCTCAACGCGAAAAAGACCAGGCCACGCGTACCTGGGCCGCCACCCAACGCGCCTACTGGATCGCCTACGCTGGCCTCCGCCAGCTAACGCTGCCTGACTAGCAGGCAGCTCATTTGGCGTCTCCCGACGCCAAAAAACAAATCAAAAACATAAAATCAACCACATATGCTTACGCTACAAAACATCAACAAAGTCTACCGCACCGACACTATTGAGACGCTTGCACTCAACAACATCAGCCTCAACGTAGGGCAAGGTGAATTCCTATCCATCATGGGCCCTTCTGGCTGTGGTAAGAGTACGCTGCTCAATATTATGGGCTTGATCGATGAGCCGACTGAAGGCCAGATTGAAGTAGCCGGGCAGCAAATTGCCGACTACAACAGTAAAGCAACTGCGCGTTTCCGTAACCAGCACTTGGGATTCATCTTTCAGAGCTTTCACCTCATCAATGACTTGTCAGTGCTGGATAATGTGGAACTCCCCTTGCTCTATCGTAAAGTAGGCAGTGCAGAACGCCGTCGACTGGCCGAGGAAGCTTTGGAGCAAGTGGGCTTGAAAAATCGCATGCGCCACTTTCCCAGTCAGTTATCTGGGGGACAAAAGCAGCGGGTGGCCATTGCCCGTGCTATAGTTGGCCGTCCGGATATCATTTTGGCGGATGAGCCCACCGGTAATCTGGATAGTGTAATGGGCAACGAGGTGATGGATATTCTACTGCGCTTGAATGAAAGTGCCGGTACGACTATCGTAATGGTAACCCACGACGAACGAATGGCCAAGCGCACGCACCGTTTGGTACGCTTGTTTGACGGAAGCCAGGTACAATAAATCACCCAAAATCCACAGACTCATGTTATTAAACTATCTAAAACTTGCCCTCAAAGTGCTTGGGCGAAATAAGTTTTTTACCGCGATCAGTTTGTTCGGCATCAGCTTTACTCTGCTGATCCTGATGTTGATCACCGCCTTCTACGATGCCGAATTTGGCAAAAATGCTCCCATGACGGAGAAGGATCGGATGGTGTTTTTAGGGTCACTCAAGCTAGAGTTGGCCAATCCTGATACCGTTTGGACGATTGATTCAACCCTCATGGATGGTACGATGGCGTATGACTCCACTTTTACTATTGGAGAAGATGTTTCCAGCACCTCCATTTCTCAATTTAGCTATGATTTTTTGAATAAGCACCTCGCGGATTTGGAAACCAGTGCGAACCAAACCTTCTTCAGTGGCGGTCACGATTATGACGTCTTTTTGGACAATCGCAAGATTTCTATAGATGCGCTTTATGCCGATGAGGAGTACTGGAATCTCTTCGATTTTGAATTTGTTGAAGGTGATCCCTTCACAGGAGGTCATGTCCGCGATGCTAGTCCTGTTGCTGTCATTACGACTGATCTGGCCGAACGCTATTTTGGCAGTTCGGAGGAGGCCATGGGCCAGGAAATAGAATTAGGTAGCCGCGTGCATAAAGTGATTGGACTGGTAGAAAAAGCCCGTACAACAGCCCCTCTAGTAGCTGCAGAAGCGTTCCTTCCCTTAACGACCATGGAGGCGCGTATGTTGGAAGACACTGATTTTCATGGTAACATGGCTGGTGTCTTCCTGGCCAGCGAAAAGGCTGATATTCCTTTGATCAAGGAGGAAGTTTCCAGTAAGGTTTCCGCCATAGTTTATCCTACCCCCGAAGACTATAATCGCGTTTCTACCATTCCAATGGACTCAGCGGAGATGTTTGCCGGCATGATTGTGGATCAGAATGACCCCGCCAAGGCACTCTCCATTATTCGACTGGTTTTTGGCATCTTACTGTTGTTCTTCGTGCTCTTGCCAACGCTTAATTTGATCAATATGAACCTGAGCCGGATTATGGAGCGGGAGGCAGAAATTGGCGTTCGTAAAGCGTTCGGAGCCCACTCGGGTACTATTCTCTACCAGTTTGTTTTTGAGAATATCATCATCACCTTCATTGGTGGAGTGATTGGAATGCTGCTAGCCATGCTGGTGCTTTATTTGATCAACGACAGCCAGGTACTTCCCCAACTGACCTTGCGCTTCAACGGTACGGTCTTTCTCTACAGCCTCATTATCTGTTTACTATTCGGCATCATTTCTGGCCTCTTACCAGCCTGGAAAGTATCGCGCTTGCAGATTGCTGATGTCCTAAAAAGCAACCAATTATGATCAAGCATATCCTCACTTTAGTATGGAATAAGAAGCGCAGCAATGTGCTGATGCTACTGGAGATTTTCGTAGCCTTTCTGATTCTTTTTGCGGTCTTCACTTTCGCAATTCACTACTTACGCATTTATCAGTCGCCACTTGGATTTAATACGACTGAATCAATGTTGGTTTACCTAACGATTGAGGAGGATATGGACTCGGTGGCACAGCTGGAAATGAGAGAGCAACTACGGCGTGAAATTGAGTCATTCCCTGAAGTAGAAGGCGCTGCCTTTACCTCTGGTATTGCTCCGTTTTCGGGCTCGATGTGGTCCTGGTCGAATGATGATAATGGCTTCCATGTGTGGACGTGCATCTATCCCACGGATGAAAACTTTGCGGAAGTAGCAGAACTGAATCTGGTAGACGGACGTTGGTTCGATCAGAATGACCTCAATGGTAAATACCCGGCAGCGGTAGTCAACAAGATGTTTGTGGATGAGTATTTCCCTGATCGGCCCATCGTAGACTCGGTTATCCAAATTGGAGGTGAACGCAAGATTGTCGGAGTTGTAGATCATTTCAAGTACCGCGATGAGTTTGAGGCCGAGTTGGCACTGACCTTCCTACAAACGCCCTTGCACGATTCGGATTTAAGAAGTATGCAAATTCGCCTGCGTCCCGGTACACCAGCTGAGTTTGAGCAAGAGCTCAATACGACTATTGCTCGCGTCACCAAACGCCGTGATTTTGTGATCCATTCACTGGAAACCCAACGAGTTCGCCAAAGTCGCAGTACGTGGATTCCACTCATTGCTGGTTTGTCGATTTGTGGTTTCCTGATTCTCAATATTGCCTTGGGGTTGTTTGGGGTACTGTTCTACAACATCAATAAGCGCCGAGCCGAGATCGGACTACGTAGAGCATTAGGGGCATCTCAAAGTGAAATTACCAGCCAATTTACTTTGGAGGTATTTCTAGTCGCGTTTATTGCTATGTTACTGGCGGCCATCTTAGCGGTTCAGTTTCCATTGCTGGGTGTACTGGAAATTCCATCCGAAAATTTCTATTGGTCTATCCTCGCCACCTTCGGCTTGATCAGCATCGTAGTATTCGCCTGCGCCTTTATGCCTAGTCGTCAGGCTGCGGGTATCCACCCAGCTGCGGCCCTGCACGAGGAGTAGCGAGTCGAAATTGATGATGGGATTGAAATGAAGCCTATCAATTAGAATTAGGGTTAGAATTAAAGTCAGAATGTGGTCATTTCCGAGCTGGGCATTGATTCTAATCCTAATTCTCATTCTTATTCTAATTCTACCTTTCACAAACCCCTTATCTTCCCCACATGGAACCACTCATATTGATCATTGATGATGACGAAGCGGTTTGCGGCTCTCTGCGAGTGGTTATGCGCCGGGCGGGGTTTCGTTCGGAAAGTGTGCAGCTGCCAGCCCTGGCTCTGGAGCGGGTAGCTGAGCTAAGGCCAGACTTGATCCTTCTGGATATGAACTTTACCGTGGATACCTCGGGCCGGCAAGGATTGCGTCTCTTAGAACAGATTCGTGCGCAAGATGCTAAGGTGCCGGTGGTGCTCATGACGGGTTGGGCTACCGTACAATTAGCTGTACAAGGGATGAAGTTGGGGGCTCAGGATTTCCTCGCCAAGCCCTGGGAAAATCGTCAGCTACTACAGTCTATCCGCACTATTTTGAGTTTGTCTAACAGTAAGGCTAGTCCTGAACGAGCCGCTGGGTTTGATCATATAGTAGGGGAGGACCCTTCTTTGCGCGAAGTGCTGGATATGGCCCGCCAAGTAGCCCCTACTAATGCTAGTGTCCTGATTACTGGAGAGAGTGGTACGGGTAAAGAACTGATTGCGGAAGCTATCCACGCCGAGAGTGAACGAAGCAGTGCTGCTTTCGTAAAGGTTAACCTTGGTGGGATACCAGAAAGCTTGTTTGAGAGTGAGTTGTTTGGCCACGTAAAAGGGGCGTTTACGGATGCACGAGCGGATCGTAAAGGCCGCTTTGCTTTAGCAGATGGGGGAACGATCTTCCTGGATGAAATTGGTGATTTACCCCCAGCCAATCAGGTCAAGCTTTTACGAGTTCTACAGGAGCAAACCTTTGAGGTATTGGGTAGTAGCAAACAGCAGCGCGTAGATGTACGAGTGCTTTCTGCCACCAATAAATCCCTGGAGGAGATGGTTAGCCAAGGGCGGTTTCGTGAGGATTTGCTTTATCGGATCAATCTCATCAATTTGCATTTGCCCCCTTTGCGGGAACGTCCAAGTGATATTCCTTTGCTAGTGGAGCACTTTTTGGAACGCTTGGCGCAAACCTACAATCGAAGTGGCCTAAGCTTGACGGTTGCCGCCCGAGATTGGTTGAAACGACAGTCCTTTCCGGGAAATATTCGCCAACTAAAGAATGTGGTGGAGCGTACGGTTTTATTGTCCAAATCACCAGAGTTGGATGCCACTGACTTTTCTCGACACCTGGGTAGCAAGGCCGGCGAACAAAGCAGTTCGTGGTCTCCGGCGGATGATCTCACGCTAGAGGAGATGGAAGTACGTGCTATCCGCCGCGCACTTACGCTGCACGAACACAATATTACCGCTGCTGCTAAGGCACTGGGTATTACGCGGAGCGCCCTGTATCGGCGTTTAGAAAAATTTGGGATTGAGCATGCGCCTTAATTACTACTATTGGGTTTTGGTTGTGCTCTGGCATGCGCTGTTGCTGCTAGCGGCTTATTTCCTTTTTCAGGAAGCGTACTACTGGTTTATGTTACTCCAGCCGGTAGCCTTATTCAGTCTTTACTGTGCTTACCGTATTTATCGCCATTTCCAAAAACCATTGGAGTTGGTGGAAAGCGGCAAGGGCGCGCTTCAGGACCGGGATTTTAGTGTTAAGTTTCGAGCAACTGGAGCACCTGAGGTAGACGCCTTAGTGGATACCTACAATACGATGATTGATACCTTGCGGGAAGAACGGACCCAACTGCAAGAGCAGCACTATTTCCTCCAAAAATTAATTGATGCCTCTCCTAGCGGTATCCTTATTATGGATCACGACGGAGCCATCACGGAGGCTAATCCCTGGGTATGCGAACTGTTGGGGTTTGATCCTTCTGCTGTGGATGCTGAGGAGCAACAAACTCATTCCCTATTAGCTGCGGCGCGTGTGCTTGCTATTGGCGAACGCCAACAAATCACTCTGGATAGTACTAATCATTTTCGCCTACAGGCCAGTGCATTTGTAGACCGTGGTTTTCACCGCAAATTTGTGCAAGTTGAAGCGCTAACCCAAGAGATTTTGGCTGCAGAAAAACGAGCGTACGGAAAAGTGATTCGCATGATGGCCCACGAGGTAAATAACAGTATCGGTGCCATTAATGCCTTGCTGGATACTTTAACGGTACCAGAAAATCAAGCGGATGAAAACTGGGTGAAGGATGTGCAGGAGAGCTTACCCATCGCCATGAAGCGCAATCAACGCCTCAATACTTTTATGCGCAATTTTGCGGATGTTGTTCGCCTACCTGCGCCCCATTTTGAGCGAGTGGATCTTGTCCAATTGGTCAATCAAGTGAGCGGTTTGTTTCAGGCGCAAGCCCAACAGCAACAGATTCAACTAGAACGCGCTTCCGTAACCGATTTTACATCATCTGGCAGGCATCTTTTTATCCAAGCCGATCCTCATCAAGTGGAGCAAGCACTGGTCAATATTCTGAAGAATGCGCTGGAAAGTGTTGGTCAAAACGGCACCGTCCGTATCGAATTACAGCTCCAGCCTCTTACGCTAATTGTTGCTGACGATGGCCCCGGACTCAGTAGCGAAGCAGCCGAACAAATCTTTACCCCATTCTTTACCTCCAAACCTAACGGCCAGGGCATTGGCCTTACCTTAGTACGAGAAATTCTAATGAGCCATGATTACCATTTCAATCTCAGTACCGATGATGATGGTTGGACGCGCTTTGTGATCCGGTTTTAGGGAAGCCGCAAGGCTTATGTGATTCGTTAAACTTTGGTGCTCCAAGGTGCCTCCGGTAGTCTAAAGGTCAGATAATTCAATAGACATTTGAACACTGGGTACTAGGAAGTAAAAAACCATCCTGCACACCTCGGTACAAGATGGTTTCTCTATTTATGTCAAGAGCATTTACTGCTTAACAAATCTTTCTGTTATCACTTCCGCTCCGTTGAATGCTCGCAGGAAATAGGTGCCCGCCGGTAATGCACTCAAGTCTAGCGTTGACTGCTGGAAGGCTCCGCCAAAGCTGTATTGCTGTATGAGTTGTCCATTGAGGTTCAGCAATTGTAGATTGGTAGCACCCTCCACGGTATTCATCAAGCGAATACTTAGCTGATCTTGTACTGGATTGGGAAATAAACGCAGTGCTATATTGACTGGGTTTTCCGCCGTATAGTTAGCTGTGGGCACCTGCGTGCCAAAGCCCTCTGTACGGTTAACGCGTACAAAAGTCTCCGTTAAAGAGGCACAACCATCAGTTATCGCCACCTGAGTAGCATTATCGCCAACTTCCGCGATAATATTACCGGTATAGGTAAGGCCCCAGACGCGACACACGCCGGTCCCGGCTCCCTCAAAGTTGATGGTCAGGTCAGACGAGATTGTAACAATCTCGTTTAGCTCATTAGTGACCAGAAGGGCAAACGATCCACCGTTAGAACCAGTACTGACAAACTCCACATTGTCATCAATCCCGTCATTAACTGTTACATCAATATTTGTTTCGCCATCTGCCGTAGCAACCGTACCTGCGGCCAGTTGGGTACGTTCTACGAGGATGGAGTTTGATAAACCAAAGCAGCCGCGTAACCCGTCAATATTCTCTCCAATTTCTAGCCCCCGCAATCCAGCTTCGTAACGCATGTACCAAATGAGACAATTACCAGGTCCCGCGCCATCGAAATCTACAAGGTCGTAGAATAGCGGTAGCGCCAGAATTACACCTTCTTCATCAGTAACAATCCACTGTCGGCGTGTACCACGCTCTCCTTCGCGGCGGATCATTGGGCGGTTGATAAAATCAGGAATACCGTCACCTACACATAAGGAGAATGGGCCACCAATGATTGTCCCGCCCGTAGGGTCCTTACGGCGAACCAGTTCTGCATTGGAAAGGCCGTAACACCCGGTCAAATCGGTAATGTTGGTGCCAAGTGCCAGCCCGCCAGGTACTTCGTCGAAAGAGAGGTTGTAGATCAAACAGTTGCCAAATCCCGCAGTTCCAAAGTTAACATCAAGATAATCGTCAGGAAGGCCCAAAATTTCTCCTTCTTCATTGGTGACGACCCACTGTTGGGTAGCGCCGACACCATCAACTCGGGTTATGGCCCCATCAAAGAGAAAGTCATCCATGGGGTTGGTAACACAAAAACTGAATGGGCCACCACTCAGGCTACCACCGTCCAAACCACCATTGGTGGAAATTTCAATCGAGTTATTACTGAGCTCGAAACATCCGGAGGCTAAATCTACCTCTCCTAGAACTTCTCCAACTTCTGCCGTGATAGACCCTACCAGGGTGAAACCGTATACATACAATGGTCCGCTTAGTCCTGTGAAATCAATACTGGATGCATAGCCAATGCTTACAATTACATCATTGGCATCCACCACCACGTAGGCGCGGGGAACACCCTCTGGTTCAGATTGAAAACGAATGATGTTATCGCCATTGGAGTTGCATAAACTGGCTTCGTTGCCAGGGGCGAGACCGATTTCACCACTAATACAGGGGAATTGTGCGTAGAGGCTACCTGCCATCAGAATGGTCAGGGCGAGGAGTGTAAACTTTACTTGCATTATCACTAAGGTTTGGTGAATTGATGAATTAATCTGGCGTAATTCTAATCATGTGAAATACAGCTTGCTGCAACAAGCCAAAAGAATAGATAGGAGCAGAATTGCTAGTGGCGACTGACAGGAGGATGACCACACCGGTCAACACAACGCTAAAAGAATTAGGCAAGAGCATAGCCATGGGAAGAAAAAGCGAACCTTAATTACATGGAGCTGAATTGATTGTAAACAGCCAAGCCAGCTAAAATTTTTACGGGATTTTGCGATACCAAATCAGAAATCCTCTCACCGAATTTTGACAGCGAAACACAGTATCAACTGTAGTGGTTCTTACATAAGTGAAGTTTCACGGCCAGATCTTTGTCTTATAACTGGAATATAGGCGCAAAATCTGCTTTTGTCAAGCGTCTTGCACAACTCCAAGGTGTGGATTGTGGCGTGGCTCTGCGCTAAAAGATTTTTAGCAAATAGACCATTCCTATTACCTTTGCTCGTCTTTAGTTGTTGACACTTTAGACAAGTCCTGCGGACTAAAAACAACTCCCTAACCATGAAAGAAGCTTTTATTGTAGACGGCCTGCGTACGGCCTTCGGCAAGTTCCGAGGTACGCTGTCCCCCATTCGTACCGATGATTTACTGGCCCACGTTATTCGCGAATTGGTAGCAAGAAATAGTGCTATTCCTACGGATGCTTACGAAGATGTAATTATTGGCTGCGCCAATCAGGCAGGTGAAGACAATCGTAATGTGGCGCGTATGAGCCTTCTGCTGGCCGGACTTCCGTATTCTGTTCCGGGCGAAACGCTCAACCGACTTTGCTCTTCCGGGATGTCTACCATTGTGCACGCAAATCGGGCTATTAAGGCCGGCGATGCTGACCTCATCATCAGCGGTGGGGTAGAGCATATGACGCGTGGGCCATTGGCTATGTCAAAATCTGCGCGACCGTTTGGAGGTGATGTAAAAGTGTACGACACCAGCTTTGGTTGGCGCTTCATTAACCCAAAAATGAAGGAGATGTACGGTATTGATCCAATGGGTAATACTGCTGAAAACCTGGTAGATCTCTACCGTATTAGTCGGGAGGACCAGGATCAATTTGCGTACTGGTCGCAGATGAAAGCCTCCGCTGCGCAGAAGAATGGCCGATTGGCTAAGGAGATTGTCGGAATTGATATCCCTCGCAGGAAACAGGAACCACTACATTTTGATCAGGATGAATTTATCCGCCACGACACTTCACTGGAGGCCCTGGCTAATTTGCGCCCCGCCTTTAGAAAAGAGGGAGGTACGGTGACTGCCGGTAACGCCAGTGGACTTAATGACGGTGCTGCTGCCGTAATCGTAGCTTCTGAAGATGCCGTAAAAGAGTACGACTTAAAGCCGCTGGCCCGCATCCTTAGTTCAGCAGTAGTTGGCGTCGAGCCTCGTATTATGGGTATTGGCCCGGTCAAGGCCTCGCAAAAAGCCCTGGCCAAAGCAGGCCTGAGTCTGGACGATCTTGGTGTCATCGAACTTAACGAAGCCTTTGCTGCTCAAAGCCTGGCTTGCACTCGCCAATTAGGATTAGCAGATAATGATCCACGCATTAATCCCAATGGTGGTGCCATTGCCATCGGTCACCCCCTCGGTGTTTCCGGTACCCGGATCAGCCATTCCTTAGCACTGGAACTGCACGAAAAAGATGCTCGCTACGGCCTGGCCACCATGTGCGTAGGAGTAGGGCAAGGCTATGCGATGGTGATTGAGAAGGTGTAGTTAATGTACGGTGTATAGTATAAGGGGGAGGAGATGCTATGGGGTATAGCCAGTTTGCTTAATTCCCCCATGATTCTCACTCTAATTTCTACGTCCGACGAGTCCTTCGCCAGAGGCTTTGGCCGCCGGAGAAAGCCTTGCACAAAATCGCATCACATTCACTTGTACTTTCATTTTAACTTTAATTCTTACGCTAATTCCAATTCTCACTCTAATTCTCACTCTAATTCTCACTCTAATTCCAATACCCCCATGCCCATCTCTCCCAATACCCCCATCCTAATTGGCGTAGGCCAAGTCACGGAAGCTGTTCCTACTGATTTAACTCAGGCCTCTTCCAATACAGATTTGGCGGCTAAAGCCGTAAACCAAGCACTTGTTGATGCTGGGGTTGAAGGGTGGAAAGCCCATGTTGATACGGTGGTTGCCGTACGTACTTTCGCTGATTCATCACCCACTTATCGTTCAAAGCTGGGCGGACCGGATAATTTTCCGAGAGCTATTGCAAAACGGGTAGGGCTAGAGCCCAAACGAGCAGTGTATTCACAGGTGGGCGGTGAGACACCACAACGTCTGGTAAATGAGTTCGCTGAACAGCTTTTCGCGGGAGAGTCAGAAATGGTTCTTTTGGTAGGAGCGGAGGTGTTGGCTAATATCAAAGCTATTAGCAAGGCGAAGCTGGAAATGAATTGGTCAGAACAGGTAGGGGGACAATTGGAAGATCGTGGGATGAGTGCTGGGCGCTTGATTACCGGGCATGAGATTATTCACCAAATGGTACTGCCGATGCAGTACTATGGGCTGATGGAAAACGCTCGCCGGGCAGCCTCTGGACAAAGCGAGGAAGAGTACCTTCAGGAAATGGGGCAGGCCTTCAGTAAACTGGCGGCCGTAGCCGCTGAGAACCCTTTAGCCACGGATCGGGCGGCCTACACCACCGAAGAGATTACTGCCGTTAGCGACCGAAACCCTTTACTGCTCACGCCCTATACTAAGCGCTTGATTGCCAAAGATCGGGTCAATCAAGCAGCTGCACTGGTAATGACAACCGTTGGTAAAGCCCAGGAACTGGGAGTACCACAGGAGAAGTGGGTTTACTTACATGCTTACACGCATACGAGCGAGCGGGTGCTACTAGAGCGGCCCCAGTTGGGATATTCTCCCGCACTAAAGCTTGCGTTGGAGGGGGCTTTGGCACAAATAGGCAAAACCTCGGCAGACCTTCAGTATCTGGATCTCTACAGTTGCTTTCCCATTGTGACGCACGAGGCTCGGGATATCCTACAGCTAGCAGCGGATGATCCCCGTCCACTCACTCAAACTGGTGGTTTGCCCTATTTTGGTGGTCCAGGCAACAACTACTCCATGCACGGCATTGCTGCTTTGGTTGACCGCTTGCGTAAGGATCAGGGCAGCTGTGGGCTGGTGCTGGCGAACGGCGGTTGGATGTCTAAATTGGCAGTGGGTATTTATTCCACCGCAGCAGTAGCGGATTGGAAACCACAGAGCAGTGTGGCATTACAGCGGGAACTGGATGCTTTATCTCATTTAGAAATCGAGCCGACTCCTAATGGAGAGGCCATACTAGACTCGTACATTGTCCATTACTTTAAAGGGTTTCCCGTTAAGGCTATAGTAGTAGGACGTTTGAAAGCAAATGACAAGCGCTTCTATGCCACCACTATTATGGCGGATACGGAAACGGTCCAGGCGTTATTGGCAGAAGATCCAATAGGGAAAACCATTCATGTAGAGGCTGACCCAAAGAGCAATCGCTTTGCTTTTACCCCCGAACAATTGGCGAAGTATGCACCGAAAGAGATCATAAACTTCAAAGAGAAGTACCAGTTCTGTAGCGTGGAACGCAGAGGTCGTATTCTCCTAATAACCATCAATCGCCCCGAAGTACGAAATGCCCTCCATCCACCGGCTAACGACGAATTGGAAGGCATCTTCAATGCCTATGAGCGCGATCCTGAGCTGCGTGTGGCGGTAATCACCGGGACAGGTGAGCAAGCCTTCAGCACCGGCAACGACCTCAAATATATGGCAAAAGGCAATCCGATTTGGATTTCTAAAACTGGTTTTGGTGGCCTGACGAGCAGGACGCAACGGGTTAAGCCTATAATTGCAGCCCTTAATGGCACCGCAGCAGGAGGTGGTCTGGAAATGGCCCTGGCCTGTGATATCATTGTTGCGGCAGATCACGCAAAACTGGGATTACCAGAAGTCAATGTCGGCTTGTTTGCTGGGGCGGGTGGTATTCAGCGCCTCACGCGACAAATTGGTGCCAAAAAAGCCATGGAAATGCTCTTGACTGGGCGCTTAATTGATGCTGCGGAAGCACTGGAGGCTGGTCTGGTGAACTATGTACTGCCAGCAGGAGAAGTGCTGTATAAAGCATTGACTTTGGCCCAACAAATAGCGGATGCTTCACCGGTAGGAGTACGTTGTACCATGCGTGTACTCAACGAAACTGCCCATTTGGCCAGCACAGATGATGCCGTAACCGAACAGCATACTGTATTTGATGAACTGATCAATAGTGATGATTTTTGGGAAGGTGCCCGGGCTTTTGCAGAAAAGCGGGAGCCACGTTGGCGGCGAAAATAACCTAAAAACTACAGTCTGTTTATTGAATAGCTAGTATGATTTACGTGCTCGTTTTTGCAGAATACGTGCTAATGACTTTAGCTGGATGGTACTAATTTGCTGTAGGCAAAATATTATTCACCAAAACCTGACGCAGAATTTTGACCTCTCCACCAGATTCACCTCTAATTGGTACTTGTCAGGAGATCCTACTGATCCGACGCTTTCCTTTAGCGATTCCTTTTCTGCTGAAGTTCCTGGTAGTTTAGACAGCCATCCTGCTCCAAATACCGTCTATCATTTTAGTCCCACGACAACAGTAGTTGAGTCAAACTTTTGTTAAGCAGTAACTGTAGGCTACGCGTCTTTACATAAAAAATGGCGGGAAGCAAAAGCATAACGCTTTCACTTCCCGCTTATTTCAGGTAGGTCTATGACCGATACCTGGTACTACAATTGGTTAAGACTAAGCAACAGGTGCTGGCTCCTCTGTGGTGGCTGCCTTATTCTGCATATCCATATACTTGGTCAACAGATCAGGAACTTTTTCGAAGGCTGCTGCCAGACCTCTGTTCGTCTTCGTGCTAACGAAAGAAATCTCGTCTTTATGGGCAACTAAGAAGCCAATCGGCTCAATACCCATCCCCGCACCGGCACCACCGCCTTCGCCGTGGCCTGTTTTAGGTGCATCGCCTTCACCGCCGCCCGTGCCGAAGCCCATACCTAGGCGAATCACTGGAATACAGTCATAATTACCCAGTTTAAAGGGCTTACCAATTACAGTTTCGGTCTTCGCTTCCTTTTCAATAAAGGTGGTGACCTGGTTCAATAAACGATCAAATTGCATTTCCATAATTTCTGTTTTTTCGGGTTAAGGACTATCTAAATCGCAAGAATGCGAATAGTATTCGGTACAAACGATTTTCTACTACTAGCTGCAGCAGGGCTTCGCCCTTGTAGTTGATTTGCAGGTCGCGATCTTCCCGCCGCAGCAGGTAGAAAATGGGAAAGATATAGCTGTTTACAATGAAGTCATCGGTATCGAGGTGAAGTCGGAAACGTTTGACCTCAAACGTGTGTAGTAGGGACCTGAAGTTGAGCTTTGCGAAGGAACGCCTTTTGGCTTTTTGGGATTGCTGTTTTTTGGGTTCGATTTGTTTGGATTGAGGCTTCTCCTTCTCCGTTTTAGATTTAGGGGGGAACAGTGGCCATTCTTTTTGCCAAAACAGCACTTTCAGGCGCACTGCCAACTCAGCCGGGCGAACGACTAATTGTCCGTAGCCAATTGTCTTCCATTGTAAGCGATAATGATTTACGGTAGTGTCAATCTGCAATTGCAGGGGAGTGATTAACAGCCAAGTCAATACCGCTAGTATTATGGTGAAGACAATTATAAACCACACAGCATATCTTCTTTTTTGTAATCCTAATGTGCGGTCTTCCTGCTCAAAATGTCGGAATATCTGTCATTTGAATTTATGATTCTAGTCACTCCGCTAGGGCCGGTAACAGGAATACATTTAAGGTGTACCAAAAGTGAAACTCTTGAAGCCCAGTATCGTCTTTTTCTATGTTTGTTGCACCCTGTTGTGCCTCCTTTTTTTTAATGCTTGTCATCCAGATGAACCCTTGCCGGAAACTGTGGCTTGGCAGGCTCCAAGCATTCCTCCTTTGGCTAATGATGAACACTTCGTCACAGTAGCCCACGATGTGGCGATTGCCGACTATTTTGAGTTCATCGACACGCTAGTCAATGCCTGGGATTCAATGGTGCCTCATCCACTCGATGAGCATTTATTAGTCTGGGCCAACTCCTGGATTATTGATTCTTTGGCCGCTACTATTATCACGCTCCAGTGGGTACGGAAATTGTTATTCGATACCAATTGCAGGTAGTAAATGCAGCTGGAGATACAATTCAGCTTAAGCACATTTATCCTGACTATCAACCCTCCTCCGAGCACGCTTCCACCCCACTGGAGATCTGTTCTTGTGGGCCGATTGGGGAAGGCGTGGAATAGTATGTTTGACGTAAGAATCCGCCTTATGGTTTAAACTTTTTAGGCGAAACTATTCTTGGAGGTAAAAACCATCTTTGCGTAAGAACGCATCAGCCAATAGTAATCCTTGACTACCTTAGTTCTCAATGCCCGTTCGGTAGAGTTTTCCGTTTGTTGCCATTTGAGGGCGTTGACCTTTAAGCGGACATTGGCCCGATAAAGCTTGTAGTACAAAAAAAGCTCCTGGTCTTCCTCCGTTTCCAGGCATGGAAAAACTTCCAGATAGTTAAGCAGGAATCGATTGCCCAAGGGGGCTTGGTGATGGAAGTCCATATCCATACAGAAGAAGGCCAACTCATTGAGGACATCATCACGGCGGAAATCTTCGTTGAAGGCGATGCAGTCGAATACTACCGGCTCTTCCAGGAGGAAGATGTTCTCGGAGTGGAGGTCACCATGTAGTTCGCGGTAGTACCCCAGTTGATGACGCTCAAGAATACGAGTTCGGTGGGATTGAAGAAAGTGATTGGCAGCGAAAATCCATTCTTCCAACTGTTCTGCGGCAGCTGGGCTAAGAATTTTTTTGATAGCAGGCTTAATACTTGCCAAATCGGCAAAGTCGGTCTGCATTTGCTCAATATCAGGCGAAGGTTGAATGGGCTCGTGAGCCAAATGAAAGTGTGCTATTTGTTTGGCCAAAGCCTCAATATGATGAGAAGTGACTTGCTGACGCTGCAGCATCTCCCACATGAGCCGATTTTGAGGAAGCCGCTTCATTTTAACGGCATAATCGAGCACCTTCGCGCCGGGTGGTATATCTTCGATACCTATCTGGCCACCAGCACTCCAAACGGGCATCACTTCCAGATACACGTCATCGGTAAGTCTGTTGTTCAACTTTACCTCATTGTCGCAATACAATTGACGCTGCTCCAGTGTGCTAAAATCAAGATAGGGCAGGCGCACTACTTTGGGGATCTTATACACTACCGCAGGGCAAAGTAGAACCCAAGAAATGTGTGTACTTAGACAAGAAGTTGGACCTAGTTTAACTCCAAGCGTCTGTTGTAATTGATTGATTTGTTCTTGAGTCATGACTTCGCTTTAGAAATTAAGTTAAACGACAGCAAAGCTGAAGTCTAGTTTGGAGGAAGCTACAAAGCGATTTTTCCTAGGCCTGAGGTACGATTTTGCTCTTCGCACCATGTCGGCTAGGAGTAGTTCGTCGCTCCGCATTGTGAGGTGTGGGCAGCTTGGCCCGGAGTACTGCTTCTTTAGATTAAGATAGACTGAGAAGTCGGCTTCGCTATCCGGCCGCTTAAAGCCCACTCTGGTACGGATAACTTCCTCTGCCGCTTCCAACTCAATCCAGCGTATAGGGATTTCTAATTCTTGCCCCAAGTCCAAGAAAGGTTGCCGCAAGGCAGGTGTGTAGAAAGTAGCGTCAAGCACCACACTTTGACCATTCTGTAACTGTTCCTTGGTTTTTTGCAAGAGATGTTGGTACACTGATGCTTTGGTAGCCTCATCGTATTTACCTCTTAGGCTAAGGGCCTTGCGGGTATTATCCGTATTGAAATGCGGTAGTCCCATTTCTCCTGCCAGTGCCCTGGCAAAAGTCGTCTTACCCGTACCAGGTAAGCCAGTGATGAGAATGAGTTGTGGTCTTTTATCGGTCATGGCGGTGGGTATATTGCTACGCTTACAATAATCACTGAATTAACCGGAGTATGAAATGACAGACCTCAAATCGAGGGGTGATCTATGTCAGTGTTTGGGTGGAAGCAGGGGCGCGGAGGTCGGCAGTAAACCACTTCCCAATTCTTAATTCTTACTCCCTATCTCCGACCTCCCCTTTCCGATCTCCGACTTCGTATCGGGTATTTCGTATTTTGATCGCAAAAACATGAGCGTACATATTGGAGCGAAGGCCGGTGAGGTGGCCCCTTCCGTTTTGCTGCCGGGAGATCCGCTACGCGCAAAATGGATAGCGGAAGAATTTTTGGATAACCCTAAACAGTACAACGAGGTTCGGGGTATGCTGGGTTATACGGGTACCTACTGTGGTGTACCGGTATCGGTGCAAGGCACCGGAATGGGGGTTCCATCCACCTTGATTTATTGCCACGAATTGATCAATGAATACGGAGTTAAGAATTTAATTCGAGTAGGTTCCTGCGGTTCGTATCGCGCTTCGATAAAGTTACGGGATGTCATTCTGGCCATGTCTGCTTCCAGCACGAGCGGCATTAACGCCAATCGCTTTTTAAACGCTTCCTATAGCCCTACGGCCAATTTTGAGTTGTTTCGCCGTGCCTTACGTTATGCTGAAGACAAGGGAATGCCAGTAAAAGCCGGAAACATCCTCACATCTGATCAGTTCTACGAAGATGATTTTGACGGGTACAAGCGCTGGGCCGAATATGGCGTTTTAGCAGTGGAGATGGAAACGGCAGGCTTGTACACCATCGCCGCGAAGTTCAACGTTAATGCACTATCTATTCTCACCGTGAGCGATTCGCTGGTAACGGGCGAAAGTACTACGTCTGAAGAACGCCAAACCTCCTTCCGGAACATGATTGAACTGGCATTAGGTACCTTGGCTGCGGACTGAAGACCTAGCTATCAGTTAGGTCTGAACAGTGAGTAATGTACTTTTCGGGGAATTTCCTAACGGCGAATGTTCTGGTAAAACTCCTCCGTTTGAGCCGCAACTTCCTGTTGGCGCTGGAGGGTCCATTCGTCGGTATTGGTGGTTTGTATCCATTCTTTTCCCGCCTTACGAACGACCTGCACGTATAAGCCCAGCAGGCGGGCAAACTCCATTTCTAATTCTCCGGCCTTTGTTTGAGCATCAACGCGAATTTCACAAGCTTCGAAGTGTGCATTAATGGAGCTGAGTTGGCGTTTACTATCTATAATCTCATCCCGTTGATCGGAAGATGCTCTCAATTGATGACCAAGTCGGTAAAAGCGTAATTGCAGCAAGGGAAAGATGGCTTGAAACCGATCCTGTACTTGCTGGATACTGTCATTTGGATGAATTTGCATAAGGCAGACTTTTCCATAAGTTGCCGAAAAATGGGCTGTAACTCAATGATATTCGTCAGTAAGGCCTATAATTCTAAGCTTTTTGCGACCTTGCGGCCCGAAGATGAAAGCGCACGAAATTTGGCTGAGGCCAATAGCGTTTCAATAGAATAGAAACCAAAGAACTATTATGAAATCACCACGTCTTGTAATGGCGTTTCTCGCCGTATTGCTATGCTGTACCTGGTCGTGCAGTGATAGTGCAAATGATACTTCAAACGCTACCGAACCGACCGCTACTACGGCGGGCAACGAAATGGGCAACCCCAATGCTGTTTTGGTAGGGGAGAAGTGGTTGCGCGGTCAGTTAGCCAATCAGTTAGGATCTCAGAAGCTCAACCAGTCTGGTGCTTCAAAGACACTACTATCTGGCTTGGAGGTAACCAAAGCGCAGGCAACATATGGTGAAGAGAAAACAACCATCGTTGCGATCACTGATATCGCTAAATTTGGCAGTAATCTTGCGGGTGTTACCCCTTGGCTAGGTAAAGACCTTAACCTGACGGAGGGTGCTGGCTTCCAACGCACCAGCTATATTGAGAACTACCCCAGCCTGGAAACTTACAATGCCGCTAAGGAATTAGCAACGGTAAGTGTTCTGGTAGGCAATCGTTTCCTGGTAGCGGCGACCAGTACTTCTATGCGCACCACGCAACTGCGCGATGCGGTGGCGACGATGGAGTTGGATGATTTGGCGAAGGGGGAGTAAGGCCTCTTAGCATATCTAGAAAATAAAAAAGGAAGCCCGTATGTACGGAGCTTCCCTTTTGTTTTAGTGGGCCCACTAGGGCCATAACTGACTTTATCTGTTTGCTTTGTAAACCCAGTAAAACAAAGAGTTTTGATCTTAATTTGCCTGTTTTCAGGGGGTTATGATTTTTGCGATAGTAAAGAGAGGATAAATAGAGTAAAAAGACGTTAAGAAAAAACCGGCCACAAACCGGCCACCATAAAAATTAACCTTATATTGGGTAGTAGTTGACAATAACACACAATTCTAACCAATGGCAACGGTTCGTTTTAACCTACGGAGCGCGGATATTGATAAGCCGCAACCCATTTACCTAATATTCCGGCACCGAAATCTAAAGGTGAAGTATTCAACGGGCTTGAAGTGCAGCCCGCCCCACTGGAACAAGCATACCCAACGGGTACGTAACACCACCAGTGAGCCGAATAAGGACCGGATCAATAATTTACTGAATGACCTACAGGCGGAGGCTATCCGCTGGGCATCCGAGGTGCTGGCGGCCCGCTTGCCGATAGTGGGGGAGGACTTCCGGCAACACCTGGACGAATACACTGGCAGAGTGAAAGCGGAGGGCAAAACCTTTCTCCAGTTTGTGGCCGCTTTCATCGAGGAAGCGCCCAACCGCAATTTACCGACCACCGGACGACCACCAGCCCGCAACACTATCCAAAAGTTCGAGCGTTGCTTTGCACTCCTCCAGGAGTTTGTAAAGGAAACCGGCTTTGCATTAGACTTTGATACCGTGAACCTGGATTTCTACAATGACTTTACGTCGTTCCTTCAGGACAAAGACTATTCCCGCAACTACGTAGGTAAGCAGATAGCCAATGTGAAAACCTTCATGGGCGAAGCCACCCGGCGCGGCCTCAATACGAACCTTACGTATCAGTCGCGCTATTTCCGTAAGCTCCAGGAGGAGAGTGATAGTATTTATTTGACGGTAGAGGAGCTGGAGGCTATCCAGCGGCTAGATCTTGCCGATAATCCGCGCCTGGACCGAGTACGCGATTTGTTTTTAGTGGGAGCCTGGACCGGCTTGCGCTTTTCTGATTTTACCACTATTTCGCGGGAGCATATCCAAGGCGATTTAATCCACATCGAGCAGTTTAAGACAGCGGAAAAGGTGGTGATTCCCATACATAGCGTAGTACGTGCTATCCTGGACAAATACGACGGTGATTTACCCGCCGCAATTTCTAACCAGAAGATGAATAACTATATCAAAGAGGTTAGCCAGTTGGCGGGGATCACTACGCCAATTATTAAGGGTGGCACCAGGGGCGGCAAACGCATCAGTGAGCGCTTTAAAAAGTGGGAGCTAGTGACTACCCACACGGCCCGCCGTTCCTTTGCTACGAACGCTTACCAAAGTGGTATTCCTGCTATCTCCATTATGAAGATCACCGGCCACCGGACCGAATCCGCCTTTCTTAAGTATATCAAGCTTTCTAAGGAAGAACACGCACGTATTGTGGCCCGCCAGTGGGCGCAAGTTGGTAGCGCTTTGAAACCTGTTTAGTAATCTGTTCAAGTGGTTAATATGATTTACCCATTCAAAAAGAGAAATACCCCAAATTGGAAGAATGCTTGTTTGTTCGACGATTTGTCAGAGCGTTTGATTTGGATTAAGGAACAACTGGATATAGAAGGGATTTATGTGGATTTGCAAGGTTGGGAAACAATGATTGAACGGCCTTTATTCAACTATGATTCGGTTGCATTATCGGCAGCTATGGGAGGAAATGACGCTGAAAGTGAAAATCGCCGGGAATTAGCCGACATCTACCGTCACACTAAAGACCTGATAAAGATTCAGAAGCAGGTAGAGTATAAGGCTAGAGGAATCGAAAATCCGAGAGGTAGATTAATGTGGCTAAATAATCAGCTCGCAAAATGGGAGGAATTAGAATTAGAGTACATAACTAAGGATGAATTCGGCGAGGAAATTGAAAACATCAAGAAGCGAATGGAGCAGCGCAATGTAGATGAGTTAGTCAATAAAAAAGAGGAAACAGCACTGACAGTAAAGGTATTATTGCTCAGCAAATTAGGTTTTTTTGAGCTAGAGGAAGTCATGCGAGATGATCGTACAAGGGAAGACTATAACAAGATGATGGGGAGGCTACTCGGTTGTTCTGCGGATCGAGCGGGGAAACTCTGTAGAGCTGTAAGAAAAGCCAATTCTAGCCCTTTGTTTCCTGCGTATCTCAGCAATATAGAAGAGGTAGAAAAGCTATTAGGTTGATTTTTGGTTAGTCGTTCGGTTAACCAATTGAGTGAGGTTAGATAAAACCCCGATAGGTTTGCAGTGAGCAAAATTTACTGCAATGAAAGTCTTACAATTAGAGCAATTTGAAAGTAAAAGATTACTCCTTCTCTTTAGAGGGATCGAGGATAAAATAGAGCGTTTAGAAACGCAATTTCAACCAGTAGAGCCCCTCCAATACCTTACCCGCCGACAAGTGGCCGAAATGCTCTCTATCTCCCTGGTGACCGTCAATGACTGGCGCAAAAAGGGCATTCTAAAAGCTTACAAGATTGGAAATCGGGTCTACTTCAAACGCCACGAAGTAGAAGCCGCTTTGGTGGAAATCAAAAGCCGCTAAGGATGGTTGCTGCTATTCATTCTCAAAAGGAAATGGAGCAGTTGACTAAGCGTATCGAGCTGCTAGAATCCTGCTTAGATGCGTTCGCTTCTGCGGGCCATGCTGCTGACAAAGCAGATTGTATTTATTACCTCCAGATTATCTATTTCGACCTAATGGGGTGGGAACGGCCAGACGGCGAGTTTGACCAGCTCGTGGCCTGGCATGCAAAGGGAGTAGCCCAAAGCTATTTAGGACTTTGGGGAGCTGGTCTTATAAGTTACGATCAGATTAAAGGGCCGCTTTGGTCACGTTTAAGGAGTTCCTTAGAAATGTCCTATTCGCGCCTCTTGAAGTACAAAGATTCCCTTAGCCACTTCCTCCAGCAAATCGAAGAACTTCAAAGCCTGTAGTCCATGGAAAAACCACTATCAGACCGGGCGCTTATTCACAACGCATACCAGGACATAGCAGAGGCTAAGAGAACTTTGTATTTGTGCTGGCCGCCGAGGGCAGGCCGGGCACAAACGGAAAAACTAGAGCAGATAAAAGAACTGCTTACAAATCTGGATCAGGAGCCGGCGGCTAGTGAGCCCCGCGTAGCCTGGCACCTGGGCGCGATGGCCCGCGCCTGGGTGGGGCTAATACTAGACGGCTTTATTTCCTACCCCAAAGCCAGGCCCAAAATTGAGCCGCTTTTACGGATGTCCTTAGACCATCTAGCGGACCACATCGAGGAACAGTAATTCATCAAATAGAGAAAAGAAAAAGGGCATCCGACCGGACACCCTGGAATAATAGTTGACAATTCCAGGGCGGCAACGCAGCCCCGGACACCTGACAAAGATAACTGAATGATCGACGGGATCAAAATAGAATGTTCATACCTCCAGCCCAGCGCCTGGCGTAATAGCCCGCTACTGGAGTACTTCCCGCGTATCGACGAAAGCACCGGCGAAGTGATCCCGCAAACCCTGGCTGCATCTTACCAGGGCTTAGCCTTCAAAATACGGCCATCGAGGGAGCGCCCGGAATCCTTTTATCTGGAGATCGTCGGCAGCCTTCACCGCTACCATAACCAGGGCGGTACCAATGCCGGTGATTTCTCCCGTAGTGATCTGGAGCGGGTCGTTAATGAGCTGCGGGAACGCTTCCAGGTGGACCCCGCCCGGTCTGCATTACGTGGCCTAGAGTTTGGTGTAAATATCGAGCTACCCGGCCCGGCTGAGGAGTTTATAAACGGTGTCATTTGTATGCCGGATAAGAAGTTTACCCGCCTGAATATCGACCGGCCAAAGCTGGGGCATATCCTCACGCGCACCGAATACGATTTGAAGATTTACAGCAAATCGGCCCAGGCGGAGTTGGTAGCTGACAACGTGCTACGGGTAGAGCTGCGGGCAAAGAAGATGCGGTATTTATCCCGATTTGGTATTCATCGTCTGGCGGATCTGTTGGAAGTAGATAAGTTGCTTTTGCTTGGTAAAGAACTTCTGGCCACGTTTGCAGAGGTGGTCTTTTATGATGGTTCAATAGAGGAAGGAAAACTAACGAATCGAGAGCGGAAGAAACTGGAGGAATTCAGTAATGCCCACCGGTGGGAGAATAGCACAAAGGACGTACGCTACAAAGCTAAAAAAGCGATGTACCGTTTCTTCGCCCTGCACGGTGGAGATCGTCCAAAATGGAACGCACTTTTTGCAGTAGGAAATAAGTGGCTTCAACTCGCAGCACCTCCGCAGAAAATGGGCGACGATTTCACCGCTTTTTTTGAGAGTTTGTCCGCAGATAAAAAGGCGACGATTTCACCGTTAGAATGTAGGGTGAAATTGTCGCCTAATACTAGTTTAGATAGTAAGGAAAAGAGAGAAATAAATTTTGGTCGATTTTCCACAAATTTTGGCCGATCCGACACCCCCGAAAATGAGCGCACTTTTTGCCCTATTTGTGGGCGCGATATTTCCCGCCAGAAAAAAGGTTCTCGCTACTGCTCCCAAAAACACTTTGGCCCGAAGGCAAGGCGCTGCCGTGATCGAGCGGCGGGCCTGGCGCGTACAGCTCGCAAACGGGCCGCCCGTCAAGCGGAAAACCTGGCGGCGCTTCAGCTCCTGGAGCTGTTACCCTTTGCGACTTATGAGCTGGTGATCTACTGGCGGACTCCTACAGGTTCCAGATCAGCTACTATTCAAAGCCTGACCTATCCGGCCCCGCCTGACTTTTTGACACATCGAGTGTACAGGCTCACAGCTCAGGCGCTCCCGGATGGGATCGTTCAGGAGTTCACCAGCAAGCGGGCGCGGATGATCGTAACCGAATTATTCAAATCAAATAGATAGTTGACTATGCATCGAGAACACCAAAAGGAAAGGTTCGTTAGGTTGTGCAACGATCATTCATTGTCAATTGAGAATGTTTGTGAAGCACTTGACATTGCCCGTACCACCTACTACAACTGGCGGCGGCAGTTTATGCCCCCCGGATTTCGAAAAGAGAAACTCCAGTACTTACGCTTCATTGATCTGTACGAACCTGGAAACCTCACGCTTGCGCGGATCGCGGAGCTGTTAGGCTGCTGGCCTGGTACGGTATGGCGGTACAAACAGCGGTATCTACGGGAAGATTTGCCCCAAAGTGCTACCGATAGCACTTTACCAGAAAATGAGCGTCCCGGAGCCGCTGGAGCTGCGGTGGGCGAGCCGGTGCCTCCTGGAGCCTGAAAAACTGGCTGTTTTCAGGCCGTTACACGAATTAGCCGATTTATACAAGAAATCACCATTTTTTAAACCTGACTATCAAAAGCCCTGCTAAAGTGCGCTCAAAGCATACTGCTTGTCGGCAAAGGTTAGCTAAAGGGGGCGGAAAAGTGCGTTTTTGCCCTCCTGGGCGTTGCGGCGGCCCTCTCTGGAGGTTTAAACCGGGTATGGGGGGTAAGAGATAAAAGAAGGTCTAAAAGTGCGTTAAATCGAGGTGCTGAAAGTGCGTAGAAAAACCGTGGTGAAAATGTTTAAAAATGGTGATTTCATGGTGATAGTTTTCAAAAAACCTCAAAAGTGCGTTTTGGCATGAATGAATGGACAAAAGAAGCATTCCGGCTATACTGTCTGGGCTTGAATAGTAAAGAGATAGGCAAGCTGCTGGATTTATCCTACCGGACAATCCAGGGAGCTATGAGCCGCGAGAATTGGAAGGAACTCCGCCAGGAACTCCGCGAACGGGAGGAACGGCGAATTATCAAACGTTATCTAAAGCAAATGAAGAATGCAGAAGCATGAAATTCGGGTGCCGGTAGTGCATCCAAAACAACACCCTTTGCCCCAGTACGCCACACATGAGAGCGCCGGGCTTGACCTGGTGGCACATCTGCCAGACGGTGCCGTGACCTTAGAGCCTTTAGGTCGGGCGCTTATCCCTACGGGCCTAAAGCTCTTTATCCCTAGTGGCTACGAGGCCCAGGTAAGGCCCAGGAGCGGCCTGGCATACAAACACGGGATTACTGTGCTAAACGCTCCGGGAACGATTGACGCGGACTATAGAGGTGAAATAGGCGTTGTCCTGGTCAACCTATCTACTGATTCCTACACCATCGAGGACGGCGAACGGGTAGCCCAGTTGGTCTTTGCTCCAGTTACTCGCCTGGCGGAGTGGATCGAGTGCGAAAAGCTACCGGTAACAGAGCGTGGCGAAGGTGGGTTTGGCTCCACTGGGAAAGCCTAATTTCTTGCTCTCAGTGGCTAGAATTGGCCACTTTTAGCTGTTGGAGCTTGAGAAAAGAGGCAAAACCTCTTTAATTCCCGTTTAAGCTCTTCGTATTCGAACGATCTGTGTTTTTGCTTGTACTGATAGGCAAAACCGCTTAGGAGGTCTTAAAATGGCTTATTTGAGGTCTATAAACGAAAAAAGCCGCTCCGTACTGCAACGGGCGGCTTTTCTAGTCTGTGGTTTTGCACCTATCCGGCCTTTCGGATGGACTCAATAAAGTGTTCCGGAGCTGGCACCAGCTCTTTTGTTACTTCCAGAACGAAGAACAGGCCAGTTCTGCCGCATGGGGTAAACTCATGCTCCGAAAAAGACAGTTCTTGCACGAGGTTGTAAACGTGCTTTGGTAGGTCTATAATTTGTTCAGCTTTGATGCCGTCAAAAATGACCTGCACCCGTCCGTCTGGTAGGATAGTTAGACCGCTTTTTGGTAACTCCTGGTTTGTAGTGTGATTCTTATACATAGGAACGCAAATTTGTTGGGTTTACGAATGTGGCTATCATATAGTTACGGTTTAATTGAATCCTAGGAAGTTGATGATCCGCAGCGAACGAAAAGCGCGGCGCTCTACATCCCAATAGCGCACTACCACTGGCGAAGGTTGGCGGCGCTGGCCATTGCTCTTTGGCTGGTAGCTGAATATCGAACTGTTGAGAGTGCCGATTGCCTCCCGAATTTCTCCGTTCGCCTTGCGGAAGCGGAAGTAAGCCAAACCAGCTCGTAAGCGTACCACCAATTTTGCCCGCTGCCAGGCCGCTCGGAGGCATTCGCCAAAGCTCTCAAAGATGTTCTCCCGGAATAGTTGCCACGCTGTTTGGAATACTTCGCTTTTCATGTTGTTTATCATTATAGGACAAATATAATCCAATTTGGATAAACTTACAAGTTTGGTGTATCTAAAATGGAATAATATTAACCTAAAATGAATGATTGTTGTATAATTGTGGTTAAACAAAGTAAAAGTGATGAGCAAAAAGAAGAAACTCAACCGGCTTAAGATCGTGTTGGCAGAAAAAGACCTTACTAATAGGTGGCTTGCTGGAGAAATGGATGTAAGCGAATTAACGGTTTCCAGATGGGTGACTAATTCAAGGCAGCCGAACCTAGCAACTCTATTTGAAATTGCGGAAACTCTAAAGGTGGATGTTTGCGATTTGATAAATAGAGATAGTCAAACGCACTTAGGATAGGAACTAATAACCCCGCCAGCGGTCCGGGAAGACTAGTACTGACGGGGGATTCATTAACATAAATCGAATAAAGGTATGAAAACCTTTTTCACGCTTCCAAGCGATAGCGGGTTTTTCAACCGTTACGCTACCCTCACGCCTACACTGTACCGAGTAGGCTTTTTAGCGCAAATCGTGAGCGCTCTTACCGAGGTCGGTATCATTTACAGTATCATTTTTAGCAGCCTGGTGCAAATGTGGCCCGCTTATGCGGCTACGGTGGCCACTGTCGGCGCTGGCGTTGGTGCTACCTTTATTGAGGTGGGCTTGCGCAAGTTCACGCCCTACAGTGTGCGGGCTATCCTCTACCGTCGTTTTACGGGCCTTGATTTGGCTATGTCGGTGTTTATCCTGGCGGCTTGTGTGGGCTTGTTGTTCACTTCCGGCGCTTTGTCGTTTGGTGGTTCTAAAGACCTGGTAGAGAACGTAGCCCCGGAGCCTGAGCAGCAGACCACAGTGGCGGCGGATAGTATTGCCCAGGCAGCCCGCGCCGACGTACTGGCCACTTATCGAGCGGATAGCCTGGAGATCGTCCAGCGCTACCAGGTGCAAGCGGAAGCCCTGCGGGTGGCCACGGCCTCACAGATCGACGTACAGCGGGCGCAACTCCGCAAATACTACAACCTGGAGCGCAACACCGGCAAAGGCTACGGCACGAAGAAACGGAGCATCCGCGCAGCTATCGAGCAGCTAGAGGCGGATAGAGACACCAAAGCCGCCGAGCTGGAGCAAGCAAAGGCCGGTGAACTATCTGCCATCCTCCAGGAGAGAAAAGGCAGCCTATCGGCCATCGGTGAAGAATACGCCGCGCAACGAGACAGTGTGCAGCATTTCAACGCATCAGCTCGCGCCGATCTTGACCGCAAAGTGAGCGCTTACGGCGGCGGGTTGGCATGGTTTACGGTGATCTGTTTAGCTGTGTTCGTTCTGTCTGTGGTCCTCCACGAAATACACCGCAAGGGCTCCGGCATCGAGGAACGGATATTACCTACTCAGTACGATTTTTCGGATACGGTAATGAACGCAGCTTTACACGCCCTGGGCAATCGCTATCAGCAGCTCGTCCGCTCAGGGATCAGGAATTTTGAGGAAGGGACCGCAGCTCCCCCGCTTCCGGCTGGTGTCTCTGAACTGTACAACCTGGGGGAGCTGCAACAACCTGTCTACGAGGTCAGCTTTGAGGAACTGCCAGCCTCACAACGGAGCGTGCTGCTAAACGCCCGTCCACCAATTCAAAGCACTGCTGGCGGCGCTGGCAGCATGAGCCCGGAAGATGCCGAAAAGCGAATTTTGGAATACCTGGCCGCAGCGGAAAAGCTGGAGGGTGAAAACTTCCACCACCTGGCGGAAGAACTACAGCTAAAGGCCAACCAGGTGCTAAAGATGTACTTAGGATCAGGAGCCACTGCGGAGGCCGTGGCGGAGCTTCGCAAAGGCTGCCTGGAGTACCTGGCCAATAAAGGCCCAAACCCGTTTGCGCACCATCACCGGCAGCGGATCGGCTTCAAAACAGCTACGCAAGAGCAAGGCGGCAAAGCTTGCGTTAGTAACGCAACCGTTAGTAACGAAGCAAAGAGCGGCGGCGGCTCCAAGATGGCCGCTAAGGATTGTTTGCACTGCGGTACCAGCTATCAGCCAAAAGTGGCATGGCAAAAGTATTGCTCCACCAGTTGCAAAGAGGAGTTCCACGCCCAAAAGCACGGCGGCAACCGCTTCGACCCGAAAGCCTACAAGCGCACCCGCAAATAGGCCCGCTTCATCCGCTCCCGTCTCTGGGGGCGGCTTTTCCCAATTTGAAAAATTAGACCATGACTAATAATAAGACAAAGCAACGGGCGGCGGCACCGGTGACGCTCTTTAAAGGATGCCTCCAGGATGCAACGCCCAAAGGGGCCAGCACCATCGGCGAGGTGTTGGCCTATATCCGTGACGACAAGAACAAAACCTTTCGCCAGTTCTCCGACGAGCTGCGGGCGCTGCGGATCAGCGACCCGACAGCCTACAAGCAGCGAAAGGAACGCGATTGCCCGGCCTTCATCGTGGGCCGCTTCACAGAGCGCAAAAATGAGGCTTGCGCCGAATACTTGCCTTTGCTGGGCTTCGATATTGATAGTGTGGAGGACGTGGCCGGAACACTGGCCAAGCTCTCCCAAAGTCCGTTTGTGTACGCTGCCTTTATGAGTCCTAGCGGCGAGGGCTTGCGCTTCCTGGTGTGGGTGGATAGTGATAAAGACCACCATAAGAAGGCCTACCAGCGTATCGCAAACACCTTTGCCGAAATACTGGGCATCCCCACCGACAAGCAGTGCCGGAAAGAATGGAAAGCGGAAGGGCTAAATGCTGGCGAAATAGCGGCCCGGCTGAAGGAGTGGCCACACATCGACACCAGTACCAATAACCTAGCCCGGCTCTGGTTTTATACCTGGGTGCCGGGAGGTCTATTTTACCACAATGAGCAAAGCCAGACATTCGAGCTTTCAGCGGGTATCGGTGCGCCCACCGCAGCCCCAGCGGCTCCCAATGGCCAATTGTCCGGTGTGGTGCCGGAAGATGAAAAGGTGAGTATCTGTCAGGATAAGGTCAACCGGCAAGACTTGGCACCAGGTCGTAACAATATGGTGTTTGCACTCGCTGCGGAGTTCGTCCGGCACGGAGTAGGGGAGGCCCGCGCCCTGGCGGAGTGCCTGACTTACGAAGAGGGCGACTTTGGAGAGGCAGAGATCAGGAAAACGGTGGTCAGTGCTTACCAGACCAAACAAAGAGAATTCAGCGACGATCAAATACGGAATTATCAAAGGATGATTGCAAAGGATAAGAAAGGCGGCCCAGATCCGCGAACAAAAAGCGAAGTAAGTGTGAAGCAAACGCCAAGCGATGACAGCAACCGGCCTAAGTTTGTCCGCATCCGTAATTTTGTTGATCGGCGCTATGATCTGCGATTGAATACCATTTCAAACGAGATCGAGAGCAGCGACAAAGGTAAAGGCGAGTTTGAGGAATTGAACGAAAACGATCTTATTTGCCAGCTATTCGAGGCGGGCTTTAATGGTGTGGAAACGCCCTTGATTGCTTTGCTCAAATCTTCCTTTGTGCCTCAATATGATCCGTTCCAGGCTTACTTTGGTAGCCTCCCGCAATGGAATAAAGACCAGCCCGATTATATCAATCAGTTGGCCCAGTTTGTGGAGGTAGAAGAACGGGAATGGTTCGACCTCCAGTTTAAGAAAATGCTAGTCCGAACGGTGGCCGGTGCGCTACGGGTGATCCCGTTCAATAAGCAGTGTTTCGTCTTAAAGGGTGGCCAGAACGACGGCAAAAGCTCGTTTATTCGGTTCCTGTGTCCACCGCAGCTCCAGCCCTACTATACGGAGCAAATCAACGTACAGAACAAGGACGGTAGAATAACGCTTTGTCAGAACTTCATTATCAATCTGGACGAGCTTTCGCAATTCCGTAAACAGGACATAAACGTAGTGAAAGCACTCATGTCCGTAGATCATGTAAAGGAGCGTTTGCCCTATGATCGAAAGCCTACCAGGTTACCGCGCCGGGCATCCTTTTTCGGTAGTACGAACAATGATGAATTTCTAACTGATTCCACCGGTTCCGTGCGTTGGTTGGTAATGGAGATCAAGCCCAACGGCATACGCCACGACAACGGCGGCCCCAAAGGTTACAATCAGGTAGATATTGACCAGGTGTATAGCCAGGCTTTAGCACTGCTTAAAGGCGGCTTTAAGTTCAATTTAACCCGTGAGGAGATCGAACGGAACGAGCGCCTAAATAAGCGCTATCAGGTGCTAACAGTTGAACGAGAGTTGATCCAGGATAGCTTTGCATCAGTGGAGAAAGACACTAAAGGGGCCGTGTTCCTGACGGCTACCGATATACTCACCAGCATCGAGACGGGAGTAAAGACCACACTAAGCCTAAAGAACGTGGGCCAGGCACTCCGGGTACTAGGTTTTGAGCAATCGCAGCGCTACGACAAAGAGCGAGGCTACCAGAAAAAGGGCTACTGGGTGCGGCGGTTATTCGATGACGAGTAAACCAATTTTCTAAGTTTTTACCTCAATTTATCCTACTTAGTTACTTAGTTGATAGGTAAAGTATTGAAAAAGAAGAGTTTGCACTAAGTAGGATAGGCGAAAATTATCCTACTTAGTTCCTACTTACCTACTTAGTTTTCTGCTTACACCTGGTCAAGCTACTTACTTAGTCGAATTTATCCTACTTAGTTTTTGAGCTTGCAAAGCATTGATAAACAGTGTAGTTATGCGAAAACTAAGTAACTAAGTAGGTAAGTAGGGTGCTTTTTAAAAAATCCAAAAAATGAAAAAACGAAATACGACAAAGCGCAAGAAGCGGTACACCTGGCCGGTGTTAGGTGTGGTCTTTTTACTCTACTTCGGCCTATCTGCTTATCATAAGCATCGAGCAAAACGAGACTTCGAGCTGCAATGCGCCTACTACTACTGCTATATGCGTATCAAGGAGCTAGACGAGCAGCGCAACGGCCCAGAAATGCAATACTACTACGACGTAGCTAAAGGCTTTGAGCAAAGAATCAGCGACCGTCAGGGTATGGAGGAGGCCAGTAAGAAACTGGAGGCCATCTACTGGAACTACGAGCGGTAGCGCGAATAATCGAGTTGCTTTTATCAGGTAGGGCGTGGGCGAGAGCTTGCGCCCTATATTATTTTCCGTGCAACTGTTTCTATCAAGGTGCCGACCGTAGCGCCTGGAATCCATCTAAAGACGGCAAAGATCACAACCCAAAAGCCGAGGGCAACCACAAAGAACCTTTTGTATAGTGTATTGATAAAGCCCAGTTTTCGGCCTTCATAATTATTGAAAGGGTCTACCTTCTTCACTTTGGCCCGGACAACTTCAACCGCTCCACTCTCTTGTTTTATCAGTTTGTCTGTTGGATTCCGATACCTATAGAATCCCTGGAAAGTGAATTGATAGTTATTGTTGTCGGTGTTGCTTTCATCATACCTGGGATAGCTAGTGAAGCAAAAGCAATCATAGGAACTACCAAATCGAACGCGGCTTTTTCTCTTCTCCGGCGCTTTATACCAGTAGACACGATCTGTAACCAGGTCTAAGAACCTGTCTTTGAAGTAATCGCTCTCAGTGGCTTTATGGTAAGCGTTTATTGCATCATATACGACCTCTACACCTTTGTCCCGTTCCGCTGGTTTGACACAAAAGAAGTTCATAAAGCCTAGCATAATATAGACTTTAGCCATCCAGCAAATAGCAGCCATGATTATCGAAAGGATCAAGATAGAGGACCAAATAGGCATCTTGAAAGGTTCCCGCTTCTTAGTTGGTTTGCGGCGGGTTCTCTTCTTCGGGGGATTGCTCCCGCTTTTGTTAGGTGTTTTTCGTTTGGCCATAAGAGGGCGTTTTAGGTAATTTTTGCGACAAATCGGCCACAAAACGACCACGAATAAAATTGCACTCCGCTTAACTTGTTGATAGTCAAGGGAGTGCAATTTTGAGTTGTGGGCCCACTAGGACTTGAACCTAGGACCTACGGATTCACCTTCCGCAGCTTTCGCCATGGGGTAGGACTATATCATCACCTTATTTTAGTATTTAACCAAAACTTAGGCGGGGGGCGTTCGAGGAAGGCTTATTGGGTGGTCTCCTCACCTTCTAGTCTCTGCACCTTCCTAGCTACGTTCCACTGTTCAGTGGAATGACCTTCACTAGGCTTGGCTCAGGATTGCCATGTCTAAGTGTTCTTAGATTTAGGTTTCCCTGAGTTAACCCCCTGCTCATCCCGGCGTTTCCGACGGGAGGCACCTTGAAGCATCTTTTTGCTTCCTTGATGAGTCCGGTGCTCTAACCAACTGAGCTATAGGCCCGTTCGTACAACAATATTAAGCTTGAATAAATTCCCAGCTGTTGAACGGAACGCAAAGATACGTAGCGGCATGGCAAGGCGCAAGCCGAAGGGAGAAAAATAAGAAGTAAGAAGTAGGAAATACGAAATGGTAGATAGAGAAAAATCGGAAGTGGGAGGTGGGAAATCGGAAGCAATTAAGTTTTATCTCCGACCTCCCACTTCCCATTTCCGACCTTCACTTCCTATTTCTACCTTCTAATTTCTTATTTATCCAAATGCACATCCATCTGCGGGAACGGAATGCTTATGCCATCAGCATCGAAGGCTTTCTTCACGTTTTCCTGCATGTAGAAGAAGGTATCCCAGTAGTGCTCACTGTTGCAGAAGGGGCGGGTATTAAGGTTGACTGAGCTATCTGCCAGTTCACCTACTACTACACCTTGAGCGGGGTCTTCCAATATCCAAGGGCATTCTTTCCCAACGCGCAAGATGATCTCACGTGCTTTGTCGATGCTATCATTGTAGCCAATACCAAAGGTGAGCTCTACCCCGATGATGCCTTGGCCAGAAATGTTGGTGATGATATTGCCCGTCACTACTCCGTTAGGTACGATGATACGCTTATTGTCCAGGGTCTTGAGTACGGTGTTGAAGATTTGAATCCCCACAACTTCGCCGGTTTCGCCGCCGCCAACAGTCACTAAATCGCCCACTTTGTAAGGACGGAAGGTGAGCAGTAATACGCCGCTGGCAAAGTGCCCCAGGCTACCTTGTAACGCCAAGCCAATAGCAAAGGCTAAGGCACTGAAGATGGCAACAAAAGAGGTGGTTTCGATGCCGAACATACTGGCTACCGCCAACAAGAGCATCACTTTCAAACCTACGCTAACGAGCGATAGTAGGAATGGGCGGATAGTTTCGTCTACGCCCCGCTTACCCATGGTGCGATCAAGCGCACCAGTGATGCGGCCGACAATCCAAAAACCGATAATCAGCGTCAGGATAGCGCCTACTACCTTTGGTGCATAAGTGGTTGCGAGTTCCGAGAGTTTTTCCAAGTCAAGAAAATCCATAATTACGTTTGGTTTTGTATTAATGGGTGTAAAATGTAATCTTTAGCAACAGCTACAGTATTAGACTAAAAGTGAGATACGCTTTGAACGAGGCAAAGCATCAATTGTGTTTATTACTTAGATTGGGACAACTTACGGACGGGCCGGAATAGTGAAAGTAACGCTCTTGGCCGATCAAAAGTAAGAAAAATATATGCAGAAAAAATACCTCAGCAAGGCCGATGCGCTCAAGCGAATGCAACGTTACTGTGCTTACCAGGATCGTTGCCATTCTGAGGTGCGCAGCAAGCTAATTGAACTGGGCGTATACGGTGATACCCTAGAGGAGATTATGGCAGAGTTGATTATTGAACGTTTCCTGGATGAAGAACGCTTTGCTCGCTCTTACGTGAGGGGTAAATTTCGCCTTAAAAAGTGGGGGAGGATAAGGATCAAACGAGAACTGAAACTGCGGAAAATATCGGCTTACTGCCAACGAAAGGGGCTAGAGGAAATTGAGGAAGCAGCGTACCAAAAGACCTTACGCGAGATACTCCAAAAGAAATTGGTGGATTACGGCCGCAAGTACAATGCTTTTGAGTCGGGGAGCAAGGCTGCTACCTACGCGCAGGGGCGGGGCTACGAAACGGCTTTGATCTGGCCCATCATCAAAGAGCTACAACAGGCGCAAGCAGAAGCAAATGGAGAATGATGTTTCCTATTTTCAGCATCTCAATCGAGGCCTACAACAATTAGATCGCACCCTACCTTATGCAATCATCGACCTTGATCGCTTAGATCAAAATATTGATTTGCTCAAACGACAGTTGGCAGGCAATACAGAGATTCGCTTGGTGGCCAAATCATTACCCAGCCGGGCTTTGCTCGCCTACCTAATGGAGCGCCTGGATACTCACCGACTAATGGTGTTCCACCAGCCTTTTCTGCTGCAATTGGTGAAGGAAACTGCTGAGCCACTGGATGTTCTTTTGGGTAAGCCCATGCCCGTGACTTCTGCTCGACATTTTTACCAAAACGCCACCGACCATCCACACCGAATTCAATGGTTGATCGATACGCCAGAGCGTTTAGCACAATACTTGCAATTGGCTCAAACCTTAGGGGAAAAACTGTACGTCAACTTGGAAATAGATGTGGGTTTATACCGGGGCGGTTTTCGGGGAGAAGATGATTTGGTACAAGCCTTAGCGCTCATTCGTGCTCATCCGCGAGCCCTGGAATGGAGTGGTTTCATGGGGTATGATCCGCACGTGGTCAAATTGCCGGTGTTCTTGGGTAGCCCTCGGCGACTGGTAGAAAAATCGATGGCACGTTATCGCACCTTCCGGCATTTGGTGCAAACCCAATTCAAAGATCTTTGGCGAGAAGGTTTGACGTTCAACGGTGCCGGTAGTCCCAGCTTTCATCTCCACCAAAACCGTGCAACACCTTTAAACGAGATCGCTATTGGTTCAGCATTATTAAAGCCAACAACCTTTGATATTGACCCTTTGCAGGCGTTTACACCCGCATGCTTTATTGCGGCTCCCGTATTGAAACAAGCTGGTGGTACCCGACTACCAGGTATCGGTAAGTTGCCACCATGGGTGGGTTTATTTTGGCCATATTTAAGCACCTCTTACTTCATCTACGGTGGTTACTGGAAGGCAGACTATTGTTATCCGCCCGATATTCGCCTGAACAAGCTTTTTGGGGCCTCTACCAACCAGAGTATGCTCAATGCCTCTGGTCGGTACCCATTGGCAGTAGATGACTACGTTTTTTTACGGCCCTGGCAGAGTGAATTTGTATTGCTACAATTTGGGGCGATTCTCGCATGGCGCAATGCGGAAGTAGTAGCAAAATGGAAACCTCTACTAAGCGAGTAAACGCTACTTAATTCGTATCTTTGCAGTGCACCTTAAACCAGAGAGAACAACTTCTACTCCTCTTAACTATCTATGCGGTCGAAATCAGACCCTCACTTTTCTCCAATTTTCTTACTGGTTACAGGTTACCTTTTATGATCCGCAATCATAAAGGCAGGTATGGTATTCTTTAACGAGCCGATTCCTAATCGTTACGTCGGCTCTAACTAATCTTTATAACTAAAACACCAATGAAGAATCTAACACCTTTTTTAGTGCTCTTACTCGCATTTGCGGTAGTAGTCAGTACCGGTTGTAACAAAGACGATGATGATAATCCTGGGCCTGCTGATAACACCCTGGTAATTGATGGTACTTCTTATGACCTGGGGAAAGGCTTCCTTGAGGAATTTGGCCCTAACGGTAACGGCAGTTTTGACTGGGATGTAACGCTCACTTCTAGTGACGTTACCGCACCTGGTGGATTTTTGGCGGGTACTGGGTCTGGTATTTATCTCGACTTAAACACCAATGATGAAAATGGTCTGGTAGCGGGTACTTACAATTATGAAGACATCCGGGACGCGTTTACGTTAGTAGATGCCAGTACCTTTGAAAACTTTGATTTTACTAATCTTTCTGGGACGATTGGTAGCATTACCAGTGGAACGGTAACCGTTGATTTAGTAGGTAACGAAGTACGACTGGAATGGGATCTTACTACCGCTGATAACAAGGTTGTGACCGGTAGCTTCCAGGGGACGCTGGAAGAGATCTAAGAAATTATAAATAGTAGGTCTAAAAATTTATGCTCCCGAGACTTGGCAAGGCTAAGCTCGGGAGCTTGTATTTTAGTCTGTAGAGCTATTGAATGATTATCTTTCCTGAGCCTTGAAGTTTCCCGCCAGCCCACAGCTGGAAAGGATAAAAACCAGCGGCTAGATAAGTTGGTAATTGTATCTGCTGATCTTGTACCGGCAACTGAGCGAGTTCTTGTCCAAGAGAATTGAATAGCGTTAGTGTGGCGGTGGCAGGATGATTCGTCTTTACCATTAAAGTTCCCGCACTGGAGCTAGGATTGGGATAGATGACAACTTCAAGACTTTCACGCCAGGCCTCTGCAACCTCCACCACAAGAAAATCCCTTTGTATGGTATGCCACACCGTGTTAGTGATAATAGGGGGATTAAAATCGAAGTAGATACCGGCCCTGTTTTCAATGACTGTGCCATCTGGAGTGTTGCTTAGTGGAGTAATACTGTAGGTGGCAAAGCCTTGGGATAAGGCTTCGTTAGAGATGCTATCCAGTAAATTGATATTGGCAAAGGAGAATACCAAAATGTTGCCAGACTCAATGCTCAATTCGTAATGATGTGTAGCTGGACCTAACTGTAATTGGCGCACATCGAGATATGGGGACAAAGTATCTCGTAATACTACATTGTAGGCGGTATCCGTTCCGGTGTTCTGAAAATCAATACGGTACTCGAGCGGCGTATTGGGTTCGATGTAGTGTCCTCTACCAAAACCTTGCGGTTCGGTGGTTTTCTGGTTGGGATCGAAGGAGTTCACAAAAGGAACACAATCGGTGTCTCGATAAGGCAGGTCACCCAGATAAGGAAACTGCCCGAAAAAGTTGCTGGGTGTAACACTAAGCGCAGGATTATCGCAATAAGCGACGAAATCATAAGCGTACGGTCCGAAAGGGTATCCCACGACTTGTTCAGCTCGCGCGGCGTATACGGCCTCCTGATTCGGCACGGTGTAGATCGTAGACTGGCCAGCATCGAGCTCAAAGTCTGTTTGCAAGTACATGACATCATCTTCGATCACGATCAATTCTTGTGGGCCCGTCATATCCGATAGGCCGATATTAGCTAATTCAAACGCAATACTATCTCCCCGGCAGCTTCCTTCTACCGTAATGATCGGTCCTTTCCAGGCACCGTCACCGCAGTCTGTTCTCGGGAATATTTCTGCCGAAAGGCAAGTAGTCGTACCTGATATGTCTGGATCACAAACCGACAGTATCTGTAGTGTAAACTCCCCACTACTATTTGGGGGTAGAGTGCCCAAGTCGAACCGAAAGCTATCTTGGCCAATGCTGGTGTAGGGCAGACTGGCAGAGGCAATGCTAAGATCTGGGTTGAGATATAGTTGTAGGAAGGCGGTGTCTAGATCAGTTGTGCCAAAGTTGCCGTAGCTAATTAGTAAGGGGCGTTCTTCACAAGGGCGCAATGAGCCTATCCCTAAGTCTACGATGGGGTAGGGACATTCTTCCGTAATTTGCGTGTGGACATCCTGAATAATGGTGTCGCCTGCACTTACCGCTATTGGGATACCAGTACTACAACTCTGCCAGTAGTCGACGGGAGGGTGGAGGTAGACTTCATAATCGTCTGGACTGAGCAGGAATTGATACTGTCCGCTGCTATCTGTGAAGTCAAAATATGATACCTCACCAGTATTGAGTTCGATGAGCCATTGCGGTAGCGTAGCTCCGGCGAGCAGGTCGTCACAATCATCCCCCAAATTGAGGAAGGCAGTGCCGCGGATCATTTCCTGTGCGGCTTCACAATTGGTGTTCATCCGATTGAGACTTAGGACGCTCTGCCCTGGAAGACCCAAGCCGTGGCCGGCAGCAATGACGGCACCACCATCAGATACAGCACGGACGTAAGTTTCCTGCCAAGGGCGAGTGTTATTGGCGTTAATACGGCAGAGAAGTTCCCCCGAGGACGCGCGTTTTTCAACTTGTGCATAGCGAGCAAGGTAGATTTCGCCTTGATGGCTAATACTGACGTTTTCAATATTTTGGAAACTGGTAGTTGATGTCGTGCTATCCAACCACACCAATTCCCGTTCTGCGTTGAGCTTCCAGAGCATGGTACTGTAAAACGGGCGATTAACGGTGCCAGTGATGAGCCTGATCTGACGGGCGGCTACCACAATCTCTGCGTTGGGACCAATGGCCAAATTGCAAGCAGAAAGGTAATAATCGTTGGGATTGTCCAGGGCCTGTTGATTAAGGAGAGTTCCTTCTAGGTCGTACTCCCACAGTTCAACTGTACCGTTTTGCGAAAGCAGCACTAGAATGTTGTTGTTGGACAACGTTAGCACCTTATGCGCATAATCGTAGGCAGGATTATCTGGGGAGTAACTGTATTGGTGTTCCCAAATGACGTTTCCGTCTCGATCTACCCGAAGCACCGTAGGTAGGTTGAAGTTTTCTCCGGTTCCGCAGAGTAGGTAGTCACCATTGCTGAGGACAGTAATTCCTTTAAGGAAGGTAGTTTGTGGAAAGACGTACCGCCAGAGTACTTCCCCCTCGTTGCTGACTTTAAGCAGGAACCCGTCTAGTCCTCCTTCGACGGGCGTTTGTCGTCCGCAAATGAGATAGCCCCCATCCTGGTCGTTAGTGATGCCGTAGTAGCGATAGGCCGTAATCTGTGGGGGAGGATGTACTTCTTGATTCCAAAGTAACTCACCGTTGGGTGTTGTCTTTACGATTTGTAGCCACCGGTCATTTTCTTCTCTAAGATTGGTAACGCCAACAAAATTTCCATCGGGATCAATTGTTAATCCGGGTAGGCTGACACTAAAGGCGGTATTGGGATAAGTATATTCCCAGCCTTGAGTCTGACCAGAAAATCCAAATAGTAGAAAGGTGAGCAAGAAGCAGATAAAGGGGACGCAACGATAATTCATGGTTCTTGTGGATTAAGTTGTCTGCAAGATGAATTATTCGGCTCGCTAGAGCAATGACAATTTTTATAATTTATAAATTATATTTTGCGATTTAAATGCTGTATTATCAGCTATTACGTTTAATAAAGTGTATTCTTATAAAATGAATATATTTCATCTGAGTGAAAAATAGCCACCTCGTAGAACTGTGTTTAAGTTTTAGTCCTTATGAATTGCGTGAGGTGCGCAAGTTTTTGCGTTCCCCTTACTTCAATCAGCGGGAGGATGTACTGCAATTATTGGAGTTGATTGTCGCAACAGAAGGACAGCTTGACATGGAAGCGGCCTTTAAGCAACTTTTCCCTGGTCAAGACTATGATGCACAGCAGCTACGCTTTGTGATGAGTTGGTTGCTCAAACGCCTGGAAAAGTACTTGGTCGTTGCTCAGCTAATGTCGGATCGCCTGGACTACCAGGTTAGACTAAGTCGGATTTATCGAGACAAAGATTTGGCGCGGCACGTCAGCACGAGCCAGCGTCAGGTGCATAAACTGCTAGATAAAGAAGGATATCGCAGTGCTCGATATCATCAGTATCGGCATGATTCAATTCGCGAAGAAAATTTACTTGCCAGTAAACAACATCGAACAGCCACCCTCCATTTACAAGAGCAAAGTGAAGCCCTGGATACCTATTTTCTGATCATGAAATTGAAGGAGGCTTGTGAACTTCTCTCGCACCAAGCGGTGGTTAAAACGGAGTATGACTTGCGAGTACTAGAGCAACTCCTTCCTTTTGTGACGGAAGAACTGGTGGCGGTACACCCGGTCTTGGGCGTCTTTTATAATTGCTATCAAATGTTGCGCAACAAAGAAGAAGTACACCACTTTTTTACCTTACGTCAACAATTACAGACCTATGGCCATCTGCTACCTGCTGATGAGCGTAGAGATGTCTATCTTTTCGCTATTAATTTTAGCATCCGTCGTTACAACAATGGAGATCAACCGTTTGGTAAAGCTGCTTTAAGCTTATACCAAAAAGCACTTGACGAAGAGCTGCTTACCCTAGACGGTTATCTATCGCGATTCGCCTACCGCAATATCGTAGCACTGGGCCTACAACAAGAGCAATTTGATTGGGTTGGGAGCTTTCTCGAACAATACCGAGTCCATCTTACACCAGGCCACCGACTAGGGACCTATTCATTCAATTTGGCAAAACTGGAATATGCGCGTGGCAATCTTGATGCAGCGATCGTAGCCCTACAAAAGGCCGACTACCGAGATGTTTTACTGAACCTAGCTGCCAAGACCCTGCTCCTTAAAGTTTATTATGAACAACAGGCCTTTCAGGCGCTTGACTCTCACTTGTCTGCCATGCGCCGCTTCTTGCGGCGGAAGAAAATGTTGGCTTACCACCGAGACAATTACCTCAATTTTGTACAAGCTGTCAGGAAACTCGTACGACTAAATTCGTATGAACGGGCGGCAGTACAGCAGCTTCAAGCAGAATTGCTTGCTCTACAGCCACTAACAGAACGGGAATGGCTCTTGAATCAATTACCAAAGTAGTAGGTTCCGTACATGGCACTAACCCATAAACAGGAGAACCGCGATGCCAAGAAGTGCAGGTAGGGCCTGAACATACAAGATCCGCTTGGAAGCAGTGGCCGCACCAAATATACCGGCGACAGCTACGCAGCCTAGAAAGAAGAGCGCTACATTCTGCTGCCAGGTCTCATTTTTGATGAGTAAGGACCAAATCAAGCCTGCGGCTAGGAACCCATTGTACAGTCCTTGATTAGCGGCCATGGCTTTGGTTTTAGGAAACATTTCCTTCGGAAATTGCCGAAACACTTTCGGTCCCCTGCTCTCCCAAGCAAACATTTCGAAGTAAAGGATATAGAGGTGGAAGAGCGCAACAAGCGCAATAATGATCGTAGCGAGTAGTGGCATAGTTCGGTGGTTGTCTAGCTTGAAGGTACTGTTTTGTCTGTTGACAGGCTAAATAATATCAACTTATGGACAGGTGACTCAACTGATCGAAGTTGTATATTTAATGATCAACTAATAAACGCGCTCGAAAAATGAGTTCTAAGCACTACTACTTTCTACTACTGATTTTTAGTCCGATGCTGCTCCCTGCGCAGGATTATGTTCCTTTCACGCTAGAAGATGGCGTAAGTTGGCAAGACTTTAGTTTTCAGGGAGCTGGTGATCCGCCGGGATCAGAGGGTGGCGAGACTACTGCTTATTCTTATCGTCTGGACGGAGATACGCTCGTTAATGGAATCCAGTACAAGAAGGTATACTCCAGAGAAGATTGGTACTACTCCAGGCGCACCTACTACATTGGTAATGATATGTTCGAGACCTCTATTACTGAAGAGAATTATGATAATCCCTACATCCTGTACGGTGGCTTGCGGCAAGACACAGTTGCCAGAACCGTCTATTACATCAATTTTCGACCAGAGGAATTTGAAGTTCTAGAACGCTGTTTGTTGACTATGCCTGAAGTAGGTGAGGAGGAACTGCTATACGAGTTTCCCGTTTCCGTTGGTGATGTTGTCCAAACCGGAGAGGGGCCAACCGAACTTATTGAGATTAGGACAACAACGCTAGAAGATGGTACGGAGCGAAGAACCTACCACTTTGATAACCAGACGGATTGGGTAGAAGGCATTGGCAGTGCTGATCTAGGACTATTGGGTGCTTGGCTTGACGCACCTTTTGAATCAGGTTGTGGATTCCTTTGCTACAGTGAAGCAGAAGAAACGCTACTCTATAGGGAGGGGTTCTTTGGGTCACCTTACACGCTCAGTGCAACTTGTAACGCCTTAATCCTTTCTGCAGATGAGCCGCTAGAGATAGGCAATGTACGAGTTGTACCAAATCCAGTCCGGGATCAGTTCAGGCTGTCACTGCCTGATGAGGTGCAAATGTTCCCCATCCAGTTAGACGTTTTTAATAGTGTAGGGCAGCTTGTTTTTCAAGAATCAGCCTACAACAGCAATTCATTCATTGAAACGAAGACTTGGGCAACAGGAATGTACTTTCTAATGCTCAAAGTAGAGGGGCAGGAGGTGCTGAGGACAAAGGTGATGAAGGTTAGGGAGTGATAGTATTGTGGGTGTTGGGACTGAGGTATGTTTGAGACATACCGCCTTCGGCGGGTCCTGACGATTCCACTAAGGTAGAATATCAGGATTCTGACATCGAATTTCTATTCGATCGTCAGAGCTCACCCTCTCCTGGTCCTGGAACGTCACCTCATTTCGCCTCGCGAATTGAAGCACGGGATTCACATCTTCAATGATTACACGATCATTGAAGCCAACAAAATCCTATGTTTGAGCTAAAAGCGGGAATATTGACCACTGAACGCCGTTCGTAATTCTCCGGAGCAGATCGAACAGTTAAAGAAACGCTGATTAAACAGTTGAACTGGACTCAAATAAATCCTGTTGTAGCTGTGCTTTTTTCTTGCTCACAGTAAATGTAAGAAATATTTTAAAATAAAACAAAATAGATTTTTATTTTTGTCAATCTAAGGAAATGTTGGGTAGCTGGAGCTGCTTATATCTTTCTAACTTTGCAACATCACCATATCTCTAAGTTCTATTAGCTATGCAGGCCGGCCAGAGCCAATTGCTTCAGCAAGCCATCGAGTATCTGAAAGGGGTAGGCCCCGCCCGCGGAGAGCTCCTGCGCGAAGAGCTAGGTATCCGTACCCTGGGCGATCTTTTGTTTCAGTTTCCCTTTCGGTATGTGGATAAAACTCAGTTTCACCGCATCGGCGAACTGATGCCCGATAGTGGCGCGGTACAGCTTAAAGGTATTCTCCGTAGGGTCAACCTGATAGGAGAGGGCCGCAAAAGGAGATTGCAAGCCGTTTTACGAGATTCTTCCGGCAAGATTGATCTGGTTTGGTTTAAGGGGGTGCACTGGCTACAGAAAAATCTGGTGGTCGGTAAAGAGTACGTGGTCTACGGAAAGGTGACTGATTTTCGAGGAAGTTTAAATATTTCGCATCCAGAAATGGAGGCAGCCGATACCCGCAATCAGCAGGAAGCCTTAACCTTTGCGCCCGTTTATCCCAGTACTGAAAAGCTGAATAACAAAGGACTGGATAGCAAAGTCCGGCGCCGCCTCATGCAGGCCGTTTTCGAGAAGCTCATTCCTGCGGATGTACCGGAGATTTTGCCAGACTATATCGTTAAAAAATTAAGATTACTATCCCGTTTCGATGCGCTAAAAGCGATCCACTTTCCGCCTAAGGCAGAGGTGCTGAAGGCCGCTCGTAATCGGCTGAAGTTTGAAGAGCTTTTCCTTCTACAGCTGCGCCTGATTCAGCTGAAAAAGCGGCGCAAAGGAGCCGTCAAGGGTTATGCCTTCCCCACTATCGGAGATTACTTCAATACCTTCTACCGCGATAAAATTCCCTTTGAGCTTACCGGAGCGCAGAAACGGGTGCTGCGGGAAATTCGCCAAGATATGGGGCGGCCCATCCAAATGAACCGCCTACTACAAGGTGATGTAGGAAGCGGCAAGACCATGGTAGGGCTCATGAGCATGCTCATGGCAATCGACAATGGCTACCAGGCTTGTATGCTAGCGCCTACCGAAATTTTGGCCCAGCAGCATTACGATGGTATCCAAGAATATGTAGAAGGACTGGATCTAAGAGTTGGATTTCTCACCGGTAGTGTGCGTGGCAAAAAGCGCAAAGCGCTGTTGGAAGAGTTGGTTGCAGGCAAAATTGATATTCTGGTAGGCACGCATGCCATTCTAGAACCGCCAGTTGTATTTAAAAACCTGGGACTGGCAATCACCGATGAACAACACCGCTTTGGCGTAAAGCAAAGAGCCAAGCTGTGGAAAAAGAATACACCCTATCCTCCGCACATTTTGGTCATGACGGCCACACCCATTCCACGTACACTGGCCATGACCTTATATGGTGACCTTGATGTGTCGGTCATTGATGAGCTCCCACCGGGCCGTAAACCTGTGGAGACCTTGCACAAAACAGAACACCAACGCCGCCGCGTAATTGGTTTTATGAAAGAGCAGATTGCCATCGGTCGGCAGGTGTATGTAGTGTATCCACTCATTGAGGAAAATGAAAAGCTGGATCTGCAAGCCCTGGAAGCGGGTTACGAGGTGCTACTACATGATTTTCCGCAGCCGGATTTTCAGATCAGCGTAGTACACGGGCGAATGAAACCCGAGGTGAAGGATTATGAAATGCAGCGTTTCAAAGAAGGCGTTACGCAAATTATGGTAGCCACTACCGTAATTGAGGTAGGCGTAAATGTACCCAACGCCAGTGTGATGGTCATCGAAAATACAGAGCGTTTTGGCCTTTCACAGCTGCACCAGCTACGCGGTAGAGTGGGGCGGGGTGCAGATCAATCCTACTGCATATTGATGTCTGGCTTTAAGTTGAGCAACGAAAGCCGCGAGCGGATCGCTACCATGGTCCGCACTAGTAATGGTTTTGAAATTGCGGAAGCTGACCTACGCCTACGCGGGCCTGGAAATATCGAGGGGACCCAACAAAGTGGTATTCTCAATTTAAAAATTGCTGACTTAGCGCAGGATGGCCGTATCCTTCAAACTGCGCGCGAAATAGCCCATCGCATCTTAGATGATGATCCCAAACTCGAAAAGGAACACTATCGCCGCCTGGCCGCTCATCTGGATCAGCATTACAAGCATTTAAAGGGTTGGTCGAGAATCTCTTGATTTCAGGCCGGACAATCTGTAGCGTTCCAAACAAGTTATTATATTTGGAAATCAATGCACCTGTACCCAACACGCGCCTAGCATGCTAGATGAATTAAGAAAGAAGGTCCGCAAGCTTTTGACCAAAAGCAAGACTGAAGATGCCTTGAAAGTTTTGGCGGATGCTATACATCAAGATAGCCTTTACTCTGATGCCGTACTGGTACGGCATAGCCAATTCACTCTGGCTACCAAACAGTTCATCGCTGGGGTGATTAAGTCCAGCGAATGGGAGGAACAACAGCATGAGATCAACCATTCCTTACTTCTTCTTTTGGGCCAACTGGACGCCAGTGATCTGCACTGGCAGTCGAGCGATGAAACAGGTCTGGCGCGGGCGGTAGCTGATCTGCCGCTGCGTGATCTTGGTGTGCTGGATTTGGTCAACTGTGATCGCCACCGAGCTTTTAGCCGGGCGGTGGAGTTTTTGCGGGTTAACCGCGATAGCAGTAGTCAGTTTTTCTTCTTGCTGGGGCACGCCGAACAGCGCCCCTCTTCTTTTGCTGAGCGTTTGGCTTATGAAATTGCGCAGTCTTTACAAGCAGAGAAGGATCAAATTGTAGATTACGAGCAAGTACGGCACCGGATCGGGGAATACCCGCTGGATCGCCTTTGTTTTCAACCCTTGCCCCGCGGGCTGTTCGTATCGGCTAGCAAGCAAATGTTTAAACGGTATTTGGGGCAGCGCTTGCAGAAATATGGCCTGGAGACCAGCTTGGATACACTGCTAGCCCGAGATGTACAACAGGAATGGCCGTTTGCGGTGCTCACTTTTGCCTTTACCATTGATATCACTTATTGGGATAACGAAATATTGACCTACCTGGAATGGCTGGTGCAGACCTTTGGACCACAGCAAGCTGGGAAGGGACCCGCTTTTTACTTCTTCTTTGTTTTGGACTTTCCGGAGAAGATGTCGATTGAGCAGCATCGGATCACGCGAGCTTTACAAAAGCTGGTGCGGGAAGAAGTGCCTAGTGGTGGATTGCTATTGACGGATCATCCTCCCGTCTCTGCTGATGATATTGCCCACTGGTTACGCAAGGTCAGTAATGCTGCTAACCCCACCCAAATCCAGGAGGTCCTCAACCAGTTTTGTGAAGTCCTCAAACAACAAGACCATTGGGATGAACGTGCAGACATCGCTATGATGCACGTGGAAGCCCTGCAAGAAATAGTTTTTCAACGACAACTCAAAGCCCAGTTTCCTCATGTCATTTTACCTGTATAATAACGCCAAGCCCACTCCGCTACCGGACTTTCAGCCAAGCGATACCCTAAATAATCCAGCCCTCTATCATCCTAGTGAAGCACTGCAGTACGCGGTCAATGTGGCCTTGTCACTGGGGCAACCGCTGCTCTTAACGGGCGAACCGGGTACGGGTAAGACCCAACTGGCGTTTCATATTGCGCACTATTTTGGTTTGGAGAAACCCCTGTTGTTTACCGCTCAGACGACCTCCACCGCTCGTGATCTGTTCTACACTTACGATGCGCTCGGTCATTTCCAGTATAACCAAAACAACAAGCAGGCCCTCACTACGCAGGAGGTGGAAAAACGCTTTATTCGCTATAATGCATTAGGCGAAGCTATCCAGCGAAAGTCTCGCTTGGTGGTGCTTATTGATGAGATTGATAAAGCCCCGCGAGATTTCCCAAACGACCTACTATACATGCTAGAGGAACTACGCTTTGAGGTGCCAGAGGTATCGAAGGTCTACGAAGGTGAGCCCACCAAACGCCCAATCATTATCATTACCAGTAATTCGGAAAAAAGCTTGCCCGACGCCTTTATGCGGCGGGTCGTCTTTCATCATATCGAGTTTCCGGAAGAGTCTCAGTTATTACAGATTTTAAGTGAAAAAACGGAACAGATCAGTAGAGAGGAATTGGAGTTGATCGTGTCTCATTTTTTCAAAATTCGCCGGAAAGAACTCAGTAAAAAGCCTTCTACCGCCGAGTTGATCTATTGGGCCTTACTGCTGCAGCGGATCAACTTTCCCATCAATAAATTGGGAGAAAGCATGACCGCAAGTCAGCGATCACTGCTTATGAGTACCTATGGTGTTTTGACTAAGAATAAGGATGATCTCTCCTTATTAGAACAACTCATTTAAGCATGGCCAAAGCGAGCTTTGAGGCGGCAGCTTTTCTCTCCATTTTATTGCGGGTTTGGGAAGGGCAAGGACACCAAGTGGGGGTAGACCAACACTTGCGGGTTTGGCATTTGCTCAAAGATCGGCCAGAATTTGAGCCGCACGAACTTAAGCTTCTATTGGCGCCAGTATTGGGATACAACTCTCAATTGCAGGCCAGTTTTTACAAGGTGTTTGATGATGCCTTAGAGATTTATCAACTTGAGCGAGTTGCCCACGAAGAGCGCATTCAGGAAATTGCGACACAACGCTTTTTCGAAGGCTGGCGAGCACGCTTGCTACAGCTATGGCCTCGCCTACGTTCCTTTGCCATTCACCATCCTTTTAGGCTCCTAGCTATTTTGGCGATGCTTGTTGGGGCCGTCTTTGCGTGGCGTTGGTGGAATGACACAGATTTTCGTCCGGATATCAGAATCCCCATCCAGTACAGCGAACAGCCCCGTGAAAATTTGATCAGGGTAGAGTTAGGTGGCCCCTTGGGTCGGGAAGACTTGAAGATCAAACGTAAAAGTCGACAACAAGGGAAAGCGGATGTACAACTGACGTATTCCAAACCGTTTTTACTATTCTCGGTAAAGGGCCTCAAGATGGGCTCGGAAAAAATTCGCCTGGAACTTTGCGGCCGACAGCGCCAATGTGTCGAACTAAACGTGGAAGTGCAGGTAGGAAGATTCCCCAAGTTAGGTCCAAAGTCACCGCCCGCTTATTTGCAAAATCCACAGATTCCAGTCAATATTGACCGACGGCAGGTGCCGCGTTCGGATCGTGAACGTATGCGCGATCTGTTGAAAATGCAGAACTTACGTACCAGGATTGGCGAAGACAATGATACGCTGGGCCCAATGCCATTTCAGCAATTGGAAGAAGAGCCAGACACCGCCCTGTTTCGTTACCACCCTACAACCTTAGCCACGGGCGACCGAACATACCTTACGGTAAAGCCGGGCTTCAGTAGTTTCAGTAAAGAGAAGGCGGTCTTCTTAATTGTTTTGGCGGGTTTACTATTGTTATTGGGTTGGTGGCTGCGCTACCGCCGCCGCAAGGTGATGTTGTCCTACACCAATCGGCAAGGACCTTACCACTGGTTGATGCGAATACCTGGTAAACCCCGCTTGAGCCTTGATCGCTATTTTTATCGCGCCCTGGCCGCTTTCAAAGCGCGGGATGCCTACTCTTCTAATCGCTTGGACGTAGAAGAGACGGTGGAGTCCACTATCCGCAAGGGGGGCAGTATCCAGCTTGCTTTTCAGGAAATACATAAACAGCAACAGTTCCTTCTGCTGATTGATCTAAACTGCACCCATCACCATCGCCGTAAGACCTTTGAGCTGCTGATTGATGAACTCATTGTGGAAGAAGCACCCATCCAACGTTATTACTTTTCTGGCGACCCGCGCGTATGCTGGGAGAAGTCTGTGCATCAGCTTCAATCTTTGGCAACCTTGAGCCATCGCCACGGTTCGAGTGCTTTACTGATTTACTCTGATGGTCAGCGCATGTTGGACTACCGCTCTGGTAGACTTGCGGCTTGGACCAAAATATTCTCACGTTGGCGTCAACGTTTGCTGTTGCTGCCCGAGTGGAGTGAAAACCTAGGGCGGCACGAGGAGCAGTTAAGTGAGTCATTCCGTATTGTACCGGCTAATACCCAAGGTTTGGCGGAAGCCGTAAGTGTTTTAGAGGCGCTAAATATTTCAAAGCACCGGAAATTCCGACAGCAATTTGCGGCTACCGCAACGCCCTTACGTTTGCCGGAAGGCTTACAAACAGACATGCTGTTCACCGTACTCAATTCCTACCTGTTGAGTTATGATGCCGAACAGCGAGTGGATGATAGTTTGGTGCGCTGGATTGCGGCCTGTGCTATTCCCGCGGCTCCCTTCTGGGAATGGACCTTATTAGTAGGGCGTGAGTTGGAAGCGATGGAGGCGCGCCCGATCTGCACGCTAGCCAATTTAGAAATGCTCAATCGATTGCCGTGGCTGGCCGAAAACCGGATTCCGGAAGCTTATCGAACCGCTCTGGTCGATTGGTTGGAGGAGCACTATCCGGTATTCTGCCTGCGGATGCGCCAACGTTGGGATGAGGTACTCTCATTGCAAGAAAACCTGCCACCTATTGATTCTCTGGCGTGGAACGATCACCACCTGGCACTGATCGTCAATCGCTTATTCCAGCCAGATATGGAGAAGCAAGAGCGGCAAAAACTGGAACAGGAATTGGAGCAGCTTTTGCACGGCCAGCAGGTGCAAGATGCGATGATTATCAAGTACGTACGTGACAAGTCCTTCGGCTTGGATCATCGCTTGTTTAAACGTTTCCAGCACCTTTTTGTAAAGCAAGAAAACGTGGTAACGCGCTGGCGCGATTGGGTTTGGCAAGTGCCCATCTTGATTTTAGCCGCCGTATTGAATCTCTGGACCTATTATTTGCAACCTGTGACGAGCTATCAATTACCCGGACGTGTAGATGCGGTGACCTATTCCAGTGATGGCCAGGATGTACTAGTGGCCAGCAACGATCGGGAGATTCGCTACATCAGTAAATTTGCGGGGCCAGATACCTGGGAACAAACCGTCCAGGCGGAAGGCCGACCATTGGTGGCGGTTGCTACGGATAGTGAAAACAACTACGTCTTTACGGTCAGTCAGGATCATCAAATTCTGCTGCTCAACGATAGCCTGCAATACCTGGGGGGATTTGGGTTTGAGAATAGCCTGATTAAGGACGTTGACTTTCACCCTACTAACCCTAGCCAGGTCCTCATCAGCTTCTTCGGTAAACGAGGAGGCGAATATCGAGCTGAGCTCTGGGATTTTACCGTTCCGGAACGCCTGGCGGTATTTCCCCACCAATATTCGGTTTACGAGGCAAAATTTGGACCTAAGGGTGAATATGTCTTCACTGGAAGTCAGGACAAAACTGCGGTTTTGTGGTCTATAGATGGTGAAAAAATAGTAGAACTGCCCCACGCGGATGAAGTCTACTGCGTTAGCCTTGATCTGGACCAGCAGTGGCTACTCACTGGTAGCAGAGACAATAAAGTACGCTTGTGGACCTGGGATGGTGAGCTGGTAGAGAGCTTTGATGTCACCCATTCAGATAATATTACCGCCCTGACCATTGCTAATAGTGGCGCCTACGTGGCCACTGGTAGCCGCGATGGTGATCTACGCTTATACACGCTACCCGACGGGGAGTTTGTACGCGACTTTGACGGACATCGCCTGGAGGTTCGAACGGTCACTTTTTCACCGGATGAATCAGTGCTGGTGAGTGGAGATACCGGCGGTATACTCAAGTTCTGGGGACTGGATTAGAGCAGCTGTGGTAAGGTGATTTCGAAACAGGTACCTTTCCCTTCTTTACTGCTTACGCTAATGGTACCATCGTGGGCCGAGATAATCTCAAAGGTGATGGAAAGACCTAGGCCAGTACCTTTTCCTACTTCCTTAGTGGTGAAAAAGGGATCAAAGATTCTGGAGCGTACAGCCTCACTCATTCCACTACCGGTATCTTCAATTTGAATGCGCATTTGTGTGTTGTCGGAGTAGGTCCGTAGGTAAATGATTCCAGGGCCGTCGATGGCCTGGATAGCGTTGCTGATGATGTTGAGGAAGACCTGACTCAACTTACCTGGATAGGCTTGTATATAGGGTTCGGCACGAAAATCTTCGGCAATTTCGATCCTACCGTTGTACTGACTATGCAGCATGGTTACTGCTACCCGCAGATCGTCATGGATATTCACGCTTTCTTTTTCATCCTTATCAGAATAGGCCATGTAACGTAACCCCATAGTAATTTCCCCAATCCGCTCTACACCGCTGTTGATACTAGTAGTAATGGCTAGTGTTTCTTCCTCCAGCGCTGGTAAATCGAGCTGCTGAATCAATGCCTGAAGCTTCACTAGTTCAGGCTCTTCGGTAGGGGCTGGTAGTTGTTGCAGTTGAGTGGTGATCTGCTGGAAGTCTAGCAGGTTAAGGCGCAAAGCACTGGCACCATTTTTAATGTAATTCAGCGGGTTATTGACTTCATGGGCAATGCCGGCCATAAGTTGACCAATGGAAGCCATCTTCTCCTGCTCGTTGAGCAGTTTTTCCTGTCGGGTGATTTCTTGAAGCAAGTCTTCGTGTGCGATAGCCCACTGATTATTGTACAGTACCAAAAATACAGCGAAGGCCAGGAAGGCTACAAAGAGAAAACTAAAAGTGTCTTTGTTTTGAAAGTAATCTGGGAAAGGGTACCACCAGGTGTCAATGACAAATAACAGCGCCAGTAGTATACCGTAAATAATGGACCAGCGCAGCCCCCACTTAGAGCCGCCCATATCGAAGACTACCGGGATGGCCATGAGATACAGGATGATTACTGGCGAGTCCATACCACCACTTAGGATAGCAATTGGTGTGATGGAGTTGAAAACAGAAACTGCCACTGTATGCGCTAACCAGACAAAATTGGCGGTTGTGCGCAGCACCCAAATAATAGCTAAGAGATACGGAATACTGTGGAGGCTACACCAAAGCCCCATCTTGAATTCGGAAAAGTAAAAGAGTATCGGAAAGATGATGAACACCGGGATGGAACCAATCCAGAGGGCATCCACAAAGGTCAGCACCTTCATGTGTTCTTCGGCCGATAAACGGCGATGCTTAGGCTTGAGCCAAAGGAAAAGTTGTCGGCGGAGACTGTTCATTGCCATACAAATAACAACAAAGCAGGTATCTACTCAAGCGCGAATGTAGTGAAGAGGTAATATTGCGTAGTGAAGCGTGCCAGTAAGCAAGGGGCCGCTAAAGCAGAGCCCATTCTTCGTCTTTAGGAGATAGTTGATAAGGTATATCCAGTACGGGCCAGGCCACACCAATTTTGGGATCATCATAGCGGATACCTCCCTCAGCTTCGCGCACGTAAAAATTGTCACATTTGTAGTTGAATACGGCCGTATCCGTCATGACTAGGTAACCGTGAGCAAAGCCCCGGGGAACAAGCAACTGGCGTTTGTTTTCAACGGAGAGGATCGTTCCGTACCATTGACCATAAGTGCTGGAATTGGGGCGTATATCAACGGCCACATCAAATACTTCTCCTTCGGTTACTCGCACCAATTTAGCCTGGGCTGCTTCTCCCTTTTGAAAGTGCAGTCCCCGTAGGACACCTTTGGTAGACTTCGCTTCGTTATCCTGTACAAAGCGGTAAGTGAGACCAGCCGCCGTGAAGGTTTGCTCATTATAAGATTCGAAGAAATATCCTCGCTCATCTTGCCAAACATTGGGCTCAAAAATCAGAAGATCAGCAATGGGGGTTTCGATAAACGGCATAGGGCGAGATTTGCTCGCTGCGAATATAAGTAACCGTCGAATAATTAAATCCTGACGGTAAGACTTTGATAAAAAATTATCCTTTCGAGGGGAATGAGATAGTGCTTAAAGCGAATAAATCAATAAAAATTTCTGTGGCCGTGTGCATTCTTTATCAGTTTTGCATCTACTATCAAAAACAACCTATGAAATCCTACTATTTCATTCTCTCCTTATTGCTTTTGTTGGGTTGCCATAAGGCAGCGATGGACTCCAAGTCTAATGAAACTCATGTTGCTTATCCTGCCGCAGCTCCTGCTGCTGATGCTTTGTATAGCATGCAGGTCCCGCCACCAGATCCAGAACCGGTATCACGTGAAGGATATGCGGAGATTGAGGAAAACGATTTCATTGCTGCCGCAGAAGAAACTACTTCCACTTTCGCCATTGATGTGGATGCGGCTAGCTATAGCAATGTACGGCGCTTCCTAAACGAAGGAAGTCTTCCACCTGCTGATGCTGTGCGTTCTGAGGAGATGATCAACTATTTTCAGTACAGTTATCCCCGAGCAAATGGCACGGAACATCCTTTTCAGGTAACTACCGAATTAGCCGCCTGCCCATGGAACGATAAGAGCCAACTAATGCTGGTAGGGATGCGTGCACAGGAGATTCCGAAAGAAGATTTACCCCCGGCTAATTTTGTCTTCCTACTTGATGTATCGGGTAGTATGAACGGTCCGGATCGCCTGCCGCTTCTGATTAATAGCATGAAGCTGTTGGTGGATAATATGCGCCCTGAGGATCGGGTAGCGATTGTTGTCTATGCCGGTGCTTCCGGGGTGGTTTTAGAATCGACTAGTGGTGATGAAAAAGCAAAAATTAAAGACGCGCTCTCTCGCTTACAAGCCGGTGGTTCTACCGCCGGGGCGGCGGGAATTCAACAAGCTTACGCCATTGCCCAGAAGAACTTTATCGAAGGTGGTAACAACCGGGTCATTCTGGCTACCGATGGTGATTTTAATGTCGGCGTTTCGGATGACGATGGTCTGGAAGCACTTATTACAATCAAACGTGAAAGTGGGATTTTTCTCTCGGTACTTGGGTTTGGTCGCGGTAACCTGCAGGATGAAAAAATGCAGATCCTGGCGAATAAAGGCAATGGTAATGCCGCCTACATCGATCAGTTAAGTGAAGCCCGAAAAGTACTGGTCAACGAGTTTGGCGGAACCCTTTTTGCGGTAGCAAAAGATGTGAAAATTCAAGTGGAATTCAATCCTGCCTACGTAGCTTCTTACCGCCTCATTGGTTACGAAAACCGCCTGCTGGCAAACGAAGACTTCCGCGATGATGCCAAGGATGCCGGTGAGCTTGGTGCTGGTCATACGATCACCGCACTCTACGAAATTGTACCCAACTACACTGCCGCAGCTACGGATGTGGCTAGCATTGTACGCCTGCGCTACAAGCAGCCAGATGGTGATACAGCACAGGAATGGGCTATTAATGTGCCTACTGCCGCTAACAGCTTCGGGCAAAGTAGTGTAAACCTACGTTGGGCGGCGGCAGTAGCAGAGTTTGCCATGCTGCTTCGCGATAGCAAACACAAAGCCGACGCCACCTACGAACATTGCGAAAGTATTGCTCGTCAGGCAACGGGGCGCGACCCCTCTGGTTATCGCCAAGAGATGATAGCGTTGATTGCTAAGGCCCAAGCTTTGGCTGGAACGATGGTGGCTGAAGAATAAAATAAATCGCAAATGCTAAAACGATTTGAAATGAAAGCTATGAAATTCAATACTGTCCACCTTATGCTTCTATTGGCGATAACTATCCTCTTCGGTTTAGCCTTTGCTAGTCCAGAACCAATAGCGACAGATGACTTTGAAGCCTGTGTGGTAGATGATAATGGCAAACCGCTCATCTACGTGGTGGTCAAGGACCTTGCTGGTAACTGGCTTGCGGAAACAGATGTCCACGGTTGTTTCCGGATGAAAGGAGATGAGGTAGCTGATATGGTGGAGCTGAGTTTTCCGGGCTACGAAAGCCAGCAATTGAGCTTGCGATCAGGCAGTGAGGGGCTGATTACCCTCTCCCGAATTCAGTATCTACCAGCCGTTCATTTACCAGAAAAAGGAACGATTTATCCCACTGAAAGCCGAGGTGACTACCAGATAAAAGGTCAGGTGCTTGACTCCGCAAAGGAGCCATTGATTGGTGCGAACGTATTAATCGCTGGCACCACTAAGGGAACTACGGCCAATATTGATGGGTACTTTGTGCTTTCGGCACCTCGTGAATGTGTGGATCTAATCATTACTTACACGGGTTTCAAAACCTTAGAGCAGAAGAATACCTGTGTAGGAAAGGAACACACCTTTTACATGGAGGTGCCCACAAGGTGGGAAGCTTTAATGGATAGTGCCGTCAGCGGAGAGAAGAGATTGGAAGGTGGAGCTGTACGAACGCTATCGGTGGGTGAACCCATCTCAGATTATGCCGTGAGCGCGCCACCACCACCGTCAGCGGTGAGTCCTAAGTCGGTCGGGCGTACGACGATGGCTATGGATGTAACACCAACGGACTTTAGTAGAGCCCGACGAGTGGAGCCAGATTATGCCACTATTCCAGCTAGCGCGGATGCTCCGGCTGGTGGTGCTATGCCAGAAGGTGTTATTGAAGAATTGCCCAAAGCGGGTCAACTAACGGCAGGTGAAGTCAATGACTTTAGTAAGTGGGAAATGTGGTCGGATATCAGCCAGGAAGACTTGGCCATGCACCGTGGCACCTGGAAGCAATACGCCGATCACCGCTATACCCTACAGCTTACGACACCTGAGGGTAGCGCTGTGATAAATGCTACCGCAACGCTGAAGGACGGCCAGGGCAATGCCCTCTGGCAGGCCCGTACAGATGCCCAGGGTCGTGCCGAACTATGGGCGCATTATTTCCGTGAAGTTGCTACTGCTGCCAACGGTCTGAGCATTGAAGTAGAATACGGCCGTAAGAAAGTAAGCATCCCTAATGCTAAGCCGTTTAGGGCGGGAATTAACTTTCAGACTTTAGGTGTGGATTGCCGAGAGGATGCCGTAGTAGACGTAGCTTTCGTGGTGGATGCTACAGGCTCTATGGGAGACGAGATTAGCTATCTGCAAGCAGAACTGCTCGACGTGATTGGCCGAGTGAAAGAAGGCTTACCTGGTGTGGACCTGGAAATGGGCAGCGTTTTCTACCGCGATGAAGGCGAAGAGTACCTGACCAGATTACAGCCATTCACTGCTAGTGCTACTGAGGCAATGAAATTTATGGAACAGCAACAAGCGATGGGGGGTGGCGATTATCCTGAGGCGGTTGAGGCAGCAATGGAATCTGCGCTGGACTCACTACCTTGGCGTGATGATGCTAGCACTAGGCTTTTGTTCCTCGTATTAGATGCCCCACCACACCAAGCAGAAGAAAACATCAAGCGCATGCAAGTAGCGGTGACCAAAGCTGCCATGCGCGGCATTCAGATTATTCCAGTAAGTTGTAGTGGTGTGGATAAGAGTACAGAGTACTTGCTGCGCAGCATGGCTTTGGCAACCAATGGCACCTATACGTTCGTCACAGACCACAGTGGCATAGGCAATGCGCACATTGAGCCCAGCACGGATTCTTACGAGGTAGAATACCTAAATGACGTGCTAGCTCGCCTGATCATTGAGCGGAGCCAACTTTCAACTTGTGATACTCCTGTTGCTGAGGTTGGACTGTTAGAAACTCCAACACCCACAGCACGAAATTGGGCGTATTACCCCAATCCTACTAGCGGTCCTTTGAGTCTGCGTTTTCCGGATACGGAAGGCACGCTTTATTTGGCAGATGCCCACGGTAAGTTGTTGTTGCAGCGCCCCGCCAATGAGGATTTTGATATGAACATAAGCGCCTACCCGGCCGGCACTTATTGGCTGCGCCACGAGTCTGCCGAAGGAGAGTGGACACAGGGACAGGTGTTGCTCTTACGAAGATAGGGGAAGTGAGTTGGGGCTGTCTTAAAAGCCGCTTCGGATTAATTATGTCACAGGCCCGATGATTTGTATCTTGAAGGAAAGCTAATCGATCTTCGCATGAGTAACAAATCCTCGGGCCGTGGTGTTGTATTCAAGCCCTACGTTCAAAACCAGGGTTGGCTTTTTCCTCCGACTCTAGGAGAAATGATAGCACCGCATCATAAAGTTCGGTTGATCAACCAAGCCATTGACGGTATGGCGATTGATCAGGTGTTGTCGACTTACAAGGGGGGAGGGACGAGTTCGTATCACCCCAAGATGCTATTAAAGATATTGGTGTATGCGTATGTAGAGAAGATCTATTCTTCGCGCATGATCGAAAAGGCTTGCCATGAGAATATTTGTTTCATGTGGCTAAGCGGCATGCAGCATCCGGATCACAAT
>JBCBEC010000017.1:0-122586 GCA_038528965.1 Bacteroidota bacterium | reverse complement strand
AAAGGAGGGTATGCAGATAGGTGACACAATGACGCTACACAAACTGGCCAACTCGCGTTTTGACGGAAGGTTCAAAACTGTAAATGGAAGAGTAGAGTATGAGAGCATAGATTATCCAAACCGAGCAAGTGGCTGGTGGTGCATTGTGAGCCGATCCGCGTTGATTGATGGGAGATGGACAGTCATTACCCGTCGATTGCACACCGATACAATGGTGACGATTACAGAAGTATTTCAATAACCAAATAAAGGAGCGGTTGCTTAGAACAGGCTCCCAGTCACACCAGTAAGCTGATAATTCCACGTCATTACCTCTACTTTCTTTTTCATAGAGGACTTTTCACGAGCCACGCTCACGGTCTGTTGCACTTCATCGGTGTGCCAGCCGTGAGCGTCAATGTAAGCCTGCAGAACATCACTTCGATAAGAACTGAGCAGGAACTTCCCTTCAAGTTGACTGAGCGCCTTCAGTAGCATTTCAAAATCCTCCTCCGTGTAGCCGTCATAGTGGCCACAGTCGCTATTAAAGTAGGGTGGGTCACAATAGAAGAAGGCATCCTTAAAGTCGCGTGAGCGTATGATTCTGAGCGCGTCAGCGCATTCTATCTGTACATCTTGCATACGCATGGCATACTCAATACTGAAGCTGTTTCTCTTATTCCGGATTTTAACTCCCATCGTGTTGCGGGTCTTGTCATAGCCCCACGTTCCATCAATTTTAGAAGAGAACCCTTGGTTGGCAAGCATCCAAACTGCCCACGCTCGCTTAATCTCTGAGAACATATCTGGATTAGTATAGATGACTTGTGCCTTACGATGAAGATCGCGGCTATGAAGAGAAATAGCGATCTCCTTTTCTAGTGCAGCGAACTGCTGCTGAACTACAGAATAGAAGTTAATTAGCTCGCGGTTGGTATCATTAATTACCTCAACCGCAGAGCGTTGTTTGTTCCAAAAGATAGCACCACCGCCAAGGAAGGGCTCACAGTACAAAGTGTGACCAGGGAACATACGGAGTATCCGGTCGACAAGCTTCTGCTTGCCGCCGTAGTAAGAGAAAGGCGGTTTCATCGGTCGTGTAGTTTGTTGCTTCTTCATAGTAGGGTAGGGGGCCGAAGCCCGCTACCCTTGGCTAAAGACTAGGCAAAAAGTCTTTAGTATTCGTTCATTGCCTGTCTAGCGTAGTTTACAGCTCCTCAATAGAGCGTGCGCCGGATTTCAGCTCCGTGGCCAGTTGTGTGCGTCCATCTTCGAGGCCTTTTTCATAAGCTTTGCGCTTAATGAAGCTGTACCAATTTAGAAGGCCCATAGTGCCCTCAGTGATGTTGTAGGCGTCTAGTGGTTTGAGGTCGCCCAGTTCGTTCAGTAGAGCTTGCTTGGTAGCTTCTTGAGCTTCAATAGTAGCTTCTGTTTGCTCCTGGCCAATCTCACCTAAGCCGGTTAGGCCTGGTTGTCCAGCCAATAGAAACGGAATGTACTCTGCAAAGTCATTGATTGGGTTCAATTGACCATCAGCAGCGTCTCTGTGTCCAGCATTTACACCTTTTCCCAAAAACACCACTAATTCATTCGTCTGCTTAGACATAATTCTGGTTTAAAGATTATTGAATGTAGCTATACGATCATCGTATCAGCTGTTGATCTTGTATCGGACTGACATGGCTTTGATGCGGTCTTCTACCTCATCAATCGCATTGAGCAGCCCTGGTTCCTCTATTTGATGTTTGACCACTTTCAAAATGACGGTGACTGCAGACGTCAATTCTGCAATGTGTTTCTCGCACTCCGACTCATTGTGGCTCTTTTTATTCAATAGAGATTTCATGAGGTCTGGAAACCACTTTTGCAAACCAATTGCACTGGCAAAAGCTGCGAGTGCTGTGAAGAAATACGCAAGAGGACTTCCAAGTTCCATCATTAATAAATTTATAGTCATAGGTCGCTAACTGTTTTTGTGTTTGAATGGGACAATGCGACCTAAATCGGTTTTGGCATTAAATTCGACCTATTCCAAGTCGATTAGCTTTACACCTAGCATAAGTTCAGATAATGCCTGCTGATCCCATGTGAAATCATTGGCATAATAGGTTAATCCATTGGTGTCCTTTCCTGTAAGTTCTAAGACTGATAAATCTAAGCCTTCATTACTTGATACGAGGTTGATGAATCGACCTGTCCATTTCGTGGCGGAATACCAAGACATCTCTGGAAGAACCTCCAATGCTCTCCCTTCGAAGAACGACTGGATAAAGGTCATAGCCTCTTCGTAAGCAGCCTCTTCTCCATTCTTGCTTAGTGATTCAAATGTAATTGCCGGTACGTATAGATTTCGGAAATTAGTCTCACCAACAAACCTCCAAGGAATAATGAATCCATTCTCGGCAATGCCAGCGGCATAGTAATCATCTGGCCCAGGTGTAGGTTCTTCCGGCTCATCATCTGGGGGAGGGTTACCTCCAGGACGGGTATTTAGAATGGCCTCGATGTAGGGGTATCCGAAGCTATAAAGCTCGGGGTCTCCGTTTCCTACTTGTACCGCAATCTGCTTGTAATACTGAGTTAGAGCATCATAGTCGGGGAGTAGTTCTGGTCCCCATTTGGCGCGTGCATATCCTACGAAAATAGCAGCAAATGCGGGGGAAGCCATCGAGGTTCCTGATGCAAGTCCGTAGCGGTTTCCTGGAAGGGTCGAATAAATATTCCGACCACCTGCAGTCCCGTCAACTTCTGGGCCACGTGAGCTGAACGAACTAATTGTAAGTGATTCGTCAAGAGAGGTGATTCCGAAAACTTGTGGAGAAATTCCGGGGAAACCTCCTTGGCTTCCACTGTTGCCAAAGGCAGCAACGATTATCGCACCGGCTTCGACGTTTTTCCGCATTTGAGTTTCTACGCTCTCAATTATGTTCGTTCCGCCTCCCCAGCTACAGTTCCAAATCACGGTCTGACCGTTAGCGGTGCGTTCTCTTACGTCCTCAATATTATTGAAGAACATATTCGCAGCCCAAGCGAAGCTACCTGAGCCAGAGGCCCGTAAGCTTTTATGATCTTCCCAGGTGGCTACACCGTTCTCAAAAAGTGGATAGAAATATGAGTGAATAATGCCCTGCACATGAGTTCCATGAGTGCCTGGATTATTTCCCTCACCTGTCCAATCAAATTCCTCGACGAAGCCTGCCTGTAGGTCTCTATGATCTTGATCGGCCCCTGAATCGGAGGTTTTGAAGTGGATCGGGAAATTACACTCATTAACAATACGATTCTCAAGGGCTTGTAGCCTTTGCATTTCCGTCTGCCAAGAGATAATTTCTTGAACAGTTGGATCGTCGTTATACTCCGCCGGAATCTCAATGGGGGTTTCTATTGGATCAGGCTTGATATCGTAACCTTGGCGGTCTGCTTTTCGGGCATTTTGCCTGGTTTCACGAACATCCTTTTTCCATTCCTTAAGGATCGGTCTTGGTAAGTCTTCAATGGTTGGAACTTGTCCAAGTAGAACGCTGCCGATTAATAGCAGCATTAATAGAATTTTGTGCTTCATCTCTAGTTGTTGTTTTTTGGTGGATGATCAAAAATGCGGCAATCCAGTCCCTGGACTCCCTTTGGAAATTCTTCTTCTTGAGTTATAATTTGATTATTCCAGACATAAGCATCTGAGCCAGCTTGCACAGTAATAGGGTAATCTTGATTGGGTTCCTGCAGCATGGCAGCGTACTCGATCAAATTGTCATGTATGCGCAGATTGAGTGCATTTCCCTGGATGCCATCCCAGCCCGGAGCAACTATCCAGTTGTTACGGATATTTACATTGTTGCTTTTGACTTTCTGTAGGTGATGAGGACCGAAATAAATACCCTCTCGCTGAGCACCTACAATGACGCAGTGTTCAATGGTCACATTGGCGTTAGGGAAGTCCTGAGAGGCTTTTATTCCGGCGTTGGGATAGAAGATTTGGAGACCGCTTATAGTTACGTTCTCGAGGCGGTTCCAGAAGGTTAGTCCACCATAGATCAAGCGACCATTTTCGGCGTGAATCTTACAGTTCTTCAGCTCACCCCTAAAGGCGATAGCGTCCTTGTCAGGAGCTGTCCTTGTGCTGATGATTGTAGCATCTTTAAAGACTAAAGTTTTGCCGCTGGCACTTTTAGAATCGATGACGATCCGATCACCCTCGTATCTGCCCTTGAAGTGTACGTGGGTTCCATAATCGGATAAGTCCAGGTTGCCTGGCTTTAGCAAATTCAAATCTACCTCATTCTTCATCCTTCCTCATTTTTGCTTAGCCTGTTACTAAGTGGTGTAATGGTTAATTGGGGTCTACCTCATCGTCAGGATCAGGGAGCTTATCGAAGCATTTATCGCGGGTCAGGTCTTCTATTGAGTAGAGCTTTGCATCTGGCACATACGGTTGATAGAAAGCCTGAATTTGCTTTAGTGTAGGCTTGATTTTTCCAGTCCATTTAATCGTCTGACGCTTGGGGACGGTATGGTAGGAGACGCGGCTGAGCGTATCTCGTAGCTCCACGGTCTTAGCTGGAAAATTGGCAATCTTCACCTGGTCCTCAGCGCTTACCAGGTCTTCTTTCTGAAGAATCTCGAAAGCATCAAATGAGTAAACACAGTAAAACTGATCCGGTGAAAGGTCAGCGAATTGCTGAATAGGATCAGACGGTTCTTGCCACTTTTGAAAAAGCAGCGTTCCAGCTAAACCGAATACGATCCCAGCCAGAATAAAAGGAATTGATTTTTTGAGTTGCATGATTAATTGCTTTCTTTTTGATTTAATAGTGTGTATACTAGGTGAAATCCCCCTGCTTGGATTATCCACAAAACCAAGTAAGCGATGGTGGACCATACAACAGGTTTTGCAAACAGAAGCACAATAGCCAACCTAAAACAAGCCATTTGAATTAGCTTAGATAAGTGCCAAGCATCCGTGAATGCAACTAGGAAGGTGGTGCTTCCTAAAAATGCTGGTCCCTGTTTAGGGTCTTGGTTTTTGTATTTGTTTTTCCAGCTAATTTGGGGGTCCCAATAGAATGGATTCCAATCCTTTGCAAAACTTCTCTTAAAATGAAACTGTAGCTTATCGCAAACGCCATTAAAAAAGCCTGCTAGTCCAACGAGGACAACTGTTATCATCATGGTCATTTTGCTTTAAAATGTGCTTAGGGAGGCACGCTTCCAGCCCGTTGAAGTTTTTACGTAGAAATAGTCATTATCGTAAGCAAAATCACCTGTTGATCCTGAAGAATCACCAGTGCCGCTAGGAGTAAATGTTGAATCAAAAGAATAGGTCTCGGCGTGTAATCTTCCGTTGAAATAAACATCCGTTACAGAGCTATTTCCTATTTGTACTGTATTAGAGCCTCTACCTTCAGCGGCATAGCCAAATACATTTTCATTAGTAGCCCCCTGTGTTCCTTTGGTTAAAGCACCAAGAAAAAGACTATTTTCAGTGCTTGTTAGATTACTGAAGTTAGACTGATATCGCGCGGCATCACGTCCAATTATAACTGTGCTGTTAGCCGTTGTCAGATTCAAGCCTGCATTAAGGGATATCATTGTCCAGCTAAAAGAACCTCCGACAATGCTTTCTCCGGTACCTGTCCCAATTGCAGTATATCCAGGCCCAGTACAATCTGTTTCAGAAAACAGCCGCAAAGAAAGTGCTCCTGCACCTTTGCCTAATGGCGAATCGTTAAAAAGTAGTAATCCGTTTGATGTTATTTTATAGTCTGAATCAGAAGTCTGTCCAGTGCCAGTACCGTAAACTATTTCGTCAACTGGACTGGCTGGTGGTGAACCACCGCCGCCGCTAAGATCACCAACATCTATGATCACTGGACCTCCAACAGATCGTTGTAGAGTGATTTCCTGTGTTCCATCATCATATTCGCCAGATGTTACCACACCGTCAGCAGACGCAGTAGATCCGTTTAAGTATCTAGCGTTTTGAGTCAGATCATAAGGCAAAGATTTCAAGGCTACATAAGCGCGCCTTCCTATGGTGTCTACACCAACGCCACTAAAGTGACAATTATCACCTTCAGCGGAAATTCCATCAGTATCTACAAAATGAGTCCAGTTATTAAGATCAGTGGCAAAATCCCTGTATAGCTCTTGCTGTCCGGGACCGCAAGCATTGGCTCCTGTGTACATGCCAACGGCTAGAAATGGCTTGTTTTCATCGTACCAAGTCTGCGATATAAAAGTATCTAATACCTCACCAAATGCCGTAAGATATACCGTGCTGTCAGTGCTTGTGTTAGCCTCACCTTGATCCCAAAGAATAAAGTCAATACTGGAAACACCTGAAGAACTGACTGCGTTCTTTACATTTTCAATCATTTCCCCCGTTCCTTGCCATGAAGAGATGGCACGGCCAGTGGATGCAACTGAAATATAATATACTATCCGATTATCATTATCGGCAAGTTGTTTGGCAAGCTGAAAGGGGATAGCGTTGTTCCCTCCTACATCAGCTTGTGTCCATAGGCCGCTTGGATCATCCTCAGTATCCCAATGTAGCACGTTACTGTGGCTTGAAGTGTCCCCCCCTGTTCGGTTTGGATGCTCACGAGCGTTGCTTTGTCCTGTGGATAAAAAGAAAATAGGTTTTAAAGTACTGCTGACACCCGTTATTCGACAATGCCAACCTAAATGAACGTAACCAGAGTCTGTGTACACATGCAGCTTATCAAGTCGCAACGTGTCATTTGGGAAAGCCCAAATGTGGGTTGAATCAGTTGGCGTAGCATATTGCCTAACAAAAGAAGTCGTCGATACTGATGATGATGGATTAGTGTAAGTCTTTAAGTTTTCAAGGGAGAGATTCCAAAGGTCTCCTGCCCGTATCACAATCAATTCATCTGAGTCCGAAGGAGTTGAAATCTCTGGTAATTGGTCTACTCGTTTTTGGGCGTTGGCCAGAAATGGTATGAGTAGGAGAAGAAATATTAGTCGTTTCATCATTTCTTGATTTAGTACCTTGTAATGATATTCCAGTAGCCATTGCGGAAAATGGCAGTAATGCCTTCTCCGTCCATGAAATAGGTGCTAGATGTTCCGCCGCCTGGAGTTTTGAAATCATGCGATCCGGAGCTCAACGTATATTCAGTACTCGTGGCGGAAAACACGTACAGTATGGTACCATCGCTCACCCCACTATCTGAGAGCGTGATCGTAATGACGAAGCTATTAGTAGCCTCTAAGTAGGTATTGCCGCTAATGGCTACAGAGCCTGTGGTGCTACGAGTAATCACGTCAAGACCGCCTGCATCACCCATTGCAAAGTTTTGCCAGCTGCCGTCTTGATATCCTTCGTAGCGGTCAGTTGTAGTGTTGTAGCGGACATCTCCGTCAGTGGCCGTAGATCGAGTAAAGGTGGTACCCTTGGGAAGTTGCACCTGCGTGCTTTGGGTAAAGCTGGTGGTGCTGCCATCATCTTGCAGCGGGAAGCTTCCTAAAGTCGTTGAGGTTTCCCATTGAGCGACCCTGCCAGCAATGCCTGTTCCAGGGCCACCAGCGGTGCCGTTATTGGCATCAGTTACCCGGCCATCGCCATCAATGGTAAGCGTGGGGTTCGTGTAGGTGCCTGCAATTACTGCAGTATTTAGCAGCTCTGAGGAACCTACAGCACCTGCAGATATTTCTGAAGCGCCAACTGCGTTTGTAGCAATCTCTGAACTTCCTACGGCGTTAGCGTCAATCTGCCAGTTTGTACCGCCACCAGACACGGTGATATCTCCCTTGTCGCCATCGGTAACCCCACCAAAGGTGCCCTCTGTTTCAACGTACTGCAGTATCTGGTCAATGCTGATCTTATAAAGTCGTCCTCGCGTTGTGGTAAAGACTTCATCAGACCCGAGTACATTCGGTATCATTGGTACTCTGCTGGCTGGCTGGGCCAGCGCTGTGATTGTACAGAGCGTCAGTAGTATAGAATAGATTAGTCTCATAGCATTGCTATTAGTTGTAGGTCCACGGTCAAGCCTAGAGGCCTGTTACCTGTTCCGTCAGTGATATTGGTAAGGTGGAAGGTGATTAAGTCGCCAGTCGATAGCGCCTGGTAGGTGGTGAGGGTTTTGGTTTCCTGCTCATTGATGTAATCAAATGTCAATGCGTTTGACACTCCGGCTGCTGTTACATTCACATTGACGAATCCCGTACCTGTGCCGGCAGTGTGGACAGAAACGGTCCACTTGGCAAGCTTATAGCCATTCATCCATTCCGGCACTCGGAAAAATGTGTCGAACTGCAAAGGCATTAGAGCGGGGTCGCCAATGATTTCCAGGTGAGATGGAACCAGCTGGACCGTGACGGTTTTGCGGCGAAGCCGTGAAATAAGTCGGAAAAGGAAGTTCCTTTTGGGCGTCACCCATGAACCAACAGGGAAGTCGATAATTGGCGTTTGGGTAATTACGTTTATAGTCTTGTCGGACTCCTGATTAGTGTCAACTACAAAGGTCTGAGCGCGTCCATTGTATGGGTTTACAACTTCAATCTCATCCTCATTGAATAAGTTGTGAATAAAGTCCCGCTCCTGGACAGACAAAAATGTTACGTCACCATCATCTACCAGAAGAGCAGAAGAGAGCGTAAAGACAACGTTGTTGTCGATTGATCCACGCAGTCCACCGATGTCAACAAGGCCACCCTGCCATCCTGTAGCTGGGACTTGAGGAGCGTAAGGGCCAGGGGGGAAAGACGGACCAGGTGGAATGGGGTTAGTTGATCCGATATCGAGATCAATCCCGGTGTCGGGTGTCGTGGCCAGCGTTGCACTATCTGTGATGGCCACCCAAACTCCATCCACCTCATTACGACTTAGATCGATGGTACCCTGCATGAAAATGTAGCGGGTATTGCTGCGGGTGATGATGTTGTGAGCCATGAAGGTGTCAAGAAGCGCCCCCTCGAGGCGCTCTGCCGGTTCAAGTCTAGGAGTGATGATTTCCTGAGCTATCCGTGCACCGTGAGGCAGCAGATCTGCTTCGCCGCGCAGTTTCCAGTTCGCTGAATCAACCCAAGTTGTGCCATCGAATACTTGAATTCTACCAAAAGCGGTGCCGGTAGGGCCATCACCAAGAATGACTTCAGGATCGAGCACGTCACTGTTAGTGTCATTGTTATTGAAGCTTCTGTATAGCCTGCTGTCGCTTGGAGCATCCACGCTGCCATCACTGTACACTTCGCCGTACACGTTGCTAATGTTCCAGTTGGATGTATAGCCAGCGCCTATGCCGATAATGCCCGTCATGCCTGCCAGCTCTACAAAATCAAAGTCAATAGATAGATCACCGCTCTCTGGAAGATTGGGGGCATACAAAACGAATCGATATAGGTAGTCTAAGCCGTTACCGTTATGGGTGTCGGTATAGAATTCGACATAGGAAATGTCAGTGGTCCAAATAGGCTCTTCATAGGAAACCACACCAAGATCAATGGTGGCTTGTCGCCTGCAGTAGTGCGTTGAACCGCCCTCCAGTTTTAGGAGGCACCGCATCTTAAGCCTACCTGGTTCAACATCATCTGGAACAGCAAAAGAAATGTTAAAGGTGACATCTGCAGTGACGAGCAACCTTGTTGCACCAGAATTGTCGTCTACTGATCCTGTATTGATCTCCACTGCACTGGATTGGTCCCAAGTAGGAGGGGGAAAGATATGTGACAGGATGCTGCGAGTCTTAAAGTGCTTATATGTCAACTCTACTTTACTCACTGCACTTAGAAAGGTGCCAACTGCACCTGTGGCCACTGTAAGGTCTGCTGATCCTGCTTGGCGTAGCGCTGATCGATCAACTACCAGCAGACGGGTATCCCAGTCGTTCAATGCTTCATCAGCTAAGGCTCCGCCACTAGTGTCCCATTGTTTGAAAGTGATAGTGGTGTCCTGATTGGCGTACTCTGTGAGCTGCTCAAAATGATAGACTCCATCTGAGAAATAAAAGCGGCTGGCATGAGCACGGCAGAACTCTGCTAGGACTTGATAGGCGGTCATGTACTCCACATGACCGCTGCTGTTTACCTTTCGGAAAACGCGGTGGTTAACCCTAGTTATTGGTAGGGGGGAAACGGCCTCACCTTCAGCGTGAGCGTCCTCAAATATCTGGTTTCGAGCCTTGAGATAGACGTCGCTTGGTCCCCAGAAATCTGCCAAAGGAATAAAGCTGAGAATGTTGTATAGGTGCTGTAAGTCGGTGGTCCATTCCTCCCAGTCTTCTCCTGTGCCAGTATAGTCCTTGTCTTTGAGTCGGCCAATACCGTCAACGGCTTCTGCTGAGAAGTTGAAAGGGTACGGGGCGTCCTCTATGACTACTTGGTCGGGAATTACGAATCCAGCCCAGTGTAATTCATCGCTTAAGCCCTTATCAATTCTGATTCGATACTCTTCCTCTGCAGCTCCGGTAAGACCCGAAAAAACGCTCTGAATAGTACTATTAGCAATAACAAAACTAAGCCTGGCGCTACTGCTCAAAATAGGGTGGTGGATGTCATTAGTGTCGCCCTTGTGGCTGATCTTTAGCTCACTGAGCTTGAAGTCGTCAACCGGGCCACTGTATCCGTCCACATCAAGTGTGACGCGATATCGCTCGCCTTTTTCTGACCTAAAATAGCCTTGTAGTCGTGCTCCCATTATCCTCCGGCTATTCTTGCGTTATTGTAATTGGCTCGCTTCAGTGCAGCGACCAGAACATCACCTCTTAGCACGAATTCACCTGCTCCGCTACCTTCGCTGATAGCTTGCATTAGTCGATCAATTGGAATTACTGCTTCTCCCGAGTTTAGCAAGGCAGGGAATCGATCACCACTAAATCCTGGTGGGATAATTCCACCTCGAGCTAGTTTTGGGGGGCTAATTCTTGAAATGACACTTTTGAATAGTGCACTAGCGCCAGCACCAGCCAAGCCAGCAAGCGCAAAACCCACGCCAGGTATAACACCTGCAGGATTCTTGAATGCGTTTGCTACGGCAGCGGCAACACCTTGCCTGATCAGGCCGCCGATAACATCGCTGATTGCATTTAGAGCAGCGTTAGCGAAAGATTTGAATGATAAAGCGCCGCGTTGCGCTAGGTTTTCAATTTCATTGCCAAGTGCAGTAACTCCATTGATTATGGAATCAAGCAAGGTGAGTTTGTTCAGCTCACCAACTAGAGTTTGCACGTTCTCACTGGCAGATGTAAAGCCATCCGAAAACGCCTTGTCAATAGCTTGACGAGTAGCTGATATCTTTTCACCTATAAGGTCGAAGCTTGCGCCAAATGCGGAGCTACGATCATTGATAGCCGCGAGTGTGTTTCCGTATTCAACTAGGCTTTCCTGAGCAGGAGTCAGCTGTTGGGGTAGCTCTTGGAACTTAATTCCAAGCTGTTCAATCGGACGTGTTAAGTCTCTAAAGAGGCCTTGTGTAGTGCGGCCAAATGACTGTACTTGTTCAGAAACTACCTGAAAGTTTGCCGGAATACCGTCGCGAATTCGCTGAAGGTTCACTTCGTGTGCAATAATCTCGTTTAACAGGCGGGATTGCCGTTGAAATTCTTCATTCGATTTCCTAATGGGATCACCAGAGGATCCACCTCCCCCTCCAGGGGTTGTTGGGCTTCCAGATCCGCTACCAAATGAAAATGATTCATTGCCAAAACCTACTTCCTGCTGCACTACATCGTTAAAGGAGCCTGCAAAGGCATTACCCAGTCGCTCGGCTTCAGTGATGAGCGCAATCGGAGTGATTTTTGATATTCCATCTACAAAAGCCTGGCCAGCAGACCTGAATTCGCCGTCAAAGAGGAGCTTGATGGATTTTGCAAGTGACCCCAATCCCTCCAGGACGATATTGACAGCCTCGATGATAAATGAGAAAACACCTGTAACAATTCCGAAGAAGTTGCCGAAGTTAATGCCTAGTCCATCCAGTTTTTTTCCAATACCATCGAGTGCAGGACCGAGTGCATTTGCAATCGCATCATATAGCCCTCTGATCTTGCCAAAAAGCCTACTGACACCATCGCGCAGTGTCTCGCTCTTAGCGTAAGAGGCGGCAAAAGCGGAGCCTAGCGCAATTACAATACCAATAGGGCCAGTAAACGCAGCTAAAATTGCCCGTACCTTCCCCATAGCCTTGCCAAATGCCAGTGACCTCGCTACTCCCTTGGCTATTGGGTCATTTATAGCTTTAAATGCAGCTCTGAAGTTGATAATTCGCTTGATCAGCGCAGATAGGGGATTGGTGAAAAATAAAAGCCCACTTGCCCCTAGTCCTGCAAGTTTAGATAGCGCACCCAAGCCCACAAGCAGTGGCCCAATAGCAACTGCAGCTGCAGCAGCTCCGACGATGAATTTTTGAGTACTAGGAGATAGCTCACTGAAAGCATCTGATGTCCTTAAGATGAAATCTGAGAGTCTCTGTAGATTTTTCTCAAGATTCAGTGTCTTTGAAATAGTCTCACCAATACGAGCACCAGCAATTTGGAGGTTGATACCAAAACTTTCGATAGCTTTTGCAAGACCACCTTGAACACTCTGGAACCGCTCATTGGACTCGATTGCTGCAGTAAGTCTGTCAATGAACTCATTGGCACCTACACCAGCCTCTCTAAGGCCTTCAGCTGTTACTGTTCCAAACTCGTTTTTGATGACTCCTGCGAGTGCAGGGATACGCTCCAAAATAATACGGAGCTCCTGTTGCAGAATGCTACCCTTTGCTGCAGCTTGAGCCAGCTGGCGCCCCACCTCTCCGACATCATCTGCAGATGATCCGGAAACTGTAGCCGCGATACCAAGCTGTCGGAGAAGGTTTTCAGTGCTCTTGGCTGCCCTGCCAACTGCTTGCAACTGCAGGCTGGCGGTAGAGGCTGTTTTAAGGTCGAGAGTTGTCCTGGTGTCTTTGACAATGTTCAGTAAGTTGTCAAATTGGCGTTCAGCCTCTTTTGAGCTGCCTGTAATTGCCGTAAGGCCTTTTTCCAGCTTGTCGAATTTCGCAAACGTGCTGACCGCTGCTACACCAATAGCACCAAGAGGAGCAGACACACGCGTGGTGAGATCAGCTCCAACTCGCTCCATTTTAGCACTAAATCGGTTGAGTTTTCGCTCAACGATCTTTAACCCCTGGTTAAAGGCCTGGAGGTTAGTTCCAATTCTAATCAGCAGTTTGCTCGGCATACCTTCTCCTCATTTCCTCATCCCAGCGGTCTATTTTTTTGCGCCGGGCTTCAATCTCCTCTTCCGTCAACTCAACTGGCTCGGGAACTTTATCCCAAGGATACTGAAGAAGGTCAGTAGGCTCCTTCAGTTTATTCTTCTCAGCATAAGGCTGTATGCCCCAATAGCTGATCATTCTCGCAGCCTCCCAGATCGTTCGCTCTAAACTATCATGGAATGTGTTCTTCCATTTTAAAGCTCTAAGTATCTCAGCGGGGCTGCTTCTGTAAAAATCATCGATGGACCAACCTAAGACGCCGGTTGCGATTGCTCGGAAATCGGCGTAGCTAAGTTTCCCTCCGACAGATCTTCAGGAAGTTCCATCTCGTTACCAATTTTCGAGAGTACTGTTAGCCACACAAACACATTCTTATCCATTTCTTTTAGGATCTCGGCTTCTGTAGGTGGCTTCACTTTACTTTCCTCAACTGAAAGTCCGTTCTTGATTAGTGCCAAAACAGCTTTAGGGGCATGTTCTGCTGGGAAATCATTAATCAAGGTGTGTATTTCAGTGTATTTGGTCATTTTGGCAAGCTTCAGCATTCCTACTACCGCCGTATGCCCAAAATGGATTGGATACTCTTTTTCTCCGATTTTTACTGTACTCATTTTGCCTTAGTCTTTAATTGTAAAAATTATGGGTTAGGAACATCAACCTTGTTCACTGGCCCGGTTACATCCATTGATCCACTATGAGTAGCGTTTTCATTAACTGGCGCGCTAAAGGAAAGGCTAGACATAATGGCATTACCGGTATACTCCTTATTGCCCACTTGGGCGTCAGTAAACCGCCAGACGATAAGAGTGTCACTGTCAAAGGCATCGAATAGGTCTTCTGCATTTGCGATTGTGACACTATTTAAGGTGGCGGCGTTAGTGTGAAATCCTTCAAAAGAAAGAGAGGCTGATTTTTGTCGACCTTCTTTCTCTACCCAGCCCTCAATGTTGTCTTTAGAGACGGTTTCCGTAATTTCCTTGGTCATATCCAAGGTGCAGTTTGTAGCATGGCCAATCGGCGTGCCGTTGATGTAAAACCGCAAATCTGTTCCACTTGTCGTGCTCATTTCAATTGGTTTTAAGCGGGTCTCTTGACCCGTACTCGGTAATCTTGAATAATATGCAGCAACCCTTTGTCCGGGATGGGAGTTGCGTCTCCCTGATCAGAGTAGGATATCTCACAAAGGCCCAGATTAGGTACCTCTAAGTGAAGCCACATCATTTTGTTTTTGAGTAGCAATGCGATCTGTTGAACAGTCCCGTAGTCCTTGCCGTAAATGTCCAACTGGAATAACTGGCCATTCTTTACAGGACCATCTTTGGTCATGGTGATATCGTCAGTAAGTTGACCCCATACGATTGCCGGATACGTAGCGTATTCCGGCAGAATATTTGGAAAGAAAGCGCCGTTGATGGCGGACCAAATATCTGTGTTGTCTTTAACCGCGTGATATAATGCACTGCCTTCTGCCACATTCATGCTGCTACTCCTTTTTGCCTAGCACGTTCTAAAATCTTAATCCTCATCGCGTCCGCTTTCTTCAATGCCGCTGCTTTAGCGGATTCAAGCGCAGGACGAAGTACACGGAATTGAAATGCCGCTGCACTTCCATATATCATTTGCGCGTAATAGCCATCAGCGGTGCCTACAGTCTTTCCGTATTCTTTTCGCTGTGGCCCTCCTTGTCTTGGACCGACAAATACGTCTTTAGACCGCCTGAAAGTCAGGGTCCGAAGCGACTTTTGTAAGTTGCCCGGATAGTATACCGCTGCTACACGCGATTCATCCACTCCTTTTCTGCCTCCTTTGTTCTGTCCGCTCCTTTGACGGCCAGATTTGCCACTGGCGACACTTGGTCGCCTTGTCCCTTTGGAATTACCACCGGACTTGTACCGATAGTGAGGCTGTGTTCCTCTGGGAGCAAGAGCTCTGCTTGCCTTTACAATTGGTTGCGCAACAGCACGCAGGATTCGACGCTGATCTTTGCGCTCAAAGTCCCTGACGGCGGATCTTACGCTTCTCGTCCAATCTCGGATATACTGCTGATTGGCCTGGGCATTTCCTAATGCAGTTGTAGGCATTACACTCGTTCATATAACTGCCCCTCAGCGTCTCTAAAGACGAGGCCTGGGGCTTCATATCCTTCACTTTGATCTGCAGATGGTTGCCAGACTAAGGCCTGGCCATCAGAGTCAATTAACGACTGTCCATCAGCTTGTACCAGAGCCTGGTCTTGCCAATCTCCTATCTGTTCCGTTTCAAGTTGGATGTAGTCGCCACGTTGAGTGGGTAGGACAGAATTGATGCGATGTATTTTCTCCTCATAAATGATTTGCATACTTGCGTCAATTCCGTCCCTGCCCCTAATCGTGAATACTACCCGCGTCACTGGACTCATTTGTCCGGCGCTCTCTTGTTCATCGCTGCCCACCTGCGAATACTCCCGGTGAGCAAATAGTTCTTCTGAAAAAATCCAGGTATCCTTTCCACCACCATACGCACTATCCCGTCCCCTGAGAGGTACGCCAAATTTGATGCGGTATCGTAGTTTGCCTATGTTGTCCATTTGCTAAGAAATAACTCGATAATTCCAGAGCAATCTTTCACTTGCTTTCGGCAGACGCTCCACGCTATCCTGTCGATTCTCATACCAATGGCCTATCATTAGGAGCATTGCTTGCTTGATCAGTTTAGGAACGGCATCAGCACTTGCAAAGCCTGCCTGATAAACTACCGTGATGGCCTGATCCTCGTTAGCTGTAGTTGGCCAGCTCTTTCCCTCGGCCAAACTAATTTTAGGAGGCGATTGGAAAGAGTGCTCAATGTAGTCCGCAGACTCAAAATTAGCACTCTGGCCATCTGTGCCCTTATACTGAAAACTATCAATTTCAATAAGTGGAGAAACGGATAACTCCAGTAGACCATTCCAGGTGTCTTCGTAAAAGCTGTCGAATTTCTGAGTTATAGTTTGGGGCATCAAGGCCAGGTTTGTGTAATTCTCGACATTCTGCCGAGCAGACACGATAAGCGCATTGATAAGGGTATCGTCAGCAGAAAAATCTACTTTCAGATGGTCCTTAACTTCCTGAAGTTGGAGCGGCTCATCGGTTGGCCCTGATGTAACCCGATAACTCGTCATTCTTACTCCTCTTTAGATTCAGCAGGCTCCTCTGGTTCCTTTAGATCTCCAGGGCGAGCTGCGATTCCAGACTGAATTAACTTAGTTGCCAATTCAGCATCTAGAGTGGCGATTTGGCCAATACTATAAGCAAGGAAATGTGGTTTGCCAGTAGGTGATTTCACGAACTGAACTTTCACTTTTTTAGCTGCTTGTTTTTTTTGCTCAGCCATGATTAAGATGTTTTAGCGTCCTTCATCGCAGCAAAACTTTGCGCGTGACGGACTGCGAGGTCCCAGAAACTATTTACTACAAGGCGTACCTGACCTTTTTCGGCGTACTTGAATGGATCGACCGTCAAGTCAATACCAGCCCACTGAGCAATGATCAAGTCTTCCCAGTTTCCGAAAATGATTGCATGGCAATCACTACTAGACCCTTTAACAAGGTTGCTAGGGACTTGAGTGGTTACACCAGTACGGTATCCGTTGAGCTCCTTTCCATTAACTGGCCAAATAAATCGACCAGAGCCAGCGTCAAGCTTTTGAGTCTTTAAGACGCCACGCATGCCAGGAGTAAGGACGTATCCCAAACGGCCAATATCGGCGTCGTCGACTGCAACTTCGGTTTCTAAACCGACGATGTTATTCCAGTTGGGAATTGCACCATTAGTGCCACCTACAACGTCGCCAATACCAGGGGTGTTAAGAATTCCTGTAGGCTCATTTCCTGTACCGGAACCATTGTAGCAAGCCAAGTCTACAGATCGGCGTACTGCGAAATTCATCCGGCGACGGACAAAGTTCTCTACAGATAGGCTACTCTGAACCATCACTTTCTTCGAAATCAGAGTCAAAGCGGCAAGGCGCTTCGGAGACAATGAAATCTTGTCAAAGCCAGGGTTGCTTTCACTTACTTCATTAATTTCACCTTCCCAACTTGCTGAGGAATCAGACGTGTTTCGTGGCAGATCTAAATCACCAACAAGGCCAGAAAGGATAGTGGCACCCATTTCTCGAGCCATTAAGCGAGGCTCTAATAGTGGGATTAGATCGCCCAAGTCCGTGGCAACAGTGTACCCCCCGTCAGCTGCGCTACCTACGGTCATGTCCCGAGCTTCTGAAACCTTTCGAGTACGGTAAGTCTTACTTAGCATAGACGGAATCTGAATATTACCCTCTACACTGACATTTGACTCTCGCATTTCCTTTTGAGCCTCCTGCTGCATTTCAAGTTCAAGACCGTCCAAAGGCTTTCCATTGGTACGAAGAGAAATCGCGCGCAAAATGCTATAGCTGCGTTGAATTTTCTCCTTCTCTCGGTCTTCTCCTCCGGCTTGGACGCCACGAGATTGGCGTTGTTGGGCCTGTTGTTGAGCAGATCGGCTTTCTTCAGCCTCTAGCATCAAGATGGCCTCCAGTTCTTGATTAATGTCTTCAACTTCGGACTTGAGATCATTAAACTTGCCTCGTTCTTCCTTAGTCATTGCGCGACCTTCTGCGGCCGAAGCCAAATCACGCATCTCCTTCATCTTATCGGCTTTCCATTGCCGAAGTTCGTCGCTTCGCTTCATTGGATTTTATTGAAGTTCTAAAATATCTAGTGAGGCCATAAGGCCGTCATCTACGTAAGAATCATTTGATTTGGTGAATTTTTCGAGACTCCTAGCGGTAGCACTAGTTTTCTCATAAGCAGGATAAGTAACCGGAGCGATGTCGTGAACGACGCCGATTTTTCGTAAGTGTCGAAGTGGGAGCTCGTCTCCACGATCCTCCCATGAATCCTCAACGATTACGAAACAAAATGAAGATTCGCTAATATCTCCTCTGCGGACCATTGTTAATACATGGTCTCCGACTGGAGATTCTGGAGCATCGAATCTGTACTTTAGCCCTTTCTCATCTAGGACTAATTCCAGTGTTCCTGATTTTGACCTAGCAAGGATTTGGTTTGGATCATGATTGAACAGGGCGCGTACATCAGAAAGGTCTGCTTCATCAAAAGCTCCAGGTTCAATAATTTCATTGAACCCCCAAAGCTCGACTGACTCCGATCCGTAAATCGCAGCGTATCCCTCAATAGTTCGGCTGTCAGGGTCTTCTGCAGCCCTAAGTTCCATTCTTACTGTCCGAGTCTCTTTACTCGTCCTTCTTTCCTCCTGGTTCATCCTCCTCGAAATTTATAGGCTCCATATTCATTGGAACACGAAGCTCATCACCTCCCTCTACAGGATTTTTATTCTCTAATTCTCGCACCTCGTTCACGCTGAAGACACCGTTTTGCATCATCACATTATAGTACAGACTACGAGTCTTGGTATCGCCTCTAAGTAGACTGTCAATGTTGTGTCGAACGAATGTTTTTCCTAGATCGCGAGCGGGAAAGAGCTTGCTATTCATTTCGTCCTCAATACGTTTGCATTGAGCTCGAACGACAAAATTCACAAACTGCTTTATTCGTTGCTCAGCACTCGCATAGGTGCTCGTTTTGTCACCGCTATTCAGCAGGTCGACAGGTACTCCAGTTATATTGGCAATGTCCTCAATCGACAATCTTCGATTGGCAGCAAAATCGCTGTCCTGCAGGTTAGAGCCGAGCTTTTGGTATTTCATTCCAAATGGAATAATACCCGTCTTGCCAACTTTCTCTGGCCCCGTATTGTGCCGATTCCAAAACTCGATCACTTGATCGACTTGTTTGGGCTGCATTGGAGATTCAGGTGTGAGAAGGCCACTAACATGAGCACCATTTCCAAAGTAACTTCCGGCGTAGTCGATTTGACTAATCGCCACGCCCATCGCCTCATGAAATATGTTTAGTGGATTCTGACTTGTTAGGCCATCTCTGCTGTATGCCTTAAAGTGCAATACTTCATCCCACCTTAGCACGTATTCCTTTTTTGCAAAACCAACGTTCTGGAATACATAGGTGAGAACTCCTGCCTTGCTCTCAAAAATATCTGCAGGCGGCGGAAGCAACATCAAGCGAGTAATCGCTCCCCTGTTATCCCGTACTGGGTAGACAAAAGACCTGCCCCGCATCACGATCTGACGGACCATAGTTTCTCTGAAATCGAAACTACTATATTCTGGGCCTGGCCGAAATTTCAATAGTTTGTACAAGGGGTGGCTTGTAGCCTCCCTAATAGAACCGTCACTTTCTTTGGTATAGACAGAAAGGGAAAGACTTGCTACTTGCTCGGCGGTAATATTGTAAGCTCTCCACAAGGCGGGGACTCCTTGAGCTGTTCTTTCGTTTACAATTACCTTAGATTTGTTGGCACCATAAATGATACCTTTCCAAGCATCCCAGTCTTTGAGAGAGCCGATCTGCGTGTATGAGGCACGCCGAATCCAGGTAAGAGGATTATACCAACGTACCTGTCGATCTTTCTTAACATAAAAAGTCTCCTCACTCATCATTCTGCACTAATCCAGGACAATAGTGCGGTATTTGCGTGATAATGGGCGTTAACTTTGTTAACAAAATTCTATTTCCGGCACATTTTAGCTACGAATCTGCCCTTCATTACTCTGAAAGAGCCATATGAAGTGTACTTGTTTACCTCGTATTGTTCCCGGTATTCCTCCTCGAGAAGTAAATAAGCGGCCTTATCTGAAAGGTTGTCGCCTTTTATCTCATAGAATCGCTGAAAGTAGTTTCTGGCGATCATCAAAGGTGGCCTGCTATTATTTTCGATTGTTGTTTTCATAACCATTGCAATTGAGACCAGTCAACATTTTGATAGGGATCAGCATCTCTTTTATCCAAGTACTCCCCAACAGACATAGCAAAAGCAGCCATGCCGTCAATTTTCTCTTGACTCTTCTTTTTATCAAACCTAATATTGCCATTGCTATCCACAAATAGCACTACGTTCCCCGCCATCCATCTAATGATTTTGTTTCCTCCGTGATTCAAAACCTTCTGCATAATGCTACGCTCGATCCAGAGTATAGGCTCGTTATAGTACTTTGTAGTTTGTGGGAATTGCTTGGTAATGGCTCCGGCTTGCTCCAACTGTGTAGCGAGCTGTGTAGCATTCCAAGGGTCATAGGATATACCCCTCAAATCATAACTTTCCCCTATTTCCAGAATCTTTGTGTAAATGAAGTCATAGTCCGTTACATCTCCTGGGGTGAGTGAAAGCAAGCCCTCATTAGCCCAGTCCAAATATGGTACCCCATCTTCTTTAGCGCGTGTACGAGCGTTTTCTTCTGGACACCAAAACCAGAATAAGGCCTTGAATAGTTCATCCTCTTCTATGGGAGGAAATAAAAGAGCCAGTGCTGTTAAATCTCGCGTTTTAGCCAGATCTAAACCAGCGTAGCAAGTCCGACCAATCAATGAATCAGTCGTAAAGTGCGCAGCGGGTGCCATCCACTTGTAGTCTTGAATCCAAGTTTTGGCCACCCGAGTCCAAATATTAAGGTTCTTGGTTTTGAAGTTTACCTCGGCTGTTGAGCCTTCATTTCTCGCTTTTGTGTATTCGGTTCGAAGACCTTCCCAAGTAGGAGTAATACCAATTGAAGGATTAGCTTTCACCCAGTTGCTTTCATCCTCCCAGTCATCGTCTTCATCCAATGTGAATACTATGCCGAAGGTGCTATCATCAAACTTGGCTCCAGAAAGGATGTCACAAACGACTTTTCGATACAGATAGCATGGCCCTTGGATGTTGAAACCTGCAGTAGTAATAATGAAGAGAAGGGGCTGTGATCTATTCACCATACCCGAGCTCAAATTTCGAAGAATAGAGTCGTCTTTAGCTTCATGAAATTCATCAATGATGGCACCATGAGGGCGAGGCCCATCAAGAGTTTTACTGTCGCCACCAACTGGATTGAAGAATGCGTTTTGACTAGGGCTCAGTATTTTTGAATTATTTCGAGCACCGTGAATTTTCACCATGCTCTTGAACCCCGGAGAATCCTGTCGCAAAAACTCGGCCATTACCCTAGCAGAGTTCCAGCAGATATAGGCCTGGTCATATTTGTTGGCAGCACTGTAAACTTCAGCACCATATTCATTGTCAAAAAAGGCTAGGATTAGGCCGATGCCCGCCGCTAATTCTGTCTTACCATTTTTTTTTGCTACTTCAACATAGGCGGTTCTAAATAGTCGCCGATACTCGCCGTCGTCGTTTTTCTTGTACCATCCAAAAATTGAAGCTACTACAAATGCCTGCCATGGTAGCATCCCAAATGGCTTGCCCCCATAATCTCCGCTTGTGTGTTTGAATAGCGCAAAAAGGTCAAGGGCGTATCGAGCGGAATTCTCGCTCCATTTATACCCTTTAGACTCTGCATCCTGCAGGAGTTGCAGGTGCCTAGCAACAGCTTGCTTGGCTTGTTTACAACTGACAATTTCCCCACTGCTTACCTCCTCTATATACTGCTCAGCCAGCGAGTAAAAGTCAGCCAATTTTAACGGACCTTATGCACTAAGTTTCGAACGGTAATGATTCGGGCAATTATAGTTCCGGCGTTAAGGATTATGCGCCACCAGCTTATTTTTCCGTCTTTGGTATAGTCATCATAGATGCTATCCAGCAACTCCTTTACAGCCTTTAAATAGGCACTTTTGTTATTGATCTGGTCAACTTTATCAACTCTAGGTTGGATGAGTTCTAACTCCCTCCGATACTGACTCCTCATACCTTGTTAGTTTATACGACTTTTAATTTACCTCCATTAAGCATCAATTCTGCAATAGGGTCTTTAGGGACATCATCTGACGGCTTAAGCATCCCAATAGAATGTAAGCTCTTTGGAGTGAGTCCAAATTCCCGAGCAATAGCAAGGATGCTACTGATAGTTCCTCTTCGCTCTCTTAGAATTGGATTAATTACCTCACTTCCTTTTTGCCCTGGACTAATATAATCATCGGGCTCAACCTTCATTAATTCATACATCTCAATCTCAGCAGCGAGTATATCGATGAAGAATTTATTATGTGCTCCAAGCAAGTTTTCGCCTGCTAAGTGATCTGCAATTTGCTTGAAAATTTGCTTTCCTCTACGGGATAATTTTTTGTTCGGAGTGAGCTTTTTCATAGGGGGTTATTTTTTCTGAAATTTCCGTGTGAAAAATATCTGCTAGGCTGGGGATGTAGACCGAAACGGCGCTAGAGATTAACACCCCCCTCCCCCTTGCGATCCTCTGGCTGTCCGACTACTCCTGAAGCCTTCGGTATAAGCTTACTTACTTCTTTCATCCGCTCTACAAACTCTTCTGCAGTAACACCTGCAATCTTAGGCGCTCGTACATCAATAGGGACAACATACTCTCCCTGCTCTAGGGACTGTCCAAGTGTAGTACCAGCAACTATTCCTCCAGGCTTAAACTCCTGTGCACCAAAGGGGAATAGTGCCTTAACCACCACACTGTCAGCCAGTAGACGCCACCTACCTGCTGCAACATTTGGCACTCTATCAATGAAGGCAGGCAGCAGACCTCCTGACGTGAACAATACTCTCTCAGCCTCTGATACTATCCTATTCATTTGCTCTTGATTAGAAGATTAATTATATCCTGTCTGTCTGCAGGTATCAAGCCTCCATCGGTAGATATAGTCTTCACATTCAAACCATGTGACTCAAGCCCTCGCTTCTTATTGTGGTAATGATGGCTCATTGACATTAAGTTCCTATCATCCCAGCGTGCACCACCTTCACTTATCGGAATCAAATGATCTGTGACATCTGCCTGCCTTGTCTCTTCTGCTGCTTCAGCAACCTCACATAATGGATTTAGTTGCCGGTTCCTGATCGACTTTTGACGCCACTTCCAGCTGTTGTAGAATTTCTGATCTCCTGTGGCGTTGACCTTCTTCTCGGACTTGGTGGCCACTACATACGACCTACTTCTGTCTCTACTTAGTTTTGGCATAGCGTCCCTGATTCCGTCCCCTTTGGGAAAATAAAAAGGGCGTAAACTACTGATGTACAGTAATTTACGCCCAATTTAATGTGATCCCAGCAGGATTCGAACCTGCGACCGCCAGATTAGAAGTCAGGTGCTCTATCCAACTGAGCTATGGGACCAGACTTCGCACTGTTGCCAGCGCGCCACAAAAATAGGGAAATATTCCACCACTACAAACCTCTTTTATACCTCGATTTTTGACACTATGTCCATGAATTCATATAGCTCAAAATCAATGGATTAGCTACTGGTTTTCAGGGGGTGCGCCATTCTGGTATTTCCCATAACTTTGCAGCATACCTAAGTAAAACCCATTTTAACAATGAAAAAGTTCCTGTCAATCCTTGGAAAAGGGCTGCTGGCTATTCTAGTCATTCTTGTTATTGCAGTCGCTTATGTTTATTTGAGCCCCAATCCTACTTATGAAGATATTGCTGTGCCAGACCTTACACTGGAAACCGATTCGGCTACGCTGGCCAGGGGGTACGCCCTTATTTTGAACAACTGCCACGGTTGTCATTATGGAGAAGATCGCAGCACGCTGAGTGGTCGGCGTTTTGAGGATGAACTGGCCAATAGGGAGTTTGGTGAAATTTATGCTTCGAATATTACCCAGCATTCTACTGCTGGCATTGGTGCTTATACGAGCGGCGAACTATATCGACTTTTGCGCACTGGGGTTAAACGAAATCACGAACAGGCCATTGCAGTAATGCCTACCTGGCCGCTAGCTTCAGAGCAAGACATTTATGACATGATTGCGTTCCTACAGTCAGATCATCCGATGGTGGCTGCGGTGGAGACGGATCATCCTGCTCACCAGTCTTCATTTTTGGAGCGGGCTTTAAGCCGCTTTGTGTTTGCGCCAGTTCCTCTGCAAGAAACGTATCCCGAAAGACCAGCTTTAGCCGATTCAGTGGCTTATGGTGCGTATCAAATTAACAGCGTAAACCTCTGTTATTATTGCCATTCAAAAGATATAAAAATGGCTAACCCGCTGGAGCCTGCGGAGACTCCTGGTTACCTTACCGGTGGGTTTGTATTTGAATACGCAGCTGGTAATATTGATACACCAGGCTTGATTCCCACCGATGATAACAATGTTGGAAAGTGGACCATTGAGGAGTTTGTCGATGCGATTAAATATGGTCAGCGACCTGATCTGCCGGCCTATATAGAACCTATGCATCCGTACAATTTACTGGATACTGCTGAGGTACGAGCAATCTATCATTACCTAGCCTCACTTTAGGTAACCAAAATTGCGAAGCCTGGGACGGTCCCGTCTCAGGCTTCGATTCCTTCGGCCAGCAACTCCGGATCCTCAAATCACATAACTCCCCAACCGCTCCAACACCTGCTGCTTGTAATGCCTACCAATCGGCAAGACTTTGCTGGTCGTATGTACATGCGTAGCGGTATAGCTACCTACTTGCGCTAAGGCTACGATGAAGGACCGATGCACCCGCAGGAAATGCTGCGGCGGCAGCTTGGCTTCCATTTCCGTTAGACTGATTAAAGGCAAGAGTGTATCCTGCGCCGTTACCAGTCGCACATGGTTTTTGATACTTTCGATATATACGATGTCCGAAAGGAGAACTTTAACGAAGTTGCGTTGGTGTTTGACGTAAATGAAAGAGTCTGGAGCGAGTTGATGTTGCGTTTCCGCACTCGGGGCTTCTGGAATGGGCTGCCGCCGGCGATGGACTTTATCAATTGCCTTTACGAAACGTTCAAACGAAATCGGCTTTAGCAGGTAGTCCACCACATCCAAATCGAAACCCTCAATAGCGTAATCCCGGTAGGCTGTGGTGAGAATGACGGGAGGCAGTTGCGGTAGCGCCTTAAGTAAACCTAAGCCAGAAAGCTTGGGCATTTGAATATCCAGTAGAAGTACGTCCACCTGCTGTGTTTGCAAAGCGGTGATGGCTTCCATGGCGTTGTGGTGTACACTGCTAATCTGCAGATTGGGTAAACTGTTGATATGGCTTTCCAGCACCTTCACAGCCATCTGCTCGTCTTCTACAATCATACATTTCAACATAGCGCGGGTGATTTTAAGAGGAGCGTAAATTTATACTTAGTCGCACAAAATAGGTCTCATCAATCTTGTTGTTCAATTTGTACCGGCCCGGATACAGCAGTTCTAGTCGCTTCTTGACATTGTTTAAGCCAATTCCACTCCTGGTATTGGGGCTCGTAGCAGGTGCCGCTGATTGTTCGGGGATACTGTTTTCCAAACGGAAATCCAATTGCCCATTTTCTATCCAAAGACTTCCCGTAATCCAGGAGGGTTGCTCCATCTGCGCAGGGCCGTGCTTAAAGGCATTTTCCCAAAAGGCAATAAACAGCAGTGGGGCAATCATTTCTCCGCTGAGCTGCCCGCCTACTTCAAAGGATACTTCCAAACGGTTGCCGTAGCGAATCTTCTCTAGTTCAATATAGTTTTTCAGTTGGGTGATTTCCTTTTCCAATTCAATTTGCTCGCTATTGCATTCGTACAGCATGTACGACATCATGTCCGACAGGCGCATCACTACCTCCGCTGCTTGGGGGTGCTGACTCAATACCATTCCGTAAAGGTTATTGAGCGTATTGAAGAGAAAATGCGGCTGCAGTTGATTGCGCAACAGTTCCAGTTCCGCCCCCAGCTTTTCCATACTCAATGCCTGTGCCTTTTTTTCCTGCTGCAGTTGGCGTTGCCACAATTTGATCAATACTGGAAAGGAAGAAATGTATATCAAATCCAGAATTTTGTACACAATCTTGGTGTGGATGAAGTACCCGTAAAGGTGTCGCCCCAAGATATGCGGCTGGATAAATGATACATCTACCACAAAAATCAGTGCTGCCCCAAGGCCGGCCGCATTGACGGCACTCACGAAAAACCAGGCGTACCGCTTGCGCAGTAGAAAAAACGGTAGCAAGAGGTAAATGACCGTGTACACATAGAGCAGCTTAGCGGGTAAAATAGCGGCTTCCACCATAAACCAAGTCTGAAATCCCTCATCGTGATAACCACTATTGATAGAAGCGTAAAAGGTGGTCCAGCCCAGCCAATATAAAACGTGCCTACTCAGCCGTTGGGTGGTCCAAGTGGTATAGACTTGATCAAATTTGAATAAACTGCTTGCCAATGTATTGAGCGATGTAAAAGGTTAGGGGTGAGTGTTGGGTTTGAATTATTAATAGTGTATTCGTCCTGCTTCCAAACAATAAGAAACATAGGCAATTTTACCAAGCGCTTAGCAAATTAAGGACTAACGGCAATTTAACCCGTGTAGACTACCATAGGTATTTCGCGAAGTTATCTAGTCCGACTATCCCGGTTGTCCGTGCCATGCAGGTAGCTGTTAGACCCAAACTGCATCAAAATAGCCGCGACAGTCGTCATATTGTAGATAAAGCAATTACCCGAAGAAGAGCTGTGTACACGGGGCGTTGATTCCGTAATTGACGCGGTTGATATTCAGCACTACAAACCGGTATACAGTTCTTCCTTTTATTTGCTGGTACAGCTAATCTGCCTAGGTAGTTGAGCACCATTGCTGGTCACAGATGGTGATCGAAGGCAATTCTGACAAATGTCTATCTTACGCTTTCTTGCTCAAACGATGCACTGCACCCTATGTCAACAGATTTCTTTTCGAGCCTTGTCCAGCGCTACGATGAACTCAAGCTCGCTCTACTTCACGCTCAGACCTTTGATCCTCAGCATTTTGGTTTCCCACCGGTCTACTACGAGATAATGGAGTCGGATCAACAAAGAGTTGGAGCGTATGCTCGGGCCTTCGCCCAATTAGACTTGTCTGGTAAAGTGGTTTGCGAGGCTGGAGTGGGGCGACTGGCACTTACTGAATTATACCTTCCCTACGTTGACAAGGCGTATTTGATTGAAACCAACCCGCAGCTCTTCCCCTACATTGAGGCTATGGTAGAAAAGAAGGGCTGGTCGGATAGGGTAGAGCTACTCTTCACCGATGCCCGGGAGGTACAGTTGCCAGAAGCGGTAGATCTTGTCATCGGAGAAATGATGAGCATCTTTTGTGCTAACGAATTCCAGGTTCAGGTATTCCAGCATCTACGGCAGTATTTAAATGCTAAAGGACAACTCATTCCTGGAAAGATTATCAACCTGGCCCAGCTAGCACGGGTGGACTTTCCAGAAAAGGTGGATCATTACCCCATTAATTTTACCCGCCATTGGCCCGAGCTACTATCCAGTGAAGTATCAGTAAATACTATCGACCTGTACGCCGTACAAGACGAGCCCGTGCAATTTCGCACCCCTGTTATTCCTCTTTTAAGTGGCGAGGTGAATGCCCTACTACTGCGATCCTACGTTGAGCTTTTGCCGGGTGTCAATTTTACGGGAACCGATAGCCTGATGCCTCCCACTGTTTTCCGTTTGGCGACACCCAAAACCGTAACTGCCGGGTTTTCGTACTTACTTGAGGGAAGATTTAAATACGGAACCAGCTTGGATGAAGCGGTGATGCAGCTCGTAGAATAAGCTTACTGGAATAAGCCGTGTAGTTCTCCCTGTACTTGATTCAATACCTTACCCAAGTCCTCCGGATTCTGCTTGAAGTCGATATCATCTGCGTCGATGACCAGCAGGTTGCCGATATCGTACCCGGAAATCCATTGCTCATAACGCTCGTTGAGGCGCTTGAGATAATCCAGACTCATACTGCCTTCGTAGTCGCGGCCGCGTGATTGGATATGATTGACCAGTGTCGGAATCCCCGCCCGCAGGTAGATCAGTAGATCTGGTGCCTGAATCTGAGAGGTCATGGTCTTGAACAAAGAAGTATAGTTCTCAAAATCGCGGGTGGTCATCAAGCCCATGTCGTGCAGGTTGGGCGCAAAGATGTACGCATCCTCGTAGATGGTTCGATCTTGAACAACGGTTTTATCACCTTGATGAATACCCAGAATTTGGGCGTAACGATTATGCAGGAAGTAAATCTGAAGGTTGAACGACCAGCGCTGCATATCCAAATAGAAATCGCTTAGGTAGGGATTGTTATCGGTAGATTCATAATGGACATCCCAACCAAAATGCTTACCCAACTGGGTACAAAGTGTAGTTTTACCAGCACCAATGTTGCCCGCAATAGCAACGTGTTTTACGTTAATAGGAGATTGATTTTCAGACATTCACTTCCGTTTTGTGCAGTTTTTTATCAAGCGGCTTTCTGTTCATTAGATAGATGAAGAAAGTTCAGCAACGCGAAAATAAACTTTCTCTCGAAGTAACGCAGAAAATTAGCGTTCCGAATTTGCCTTTGCGGCGTAGGTTTGGCCTCTTGCGGGTATAGATGGGCCCTCCACTGTTGGTAGTGCGTTTGTAGGATGGAAATCAGAAAACGATTTTTCGCTTGGCGCTAAACAGGGGGCGATTCTGTACCTTTGCTCCCATTGGAACAAACAGCTCATTTCGATAGCAATTGTGGGTAAGATCAGACTGAGACTTTTTTGACCCTCGTTCATCTGGCCGCCCACATTGTTGTGCTTAATGCAATTGATTCCGCTTTCAGCGATAAATAGCTCTTGCTCATCTAATAATTTGTGATGCAGATCGACGATCAATTAATTTCCCGCTTGGAACTTTTGGCCCGTTTACAGCTGTCTGATGACGAAAAAGAACGCCTGAAGACAGACTTGAACAGTATTCTGGGCATGGTAGAAAAATTGAACGACTTGGACGTTTCGGGCGTAGATCCACTGGTTTACCTCAATGAGGTGATCAACCGACCACGCCCCGACGAGGTTCGAAATCAAGTGGACCGCGACGCTGCCTTGCGTAACGCACCAGATCAGGATGGTACTTTCTTCCGTGTTCCGAAAGTAATTGATAAGTAACCCGATACGAAATCTCCGCTATGTCTGTTGTTATTACTACTTCAAACCTCACCAAGACTTATGACATGGGCACCACCAAGGTGCGGGCCTTGCAAGGTGTTAATATTAATGTCTCTGAAAATGACTTTGTAGCCCTCATGGGGCCTTCTGGTTCGGGCAAGTCCACCTTGATGAATTTGCTGGGTTGTCTGGATACTCCCACAACCGGTGATTATGTCCTGGATGGCACGAACGTAAGTACAATGACCGATGGTGAACTAGCAGAAGTACGGAATGGTAAAATCGGTTTCGTGTTCCAGACCTTTAATCTCCTACCACGTTTATCCGCCCTGGATAATGTTGCCCTACCTCTGGTGTACTCTGGTATGAGTAAATCAGACCGGGAGGCGCGGGCGCAGCAAGTATTAACCGATGTAGGTTTGGGGGATCGGGTCGATCACAAGCCAAATGAATTGTCGGGTGGTCAGCGCCAGCGGGTAGCTATCGCACGTGCCCTGGTGAATAAGCCTAGCATCATCCTGGCCGACGAGCCCACTGGTAACCTCGATACCAAGACCTCCATTGAGATCATGGCTATTCTGGAGCAAATCCACAAACAAGGTAATACCGTTATCCTGGTGACCCACGAACCAGATATCGCTGAACATGCGCACCGTATTATACGTTTACGAGATGGTAAAGTGGAATCGGATATCCGCAACGAAAATGTGGTGACGGTAGACGATCCCACGCACCGGTATAATCAGAGCTAGAGGGCGTAAAAGCTTGGAAGAGGCTACTCCCGCGACCGCCAGGGAGCTCCCCCTGCGAACGGAGTGAGCTTCCAATTGTTATCTTACCGATCCACCTAAGCTCAACAACCCACGACTAGTAATACTACAAAATGAAGATTTATACCAAGACCGGAGATCAAGGAGAGACTGGACTATTTGGCGGTAGCCGCGTTAAAAAGAATCACGCCCGTATTGAAGCTTACGGAACTTTAGATGAGCTGAACGCCTTTGTAGGCTTACTGCGTGATCATGTAGCATCCACAGAGATTCGGGATACTTTGTTTGCGGTGCAGAACCGTCTCTTTTCTATTGGCTCTTACCTGGCTACTCCACAAGAAGAAGGGAAGGTGGTATTGCCACTTGATTTGCATGTGGCAGATATCAATATTCTGGAAGAAGCGATGGATAAAATGGATCAGGCGCTTCCGGCCTTGCGCAATTTTGTCCTACCGGGAGGTCATCCCACAGTCTCTCACGCGCACGTGGTGAGAACGGTTTGCCGTAGGGCAGAACGCCAGTGTGTAAGCATCCTAGAAGAAATTACAATTGATCCCCTAGTTTTACAATACCTCAATAGGCTATCGGATTATTTTTTCGTCTTAGGTCGGTTCCTGGCTCAGGAACTCAATGCTGAGGAGGTGACGTGGCAGATGAGAGAAGGAGGGAAGTAGAATTATGAGATTCAAAGTTCCTATTTCTAACCTCTAATTTCCTATTTCCTATTTAATGCTAGTGCCAGATCAAATTCTTACCACGCTTGAGATAGCGCCGGATATTCAACCAAAAAGCGGTAAACAAATAGAAGATAATTGGAGAGCCGAGGGTCAGTAAACTGATATAGATAAAGTACACTCGTACTCGACTACTGGCCAGGCCCATCTTATCCGCAAGGTAGCTGCATACGCCGAAGGCAGAGCGTTCCATGAGTTGTCTAAACTGCTTCATAGGTCTACGATTATTGATAAGATATGCAATCCTAACATCAATATCGCGATTTTGCTCACCGGAAAGGTCCATTTTTTGGCCTGCCGAGTATGCAATGAAGCTTAGTAAGTGTCTTCAGAAAGCTCAGGAGACATAACCATTGCCGGAGCTTCCTGGCGGGGAGAGGCAAAACCCGGAGTGTCATCATCGTTCCCTTGCATAACGGAACGAGCGCCATAAATACCAACTAACAAAAGTAAAATCAATAATAATCCTTCAAAAGATAGAGTAAAGTTTTTCATGATGTGATTTGTTTGGGCATCAAGCAGCCTAGCCATAGAAGCGCAGCAGCTCGATAGCAAAAAGTAGTGCAATAGTGTTCAAGCTTTACCGTGTACAGTACACCGTAAAGAATCAAAAAGGGTAGGGGATACGTAGTGGTCTACTCAGTATCCGGCCTGGTTAATAGCCTCGTCTCAGATGGAATGGATGGATGGAGCTTAGCTCGTTCGCGCCTTTAGAAGATTAGGCGGAGGCATCCAATTGCGAAAGGAGTGGTCGTAAATCTTTTTCATAGTGATCATGTGTGATTTAAAAGTAGTGTTCTTGTGCAAGAGCAAATATGGTAAAAAATAATAATATTAAAAAATTTCACCATGTGTTTTATTTGCTTGCTGCTTTCGTATGTGTAAATATCAAAATGCGTGCCAAACTTATTTTCTGGCACTTACTAATTATAATAAATTATAAATTAAATATTATTTTAATGTGTTTGCGGTGTGGAAAAGGCTTTTGAATAAGGGCTGGAAGCACCCATTTAAACGGCTTCTTCGGATAGATAAGTGGTGATTAAGCCCGCACACCGCCGCGCCGCTCCGCCTTCCCCCAGTTTCTTATGCAAGATCGCGTAGCCTTCAGCTAGACGCGTTTGTTCTTCTTCTTGCAGTAGCTCTTGTAAGGCTGTTGTAAGATGCTCCGTATTGAATTCGTCCTGGATGAGCTCCTTTACCAGTGGAGCATCCATAATTAGATTCACCAAAGAAATATACTTTACCTGAATCACCCGCTTGGCAATGGCATAGGAGATACTACTGCCACGGTAGCATACAATTTGTGGACAACGCATCAGGGCCGTTTCCAGGGTAGCGGTTCCACTCGTGACCAATGCCGCTTTGGCTTCCTGCAGTAATTCGTAAGTCTGGTCCTCCACCAAACTCACATTAGCAGGAGTACCATATTGCTGCAAGAGCTGATCATAGTAAGCACGGTCTTGAGATGGCGCTCCAGCAATTACGAACTGATGGCCCGGAAATTGCTCGGCCGTACTTAGCATGACATCCAGCATTCTGCTGATCTCTTGCTTACGGCTACCGGGTAAGAGGGCTATAATTGGCTGCTCGCTTAATCCGTTTCGGCTACGAAACTGTTCGTCGGCGCTTCTGTCTGCGATGGCATCTAGCAAGGGGTGGCCTACATAATCTACCTCAACATTATATTTCTGATAAAACGGCTCTTCGAAAGGAAGGATGACAAACATCCGGTCTACATTGGCCTTAATCTGGTGCACCCTACTGGTGTGCCAAGCCCAAATCTGCGGCGATATATAGTAGTAGACTGGGATACCCTGCGCTTTGGCCCATTTGGCCATCCGCAGATTAAAGCCAGGATAATCAATGAGGATCAGGGCATCTGGTTGATACGCTAGTATATCCGCCTTACACAGTTTGAAATTGCGCAGGATTGTTCGAATATTCAGCAGTACTTCTACAAAACCCATGAAAGCCAATTCACGGTAGTGCTTTTGTACATCGGCCCCCGCCGCAGCCATGAGGTCACCGCCCCAACAGCGGAAATCTCCTTGAGGATCCTCCTCTTTAAGTGCACATACCAAATAGGAGCCGTGTAAATCGCCCGACGCTTCACCAGCAATCAAGTAATACTTCATGAACCAAGTAGCTGTTGACCAAAGAAGTAGACCCAAACTAAACCGTAGGCCATGGTAGCTAGTACTAAACCACGAATAGCTTGGTTCGCACGGCGTTTGCGAAAGAACCGCATCGGAATCAAGTTCAAGGCCAGAGCCAGGAGGCCGATGGTCCGGGTACGAAAGTCAAAGTTTAAGCGCTGATTAGCCAGCGCCTCATTTGCGGCTAGCTGCTCTAGGATCATGAGCAGAATGGCGTAGCCTACAAACGGGATTAATACACCCGCGAGGAGACCAATCCAGACTTTATCATTTTTATAGTGCATAAGCTGTTTTGTTGTTGGGACTAATTCCTTCGTACTCGTTTATTGCCGAGCAGGGCTTCCGAGTTTACGAGATAATTTGGCTTAACTCGCCATGTGGACACCCTCTAAGTTCTTCAGCGAACCATCGGAAAGCGCCTCGTAGTTGGTCAGGTCATGGTGAGATGGCACAACTGAAATGTAGCCTTCCTCCAGCGCCGCCACGTCGGTGTCGGTATTCGGATCATCATTTACAAAGGATCCCGTTAACCAGTAGTATTTCCGACCACGTGGATCTTCTGCTTCCGCAAAGGTTTCCTGCCAGCGCGCATCAGCTTGGCGGCAGACTTTAATACCCTTAATTTCTTCCGTAGGTAGCTTGGGGATATTAACGTTCAGTAAGCTCCCTTTGGCCAGGCCGTTTGTGAGGACGTGCTCCATAATTGATTTCACATAACCACGGGCTGCACTAAAATCTGCGTCGTAGCGGTAGTCCAGCAAGGAGAAGCCAATAGATGGAATGCCCTCTAGTGACGCTTCCATGGCCGCAGAGAGCGTACCGCTGTAGATAATATTGATGGCCGCGTTGCTGCCGTGATTGATACCAGAAACGCAGAGGTCTACTTTACGGTCCTTGGTAACTACGTGCTTGGCCAGTTTGACACAATCAACTGGTGTGCCGGAGCACTCATAGGCTTCCATATCCGGAAAAGCTCGGGTGCGGTGAATGCGTAGCGGCGTGTTGAGGGTGATGGCGTGCCCCATACCAGACTGGGGGCTATCGGGTGCTACCACCACTACTTCGCCCAGCTCTTGGGCAATTTCTACGAGCATTTTGATGCCAGGTGCAGTAACGCCGTCATCATTAGTAACAAGAATGAGCGGTTTGGACATGGATTGCAGATTTGGAGTGAGCCGCAAAGCTAGCAATAAGTGGGCGTAAAGAAATAACTACTCACGGTTTGTGCTGAAATTGTTCATCCGACTTTGGATGAAGTGCAATTCGTAATTTCCAAGCACCTACTTAATTGACAATGTTTTTACCCTCTCATAGAACCCTCAGCCGTCCTTTATGTTGTATCCTTGCACAGTAAAATAGCCGCAATTCTAATATGGCACAGTTTGGAAAAAAAGGAGTTCTACTCGTCAATTTAGGGACCCCCGATGCTCCCACTCGGGGAGCCGTATATCGTTACCTCAAGCAGTTTTTGCTTGATCGTAGGGTTATTGATTATCCGTGGTTAGCCCGGAATATTCTGGTGCGTGGTATTATTGCTCCGCTCCGTTCTGGTAAGTCAGCCAAGCTTTATCAGCAATTGTGGACAGAGAATGGCTCGCCACTTAAATACTACGGAGAAGTAGTCACCGCTGGTGTACAAGAACACTTGGGTGATGAATATGTGGTAGCCTTGGGCATGCGCTATCAGAATCCCAGCATCGAGAGCGCACTTGATCACTTGTTAAAGGAACAGGTAAGTGAGATCGTGGTGTTGCCGCTCTTTCCACAGTACGCCGGTGCCACTACGGGGTCGGTACACGAGGAAGTCATGCGGATTCTAGCCAGGAAGGAGGCCATCCCTAATGTGAAGATGATCAACTCCTACTACGATGAACCAGCAATGATCAAGATCTTCGCGGATAATGCACGGACTTTTGATCTGGATAGCTACGACCATATTCTTTTCTCCTATCACGGGCTACCGCAACGCCAACTCCGCCGAGCCGATGATTGCAATCACTGCCTGAAAACCGAGAATTGCTGTGGCAACATTAGTAAGGTTAACCAGTTTTGCTACTCCGCCCAGTGTCATGCGACCACTAGAGCTATTGCTACAGAACTAGGTCTATCTGAAGATCGATACACCACCACTTTCCAAAGCCGTTTGGGACCAGAAGCTTGGGCCCAACCCTACACGAGTGCGGTCTTAGAAGAACAGGCGGAACATGGTGCCAAGCGCATTTTAGTATTCAGCCCTGCCTTTGTAGCCGACTGCTTAGAAACTATCATTGAGATCAGCGATGAGTACCAGGAAGAGTTTGAAGAAATGGGTGGTGAGAAGGTAGATCTTGTTCCTAGCTTGAATGATGATCCACGTTGGATTAAGACAGTAACGGATTTGGTACTCCAAGCATAAGTTTTGGTAGTTTATTGATTATAAATCACTATTTGATAGTATTTTAAATACTTCGTTAACTAATAGAAAAAAAGCCCCATCGAAAAAATTAGTTTTCTCGATGGGGCCCTTAAATTTTTCAGCTAGACTTCCAGCTGTTCAATCATTAATTGAAGTCACTAACAACGATATACGTCAAAGTGAAGTCATCATGGTCAGATCTGACACTAAAGTGAATGGCAATCGGTTGCGGTGAATTTTGGTTGAAGATTACCGTCGACTTTGTCCTAAAGCCCTGCTTAAAACCTGTTCCTTGAAGTTCCGCTTGGCTTAAAGCCTCCAGTTCAATAGGATAGTAGCTGGGCTCTTGTTGTGAAGGCCCGTGATAGTGCATGTCAAAAACCTCCACGTCCTGAAATTCGTGGGGTAAGAACAGGTAATACGTTCCAGAGTTGATAATAGGGAAATGAGTGAAGTTATCACCATGATCCACTTGTGGCACGTGAATTGGAACATTTCGTGGTCCGTGATGAGGTGGAGAAAAAACATCGGCGAGTTCCGAAGTAGGTGCGATAATTTGTTCCGCATTAGGAACTGCAAACTGGTTAGCGGCCAATTTTATAACTTCCTGTAATGACTTGTTTGTCATGATGAATATAGTTTTGGTGTTGAGAATTTATGTAGTGTAATTAGATGTTAAAGCTTGGTTGCAAATCATTGGTAATCAGGAAGTACGCATTTCTTTCCTAAATTAGATTCCCAAATATGCTCTTAGTCAATTGAAAATTGAACTTTAGAATAGATGCTTTGACAAAATTACAAATAAAGGCCCTAGCGCGATTCAGTAGAAATACTTGAATCTAAAAACGAGTAGAAATACTTACCTGCCTTATTGCTTGTTAGTGTGGTGAGAAGATGTGTGGCTTAAGTAGCTTGTTTTAAACTTTACCCAGTTTATAGTACCAGGCTAATAATCCCCAGTACCGCCTTCTCCCAGCTTCTTCTAAAAAGGAGTCGAAGCGGAAGTCAAGGCCTAGTTCCAACTTGTTGATATCGTTGAACTTGTAACCCAGAACGGGCACTACCCGAATTTCCAGGTCAAAATCTGGTCCTTGCCAGCTGCCCAGGTATTCGTGATTGATCTTCAGGTAAGGTTCTCCGGCATCTGCGGATTGACCGTTGAGTGCGATTTCCGTCCCGATCCGGTAACGCAAGCGCGTTTCTACCTTTTCGTCGGGGACAAAGGTTTGGTCGGTAGCAAAGCGGTGAGCTAGTCGCAGCTGCGGCAGCCGCTGTACAATGCTGAATTGTTGAATCATGCGGTGAATGAATTCTCCATCTTTAATTCGCAATAAATAGCCAGCGACGACTTTGGAATTCAGCCCCACCTTCCGTGCTAATACTGCGGATTGATCTGACTGAAGAAAGGTGAAACCTTGTCCGTCATTTTCTCCCTCGATTCTGCGTTGGATCAATTGCCGGGTTTCCCATTTGGTATTGATCTCCCAGTTTTTTTGCAAGCCAATATTTAGGTTTACGGTAGGCAGGAGGCCTACTTCTACCGTTGACTGGGCTAGTATTGTAGCACTCAGAAAGAACAAGAGTACAGCGATATGGAAGCGACTAGTACTCAAGATGATTGGCATTTTTGAAGATGATCTGCCGTTGCTCTAAGAGTTTGCCAGACTGATCAAAGGTACATTCGTAGAGCGCTGTTCCTTCTTCGTTTCGTCCTTTTAAGACGATCTCATACCGAACTTGGGCTTGGCCTACCTCCGGATAACGAAGGAGCAATTCAGTAAGGGCCGTTTCTGTATCGATGTATTGAACCTGAATTTTCTGCAGTTTAAAGCGCCTAAACCGGCTTCCTAATTCGCCTTCAATTGATAGTAGGGTGGGGGCGGGAAGTTCAGTTGGAGAGATCTCAATTTCAATGTCCTGAATCTGACCCAGCGTATCAAATTCGACACTGAAGCGCTGCCCGTCTTGGCGAAATTTTGCTTCAATACTATTCCCTTCCAGGTTTTCCTCGTAGTACCATTTGATCTTCACATCAATTTGCCCCGCTTGTAGGAATTGTTGAGCCGCTTCGGGGACCTGATCGATACGAATACGACTTTCCCGTTCGAATTTTTGCTGGCCGAACACAGTAATAGGGAGCGTACACAGAAGCAATAGCAGGAAACGTGGCATTGGTTATTTGGCTGTGATGTTTTGAAGATACAACTTTTGCTAAGCCTCAACTCATTAGGAGAAGTGAAGTATGGTAGGCTAAACGCTAGTTGGATTACAATTCATCATCCAAAATGTTGGAGTTTATAGGATGTTGTGGACTGCTCCGGGCTCTGAAAATCTGATAGTAGAGTACCTGCCCACTGAGGAGGCCGATTAGTGTGCACACCAAAACAAGGATACTGTTTGCCGGCAGTTGTAGCTGAACAGTACCGTAGGCCACTAAAAGTAGGTTAGCTACCGCAATGCCATACCGAAAATCCCCTCTAAGTATGTTGGTGACTAACCATTGGATGCTTGAGGTAAGTATGAAAATGATTAATGAGCTCACGAGCATCCACTTGCTGATAGCAGCGTTGCTGGAGGATGGCCAATTTAGTGCGATGGGAAGTAGCAAATAGAGCCCCATTGCGTAAGCGCCAATCTGGACAAGTAAAATGATTATTGAGCCAAGCCAATGACGCTTCAAGACATTGGTGTTAAATGAAATGATTCCTACCGGAAATTATCATTTTGCAATACCGAATAGGAAAGGCCTTAAAACTTGGGACAAAGCACCGTCTCGTCTTCATACTCTCCGAGGTATGCTACACTGATCTCGAACGTATTGCGGTTACGATTATTAAGGTTGAGTTGACCAGGGCTGATATCATAGCTGAAGCCCAGTAAGAAATTTTGGTGCTCAATGCCTAGCATAGCTACTAGTGCATCCAGTTCCCACTCATCGTTTAAATTATTGGCAGGGCGGGCCCAACCACCAATGTGCAGTGCAGTACCAGAAATATCATTAATCAAGAAACGCACATTAGATCCGGCATTAAATGTCAGGTGTGGTCCTTGGCTGTACACCAGAGCACGTGGTGCCAGCTGCACTTTCTCGCTCAAAGGCAATTGCAGTCCGATGTGGGCGGAATACTTGCGGAATAAGGTGCTACTTAAGCGCTCGTCCTTATCATCATCGGGGAGGTCACGGAAGAAAAAGCTCATTTCCGGCTCCAAAATATGGTGCATCGCTACCCCGGCAAAAACACCCGTTTTACCCCGCGGCGCATAACTGTAGTGCAGACCAATCTGCATATCCGAAAAGGCAAAGTTGTTTTCTGGGAAAACCTCTGCAGTTGGATCATTAAATTGGTCGGTGCCATTAAACTGATCATCAAAGCTCAGTTGATCATAATTGATGTTTCGCTGCACCATACCAATCTGATAACCCAAACTCAGGAACTGATCACTTTCTGGATTAAGGGCTTTGTGGTAAGCAGCAGAAACCATGATCTGATTGGTGGAAAAATTGATCTGATTGACCTTGTCGTTGTAAAACACTACACCTACCCCCACAGCATCGCGGTAGCGCTTCTTGTACTGCCGCACTTTGTAGCGAAAGTCGGCCGCTGCCGAAAAGGTCTGGTACGGATTGTCCAGGCTGGAACGCCATTGATCACGATAAATTAAGGAGACCCGGTACTTGCCCTCTAAGGCACCCGTGAGGGCGGGATTGAGGGTGAGCGGAGAGGCATAAAACTGAGAAAAATGCTGATCCTGGGCCGACAGAATTCCACAAAATAGCAACGCAAAAGCCAGTACAGTACAATATCTCATAGGCAGTAATCATCAGGGGTTGAGGTACATCAAAATGTGCTGCCACGCCCGCCGTGTAGCCTTTTTTATGCAGACGTAGTTGCAACTACGGCGACCAGGGAGGGCAAATGTAGCACATGTTTTGCTGGTCCACCGGAATAACGGTGGTTTTCCTTTCCTTATTTTGAATAAAAAAGTATTTTTACCCACGATACCAATGCCGTACCCATGCCAGTTTACGCAATCTGTCCATTCACAGTTGTACCCATTCGGACCAGCGCTAATCACAAAAGCGAGATGGGGTCCCAACTGTTGTTCGGAGAGATGGTCGAAGTTTTGGAGACCAAAGGCCGGCAATGGACCAAAGTACGCTGCCTGAGCGACGAGTACATTGGTTGGACACCAAGCAGCCAACTACGGGATCTTAGCCCGAAAGAAGCACCTCGTTTTCGCGAACATTATGCTTACTCCTTAGATCTGTTCCATACCCTAATGGGAATTGATGAGGCTTTACCCATCACCCTGGGCTCTCGACTGCCCAATTTCGATGGCATGCGCTTCTCCTTAGGTACACAAGATTTTACTTTCAGTGGGCAAGCCGTTTTCCCAGAAGACATCAAGAGTGGTCCGGCTTTCGTGATTAAGATTGCCCGGAAGCTTATCAATGCGCCCTTCTTATGGGGTGGACGAACGGTCTTCGGTATTGATAGCCCCGCACTAGTGCAGTTGGCATATCAAATTGCCGGACAGGAATTACCACGTACTGCTGAGCTGCAAGTAAACCGTGGCGAAAGCATCGACTTCGTGGAGCAAGCTATGCCGGGGGATATCGCCTTCTTTGAAAATACCAGTGGTAAGATCAACCATTCTGGCATTCTACTTCCCGATTCCAAGATTATTCACGTGCACGAGCGAGTACGCATTGATGCGATCGATCACTACGGGATTTTCAATTACCAGGAAGGGAAGTATACGCATCGTTTGCGCCTCGTGAAGCGCATCTTCTCACCGGATAGTTCTTTACCGCCGGTGGTCCTTGCCAAGCAAGCTAAGGCCGTAAATCAGAAAGCCTTGTTCTAGACCATCGTTTCTTCGGCCATTTCCATGATTACGGAAAATGCTTCCTCGCTGATCGGCATCACCGATAGCCTGGGATTCCTCACTAGGGCGATATCCTGTAATGTACTTTCTGCCTTGATGGCTTTTAAGCTTACCGGCTTTTTTAATAAGCGCAGTGGTGCTAGATCTACTGCCGACCAATCTCCTTTCTCAGCCGTTGGGTCTGGGTACGCCTCGCCCACTACCTTGGCCAAACCTACGATTTCCAAACCTTGTCTGCTGTGGTAAAAGAAAACGAGATCGTCCATCTTCATCGCCCTGAGGTTATTGCGGGCCTGGTAGTTGCGTACGCCATCCCAGCAACCTACTTTTTCGGCTACTAAATCGGCGAAACTATATTCTTCCGGTTCTGATTTAACCAACCAATAACTCATCTCTGAAAATTTAGGATAACATTAAGATTGGAAGCTCCTTTGGTCTTCTGATTTTTATGTAAAATTAGGCCTCTGAACCTAAAAGCAAGTTTGGGATGAACCGATTCGTCACTTGGAGGCTATCAAGGCTGTCCCAAAAATGCTCTAACAAACCCAAAGATGAAAAAACTATTAGCGCTATCTCTATTTGTATTACTCTCTTTCTCTGCTTTACTGGGGCAATATGAGGACCGTTTCTGGATTATGGGACGTACCAATTCCCCCAGTAACACCACTAACCTTAACTTCGATTTCTATCCTGGCGGCGTGGGCTTGTACGATACCAATCAAGCACCTCCGGGAATCAGTCCACCTCCTACCAATATTGGTAATTCCAATGGTTTTGAAGGTTGGGGCGTCGTCACTGATCCTCAAACGGGTGATTTGTTGTTTTATACCGATGGTGAAGAGGTATTTGACAGCGATCATCAGGATATAACGCCTCCTGGAGGATTGGGCGCCAACGCTTCTTCTTCGCAGGCGGTAGCCGTAGCGGTTAATCCCGTTTGTCCATTTGATCAGTATTACATTTTTTCCAACCCAACGGGGGTGTTCAATGGCAATACCAGTGGTCCGGTGACCTATCGGACGTATACCATCGATCAAGGATTTTCTGCCATCACGGCCTTGCCTGGTCCAAACGGCGGCTTATCGGTAGGAGAGGGGATGGTGGTCATTCCTAGTCGGACCGATCCTTTTACCTCCTGGTTAATTGTGCGCCTGTTGGCACCTACTCCCAATGGTTCGGACTATGTAGTCTACCGGATTGATGATACGGGCATTGCTTTTGAGGCTACTTACAATTTTGGCCCGGCAGTAACGGACAATCCGTATTCTCCGATTATGAACATGACCTACGTGAATGATCCCAGTTCCACAACGGGGGTCGTAGTCGGTTTCTCCGTATCAGGTTCTCCGAATCGGGTATTCATCAATTTTTTCAATTCGGCTACCGGCGCCTTTGTTGGACCTGCATCCACTTTGGCCACCTTTAGCTCCGGTACTTTATATGACCTGGAGTTTTCTCCGGGTGGCAACTACGTCTACTACGCCTCCTATTTTCCAAGTGCCTTGTACCAGGTGCCCATCGCGGGTGGAACGGCCATTCAAATGCGGAATTTTGGCAACTTTCGTGGAGGGGGATTGAAACGGGCACCGGATGGCTACGTTTATCACATCTACGATGCAGGTGAGCCGGGAGCGACAACCAGAGCACGCCTGGGGCGGATTGTAAGACCAGAAGAAGCTTATAGCAATAACTTTGATGATATGTACCAGGCTGACTTCAATAGTTCAGTCAGTATGATTTTCGAAGATGTGTTTTCCTACAATTTTCCAGAATTTGCCGGCGTCCCCACCTGGTCGGTTGATTTAAGCGTAGAAGGTGGAAACTTGCTTTGCCCTGGTAACATTGCGACCATCACTGCGACAATTAACTCCTTGGGACAAGAAATTGACGGCTATTCCTGGGAGCAGGATGGCACTATTGTACCCGATAATGATAATCCAATATTGGCGACGGATGAGCCTGGAGTGTATCAGGTTACGGTAAACTTAGAAGGTGGTTGTTCTATTATATCGGACCCCATTATTATTGCTGCTGCACCCAATCCACCGCAAATTGATGATATCACAACTACCGAAACTACCTGCGGTGATAGCATAGGCTCCATCACAATTTCAGCCAGTGGCGGAACCGGGCAATTACTGTTTTCGATCGATGGTGAGACTTATTCTGTCACTAGCACTTTCCTTAATCTGGGGCCGGGACTCTACCCCGTAAGTGTACAAGACGAGCAAGGTTGTACCACTGCCTTTACGGTAGAGGTGGAGCAATCAGGAAATCCACCAGAAATTACGGCAATTGACACGGAAGATGCTAGCTGCTTGGGCACAGATGCTAGCTTAAGTATCTCCGCTACGGGCGGAACAGGACAGCTGCAGTATTCCTTGGATGGAGTCAATTTTCAGATTAATACTGCTTTCGAAGGCCTGTCCGCGGGTACGTATACCGTGGTAGTACAAGATGAAAATCAGTGTATCCATTCGATGATGGTTGAGCTGGGGCAAATTGATAATGGTCCGCAGATTGAGGTGCTTACTGCTTCTCCTGCCAGTTGTCAGGGAACGGATGGCCAAATCAGTGTCCAAGCAGTGGGTGAAAATGGCGGCTTATCTTATTCTATAGATGGTGCGAGTTTTCAAGCGGAGCCTGCGTTTCTGAATCTTGCTCCGGGCACCTATCTAGTGAGTGTCCAAGATAATCTCTCTTGCCTCACCACCGAGGAAGTAGAGGTTACTTTAGATGCCATACTCCCAGTTTTTACTGGCCTTAGCGTGGGGCGTCCAGATTGTAATTTGGCCAATGGTACCATCCAAGTAACGGGGAGTGGAGGTACAGGAAATGTTTCCTATGCGCTCAATGGATTCAATTTCCAACCCACCGGCACTTTCGCTGAACTACTTCCGGGGACCTACAATTTGATCATCCAGGATGAATTAGGTTGTCAGACAGATTCCACAATAGTTTTACTGGAAGGCAACTGCCCCGTGTACGTACCCAACGCCTTTTCACCCAACCGGGATGGCCTAAACGATCGCTTCCAAGTATTCTCTAACGGCGATCCTGGAACGCTGATCCAACGCTACCAAATCTTTGACCGCTGGGGCGAACTGGTTTTCGAAAACACCAACTTCCTACCTGCTGACCAAAGTCAATTCTGGGATGGCACTTTCCGAGGGCGCACGCTTGGTACTGGCGTCTACGTCTATCTTATTGAAGTAGCTTATGCGGATGGCTCTGTGCAAGTACTGAGTGGAGATGTGGCGCTGGTAAGGTGATTTAAAGTGACAATGAAAGTGAAAGTGAAAATGTGTTTTGATACACGCTAAAACACTTTTACTTTAATTGTTACTTTCACTTTGATTTTCCCCCAACTTTATCCGCCGAGTCCTTCGCCATGGCTCTACGCTGGAGTCTGCTACGACTCAGGAGCAAGGCTTTAGCCGCCGGAGAAAGCCGCAGGCGAAGGAGGACTAATTCAACTAACCCAACCAACTAAGGTCACCGCAGTGGGCCGAACTAAATTCACTAAATCAACTTTAATTGCCGAAACACCTCCCAAACCACAATGCCCAGAGAAACTGATACATTAAAAGAATGCTTGGTGCCGTACTGCGGGATTTCAATCGTCCCGTCCGCTTGATCCATGACGGCTTGGCTTACGCCATTGACTTCATTGCCGAAAACCAGGGCTAGGGGTTGTTCCTGCTGGATATTAAAGTCTTGCAGCCAAGTGCGTTCTACGGCTTGTTCCACCGCCCAGATGCGGTAGTTATCTGCGCGTAGTTGGGCTATAGCCTCCTCGACCGTTGGGGTATGCACCCAGTCGACAGCTTCGGTCGCACCGAGCGCGGTTTTCAAGATTTCGCGATGTGGGGGTTGCGCCGTGATGCCACAAAGGTAGATGCGTTCTAGCGCGAAAGCATCAGCAGTGCGAAAGGCAGAGCCTACATTGAGGGCGGAACGGACATTATCCAATACCAAGACGATCGGCGTTTTTTCTTGCTGACGAAATTCTTCTACGCTTGCGCGCCCGAGTTCTTCTAGTTTCAGTTTCCGCATTTGCTTATTGACCTTTTTCGTAGAGAATGACAGTCACCCCACGTTTCCGGTAGGAGAAAATAGGACGATATTCCGTTGCTAAAGTGTTCCGGAAATCATCGCTAAAGTCATTCATCACATTGCTGTACAATATGTAGTTGAAGCTTTGTGCTTGCCAGGGAGAGTAACCAGCCATTTCGCCATTAAGTTCACGATCGTGTACTGGTCCAATCTCAGGAAAGGCAGTTCCAATATCCGCTAGGGCAATCTGCTCCTTTTGGGCATAGCTGATGGCCTCACTTCTACCGCTAAAGTAGGCCTTGTGCGCCAAGGAGGCATCCCAACCTTGGGCTATGCTGTCTGGGTAAATCCAGAAATTACCACTCACTAAGCCCGCCATCACTAGCGCGTAGATCGTATTGCGCCAGCGAATGGGCTTAATTTGCGGTAGCAACTCTAGAAATAACATCCCAAAACATAAATAAACCGGTAGCAGATAACGATGTTGTGCTAAACCCGGGCTCATTACTGCTGGAAGCCCCAGAACAAGCCCAACGATAAGGGTTAGCGCTAGGAGTTGTCGCAAACGCCCAGACCAGTACCATTTGCTGGCTTGCCAGGCGAGGACCAGTCCTAGCAGCAAGAAAATCCTCCCGAAATCGAGCAAGCGCCAGGCTACGATAACGATCTGTTTGATCATACCGCCAATACCAGTCGCCGAAAAACTCGCTGCCCAGGGAGAGTCATCGTGAACACCAATCCAACCCTTTACTGCATAGTGGTACCCCAAATAGGCCAGGGCCAATAAGCCCCCCGGTAGATAGGGTAGGAGGGTGCTGTACAAGATATTCCAACGCCCATTACGAGTGAGTGGAAACTGCCGGTACATATGCCAGATAAACAAGGCGATGCCCAGCATCATACCGCGCAAGCTGGTCAAGCCTAGTAAGGCAACTGCTACTGCTAAACTTACTTTTTCGTGCCTCAAGATGCTATTTACCCCAAACAAGAAACCGCCCACCAGAATGATGTCGGGGCTTATCAGACTGAGTTGGGCTAGTAGGGTAGGATCGGCAAGCAAGAGTAGGAATCCGGGCCAAAGCCAGGCGGGTTGTAAATGATCCACTAAACGATAGATCTGCCAGAGTACCAGCAATATCCACGGCAGCATGGCCCAGTGGCTAGCCAGTAAACTGCGCCCAAACCACTGCCAGCATTTGGCCAGGTACCAACCAAAGGCTGGGATGTGCCCACTGTCCATATCGTCGGGTAGCAGCCATTGTGAAAAGGCCTGCTGGTAGAACCAGTTAGCGTGCCGAGATCCCAGCTGAATGGTATCCCAAAAGAAGGGTTCAACTTGTACCAATAGGATCAGCCCTGTGCTAAAGAGGGCACAAAATATGCCGATAGAATATAGCCCGCGCCTCACTTAGATTTCCTTTCGGTGGTCGCGTGCCGCTCGTACGAAACTCACAAATAGAGGATGAGGAGATTCTACCGTGCTCTTCAATTCGGGGTGAAACTGTACTCCTACGAAATAGGGGTGGTCCTTAAGCTCCACAATCTCAACTAGATCAGTGGCCGGATTGATACCACTGGGAAGTAGTCCTGCTTTTTCGTACTGATCCCGGTAGTCGTTGTTGAATTCGTAACGGTGGCGGTGCCGTTCCTGAATCAATAGTGAACCGTAGGCTTTGCTGGCAATCGACTTGCGGCGGATGTTACAATCGTAACTTCCCAGACGCATCGTTCCGCCCAATTGAGTCACCTTCTTTTGCTCTGGCATCAGATGAATAACTGGGTGGGGAGAGTCTGCATTGACCTCGGTAGAGGCAGCTCCATCTAAACCAAGGACGTTTCGGCCAAATTCCACCACACAGCATTGCATGCCCAGGCAGATACCAAAGAAGGGCATTTTGCTTTCGCGAACGTACTGGATAGCTCTGATCTTACCTTCAATTCCGCGTTCACCAAAGCCCGGAGCTACGAGTACACCGTCTAATTCTTCGAGGGCTTTCTTCACACTGCTCATATCTCCCTCCAGGTGTTCAGAGTGGATCGGAATTACGTTTACTTTGCATTCGTTGATAGCCCCGGCGTGCACGAAGGCCTCGTGAATGGATTTATACGCATCCTGCAACTCATTGTACTTTCCTACTAAACCGATATTAACCTCTGAGGAAGGGTTCTTGAGCTTACCCAGAAAGGTTTTCCAACGATCTAGTTTAGGCTCACGCCGGTCTTGTAGGCGCAATTTGCGAATAACGGTGGTGTCCAGTTGTTCTTTTAACATCAGCAGCGGAACATCGTAAATGGTCTCCGCATCGCGGGCCTCAATGACCGAGCCCACTTCCACATTACAGAAAAGCGCCAGTTTACGACGGATTTCCATACCGATTGGATGCTCGGTTCGGCAGACCAAAATATCGGGCTGAATACCGGATTGTAACAATTGTTTTACGGAGTGCTGCGTAGGCTTGGTCTTCAGTTCTTTGGCGGCACTCAGATAGGGTATCAGCGTCAAATGCACCACCAGGCAGTTGTCTTGCCCCAATTCCCAACGCATTTGCCGCAGGGCTTCTATATAAGGTAGCGATTCAATATCGCCTACTGTGCCACCCAGCTCAGTAATGATGATATCATATTCTTCCTGGCTGCCCAGTAATTGGACCCGCCGCTTGATTTCATCAGTTACGTGAGGAATAACCTGCACCGTCTTACCATCGTAGTCACCCGCCCGTTCTTTATTGATTACCGTTTGGTAAATCCGGCCCGTAGTAACGTTATTGGCCTGGGAAGTGGGAACATTGAGGAAACGCTCGTAATGGCCCAAATCCAGGTCGGTCTCGGCACCATCGTCGGTCACGTAGCACTCCCCGTGCTCATACGGATTAAGGGTGCCGGGGTCGACATTGAGATAAGGGTCAAACTTTTGGATGGTGACAGAAAAGCCTCTAGCCTGAAGAAGTTTAGCAAGGGATGCTGCAATAATACCTTTACCAAGGGACGAACTCACCCCGCCCGTAACGAAAATGTACTTTGTCATTATTTGTGTTGAAGTCTCAAGAAACACCGACTGAAGGGGGCCAATTTTTCTTGCTGGTACATAGAGATGGCTTCGGAGCCAAATCATTCAATTACGGGATACAAAGTTAGACAAAATGCTACAGACTGTCGCCCCCAAGTGGAAAGTACTTTTTTGTTGAATGCGTTTTTTGCGGAAAGCAAACTATTTTCACGGCCGGTGAACTAAAACCTTCCAATCCCTATTAATTCACCGACGGAACCTATAAACCCGTGATTCCTAACTAACTATTTACGATTGTCTGGTATGATTAGAAACGCAACACTTTTAGGGTTGGCTCTTGTACTTTGCGTGCAAATGGCCATGGCCCAAGCAGAAAACCCATTACAGATCGCTGATGAATACCTGCAGGCCAACTTTACCAAACTGGAATTGACGCAGCAAGATGTTTCGGATTATGTATTAAGCTCCAAGGCAGTGAGTAAGCATAACCGACTTACACACGTTTATTTGCAGCAGACTTACAACGACATTCCGGTTTTCAATGCCATTCTGAACCTTAACATTAAAGGTGACGGAAGTATACTGGGAGTAGGAAACCGCTTTACGCCCGATCTCGCGAACAAAGTGAACAGCACTAGTCCGCAGATCAGCCCCAAGGCCGCTGTGGAAGCGGTGCGTGGCTACTTCCGTCTGGGCCAAGAGCAGCAATTGCAATTGCTGCGGGAAACCGAGGAAGGTGAGTATATTTTTGAGCACCGCGGTTTGGCACTAGAGCCAATCAAGGTAAAGCTGATGCTTCAGCCAATCGAAGAAACAGTGCGCCTGGCCTGGAATGTAGATTTCTACGAGCCAACAGCTCAGCACTGGTACATTACTCGCGTGGATGCCTTAACCGGCGACATCCTGGACTATTACGATCAGATTATTCACTGTGAGTTTGATGAGCATGCTTTTTGCCACCTTCACGATCATTGTGAAGGCGAAGAGCTGGCTAGCGTCCCGGCGGCACATGCGAACTTCTTCGGCGGTTCGGGAGACGGAGGTAGCGCTTACCGGGTATTCCCATTATTCATTGAAAGCCCCAACCACGGCGATCGTGAATTGCTAGAGGATCCATTTGAAATTATTTCTTCACCATTTGGTTGGCACGATACGGATGGTGTTGAGGGGCCGGAGTTTACCATTACTCGTGGTAACAACGTGCACGCTTATCATGATATCTTCTCCATCAACCAGTCCAGTGGCGACGAGCCAGACGGTGGTGATTCACTGTGCTTTGATTATCCACTTACTTTTACGCCACCGCAGCCTTATACGCAACTGAATGCGGCGACGACCAACCTCTTTTACTGGAATAACCTTTGCCACGATATTTGGTACCACTACGGCTTCGACGAGGAGTCTGGTAACTTCCAGCAGAACAACTATGGTAATGGCGGAACTGCTGGCGATTACGTACAAGCAGAAGCACTGGACGGTAGTGGCACCAACAACGCCAACTTCGGTACGCCGCCGGATGGCTCACGTCCGCGTATGCAGATGTTCTTATGGGGCGGCCAGTTGCCAACCATTGGTGGTGCTGAATTAGAGGTTACTGCTCCAGAAAATGTAGCTGGGACCTACTCATTTGTACCTGCTAATTTTGGTGCTGAAATTAGTGATAGCACTCCAGAATTGGAAGTCGTAGAGGCACTGGATGATGTGGGTGTTCCTACGGATGGCTGTGAAGCTATTATTAATGGCGATGATCTAGTAGGTAAAGTGGCTTTGATTGACCGCGGCGAATGCCAGTTCGGTTTCAAAGCACTAGCTGCTGAGGAAGCGGGAGCTATTGCCGTTATTGTTTGTAATAACGAGCCAGGACCAGCTTTCGCAATGGGGCCTGGTGCTGTCGGAGGCGGAGTAACTATCCCTGCTTTGATGATCCGCCAAGATGACTGCCAGACCATTAGAATGGGCCTTCCAGGATTAACTATTCAACTACAGCCAGGCGCAATAGAAGTTCCACTTCCTGGACCAACCGGTCGTGATAGTGATTTCGATAATGGCGTAATTGTGCACGAGTATGTACACGGTATTTCTACCCGCCTGACTGGTGGCCGCAACAACAGTGGTTGTTTAACCAACTTTGAGCAAGCGGGTGAGGGATGGAGTGACTGGTTCGCGCTGGTAATGACTGCGACCTCAGCTGATAGTGGTGATGATGGTCGTGGAATTGGTACTTATTCTAGCGGTCAGCCGACTACCGGTGGTGGTATTCGTCCATTCCCGTACAGCCGCAATATGTCAACGAACCCTCACACCTTCTCCGATATCAATAGCGTATCTGTCCCTCACGGTGTTGGTTCTATCTGGTGTGTAACCATTTGGGATATGTACTGGAACCTAGTAGATGAATACGGATTTGATGATGATATCTACTTCGGTACCGGAGGTAATAATATTGCCATGCAACTGGTAATGGACGGCTTGAAAATTCAGCCTTGTAATCCCACCTTTGTGGAAGCGCGTGATGCCATCATCCAGGCGGATGAAGTGAATAATGATGGAGCCAATTACTGTTTGATTTGGGAGACCTTTGCTCGTCGTGGATTGGGTGCTAATGCCGGTGTTGCCGGTTCAGAATCCTTTGATTTGCCAAACGACTGTCCTCCAGCTTTCCGCGTAACCAAGACCGGTGTAGCCGAAGCCAATGCTGGTGATATCTTAACTTACGAGCTCAACATCATCAACGGCCGTAGCAATACCATTGATGAAGCGGTGGTAATTGATATGTTGCCAGAGGGTACTACTTTGGTAGAAGGTAGCTCTGATTGTAATATCACAGTAGAAGACGGTATGCTCCTCATCAGCTTAGGAGAAGCGGTGAGCGGTGCAGAATTCACCTGTACTTACCAACTACAGACTGCCACCAGTCCGTTTACCTATAGTGTCTTTGAGGATAACGTTCCCAATGATGATCAGTGGGCTTTTGATAACCCAATCTCAGATGATCAGTGGGGGCTACGGATCAATAATGCTAATACTGGACTACTGTCTTTATTTGCGGACAACGTTGCCGCGGTAAGTGATCAGCGGATGACGCTTGGTGAGCCTGTATTCCTGGACGGTCTCAACCCTGGTTTGACCTTCTTCCACGAGTATGGTACAGAAGCCGAATTTGATGGTGGTGTAGTAGAAATATCTATCAATGGAGGAGAGACCTGGGAAGATGTTGGCGCCGATAACTTTGTTGAAAATGGCTACGATAGTGAGCTGCAAACTGGAAGTGGTAACCCACTAGCAGGGCGTCCAGCGTTCACTGGGTCTAGCCCAGGCTTTGAACGTTCTACGGTAGATTTATCTGACTACGCTGGTGAAACCGTTTTGATTCGGTTCCGCTTTGGTACAGATGCCAATACCGGCGGCGATGGTTGGTACGTAGATGATATTGTCCTTTTGGGTAATCTCTATTCTATCACCAACACTGCTTGTACCGATAATGAGGGAGAAGAACTATGTAGCTCAGTGACTACCATCCTGTACGGTGAGAATCCGAATAATACAGAAAACGTTCTGCAGGATCGTCCACTACGACTGTTCCCTAACCCAACTACCGGACGTTTCGTATTGAGCTTGGATCAGCCACTACAAGAAGAAGTGAACATCCAAGTGCGGAGTGTTGATGGTCGTTTGCTACAGCAGTACAACTACCAAAGCTTCCAAAGTGAGGAGCTTGACCTCAGCAATTACAGCAGCGGAGTGTACATCCTTCAATTCCGTACGGAAGAGGGAGTAACTACTCGCCGTGTGATTAAAGACTAAGCGATAAGCGATATCGCTAAAACAACAACGGCGTCTCCGAGTAATCGGGGACGCCATTTTCGTTGTAGGTCGGAGGTGGGAAAGCGGAGGTGGGAGTTTTGAAATATTTAGGACAAGCAGGGAGATTATTTATAATATCCTAATCAGGCCTCTTATTTGAGAAATTTGCGACTACTATGAAAATCTCCGATCTCTCACTTACTTCCTACCTCCGATCTCTGACTTCCGACCTTCCAACTTATTACCACCCGGCAGCTTGCCCGTCTTTACGACTTTCCGAAGCACCGTAATACACGCCACCTTTGCGCATAATGGCCTGATAACCACCGTACGGCCCCAAGGCGTAGCGGATGCGGTGGCCCTTATACATGAGCCCGCGGATGATATTGTAATCGAAGCCAGATTCCATTTGTACATAGCCACCATTGGTCATCTCCTCACCAGTCGGTTGACTGGAGCCGCCATGATTGATTCTGGGAGCATCACCTGCTTCTTGTAGGCCCATGCCAAAGTCAATTAGGTTGACCACGATTTGTACGTGCCCTTGTGGCTGCATAGCACCGCCCATGAGGCCAAAGCTTACGTATGGTTCACCATCCTTTGTGATAAAGGCCGGGATGATGGTGTGGAAGGGGCGCTTGCCCGGTTCGTAAGTATTGAAGTGCCCTTCTTCTAACTTGAACATTTCACCACGGTCTTGCAGAATAAAGCCTAGCCCGGTTGGTGTCATACCAGAGCCCATACCACGGTAGTTACTCTGAATCAGAGAAACCATATTACCTTCCTCATCGGCAACGGTCAGATAGATCGTATCGCCGTCCTTAAGTTCTCCGGGCTCGTAGCTGCGGCCAGCTCGCTGGGGGTTGATGAGCCCTCGGCGCTCGGCACCGTATTCTTTCGACACCAGCCAATCGACTGGGATTTCGTTAAAAGCGGGGTCGGCGTAGAATTTCGCGCGATCCTCAAAAGCTAGTTTTTTCGCTTCAATCAGTAAGTGCCAATACTCAGGGCTGTTAAAGCCCATGCTGGCGATATCGTAGCCTTCCAGAATGTTGAGCATCTGTAGCGCGGCGATACCTTGGCCGTTTGGCGGCAGTTCCCACACATCATAACCACGGTAATTGGTAGATACGGGCTCTACCCATTCGCTACGGTGGTTCTTCATGTCTTCGTAGCTTAGAAAACCACCTTGCTCTTTCATGTAAGCAGCAATAGTACGAGCAATATCTCCTTCGTAGAAGGCTTCCCGGCCACCTACCGCAATTTGGCTAAGGGTATTGGCCAGGTAAGGATTCTTGAAGATTTCGCCTTTGCGGGGCGTTTGGCCATTGGGCATGTAGGTTTCTTTGAAACCTGGGAAACGCTGCAAGGCCCGCGAGGAACGATCCATATAATAGGCGATGAGTTCGGAAACCGGAAATCCATTTTCGGCGTAGTCAATGGCGGGAGCGAGGATATCCTTCATCTCCATTTTGCCGAATTTTCCGTGTAGCTCAAACCAGCCATCCACTGCGCCCGGTACCGAAACAGGTAGAGGCCCCAGAGCTGGAATGGAGGTATAACCATTTTCTTTGAAATACTCCAGGCTTAGGCTGGCGGGGGAACGTCCACTGGCGTTCAAACCATAGAGCTGCTCGGTTTCGGCATCCCAGACAATAGCGAATAAGTCACCGCCGATACCATTTCCGGTAGGCTCAACTAGACCTAGTACGGCATTTGCTGCAATGGCTGCGTCGATAGCATTGCCACCGGCCTTTAGGATGTCCAGAGCTACCTGGGTTGCTAAAGGCTGGCTGGTGGCCGCCATACCGTGTTGAGCGATAACTTCCGAACGAGTGGCAAATAATTCGCCCGTTATCCGATCCTGGCCCATAAGCAAGGAGCAGCTGGCGAGAAGGGAAAAAAGTAGAAATTTAGTTCTCATGATGAATAAGGAATATGTTGCTCTCAATTAATTGCTGATCGACGTCTCCTGATGTTGGCAATAATCCTGGTGGAGGTCGAATTCGCTAAGTAAACTTTCAATTCCCCAAAACAGTTGCGCCGACCTTCATCTGAAACGATTCCGGCCGGCGCGCAGAAGGGCATTAAATCATAGCGCGATAGTTGCCACTATGATAGCTTGTTAGATGTCTCCGACGTCGGTATATAGCGTATGGTTAATCCGAGTCGTGAGGCTCGGATTGAGCTGGTCGGGAGACTCTACACGAATCTACAGCGTATAGTCAATCCTAAACGTCACATTGCGCGGCGCTTCCAAGAGCGCCGGACGTAGCGTGTATTCTTCGTTAAAGGCGTTGCCTAGTATAAAGGTCGCCTTAAAGTTCTCACTGTGCTGGTAAGCTAAACGGAAGTTGTGCAGCCAGTAGCCATCGTTGTCAATTTCCCGGTACTCATTCAAGCCAGGGATAAAGACGAGGAACAAGGCATCCACCGCTTCCATATGGCTGTTGAAGAAGGACTCTACTCCGAACTTAAACTTACCATACTGGATTTCTCCATCAAATTTGAAGCTATCGCGGAAGCGGTACTTCAAGATGTTTTCGTTACTGGAAGAACCAATGGCATTTTGTCCGGCTTGGGTGTTAAGATCAGGAGAATCACTGGTGTCGAATTCGTCAAATTCAGGATTGATGCGCACGTAACCCGTCAATAATTGGAACGGTAGTGAACCCAATTTGCCCCGACCTGCCAGCGTGACTTCTACACCAGTGATGTTGGTGCCACCGATATTCAGCGATTGGAAGCCAGAACCCGTCCAGTTGAATTCGATCATATCCTCGTACTTCATAATGAAGGCCGAGGCATCAAAGAAACCTTCAAACGCACCGACGCGATAACCCTGCTTTATCCCAAACTCCGCCGACCAGCCCGTTTCCGAACCTAAATCCGGACTAGGTTGAATGAAGAAGCCGCCCGCATTGGTGAAGATGTACTTCTCGGCAATAGTAGGGTAGCGGTAGCCTTGGCCCCAACTGGCGCGTAAGAACGTTCCTTCGGTCGCCTGGTAATTTAAGCCGACGCGAAATACCGGACGGCTTTCGCGCTCTTCGCTCGGATCAATGGTACGTGGTACGTTATTCAGTACGTAAGAAAAGCCCGGGTTATTGAGCACATTGCCTTCAAAGCGGAAGCCAAAGGATGCGTTGAGCTTTTCGAAGAATTTCTTATCCAATTGAAGGTAACCCGCGAAGTTTTGGGAGGTGAAAGTAGTGTCTCCGTACAGTTCCGCGTTGACACTTGTACCACTTGCAACCAATCCACTGGTTAACACCAATTCAGAATTGGGGAAGCGGCGCTGGAATTGGTATTCCGCGTAATAGAGGTTGGATTTGTTACTCTGGTTACGATCATTATTGTTGTCTACGCTGTAGAAGCGCCCCAAGAAACGGTGCCGGTTGTCCTTTTTGTCATAGTAGGTGAGGGTAGGGTCCAGGTTGTAACGAAAACGCTCGCGGGTGGCCAAGGTGGAGGTATCACCCTGGTAAGCGGTTTCTATTCCTGACCAATAGAAGTAAGAACCACTTTTGCCAGCGTTGAGGTTACCCGCCAAGCCATAGGTTAACCGATCGGAGGCGCGGTGACGCACATTGAAGTTAAAGCGGCCAAACTTGCGGTAGAAATCCTGGCGGAAACTTTCATCGTTCAGGTAATAACTACCCAGTACCAGGTCTACTTTCTTGAACTTCTGCCGGTGACTCAAACTGGCACCAATGGCGCGTGGTGAACTGTCCCACCACTGAAGCGTATCTCGATCAGGCGTGAGCGCTACGGTAGAGAAAACCGAACCACGAGTAATGGGCTCTGATTTGGCGTAAGCCGTGCGTACATTAACAATACCGTTTAGGGCTGAAGAGCCGTAGAGGGCCGAGGAAGCACCTTTTACTACCTCCACCTGTTCGATCACTTCAATGGGTACATCGTCCCACTGAGGGAAGCCAGCATCCGCTTGTAAAATCGGCACATCATCCATGAGGAGTAGCACGCGGCTACCTGCACCTTGGCTGTAGCCCGAACCACCACGTATATTGGCTTGACCATCTATTACGGTTACACCAGGTACCTTCTGGAGGGCATCATCGATGGTTAATTTACCAGTGCTCTCAATGAGGTCTGGTTGTAGTACTTCCAGGGAGACGGTTACTTCTCCCAGTGGTTTTTCAAATTTACTACTACTCACCGTTGCGGTTTGCAACAAGGTAGCTTCCTCTGATAGGTTGAGATTAAGCGTTTGCTCGCTTCCTGCTGCTACGGTTGCTTCGGTGGTTAGAGAGTTGTACCCCAGATAACTCACTACGATTTCGTAGGTGCCAGCGGGGAGTTCCAATTCAAAGTTTCCTTCGTAATCCGTTACGGTACCGTATTCACCGGTTTGTAAAGTAGCGGCAATGAGTGCTTCGCCACTGTTGGTATCTAGTACGGTTCCTTTGATTGTGCCCAACTGGGCGAATGCGCTTGTAGATAGCAGTAGACAAAAAAGCAGTCTACAACAACTTGCAAATTGCAGCATAGTTGAGGTTTTATCCATTAAATAGTTGTCAAACGGTCTTAAGAAGGGAGTTGACACAGCCAAGATCGTGGCTGGGAGAGAAGTGTGGATAGTTGCCTGTTGATGTTCTAAGCTTAGCTCAGAATGCGGGCGCAAGATAGAAGATTTAGCCTGAATTTTTAAAATTTCGGCGTCGCTTAAGCGCCTTTTGACAATATTTTTCCCTCGCTTTGCTTTATACTGTCGGCAAAATTAGCCAATATTGCGTCACAAAAAATCTTGATTAAATGAAGAAATTTTTCCTTTTACCACTTGTTTTGCTGCTGATCGGCAGTACCCAATTGAGCGCTCAATGCGAACCTGCTGAGGAATTGCCAGATACGGTTATCGTGTCTCCGCTACCTTATCAGGACGATTTTCCAGAGCGTGGTCTACAGGATAGTGCTTGTGTAGGAGCCGACTTTGCTACTACGATTCAGGTACAGATTCCAGAAACTTTTACGATTGGTACAACTGAGGTAGGTGTTACTTCAGTTGATGTGACGGAGCAAGGTATCGTAGGCTTGCCAGATGCATTCAACTTTGCTTGTAACCCACCAGATTGTGTGTTCCTACCCAACGAAATTGGTTGTATTGAGGTATTCGGTAACGCCAATCCTGGTGATGAAGGTATGTATGACCTGCAGATTTCGGTAGTCGTAAATACTGCAATTGCTCCAATCCCTTACACCCTGCCTGATGGCGAACTTGTTCCTGGTAACTACTTCTTCTTTGTGAAGGAGGAAGGTAACCCGAACTGTTTGGTAGATGCTCGTGAGGTGGTTGAAAATGCCTTTGATTTGCGTATTCAACCGAATCCGTTCAGCGATTTTTCTGATATCTTTGTGGATCTTCCACAGGGAGGACAGTACGACTTGAGTGTTTACAACGCAGTTGGAACACTGGTACAACAGCGTAAGGTCGATTTGGTGACTGGTTCCAATAGCTTCCGCTTTGATGGTTCCAATCTGGCTGCCGGAATGTATGTTTTCCGCCTGCAGCACGGCACTGAAGCGGCTTCTGGCCGTTTGATGATCCAACGCTAAGAACACACACTACTCTGCTCTCTTAATGGTAAAAGGAACGAAGAGCAAATAAAAGAGGTGGCACTATAATTGCCCACATGAGTGCCACCTCTACCGTACTTTTACCGAGCCTGCCCGCTATAGCAACATCCAAGGAGTGACGAACGCCAAATCGCTCGTCTTCATATAGGGAATTTTGATATTTCCTTATCTTTCTACTGGAACTATCTACTTAACTCCGCCCGCTTAATAGCAGTCGAATATTGATTACCGAGATTTAGTGTTGAAGCACTTTCAAGCTAAGAGACTAAATCCAAGGAGGTAATGCAATTTTTGATGAGCACTTAACAGTAGAACTATGTTGCGATCATTACTCTTTTCATTTTTCCTCCTCTTGGTGGTGTCGCTTTCTGCTCAAACAGGCTGTCCTGGCTGTTTGATCGACCTGCCGACTTTGCCAGAGGATACCATTTATTTGTCACAAGCGCCGGACGGCCAAGCCGGTGTTTTTTATGATGCTGATCTGAGCTTTCGCCTGCCGCTTTCGACTACGCCGGTGAACGAACAAGATCCCTCTACTCCTCCGGGCTTGCCCATCGATGAGTTCACCATTTTAGGGGTCGCCAACCTACCAGTTGGTATGAGTTGGGAGGCCAATGCGCTAAACTTTATCACGGCAGATACGACCGATGGCTGTGTAAAGCTATGTGGAACGCCATTACTGGCCGGCTTTTACGAGGTAGAAGTCGTTATTGAGGCACGAATTTCTTTTCTGACCCAACAGACTTCTTTCTCCTTTCCGCTTCTGATTGAGCCGGCAGAAACCGTTACCGAAGGCTTTACGGTAGTAAATAACAGTGGCTGTGGTGAAGTGACCGCCTCTTTTATCAATAATGTTCCCTCCGGCGGAATGCCTGGCTTCTCTTACCTCTGGTTCTTTGGAAACGGACAATCAACTACCGAAGAAAATCCTGGCGATCAGGTCTATAACCAGCCAGAGGAGTACATCGTCGATTACCAGGCCATTGTGGATACCACGGGGTATTTCTTGACCGATGTTGCCTTAGATGAAAGTCCCTGTTCCGATTTGTTGAGCAATCCGGACTATAAATTTGATCTCTACGATCCCAGTGGAGAACGCATTTTTACCGCACCCATTATCGATAATACGGATGCTCCGGTCAGCTGGGAAGTATTCATCCCACTGGAGGAAGGTACTTACGAAATTCGCTTTGTAGACGATGATGGTGGCCTGGATGGTGCGGACGATCTTTGTGGTGTGATTTTCTTTAACCGCGATGAGCCTGGGGTTTTCCAGAATTCGGATAGTACCCTAACGGCGGCCATTGATATTATCCACCCGGTAGATACAATCACCTCAAGTGAAATTATTACCGTCTTTGAAATTCCCTCTATGCCGGTTGTGAGTTTGATAGATATGGCTCCTATCTGTGATGGCGATACGGTGAGTTTGGTGAGCCTCAATTATGAAGATGGCTTAAGCTGGTATCGGGATAGTCTACTGCTGGTAGAAGAAGTAAATGATACCTTGGAAGTTACCTTCCCTGGGGAATATTGGGTGACGCATACGACTGCTGATGGCTGTTCTGCTACGTCCCTGCCAGTTACGGTAGAATTCACCGATAATCCGGATGATTTTGAGCTTACGCAAAACGGTAATTTGATCCGAATTTTGGATGAAAGTAACCTTCCAGCAGATTTCTCGTTTACATGGCTATACGATGGAGAGCCCATCCTGTCTGCGACTGAATTGCTGCTTTGTGCGGATAAGGCAGGACCCTACACTTTGCAAATCACCGACAATGCAACGGGCTGTAGCACCAGTGCAACTATAGATGCGGATTATGATCCGAATACGGACTGTACCACGTCAACTGATGAGGCGGAATTGGCTGCGCAATGGCGTTTGTTCCCTAATCCGGTACAGCAGTTTCTTTTCGTGGAAGGTCCGATTGGGGTAGATGCACAACTGATTATCTATGATGCTTTAGGTAGAGAATTGTTACGTGGAACCATGGGAGAATACCAAGGGCGAATTGATCTTAGCCGCTTGGCTAGTGGAGCTTACTTCTACCGACTACAGCTGTTGGATGGTGTTGAAATTAAAACGGGAAGCCTGATCAAAACGCCTTAATAGGACGTAACGATTGGGTTAGAGAAAACTATAAGTTACACCTCATGAATTGGAAAAACATCGCCCTGTCGCTCCTGCTGATGGGAGCAACACTTCATTTTGCCTTTGGTCAGGAGAAGGCTAATTTCGACCGTCATGCTGTGGCAGCGAAGGTGCTGGCTGTGGATTATGGCACCCTAAACGATGCTGACGCCAGTGTCACGGCTGGTCTTGAGATCTATTATCGCTATCGATTTGCGCGCAATTTTGGAGTAGCAGTACCCCTGAAAATTGGCGTAGCCGACGTAGTGGATGATAGCCAGAACCGCAACATCACCAGCTTCGACGCGCTGCTGCACATTTATCCTTTGAGTGGAGAGCAGAAGCTACAGCCCTACCTGCTTGGTGGCGTTGGTTACGTATTTGAGAATACCGAGAGCGGTAACACTCAAATACCCTTAGGAGCTGGTGTCAATTACATGCTGGGCCCCAATTCTTATTTGTCTCTACAAGGAGAATACCGGAGCTCAGAGTTGGAAAATCGAGATAACTTGCAGTTTGGTGCGGGTTACTTGTACCAGTTTGGCGTTCAGGATACAGACGGAGACGGTATTGCAGACAGCGATGACGGATGTCCGGAAATTGCGGGACCAGCAGCTACGGCCGGTTGTCCGGATGCCGATAATGACGGGGTAGCGAACAAAGATGATGATTGTCCTACCGAACCGGGTACGGTTGCTACCATGGGGTGCCCCGATCGTGACGCCGACGGTATTGTGGACATCCAGGATCAGTGCCCTGAATTGGCTGGTTTACCAGAGCTGGAGGGGTGTCCTGATAGTGATGGCGACGGTTTGATTGACCCTGAGGATGATTGCCCACAAGAGGCAGGTCTCAACAGTATGAGAGGTTGCCCCGATAGTGATGGGGATCAAGTACACGACGGTATTGATGAATGTCCGGATGAGGCTGGACTAGTGTCTCTAAACGGTTGTCCCGGTGCTGACCGTGATGGTGATGATATTACCGATGATGTGGATCGCTGCCCTGATGTCAAAGGCACGGCAGCTACTCAGGGTTGCCCCGATACGGATGGCGACGGGGTTGCGGATCAAGATGATCGATGTCCTGAGAAAGCAGGTCCTTATACCGGTTGTCCGGATACCGATGGTGATGGCGTTATTGACGCTGATGACCGCTGCCCAGAAGAGGCCGGTTTAACGACCAATAAGGGCTGTCCGGAGATCGAAGAAGAAGTACAAGATGTCCTGAATCTGGCGATGCGTGCGGTACAGTTTGAAACCGGAAGTGCGGTGATCAAAGAGGAGTCGTATAACATCCTGGACCAAATTGGAGACATCCTTAAACGCTATCCGGCGTATCAGCTCCGCATTTCGGGCCATACGGATAATGTAGGGGATGAGACGATCAATCTGGAATTATCTGAAGCGCGGGCGGCTGCCTGCTACGAATACTTGTTGCTGAAGGGCGCAAGAGCCACTAAGATGTCTTATGCTGGCTTTGGCGAAGATTATCCTATCGCACCCAATTCTACGGCTACTGGTAGAACGCTAAATCGAAGAGTAGAATTCGATTTGATTATCCAGTAGGTTTTTATCCAGTTGAGTTATCGGAGAACTCAAAGTTCTCCGATAACTTCTCTAGTCTTTAATTAAAACCAATCCGCTGCTTCCCTGCCTGCTTCAATTCCTGGCGCAAGGCGGCCATTCTCAGGCCCGTTACCGCAGCTTCCACTCCTTTATTGCCGTATTTACCACCCGCACGATCCAGTGCTTGCTGCTCGTCGTTGGGGGTAAGCAATCCGAATACGAAAGGGCGTCCGCTGGTAAGGCTCAAATTGGTGAGTCCTTGTGCAACTGCCTGATTGATGTATTCGTTGTGAGAAGTTTCTCCTTTGATCACACATCCCAGACAAATCACGGCGTCGCAATTGTGGCGGCCAGCCAACATGCGTGCGCCTACCGTTAGTTCGAAAGAACCCGGTACTTGTATGGTGTGAATATTATCTGCTTGCACGCCATGCTTCAGCAGGGTGTCGTAGCAGCCCTCATACAGGGCGTGGGTAATCTTTTCGTTCCAATCCGCGACGACGATACCAAATATCAAATCTTTAGCATCTGGCATATTGTTTTCGTCGTACTGCGAGAGGTTTTTAAGGGCACTTGCCATAGTGTGTCTAGGTTATGGACAAATAAAAAAGGTAAGATGTAGTAGTCTAACACCTTACCTTTTTATTCTGTTGTAATTACTGGCAATAAAGCCTGTACAAGCTTATCCTTGTACGCGAACTAGGAACTTATCGATGTCTGTAGCGATCGGCGTATCAGCGTATTCTTCTTTGATGGTCTGATAGGCTGCACGAGCCGCTTCTTTGTCTCCTTGGCGCTCGCTCAGCATTCCTACCTTCTTCAGGTAGTAAGCGGCAATTAAGTGGTTATCAGCGTTGCTTACTGCTTTATTGTAAGAAGAAAGCGCCTTGTCGAAGTCATTGGCTTCAGAATAGGCATCGCCCAGCGTACCAGCTGCCATTGCGGGAGTGATATCACCAGCAGGGCTGAAATCTTCCAGGTAATCGATAGCTGCCTCAAACTGACCGAGGTGCAAGTAGCTAACGCCAGCGTAGAACAATGCGAGGTTACCCGCCTTGGTACTACCGTAATCGTCAGCAATATCTACCAGGCCAGGGTATCCCTGACCAGGATTGGTAAGCGCCAAAGCAAAAGAGTCGCGTTCAAACTGAACCTGCGCTTGTGCCATCTGCTGAATGGCTTCCTGCTCCTTAGGAACCATAACCATTTGGCGATAGAGGATATATCCAGCTACCAGCACTAGCAAACCAATCAAAGCGTAGGTGATCACATTTTTGTTTTCCTCAAAAATCTCGTTGATCGACTTCTGACCTACTGCGTCCGCTAGTGTCTCTTCGTTCGGCAATTTGCCTTTGTTATCCTTTGCCATTGTTGCTTTTTAGTACATTAATTCTAAAACGCGGCAAAGATATGTAAAAAAGCGGCAGTGACCTATGAGTTACTGCCGCTTTTTTTGCTGGTCCGTAAGTGGGGATCAGTCTTGCTTCTTTACGTCAGGTAAGGATAATCTTCCTGCAAGTAGTTATCAGTATACAACTCCGCTGGATCAGGTAGTGGTGATTCCTCAGCAAATTTGTAAGCTTCGTCAATTTCGGCATTAACGGCCTTCTTGATTTCAGCGATTTCCTCCTCACTTGCCATTTTACCGTCAAGAATGGTCTTTTCTACCACCTTGACCGGGTCACGATCCTGATAAGACTTCACCTCATCCTTAGTCCGGTACTTGGCGGGGTCAGAAACCGAGTGGCCTTTGTAACGGTAGGTACGAATCTCCAGATAGTAAGGTCCTTTACCCGAGCGGATGTGCTCGGCCGCACGAGTTACGGCTTCGTGCACAGCTGCAGGGTCCATTCCGTCTACGGACTCACTTGGCATATCATAGGACAAGCCTAGCTTAGACATATCAGTTACATTGGAGGTACGTTCGACAGAAGTACCCATCGCATAACCGTTGTTCTCCAACACGTAGAGTACGGGGAGCTTCCAGGTCATAGCCATGTTAAATGATTCGTGCAATGCTCCCTGGCGGGCAGCACCGTCACCAAACATGGTTACACACAGGTTATCTGTGTCGCGATAGTTCTCAGCGAAGGCAATGCCTGTACCGATTGGAATCTGTGCTCCTACGATACCGTTACCACCGTAGTAGTTATTTTCTTTGCTAAAGAAGTGCATAGAGCCTCCTTTGCCTTTATTTACACCGGTAGCTTTGCCAAACAGCTCAGCCATAGCTTCTTTGGTACCGACACCACGGCCGATAGCTGTACCGTGCTGGCGGTAAGCAGTGACAATTGCATCACCTTCCTGTAGCGCTGATTCCATGCCAGCGGTAATGGCTTCCTGACCAATATATACGTGGCAAAAACCGCGCACTTTTTGTTGACCGTAGGCCATCAGTGCTTTTTGCTCAAACTTGCGGATGCGCAACATTAGAGTGTACCACTCCAAATACTGCTCTTTAGAATATGCAGGCTTCTTCTTTCTAGTCGCTCTCTTCTTCGTCGGTGTTGCTGTTGCCATAAGCGAAATTTCGCTGAATTGGTGAATGAATATTTCCTTAAGATAGGCATTGTATACCTATACACAAAAGAACAAACAAGCGGATTAATACCTTGGTTTGTTCAGCGGGGCAAAGAAACGGAATTTTCCGATTTTGGTAGCAATGTGTCGAGCGCAATTTTTTTCGTGTCTGTGGCTAGGCTGGTGGCGTCCGTGCGGGCTTATTTGTATATTTCAAATAAAATTTGCCAAATGCTCGCATCAAGAGTCCTTGCTTATCCTTTACGTAAAAAGATGGTCGGTATTGGCAGCAACGTATTCACCATAAGGAAAGTACTTTCGAAATTGGCTTGTTGTCTGGACAGTCCGTCGGAAAATTTTGGTTGTAAATATTATAGTATCCCATCGTAGGCCTCATAATCTCCGTCATGGAGAACTAATTAGGATAGTTGGCTAATCAACAGAAAACCACTACCTTTGCCCCCGCTTAGGAAAATCTGAGCACGCCTGTCGAAAGCGTACAGGCTTTTTTTGTTTACGTCGCTATAACTGATTCTCGTAATCACTAATGGCACAAACTTTTCACATGGCAGTTTATCTTTCAAAAGAAAAGAAAGCGGAAATTTTCCAAGAGTACGGCGGTTCTGAGAACAACACTGGATCGACCGAAGGGCAAATCGCTCTGTATACTTACCGTATTAAGGAGCTTAGTGCTCACTTGAAGGAACATCCCAAAGATCACTCTTGCCGTAAGGCATTGCTCACGATGGTTGGTCGTCGTAAGCAGATGCTAACCTACCTGGCTAAGAAAGACTTGATGGGATATCGTGCCCTAATTGAGAAATTAGGTATCCGTAATATTCGCAAGTAAGCGAAAGAACTAATGTGAGTGCTGCTCTTTAATCAAGGGCAGCACTCGCTATATTTAACCACTGCGACTACCCACTAGTAATTTAACGCGCTTGGAGAAAGTGATGAATGAGCGCGTCCGATTTTTCGATGTAGTTGCGCTCAACATGTTTTTATGGGACAAAAGAATCCTATTACCTCGTCCTTCAATTTGCCGGACGGACGCGAGGTTGTAATTGAAACTGGCAAACTAGCCACCCAAGCCGACGGTTCGGTGGTGGTACGTATGGGTAATACCATGCTTTTCTGCTCCGTTGTTTCTACTACGGAGATGCGTGAGGGCCAATCCTTCTTCCCTCTATCAGTAGACTATCAAGAAAAATTTGCGGCTGCTGGCCGTATTCCTGGCAACTTCTTTCGCCGGGAAGCGAAGCTAAATGACTACGAGATTTTGACTTCTCGTTTGGTCGACCGAGCGATTCGTCCCTTGTTCCCTGATGGTTACATGTTCGATACGCAGGTGATCATCAACCTGATCTCAGGTGATACTGATGTTCCACCAGATGCTTTGGCTGCGCTGGCTGCCAGTTCTGCCATTGCTGTTTCTGATATTCCAATTGGGGCACTGCTTTCGGAAGTGCGTGTTGCTCGTATTGATGATGAGTACGTTGTTAATCCTAACTACAGTGCATTGGAAAATGCCGATCTAGAAATCATCGTTGCCGCAACTATGGATAACGTAATGATGGTAGAAGGAGAAGCTAAAGAATGCTCTGAGCAAGCACTTGTAGAAGCGATCAAAGTTGGTCACGAAGCCATTAAGGTGCAGATTCAGGCCCAAATGGACCTGGCCGAAAAGGTAGGCGAAAAAGCGGCAAATAAGCGTGTATTCGAAAGCCCAACTGTTGACGATGATATCAAGGCCTTGGTCAAAGAAATGGCCAAAGACGAGATCTACAAGGTAGCTAAAGGTGCCCTGAATAAGGCCGAGCGTAAAGCAGCTTTCAAGGCTGTTAAGGAAGGCTTGAAGGAAAGACTGCTGGAGGAGAAAGGCGAAGAGTGGTGCGAAGAAAACATGGGTGACGCTAAGACTGCTTACAATAAGTTGCAGAAAGAGGTAATCCGTGAGATGGTAATGGCCGAGAAGGTTCGCTTGGATGGCCGTGTGCCAGATCAGGTACGCCCTATCTGGTGTGAGACCAGCTACCTGCCTTCTACGCACGGGTCCGCTATCTTCAATCGTGGAGAGACACAAAGTCTGACTTCTTTGACCTTGGGTACAAAGACCGATAAGGCGATGGTTGATAAGGCGCTAGGCCTGACTTATGATGAGTTTATCTTGCACTACAACTTCCCAGCCTACTCTGTAGGTGAAACGAAGCCGATGCGTGGCCCTGGTCGCCGTGAGGTTGGACACGCCAATTTGGCTGGTCGTTCTTTGAGAAAAGTACTACCAGAAGATGTGCCTTATACCATCCGTATCGTAAGTGATATCACCGAGTCTAATGGTTCATCGTCTATGGCAACCGTATGTGCCGGTGCCCTGGCGTTGATGGATGCCGGTATCCAAATCACGAATCCGGTTTCTGGTATTGCCATGGGGATGATCTCAGACGGTGAGCGTAATGTGATCCTTTCTGATATCCTGGGTGATGAGGATGCCATTGGTGATATGGACTTCAAAGTAACGGGTACCCGCAACGGTATCACTGCTTGTCAGATGGATATCAAGATTGACGGTCTTCCGTACGAGCTGTTGACTACTGCCTTGGAGCAAGCCCGTGACGGTCGTATCCACATTTTGGACGAAATGGCGAAGGAACTCGCAGAACCACGCGAAGACCTCAAGCCACACGCACCACGTATCGAAGTGGTTGTGATCGACAAGTCCTTCATCGGTGCGGTAATTGGACCCGGTGGTAAAGTAGTACAAGAGCTACAAGCTGAGACCGGTACCGTTATCAATATCGAAGAAGTAGAAGATAAAGGTCACGTAAGCATTGCCAGTAACGACAAGGAGTCGATCGAAAAAGCGAAGGCTGCGATCAACCGTATTGCGTTCACTCCGAAAGTTGGAGACGATTATGATGCGGTAGTAAAGACAATCATGCCTTACGGTGTATTTGTTGATTTCAATGGCCGGAGCGGTTTGCTACACGTATCTGAGATCAGCCACAGCCGTATTGAAAACGTGGAAGAGCACTTCAGCGAAGGCGATCACGTAAAGGTGAAGTTGATCGACGTTGACAACCGTACGGGTAAGTTGCGTCTATCTCGTAAGGCTTTGGTACCGCGTGCTGATGGAACTTACGACGAAAGCTGGAAGAACGCCAGTGTTGGTGGAGATCGTCGTGGCGGTGGCCGCGGAGGTGATCGTCGTGGCGGAGATCGTCGCGGTGGTGGCCGCGGACGTCGTGACTAAATGTCCACTTTCAAGAATAGAGCCCAAGCCCCGGATTGTAGATTCCTACAATTCGGGGTTTGTTTTTTTAGTCATAAATCCTTCTATAAGTAAAACACGTGATTCTGCGATTCTTAGCGCGATTAGCTGCGGTACAGGGATTTAATAAAGGTTGGTTATGCCTTTTTTGCTGAGTAAAAACCTATGCTTAAGAGATCACGATCAGATGTGGAGATGATTAATGGCTGGCACAAAAGGAACCGTTTACCAGAAAATTTCGTACTTTAAGGTGGATCACATCCCAAAAATAAAAAAGCGACAAGCAACAATCAGGGGCCTCTGAGCGTATTTTTATTAGAGAATTTGTTGTTAATTTGATCTGTAGGTACCAAACGAATCGTTCATGCGTCAATTAAAGATTACAAATAAGATTACTTCCCGCGAGAGTCTAGCCCTCGACAAATATCTGACGGATATTGGCAAGATATCTCTACTGTCTGCGGAAGAAGAGGCGGAGTTGGCGCGTCGGATCCGAGAAGGAGACCAAGAAGCCCTGGATAAACTTACCCGCGCCAACTTGCGTTTTGTGGTTTCGGTGGCGAAGCAATACCAAAACCAAGGCTTGTCTTTGCCGGACTTGATCAATGAAGGTAATGTGGGCTTAATGAAGGCTGCTCGTCGCTTTGATGAGACTAAAGGCTTTAAGTTTATCTCCTACGCGGTATGGTGGATTCGTCAATCTATTCTGCAAGCGATTGTTGAATACTCGCGTATCGTTCGTCTACCGTTGAATAAGGTGGGGTCTTACCATAAAATCAATGGTGCTTTTCGCTCCTTTGTACAAGAGTTTGAGCGCGAACCCACTAATGAAGAATTAGCTGAGTTGCTTGAGATTACACCCAAAGATGTAGCTAACGTCTTGAAAGGTAATACCCGTCATGTCTCAGTTGATGCTCCTGTTTCTTCTGAGGAGGGGAGTGCTACCATGTTGGACTTCATCACCTCCGGAGATGAAGATTTGCCGGATAATCAGTTGATGGAGCAATCACTGAAAGAGGAAGTACAACAGGGCTTATCTATTCTTTCACCTCGTGAGGTAGAAGTTCTGTCTACTTACTACGGCTTGAATGGCTACAAATCTCTTACCCTGGAAGAAATTGGTGAGCTGTATGGCCTAACTAGGGAGCGGGTTCGTCAAATTAAGGAGCGGGCAATTCGCCGTTTACGCAAGTCGTATAACCGCAACTCCCTCCGATCATTCCTAGGATAAGAATAGTCAAAAGTGCTCTTACACAAACACTGAAATAGTACGAAGAAAGCCGTTTGGGATATTCCCAAACGGCTTTCTTTATTAGGATAATTAGTCTACAGTCTTCGCTGAACGATGGTTGAACAGCCATCGGGATGTGTTATCGTAACGGAATAGGGCGTATCCGGTAGCGGGTTGAGGATATACTGCTCGGTACTACCGTCAGACCAGAAATAAGTTGTTCCAACGGCTCCTCTACTTAAACTTACCGATAAGCGATCATCTCGTTCTCTCATTCTAGCTGTTAATTCGCATAAACCATCCGGACCATTATTCATAGATACATCTGCCCCGATCGTACAACCGCCGGCACTGGTGATTGTGACTTCGTAATGTCCGGCTTCGGTAATGGTAATCACGGTGTCCGTTTCGCCCGTAGACCAGGCGTAGGAAAATGGAGCGTCTTCTCCAAAGGCAAAGATGCTGTACTCAAAAGTATTAGGCGCAGTAGTGCTTTCTGTTAAGCTTCCGCTGGAAAAGAAACGACCGCAGTTGGACGGCGGGTCTAGCGTCGCAACAGCGGTGCAGCCAGTGGCATCTGTGACAGTTACAGAATTCATCTCTTCCGGAGGCTGTAGATAGCTTTTGGTACTACCATCATGCCACTTATAGTCGAAAGGAGGTGTTCCATTGGTGAGTATTACCTCAAGGAAGCTATCGGGTACAACGAACTTGAGTTCAGCCGTTAGGTCTTCACAACTAAGGGGTGTTATGATTACGTCATCGTCGTCGCAAGCGGAAAAGGTAAAGAGGGCTAAAGCCAAAACCAGACCAGAGAAATAAAAGAGCTGTCGCATTGTTTTTCAGTTAGGTTTATAAAGGAGATCGCCACTGGTGGAGTGCAGTGTAATTACGCGTGTCATGTATTGAATCGTAGAAAGCCGAAAGTTGCTGCAACGAGCTAAGATTTTAACAAGGCTAAGTTTGGTCTGCTACTAAAAGAAAAGCGGGCTAGAGCTTAGCTCCAACCCGCTGTTCAACTTGATTTACTACCAAGTTAGGACAACCCTAGTTCTTGGTCAATGTGTAGGTATACACCGCATTAGTCAAGTCCAGTGTTACTGTATAGTTGCCGCTTTCCGTAATTGGAATATCAGCACCGCCATACTCCATCGCAGCATCCGTGTTGTCATCGCCGAGATTCACATCCCAACCATCATTTGCCCGGAACTTGATGAAATTATCTGCGATCAAGTCGATATCAATGCTCCATAGGCCGGTAGCGGGATCGTAGGTCATATCGGTATCGTTATCCCAGCCACCTGGAGTAGCGTTACCAATTACTCCCCAATCTGTGCGTAGTGAGCTGTGAGTGAGGTCGTTGATGTTGGCACTAAAGCGGTATACACCGGCATCACCCAAGAAGATATCATCACCGCCAGCATCTAGCATGCCATCGGCGCCAGTATCGCCCCAGTTGACATCCCAGCTTGGACCGTCGGTATACTTATGAGCAGCACCGTCGTCAGCAACATAGAGGTATCCTTCGTACACGCCATTGCTTTCCACAGAAAAGATCACGGTGCTTTCGTTGGCGGGATCCCAGCCCTGGTAGCTGCCAGGAACTTGTAGTTTAGGATAATCAATAGCTACCGCAACTGGAGAAACACTGATCACTAAGGTTTCGGAGATGAGCTCCTCTACCTGGGTACCAGCATTAGCTACCACCCGAAATTCCATATTTGTAAACACACCTCCAGGTAGGCCCTTGGTGAGCATAATGGTATTGATCTGATCATTGCTGACGGTAGCGTTAAATTTGGTCGTGGTACTGAGGTTAACTGCCTCCAAAAAGCTGTTGCCAGCTACATCTACTTCTAGCGTATAGCTTACTCCGGCGGCAAAACCATAATCAGCAGGAGACCAACTGAAATCTGCCAGGGTTTCATTGAGGTTCTCTTCCGTAATGTCTACGGAAAGACCAGCTGCTGGTGCAGTGAAGGCAGGCGCATCACCTACCTGCAGGGTTACAAGATCGCGATCGTCTTCGCAGCTAAAAGCGATAAGGCTTACTGCCAGCGACCACAAAAGAATTTTCTTCAACATGGTTTATATTTTTTGAATGGCTGGGGTAAGCTAATGCAAGCCTACCCGAGCTCGAATCATCTAATAGTTTAGCCCTAGTAACCAGGGTTTTGTGACAAGCGTGGGTTAGCACTCAAGTCTGATGCTGGAATAGGGAAGATATCGCGGAAACCAGCAACTGCGGTTCCTTCCAGGCTATTGCCCTTCAGCGGCCAGTGGTAAGTACCATCGGTAAACTGACCAAAGCGGACCAGGTCAGTACGACGGTGGCACTCCCAGTACAGCTCACGTGCCCGCTCATCCAACAGGAAGTCTAGTGTCAGGTCATCTCCAGTGATGGTGCCTGCACCAGCGCGGTTACGTACGATGTTCACATACTCTACAGCCGTTCCAAGATCACCGCCACCACCACGTAGGTGTGCTTCGGCGTACATCAGGTACGCATCTGCGAGGCGGAACATTGGGAAGTCGGTATCCGGGAAGGTCAGGTCTTTGCCATCGTTACCAGCGCGGTCCTTGTTCTTCCACTTGGTAATAGCGTAACCCTGGTTGAACTGAGACACATCAGTAATCTCCAATTCTTGGTTCTCCGTAAAGAACATCTTACGAGAATCGCTATTGTTAGACTCGATAGAGTAGGTGTAATCCTGCTTACCCAGATACAGCTTCACTGTATAATTACCATTGCCTGGAATCTTGATGTTATCACCACCGTACTCCAAGAGGGCATCTGATCCGGTGTCACCAAGGTTAACATCCCAAGCATCATTAGCCCGGAACTTGATATCCAGACCACCAAGGAGATCAACTGAAAGCTCCCAAGCATTTTCGTCTGCGTTGTAGGTCATATCCGTATCAGCATCCCAACCACCAGGTGTGGCATCGCCGATGAGTCCCCAGCTGGTCTCAGTGATCGTGTAGGTGAGGTCATTCAGGTTGACCTGAATGCGGTAGAAACCGGGCTCCAGGGTAATATCGTCGCCACCAGGCTCCAGTATACCGTCGCCATCGCTGTCACCCCAGTTTTCGTCCCAAGTGCCGAGTGCAAACTTAATTGCACCAGTTTCTAGGATATTGAGGTAACCCTCATAATTGTCATCTGAGTTAAGGGAAGTTAGAGCAGTATCGTCATTCGCAGGATCCCAGCCCTGGTAAGCACCAGGAACGTTCAGCAGTGGATAGTCACCGCTATCAAACACCGCTTCCACTACAGTACCACCTACTGCAGGGAATTGACCGACAAAGGCACTAGTGGTACGCGTACCACCCCAGCCACCGTCCATACCGAATTCAGCAGCTTGCATGTCGCCGCCAATGGCTGCGTGCATAATGAAGGTCATACCACCCCAAGTGCGGGTGTTATTTCCATCGAACAATACCGGGAAGATGATCTCGGAAGACAAATCGTTATCCGCCAAGAACAAATGTGCGTATTCTGGTTCCAGTTCATAACCAGCGTTGATCACCTGAGTCGCAAAACCTAAAGCCTCAGAAGCACGGTTTTCGCCAATGTATACTTCGGCGTTTAGGTACAACTTGGTGGCTAGCATCCACAAAGCAGCTTTGTCCGCGCGGCCGTACTCATTGGTGCCGGCGTCCAGCATAGCTGGCTCGATATCCTTGATCTCGTTCTCAATCCACTCAAACAAGGCACGTGCTGTGGTTTGCTCCGGCAAGAAGAAACCAACGCCATCTGCTTCCACCACGAAAGGTACACTGCGGAACATATCCAGTGCATGCCAGTAGCTTAGTGCACGTAGGAAGCGTGCTTCGGCGCGATAAGCCGCCACTTCTGCTTGGATATCGTTCTGTCCACGACTACTCAATTTGTCATCTGTAGACTCACGTAAGAACTCATTACAAAGCGCAATCTGGAAGTACAAACGATCGTACATTGCGCGTACAAACTCGTTGTTATCATCCCAGTCCATATCCTCATAGTCGTGGATATTTCCATCGTTCCAGGCAATTACAGCCTCGTCGGTGGTCAATTCCTGGGCTTTCCAGTACTGACGCAGGTAGGTAGAGAAACCTTCATCAATGTCTTGAATGTCAGGTTGTCCAGCAGGGCCTTCCTGGCCACTTACAGCCAAGCCAGCGTACAGCTTGGCCATCACCTGGCGGTAAGAACCAGGATCGGAGTATACTACATTAGCGGTCTGCTCATCTGGATCGATAGGCTCTACGTCAAGATCACTGAAACAGGAGGTCATGACGAAGGCGAGACCGGCAAGTAGTAATAGGTTATTTAGAAAACGGTTACGTTTCATCGTTTTGATTTTTTAAAGTCTACTAATTACTACAGATTCAAATTAACACCCACCAAAAAGGTGCGTGAGCGTGGATATACATCATTGTCAACACCACCAAATACTTCAGGGTCAAGGCCCGTATAGTTAGTGATAACGAAGGCATTTTGCAGGGTAGCGAAGATGCGCAAGTTACCACCGCGCTCGGCACCGAACACTTCGGTGAAGCGGTAACCAGCAGTGATGTGGTCCATACGGAAGAAGGAAGCATCCTCCAGGAAGAAGTCACTGAAGAACTGCGGTACGTTGAAGTTGATCTCCTGGGCCCGATTGTGGCGGTTTAGCAAGAAACCAGTGGAATTCCGAGCACCCGCAATGTTGGTGGAGTTTGACAAAACATTGTTGTACATGTAGTTGCCAAAGTTCGCACGTCCGGCAAAAGAGAAGTCAAAGTTACCGTAGTTAAAGTTTGAGGTGATACCCAGGAAGTAGTCTGGTGCAGGATTCTCAAACAAGTACAGGTCCTGGGAGGTGATTTGACCATCTGCGTTGCGGTCAACATAGAGACCTTCTACTGGCTGGCCATTTTCGTTGTACACTTGTTCGTATACGTAGAAAGAGTTGGCGGCGAAGCCTTCGCGGTGCAGCTGGATATTATTACCTACACCACCACCAATGCCACCAGTAGGCTGGTCACCGATCAATTCGGTAATGCGGTTTTGGTTGCGAGTCAGGTTAGCACCAATCGACCATTCCATATCAGGAGTAGAAATAGGAACGATATTCAAGCTTACTTCGAAACCTTTGTTTTCCAGGTTGCCGATGTTAGCGAAAATCCGGTTGGTCAGGTTGGTACCGGCAGCAGGGCGCGCGTTGAAGAGGAGATCCTCCGTATCGCGCTGGTACAGTTCAAAAGTACCATAGATACGATCGTTGAATAAGCCAAAGTCAACCGCGGCGTTGTAGGTAGTTGTTTCCTCCCACTTTAGCTGTTGGTTGTAACCACTTGGGCGATTGGTAGGAATGAATTCATCACCAAACTGGTACTGGGCATTCGACAAACTGATCGTGTAAGACGGAATGTAAGGGTAGAATTCATCACCTACATCCTGCTGACCAGTGATACCCCAACCAACACGCAGTTTAAGGCTATTTAGGATACCGATCTTTCTATCAGGCCCAACAAACTTGTACGCCATGGCAGCGGCCGGGAAGATACCAGCACGATTTTCTTCTGAGAAACGGCTCGTAGCGTCGCGACGAATAGTACCCGTCAACAATAGGTTCTCACCCAGGTTAATGTTGGCACGACCGAAGAGTGAAACGAGGAAATACTCACGCGCAGTAAGGATTTGCACCACGTTTTCCGGGGTCATATTGATATCACTACGGTTATCTTCCTTCTCAAACTTAAAGTGCTGATAACCGTAACCCGCCATCAGATCGATCCGTGATTTGCCGATGTCCTTTACGTAGTTCAGGTAAAAGTCGAACAAGCGGTTGGAGATCTGCTCGTTGTAGTCGTTCATCGTACCACCACCAGTAGCTGCATCAAATACGGCACTGTAGTTCTGCGGTTCGAAAATGGTTCCTGAACCATCAGAGTAATCGTATCCAGCGTTAACGTTGGCACGCAGTTCCGGTAGGAATCCGAAACGGTAATCTACTGCGATGTTACCGATATAGCGGTTTACAGTAGAAAGGTCCTCCTTCAGCATCAGCTGCGCTACTGGGTTAGCTGCCGCCAAACGGTTAGGCGTACCATCGTTATTGACGAAAGTAAAATAACCACCGTAGGGGCTTTCTGGATCCAGTACCGGGCGGGTAGGGTCGAAGCCAGTAGCTGCACCAATAGCACCACGGTTAGCAAAGCGGTTGTCGACGGTAGAACCTTTGAAGTTGGCTTGAATCTGTAGGCGATTGTCCAGGAAGCCTGGGGTCAAAGAAAGGCCGTAGTTCAAACGCTGGAAGTTGTCGGTTTTAAGAATACCATCTTTGTTGGTATAACCCGCAGAGACCCGATAGGGGAGTAGCCCCACGCTACCCGCAACGGTTACGTTGTGATCGTGCGTGATACCAGATTGGTAGATCTCATCCTGCCAGTCGGTGCTGGCATCTCCCAGTTCGTCCGTGTTGCCTGGGAAGTTCTCCTGTACAAAAGAGCGGAACTCATCTGCCGAATAAACGGGTAGGGTATTCTGGATCGAACTGGTTGCAAAGGAACCGTTGTAATCTACACTAACACCGCCACCTAGGCTACCCTTCTTGGTAGTAATAAGAATTACACCATTGGAGGCACGAGAACCATAAATGGCTGTTGCAGAAGCATCTTTCAATACGGTTACGCTTTCTACATCATTGGGGTTCACCAGGTTCAGTGGGTTTCTAGAGCCCGATACATTGCGGCTTTCAACGGGTACTCCGTCAATTACGATTAAGGGGTCATTGGAGGCATTCAAAGAAGATCCACCGCGAATACGGATGGTGGCACCACCACCGGGATCACTGCCCGGGCTAATAGAAACACCCGCTACTTTACCAGCGATCAGCTCTTGAGTAGAGGTAATCGCACCGCGGTTGAAGGATTCCGTACTGATAGTCTCCACTGAGCCGGTGGCGTCTTCCCGTTTAACTGTACCATAACCAATCACTACTACCTCATCCAAAACAGTACCCGAACTCATTTGAATGTTGAGTACGTTGGAGGCTTCAAGCTTAATTTCCTGAGTAGTGTAGCCGGTGTAGCTAAACTGTAAAACGTCATAACCTTCTGGTATGCTTAGTTCAAAGTTACCGTCGTAGTCGGTAATAGTACCAGAGGAGGTGCCTACCACCAGGATGTTGGCGCCGATGAGGGTCTCACCGGATTCTGAGTCGGTCACCTGCCCCGTGATGGTTCGCTGGGCCAGCGCGAGGCCGGGCAGCAATACCAATGCCAGGAGCAGCATGATTGCATTCAAAAGTTGTTTCATACTAATTACTAAGTGTTTAGAATAAGCGATAATTTTCAACATACAAAGGACAGAGACAACAGTTGAGGATAACTGCTTCTCGGTCAGTTCAAAACGGCTTAAGGACAGGACGTTGAAATGTGTTCCAACCTTGCAAAGATGATAAATTCCTGAAGATCATCTACATGATTTACATCATCTTTTTGCGATGAGAATGCCAATTTCGTTCATTCTGTCCGTCATTAGCCGCCTATGCCAAATTTTCATCTGATTTGGGGTGGAGGTCTTTTCTTGGGCTCGTAGGTGTTTTGTTGGGGGCGGGGTGATTGTTGTAGCGTGTCGGTTTGTTGTTATCTTTATTTGGTGGCCTGACGAGTTCTCGTTTTGTCAATTTGCTTGTTCACTTTTCCAAAGCTGCTGATATACTGTGCCACGAAACTGATCATTCAGTTCATAGCCAGGTGCCCAAACTTCATTGTTCTGAGACATGATGATCCCTACAAAATTACGTTCGGGGTCCGCCCAAAAGTGAGTGCACTCATAACCTCCTCCTATCCAGAGTCCAGCCTCACCTTGTTGCTTTATTCGCATTGAATCACCACTGATCCAAAGATTGTATCCGTTATATCCATAAGGACTATCCAGTTGAGTGTGGGGAGCGTATATGTCTGCAACGGTAGTTTCTTCTAAAAAACGATGACCGTTCAATTGGCCCCGCTTGAGGAGCATTCTGATGAAGTCGGCGTAAGCATCGGCTGTCCCAACCATCCCTTCTCCTCCTAAGTACAGCAGGTGATCTACATCATAATCAGGAACATCGGGCCCGAAAATATCTAACTCGCCTCGCGTGGCTTCCCGCAAGATGGAGTCCCGACCCGTAAATCTTGGCAGGAGTTGTTCACCGTTAGGAAGTCGGTATTGTAGATCTTCGATTTGCAGCGGACCGCTCACTCGTTCTGCTACCAGTTGCTGGAGGGATTTGCCGCTCGCTCTTTCAGCAACTAAACCTAAGACGGTGGTATTTATACCATAAAAATATTCGGTACCGGAATGTTGAATCAGCGGGAGCTTAGCGATCCGATTGATCAGTTCATCCGTATGTTGTGCGGTCGGAAGGTTTTGCTCGGCAAACATGGAGTCTAAACAGGTAAATCCGGTAGTGGCGTAGTAGAATCCAGCTTCGTGGTCTAGGAGGTGTAGGACCGTCATCACTGAATCGTTAGGGACCAGTTGCGGCGGACAAGCCTGAGCTCTATCCTGCCAATCCAATTCCAGGAGACTACTTCCGTCGGCAGAAACAGCAACTTGTAAATCCTCAAATTCCGGAAACTCCTGTACTTGCGATAAGCTCACATGGGGTACCTGAGCTGCCATTGGCAAGCCCAGCAAAAGCAAAAAGGAGCTGCTAAGAAATAAGAGCTTGTTCATAGTATTTACCACAGAATGGCGATGCCATCCAATTTAGCAAAATTATGCTAAGTGCTTTATTGAACACTACGGGATTCGCTAGGCACAACGACTTGATCTTGTGGGCGTTCTTGGCCTAAGGGATGGAAAACTTCTGCTTCGAACTGTAGCTCAGGCCAGATCAGCGGTTTGCGACAGCTGGGATCATCCGCACCCCACATCCCCATCTCATCACCCGCCCAGATGTGTGGCGCACCCACGTAGGTAAACTGCTGGATTAGTAGCAGGTGCAGAATGTCGTAAGTAGCCTGGTCAGGCTTATGGATTTTGTAGCTGCTGTCCTCGTTAGGCTTTACGTGGACCTTGTACTTATTTTTGTTGAAAAGGGAAGTGCCCACTCTTGGTACGTCATGGCTTGCCGTCAGGTTCATCAAAGCGTAATTGCTCTGCTGGCCAGGTTGGAGCGAAAGCTATTCAGACTATCCACGAATTCTGATACCGCGATGGGGGTTGGACTTTCGTTGAAGTAATGCCGGGCTGCACGGTACCAACGGTAGTTCATCACAGCATCAAAGACATCGCCCTCCAGGAATGGGGCTGGATCCAATAGATCATCTGGCCATTCTTTCCACCAGATTTCTCCCAGCAAGTAGGCATCAGGGTTGACTTGCCTAACACATTGCCGGAACTCTCGCCAAAATCCTAAGGGAAGCTCTCCTGCTACGTCCAGGCGAAAGCCATCTACGCCGTCAGAAGGATCTCCGTCATTATTAGGGTCCAACCAACGTCGAGTGACGGCGAAGATGTGCTCTTTGGCGGTTTCGCTGGCTAGGTTGCCCTCGTAGGCTTGTACCACCGCATGATTCTGGTGCCGATCGGTTTCTTTTATTTCTGGGAGGCTTGGGAGGTCGAACCACCCTTGATAAGTAAACTCATCCTCTGCTGTGGCGGGATCATCAAAAGTATCTACCCAGTACCAATCTACGTAGTCTGACTCCGCGCCGTTTTCACGAATGTCCTGTAGGGCCCAAATCCATACCAGTATGGTTCCAGGAAAAATCCATGATAACCCGTATGTCTCTTTGGTGGAGTTCATCCACCAATTGGACGGAATGACGAAAGGATAGCAGTTTTTGATATCGATTATTGTGGGGGCGTTATTCGGATCACCGTTGTGGAAACGTTCTACAAAAATCTGGTACCAAATCGCTTCCTTGGCCCAGTCTGGTGGGTCCTGGAATGCAGTAGTAGGCCTGGTATCCTCTTGGACCGGTTTTTCTTCAGCACAGCCGGAAAACATTAGAAGTAGTATTAGCGACCAGGTCACCCGTTTCATAATATCAATATTTGAGAACAAGAAATACACCGGCAGATGATTCCCGCTAAGGGCAAAGTTCCTTTAGGGGAAGCAGCCGAATAACTGTTCCGATAAATGTAGGTGAAATGCCTATCCGTACAAATCGTGAGAATATAAAAAGGAGCTTTTGGTCTGTTACAAATCTGCTACATCCAATTATTACAGGCCGTACTCTGGTAACTAATTGACAGCTAGCGCAAAGGTGAGTGGAAGGGCGAGACGACGATACCAGGAAGCTTCATTGTGGTCGTGTCCGTCAAACTTCTGGCTGTAGTAGTTTTGGGCACTGTACCCGGCTGCTAGCGCAATGCTATCGGCCTGTAGTTGATACTTTTCGTAATACTGATCCAAGCCTTCTGTACCGTAATCAAAGTACCAGCGGTGACTCTGTGGAAGCTTATCCGTGAAGTACCCTAATATAGATTCAGGAAGAATGGGAGCCGTATCGTCGATAGAAATCGGCCAGTGGGTGGACAAACACAGGGAGGTGCCAAATACCTCTGGGTACTCACAGGCGGCATACATGGAAATTAGTCCACCCATGCTGGAACCTGCGATGATGGTATTTTCTCGTTCTGGTAAGGTTCGGAAAGTCTGATCAATCAGTGGCTTAAGCTCTTTGGTGAGAAATTTTAAGAATTGGTCGGAGAAGACCGCGCCTCCGGTTCTGCTCGCTAATGAATCTCGATTTTCTGGTGACAGACTTTCCACGGGCGCTTGCGGCATATACTCTAGGAAACGCTCCGCGCCGGCGTTATTAATGCCAACAATAATAGCTGCATTGGCCTCCTTTCGTTCCACTAGCGAATCCAGAACTTGGTCCACTCGCCAGGCGTGTTTACTATAAGAAAGGCTGTCAAAAAAGAGATTTTGACAGTCCATCATATAGAGGACTGGATAGGATTTGTCAGGCTGGTTCTGGTAGTCAAGGGGTAGCATCACCTGGTAGGTCTTATCCTTGATATAGGCGCTGTTTGCAAAGGTGAAGGTCTGCAGCCGTTCCAGCGTCTCGGGTGGGGTAGGGGCCGGTTGGGCATTACAACCCACGAGCAATAGAGTGGTTGCGAAGACGAATACGGTGGATAAGTTTTTCATATGAGCTGGCATTGGATAAGGTGAAGTTTGGAACAATGGAGCTAATTATTCAAACTGCATGGCTTCGTCGGGAAATCGCCAGCCGTTCAAGAAGTCTTGAATCCGCATCCGTCGCTTGCCGGGTACTTGCAATTCTTCTACAAGAATAAAACCATCTGCTACCGCAATGCTGAAGGTCGATTTCTGATCGCTGACTACCGTTCCCGAGGGAAGATCATGTGATTCTTCCATAAAGCTAGCACGCAAGATTTTCCATTTTCCCTCCTGATAGGTAGTCCAGGCGCCGGGAAAAGGAGAAAGGCCACGGATAAAGTTGTGTACACTGAGTGCTGACTGGGAGAAATCAATCTTGGTGTTTTCTGCCTTGAGCTTAGGAGCAGGTGTAGCCTGCGTGTGATCTTGAACAGCCGCCTCAACCGGACCCGCTTTAATGGCCTGCACTGTTTTGAGTACAGTTTCCGCACCTAGTTGCATCATTCGATCGTGCACATCACCGGCGGTATCTTCAGGGCCAACCGGCATGGAGGTCTGCATAATTACGTTGCCGGTATCAATCTCGTGTTGGATAAAGAAGGTGGTGACCCCGGTTTCTGTTTCACCATTAATGACTGCCCAGTTGATAGGAGCCGCTCCACGATACTTGGGGAGCAGAGAGCCGTGTAGGTTGAAGGTGCCCAGACGTGGCATATTCCAGACGACCTCTGGGAGCATACGAAAGGCAACCACAATCTGTAGATCGGCACGATAGCTGGCTAATTCCTCTACAAAAGATTCCGCCTTGAGGTTTTTCGGTTGTAGAACCGGAATGTTTTGTTCTACAGCGTATCGCTTTACAGCTGACTGTAGGAGTTTCTTTCCACCCCGGCCACCGTACTTATCAGTAGCAGTAATCACCGCAACCACCTCGTATCCGGATTCCACGAGAATACGTAGAGAGGGCACAGCAAAGTCGGGGGTTCCCATGAAGATAATCCGTAAGCTCATAAAGAAATACTAAGTGAAATTGATTAAAGAATACTAGCGCAGCGTGTCGCGCAAAGATATCCAATTATGGAATGTTACACGCCAGCCTATTTTTTCTCCTTAACTTGGACCACCTTGCCTTTGGGCAAGCAAGCTAAATTAACCAAATATGCAAGCTGAAGCTTTTTCCTGGACTACCGCAGATCAACTTAAAATATACGGTGTCAACTGGCCTTGTGCCGAGCCAGTGGCGGTAGTGGGGCTGGTTCACGGCCTGGGAGAACACGTCCATCGCTACGAACATTTAGTCGAGTATCTCCATAGCAATAAGATAGCTGCCATCGGCTATGATCGCCGGGGGCACGGACAAAGCGAAGGTAAAAAGGGCCATACTGCGAGCTATGATGCCTTTCTGGATGAAATAGCCCAACTGCTGGTGGAGGCAGAACAACGCTATCCCAACGTGCCAGTTTTCTTGTACGGGCATAGCATGGGGGGCAACCTGCTGCTTAATTACGTCCTGCGCCGTCACCCGAGTATTAAAGGGGCCATTGTTTCCGCACCCCATATTCGCCTGGCTTTTGAGCCGCCTGCAATGATGGTAGCACTTGGCAAAATGATGCGCGGGCTGTATCCGGGTTTCACGCAACCAAATGGTTTGGCGGTAGATCAACTTTCTCGTGATCAAGCCGTAATTGATGCCTACATTGCCGACCCACTCGTACATGATAAGCTCACCGCAATAACGGGTATGAGTATGCTGGATACGGGTCTGTACCTTGATCAATTCAAGGGTAAGTTTCCAGTGCCACTTTTATTGATGCACGGTGGCGAAGATGGGATTACCTCTGCTCCCGCTAGCCGCGAGTTTGCCGAGCGCATTAGCGGAGATGTGCAAGTGAAAATTTGGGACGGTCTCTTCCACGAAATTCATAATGAGCCAGAGCAACAGCAGGTATTTGACTTGGCTGGAAATTGGATCAAGCAGCAGTTGAGTTAAGTTAAGTACAGCACGGTAACAAATAAAGGGTGGGTGATCTTCCATCACTCCACCCCGTCCCGGATTAATACTGACGTTGTAATCTTAGGTTCGCCGAGCTACATCTTGGCGTACACATTATTCAAGTCATCGGAGAGCTTAATGCCCGTACCTTCTACTTTTATGGTCAGGTCCTCACTTAGTGTGCGTGCTTGGTAAGTCCAGCCTTCCGGCAACTCCAAACGTGCTTCGAGGCCCGGTAAATCTTCGATTTGTAATTCGGTATCGTACTGCATAGACATAGACTGCATTACATACACCTCACCATCCGGCGAGATGAGTTCGTAGACTTCGGTTCCTTCCCACCAGGTAAAGGTCTTGTTCTGTTCTGCTATTGATTCAATGTAGGGGCCAGAATTGTCAGGGTCTAAAATGAGGAAGGAGAGTGGGCTCATTTCAATACAATCAAATACAGCCGTAGTATCACCGGGATTTACGGTGTCGCCATCATCTATCATCACCTGCCGTGGGCCGTTTTTAAGAATAGCCAAGGCACCCGTTTCAGCCTTAAGTTGTGTGGTGTCGATGGATTCAAAACAATCGCCAGGGCAGTCATTTAGTCCTTGCGTACCCCAGGTGTCGGCGATGAGTTGATTGCCTTCCAGGTTGATGAATAATAATTCGCAGTACCGTGTCCCCCGAATGCTTTCCGGTCGATCATCGTCCTCATTTTCACAGCTAGTGAAAAACATGCCTGCTACCGCAATGGTGCATAAAAAGAAAGTATACTTCATAATGCATTTTCAGATTTAGAATGAAGGATGGCCGGCAAGTTGTAGAAAGCAACTCGACGATAAATGAAAATCAGCTTGAAGCGGGCAGATGAAAACTTCAGGTGAACAGGAAGATGCTAGAATTGTCGACCATTTGTCTAGCGGAAGCAGCTGTTGATCCATTTATCTGGCAAGGCAGAGGCTGCAAAGGCTAGTTTGGACTATCGTTTAAGTAAATCTTATCGCAATGCCGAACTACATTTATGAAAACCACAACACGAAAGCGTTCTACACCATGTCGTGGCTCGCGTTTGTCGTATCAGCGGTAGGCTTAACGGCCGGACTGGTTTATTTAGAGGCTGACTTTGCCATCAAAGGCTTCATTGCCATGTCCTATTTATTCAGCGTTACCTCTTGTTTTACCTTAGCCAAGGTGATACGAGACCGACACGAAGCGGATAAATTCATCAACAAGGTGGAGAGCGCCAAGACGGAGAAATTCCTTTCGGAAAATCCAGCTGTTCACTAGTGAATCTTCAGTGAGCTTTGCCTTTAGGAGAGCTTGTCACAAGCAAGTTTAAACCACCGGCAAAGCTCACTACACATTACATGAGGTGCTTTGCACTGAGATAAGGAGACGGTCCGTAATTAATACCACATAAGTTTAAGGCCGAAGGACACGATGAATTATCTTTGGCACCAAACCAAAGGTCGGAACAATGGCCCGCAAAGTAATCTCCAGAGGAGAAATTATAATTATTGTGATTCTAGGATTCGCTATTCTCACTTTCGCGCTCCAAAAGTGTGGGGTCAACGTCATCAAAACCACCGAGGATTCTGAAATGATTGAGCGCCCGCACCAGCAGTAAGCCTACTGCACAATCAAACGCTCATAAACAGCTTGGCCATCCAGCAGTACGCCCAGTACGTATACGCCAGCTGGTACATCACCAACATCAACTGTAGGGCTAGGATTGGTCCAGGTCTTAAGCAATTGTCCGTTAATTGTGAATAGCTGGATGGTTCCCCTCTGCCAGTTTTCTATTTGCAGGGTTTCCGTAACCGGATTTGGGAAAAACCGAATGGCGGCAGCTGCTACCTCGTTGGTAGAAGTGGTTCCTACAGATACTGTCTGCCCGGCTGCCACGGCACAACGGTCGTTACTGGCGTTGAGCGTTACTTCATAAGTGCCCGGACTAGCGTAGGTGTGCATGGGGTTGGTTTCCATACTCGTATTGCCATCCCCAAAGTTCCACACAAAGCTGGTAGCGCCGGTGCTTAAGTTCTGGAGGCTAATGGTCAGTTGGTCCGTCATAATAGAGAAGGCAGGGCTGGGTGGAGTGAAGACCTCTATGTTGATCGTCGTAGTTGAGCTATTAGTTCCATTGCTTACCTCCAGCAGTACTTCATAGCTTCCGGGCGCTGCAAAAGTGACCACTGGGCTGCTAGCGGTACTGGTTGCGGGCTCACCACCGGGGAACGTCCAGTTGCGCTCGGTCACATTCCCGGCGGTTTGATCTTCAAAGACCACAATGAATGGGGCACAGCCTTCTTGCGAACTGGCCGAGGCCGCAGCAACAATAGCCTCCGCTACCGTTACCTGCAATTCGTATTCTTGTTCTCCGCAGTCGTTCGAAATGATGAGTGTTACGGGGTAAGTTCCTCCTGCTGGAAAGGTATAGCTGGGGTTCTCTGCGGTGGATGTTTGACCAGGCTCAAAGGTCCATTGTAGTACTTGCCCATTAGTGATGTTGGCCAGGAAGTTGGCCGTTAGTCCGTCGACGGTAAAACTAGGTGAAGCACCTGCTTGATCCAGGACCGTCAGTAGAATTTGAGCGGAGGGAGTGGTGTCAAAGCATTCGTTGTTGGGAGTGATGATAATCCGATAGAAGCCCGCCGTAGCCGGTGAGGCTGTAATGAGCAGATCGGTGGTGGTGGTTCCAGCATATACGCCCGGTACATCCGTCAGCGATTGCCAGGTGGCGCCATCAAACCGTTGCCATTGGACCATCACATCTGGATCGTCAATCTCGGCGGATAAGGTGATCAGGTTGTCTACGCAAGTGACCGTGTCGGTGGAGATGGCGGTAATCATCGGAGGACCGAAAGTTTCCCCTTGGGGGAGTTCAGCTAGCTCGAAGGTCAGACCGGTAGCGCCTTGTTCTGCTCCGTTGGTCCCGTCTGAGCATTCGGTAGAATTGGTACTCAAGCCCGGGGTACCACCGCTCAAAGTTGCGGTAGCAGTTTGGTTGGACCAAAATGCGCCACCACTGCCCCCACCACCGGGACCAAAGCAGCGTTCTCGATTGCCATTGTTCGCGTTGGCACCATTGCCGCCAGTAGCACTAATGTTGCTGGTACCAGCTAAGTTGTCGGCTATCAACAGGATATTGCCACCCGCGCCGCCACCGCCGCCGCCGTCACCTTGGGCAGTGATGGCAGATTGGCCGTTGCTCCGCAAGGCACCACCGCTAAAATTAACGCTGGCCGCTTTTATGATAATAATTCCACCCCCATTACCGCCGCCGCTGGGATTGTCGTTATTGCCATGACCACTACCACCGCCACCGCCCAGGAAGAGTAGTCCGGTATTAAGTGCCTTGCCACCACGACCGGGGAAATCACCATCACAGCCAAAAGTGCTGGGTTCATTATTTGTGCCGCCTACTCCGCCTGGCGTATAGAGGGCACCGCCACCACCGCCACTATTGTGGTCATTGCCACCGCCACCGCCATTTGCTTGTGCGCCACGGCCGTGTGGTTCATTAGCAGCGGCCTGCCCGATGCCTTCCCCCTTAGGAGCACCTCGCCAGTCGTCGCTTTCGTAGGAGTAGTTGTTGTAGTTAAAGAGGAAGCTGCAATTATTGTCTTCGATAGCGAAAGGCGCACCGCCCAGGAAACCTGCCCCACTGGCGTCGATATCCGCATTGAGGGTTAAAGTACCGGTGACCTCCAGCGCAACCACTCCACCTGTGCTCCCATTCCAGGCGCTGGGAGTGACCAGATTATCAACGGTGGCATCATCGTAGATTTGGAAGCCGATGACTTGGGTTAGGGTAGGGGTGTAGTTGTGCTGAATCGCCAGTTCTAAGGTTGCTTCGTTTCCAGTAATGTCTACAATACGATTGTACTCAAAATCACCGCTGCCGTTGAGTGCCTCGATATCTCCGTAGCTGCCGGAATTGCTCAAGTTGATGGTAGCACCAGTGGTTTGGAGGATAATGATGCCCATTCCTGGCGCAAAGGCGGAGGCATTACTGAGGGTAATGCTATTGTTACATTCGTCCTGGGCTGATAATTGTCCGTAGACATTGACCACTCCGCTGAGACTGGTTTGAGTATTTACGGAAGAAAACACCAGGCTAAAAAGCAACACTAATGGGGAGACAGCGTATTTCATACAGTAAGGGATGAGATTGTTGGCCTTTAATTTGCGAATACCTAACGATATAAACAAGCTAGCGTTCACCACAATTGGGGTGCCATTTGTCTGAACAAAAGCGCCGCTTCGGAAAAATCGGTGGAGGTGTTTCTTAAGAATCTACCCACTTTTTATAATTTGCGGCCTTAACATTCGTTAATTTTCCGTCCAGGCTATAGTTTTAACCCTTTTTCGGACTTGCATTAGCAGGGACAGCACAAAAAATTACAAAACAAAGAACCGCATGTTTCAGCACCTTCTTCTGTTTTTTCAGACTCCTGATATTGGTACCGACGAGATTACGCAGGAAAGCGAAAGCTTGTTTTCCATTATTGCCAATAGTGGTACCATGGGTATCATCATCGTGGCAATTCTACTTTTCCTAGCGGTTATTGCTACCGTTATTTTCTTCGAGCGCTACGCTACCATTAAGCAGGCGGGCCGAATCGACGAGAACTTCATCAACAATATTCGAGCAAACGTTTCTTCCGGTAACATCGCCGGAGCAAAGGCACTTTGTCAATCAACTGATTCGCCAGTGGCGCGTATGGTTGAAAAAGGACTACAACGAATAGGTAAGCCCCTTCGTGATATTGACGCTGCCATTGAGAACGTGGGTAACCTGGAGATTTTCCGCTTGGAAAAGAACCTCAGTACTTTGGCCTCTATCGCCGGTGCTGCTCCGATGATTGGTTTCTTCGGAACGGTAACGGGGATGATTGCTGCCTTCCAGAAAATGGCTACCGAAAAGAATGTGGCACCCGATCAGTTAGCTGAGGGTATTTATCAGGCCTTGATCACCACTGCGGGAGGGCTGTTTATTGGTATCATCGCATTTGTAGGTTATAACGTACTGGTTTCCAGTGTAGAGAAAGTAGTCTATAAAATGGAACGTACCACTGTAGATTTCATGGACTTGCTCCAGGAGCCTACCGTATAATATCCCTCAATTATGGGTTTAAAGAAAAATAGTAAAGTCAGCGCAGAGTTTAGCATGTCGTCTTTGACCGACATTATCTTCCTCCTGCTGATTTTCTTCATGTTGACCTCCAATTTCGTACGGATCAATCCCTACGAATTACCTGAGTCGGACTCCAAGACGGTAGCACCAGTATCTATCGTTGTTGGAATCAAAAAAGGTGGAGACTACGAAGTAGATAATGAGCCCGTTCACAAAAGCGACTTATCAGCAATACTGCGTTCCAAAGTTCGGGCCATTGCTGACCAGGAGCACACCGCCATTACAATTGTTGCGGAGGTGGGAACGGAATTTGAGAAAGTCACTGAAGTGCTAGGCATTGCTGCTGCATTGAAGGTACAAGCGATTTTAGCCACACAACCAAGATCATAAGATCACATTAGACCACATTATGGGTATCAAAAAAAGAAGTAAGGTTAGTGCAGAGTTTAGTATGTCGTCTTTGACGGATATTATCTTCTTGCTACTGATCTTTTTCATGCTTACTTCTACCTTGGTGGCACCAAATGCTATCAACTTCAATCTGCCGGGAAGTACACAAAAGCGTGTGAGTACCACCCGCTCGATTGACGAGGTCAAGATTACTAAGCGTGGGCTTTTCTATTACAACAACCGCAGCATCACGCTTCCTGAATTGGAGGGGCAATTGCGTCGCTTGGGTGCTGGTAAGGCTCCAAAGTCGGAAAGTGTATTGATTTCGATTGATAAGAGGGCTAAGGTGGAAGATGTGGTAGCCGTGATGGATCTGACCCTAAAGTTTGAGATCAATCGCGTTTTGGCTCCCGAGAAGTAGTTAAGGTAGCTTTAAGGAGTTACTTGATTGAATCAATGAATTTGTGCACAACGTTTATGCAATTGTAGACTTTTGTGCATCCATTAGATAAAAGATAGCTAGCATGGACGAAGTACTAACGGCCAAAGAGCAAGCGAATAAGCGGAAAGGACAGATTGCCGGTGGCATCATGTTCCTGCTGCTGATTATCCTATTGTTGCTACCATTGTTCTGGTACCAAAATCCGCCTCCTGGGCAGGAAGGTATCCAGGTGAACTTGGGTATCCCGGATATCGGTATGGGGGAAGACCTCAACGCACCATTAGCCACTACTACGGAAACCGAACCAGTAGAGGAAACAGAGGATGTGCCTGAACCAGAAGAACCGGTGGTGGAGGAAGTAACACCATCTGCTCCGGAACCAGAACCTGTACAGCGGGAAACGGTAACAACCGAAGACCCCGCAGCCATAGCTTTACGACAGCAACGCGAACGGGAAGCCGCCGAACGCCGCGAGGCCTTGGAGCGGGAACGCCAAGAAGCGGCGCAACGAGAGCGTGAGCGCCAAGAAGCAGAACGCCGTCGCCAGCAAGAAGCAGCAGCTCAAGCTACCCGTGATGATATTGGTGGCCTATTCAACTCCGGTAGCGGTGGTGGAAATACCAACCGACCAGGAGATGGCGGTGCTGAGAACGGAGATCCGAACTCCACTAATATCGGTAATAAGAGTTTTGGTGCCGGTAACGTTGGTGGAGGGCTAGGTAGCCGGGGGGTGAGCAATTCTCCGCGGATTATTGAGAATAGTCAGAAATCGGGGGTCGTTGTGGTAAGTCTGTGTGTGGATGCTAGCGGTAGCGTCATTCCCAGCTCGGTCAAGTTTACCCAGCGCGGCTCTACTACCACTGATTCACAGCTCGTTAATGCGGCGATCCGAAACGCCAAACGCTGGGGCTTCTCCAGTGGCTCTGTAGACCGCCAGTGTGGTACAATTACTTATAACTTTACGGTGAAGTAAGGGAGTAAATACTGGTACTATGAAAATGCCGTGCGCTGAGAAGAGCGTGCGGCATTTTTTGTTGGGGAAGAGAGGTGTCATTGAAGTAGAGGTGTAAGGAGTTTCATGAAAGAATAAATAAAAGGGCGATAATGGTACATTGCCACTATCGCCCATGAGTTCCTATAATATTTTGAATTAACTCTTACTCGACTACTGCGGATACAATTAAATCAGTACGTATAATATCTGTCGCAAGCACATAAAAATAGAGAACTTCGAATTTGAGCAGACACCTGATCATCCTCTACGTTTGCATTCCATCAATGGCCACGAAGATGGTCGGCAAGTACAATTGTATGATGAGGCTACTGGGGGAGATATACCAGGGCGACTTGAGTACTACCACAAAGACCATTTAGGTAATGTGCGGCTGACCTTTTCTGACATTAATCAGGATGGGGCGATCAGTGTGGGCCGTATCTACGATCCGAACAATGAGATTGTGCTGGAAAAGCACTACTATCCATTCGGGCTGGACATGACTGGTGCGTGGTTTGCGACGGTAGCGCCGGATAATGCATATCGGTATAATGGCAAGGAGCTGGATGAGGCAACGGGGCACTACTTCTATGGAGCAAGAATGTACGATCCGGCCATCGCACGTTTTACAGGTGTAGATCCTATTGCGGATCAGTTTGCTTGGGTCAGTCCGTATAACTATGCAGAGAATGAACCGATTAGGCATATTGATCTACATGGGCTTCAAAAAGCGTTACCATCAGAATTGGTTGATATAGGAAATCGTATAGAATCAAGGGTGCAGAGCTTCTTTGACTATATGGCGCCGTCAAAAGAAACACAACTTTTCTTAAAAGGAGCTAAAAACACCTCATTAGGAATAGGAGCAACCATCGGGGGAGCTTATCTCAGCGGAAGTTCTGGCGGCCTTGCTGCTTATGCCGGTGGAACAGTAATGACGATGGGACTTACAGAGGCTTCAATTGGTTTAGGGCAAATGGTTGATGCTGCATTTGGTTCTGGCGACGAAAATTCTATACTCCATAAGTCTACTAGCGGCTTTGGGCTACTTGCATATTCTCAAGATTCCGAATACGCTCCATTACTTGATGTAACTGGTGAAGTGCTTCCAAGTTTAATGACAGGTGGTCTTACGGGAGCTTCTGGGCTTGATGATTTAATGGGAGGGGTGGGGCAGTTACGGAATCTTCAGCTTTTGAAAGGTAGTTTTTCTATTTTTCAAGCCAATGATGCTAATGGAGACTTACGTGGACTGGTATCCGAAGCAAGAAAGGTAATAAGTAATCCCAAAGCTCCGTCTGCATCGCCAAGTCAACAGACTTTGACAGAGTCAGAAATTAGTGATATTGAGAACTTTATTAATAAGCTACCAGATGGAAAACTTTAAAAGTAATCATATAAAATCAGCTAGAATTATGATAATTGTCTTTGTTGCTGTATCAATTACACTTCATCTGCAATTATCTGAGCCCATAGTTTTTTATCCTATTAATTCCCTTGCTTTAACACTAGGCTTATTCTTTATTTTTTCAAAAAGCAATGTGAGGGAAGTCTCTATATTTGAGGATTCTATAAAGGTTAAAAAATATGAACGTCCGTTTCAGTTAGTAGTGAAAACTTACTCTTTATCAGAGATAATTTGCCGCTACAAGGAGGGATCGGCTGGCGAAATTACTAAAATCAACACCATTTATGGAGAGGACAAAAATGGGGAAATTTTGTTTGTTTTTACTAGCAGGTTCTGGTTGTGGGATAAAGATCAATTAGACAAAATTTTCATGTTGCTTTCTGCCCCACTAGCTGAGTGACGGCGCGGTGCGAGCTTCGGCGAGCATTGTCGCTGCACGTCTAGTGGGTGAATTGGCGTTAGCCATTTTAACTGCCAAGCCTTCGCAAGCTACGACTGACGAAGCATAGAAAAACCCTGGCGGCTAGTCCGTCAGGGTTTTTCTGTGCCGGTCTAAAAAATGCTGTGTAGGAAGGGCCTAAAAAGATTTTCTGAGATTAACAGCTACGCTGATCCTATAAAATTTAATCCACTGCGATAGGGACTGAGTGCAAATGCGGTCGCATTATTTAGAAATAGGAGTAACTCTTCTAGACCTTGATAAAAATTCCACAACAACCAATTATTTTTACGCCAGCATAATCCACTAGCTATTTGAATTACCAAGAAACACTCGACTTTCTCTACCGGCAACTACCTATGTATCAACGCGTAGGGAATATTGCGTTTAAGAAAGATTTGACGAATATTCGCGCCTTGCTGGAGGTGCTCGGGCAACCGCAGGAGCAATTTGCCAGCATCCACGTAGGTGGCACCAATGGAAAAGGGTCCGTGGGGCATTTGCTCAGTGCTGCTTTGCAAGCCCAAGGATTGAAAACGGGGCTGTACACTTCTCCGCACTTTAAGGACTTTCGAGAACGCATCAAGGTCAACGGTGAATACGTTAGTCGCCAGTTTGTAAAGGCTTTTGTGGAGGAATTGAAGCCAGCGCTACAAGCAATCAAGCCTAGTTTCTTTGAGATTACAGTAGCCATGGCCTTCAGTTGGTTTGCGCGGCAAGAGGTGGATATGGCCATTGTCGAAGTGGGCCTGGGTGGCCGCTTGGATTCGACCAACGTGATCACGCCAGAGCTTTCCGTTATCACCAATATAAGCTTTGATCATCAGCAATTTTTAGGTGATACGCTACCCCTTATTGCCGCTGAAAAGGCAGGTATCATTAAACCGGGTGTGCCGGTTGTAATTGGGGAAACCCACCGTGAGACTGCACCGGTTTTTCGCGAGAAGGCCGCAGCTGAAAATGCGCCCCTCTATTTTGCCGATCAGTTATTTCAAGTACAGCCGTTAGCGGAAGATTTAACGGCTACCTACTATGCCGTTCAGCGCAAGCATAAAGTGTACCATCCCAGGCTCGGGGTGAATCTTCATGGTCCGTATCAACATTTAAATCTCCAAACGGCCCTCGCCGCGCTTGAAGTCTGGCAGCAGCACCGGAGCGAACGTTTCTTACCCTTTACAGCTGTTGAGAAAGGTTGGTCTAAACTCCAGTCCTTAACGCGATTTCAGGGGCGATGGCAATTACTTGGTCAGAAACCACGTATCCTGGTAGATAGTGCGCATAATGAGGGCGGACTACGGGTGGTGATGGAGCGGCTAGCGGCTATTCCAGGTCAACTCCACATTGTCATCGGTGTTGTGAATGACAAAAAACTAGACCAAATCTTGCCCTTGTTTCCCGCTAGGGCCCGCTATTATTTCGCGAAAGCAGCTATCCCAAGAGGGCTCCCTGCAAATGAGCTGAAACAGACGGCCGCGAAGTATAAACTAGTAGGTAGAACGTACGTCTCGGTCCAAAATGCGCTACAAGCCGCAAAGCGAGCCGCCCAGCCAGAGGACACCATCTTCGTAGGGGGCAGTATTTTCACCGTTGCAGAAGTTTTGTAATTTACTTGCAATTAACACGTATGACAACACGTTTGTCCTAAAAACTATCTAAACCCATGCGACTCCTATTCAGTACCCTGATCATTGTCCTTACTGTTTCATTCCTAAGTTCGCAAACTACCGTCGGTATTGCTTCTTATTACGCACCAGGACTAGACGGCGAGCGTACGTCCTCTGGTGAAAGATACGACCACGATGGCTTTACCTGCGCTAATAAAGACTATCCAATTGGTTCCATATTGCGTGTCATCCGTGCGGATGATAGTCGTTTTGTTGACGTACGCGTCAATGATTGTGGCCCGCACAAAAGAGGCCGTGTGGTAGACCTTTCTGGTGCAGCAGCAGAGCAGATTGGGCTCATCCGTGACGGTATTACCCAGGTCCGTATCGAACTGGTCCGTTTGGGCAAAGGGCGTTTGGCCTGTGGCGGTGAATACGTACCAGCTACCAATCGCCCGGCTTCTTATGATGCAATTGCCGAACCACCTGGCACTAATAATACCACGGCAGCTAGATCTCCCGCTGAGCCGGCAGGTATTGAAGGTCAAGGTACTTTCCGGGCGGAAGCACTGCGCCCAATAGCCGAAGGTTTTGGTGTACAGGTAGGCTCTTTTCGCGTATACGAAAATGCTAGTAAGGTAGCCGCTGACCTCCAAGCTAAAGGTTATAGTAAGGTGTTAATCCGCCTTCGCGGAAACGTTCACCAGGTAGTACTTGGACCATTCGAAAGCCGTGAAGCGGCGGCCGTGTATCGGGACAATCTGCTCCGTAAGTACAAGCTGCGGGGGTTTGTTACACCCCTTACACAGGAAGAGTAACACCCTTTTCTTACCAAATACCTTTCAGGCTAGACACTGTCAGTTCCTGAACGGCGGTGGCTCCATCTTCTTTTACCAATTTGATTTCCGTGAAGTCCTCATTGGGAAAGAAGAGTTCAGTCATGGCTACTAAACCGTCGTCCGCAATAAGTTCTACTGAACTGTGGTCAAATACCAGGTGCATCTTGATCAAGACGCCTGGTATTTGTCTTGGTGCGTAGTGTATACCTTCGGCAAATTTTTCGGAAAAACCTTTCTTACCCGCTGCCGTACGATCACTGAAGTAGGCGTTCTCAGTGGCATTAAAGCCAATGCGATACCGTTCCCCCTGGGAATTACTCAACTCAAAGTAGATTTGGCCCTCCTCTCCAATCAGGCTTTCCAGTGCCACTTCTAATTGGGTGGGATCTACGTCCGCCAGCGGTACGGTAGTATCACTTTCATTGACTGTTATGGTTCGGGATTGTTCCCGAAGTTGTTCTAGCTCCGCAGGAAACGACTGGAAAATGCGTGGTCCCTGTGGCGTGCTACGTACCTCTAACGTTCGGGGTAGCGTCATCGCACTTCGCCAGTTCTGGGTGGGTACAACCTGCGCGTAATCCCAGTTACTCATCCAACCCAAAAATATACGACGTCCGTCATCTTCTGCTATATCTGACCAGGTCACGCCCGCATAATTATCGCGGCCAAAGTCCAGCCAGCAGGCAGGCTGACCAGTAGCCCGGGCATTACGGGCCAGATGGGCACCAAACTCCTGATCCATGCGGAAGCTGCGGCCATTGAACTCGCCAATAAAGTATTGCGTACCAGAGCCACCATTGTAAGCGCCAGGGTTGATACTTGAGATCAGGACCCACTTCTTAGAACCCGTCTCTGATAACCAGATGGGGAACAGGTCTGGGCATTCCCATACCCCGCCGTGGGCACCAACTGTTTTACCAAAACTACTCAGCTTATACCACCGCTTGAGGTTTTTTGATCCGTAAAAATCTACATGATCATCAACGGCGAGTACCATCACCCATTGATCGGAATCAGTATCCCAGATAACCTTGGGGTCACGGAAATCGCGAATGCCGGGATTGGGGATCACGGGATTGGCTTCGTAAGGCGTCCAGGTACGTCCACGGTCGGTACTGTAGGCGATGCCCTGGGTTTGGAAGTCAATGGCACCTGATTTTTCTCCTTCCGGATCGTGGTAGGTGAAAATGGCAACTAGCGGTGGTTCACCATTCTCACTAAATCCGCTGGTATTGTCCCAATCTACTACCGCACTACCAGAAAAAATGTAGCCATGCTCGTCTGGTGCCAAGGCAATAGGCAGGTTCTCCCAGATCACGAGATCTTTGCTAACGGCGTGCCCCCAGTGCATAGGACCCCAGACCGTGCTGTCGGGGTAATATTGGTAGAATAGATGGTACTCATCTTCAAAAAAGACCATGCCATTTGGATCGTTCATCCATTTGGCCGGTGGTGAGAAATGGAGCTGAGGACGGTGTTGTTCGCTATAGCTTGAGGTGTTCTCTTCCTCAGTAATATCCGAGTCCGCACCACAGGCTGCGAGCAATAGCCCCAGCGATGCAATTAACAGGCAGTTCTTGGCGTACATGATGATGTTTGTTTTTGGTAAGGCTCTACTGTTCTTTGGTTAATTTACGCTGCAGTTCTTCCAGTGAAACGCCTTTGGTTTCTGGCATCATAAACCGCACAAATAGCAACTGGAGCACCATACAGAAAGCGAAAAAGGCAAAGACGGTACCAGCTGAGAAAATTTTGGTCATGGGCAGGGTGATCATAGTAATGATGGCCGCAAAGACCCAGTGTGTGCCTGATCCCCAGGCCATGCCAAAGTCGCGGACCTTGTTTGGAAATATTTCTGAAATAAATACCCAAATCACAGCTCCCTGGCCCACCGCATGAGAGGCGATAAAACCACAAATCATTGCGACTACCCAGCCACCAGTAGCACCGGTAAAGAAGGCATAGGACACCAGTGCCAGGAAGGTGATGTAGCCGATGGAGCCAATGTACATAAGCGAACGCCGCCCCATACGGTCGATGAGGTACAAGCCTACGAAGGTGAATAAGAAATTAACCAACCCCAGCCAGATTCCCGAGGCCCTGGCGGTCTCCGCAGTCATACCCGCTTCCTCCATGATCCGGGTAGCGTAGTAGAAGACGAAGTTAATACCCGACAATTGATTGAACATAGCCAGCAGAAAAGCCAGTAGGATCGGTAGGTTGTACTTGCCAGAAAAGAAGCCGGGGCTGGATTCGGTGCTGGCAGTATTGGCAGCTGAAGCTTCGATAGCTGCTACTTCTTCGTCCACCCTGGAGGGCTCCGAATAGATCTTTTCTAATACTGTTCTTCCTTCTGCTACATCCTTTTTTTGCAAAATCAACCAGCGCGGACTCTCAGAAATGCCAATGACCACCAGGCTGTAGAGGGCCGCTGGGATAGCTTCTACCCCCAGCATCCAGCGCCAGGCAACGGTTTCCGACAAGTATTGACCCAGGAGCCAATTAGAAAGGAAAGCGATGAGGATACCAAAAACGATATTGAATTGGTACAGGGCCACCAAGCGTCCCCGGCGGTCCGAAGGCGCAATCTCAGAGATATAAACCGGTGCCGCCACTGAGGATGCACCTACTCCTAAACCACCCAGGAAACGGAACATAGAAAAAACCAAAGGACTGGGGGCAAAAGCCGAGCCGATGGCCGAAATCAAGTAAAGGATACCGATCCAAAACAGCGTCTTTTTGCGACCCAAACGCTGGGTAGGGATGCCCCCGAATAGTGCCCCAACAACGGTGCCCCAAAGGGCCATGGACATGATAAAGGTGCTGTGGAACCAATCACTGGTCTGCCAAAGGGCTTGCACGGGTTTATCCGCGCCGTTGATCACAATGGTATCAAAACCGAAGAGGAAGCCCGCCAGTGCTACTGTCACGGACCAATGAAGAACATTATTTTTCATGAAACTTTTTCAAGCTTTTGCAGGCGTTATAGTAGAATCATAGAATTGTTGACCACCGCAGCAAGCTATCTCTCACACCAGTACAAATGACTTGAGGAGATCGCTGCTGATCAAGAGTATATATTCAAAGGATTATGGAAGTACAATGCAGTAGTGGTCCTTGGGGAAAGCCGGTATAGATAGTCGGGGTGGAGGCTGAATTAGTCTGCTCACCTCGCCGAAAAGAATTTTTCCCAATATACAACCGTTTTGTAATTATCTGACTCATTAAATCACATGCATTCAAGCAAGTATGATCAAACTACTCTCTTTTAACTCAGCAAGCGACTTTGGCAGCGGATCCCGCCAAAAACCGATTGCGGGTCAATACGAGCGGTAAGATTGTATTTTTGCTTTTATGAACCACGATATGACTCATACACCCGGGTGGTTTTATTGTGACTAACACTGACTAGATGATGACTACGGCCGCTATGACCGAATCCGAACTGATTGATGCCTGCTTGCAGGGCCATCGTCTGGCTCAAAAAGAGCTCTACGATCGCTACTCCCGTGCGATGTACACAGCCGCTTATCGGATTACCTCTGATTTTGAATTGGCAAATGATGTTTTACAGGAAGCCTTTGTGAAGGTCTTCCGACACCTCGGTGGTTTCCGTCGGGAATCGACGCTGGGTGCCTGGATCAAAACCATTGTGGTACGAACGGCCCTTTCGCGAATTCGCCGTGAGATCAAGATGGAAAGTCTGGAAGATCATCATCAACGCGATCAGGTCATTGATTGGGGGCATCATCTGGATGCGGATTATTTGGAAAAGGCGATTCAGGCCCTGCCGGCTGGATATCGCTCCGTATTCGTGATGATAGAAGTAGAAGGCTATTCCCATAAGGAAGTAGCGGAAATGTTGGGGATTTCGGTGGGAACGTCAAAATCTCAACTCTTTTACGCGAAGAAAAAATTGCGCCAAAGCCTAGCCAAGTACCGTTAAACAACACTAAATTTTAAGCGTAAGCACAATGCTATACGAACACAATAAGGACAAGCTTAAGGAGGCACTCCAGCAAATGCGAACCTTTTCCCCGCCGGATGGGCTGTGGGACAAGATTAGTGAAGGCTTGGAAGATTCGGAAGAAGACCAACAGGCGCTGAACGACGCAGTTGACCGTCTTCCTGCCTACACGCCACCCGTAGGGGTTTGGAACCGGCTGACCCGAGTGCTGGATCAAGACGCCGATCAACGCCGCCTACGCGTGCTGCGTCGCCGTCAGGTACTGGGATGGGCAGCGGTTGTGGCCCTGTTGATTTCAGCCACCGCCTGGTTGTGGTACGAGCCCGGACCGAAAGTAAGTCTGCAATACGCCCAAGAAACCGTGCAGGAGTTCAGTGCTAACCAAGACTGGAACTTGGAAGAACCTACTTTTGCTAAACTGGAAGAAGTGTTAGCTGGGATGAATGACCCGGCCATCAACAAACTGCGTCTAGAATTCGAAGAACTCAGCACTGCCCATCAGGATGTAGAAGCTATGCTGGTATCCTATGGTCAGGACCCACAACTCATCCGCCAAATGGCCGATATCGAGCGGGAACGCACGGATATCTATCGGCAAATTATCGAACAAATCTAAGTGTAATCTATGCGGTATAGCTTGCTAATCGGCTTCCTACTGGCCTTTGTTGTTCAGCTCCCGGCGCAGGAAGTGGTGCAGGTCGTCACCAAAATAATCGAAAAGACTTTCAATTACCAGGATGGCTACGAGGTCAATGTCGAAGGCCAAAAGGCTGAGATTTTTGTAGAAACCTGGGACAAGCGAGAAATTGGTCTGCGCTTAGAAATTTCTGCCAAGCATCCAGATAAAGCCACTGCTGAGACGGATTTGGAAACCGTAAACTTTGTGGCGGAGCGTATCCGCAATAAGGTATACCTGCGTAACTATCGCTTTGGTGGGGGAGAGCAGACCGAGTCTATTCTGACCGTGGTGTACTACATCACCCTACCGGAAGACTGCCCCGTGTACGTAAAGAACTATTTCGGCGCGGCCAACATATCGAACCTAACCAACCGCTTACGCATTTTCGGGGAGTACAGCCAGATTGATATTGATAATGTAAAGGGACTACTAGATATCCGAACCCGCTTTGGCGATATCATCGGGGAAAAGATTGACGGCAACGTTACCATTAACGCTCGCCGTTCTGATGTGACGCTTTACGAGATTGCTGGTAATTACCAGATCAACGCCCAATACGGTATTCTTAAGCTAGCACCGACTGCGGGATTACTAGGTCTAGATATTAGTGCGGAAAAGTCAGAGGTTTTCCTCTACGGCGATAATGCGGACCTATTTGGGTATACCCTAACCGCCACGCACGGAAAGGTAGATGCTCCAGATAATCTCCGCCTGCTGGCCTTAGAAGACACGCCAGAGGTACAAAAGGTGCAGATCAAACCCCGGCGCGGAGAAACTCACCCCATGATTACGGTAAGAGTGACCTTCGGTGATGTTCATCTGGAGAAGGTTCCGCCGGAAGGTTTGCAGTATTGATCCTTGATTTGCTAACAGGCCCTTATCGGCACCATACTTAAGTAAGCCTTTCTGACCAAGGCTTTGCTGTTCTATTTTTATTAGAACAACGGCTGAGAGAAGGTGTCGCCTTTCGAAGTATTTACTTTCTTGTAACAAAACTGCTGCTGAAGGTATAGATTAGGTGTTATTGTACTTTACCTAAAACCTAAACTATGCTGAAAGCAAAAACGCGTAAGCGCGCTATACGCCTATGCCCACCGGCTGCCCGCAAACCCTCTGGTAGATGCGGCAGGATGCGCCCGGAAAAACCACCTGAGCGACCTGATCCGGCTATATATAGCCAGCAGGAACGCTTCGCTGGTGGCTTAGATTTCAATTGGAATAGCCCTGACATTACTACGAATAATTGGTCGCCTTGGCGGCTGATTCCCGAAACGAGTGTTGAGGTAACTAACCTATCAACCACCGTTGGCGCCGCTAATGTATTGGTACATTTGTACACCTCAGAATTCGGTATCGGTATGCCCAGGAGTATTCTGAGTACCAAGGTCGTCAACCTTCCTCCAGCCTCGAAAGCGGAGCTACTGTTTCCACTTTCTCAAGCAATACTCAATGGTTCTCCACTGATCGCTACCCACGTTGTTGTGGAGCATCCCCATGATGCAGTAACCACCAATAATACGGGTGAGCAAATCATCAATGGAGTAAAAACCAGTGAATCTGGTCGGCAATTGTCCTTTACTTTTCCTGTTCGAAACACGGAGGCTGCTCCGCAGCAAATCAACCTGAATGTAGTACCGACAGACCTGAATGTTTCGCTGTCCACCACTTCACACAATTTTGGTCCTTTCGAACAAATTTCTCTAACCCTAAATGTGGAGGTACCCAACAGTTTGCAAGGTACGCCGGTCAATAATGAAATTCGGCGCGAGCTTACTGTTTTTGCAACAGGGGCTGCCGGTCAACTGATTGGAGGGCTTACCCACATTATCTTAATTGACAGCTGATGAGAACCCTACAATTAATTGCCAGGGCGCTATTCGGACGATTGTCTATCTGCGCTCAAACCGGGGGGCTGATAGGTGTAATAGTCGGCTTTTTTCTGCTACTCGGACAACAACTGGGTTTGGTAAATCTGAGTTTAAACGAAGCACTGATGCTAGGCTTAGTCCTAGGCCTGATAGCATGGCTTATGATTCTACTCTTAGTAGGAATCTGGTTGCGCTATGGAGTCGGTAATGTTGCCTTATCCACGCTCCTCAATGCAGTACTCACTGGAATATTGGTGGTAGTAGTTGCAAATCAAGTTAATCTTTTAGTTCTAACCGTCCTGCTGGGCCTACTTATCGGAATTATAGTAGGTACAATCCTTTGTCGATTGTGTGACCGGTCAGTGAAAAATATAGCAAGTTATGAGCGCGGTTAAGCCTATTTGCGGTAGCACTGGAGCTACCACTGACGATATACTGACTACAATTCTCGCATTGTTCGGCCTGGCTGGGACTATCTACGGAATTGTTACCGGAATTATAGAATTCAATGTGGCCACCTGGTCTTTCCTTGGGGTATCAGCATCCAGTGTGGTCTGGGTGTCGGGTATCCTCAGTGCGTTGGCCACTCTTGGCGTGATCGGTGTATTCTACTACAATAGATGTTTGGAGTCACCAGATGGTCAAAATGCTTGTACGGCTGGTGTGGTCAATGATTTTGTGCCTAGTTTCGACTCTGCATGGAACGAAGTATTCCCCTTTACAGCCATGCACAATATGCTGGAATTGGTGGTGAAATGTGATTATTGGCCACTAGTAGAATTGAATGCCTTATTTATCGTGTGTAACGATGATGAGGAGCAGTCACCCATACTTCAGACTTTTTATGAGTCAAGCGAAGTATGTGCTGCTGGTTTAGGAGCTCTTATTGGTGGAGCGGTAGGTGCCGCGGGAGGAATTCTTCTAGGTGCCCTCGCTGCCGGCGCGATAGGTTGTACCGCCTCGGGCTTCTTATACGTCTTGTGCATTATTGCGGTCATTTTGGTGGCCGCACTTATTGCCGCTGCGGTAACACTGGCGGGCGCATGGGCTGGCGGCCAAATTGGTAAGGCTGCAGCTGAAGATTCAGCTCCCTCTGCTGAGGATGGTACCGAATTGATACTCGGAGATTATATTTCTGTGGAAGGAAAACTAATCACGAGTGGTGATATGGATGGTGCCCGGGTGTACTGGTTTGCTGAAACTACGCGAATGCACGGACGATCATTGGGTTCTCCTCCATTCAGCCATCGAGACCCAGATGAAAACCTTACTGCTGACCTGCTCCCTAGCGCTTGCCAGATTGGGCCAGTTATAGATTAAGCAAGTTGGACCAAGAAGAATTGGGCCTGTGGAACATCAGAAGTTTCACAGGCCTGATTTTGCTCTCGGATCAGGCATCAACCAAATTCAGAAAATAACTGTTCTAGCTGTAACAGAGCTGTTCAATCTCTATGAAAACCAAAACTTGCCATACCTGTAAGCAGGATTTCTCCGTCATGTTCCGTGTACAACTGCAAAAAGGCCAAGCTTGGGTATTTGTCTGTGAAACCTGTTGTAAGCAGCATCAAAAAGGGACCTTTTACCGCTACGGTGGCACCTGGAAGGGAGCTAGGCATTAATCCTCGGCGGATGAATCTTACACGGCTTTGAACCCACTACTTCGGTCATCACTTTGTACCTTTCGAAAAAGGTAAGCGTGGATTGGACAATTCCTTTTGAACCCGTCGTTTTTGGCAAGACTGTTAATGTCCATCTGTGGCTGGAGTATCTCGCCTTCTTCATTGCCTTTCGCTACTATGTCATACTCCGTAAACGACAAGGAGATAGCATTTCTGGAGAACATCGTTTGTCGATTATTCTCGGCGCGGTAATTGGTGCCTTGATTGGATCCAGACTGATGGGTTACCTGGAGAACCCGCTGCCCATCCAATCTGCTGAAATGATGGTGGCAGTACTCAACAACAAAACAATTATGGGCGGGCTCTTCGGTGGTTTGATTGCCGTGGAGCTGACCAAAAAAATGATTGGCGAGGAGCGCAGATCAGGCGATTTATTTACCTATCCCATCATCTTGGGTATTATGATTGGTCGCATCGGTTGTTTTTTAACCGGCGTGAATGAGTTTACCTACGGTAGTGTAAGTAAGGTGCCATGGGCAATGAATTTGGGTGATGGTCTCTTGCGTCACCCCATTGCGCTATACGAGATTGTATTTCTGATTTTTCTCTTTTGGGGGTTGCGTCGACTTCAGTCTGTTCGTCGATTACCGGATGGACATCTCTTTCAGTTCTTTATGATTGCGTATTTTGGTTTTAGATTCTGCATCGAATTCATTAAACCTAACGCGTTCTTTGTCGCAGGACTTAGCAGTATACAATGGTTATGCCTATTGTGCTGGTTGTACTACCAAAGAACAATTCGACACTACCTAAAATATGCCGGTCAGAAATTACACCTACTATGACTTTACGCTAAGTTTATGCCCTACCTGCCTGCGGCGGGTTGATGCTAAAATTGTCTTTGAAGATAATAAGGTATACATGCTGAAACGCTGTCCGGAACACGGGCGGTCCAAAGTGCTGATTGCGGATGATGTGGAGTATTATAAGAACATTCGTAATTACAACAAACCGTCCGAGACACCGCATCGCTTCAATACTCAAACCCACTATGGCTGCCCCTACGACTGTGGTTTATGTCCAGATCACGAACAGCATTCCTGCCTGACGGTGGTCGAGATCACCGACCGCTGTAACCTAAGCTGTCCCACTTGTTATGCTGGCTCATCGCCGACCTACGGACGGCATCGAACCTTCGAGGAGGTAAAACAAATGCTTGACACGGTAGTAGCCAACGAAAAGGAACCGGATGTGGTGCAAATCAGCGGTGGAGAACCCACACTCCATCCCCAACTCTTTGAGATTCTCGATTACGCCAAGTCGCTCCCCATTCGGCATTTAATGTTAAATACCAACGGCATTCTCATTGCCAAAGATCGAGATTTCGCGTATCGTCTAGCCAGTTACGCACCCGATTTCGAAATCTACCTGCAGTTCGATTCTTTCCGCAACGAGGTCCTACAACAAATGCGCGGTGCGGACCTGTGGGATATCAGGGAACAAGCACTGTACCATCTCAACGAATTGAATTTATCCACGACCCTGGTAGTTACCGTACAGAAACACCAAAATGATGACGAACTAGGTGCCATCATTGACTTTGCCCTACGGCAAAAGTGTGTTCGGGGAGTAACCTTCCAACCCACCCAAATTGCTGGCCGTCTAGAGAACTTCGACCATCGGACGGATAGAATTACCTTGACTGAGGTAAGACGGAAGATATTGGAGCAAAGCTCCATCTTTGAATCCGATGACCTGATCCCAGTTCCCTGCAATCCGGACGCCTTAGTGATGGGTTACGCCCTGAAAATAGGGGAGGAGGTAGCTCCTCTCACCCGCTATATCAATCCTGCTGATTTGCTAGATAGTAGCCGCAATACCATTGTGTACGAACAAGATCAGCACCTGCAGCAGCAAATGCTCTCACTGTTCAGTACAGCTAAGTCGGTAGCTAAAGCAGATGAAAACTTGCACTCCATTCTATGTTGTTTGCCGCAGATTGCTGCACCAGGACTCCAATACGATAACCTGTTCCGCGTCATCATCATGCAGTTTATCGATGCGTACAACTTTGACGTTCGGGCCATTAAAAAATCCTGTGTTCATATCGTCGATAAGAACAACCGCATTATCCCCTTTGAGACCATGAACTTGTTGTACCGTGATGATCGCAAAGCTATTCTACAACAACTTCAAAACACCACCTGATGCCACTGTTACTAAACGTTGATGGAATATTTCCAATAGTTGTCGTTGCTTATCTGGTATTGCATTCACCCGCCTTTATCCTGTTGGGCATTTCCGCTTGGATCAAAGAAACTAAGCCCCAGGCAAGCAAAGTTTTGAAGATTATCGCCATCGTTTATTTTGTGGTGGGAACGGGTATCTGTGGTGCGCTTTTGACGGGGTGATGTTGGAAGTTATTGGTCGGCGTTACTTCAAAATATCTTGAACATCCATCAGAAAGCCTACCAGAACAGAAAGAGTCCGGAAATGCTCTCCGGACTCCTGAACCTAAGTTCTACAAAGAAATAGCAAATGCATAGACTAGCACCCAAATACCGTTGGTGTAGACTGAGCAATGCCACAACCTGTTGCAAACACAGTGCTATTGGTTGGTAGCTGTGCACTGATGGCCGCCTCGATTGCGCCCGTTCCCTGGGTAATCAGTTGATCTTCAGGAATCTGATTCCAATCCACCATTCCTAGAATTCGTGCCGTAACCTGAGCAACAATATTGGTGTAAAGCCGATTCATAAAGGCCGTTCGCAGTGCTGCGAGTGCGCCAGCTGCCCCACCAGTTGAAGGCCATGCGGAAGACAATTCCTGCACCGTTGCCCTCCAAGCTGCCTGGTATATGGCTATCCAATCCTCTGCTGTGAAGTTTACATCACCTACTCCCGGAATATTGGTAAACTGAGCGGGTAGATCGGTTGTACAAAGGCCCGTTGGAAGGGGCAGCCAGTTGAATCCACCATTTTGACTCGGTAGGATCAAGGTGAAGTTACCATGACCAATGCTGTACGTATCTGTACCCGCGTTGTAGGTAATTCCTAGGGAAGAAGAACAAATACCGGATTGAGATTCAACAGTGACTTGTGGTGGAATTTCTCCGAGATATTCACTAAAGTCTTCTTCATCTTCAGGGCAGTCTAACACCGAGAAATATTGCCCATAAGATGTTGGTGCTTCATCAAGGTTAGTACCGACTACCTCAATATAGCCCCATAAATATTCGCAGCGAGAACCACTGCGCTCATGGATACGCGGGCGAAGCGTTGCCAATGTCGCTGATGGTTCAGTATTTGTATAAGACAAGGCTTTTTTGTGATAATAATTAGGTAAGCTGTGAAATTCATCCAGTTCATCTGTAGTGATCAGACCAACAGCTATTGAACTTGACTCAGTGCGCAATAAGTTCAAAAAATTCCGTGGCATCAAGTCCGCATTCGATCGGAATAAAGGAACTGTCAGTAGTTCCCCTTCCGCCAACTCATGGTACTCCGCAAGCGACCAAATGGGCTTCAGGCCCTTAAACATAGTTTGCTCAGTACCAAAAGTAAACTGGCTTTTCAGGTCAGCTACGAAAGATGTAGCGATTTCGATGTTTTCGATTGGTGCTTGATAAGTTGCAAACGAGGTCGACTGGGTCTTTAGCCAATCATCCATATCATTGACAGATAAGGGATGAAAACTGGTAGTCGGTAAGGTAGGGCTGGTTTCAACTGCGTCAGAAAAGCTGTCCTTTTCACAAGAAAATGTAAGAGAGAATAGTGCAAAAAGCGCGAGAAAAAAAATGTTGTTTTTCATGATAAATAAAGTTTGATAAAGAAAGAGCATTTTGTGTGCTGTCGATTATATACCGTACGAATAGAGGGAAACGTGACTTATAGTGCCCGCGTTTTTATTGGGAATTATGAAAACAACTAGACTAAATCGATCATGCACGGGTAGAAGTACAGGTGTGGGAAGATCACGTTGAAGGTGGAAATATGGGACAGTTGTAGCAGAAAAACATCCGCGTTCCGGTATTACCCAGTGGAGTTTGAGGCATGAGGAAGCGTGTTTGAGAAATTAATGAGCTTCTTCTGCTTTCCATCAGAGTGAAAGCACAGAATTGATAAGGCACTACATTTCTATAAGCACAAAATCTTCTTAGCGTGACGTTTTAAATTGCAATTTATGTTGGGAGCAGCGAGACTTGCTTCTGGCAGAGCAGACTGGTTCAGTGAGGAGGGAGAACACGAGGGGAGAAACAGAAGCTAGGCTTTGTTCCTTTTTGTGGAGAATTTGATAATGGCTTACGGATTTCGTCCGCCATAGCCCACCAAATGTTTAAACAGGAAAATAGAGACTTGTAGAAACAAAAAAGCCCACCTTCATTCCTCATTTCATTCGGAATTTCGGTGGGCGTCGGCGGAGGAAGAGGGATTCGAACCCCCGGTACCTCTCGGTACGCTGGTTTTCAAGACCAGTGCATTCAACCGCTCTGCCATTCCTCCGGTTGAATTGATTTTGCCCGGCAATTGAGCGAAGCACTTTAGCTTCTTTTGCGGAGCGGCTGCAAAGATAGCCATAGTCATCAATTTCCAAAATCATTTTTGAGAAAAAATAGTTCCCGTAGAGGCGCATTACAATACGACTCCACAGTTATAACATTTGCAAAAGTGAAAGATATAGATTACTTTTACTTTTGTAAACCAAATGGTGGGTTCACAATAACCAACGCATGGGACGTAAACACTTAGGTGAATTTGAAGAATTAGTACTGCTATTTGTAGCCGTGCAAGCGGGCTCGGCCTACGGTATTTCGGTGATGGAAGCTTTAGCGGAAGAAGCCAATCGCAATGTAAATATCAGCGCGGTACACGCGACCTTGCGCCGTTTGGAGAAAAAAGGATTTGTACGCTCTGACTGGAGCGAAGCCACTAAGGAGCGAGGCGGGCGTCGGAAGCGGCTGTTTAGTATAACTCAAGAAGGGGAGACGGCGCTGGTAGAAATTCGCTCCATCCGTGACCGCCTTTGGGGACGCTTACCTGATTTGGGTACGAACTTGGGCTTCGTATGAGTAGGCCACCTACCGGCCCTCCCCCTTGGGCCGATCGATTTCTAGAGTGGTTTTGCCATCCGGATTTGCTAGAGGAAATACAAGGAGACATACACGAACTATTCACCATCCGGGAAGCAGAAAAAGGAACCACTGCCGCCCGCCGTTACTTCGCTTGGGATGTGATTCGCTCTTTCCGTTTATCGACTGTTAAAAATTTTGACCTTTTAATTTCACCCGACATGTTAAAAATGAATGCTCGCATCGCCTTCCGGCAGATGCTCAAACAGAAGGTTTTTACCTTCATCAAAATTGGTGGTTTTGCGCTTGGAATGGCTGCCTGTCTGCTCATTAGCCTCTACATCAAAGATGAACTAGCCTATGATCAGCACTATGCAGAGGGGGATCGCCTCTATCGCATGGTTTCGTACAATTCCATCTTCCCAGAGGCGTGGGCGGGACATGTGTTCTTCCCCGCACCAATGGCGCAAGCACTATTGGAAGATTACCCGGAAATTGAGTCTGCTGCCCGCATTACTCCAGGAGGGTTATTTGGTGGAGGTAGTAACACGCTACGCCGTGCGGATCAACAAGAGAATTTCTTTGAGGAAGGCTTCTTACTGGTTGATCACGAATTATTGGATGTCCTTGAAATTCCTATTATACAAGGTGCGCCCGCAGAGGCATTAGCGTCACCGCTATCCATAGTCATCTCTGCCAAAAAAGCTGCGCAGTATTTTCCAGAAGAAGATCCGATTGGCAAATCCTTAATTATCAATGACGAGCTGGATAAGCCTTACGTGATCAGCGGTGTCATGCGGGATATGCCCATCCAGTCACATTTGGCTCCAATCGACTTTCTGGTAACCCTCACTGAGGTGGAGTTTTGGCAGGGAGAACAACAATACTGGCGGGCGAATAATTACCATACCTATGTCCGTTTACAAGAAGGGACAGATGTAGCTGATCTGGAACAGAAGTTGCTAGGACTGGTTGATAAATACTATCTGCCAAGTACGATTGCTGAAGGCGTTAATGATCCAGAAAAGGAGGTTGGTGAGATGACCTTTGGGTTACAACCAGTTGGTGATATCTATCTAAAATCTGCTGGTATCATGGATTTATTACCACATGGTGATATCCGCTTTGTTCGTCTATTAGGGGCCATCGTAATCTTCATCCTGCTACTTGCAGTAATCAATTTCGTTAACCTTTCGACCGCAAAATCTGCCAACCGTGCCCGGGAGGTGGGTATGCGCAAAGTAGTTGGTTCTCAGCGCGGGCAATTGGTGCAGCAATTCCTCACAGAGTCCACCCTGATCAGTATCCTTGCCCTTAGTTTTGCTATTCTTTTAGCGGGGGGCTTCTTACCTTATTTCAACCAACTCACCGATAAGAATTTGGTGATGCCCTGGTTAGCCTGGTGGTTTCTACCGGGAGCACTGCTGGGTGGATTGTTATTGGGCATCATTGCTGGATTCTACCCCGCACTCTTTCTATCCACCTTTAAGCCAATTGATGTCTTGCGTGGCCACCTGAGTAGAGGCGCAAAAAGTAGTAGCGTGCGTAATGGGTTAGTCGTCTTCCAATTCGCTACCTCCGTAGTTTTGATTGCCGGCACCTTTGTCATTTACCAACAAATGAACTACATCCTCAATAAAGAATTGGGCTTTGATAAGGACCAAGTTGTCATTATCCAGGGTGCCAATACGCTGGGGGATCAAGTTGCGACCTTCAAAGAGGAATTGCAGCGCATGCCAGACGTACAAAGTGTGAGTATTGGGGACTACCTACCGATTGACGGTACGCAGCGCAACAGTAACCGCTTCGGTGTCGATAATGGGGAGCAAGTCATCGGCCAGTTCTGGTTGGTGGATCATGACTATGTCTCTACCTTAGGAATGGAAGTAATCCAAGGTCGGGACTTCTCCAGAGCAATGAGTACAGACTCTACTGGTATGATCATCAATGAGGCGATGGCCCGTGAACTTGGATACGATAACCCGATTGGCCATCGCCTGAATAATGGTCGGGATTGGGAGATTATCGGGGTGGTGAAGGATTTTCACTATATGTCCCTAAAGGAAGAGATCTTGCCAGTTTGCCTGGTGTTAGAAGAGAGCCCGTACATGATCTCCGTCAAGGCCAAGGCTGGGCAAATGGATAACTTGTTGGGCCAATTACAAAGTACTTGGGATCGCTTTATACCGCATCAATCGTTCCAGTATACGTTCTTAGATAAGGAGTTTGCTGGTATGTACAAAGATGTGTTTCGCACGCGTGATGTTTTCATTAGCTTCGCCATCTTGGCTATCATCATCGCTTGTTTGGGCTTATTTGCCTTATCTGCTTTCTTAGCCGAACAACGCCATAAGGAAATCAGTACCCGCAAAGTATTGGGCGCTTCAACTTCCGGTATTATTGGATTATTGACCAAGGATTACCTCCTGTTGGTCCTTATTGCGCTCCTCATTGGTCTACCCTTGAGCTGGTACTTAATGGATCAATGGCTTGCCGATTTTACCTTCAGTATCGATCTTCAGTGGACCGTTTTTGCTGCGGCTGGAGCGGTCGCTATTATCATCGCCTTGGGGACCATCAGTTTCCAAACCATCAAAGCGGCTCGTCTAAATCCTGCGGATTTTCTGCGCAACTAGAAAGTGGGCGCTGAGGCACGCTTAGAGACTGGAGTAAAATCGGATTGGAAAGGAGTTTGTTGAACGACAGACTCCTTTTCTCTAAACAGAATTATTGCAGGTGGAAATCCATTTGAGGCTATTTTTTTGAGGTGAGTATTTGCTTTAGCGCTATTCTTTTCTCTTTTCTGAGTGGTTAAAAGAACAAATCCTAAGCTAATCATTCCGTCTGTTTTAATGCTTTTGTCTTGTAGTATATCTAGTAAAAGAGGTCTTTTCTTGTAAGTTTTCTAATGATCACCCATTATTTTTATCAGCCCTGCTAATCCGGAATAATAAGCCCACACTTTCATTAGCAGCAGTCCTAACTTGATAGAACTGTCAACCTCGATGACTTTCTATGCAAGAACTGTATTACGACCAAGATCATTCACAGAACGACGACGAAGCTCAACCGCAACAACCACCTACAACAACCGAATCACCTTCTTTAGATGTAGATGCTAGTGATAGCCTCTATTGTCCGGAGATGGAATCAGACGCCTGTGGTACTGGGCTTATCGCAAATTTAGATGGTGTTCCAACGCACGACCTCATTGAGGATGCTCTCGGTATGTTGGTTAATATGGAGCACCGCGGCGCTTGTGGTTGCGAACCCAACTCCGGTGATGGTGCAGGTATCCTGATACAGCTCCCCCACGAATTTTTAGTGGATAAGTGCCGTGAAAACGGCTTTGAGTTACCCGCCTTTGGAGAGTATGGAGCAGGTATGGTTTTCTTTCCTGCGGATAAACATCTCAGTGAACAGTGCCGCTTTTTGTTCGACGACTACATTGATGAACTAGGCTTGGTACGATTGGGCTACCGCAAAGTAGCCACCGACAATGAGGAGGTAGGGCCCACTTCGATGTCGGTAGAACCACGGATGGAGCAGGTTTTTGTTGCTCCTAAGGAGCCACTAGAGCCAGCCGCTCTAGAACGCCGCCTCTATGTGCTTAGGAAGTACGCAGTTCATAATATCCACTTGACCTACCCACAGACCAAGGACCATTTTTACATTGCTTCTTTCTCCTACAAGACTATGGTCTATAAAGGTCAGTTGACCACCTGGCAACTGCGTCCTTACTTTCCAGATTTGCAAGATGTGCGCTGTAAATCAGCCATTGCATTAATCCACTCTCGTTTTTCTACCAATACGCTCCCTAAGTGGAAATTGGCACAACCCTTTCGTATGATTGCCCACAATGGCGAGATCAATACCGTGAAGGGGAATCTGAACTGGTGGAAGAGTAAAGAGAGCCTGCTTCAATCCAACAAATTCACGAAGGAGGAACTGGAGAAACTCCTACCGGTCTGCGGGGATCAACTCTCGGATTCCGGTAATTTCGATAACGTACTGGAGTTCCTGGTGCTCAACGGTTTTAGCCTGCCGCATGCACTAATGATGATGATTCCGGAAGCCTGGCAAAACGATGATCAGATGCCAGACTATAAGAAGGCCTTCTACGAGTACCACAAGACTATGATGGAACCCTGGGATGGGCCGGCAAGTATTTGCTTTACGGACGGAATTTTGGTAGGTGCAACTTTAGATCGTAATGGTCTTCGTCCTTCTCGCTACTGCCTTACGGAGGACAATCGCCTGATTGTAGCATCAGAAGCGGGTGCTTTACCGATTGATCAAACCAAAGTCATCCTCAAAGGGCGTCTACAGCCTGGACGTATCCTCATTGCCGATTTACAAGAGCATCGAGTGATTGGTGATGAGGAACTGAAGGAAACCATTTGTCGTCGTTTACCCTACCGGGAATGGTTGTCGGCTAATCAATTGCGCCTGGAGGATCTGCCGCTTTACGAGCGCCCCGGCACTTCACTTGATAAGAAAACGCTCTTCCGTCTGCAGCAGCTTCATGGTTTTACCAAAGAAGACCTGAAAGTCATCATCGAGCCTATGATTACGGTAGGTAAGGATCCCATCGGTTCTATGGGTGCCGATATTCCTTTGGCGTGTTTGTCACAGCAGTCGCAGCACCTGAGTAACTACTTCAAGCAGCTATTTGCTCAGGTGACTAACCCTCCGATCGATCCTATTCGCGAGCGTTCAGTCATGTCGCTATTTGCCATGCTGGGCGGAGCAGATAACATTCTGGACATAAAGCCGGAGCGTGCCCGTTTTATTCATTTGGATAAACCTTTACTCGATAATAACGATACCGCTAAGCTCAAAGAACTCCACCATCCGCATTACAAAACAGGAGTGGTTGATGCGATCTTTAAAGTAGGTGGGCAAGCTGGTCGCCTCAAAGCAGCCATCGATCATATCTGCGCTATGGCGGAAGACTTGGTGCGGAACGGCCACAATATATTGGTCATCAGCGATCGGCAAGCGGATGCCTATTATGCGCCAATTCCAAGCCTGTTGGCCACCGGAGCCATTCACCATCACTTGGTACGTACGGGACTTCGTTCCCAAACTTCATTGGTTATCGAAGCCGGCGATGTGCGGGAAACCCACCACTTTGCCACGCTGATTGGATACGGTGCAAGTGCCATCAATCCCTATCTGACCTACGCCACTATTTCCGATCTGTATCAGCAAGGCGTATTTGATCAAGAGAAGAGCCGCGATCATTACATCAAGGTCTACAATAAGGCCGTAGGCAAGGGCTTGCTCAAGATTATGTCTAAGATTGGTATCTCTACTTTGCAGTCTTACCAGGGGGCACAAATCTTTGAAGCACTCGGGGTAAATAAAGAGGTAGTAGATCACTGCTTTTCGGGTACGGTGAGTAGAATTGAAGGTGTCGGCTTCGACGGCATTGCCAAAGAAAGTCTGGTTCGCCATGATTTGGCCTATCCAAACCAAACTATCCCTAATCCACAGTTGGAGGTGGGTGGCGTGTACCAGTGGAAGCGCCGTGGCGAGGAACACCTGTTCAATCCCAAGAGCATCCATTACCTGCAAGTTGCGGCGCGTACCAATGATTACACTTCCTACAAGAAATACACGGCGGAGATCAATAATCAGACGGAGAAGGCCTTGACCCTACGGGGATTATTGGCTTTCCGCAAAGGCCAACCCATTCCACTGGATCAAGTAGAGTCGGCCGAGAAAATTATGACACGATTCGCTACTGGCGCCATGTCCTTTGGTTCCATTTCCTGGGAAGCGCACACTACGCTGGCAATAGCCATGAACCGCATTGGTGGGCGCAGTAACTCAGGAGAAGGAGGGGAGGACGAAGTACGTTATAAGCTGGATAAGGAGGGCAACAACATGAGCTCCGCCACGAAGCAAGTGGCCTCTGGCCGTTTTGGTGTGACCAGCCACTATCTGAGCCAGGCCAGTGAACTGCAAATTAAGATGGCCCAGGGCGCAAAGCCCGGTGAAGGTGGTCAACTGCCGGGACATAAAGTTGATGATTGGATTGGTCGGGTACGCCACTCCACGCCCGGAGTAGGCCTGATTTCCCCACCACCGCACCACGACATTTATTCTATTGAAGATTTAGCTCAGCTCATTTTCGACCTCAAGAATGCCAATCGCGAAGCTCGCATTAACGTGAAATTGGTTTCCAAAGCTGGTGTAGGTATTATCGCTAGTGGGGTTGCTAAGGCACACGCCGATGCGATTCTGATCTCTGGTTATGATGGTGGAACCGGGGCATCCCCACTCTCTTCCATCCGTCACGCGGGTCTTCCCTGGGAACTGGGTTTGGCGGAAAGTCATCAAACTTTAGTCAAGAATAAGCTCCGCGACCGGGTGGTTTTGCAAACTGACGGGCAATTGCGTACCGGCCGCGACTTAGCCATTGCTACGCTCTTGGGTGCAGAGGAATGGGGGGTGGCCACTGCTGCGCTGGTGGTAGAGGGATGTATTATGATGCGTAAGTGCCATGTCAACACTTGTCCCGTAGGAATCGCGACCCAAAACCCTGACTTGCGTAAGCGCTTTACGGGTAAGCCCGAACATGTGATTAATTTCTTCCGCTTCCTGGCAGAAGACCTACGTGAAATCATGGCCGAACTCGGCTTCCGTACCGTCAACGAGATGGTAGGACATGTCGACCGACTCAAGGTCAATCAACAGGTTGCTTATTGGAAATATCGAGAGCTGGACCTTCGTCCGCTACTTTACAAGGAGCCTGTTGGTGATGAGGTAGGGCAGTACAAGCGCATTCCGCAAGATCATGGTATCGATGATATCCTGGATCGCGAACTCATCGCTCACGCTCAACCTGCCTTGACTGCCGCCCAAAAGGTGACGAGTACCTTCCCGATCAAGAATACGGATCGTGCAGTTGGTACCATGCTGTCGTACGAAATCAGTAAAGCCTGGATGGGAGAAGGGCTGCCAGATGCAAGTATTCAATATCGTTTTCGTGGCAGTGCTGGCCAAAGTTTTGGCGCCTTCGGTGCGGCGGGTATCGAATTCACCCTGGAAGGAGAAGCTAATGACTACTTCGGCAAGGGTTTGTCTGGTGGCCGCCTAATCGTTGTTCCTGATCGTGGAGCCACGTTTGACCCATCTACCAACATCATTATCGGCAATGTGGCCTTTTATGGTGCCACCGATGGCGAGTCGTATATCAAAGGAATGGCTGGGGAACGCTTCGCCGTCCGTAACTCCGGTGTAAAAACGGTGGTAGAAGGCATTGGTGATCACGGCTGCGAATATATGACTGGGGGGCTGGTGGTGGTCCTTGGTAAGACCGGCAAAAACTTTGCGGCTGGCATGAGTGGTGGAATGGCCTATATCCACGATACCGATGGCGACTTCAACGAACGCCTCAATACCGAAATGGTAGCGCTAGAACCTCTAAATGAGGATGATCAGCAACTGCTTCGGCAAATGCTACGCAACCACTTCGCATATACTTCCAGCAAGTTGGCCCTAAGCATGCTCAACGACTGGGAGCAAACCCTCACCCAGTTCACTAAGGTAATGCCCCGAGACTACAAGGCGGTCTTAGAGCGCAAAAAGGAGAAGCCGAATATTGGCGTCAAAGTAGCCCCCATGGCCTAGCGGTCCCATTCTAATTCCCCTGTCCGACGAAGCCCCTGGCGTAGTCGGGCCATTCTAATTCTAACTCTAATTCTAATTCCAGAAAATGGCTGATCCACAAGGATTTCTAAAATACGACCGACAATTACCTGATACCCGCCCCGTAGAAGATCGTAAGCGCGACTACAAGGAGCTTTACCAGGAATTTTCTGAAGAAAAAACAGTAGAACAGGCAGCTCGTTGTATGGACTGTGGTGTGCCTTTTTGTCACAATGGTTGCCCCCTAGGTAATGTAATCCCCGAGTTCAATGATGCCGTCTACCGCGAAGATTGGCGGGAGGCCTACGACATACTCACCAGTACCAACAACTTTCCAGAATTCACCGGGCGTATCTGCCCGGCTCCTTGTGAAGCCGCCTGTGTGTTGGGCATCAACCAGCCACCAGTCGCCATTGAACACATTGAGAAGAGTATTGTGGAAATGGCCTTTGAGCAAGGTTTTGTTCGTCCACAACCACCAAAAAGCCGGACGGGCAAGAAAGTGGCTATCGTGGGGAGTGGACCGGCCGGTTTAGCGGCAGCAGATCAACTCAATCGTGCTGGCCATACCGTTACGGTCTATGAGCGTGATGATGCCATCGGTGGATTGCTCCGCTACGGCATCCCTGATTTCAAGTTGGAAAAGTCAGTCATTGAACGCCGTCTAGCCTTGATGGAGGCTGCTGGAGTGCGATTCCAAACGAATGCAAATGTTGGCGAAAACGTACCGGTAGGGCGTTTGCTGGCGGATTATGCTGCGGTTTTACTCTGTGGTGGATCTACCATTCCACGAGATTTAGGCATTCCTGGTCGAGAGAGTGAAGGTGTTCATTTTGCGATGGACTTTCTGAAGCAAAACAACAAGCGGGTTGCTGGGGCTGATCTGAGTAGTGAATCACCCATTCTCGCTTCTGGTAAGGATGTTATCGTGATTGGTGGCGGAGATACTGGTGCGGATTGTGTTGGAACTTCTAATCGTCACGGCGCTAAATCGGTCACTCAGATTGAAATCCTGAACGAGCCTGCCATGGAGCGCGATCCGAATAATTGGCCCAATTGGCCCATGATCCTACGTACGTCCACCAGTCACGATGAGGGCTGCGAACGCGAATGGGCCCTGATGACGGAGGAGGTAATCAGTGATGAGGATGGTCACATTACAGCTATTAAAACGGTGCGTGTTATTTGGGATGTTGACCCAAACACCGGCCGCATGGCTATGGTACCGCAAAAGGGGACCAGCAAGAAATGGCCTTGTGACTTGCTGCTCATTGCCGCAGGCTTTTTGCATCCTCAAAAGGAGGGGATGCTGGAGCAGCTGGGTGTGCAGCTAGATAGCCGGGGCAATGTGCAAACTGATGGTTATCAGACCAGTGTGTCTAAAGTGTTTGCGGCGGGTGATATGCGCCGGGGGCAGAGCCTGGTAGTTTGGGCCATCAGTGAAGGCCGTGAAGCAGCGAAGGCAGTAGATGACTTCCTATCGGAAGGAGCCAGTGCGCTGGAAGCCAAGGATGTGGGTAAGATGGTGGTGATGGGATAGTTGGATCTCCTTCGCCTGGGGCGATTAGTTGTGTTTAGTGGCCCTCCTACGCCTAAAGCTTCGGCGGACGTAGTTAGTTGAATTAGTTGCATTAATTTCGTCAATAGGTAGAGATGCTTTGTTTTGTAGTGGCGCGATTCATTGCGCCAATGGTTGTTTGACATAGATTCAACCCGATTTAACTGACCAGGACAATTTTGCTTGTCATCGCCATTTTGATTATAAGCCAGTGCACTTGCTTAAACGGTTTAGTTAAACGCTTCATACAATTCCATTCTAACCCTAATTTACATTCTAATTCTAATTGCTCTGACTTTCACTTTAACTGGCACTTTCATTTTCATTTTGATTGATTGCTATTTTGATTGCCAGCGGAATCCCGTACTTTACCCGCAGACAATCCACAGCACGTAATGGGAAAGAAAGTTATCATCACTGGCGCCACGGGTATGGTCGGTGGCCACCTCTTGGAGTTTTGCCTGGAAAGTGATCAGGTCGATGAAGTGATCAGTATTGTACGTCGCGCCTCGGGTCAAGAGCACGATAAATTGCAAGAATTGATCGTGGCAGACTTGACGGAGTACACCCCAGACGAAGCCACCTTCAGCAAGGTCGATGCCGCCTACTTCTGCATTGGAGTGTATACCGGAGCGGTATCTCGGGAGATGTTTCGTAAAATTACGGTGGATATTCCGGTGGCTTTCGCCAAAAGCTTACACCAGTATTCACCGGAGGCCCGTTTTTGTTTGCTGAGTGGTCAAGGGGCTGATCGTACCGAGAAAAGCCGTATCGCTTTTGCAAAAGATAAAGGTGCAGCTGAAAACCAACTTTCTGCTATGGGGTTTAAGGCTTTCCATACCTTTCGGCCGGGCTATATATACCCTGTCGTACCCAGGGATGAACCTAACCTCAGTTACCGGATTTCCCGCTTCCTATATCCGGTCATTCGCCTTTTTGGTGAAAATGCAAGCATTAAATCTACGGAGTTAGCAGATGGTATGTTTCGGGTAGGAATTGGTGCAGCGGAAGCCGCTGAAGTACTGGAAAATCGAGCTATTCTGCAGGTTTTGAAGTAAGCCAAGAGCATCATCCTTATTCAACTTTCCTATTCCGTTCTTGCCAATAACCAAGCAACAAGAAGGCAAGGCCAATCAGGATGCTGTGCACTTCTACATTGTTTAGTCCGCTAATGAAGGAGTCTTGAATGTGTTCGTTGCGGAACATATCAAAATCTCGCACGATCATCGGAAGAGAGTAGGGGAGATAAAGCGCCAATTTCTGGCTAGTGACGGACATGATAATGCCAAAAACAAAGCCAAAGACACCAATGCCAAGTGGGATTAAAATGTTGCGGAAGCGCAAAGAAAGCCAGTACTGAAAACCGATAAGGCCAAGACTGGCCAGAAAGAAATGCCCCATTTCTTGCAGCAAATAGGCGAATTGTGGTCGGTAGTAGATGAACTCATATTCTGGACGTAGGATGTCCAGTAGGTAGCCCGATAATACTACTCCAGTAAGCAAGAAGAGGATACTCACTAGATAGAGCAGTGCGACCAAGACCCATTTGGTGAGGAAAAATCGCCCACGACTGAAGGGTAGGGTATAGAGGTACTTCCAGGCATTTGCCCGCTGCTCCACAAAAATGACTGCACTTACTAGCAAGACCGTGTACGGTACTACAATAAACAGGTTGAAAATTGCCAAGGCCGCCCTGAAATAACGGTCCCAAGGATCAATGTTGATCTTGACCATATTGTGGGCATCCAGCAAATGACCAATGAATACGCCGGTCGCCGTCAAGGCAACACCGAGTAGTAGGATGTACCAAACTGCACTGCGCTTGAGTTTGATGATCTCCGAGCTAAAAAGAGGAAGAGCGTACTTCATAATACCGCGTGCTGATTGATTTCCATGAATAGTTGTTCTAGGTCGCTAGTCAGTCTTTTAACCTCATAGACTTCAAGTTTTGCTTGAACCAATTGACGAATCAATTCCGCTACTGCTTTTTCATCCATTTGCTGGAGGATAAGGCGCTGCTCTTCTTGCTGCATAATACTGCCTGCGGGGATGATCATTTTTGCCTGTTCCGGATCATTCAGGCGAATTTCCAGCTGCTGCTGTTCTTGTTTCCAGCTTCGTAGCGCCCCTTGATCACCCTCAAAGAGTAAGGTTCCATCTTTTATGATTCCTACGTGGCTGGCAATCTTCTCAATTTCCGATAGCAGGTGACTGGAAAGGAGAATGGTTTTACCTTGTTGTTGCAAATCCAGGAGTAGCGCCCGTACATCACTAATGCCTTGTGGGTCCAGTCCGTTTATGGGCTCGTCGAGGATCAATAAGTCGGGTTCGTGTAGCAGCGCCTTAGCTAAGCCCAATCGCTGTTTCATACCCGTAGAATAGTGCCTGCTCAACTTCCTTCTTGCTGCCAGCAATCCCACCTGCTCCAGCACGCTGGGTATACGATCCTCGTTCACTCCCTGATACCGACAAGCTAATCGCAAATGATCCTGCGCGGAAAGGTTTGGGTAGAGTGAAGGGGCTTCGATTAAGGCACCGATGCGCCGATATATTGATCGCTTAGCCTGTTTCATGTCTTCTCCAAAAATGCGGATATGACCTTGCTTGGGGCGCAAAAGACCAAGGATGTTTCGAATGGTCGTGCTTTTACCAGCACCGTTCCTTCCCAGAAAACCATAGATACTCTGATCAGGGACAGTAAAGCTCAGATCCTTGAGAATCGGATGTTGGCGTTGGTAACTGAAGTGTAGGTTTTGAACTTCAAGAGTTGGCATAAGGGGATGCTTGTTAGTTGTTGACTTGCGCGTTTTTGATCGTCAATACGACTTGTTTTACCTGCCGTTCCCACCAACCATTGGTATATTTGACAGCAACGGTACAGTTGAGGCTGGGTACGTGCAGGATGCCGGTGCTCCACAGTCCACCGTGCATGTAGGCATCTTCACCGAAGATCTTCACCTTCCACAGTCCTAGCCGATAGTCTTTGTGGCGCGGATTGTCTTCCGGCTTGTAGGTGTCCGCATAAGTTACTGGTGCTAGCATCAGGTCCAGTGTCTCATTACGTTCAAACACTTTGCCATTGAAGAGGCCATGAAAAAACGTGGCCAATTCTTGCGTGGTCGATACCAGTCCACCACCGCCATAAAGATCGATTGAAGGATCCCAATTGCTGGCGTCCAGGTTTTGAAAATAGCAATGTACCAATGGCAGATCAATAGGCGGAGCCTCTTCTATACTTTCCAGCCAAGTGCTTTCTAAACCCAGTTTGTCGTAGCCCAAAAGGTTGCGGAGTGCAATTCCTAGGTTCGTATCCTGCCTCATCTCGAGGACCTTGCCAGCAAGTATATAGGGGGTGTCTCCGTAGCTGTAGCGCTCACCTGGGGTACCAGTAGCTTGGCCACTCTCCATAGCCAATTCTACTTGCTCCTTCCGAGTCCAACGTTTCCGTGGGTTATTTCTTGCCAGTTCCACGTAAGTGTCGCCCCCCATGGCATAATCATAAATACCGCTGGTATGATTCAAACATTGCCGCCAGTTGATATTATTGGGCTCATAGCCACCTTGCCGGAGTAGCTCCAGGTACTCTTCTGGTAGTTGTTTCGCAATGGGATCTTCGAGGCTCAATTGCCTTTTTTCCACTAAGCGAAGCATGGCTGCAGCCACGAAGGTTTTGGTAATACTGGCAATCCGAAAGGGTTGCTGGGCGCGGATAGTATCTTCTCGCTCTTTGCTATCAAAACCGGAAGTCCCCGTCCAGTGTAAATCCAACTCTGGCGCGATAACGGTCATATTAACACCAGCAATTTGATCAAAAGAACCCCGGCGAGCTTCTTCCAAAATAGCTTGTAGGCTGGTTTCTAGCTGATCCCGTTCGGGATTGGTGTCCAGCGTGTTGCAGGCGTTTAGTAGCAGTACTAAGGCCCCTAGCAGTAGATACGGTGGCTTCATATGGTATTGTAAGGTGACCCAAATCTACAGCCTTGCGTTTTAACATGATTGTAAAAAATCGTCAAGAATTAGTTGGTTGCGGTCGGAAACTGAGAATACCCGGAGTTCGGAGCAGCTGTGATGGAGTGAAGGTGGTGTACCGCTTGATTTCCTTGATGAAATGGCTTTGATCGAAATAACCATACTTGTTTACGTAATACTGCCAGTCGGTGTTTTTTGTCAAATAAATTTCCTGAACGGCAGCTTTGTAGCGCTGTAGGGATTGATAACGCTTTGGCGTCAAGCCAGTATCCTTTTTGAAATATCGTTCAAGGGTAGAGCGGGAATAACCGGTAAGCGCCTGGATGGTGGCCGGTGTGTACTCACTTCCTAATTCCCTGACTATTTCGGTGATAAAGCCAGAATGCGCAGTATTCAGCAGTGTAGAAAGCCAATCATCAAGTATAGCTACCTGCTCCTGTGGTTCAGCCTGTTGTAACGCTTTGCAAACGTGCAGTACATGAGCACCCCAAACATCGGTTAAGGAACAGATAGGCGCTGCCATTATTTGTTCCGCTTTATGACGCAGGAATGGCAGCAAAGCAGCTAGTGCATGGGATTTAAATTGGACAATGACAAAGGCAGAAAGTGGCGAGGTGTCAAGAATGATTTCTTGCTCCAAAAAGCTGTACAAGCGACTTTCGTGTACCGTTTCCCATTTTCCTTTGTACTTACAACGGTAATAGCCATCAAGAATCAGGATTAGTTCGGGGGTAATGCCAGGATATGCGTAGAGGAGCTGGTCAGTAGAAAAGAGTTGTTGGGCCTGGGATTCGATCCAGTAATGATCAATATACCGCATCAACTGAGGACAAGACGGGAGATATTTCATGATTTCAGGTAAAGCCCCTGGTGCTTTTTGCGAAAATCGATCTTAGCTACCAGCTAGGCATAGGTGGAGTTCGCGTTTTTCCTGTAAGTTAATAAATCTTCCGCTTGACGAAACGCCCATCAGTCGGCTTTGGGATTTTGATGCTCGCTTTTTGCGCATATACTAACGCCCACAACGTACGCGGGCCATCTTCTGACGAAGACAGCCCGCTGGCGAAGGGTTTCTCATACCTTCATATGGACAAAAATAGCTTTTTGTCTCACCCTTTAAAAATTATCCTTAACTATTTAGCCACAGCTTTACGTATCATGGTCCCTAGCGCGCATTGTTTCGTTAACGAATCCTCCTTTTAGCCTGGTTCCGGCATCATCTGCCTTTGGAGTTGCCACTTTCCAGACGCCGGTCGAAGCTAGAAAGCTATTAGTGTGGATGGGGAACTAAGTAGTCGGCAGATAAACTGTACCTAAGTAAGCGTGGTGAAAGATAAGTTGGTGTTTTTACTCCATGCAAATACTTATCTTTGCCGCACTTTTTGAAAAACTTTAGCCCGTAGTAAAAGGGCCCAATAAATCAAAATGGATTTACCAAAGCATTATTCATCCGAGACCGTCGAAAAAAAGTGGTATGACCACTGGATGGCGCAGAACTATTTCCACAGTGAACCTGATGAGCGCGAAGCCTTCAGCGTGGTCATTCCGCCGCCTAACGTCACGGGTGTCTTGCACATGGGACACATGCTGAATAACACCATTCAGGACATCCTTATTCGCAAGGCTCGCCTGGATGGGAAAAATGCTTGTTGGGTACCGGGTACCGACCACGCCTCGATTGCTACGGAGGCTAAGGTGGTACGTATGCTGCGTGAAAAGGGTATCAAAAAAGGTGACATTGGTAGAGAGGAGTTTCTCAAGCACGCCTTTGCCTGGAAAGAGGAGTACGGTGGTATCATTTTAGAGCAGCTGAAAAAGCTGGGTGCCAGCTGTGACTGGGAGCGTACCCGCTTTACCATGGAGGAATCGCTCAGCAAAGCGGTTATTCAGGTATTCGTTGATCTCTACCGCAAAGGACGGCTGTATCGTGGTCTTCGAATGACCAATTGGGACACTGATGCTCTGACGGTATTGTCCAATGAGGAGGTAATTTACGAGGATGAGAACTCGCGCCTGTTCCACGTTCGCTATCAGGTGGAGGGAACCGATGAGTACGTTGTTATCGCCACCCAACGTCCGGAAACCATCATGGCCGATACTGGCTTGGCGGTGCACCCGGATGATGAGCGCTATAAGCACCTGCACGGCAAGCGGGTAATCGTGCCTTTGGTTAATCGTTCCGTTCCGATCATTACCGATACTTACGTTGATCTGGAGTTCGGTACCGGAGCGCTAAAGATTACTCCTGCGCATGATCCGAATGACTATGAGTTGGGCGAGAAATATGACTTGGAGGTTATTGATATCATCAACTTAGATGGTACCCTCAATGAGTTGGCGCAATTCTGTATTGGAGAGGATCGTTTCGTAGCGCGTAAGAATATTGGCAAATTACTGGATGAGGCGGGTGCGCTTGTTAAGATTGAGGACTATCGCACCCGGGTTGGTCGTTCTGAGCGTACCAATGCGGTTGTTGAACCCAAGCTGACTCTGCAGTGGTTCCTCAAGATGGATGAGTTTGCTGCTACGGCCTTGGAAGCGGTTAGCTCCGGAGACGTTAAGTTCTACCCAGAGAACATGTGGAACATGTATAACTCTTGGTTGAAAGCGGAGAACGTACGTGACTGGTGCATCAGCCGCCAGTTGTGGTGGGGGCAGCAAATTCCTGCCTGGTACCACGGCGAGGAGGTATTTGTTGCGGCAAACGAAGAAGAAGCCTTAGCGGAAGCTAGAGAACGCCTCGGAAATCCAGATCTACAACTATCTGACCTTACACGGGATGAAGATGTTGTTGATACCTGGTTCTCCAGTTGGCTGTGGCCCATTTCCGTATTCGATGGTTTTGAGAACCAGGATGAACTCAAATACTACTACCCAACTGATACGCTGGTTACCGGCTGGGACATTATGTTCTTCTGGGTAGCCCGGATGATCATGTCTGGCTACGAATGGGCGCCAGAGCTATTGGGTAAGGAACACCTGATCATGCCGTTCCGCAATGTGTACTTCACGGGAATGGTACGGGACAGTAAGCGGCGCAAGATGTCGAAGTCCTTGGGTAACTCACCGGATGCCCTGGCTCTGATTGATACCTACGGAGCTGATGGTGTACGCTACGGTATGTTGTCTTCTGGTTCTGCCGGAAACGATATCATCTTCGACGCACCGCTGGATCCGAAGACGGGTCAGGTATTGAACGAAAGTAAGTTATGTGCTCAGGGAAGTAAGTTCTGCAATAAGATGTGGAATGCCTTGCGCCTGGTGAGCAGTTGGGAAAGAGACGCCAGTAAAGCGGAAGATCCCATTAGCCAGATGGCAAGTATCTGGATTGAATCGCGCCTATCGCAAGTGAATAAGGAGGTAACCCGACTCATCGGCGAATACCGCTTGAGTGATGCGATCATGGAACTGTACAAGTTCATCTGGGATGATTTCTGTTCCTGGTACCTGGAAATGATCAAGCCAGCTGATGGTAAGATTGCGGAAGTAACTTATCAACGCACTGCTTCGGCTTACGAGCAAATGATGACGCTCTTGCATCCCTTTATGCCTTTCGTTACCGAGGAAATCTGGCATGGTCTCAAGGAGCGTGCAGCTGGTGATGATTGCATCGTTAGCAAGTGGCCGGAAGCACGTGAGTTTGATGAGGCCCTGATCAGTCGAGTAACTTTGGCTCAGCAAGCGGTTGTTAAGGTTCGTGAAACCCGTGCAACCAAGGGTGTAAAAGCTACCGAAAAGCTGAAGATGTTCACGCAGGCGGGTAGCCCCGGTGAGGAATTGGTGAAGGATGCTGGCCTTCGAGCAGCTATCGAAAAGATGGCTCACCTGGAAGAGGTTTCCGTTACGGATGTAGAACCAAGCAACACCGTTGCTTTCTTGGTCGGTAATGACACCTTCTACTTGGAGCTCAACGAAGAAGTAGATGTAGAAGCCGAAATTACTGCCCTTGAAAAGGAGTTGGAATACCAGCAAGGCTTTAACGCCAGTGTGATGAAGAAGCTCAACAACGAGCGCTTTGTCAATAATGCACCAGCTGCCGTTGTTGATCGCGAACGCAAGAAAGCGGCTGACTCTGAGGCTAGAATTAAGAGTCTAACTGCGGAAATAGAACGCTTAAAAGGACTGTTGTAAGGCAGGTCCTGCGAGATCATAAGAACAGCCCCGAATGCAGCTTTCGCCTGTGTTTGGGGCTTATTTTTTGCTACACCTGATGCGTGTTATCGTTGTACGTATGAGAAGATTCTAGAGCGATTCTTAGGTTTTGCATGTATTGTTTGTAATGTATTTTTATAAATTTATTTGTGTTTTATTGGATTTTTTCTAACTTTACAATTAAATAAAGAAAAGTGCTCTAATCGGTGTTTTCATTCCTCGTGCCATGGGCGAGCTAATCAATTGTAATCTTCTAAGCTTTTCTTTTTAAATAGGATTTCGTTGGTCTCGACAGTGAGATGTCATTGTCGGGAGGGTGAGCACGCAGTACACGAAGCGCAGCGTAGTAATCCCATGCTACTTCCACTGGTGTGGGAGTGGTCATGTTCCGGACCAGGAGAGGGTGGGCTCTGACGATCGAATAGAAATTCGATGTCAGAATCCTGATATTCCACCTTAGTGGAATC
>JBCBEC010000016.1:0-134537 GCA_038528965.1 Bacteroidota bacterium | reverse complement strand
TTCACTACTTGCAATTCAAAGCACAATCATAATAGTCACTCTTTTGCTTGCATTTTTACACAGTTCATTCTAATTTACCACCCCATCAAATCCCGCCCTTTTACCATTCACCAAACCTAAACGACCCTTCAACACTTTTCACTTCTGGGCTTGAGCACTTGATTATACCTTTGTTGTCAGTACTTAGGAACATGTATCTTTAGTACGCAGAGTCTCAACCAAACATGAATACCGCCAAGCAATATCTGGGTTTTGACGATCGCCTGTTTGTACTCATCGGGCTACCGCTCACCAGTTTCTTTATTCCACAGATCTTTTTCCAGCTCTATCCGTGGGAAGATTGGACCACTTTTCGTGGTGAATGGTTAGAAGCAATCGTTTTCACCGTCAGTTTTTGGGCGCTCTTTCGCCACATTACCATCCGGATGCGAAAAAAATACCCGGGGGTAAATACGGCAAAAAAGCGGATCAAACTGATGGTCCTGTTCTATGTCCTTCTGGTGCCTGTCGTAAATGTCGTGCTGATAATGATCTTCCACCTGTGTGAGGTACAAGACCGATACGACCCTCATCCCTATCAAGCCTATCTTACCACCTATGCTGTCTCCTTTGCCATAATTGTACTCTACGAGGCCATCTACTTTTATACACAATTGCGAGTTTCCATCACCGAAAAAGAGCATGCAAAACAAGCCCAAATCCGTTCCGAGCTTCAGGGGCTACGCAACCAGGTTAATCCGCACTTCCTGTTTAACAGTCTCAACACCTTGATGCATATTGTAGGCGAAGATCAGGAGTTGGCCAAGCGATACCTGCAACGCTTATCAAAAGTATACCGTTACATTTTGGAAAGCCGCAGCGCACCACTTATTCCGCTATCCGATGAACTCGCTTTTATTCGAGCTTATAACTTTCTGCAGGAAGAGCGTTTTCGCGGCAACTTAGAAGTAAATATAAAAGTGGATGAGACTTTTGAAAACTATAAAATTGTGCCCTTGAGTTTGCAGATCCTCTTCGAGAATGCGATCAAGCACAACATCATCAGCCGCAAGCACCCACTACTCATAGAGGTTTATGTGAATGAGCATATGCAGCTGGTGGTCACGAACAATCTACAGCGTAAACGGCAAGTACTTGACTCCACGCAGGTAGGACTAGAAAACATTAGTAAACGCTATTCCTACTTCACGGAGCAGGCTATTGATATTCACGAAGATGAACATAATTTCACCGTTGCCCTACCATTAATACACCCTCAAAAATCCACGATTTATGAAAATAGTGATCATTGAAGATGAGTTTCATGCAGTTCAGTACCTGAGTGGAATGCTCACCGATCTGATCCCTGATCTTCAAATCTTGACCTCCATAGATACGGTAGAAGATGCAGTGGAATGGTTTCAGAACAATCCTGCCCCAGATCTGGTCTTCATGGACATCCAATTGGCTGATGGCCTGAGCTTTGATATCTTCCGGCACATTGAGTTGACGGCACCCGTCATCTTTACCACCGCCTTTGATCAATATACCCTGCGGGCTTTCAAGCTCAACAGCATCGACTATCTGCTAAAACCAGTGGAAAAAGAAGAATTAGAGGCTGCTCTTGCGAAGTACACCAAGTTTCATCAAGTTCAGCCCACTACCGATTGGCAACAACTACTGGCCAATCTACCGCTACAGCAACACGATGCCTATCGCCAACGCTTCCTCACCAAACAAGGAAAGAGCCTAACCTACTTACTGACCAAGGATATCGCTTATTTGTACAGCGACGAAGGCATCACCTTTGCCATTGATCAACAAGGCAAGCGCTTTGTACTAGATACCACCATCGACCGCCTGCAGACGGAACTTGACCCCAAGGACTTCTTCCGAATTAACCGCGGTCAAATCGTACACATCAAGTCCATACAACAAATTGACAGTTGGTTTAGCCACCGCTTGAAAGTGAAGATAACCCCCAATAACGAACGAGTGGAACACGTAGTAAGCCGCGATCGGGTAAAAGATTTTAAAGCTTGGCTAGACCACTAGCTAGAACTGCTAGTAGGCCCGTAAATCCGAATATTGCCCTAGGCTAATGACTTGCCAGGCATCCAACACATGCAACACCTCCGCCTGGTGCATCGCGGCCAGAGCAATTAGAGCGTGATCATCAGGTGTATCCTTCTCTTCGGCGGGTAAGATAGAACGACCGTAATATTCGGGAAAAGCCTGTGGATTATCTACCACCATAGAGCGGGCTGCGTTGGACCAAATTTCAAAGGCCAGGCGGGCATCATAGCACAGCCGTTCCAATTGTTGGATTTGTTCAGCAGAAGCATGGTGCAACAAGCAGGAATAAGTGCGATAATGCGAACGTTTAACAACGCCCAATTCCGGATAGACCGGTACCCTACGTTTGTCTACAATATGGTGCCCCACCGCTTTACGTTCGTAGAGCACTTCATCGCGAAAACGAAAACCCGAAGCCGGGTGCGGAATACTCAAGATGCGTGCTCGTGCTGGATCGAGTGCTGACATCCAGAGAATTTCGAAGGTGCCATCGTAGGTTAGGCGAAGGCCTTCTGGTTTACGGGATAGTTCGCTCAGGCCAAATTTCCCCCATACATTACGGGCTACTCGCCACTTCTTGAGCGCAGTAGCCGCAATACCGATCGACCACCAGGCCTCACGTTGTTCCGGCAAAAAAGCAACCGTCTTTTTGAAATAATGAAAAGCAGGCTTCCACTCCCGCCGCTCGTGGTAGATGCGCCCAAGGGCCAGGTAGGGGGCGGGCCAGTCTGGCTTCAGTTTAATTACACGCTTGTAGAGCTTTACCGCATGGTACACATCCCCAAGCCGTCCGTATCGTTCGGCTTCCGCAAACAACTCCTTATAATCTGGCGGTATATACATGCTCCCCCTTTACTTCCTGTTTAGTTGGATTATTGGAAACGCATCAAAGACGCTTCTTGTTGCAAAGTTAGGAGGGAGTAACCGTTTTGGCAAGGGGCACGGCAGAAGGTCTATTTTTAACTTTTATTACTAGCTCTTTTAGCTTCCCGCCAAGGAGGTACCCAAACTTTTCTTACCCGCCTTACCTTTGGGTCATGAACCGATGGCAAATTTGGATTGATACCGGAGGTACCTTTACCGATGGACTAGGGCTGAACCACCACAACGACTTGCAACGCGTGAAAGTGCTCTCTAGCGGAGGCCTTCGGGCACACCTGATTCAAAACTTGGGCAACAATGAATATCTAGTAGAATACCGCTTTCTCAATAAGCGAGCGGACCTCTTGAGTAATTATCAGCTGCAACTTTTGGATCATCCAGAACGAAGCTACCAGGTAGTAAGTCTTGACCCAGACTCCAGTATTCTAAAGCTGAAAGACCCCCTAAACACCCCCCTTCCTGCCACTGTTGAATTCACCGCCCGGGAAGAAGCGCCCGTATTAGCCACCCGCCTACTCACCCAAACCCCGCTGCATGAGCCCTTTCCTCCGCTCCAACTCCGTTTGGGCACTACGAAAGGGACGAATGCACTATTGGAAAGAAAGGGCGCGAAGGTAGCACTACTCATCACCAAGGGTTTTGCCGACCTGCCCTACATAGGCACTCAGCAACGACCTCACCTCTTCCAGCTCGATATTCCTGAACCAGCGCTCCTGCATCAACAAGTGATTGAAGTAGAAGAACGTTTAGCAGCAGATGGCACGGTCTTGCAGCCCTTAACCACCACTGAAATTGACCATATCGTCAGCAAGGTTGATGCCGATTCGGTGGCCGTGGCACTGCTACACGCCTACCGCAACCCTGAACATGAAGAGCAGTTACAACAAGCCTTAAAAAAAGCCGGCTATCAGTATACCAGTATTAGCCACGCGCTAAGCCCCTCCGTGAAGTTATTGACGCGTAGTCAAACGGCCCTAGTCAATGCCTATCTAGATCCCATCATCGATCAATACCTGACGCGCATTCGCAAGCGGGTTTTTCCCAAACAAATGGGGCATGAGCGATTCCTGGTTATGAGTAGTGCAGGTAGTTTACAGGCCGCTCCCAAATTTCGAGCAAAAGACAGCCTACTCAGCGGCCCCGCCGGGGGGGTAGTAGGAGCAGCACGCATTGCCAAGTCCTTAGGCATTCAGAAAATCCTAACCTTAGACATGGGGGGCACTAGTACGGATACCGCCCGCTACGCCGGACAACTGGACTATCGATTTAAGGTACAGGTAGGGGACGCTACGGTCCTCAGTCCGGGCTTGGCTATTGAAACGGTAGCCGCAGGCGGTGGCTCCATTTGTGATGTAAAAGACGGAAAGCTCATTGTTGGCCCCAAAAGTGCCGGCGCCTTTCCCGGACCAGCCTGCTACGGTGCCGGTGGGCCACTAACAATTACGGATGTTAACCTTCTGCTCGAAAAGCTTATCCCAGACAGCCTAAGCGTACCCTTATCGCGCCCTATGGCTGAAAAGGCCTTAACTACCGTTCAAAATAAACTCAAAATACAGATCGGTTTAACCTACTCAAGGGAACAACTGCTGCGGGGCTTTGAACAAATCGCTAATGAGAAAATGGCTGCCGCAATCCGCCGCATTTCAGTACAAAAAGGCTTTGATCCGCGTGAATATGAGCTCTTAGCCTTCGGTGGTGCCGGCGGAATGCACGCCTGTGCTATCGCAAAACTTTTGGGGATCAACACTATTATACTGCCTCGTGATGCTGGTCTTCTGAGCGCTTACGGCATAGGGCACGCCCGCATTGAAAGACTGAACGAGATACAAGTTTTAGAACCCTTAAGCGAACTCTCCACTCCCTTGGTGGATCTCTTACAACGCGCATTCGCGAAAGCTAAGGTCTTGCTACATAAAGAGGGCTTTAAAGAGGTACTACCCCAACCTGCTCGGATACTACTATACCTCAGATTCCAGGGGCAGGATACGCCTTTAGAAATCCGCTATCGAGAAGGAATGGACGTAGCAAAAAGTTTTGCCCAACACTACAAAGAGCAGTTTGGCTACCTTCCCCAGCATAGAACCATTGAGCTGGAAAGTATCAAAGTCTTTGCCGCTACTCGGGCACCAAAATTGACGAAGCTGGAGGCACCCCAAAAGACAGCTACCGCCACAACCGCCGATAATTATCAATGGGAACAATTAGAGGAGGCGTTTTGCGCAAAGGGTCCCTTTGTCTTGAGTGGGCAACAGGCTACCGCCTACGTAGCCCAAGACTGGGAAATGACTATTTGGCCACAGGGGCACGCCCTACTTAAACGACAGGCAGCAGCTAATGACAAAAAAGAAGCGTGGGGAGAAGCTGTAGAATTAGAGTTATTTACCAATCGTTTTGCCGCAATCGCTAATGCTATGGGTTCGCAACTGCAACGCACGGCCTTTAGTGTCAACGTGAAGGAACGGCTCGACTTTAGCTGTGCGCTGCTCGATGCTCAAGGGCAATTAGTTGTTAATGCGCCGCACATTCCAGTTCACCTGGGTAGTCTGGGCATCTGCGCTCGTCTAAGCTTGGCTCATACGCCCGTGAGTCCCGGTGATGTACTCATCGTTAATCACCCTAAATACGGCGGCTCGCACTTACCTGATATTACCTTACTTCAAGGTGTATTTACCGCAGCGGGCGATTGTATTGGCTACGTGATCAACAGAGCCCATCACGCAGAGGTAGGCGGTAAGCGACCGGGCTCCATGCCACCTGATGCCCAGAACCTGGCCGAAGAAGGAGTTGTCTTCACACCACAGTATTTGGTCAAAGCTGGACAAGCCCAGTGGGAAGCAATTGAAGAAAAATTCACCGCAGGGCCTTTCCCAACAAGAGCATTAGCCGAAAACCTAGCTGACCTCAGAGCGGGGCTTGCTGCTCTAAAAACAGGAGAGAGGGCATTATTAGAATTAGCCCATCAACACGGATCAACCAAAGTGCTGCACTATATGGAGGCTTTACAGCAAAATGCTGCGCAAGCCTTGGCCCAAAAGCTTATTCCGTTTCAAAATCGAACTTTGACAGCCGCTGAGTCCCTAGATGACGGACATAGCATCAATCTCAAACTACACTTCGACGGCACTCAACTAGCAGTTGATTTTTCAGGCACCTCAGAAATACACCCCACGAACTTCAATGCCAACATTTCCATTGTTTACAGCGCCCTGATGTATGTCCTTCGTCTAGTGGTAGAAGACGATATTCCATTGAATGAAGGGCTCCTGCGATTTGTGCAAATTGAACTCCCCCCCAATACTTTTCTCCACCCTCATTTTGTTGATTCACCCGAACAGTGCCCCGCAGTAGTTGGAGGTAATACCGAGGTCAGTCAGCGCTTGGTAGACACACTCCTAAAGGCATTCGGTTTAGCCGCAGCTAGCCAGGGTACTATGAATAACTTCCTCTTTGGCAATGCCGCCTTTGGCTACTACGAGACCATTGGTGGCGGCGTAGGCGCTGGCCCGGGCTTCCACGGCCGCAGCGGCGTACACCAGCACATGACCAACACCCGAATCACCGACCCTGAGGATCTAGAGCGGGTATATCCCGTTCGGCTACGCGAATTTAGCCTGCGGCAGGGTTCCGGCGGAGTGGGCAAATGGCAAGGTGGTGATGGCCTGGTAAGGGAAGTAGAAGCACTGGTCCCATTAGAAGTAACTTTGCTTACCCAAAGACGTGCTAGCGGGCCCTATGGTCAAGTAGGTGGTAATGCGGGCCAGGCGGGAGTGCAGTATCAGATCACAGCCGATGGACAACGAATTAAATTAGAGGGTGTCACCAGTGTGTCATTACAGCCCAAGGAGCGCATCCGCATTGAGACTCCCGGCGGGGGCGGCTGGGGTTGAGTTGAAAAAAATCCCTACCTTCCCTTAAATAAATTTCAACAGTAATAAGATGGAAGCTTCACCAGTGATTGTCATTGGCGCTGGCCCGGCTGGTTTGGCAGCGGCAGGTCAGTTAAGCGAAAAGAATATTCCTTTTTTGGTTCTGGAAAAAGGGGAGGGTGTAGCACAATGCTGGCGCGATCATTATGATCGTCTACACTTGCACACAGTGAAAGAGTTATCGCATCTACCGGGTGAAGATTTTCCGGAAGATTTTGACCGCTACGTCCACAAAAAAGACCTGGTCAAATATTACGAGAACTACGCCCAAAAACGGGGTATTGAGCCGCTTTTTGGGAAGACCGTTACGGCGATCGAAAAGGAAAATGACGTTTGGACGGTCACTTGTTCTGATGATAGTTCCTATTCCAGCCCACACGTGATCATTTGTGCCGGTATGAATCGAATTCCGTTTCGGCCTCATTTTCAGAATGAAGATGACTTTGCCGGAGAGATCATTCACAGCCATGACTATCAAAATCCTGCCCCTTACAAAGGCAAGCGTGTACTCGTAGTAGGAATGGGCAACAGCGGCGCCGAAATAGCGCTGGATTTGTGCGAAAAAGACGTGGAAACCTATATCAGCGTCAGAGGACCGGTTAACATTGTCCCAAGAGAAGTCTTTGGGCGACCTACGCAAGTAACGGCTTTAAAAATTGGCAAACTACCCCACTGGCTAGGTGACGCCCTTGGGCTAGCCGTTCGCCGTTTCACGGTGGGAGATCTTCCAAGATACGGTATTGAGTTACCGGCTATCTCACCTGCCAAGCAACTGAGAGAAACCGGACAGACCCCTGTTATTGACCTAGGAACACTAGACTACATCCGGTCCGGACAATTGAAGGTACTTCCTGGTATTGAGCATTTTGGCAGTAGCAGTGTGCTGTTTACCAATGGTGAGGAGCTCCGCTTCGATACCGTCATTTTGGCTACCGGCTTCCGAGCTTTGCTCAGCGAATGGCTCAACCTGGACGAGGACAATTTCGACCAAAGAGAATTACCTCGTTCGCCAGTGGGCACAGGTTCGTACCAAGGTCTATACTTTTTGGGTTACAATAATTACGCTCCGGGCGGCGGTTTAGGCATTATTCGCCACGACGTACATACCGTCATCGACGCTCTTATAAATACTCCAACACCCGCCTAACCGCAATCATCTATGCGTTTTAAAGATCAGGTTGTTTTCATCACTGGTGGTGCTTCCGGCATTGGTAAAGCCGCCGCTTTTGCCTTCGCTCAAGAGGGCGCCCATATTGCTATTGCCGACATTCAAGAAGAGCTAGGTAAGCAAGTTGCTGCCGAGCTGAATGGCCAAGGTACCAAAGCTACCTTTGTTTACTGTAATGTTAGTGATTATGGTTCTGTACAAGCAGCAGTAAAACATTGCCATACTCATCATGGGCGGCTCGACATTGGTTTAAATAATGCCGGAATCGGAGGCCCTATGGCTACCACCCGCGAGCTCGAACTGCCCGACTGGGATAAGGTAATTGCTGTCAATCAAAGTGGCGTTTTCTACTGTATGAAGGAGGAGCTGACCATTATGGAACAGCAAGGCAGTGGGTGCATCGTCAACGTGAGTTCCATTGCGGGTTTGCGTGGTTTGCCGCGTCAAATGGCTTACACCGCCAGTAAGCACGCAGTAATTGGCATGACCAAGGCTACTGCACTGGAATACGCTCGTTACGGCATTCGGGTAAACGCAGTTTGTCCAGTGTTCACCAATACCCCGCTCGCAGACCAGTTGTTCGCCGCAGCAGAAGGGATTGACCAAAAGCTTTTGCGCACCATTCCCATGCGTCGTTTTGGAGAGGTAGATGATATTGTCAATGCAATTCTCTGGCTGTGTGATCCCGCCTCCAATTTTATTACCGGCCTCGCATTGCCGATTGATGGTGGACAAAGTGTATAGCGCGCTTAAGGGTTAAAGGGAGAGTAATTCCCAGCTATGCTCATAATTTGTCGGGCGGCTCTCAGCCCGCTGAGATAAGCTCCGTGTACGGTCCCTCTGTAGGCCGCAATCGTATGCTCACCACCAAAAAATAATCGCTCATTTATGGGCTCGCTAAAAACGTCAAAATCGCTGGAGCGGGTGCCATTGGTAGCAAAAGAATAGCTTCCAAAAGTGTATTCGTTTTGGCGCCAAAGGGTTCTGAGAAACTGCCTTGGGGGCGGAACATCCTCGCCGTACATAATCTGCAAGTGCGCCATTATTTGCTCCACAATGGCTGCGTCACTCATTTCTTCCGTTCGTACTGCAAAGTCGCCAAAAGCAAAAGTCATTAATGCGTTAGCCTCGGTATAGGCCCGGAGGTTAAGAAAGAAATTAAACTTTCCTCTTTCTTCCGGTGTGAAGCCTATGTATTGCACATCAGTATCCCAAAAAGCAGTATCCCAAGTCAGCAAGAACTTGTTAACCGTTCCCATCTCTAAGTTATTGATAGCGCTTTGGGTCGGCGCTGGCAATGCAGGCTGAAAGGAAAGAATTCCTTTCTTAAGCACCCCTAGCGAAACTGTGACAAGCACAAAATCAGCTTCGTATTCTGCCTGGTCTGTAGTAACTATTGCGGTAGCCCCTGTGTAATCAACAGCAGTTACCCGACTATTGAGTTGTATTTCAATTCCCTGAGCCAGATAGTCCGCAACCTTATCATAACCATCTGTGATCAGAACGTCCTTCCCACGAAAATCTTCATCATCGTAGAAATCCACAGAAGAGAGTTGGTAGATATCGCTTCCCGTATCAAATTCTAAAAACGCCGATAAGATGAAGGTCCACAGGCGGTCATTCTTGTATTGAGGAAATTGCTCAAAGAATACCTCTCCGAAACTACGGTCGCTACTCCCCTGAACTTCTTCCAGCAGGTCTTCGTAGATTTCTTCCGCTTCTTCCAGCACCTCCTGCTCGTATTCGCTACCGTCTACATCATAAACCTTGATATTATCATCTTCGGTCATAAAGGTATTGGCCCCTGCCTTTTCCGCAATTTCAGTAATGGGGTTCCCCTTGGGACCGTGAATCCAACTGGCTCCTTCATCAAACGCTAATCCTAGACTACGGTTGGTTCTCAAACGGCCGCCAATCTGAGACTGCGCCTCCAGTATCATAATATTTTGGAAACCATTCTGCCTCAGGTGGTAAGCAGCAGCTAAACCGGCAACGCCAGCACCAACAATCACAACTCTGCGGTCATCCGCTTGGTATCGATTCACTTTTAAAATGCTACATGAAGAAATAGAGAGGATCAGACAACAAAGCAGCAGCGTTCTCATAAACATTGATTCTCGTAAAAACAGTAGTACAGTACGTTGCGCGGAATTAAGGCTTCCCGGCTACCACTACCACAATTTCTCCCTTCACCTTGTCCTTGCCTGCGTAATAGGCTTTCAGTTCGGCCAGGGAATCCGTGCGTACTTCTTCGTACATCTTGGTCAATTCCCGTGCCACACAGGCCTGCCGCTCCGGGCCGCAATGTTCCATCAATTGATCCAGGCACTTCACTAAGCGATAAGGACTTTCGTACAAAACGAAAGTGACAGGCAACTCTGCCAGATACTGCAGGCGCGTTTGCCGCCCTTTCTTATGTGGTAGAAAGCCTTCAAAGTGAAACTTATCCGCCGGTAGGCCCGAAGCTGTGAGGGCTGGAATGAGTGCGGTAGCACCCGGCAGGGCCTCTACCTGTACTCCAGCAGCTACGCACGCGCGTACCAGTAGGAAGCCGGGATCACTAATACCTGGGCTACCCGCATCGGTCACTAATGCCCATTCGGCTCCAGCTTGTAGTTGCTCTACCAGGCTATCGGTCACTTTATGCTCATTATGGGCGTGAAAAGCACGTAAAGGAGTGTCCACCTCAAAATGCTGTAGCAGGCGTTTACTCGTACGAGTATCCTCCGCCAAAACCAATGACACTTCCTTCAAAACGCGGATGGCGCGTAAGGTCATATCCTCCAAATTACCAATAGGAGTAGGAACGAGATAGAGTTTACCAGACATGGGCGCAGCTTATTGCTGGCTCAAGATAGGGAGCTTCCCGCAAACCTTAATGTTCTGCTACCCAAGACAGAAACTTATGACTCCAAAACAGAATCACTCTGCCGATTGGCCTTATAACGACCTTTACCAAACTTAGTACCATTGAAGGTCATCAGAGGGCGCAGGCGCACGCGCTCCGTAGCAGGCAAACGATTGAAGTCTCTACACTCGTTAGAGCAACAACCTTCATACTTCGCTGCACACTCTTCACATTGGATAAAGAGGATGTGACAAGCTGTATTTGCGCAATTGGTATGGCTATCAGCAGGTTTGCCGCATTGGTGGCATTTGGATACGATGTCATCAGAAATACGCTCTCCTAAGCGCTCATCGAAAACAAAGTTCTTGCCAATGAAGTGATTTTCAAGCCCCTGTTCTTCACACTGACGGGCGTACTCAATGATACCACCATCGATCATATGTACCTTGTCAAAGCCTTTGTGCATATAATAAGCACTGGCCTTTTCGCAACGGATACCACCGGTACAGTACATAATGATAGGCTTATCCTTATCCTCCGCGAGCATATCTTCTACAATTGGTAGCGACTCACGGAAGGTTTCTACATCTGGTCGAATAGCGCCTTTGAAATAGCCTACTTCACTTTCGTAGTGGTTGCGCATATCTACCACGATGGTCTCGTCTTGAGCCAAAAGACTGTTGACCTCTTGAGCCGACAGGTGTTTACCACGTTTGGTTACATCGAAGGTATCATCGTTTAAACCATCCGCAACGATCTTATCGCGTACTTTGATCTTTAGCTTGTAGAAAGACTTACCATCATCGTCGATGGCGATATTCAGACGAATATCCTGCAAAAAGGGAATGCTGTACATAGCCTCTTGGAAGGCTGCAAAACCAGCAGAGGGTACTGAGATTTGTCCATTGATTCCCTCTTTGGCTACGTAAATCCTACCGTAAACGCCCAGCTTGCTCCATTCGCGGAATAGCTGATCACGGAACAGTAGTGGATCCTCAAGATTGTGGTACTGATAGAAAGAAAGAGTGGTACGCGCCTCAGGACTTTCTTCCATACGGCGCTTGAGTTCCTCATTATTAACGAGGTTGTGCAAACGTCTAGACATGTGTTTTTGTGTACGTTAAGTATTGGTCAAAAATTAAATTCCCTCCTGCAATTCAGTCTTTAAGTTCGAGTAAGCTCATTGTCAATCACCTACATCTTCACTAAAAGACTGAAGTCGAGATTTAATTATTCGACCGTTACCAAAGCGAATGATTCCGCACGGCAACAGGCCTTGCGGAATGGGCAAGTTGCAAGCTTGCTGCCCATTAGTACAGCGGCAAAGATACGCACAAAACGGTCAGGAAATATTCATATTTCAGCTTTGGCACGGTTTTGGACAACAAAGTGATTAGGAATACAGTATTAATTGCTGCATCTTATGCTGAAGTCGCACCATATAATTCAATGCAAAAAACTTATTTTTGACATCAATCGTTATAGTAGGCGCGTGATTTGCACAATTTTTAATCCCTCATCAGGTTAATTACAAAAAGATCATCCGAGGTATCTTGACGTTATTTTTCGCGTCTTAAGAATGTATCCTGCAAAAAAAGCAATATGAAATCAACAAAGTCCATCTTATTCTCCCTGGCGGCCGTCGGTGTGTTAGCAGCCTTCGTTTTCCCTCAGCTTAGCGACGAACAGAAGGAAGCCGTTCTCTTACAGACACTGGTACGCGGGATGGAGCGCTACCACTACAGTCCACAAGATCTAGACGATAATTTCTCCGAAAAAGCATATGACCTTTATCTGAACTCCATTGATGGTGGTAAACGCTTCTTTACCGCCAAAGAAGTAGCTCAGCTAAACGAACATCGCACCCAATTGGATGATCAGATCCAAGCTAGCGAATTTGCTTTTTTCAACCTCAGCCAAGACCTACTGACCAATGCCTTGGACCGGGCGCAAGGATATTATCGCGATATTTTGGCAACTCCCTTTGATTTCACACAGGCTGGCTCAGTAGAGCTTGACGGTGATAAGCGGGATTATCCTGCCGACGAAAAGGAATTGCACGCATTCTGGTCTGACTACCTCAAGTACGAGACGCTAGAACGCTATGCTGATGCGCTAGAGAAGCAAGCAGAAGGCGATGAAGATCTAGCTGGAAAGTCAACCGCCGAACTAGAAGAAGAAGCACGTGAGGATGTGTTGAAAATGTTCGACCGCTGGTTTGACCGCATGATGAAACTCGACCGTGACGACCGCATGAGTGAGTACCTCAATTCTTACACCGGCGTGTTCGACCCACATACCAACTATTACAAGCCAATTGATAAAGAGAACTTCGATATTCGTTTCAGCGGTAAGCTGGAAGGTATTGGTGCTCGCCTGGTAAATGAAGGTGATTACACGAAGGTGTCAGAAATTGTAGTAGGTGGCCCAGCCTGGAAAGGTAAGGAGCTGGAAGCCAATGACGTCATCACCAAAGTAACTCAGGAAGGTGACGAGCCAGTAGACATCAAAGGTATGACGCTGGATGATGTAGTCACCCAAATTCGCGGTGACAAGGGTACCAGAGTCACCCTTACGGTCAAGAAGGTGGACGGAACAGAACAAGATATTACTATCACTCGGGACATCGTTATCCTAGATGAGCGCTTTGCGAAGTCGCTAATCATCGATGGAAATGCCCAAGGTGAAACCATCGGTTATATCTACCTACCGAGTTTCTACGCTGACTTCCAAGATCGCAATGGCCGTCACTGCGCGGATGATGTAGAGAAGGAAATTCAGAAGCTGAAGAACGTAGGTGTGGATGGTATCATCTTAGACCTACGTAACAACGGTGGCGGAAGCTTACGCGACGTTGTTAAAATGTCAGGTTTCTTCATCGAGCGTGGCCCGATTGTACAAGTTAAGTCGCGTGACTACGAGCCCGAAGTATTGATGGATGTAAATCCTGAGATCCAGTACGATGGCCCACTGGTAGTGATGGTGAATAACTTCAGTGCTAGTGCCAGTGAAATTTTAGCTGCTGCGCTACAAGATTATGGCCGTGCCGTAGTTGTAGGTAGTAACTCTACTTTTGGCAAGGGCACTGTACAGCGTTTCATTGATCTAGACCGTACACTGCGTGGTTTTGAAAACGTGAAGCCATTAGGTCAGGTCAAGCTAACCACGCAGAAGTTCTACCGCATTGATGGTGGTTCTACTCAGCTGAAAGGTGTAACTCCAGACATCATTCTTCCAGACAACTACGCTTATATCCAAACGGGCGAGAAGGAAGAAGAAAATGCCATGCCTTGGACAGAAATCGCGGCTGTTGATTACGACCAGGATGTATTAGAATTGACTCATCTAGAGCAAATTGCTGCTCGCTCAAAGGCACGAGTTAACGATACTCCAATATTCAATAAAGTGCAGTCCAATGCGGCTCGCTTGAAGAAATTGCGTGATCTTTCTGCTTATCCTCTAGACTTGGAGGGTTATCAAGCACTGGAAGCAGCCCGTGAAGCCGACGCAGAGCGTTACGAGAACTTGTTTGACGAGATTGTTAACCCAAGTGCTCGCAACTTAGACGTTGATCTCCCGGTGATTGAGGCGGACGAAAGCAAGCAGGCGCGCAATAAGGACTTCCTAGAGTCTGTATCAAAAGACTCTTACATTCGCGAAGTACTCGCCATCATCCACGATATTATTGAGTTGGAAGGTGTCGCGATAAACGATTAATCGCCCAGACATCTGCCACTTTGAAAGTGCCAGACGTCTGGCGCTCAGAAAGTCCCGGCTAGTTTCACTAGCCGGGATTTTTATTTCAACCCATCTCATTCCCTATGATCCTGGAAGCAGCCTATCTATCCATTCGCGCAGACGCAGACCTCGATTCTTTTGAAGCGGACTTCAAAAAAGCAGGTCAGTATATTTCGTCTATCAAAGGTTATATCGGGCATAACCTACAGCGTTGTGTAGAGACCCCTAATCGCTATTTATTACTTGTCCAGTGGGAACAACTTGAGGACCATACCATTGGCTTTCGACAATCCTCAGCTTATCAACAATGGAAAGCGCTGCTACACCACTATTACGATCCTTTTCCGGTGGTAGAGCACTTCGTTGAAGTGATTTAATGGATACCTTAGTAGATCATCACTAGACCAGGAAGCTTCTGTAATACATGAAATATTTCAAACCACTATATCCATTTGTTTTGGGCTGGATCATCTTGTTGTTGAGCCAATCCTTTGCTTCGATTTCGCTAGTAAACGGCCTTCTGCAGTTGGTGCTTTTTGCACTCGTCGTTTGTATTCCCATTTGGAGAACAGAGCGCTTATCCTTCGTAGATATTGGTTGGCCATGGGGCCTTGTGGTCATCGGTGTAGTAACTATCCTAGTTGGAAAGGGGTCTTCCTGGCGGGTTTGGGCTATAGGGGGTGCCTATCTTTTCATCGGCTTACGGATGGGGCTTGCGGCGCTGATGTATTGGCGCAAAGGCTACTTGCAAAAAGAACTACCCCGCTACCAATATCAGCGCATTCGCTGGGAACGTCAAGGGAAGACCAACACCCAACTGGCAATGCAGGTAGATGCTATTATGCAAGGGCTTGCCAATGCTTCATTTTTAGCCTTCCCTGCTTTCATTATTGCCGCTAACCCTGATCCAAATTTCTCGGCATTAGAAATCATTGGACTGCTCCTTTGGATTGCCGCCTTCGTGATGGAAACCATTGCTGATAAGCAAAAGGCCGGTTTTCTTAAAGAAATGAAAAAGCGCGGAGAACGGAATAAGGTTTGTGATGTGGGGTTGTGGCAATACACCCGTCACCCCAATTACTTTGCCGAATGGATGGTTTGGAATGCGCTAATCCTCGCTGCCATTCCTTCGTGGCTAGCACTAAGAGAGCAAGAGAATCTATTGGTCTGGATTCTACTGGGCTTCGGGCTGCTCTTTATTTCAAGACTGATGTACGCTACACTAGTTTACTTCACCGGTGCAAAACCTTCCGAGTATTACTCCTTGCAGAAGCGTCCAGATTATAAGGCATACACCAAAAGGGTAAACATGTTTTTCCCAGGCCCTCCTAAAAAATAGAGTGGCTAGGTTTATTTTGGTGACGCATTGTTTGAGTTTGACTTTTAAAGCGTCCCATTCTTTGGTTTCGCGGAATTTTTGAGTTTGAAAAAATAACCGTCCAATGTAGCATTGTACATGTAATATTGGGCGGGAGGCCTGCCCCGCTTTTGTTTGACTGGAAGGAGTTTCAGCGGGGCGAGCATTTTTTGCTTCGTTTTTGTTGCGATGGACAAAAATGAAGGCGCCAAGAGCAAAGTGCTAAACAAATGCTCCAAATTCGAGGTAGGTTTTGAGTGAAAAACCTATGTTTTTACTTTGAAAAAATGGAACGAATAAAAAATCAAAGTCAAACATTCCGCTAATTATGTAGTTCTCCGAGAACTCCGAGTTCTCGGAGAACTTGTCGTTCCTATAAGTACAGCTATGGGGCTATAGAATGCTTTGAAACTAATGGAACGGCTGTTTTTTCAAACTCAAACAATGCGTCGCTAGCCTAGCTTCTTCCAAAACACCACCTTATCCTCACCTTCTGCATAGAACTCCCGTATCCGAGCCTCTTCGGTATAGTTACACTGATGATAGAAGTCTCGTGTACGAGCAAACTCGGGTAGACCCGATGTTTCCACGATTAGAACCCTGACGCCTTGCTGACTCAGTTGCTGCTCGAGATAATTCATGATGTGCCGTCCGTAACCCTTGCTCCGTAGACTGGCACTTACGGCAATGAGGTACAAATTCCAGGTACCCTCTGTCATCTGCTCCGGAGCACAGAAAGCTACAAAGGTAGGTGTGGTACTATCCCCAGTAAGCCAAATGCTTTGATCTTGGCCTTGCAAGTAAGGATTAATCATGTCATCTAATAGCTCAGAAGGGAATAGTTCGCTGTCTCGAATTACAGCCTTCAGGTTTGGCAAATCGGTTGCTACTACGGGGCGTATGGTAAATTGATCCATGTTGTTTTGCTTTTCGCTGGCAAAATTAGAACGTAGCCTGCATTCAGATTTGTAAAATGCTGCTATTGTAGGCAGAAGAAGGGTTAACCCCAAACATCTTTTGAAAAGCGCGGCTGAAATGGGCCGCATCATAGAAACCTGCCTGATAGGCAGCATTCAGTAAATTAATTCCCTGATTCAGGCTACAGGAAATAGCGCATTTAAGTCGTTCCCAGATGATATAGTTCTGTAGTGTAGTACCAGTCTGTGTTTTGAATAAATGGGAAAGGCGACTAGGCGAAAGATGTACCTTGGCACCCAGCATAGCGCGGTTTAAGGCCGTTTCAACTAAGTTCTCCTTAATGAATTTGATACAAGCACTTACACGCTGGTCATTAACCACCGTAAGAGCTGGGAGAGATTGGAATTTCTCAAGCAAAGTATCGTCGTAATGTGCTGTTTCCTCTTCAGATAGAATCATTATAGCTCCTGAAGAATAAGTTGGCGGCATTAAATCCTGACCTTCAACGGATGCCAAGTTCTTTTCCAATATCCAGATCTCACAATAGGCATTTTGCCCTTGCACACTATGCACAATGTTTGGAGGGAGCACACAGCCTTTAATATCAGCATACTCCTGTTCTCCCGCACGAACAGTTACTGTTCCTGACCGCACTAACAACACTTCAGCTGCTGGGTGCTGATGCACAGCAGCTTCTAGCCCTTCTTCCAGAAAGGCGTAAACTCCTTTATCGGTATCGAAGCGTTTGAGGATCATTGGATTTGGAAGTGCCTGACGTCTTGTTGAAAGAGCAATCTGTAATATAACCCATTTCCCTAAACAAAGAAAGCCACGCTTAAAGCGTGGCTCCATACAACAAATCATAATCTCATGAAAAAAAGACGACCTAAAATTCTTTGGTCACTCGTATTATGACGCAGCTCTTTAAGCTTTGTCACAGGTGAGTGTTTATATTGAAATAATAACCTTCAGTGTGGGTGGTTCCCCGACATTGCGGGGAACCGTTTCAAAAACTTTTGGGATTATGCTTACTGGATGCAGTAACGTTACTGTACCAGTAATTTACCTGTCTGCACGATTCGCCCTTCGGATGTTACTTCCAGGAAGTAAAGGCCTGATGGCAAACCGTTCCGGTGTAATGTGTGCATTGTGCCGATAAACTGTTCACGGCGCAATTCTCGTCCGGCAGCATCAAAGATGGCCACCTCCAAGTCGCTACACTCACACCCCTCAACCACTAAAGTGGTAGAGATTTGGAAGGGGTTCGGTTGAACCCTTATGCTGATTCCATCGCTTTCCGGTGGTCCGTCATCTAGGTCAACTGCTAAACATGATCCGGAGATAAAGTCTTCGCAGTTTACCACGTGGCGAACTGAGTTAGAAAGCTCAGGAGCAACGTAATCAAAGTAGACGGCAGCACGATTTTCAATCACTGTACCAATAGGCAAATTGGGTTTTTGGGATAAAGTGAACTTAACAAAGCCTTTTGAATCCGCGTTGGAACCGCTGCCGTCTGCTGGTAGCAAAATCAGATCGTCGAAGGTAATCTTCAGGACTCCGCTACTATTCATTTCGTGTACATAGGGATGACTAGCGGGCCCCACAGCAAAAGTGGAAAAATCCAGTGCTTGGGATAACGTATCCCGAATTACCAGACGATCTAAAGTGTCACTTCCGATATTAGCGAATAAAATTGTGTATTCAATATCGGTGTTCCGCTCAATTACGGAATCTTGATAGCCTCTGGGATGGCCTATTAAAAGTGTTGCCTCTTCGAAAGTAGACACTATAATTTCTTGCACATCAATGTCAACTGAAGCATCCTGATCGTTTTCAGGAAACTGGGTCACCTGACCCGTTGTAAAGTTATCTTCACCCTCTATTGTACAACCTTCTACCGCTACGGTAGGAAAATTGCTGCCAGGGTGGCCTTCAACTTGTTGGACAACTGCCCGGTAGGTAGATCCCATCTCGTTAGCGGGGATTCCTCCTTGCGGGAATTCATATTCCTCGCCTGGTCCTAGAGGAGGAATGCTATCAGGAGCATTTAAGAACAGTATTTGATCTTCAATAACAATCAAATCCTGTCTTGTAGTTGATGATTCCGATCCGACGTTCCGAACAGTAAAGAAGACAGAATTTTCTTCACAGCGACCAGAAACTCGCATACTTGAACCATCCCAATTTGGATCGACTACACACGGCTCATTCGGATAGATGTTCGCAGTAAATACTGCCGCCTGCAAATCCTGTACATCACAGGATACATCGACCGTCACGTTGAAGTTGCCACAATCAAGTGGCTCCAAGTCTCCCAGTTCTACGATGATCGTATCTGCTGCTAGCTGCGTAAATGGAACACTCGCATCTACGAATTCCAAATCTGCATCTAGGATAAGCTCCACAAAAGCAGCGTTACCAATTGCTGAACCATCATTGCAATACTCGACCAAATAATCGGTCTGGGTACAACTTACCAGTGGTTCAGTACTTGTATCTATACTTAAATAGGCACAAGCATCCGCAGCAGTTCTTACCGGAAAATTAAAAACCAATGTGTCATAGCGGGTCGTGAAAGTGACCGGGAAGGTAGATGGTGAACAAATATCCCAAGCATCATTTCTTGGAAGTAGTGTCACCGTGAAATCTCCTTCACCTACAGGGATACTGTAAAAACCTTCACTATCAGTAGAACCGATAAAAGTGTTTTCGTCTCCCTCTACTTGGATCAGCCAATCTTGCAGTCCTTGATCTCCCGGCTCCAAAGGATCACATCCGTCCTCTGACCAGTGAACAATGCCCTGAATCAGATTGGTGAAGTAATTTCCTTCACTATCAAGCTTAATAATGGAAACATCATTAATAAAGATGCTTGATTGTGACCGGGTGCCTACGATAACCAAATCTTCATCCTCAGTTTCGACGATGTCTAAACCTCGGCGCCAGTCTTCGAAGACATCTAAGCCCAGCACTCTAGTCCAAACGATATCTCCATTAGGAGTTATCTTAACCAGTAGAATTCCAGGGTTACTGAATGGATCTTGTTCTGTGTAACCAGTGGCTACATAGTCACCACTTTCCAATTCAGTAATCGCATAGAGTTCTGTGTTGTACTCAGGATTAACCGCAATTTCACGAGTCCAAAGCGTATCTCCGTTGAGATCGCTCTTTATTATTATTGATTTGCCGAAGTTTGCTGACGTTCCCGCAATGATCAAATGGTCATCTTGGGTCATAACAGCATCTCCAGCAGCAACAAATTCTTCATTACCGCCAGGATAGACGCGCTCAGATACTATTTCACCTGCTTCGTCCATCCGATATATCGCAATATCCTTGTCGGGGAAGTTTCCTCCGTTGCGGACATTAGCCACCATTGAAAAGCCATCTTCCAATTCCGTTACCCAAACTCCTTCGTCTCCGTAAGCAGTTCCGTAACTTTCGCGCCACTCTTCCTCGGCATTTTCATCTAGCTTGATGAGCAAGATATCCGTCTGATCTTCGCCTTCAACTTCTGTTTGGCCAATAACTAAATAACCACCATCAGCAGTGCGGCTGATTTTATTTGCACTCTGCTCTAAGCCGTTATTATCATATCGGTTTGACCAAAGCAGCCGTCCACGACTATCAATGCGTAATAAATACACTTGGTCCGGAGTACCAGACATTGTTCCATCCAAATCGTTGATCTTTCCTACCAAGAGGAAATCTCCATTTTCTAATGGAAGAATATCATTTGCTCTTTCAATGAAACCTTCATCGTGGGTAACTTCCCACAAAAGCGTTCCATCAATATCGGTGCGTATAAGATAAATGTCAAAATCGTTGTCGCTGCCAAACGACTCACTATAGCCTACTGCCAAAAAGCCTCCGTCAATTGTTGAAGTAAGAACTACGCCTTGATCTTCATTATCATCTCCGAAAGTAACCTCCCAACCCTGTGCTGAAATAGAACTAACAAAAAGAAGGAACATCAAAGCGAAGCCTTGACCTCTTTTCATCAGCTTATGAGCCTTTGCTCGTTTCATCAGCGCTTGGATTAGGTCGTTTTCTTTTGTTGACATTACAAAAGTGAAGCATTGCCCAAGGGAATTCAAGGACAAGAAACGCCATTTGTTGAAAAAAAACAGTAATTTTGTCAGCATAAAAAACTATAATCTACTGTAAATCAAAATTTTACAAGAGAAAAGATGTTGAAAAAATATTTTTGATTTTTTATGAAGAATTCCGCAACTATTGCCGTTTTAAAGACCTTAGACAAGAAAGAATGTCGCGAATTGCACAAATGGCTCTCTTCTCCTTTCTTTAATCAACGACAAGATGTGCTGGATTTGTTCCAGTACTTGATGGCCGCGAACCACTTAGAAGAGGATAAGTTTTTGGAGAAAGAACGAATTTACCGAAAACTCTTCCCGAAAGAAAGCTATGACGATGCTAAATTCCGACAAACCATCCATTTCCTGCATCGCCAGTTAGAACGATTCCTGGCTTTCAAGGAAATAGATAACGATGAGTATGCTTATCCCGTTGCCTATTTAAAGTCATTACGTAGGCGTAAGGTGTCTTCTGTATTCCAAAAAAAATTCAATGCCCTGCGGCGTGCAGGCCTAGGTCAGAAAACACTAGACAGTACCGGATTGAGGAATTCCCTCACTTTGTATGATGAATACTCTAGCTATCTAGGAGAAATAGATCGGACAAAAGACATTCATTTGCAAGATAGCATCAGTGCTTTTGATGCCCTTTTCATCGCCGAGAAGCTGAAATTTGCCTGTCATACCCTTTCGCATCAGCAAGTTTTTAAAACGGAGTACAAAAGCCTCTTTCTTCAAGATGTCGTCACTGCAGTGGAAACTCAAAAAGAATTACTTGACTATCCGGCCATTGCAATTTACTATTATCTATACTTGATCCTCAGTCGTCCCGATGCGGATAAGTACTACTTTGCCTTAAAATCTACCTTATATCAATACATTGAAGTGTTTTCTGCTTTAGAGCAGCGGGATTTTCATTTGATGGCCTTAAACTATTGTATTCAAAGAATTAATCGCGGCGCTGCGGATTTTATCCAGGAAGCTTTCGAAATATACCAATACACTTTTGAGCGAAAACTAATACTGGAAAATGGGGTACTCTCCAGAAGAACTTTTCTCAATGCCATTCTAGCCGCCCTCCGTTTAAAAGAATTTGCTTGGGCCGAAGCTACCATCGAAAACTATGCGCAATATGTTGAGGAAGAATACCGCGAGGTCTTTAGTAACTTTTGCTGGGCGAAACTGGCTTTTGAACGCCATGATTATCCATTAGCCCATAAATTACTGGTGCATTTTGACCCTAGCGACTTGCTCATTAGCCTCAATGCCAAAACAATGCTTCTTAAGATCTATTATGAAGCCACAGAATACGATGCCTTAGATTCTTTATTGGAAAGTATGCGGGTTTATCTAAAACGCAAAAATGTAATAGGCTATCACCGTGATGTTTTTCAAAATATGCTCACTTATACCAAAAAGCTGGTACGCTTGAACCCTTACGATAAGAAAAAGCGGATAGAGTTACGTACTGAAATAGAACAAGCCTCCCCCCTCACTGATCGGCCTTGGTTATTAGAGCAAATTGACAAAATGGGCTAATCGCCAACTTTTTTCCAAATAAGGAGTTAAAGCAGCATTATACCTTATATATATGTCAGCTAATCCACGATTGCAACTTCGCCCACACATCGAAACACAACCTAGTGATAGTCCAGAGGCAAGCTTTCTGCACCAGACCTTAAGGCCGGTACTCAAACTGCAAAATGACTTATTATTGCGTACTACTCAGCACTTCCTACAGAAACGCAAAGTAAAGCTCGTGAAAATGAGTCCCGCCCAGCGTGACCAACAGATTCAACATAGTATTGGGAAGGATAATCGCCTGCGGGGATTACTGTTCGGTTGTGTGTTGGGGCAATTTACTACTGAGGAGCTTGACTACTACCTGGCGAACGAAGGAGAAATTAATCGGCGCATCACACAGCTTTTGGTGCAGCGCTTGCAGACGCAAATGGAGCGTTTGCTGTAATTGTATAAGCAGCACCCAACGGAGTCATTATTCTTCCCCACTATCGGCGTAACGTCCACTTGCCTGTCGTAGCAAATCACCAATCCGTTTGCGAAATCCATTTGGAGCCAGTACTTCTAAGCCAGGGCCAAAACCTAGCAGCAGCCGTTCCAGCTCAAAGTTTGGAATCACCTTGATGGCAACGATTGCACCGCCATCTTCTAGTAACTCTTCCGTCTCTTGGGAAGGATGCAATGGTTTAGTGAGCACGTAGGGAGCATGCTGCTTGGTAAGTTTAATGCGAATGCGGGTCACGCGACGGTTATTTACCGTTACCCCCACCACATGTTGATAGAACTCCTCCGGCTGAAAATTTGGAGAAGGAAAAAACGGCAAGTCTGGGTAAGTGATCATTTGAATGCGATCCAGCGCAAAGCTGAGTATGCGTGGCTCCCGCTCTTTGGTACCGATCAGAAACCAACGGTTATTAAATTCTCGCAAGAGCAATGGATTCACATCAATCAAGCCAGGAGTCTTGGCGCGAAAAGATTGGTACTTCAGCCGTACCCGCTTTTCCTGCCTTACGGCCTGAAACAGTTCTTCCAGGTACTCCAGGCCCCGTAAGCGTTCATTAGACTCTAACAGGATTGCCGTTCGGCGCGCGCCTTTTCCGGTTTTCACCTTGTCTTCCAACTTCTGCACAAGCCCTCCTAATTCTTGTAAGTGGCCAAAACCTTGAAATTGCTTCAGTACAGCTACGGCTTCCCCCAAGTGCCCAAGATCAGCCTCGGATAGGGGGCCCTGCATGATACCGTATTCCGGATCTTCGTAGGTATAGTACTTCCGTTTCACTACGACAATTGGCGCTTCGTAACCCAGTTTATCCGAGCGCATCATTTGAATATCGTACTGCACTGTTCGCCGGCTCACCGGCCGATCAATCCCTTCGTATTCATATAAGGCATCCGAACAAGCGTCCATGAGATCTTCTAAAGTCCAACGTCGGGTGCGATTTCTGAGGCATTGATCAATGGTACGGTAGCGAATGAGCGCAAGGCGATTAAGTGCCATAAATGAAGATTTAGGACAGGAATTTATCATTTTTCCTCCAAGTGCGCAAAAGGAGTGCGTAGCTTGTTCCCACCTTTGTCTCGATCAATAGAAAAGAACTATGTTACTTCATCTTAGTGTTCGGAGCGAAAACGCGACCCATCTGGGCTACCTGCTCGGAAAGCACCCGGACAAATACCAAACTAAAGAACTCAGCTTCGGCCACGCACATGTCTTCTTTCCCGAGGCTACCTCCACCAGCTGTAGTGCCTGCCTCCTCTTGGACATAGACACCACAGCAGAAATGCGCCAAAACCGACATGATCACAATGGCCGTAACGCCAACGTAAAGGCTGGCTTAGACCATTATGTAAACGACCGAGCGTACGTGGCTTCTTCTTTCTTGTGTACGGCTATTTCTAAAGTTTTCGGAAGCGCGCTAAATGGGAACTGCACAGCAATGCCAGCATTAGTTAATCAAACTTGGAAAATAGAGGCCAAGATCAGCGCCGTCTGCGTACGTGGCGGAGCGGAACTACTCCATTCCATATTTGAGCCGCTTGGCTACGGGATCAAACACCAAACCGCATTATTGGACACCGAGCATCCCGAATGGGGGGCTAGTCCTTACTACACCATAACCCTTAGCGGAAAGAAGACCGTACAGGAATTGCTTCAGCATCTATACATCCTACTCCCTATTCTTGACAATCGCAAGCACTACTACTTCAAGGAATCAGAGATCGAGAAGTTATTAGCGAAAGCATCTGCTTGGCTCCCGGAACACCCCGCCAAGGAGTTGATCGTACGTCGATATTTTGGTAAGAAAACCAGCTACCGCAAAGCTTTAGCAGCAGCTAATAATGAAGCACCTCTGGTAGCAGCGCAGTCAGAAGCTACTGCAACGAACTTGACTTTGCACCAGCAGCGGCACGAAGCGGTTGTTGAAACCTTGATCCGCCTCGATGCAAAAAGTGTATTGGACTTAGGGTGCAGCACGGGGCGCTTGCTGGAACGCTTGCTTAAGGAACGACAATTCACCCGCCTAACAGGTGTAGATGTGGCAACCAAAGTATTGCAAATTGCCGCTCAAAAGTTGGGCCTACGCTCGCAAACTAGTGCTTCAACGGATAGTCGTCTCAACTTAATCCAAGGTGCACTGACCTATCAGGATGATCGCTTTCAGGGCTATGATGCCGCTCTGCTAGTAGAAGTTATTGAACACCTGGACCCCGAACGGCTTCCTGCGCTCGAGCAAGTCGTATTTCGCTATGCGGCTCCACCGTATGTGATTGTGACTACCCCAAATATAGCGTACAACAGCCTTTTTCCTGGATTACCGGATGGTCAACTCCGCCATCCTGATCACCGCTTTGAGTGGGATCGGGCTACTTTTCAATCTTGGGCAGAACGTATAGGAGCCACTTATGACTACAACTTTGAGTGCTCCGGAATTGGCCTCCCCCACGAAACCTTAGGAACGCCCAGTCAAATGGTAGTTTTCAGTAAAAAAACAGCATAAAACAAGCGTTCCTTTTAAGTGCGCAAAACCCTTGCGCACTATTACTTTTTCTTTGCTTTCAAATAAGACAACAAGATGAAAACCCAACATATAGAACTCCCCGAAAAATCCTTAGTCCTCCTCATTGGCGCCAGCTCTGCGGGTAAGTCAACTTTTGCTGCCCAGCATTTTCGTCCATCTACGGTCATTTCTTCCGATCAGTGTCGGATCATGGTGGCCGATAGTGAGCAAGTTCTCACCGCCAACGAAGCCACCTTTTCAGTTTTGCACCTCATTGTAGAGAAGCGCTTAGAGCGTGGTCTTTTTACGGTAGTAGATGCCACTAACCTTGACGAAGGTGGCCGCAAGACCTTAGTTGATCTGGCCTACCAATATCATCTCAAGCCTCAAGCCATTGTTATCCATACCGATTTGGAAGTGCTTTATGAGCGTAATGAAGCGCGTAGTGACCGCAACATAGCCCAGCGCTCACTCCAGCGGCAGCACCGTCGGGTACGACAAACAGCACGGCATTTACGCAAGGAAGGGTTCCAAAGAATTTACCACCTCCAACATACCGACGCAGAGGTAGTTCTCAAACCCATGCCTAGCAATTATTCCCACGAAAGTGGACCATTTGACATCATCGGCGATGTCCACGGTTGCTTTGATGAACTGGTAGCATTACTGGAAAAGATGGACTATACAGTCCTGTCCGATACGAATTCAAACAGTTACGGTTATGACGTACAGCATCCAGAAGGGCGTAAAGTTGTTTTCGTTGGTGATCTGGTCGATCGCGGCCCCGCTAGTAACAAGGTACTGCGCCTTGCCATGTCCATGGTGATGAACGGACAAGCACTGTGTGTTCCAGGAAATCACGATGACAAATTGCGTCGTTATTTGCAGGGTAACAAGGTCAAGATTGCACATGGCCTAGCGGAAACCATCGAACAGCTCCAAACGGAACCAGAAGAATTTCGTGAAGCCGTCAAGGCCTTTTTGCGTAAGCTCCCTTATCATATCGAGTTGGACAATGGCCGGCTGCTCGTTGCCCACGCGGGCTTACAAGAATCGATGCACGGCCGGGTAGGTGGTGCGGTACGTTCTTTTTGCTTGTATGGTCAAACTAGTGGTGAAACAGATGACCAGGGGTTACCGGTACGCTACCCTTGGGCACAGGATTATCAGGGGCAAGCGATGGTGGTGTACGGCCATACTCCAACGGAGAATCCGCAGTGGTTTAACCGCACCATTTGCCTGGATACCGGCTGTGTTTTTGGTGGTAAGCTGACCGCTCTGCGTTACCCCGAACGAGAACTGGTGGCAGTGGATGCCCAGGCGACCTACGCAGCATCTGCTCGCCCAATGATCCAGGGAAGCCCTGCTCAGAAAGACATCTTACAAGCTGCGGATGTATTAGGGCGTCAGACTATAGAAACGCGCTTGCAAGCACGTATCCTCATTCAGGAAGGACAAGCCGCTCAAGCACTGGAAACTATGACTCGTTTTACCGCCGACCCACGCCAGCTGATTTACTTGCCACCCACCATGTCGCCGGTAAAGACGAGCAAACTTCCCGACTTTTTGGAACACCCGGCAGAAGCTTTCGCTTACTATCGTGACCGTGGCATTACAGAAGTCGTGTGTCAAGAAAAGCACATGGGATCTCGCGCAGTTATCGTAGTGGGCCAGAGCAGTACGGCCATTGAGGAACGCTTTGGAATAGCCAAAGGCATTGGGTGGATCCTGACTCGGACTGGGCGTCCGTTTTTCCAGGACACCGTTCTTGAACAAAGTCTACTGGAGCGCGTGCAGCAAGCACTCTCAGATAGCGGCTTCTGGGAGCGGCACCAAACCAATTGGGTTTTATTGGACGCTGAATTAATGCCTTGGTCGGCCAAGGCTGGCAAGTTATTGGAACAGCAGTACGCGGCAACAGCCGTTGCGGGGGAGTTGGCCCTAAATGAAGTAGAGCGCGTTTTAACCCAAACCTTGGAACGGGGAATTGCCGTAGAAGACCTGAGCAGACAAATGGCCCAGCGCCAGGAACATATCACTCGATTTCGACAGGCTTATCGTCAGTACTGTTGGACGGTGGAACGCATCGAAGACATTCGAATCGCACCTTTTCACCTCCTCGCGACTGAAGGCGCGGTGCATATGGATAAGGATCACCGATGGCACCTGGAGGAATTGGCCACCTTTTGCACAAGAGAGGAGCCCTGCTTGATGATGACCGACCACCGCTGGGTAGATCTGGAGAACGAGGCTTCCATTGCTGCGGCCTCGGCTTGGTGGTTGGCACTCACTGAGGCTGGTGGCGAGGGTATGGTAGTCAAGCCATGGGAATTCATCTGCCGGGCGGAAGGACAAACCCTACAGCCCGCACTTAAAGTTCGAGGACGCGAATACCTCCGTATTATCTACGGTCCAGATTATACCCTACCGGAAAATATGGCGCGCTTGCGCAAGCGTAGAGTAGGTCGTAAGCGGAGCTTAGCAGAGCGAGAATTTGCGCTGGGGATAGAAGCAATGGAGCGTTTTGTACGGCGCGAGGCCCTCACCAAAGTTCACCAGTGCGTGTTTGGAATAATGGCATTGGAGAGTGAGGCGGTGGACCCGGCCTTGTAGTTTAAGGTGGGCTTCGGTTTTTAGCTAGGCCATGATCAATAATCTTTATTGACCAAAGCCCACAAGTTCTCAGATCACTGAATAACGATCCGTTGATAATACCAATTTTGTTCTACCTTAATCGCCAGAAAGTACGCGCCGACAGTTACCCCTGCCGGTGCGCTTATGTCCAGCTCTTGCTCCCCAGCTGCCAGCTTAGTTTCCTGGAGCAGCGTCACCAATTGCCCCAAGGTATTTCGGAGTTCAATACGCACGGTTGCTGATTCCTGCATATCAAGTATTAGCTGAAAGGCTCCCTGATTGGGATTAGGATAAATGGTGATTTCACGCTCCTGTTCTTCTATCGTTTCGGTATTCGTTATAGCGCAAGCCTCTTCTACTTCCTCAGGTGGTAAAAAGCCAGTCCGCCGTATATCATGCCGAAACATCAACCATTCTGGGCAGGTCCCTTCCCCGGCTTCGATCATAAAGGCCCGGCCGGTGTTCAAGGAGTCCGGTTCGTAGGTACCGTAGCCAGCTACCGCAAAGACGTCGGTTGTACCGTTTTGGTCAAAGTCGGCAATGAGCGGTTGGTGGTCTGTTTCAAACCATGGAAAAGCGTCAGGGTTTGGGAATTCCTCGCGTAGGTTCAGCTCCCAGATAAGGCCAGTATAGGGTTCTACTGCTCGCAACACTCCCATAAAATGACCAGATACCAAATCCAGTTTTCCATTTCCATTAATGTCGGAGACAGACATGCCGCGGAAGCTGGTAAAATTGATCGGGTATGACCATTCTTCGGTGCCATCTGCTCCGTTGAGCACCCAAATCCGTTCGTCAAAGGTTAGATAGTCGTTATTATTGAAAATAACTTCAAGTTCACCATCCTGATCCATATCGGCAATCGTAATGGCACTCATCATACTGGCATTCAGCTCAAGCGTCCAAAGGTCCGATCCATCCTCCAGGTTAATAGCTAGTAACAGTCCTGCTCCAGAGCCAATCACGTATTCCGGTAGGCCATCTCCGTCAATATCGGCAATAGCCCCACCGTGGTACGCATGAAAATCAGCATCTGGCACTGATTTCTCATTGGTCCAAAGTCGGTCGCCTGATTCGTAGTCGAATGCCCAGACAAACAGGCCGTTATCATTGAAAAAGTTAGCTCCTAATATGTCGAGCTTGCCGTCATTGTTAATATCAGCCAGCGTAGGCTCAGTTTGTAGCGCGTTCCCAGCTGGCACGGCCTGGATAATTTTGGCAACACTACCATCTTCACCATTCAGCACTCGGATTTGGCCATTGAAATTTCCGAAGAGAATTTCTGGCTTGCCGTCCTGATCCATGTCCGCCACAGTTGGAGGAGAATCACCGCCGCCAGAGGGTACGCTCCACATCAACTCACCGGTACTTCCATTTATACAGAACAGCGTAGGATTGCACGAACCGTTGATAATCACATCCAGCTGATCATCCTGATTAACGTCATAAATCAGAGGCGCGACATCACCACAACCTCCGATATCATAGGTCCATTTTACAGAACCATCCTCTGCATTCAGGCAATGGGCCTTTCCGTCATTGGTATAGGTGGTAAAGACGATTTCGTAGAATCCATCGCCATCCAAATCGGCAGCAGAAGAGGAACCAAAAGCGGGGGCACCCAACGGATATTCCCAGGTGATATTTGGAAATTGAGCGAGCAGTAGATTGGTTAATGAAAGACTGAAGAGCAGTATAGCGAGTCTCATAGCGTAGCTTTCTTACAAATGTCTAGCACGCCAGACAAGCAAAATTGTAAAAAAGCGAAACGAATGTTTAGTGGATACGCAGATTGAAAAAATCTCCACTAGGGTTGATTGACTTTAGAAAGGTACGGGGTGTAAGGCCCGTAAAATGCCGAAAATCGCGAATGAAATGCGATTGATCAAAATACCCTGCCTGATACGCTAGATCCGTCAATTTAGCGGGACCAGCCACCAGGCGTTCAATGACTTGATTGATCCTGATAGTACGTTGAAAAGTTTTGGGACTGATACCGATTTCATGTTTAAAACGCTGCTGTAGCCGACGGGTTTGTAAATCCGTGCTAGGAGTAGCTATTCCTTGATAGTATTGTTGAATAATTGGGCGTAGATTATTTAACTCGACTAATCTTTGCGACAAGTATTCCTCCACTAGCGCTATACAGGAAGGGATACTGGACGTTGTTAGGACCTGATCTTCCAGATCCCTCATTCCACTTAAGGATAAGTCTTGTAAAGTTAGCTCCAGATTAGTGGTCGAATTCATTCCGGTTTCCCAAAGACTGGCTGCTGACCAGGGATGAAACTTGACCCCAAACACGAGTAGTGGGTCACCATTCAAAGTAATTTCAAGGAAATGCGTGCTATGCCCGAACATATGGGCCTTTGAGGTGCACCAGTGGTTTTCCGGAGCCTGCCTGTACTGCCAGGGAGTTCCCAAATGAAATACCCAATCGACGTAAGTATCCGGGATTAAGCGATAGACTTCCCGCTCAGAAGTACTAGCTGGACGTTCTAATGTCCAATACCAGGCAATAACCCCTTGTAAGTGTTTAGTTGGCCAATAGCGTCGACAAAGCATGCGCAACAATTGTGGTGCTGCCTATGAAGATAGCTCATTGCCTATTCGAGAAATAGCAAGCAAATGACGGAAGCGGAAATGATCGAGAAAAGCCGGATATTTTACGGTATTGGTAGCATGCTGTACTCTAAAAAGTACGGCAGTTCAATTATATTTAGAGCACAAAACAAAACCACCACCGCATGTCTAAGAAAGAGAAACCGTATATCAGTCCGGAAACAATTTTGCCGGAAACTACGGGAAAAGCACTCATTTTAGGTGCCTTGCTTTCTATTGTACTTTCGGCTGCCAATACTTACCTAGGGCTCTTTGCGGGGCTTACTGTATCGGCGAGTATTCCAGCAGCAGTGATTTCCATGGCCGTACTGCGCTTGTTTCGCGAACACAACATCCTGGAGAACAATATCGTCCAAACCTCCGCCTCGGCGGGGGAGTCCTTAGCAGCGGGTGTCATCTTTACCTTCCCGGCCCTCGTCTTAATGGGCTACTGGGAAAGTTTTAATTATTTGGAGACGGTGCTGGTGGCCCTTTGTGGAGGTATTTTAGGTGTATTATTTACCGTGCCACTACGTTCTGCTTTGATTGTGCAGCAAAACCTACAGTTCCCAGAAGGGGTAGCTACTGCAGAAGTGCTAAAGTCTGGTGAAGAAGGGGGACGTTCTATTCGTTTCTTAGCCTGGGGTGGCTTAGTAGGTGCCTTAGTGAAGCTATCCGAATCTGGATTAAAACTTTGGAGTGGTGTAGCAGAAGGTGCTACGCTGGCTGGCAAGAAGGCTTACCTCTATTTCGGTATGAACTTATCTCCTGCCTTGATTGCGGTGGGCTACATTGTAGGTATACGTATTGCGGCACTGGTATTTATTGGTGGCGCCATTAGTTGGTGGATTGCCATACCCGCCTATATTGCGTTAACGGGTGCTCCTGAAGGGGCTGGTGCTGTTGATATGGGCTACGGTATTTGGAGTAGCCAAATCCGCTACCTGGGTGTAGGAGCAATGGTAATTGGTGGGCTTTGGGCCTTGCTTGACCTGCGCAGTTCTATTTCTTACGCAGTCCGTAGCGGTATCGACGCCATTAAAAACAGGGTAGACCCAAGCAAAGTATTACGCACCGAGCGCGACGCACCGATGGCGTGGGTAATTGTTGCAATTGGAGTGATGATTGTACCTGTATTCATCATCTATCTCCGCATGGTAGCCAATGTGCCTATTTCCGCTTTGATGGCTATCATTATGGTCATCGCCGGTTTCCTTTTCTCGGCGGTTGCCGGATATATGGCAGGCTTGGTGGGTAGTTCTAACAACCCAATCTCAGGTGTCACGATTGCCACTATTCTAACTTCGGCTCTAATTTTACTGGCGTTGATGGGCTCGGGAGCAGAGCGTGGCCCGGCGGCAGCTATCATGATTGGTGCGGTGGTATGTTGCGCAGCCGCTATTGCTGGTGATAATATGCAAGATCTCAAGGCCGGTAATATTTTGGGGGCAACTCCACGGAAGCAGCAATTGATGCAGATGATTGGCGTGGTTTCCGCGGCACTTGTACTACCCTTGGTGCTACAACTGTTATTGACCGGTTATGGATTCGGTCCGGCAACCGAAGCAAACCCTGATGCACTAGCTGCCCCACAAGCTACTTTAATGGCTAGTGTTGCTGAAGGTGTATTCCAAGGCAATCTACCCTGGACCATGGTATACATAGGCATGGCTATTGGTGTGGCCATTATCTTATTGGACCAATACCAGAAGAGCCGTGGATCAGATTTTCGTATTCCGGTTTTGGCGGTTGCAGTTGGGTTATACTTACCATTCGAATTGGACAGTGCCATTATGTTGGGTGGTGTTGTCGCCTGGTTGGTGAGCCGTTACCAAAAACAAAATCAGGCAAGCAAAGGTGAAAGTCACGCCAGCGCAGAGAAGGCCAGCGAACGCACTGGGTTACTGATTGCCTCGGGCTTGATCACTGGCGAGGCACTGATCGGTATTTTATTAGCTATTCCGGTAGCTATATACGGTAGTTCCAATGTGTTAGCTCTGGGCTTAAACCTAGGCACCATTGCTGGTTCGGCAGTCATTCTGGCCATTTGCTACTGGATTTACGCAGCCGCTTCCAAAGCCTACCGAGAGGGGTAAGCTTAACCAAAAAATGATGCTTATCTTATATTATACTCCATTGCTAATGCTTTTCGGAAGCATTAGCAATGGAGTTGTATTAATGACACAACCGCAAGGCTCATAAGGAAATGGAAGACATATTAGATGATGTTGAAAAGAATAAAGGTAAGGGCACCAACTACAAGAAATGGGCTTTTCGGCTGTTTATCTACGTCATTATCCTCAACTTGGCGGTGGCGTATTTAGTAGCTTCTTTTATACCCTTTATTCATGACGAAACTGCATTCGTCCGAAACACTACTATTCTTTCTATACTATCTTTCCTTAGCTTAATCGCTGGAACAATCTTCACGGTACTAAGTTATCGTAATCAAGAGGAGAAGAACTACCAATACCATATATCTATTTGGGGTTACCCTATATTCATTGCCTTAAGTATCCTTCTTTTGTTAGCTTTTTGACACGCCAGAAATCAATGTAAATTATACTATCCCTTCTTAAAAATAACGGCAGCGGTATGAGCTTCGGTCGGCATCAAACGTAGCTCAAAGAATCTAAGATCAACCTTCGCTTTTGCCACCACGTGCTCATTTTGTCGAAAGGTTATTATCTCAGTAGCTGGGTCATACTCCCAGCTGCCCGTAAAGCTATCACGCAAGCGGAATATCCAATCAGAACCTTCCTCTACTATCTCGGGATCTTTATCGCGGATCGTGCCAGTGGTGTAGATACCCTGTAGGTTACTGGGTCTACTGTTTCCAATGGTTAACGTAAAGTTGTAAGTCGAGCTGCTCCACCTAGCGAATAGATCAGCTGCGCTAGGCTGTATTTCGGGAACGTCATCACCTTCGTAGAAGTAGTTCACCTCCATGATCATCCGCATTTCTGAAAGGCCTTCACCCTTTGGGTTCCTCCTTTTATTGACCGCCTCGCTGTAGGAAATATTACCATGAACATCGTAACGCTGAAGGGTGGTGGTCCAAATGGTATCTCTTTTACCCCGCTCGCGGCTAGAAGTCATAATCTTGATTCCAGTAAAGAGCGAATCTCCTACATTTTCCAAGCGCCGAACGTATATGCCGGTATCTTTTCCTACCGACTCAATGTGCAATACTTCACCCCACTGATCAGATTCGATGTAGTAATGTCCCTGTGGGTCTAGTTCACCAGGCTTGTACATCGTCATTTCCAAAATTTCATTCCCCTCGGCACTTTCCCGATGTTCATAAGATAAGGTCGCGCGCAGATCATCTTTACCAAAGAAGATATTCTCTGAAGATATCTTGCCATTAGCGCCAATTCTGGTCACATATTGTCGATCAAGATTAGGCCGAGAATCCCCGAACTGGCTATATGTTCTCACCCGTCTTAAGCGGTCTTCTTCCCAATCGAATTCTGTGAAACTCTTAAGTTTGGCCGACCGAATTCCACTAACGTGGTCAATCTTGATGATCCTACCAGCGTCAATGTGCGCCTGGGCTTGGTCCATGACCCGTTCCTTCGTGCCTCCGTCTTCCTCCTTAATAATCATGGTTTGGGTCGCTTGCATTTGTACAATTGGCCCCTTGACTCGAACATTCCGAAAGTCCTTACCAATTTGAGCGGTTAAAGCAGTGGAGAACAGTATAAATAGCAAAGTGGCTTGACAATAGTTGAGGAAATACATCATCCAAGGCTTTCTAATTGATTGCGGATCTGCATCAAAGGTAACATTACCTACTCTACCTCTAGGGCTTCCAGTAGGCGCTGCATACTAAGCTGATTAGCCTCTAATTCGAGGGCTTGAAGTACATCCTCCTTCTCCTGCTGCGTGAGGTGAAACGAAACGGAAGCTTCCAGCTTTTTATCGTTGGAGGGACGGTAGATGAAACGGATCAGTTCGAGCTTATCCTCACCCAAAAGATCGTGGACAAAGCTGAGCGTGTTATCGTACTGTAGTTCTTGCACGTCCAATACCTTACCGGCGATGCCAAGCGGATTGAACAATGACTCCACAATTCCTTTGGTACCGCTGGATGGAATCTGCTCGATTTTCTCAGAACTCGTCATCTGTACCATAATCACCCCACTGGTGTTTTCCCGGATCCAGTCCTGGTATACCTGAATAAAGCGGGTTGCTGTTTGAATGCCGTAATTATCGCGAAACCCAGCGTCGACTAAGGTGATTTGCGGTTCGGTAGGAAGGTGCACAGTGGGTAATACATAAGGGTAGGTAGCGTTCATGCGTAGGGCGGTAAGAAAACGTAGACTGTCAGCTCCCTGATCTTTTAATAGCCAGCGGAAATCCACAGCGTCTATCTCGTACACATCTTGCTGTACCAAGCCAACCGGCGAAATCATCATGAAGGAAACACCCTGGGGGGAGATAATCATTTGCCTGCCGTCATTCACAATTGCGGGACTGAGGTAGAGCAATGGAATGTTTCCCGCTGCTTCCGGTGCTTGGTAGGCCATTAATGGTTTATCAAGATATCCCTGGGTGTTTTCACTGAATTGCTCCTCAAAAACGTAGCCCCGATCGAGGAAATAACGTTCGCCGGCGTATTCAAACCGCCGCCAGGGTAAAAACAGGTCGTTTGAAACGATGGTAAAAGCGATAGAGTTGAGTAAGTCCAGGGTAATATGATCGAGATACTCTGGTTGATATAGTGCTTGTCCGCTGCCTTTTTGCTCACGCCAGTACAATTCACGCAAATAAGACATTCCCAACATACCTCCCGACGCGCCGGTCATTAGTACTGCCTGGTCCATTACTCGTCCTTGGCTTAAGCTGTCTGCAGTTTGCAAAACGTGCGTGGTCCAGGCTGCCGCTTTTAAGCCTCCCCCACTGGCACAGAGAAAGACAATTTTAGGCTTTTGCCCGCCTTCGCTCATTTTTGCTATTCGCTTATCTAAGATTTGCTCCGTTGCCGCTAAATCGTCCTTTACCCGATCGGTACCACATACGTACTGCAAGCTATCATAAGCATAGACTGCTCGCTCAGGTCCGTATTCCAGTCCGTAGGCATAGTTCGGATTATTAAATACGCCAAAGGAAGTCAGGTAATTGATGACAATCAACAGGCATACGATAACGAAGGCACGCCATTCGGCAAACCAGTACGTCAGGGCCCCAATGAAAGCCACGAGCAAGCTAAACAAGATGAGAATACTCGCCGCGGCGGGGATGCGAAAAATCTCCCAATCCACCAGATAGCCCAAAATCAGCAACGACATCATGCTGAGTAGCTGTAGTGCCAGGGCATTGAGGTGGTTCTGTTTGAAAATATTCAGCAGCAGGCGTGATTCATAGTGCGCTACCGAGCGTACAATACGGGGCTTGAGGTCTTCCCCCAGATAGGTCAAAACCTTCAGGCGGTTCTGGTCCAATTTGATATAATCCAAATCCGCATTACGCGTTCCCGGCGGAATATGTAGATGCACTAGATTAGGCGGCGAACTAATTCGGTAATAGTAGGAAATATCCCGATTGGTCAGGCGAAAGTACATGGAATACCCCAAGGCCAAAGTGAGGCCTCCCAACACCAGTGCTAATAGATGCAAGAGGTTGCGGAGGAGCGGTAGCCCCTGATAGTGATCCTGGAAAAAACCAATCAACAGCAGGTAGAAAAGTCCAAAGGCCAGCGGCAACAGTAGATTATTGATGCTGAACTTGGTGAACGGCCGCTTTAAACTAGCCAGGAATGGAAAGTGCTGAGCGGTAAGGAGATAGGTCGTTAAATTCCAACTCATGAAGAAGCCCCCTAATGCCATACCCACGATGTAAAAACTGAGGAAATTGACCTCTCCGAGGTATTCGGGGTCTAAAAACAGGTACTGTAGTCCCAGGCGGCGGCCCAAGCTTCCCGACATCATCAGCAAGAGCACAGTCCATAAAGACAGCAGCATCATGTTACTCCGCAAATGAAGCAACAGCAACTGGACTGGAAACGAGTAATAAAGCTGTTGAAAAAATCGGCGCATAAGTGCTGAAGGTATCTCCTTTGTAATTCTAACGTCTCAATCTTGTTAATTGATTTTTGTACCGCTTTGGGAGCATTCAAATTGTCTTTTTCGCACCAGCTTTTGCTTAGAATTTAGCTCGTGTGGATACCGATGCATTTCACTACCTTTGCGGCTTTAAATCGGCATCAATTCATCTTCCCTCTCACGTTAGAATTCACGAACGGAAGATACCCAAAAAACAAGACTATATGAACATTGCAGTTGTTGGCACCGGATACGTTGGATTGGTATCGGGAACTTGCTTTGCAGAAACAGGCAATCAAGTCGTTTGTGTTGACATTGACAAAGCAAAGGTAGCCCGTATGCAGGCGGGTGAAGTTCCTATCTACGAACCTGGTCTGGAACTATTGTTCGAGCGCAACACCCGCCAAGGGCGATTAACGTTCACCACTGATCTAGCCGCGGCCATTGAACACGCTGAGATTATTCTTCTAGCCCTGCCCACACCTCCTGGTGAGGATGGCTCCGCTGATCTTTCTTATATCCTTGGAGTAGCTCAGCAGCTTAGCACTATGATCACTAGCTACAAGATCATTGTAGATAAGAGTACCGTTCCTGTTGGCACCGCGGAGGAGGTACACAAAACTCTGGCTGCGAATTTGTCAACCGATTTGTTCGATGTGGTTTCTAACCCCGAGTTTTTGCGTGAAGGGGTAGCTGTAGATGATTTTCTCAAACCCGATCGGGTAGTCATTGGTACGACCTCCGAAAAGGCTCAAAAGAAAATGTACCAGTTGTACGAGCCTTTCGTACGCCAGGGCAACCCCATCATCTTTATGGACGAACGTTCGGCGGAGATGACCAAATACGCCGCCAACTCTTACCTGGCTACTCGGATCACCTTCATGAATGAGATTGCCAACCTTTGCGAAAAAGTAGGGGCCAATGTAGACATGGTGCGCCGTGGCATGGGTAGCGATTCACGAATTGGCAAGCGTTTTCTGTTTCCTGGCGTAGGCTACGGTGGCAGTTGTTTTCCTAAGGACGTACAGGCACTGGCTAAAACTTCCGAAGAATACGAGTACGATTTCCGGATTCTAAAATCTGTGATGTCTGTCAATCACCAGCAACGCATGCGCCTGGTAGATAAAATAAAGGATCACTTTGGTGATGACCTTAGCGGTAAAACTTTCGCACTGTGGGGCTTGGCTTTTAAGCCGAATACAGATGATATTCGTGAAGCCCCCGCCGTGTATACCATCAAGTCTCTACTAGACGCCGGCGCTAAGCTGCGGGTTTTTGACCCTGAAGCCATGGATAATGTAAGAACTCTATTTGGTGAGCAAATTCACTTTGCAGAGGATCAGTATGACGCTTTAATTGGTGCAGATGCCTTAGCTATTGCTACTGAGTGGAGTGTATTCCGCGCCCCAAGCTTTAGCGTTATGAAGGAACTCCTAAAGGCCCCCATCATCTTTGACGGTCGTAACTTGTACGACTTGGAGTTAATGATGGAAAAGGGTTTCCACTACGAAAGCATTGGGCGCAGCATTGTGCAATAGTATTACCAGGCAATCTAACCCAAAAGCTGGCTAGCAGACATTTCAATGCTCGGATCGGTTCTTAACGCAAACAATCTGCGCAAGGGCTTGTCGTTATGCAGTAGTAGCACTTATTTTTACCTACCAGAAGTAAAAGGAAGTACTTCTATTGGTATCGTATTTTGGTTTGGTCAAAAAACACCATTCAGCCTTGAGACTTTTCACCAGCCTACTTTTGCTTTGCCTTAGTTTCTTGTTTATCGTAAGCTGCGATAACGGCTTAGAAGAGGTGACAGAGCAAGACGAATTCGGAAATACGATTCGCTTCGAGCGGCGAAAAACTGATTTTGCTCGCGAGGGCTGGTCGTACACTAATAATCCAGAAGGTGTTTTGGTAGAAGCCGCCCAGTACCACTCTGATACGCTCAACGGCTTGCGGATTATCTTCACAGAAACCGGTGACACCAGCATTGTAGAACAATACGAAATGGGACGTTTTGTAGGTGAATACCGCCTGTACCACGAGAATGGTCAACTTAAGCAACGCGGTACTTACGTAGATAACGAGATGAAGGGCGACTGGGAAACCTTCTACGATAATGGCCAGCTTAAAGAGCGGGTACACTTTGCTGAAAATATGGAAAACGGCCCCTTTATCGAATATCACCGCAACGGTAATTTAGCCGCCGAAGGTGCTTATATCGATGGCGACTACGAGCACGGTGAGCTCAAGATATACAATGAAAACGGTGAACTCCAACGCACTATGATATGCGATCGGGGACGCTGCTCCACCACCTGGAAGGCCGAAGAAAAGGAAGAATAATATGCGGATACTACTACTCTCAGTTTTTTGTCTTTGCATCAGTGTTGCCCACGCGCAGGTAGGTGGGTTATTCACTTATGAATTCCTCAACTTTGCACCTTCCGCCCGGGTTTCTGCCCTCGGCGGCACCCATATTGCAGTCGTGGACGATGATGTAAATATCGCCAATGCTAATCCCGCCACGCTCAACGCGCTCATGCACCAGCAACTCAGCTTTAGTCATGCGTTCCACCCTGCGGGGATTGGCTACGGCTACGCAAGTGGTGGCTACCACCACGAGGGCTGGAATACGACCTTTCACGGTGGCATCCGCTACGTTAACTATGGCGATTTTGACCTCACCAATACCCTAGGGCAGATAGAAGGCGACTTCAAAGCAGCAGAATACGCTATCAATATCGGAGCAGGTCGAGAACTAGCCGAGCGCCTGCGTGGGGGTGTCAACCTGCGTTTCATCACTTCCCAATTAGAAAGCTATAACTCACTGGGTTTAGTGGCTGATCTGAGCCTACTTTACCAGGATACGGCCAAGAACTTTATCCTAACACTCGTGGCAAAGAATGCCGGTCGCCAATTGACGACCTTTCGCGAAGGCAACGTAGAGCCGCTACCATTTGAGTTGCAAGCGGGACTCAGCAAACGCTTGAAATACCTCCCTTTTCAATTCTCCCTCGTCTACCGCTACCTTGATCGTTGGAATATCCTCTACGATGATCCCAACACCACCGAGAACACCCTCATCTTTGGTGATGTGGATACCGAGCGTAGTGATACCGAAATCTGGCTAGACAACTTTGCCCGACATTTCGTTTTTAACGGTGAACTGTTCATTGGAAAATACGAGAACTTCCGCTTGCGTTTTGGCTACAGCCATTTGTTGCGCCGCGAACTGAGCCTGGATGAGTACCGGAGTTTAGCTGGCTTTACCTTTGGAGCAGGGCTAAAGATCAACCGCTTTCGCTTAGACTACGGACGCACGAACTTCCACTTGGGTGGTGGAGTCAATCAGCTCTCCATCTCTACGAATATCAAGGAGTTTAAGTAGGGGGAAATGTAGTTGTGTTGGTGAATTTAGTTGTGTTGGTTGGGTTAATAAAAGATCTATTCTCATCCTAGTTCGAATTCACCTCAGGTGATCTTGGTGTCTTTTGCGTCCGCTGTAGTGCTACGAAGACGGAGGTGGTTAAAAAATAACTCAACCTTAGTATCCTAACCTATCCATTCCACTTTATCCGCAATTGATTTACGCTCACGGGGTACGTCCGGTGCATCTGCTTTGGGGTGGGCCAGGTAGAATAGCCCCAAGCAACGTTCGCCTTCAGCAAGACCAAGGAAATCTCCCAAGTGCTTGATAATTCCGGGTGAAGACCAGTAACCTACCAAGCCATGTGCCGTAGCAGTAAGCCAAAGGTTTTGTACGGCCATGGATACCGCTGCCACCTCTTCCCATTCTGGTAAGGACTCATTGGGATCACGCTGCATACAAATGACAATGACAGCGCCCGAACGTTGAGGATTATTCAACAGCTTACCGAATTTCCGATCAGAAAAAGATGCTTCTGGTACGACCTGTTTATAAACAGTAGACAGTGCCTCCCCTAGCTTTTGGCGGGCATCTCCTTGATAAACTTTGAAACGCCAGGGTTCCGTTTTTTTATGATTGGGGGCCCAGTTGGCATTCTCCAACATATCTTCAATTACCGCAGTATCGATCGGGGCATCTGTATATAGAGCAGGGAAAGTAGACTTACGTTGTTGTAGCAATGCGCGCACGGCATCCGCAGATGGGAGTTGACTCATGTGTGGATCAAGTATTTGTCGTAAAGGTAAAACAAGGTCGGATAAAAAAGGTGCATTTATTTTGGTGATTACTCTAATCAAGGCTCTAAGAGTCACTTTGCGCCCTCTTTGCTCAAAACAAGAAAATAAAAAAAGTGTCATAACTTTCAGTAAATATTGAAAGTTTGGTTATTTACCCTTATATTTGAATTGCCGGAACACTAAAACGAAGGCTATAAAGACCTAAAACATACTCACAAACGAATGCTGCGAGGTGCTCGTTTACTATTGCAAACAGAACCCTACTGAACATGAATGAATCAAGAAACATCCTGGACGCTCCTGTTACTACCAATACAGGCACCGATTTACAACCTGATTACACGGCCGCAAGTAGTCTTGACTACAGTATCAATGTTTTTCTGCTGGTCATTTCTGGACTAGCCTGCGCCAGTGCTTTAGTGGATAGCAGCTCCGGTTTCTTCATTATGATGATGTGGAATTTAGTCTTGGGTGGATACCAACTGTTGAGTGCATTTGTAGGAGCTATCCGTGGTAACTATAAAAAGGGATACTATCTGGCAGGAGCCATCGCTTACCTGCTCCTTTTGTTTGCCGGCACAACTTCAACCAATTTTGGACTAAATGGTGATCAGGAAATGATCTTTGCAGGCATTTTCTACGTATTCCTTCCCGTGGGAGGAGCAGTATACTATACGACGCTTTGCCTGGAAGCTAAAAATCGCGGACGAAACATATGATCAGCATACTTCGAATGCGAGTTGATGGTTGGGTACAATTACTGCTTGGCCTTACTGGTGCCATAGCCTGGATACTGAGCGGTTATGTATTCACCCTCGTGTGTATTTGGCTGCTTTGGCTCTGGCAAACGGGCAGCGCGCTAGAGCTCTGGCTCGACTATAAACACCGTAGTCGGAAACCCTACTTGTGGGTCGCACCGATTTTACTAATCCTGGCTATACTTCACCGCTACGGAATTTTCTTACTTATCGCTTGTGTGCTGATTTACGGATGGCACACCCTACATGATTACCGCATTGTGCTCCGCCGGCCGCGTTCATTTTGGGACCTGTAATACGACAAAGTCAGACGCTATATAACATCTTCAAAAACCACCAATATGAAAACTTCAATGATCAGCCAACAGGACCAAGAAGTCCATATCACAAAAGCCGCAGCCGGACATATACCGTCGGTCGACTTCAAGGACACCTTCTCGACTACCAATCACGAAGATAGCCTTGAACTGATTGTACGTAATATCCTGACAACTCAACAGCGTTGGATCATTTATCTGTTTCAGTTACGAAACTGGCTAGCCAAGTTTTTTGGGCTACAAACAGTGCTGCCCGATGATCACAATGAACGCTTTGCGCCTGGCGGCTACGTAGGATTTTTCCGTATCTATGAATTGCTACCTGACGAAGTGATCCTGGGAGCAGATGACTCCCATCTCAATTTTCGGTTAAGTGTTCATAAAACCAAAGCAATTCAAAACAATGTAAAGGTGACCACCCTAGTACAATTTAATAATCGTTTAGGAAGAATCTACATGGCCATCGTTGCGCCATTTCACCGTTTGATTGTCAAGCGAATGGTTGCTCAAGCTTACCAGCCCACCAAATAGTATTTGCTGAAGAATAGGCCGGAGGCAAACATTTGCCCAGGCTCTGATGTATTTAAGAGCACACATCTTATTGACCTAATACATCCATTCATGCAATACCAACTATTTGGCCGCTCTGGTCTACGTGTATCTCCACTTTGCTTAGGAACGATGACCTTTGGGAAAGACTGGGGCTGGGGCTCTGACGCGGCTACCGCAAAAGAAATTTATGACACCTTTCTAGAAGCCGGCGGTAATTTCATTGACACGGCCGATGTCTACACCGAGGGAAGCAGTGAGCGCATCTTAGCTGACCTGATCTCGGCAGATCGTGACCACGTCGTTTTGGCTACGAAGTACACGCTTTCCAATACTACACACAACCCAAACAACAGCGGTAACCACCGTAAAAACCTGGTCCAATCGGTAGAAAAAAGCCTGCGCAGACTTAATACCGATTATATTGACTTGCTTTGGGTACACGCCTACGATTATCTTACCCCCATTGAAGAAATGATGCGGGCCTTGGATGATCTCATTGCACAAGGCAAGGTACTGTACGTTGGCATTAGCGATGCACCCGCTTGGGTTATTGCTAGAGCCAATACGATTGCAGAATTCCGGGGATGGTCACGCTTTATTGGCAACCAGCTAGAGTACAACCTCACGGAACGTACACCAGAGCGAGAACTCCTACCTATGAGTCAGGAACTAGGGCTGGGTGTGGTAGCCTGGAGCCCGTTGGCGGCGGGTATTCTGACGGGTAAATACAATAAAGAGCACGGCAAGGGCAGCGGTGGCCGCATGGAAGGAACAACTTCTTACCGCCTAAATGAGCGCAACTACCAAATTGCGGAAAAGGTGATGCAAATTGCGGAGGAGGTTGGAGCTAGTGCTCCACAAGTAGCACTGGCCTGGATTAGTGCCCAAGGGCACATCCCAATTATTGGTGCCCGTACCCTAGACCAACTAAAAGACAACTTAGGGTCACTTAATGTAACCCTTAGCGTGGAGCAAGTACAACAACTGAATGAGGTGAGCCACATTGACCTGGGCTTTCCGCACGATTTTGTAACTCGTCCCGGTGCACAAAAAATGATTTACGGAGGAATGGTTAACCAGATTAAGGGGAATAAGCACCCTTTGGTGAATACGTAGAAAATCAAAGTATAAATGGCAATCAAAATTGCATTTAAGTATTCTGTGAAAAGAAAGCGATTGCGATTTTGGTTGCTTCACTAACTGTTGGCGGTGTAACAGAATGATTGGCATAAAGCGAGCAAATACTTTTCTTTGCTTTGCAAAAGCACGAGACAAGTGACCAGTACAGAAGAATTTAAAGAACAAGCCATATTCCGCCTACAGGAAAAAAAAGCACACATTGATAAATGCTTTGCCCAACTGCTTGAAGCAGATATGTGGTGGCAACCGAATGCATCCAGCAATAGTATTGGCACGATTATCCTCCACCTCTGTGGAAATATTGGTCAGTACGTAATTTCTTCCCTGGGCCACCAGCCCGACCAGCGGGAACGTGGTCTGGAATTCAGTACGAAGAATAGTCACAGCAAAGAGCAACTGCTACAACTGATAAGTGGCATTATTGATCAAGCCAGTGCAGTGGTACAAAATACTGATGAGGCGGAGCTACTAAGAATCCGCCAGGTGCAAGGCTTTTCTTTTTCTGGTATTGGTGTGGTCCTGCACGCAGTAGAGCATTTGTCTTATCATACCGGTCAAATAGCCTATTTGACCAAGTTGCGCAAAGATCAGCAAGTTGGGCTCTATGATGATTTTGATCTCAACATCAAAAACGAAGATTAAGGCCCTCTATCTAAGCAGATAGCTTTTCCCTAAGTGCTTTTCCTGCTGCGGAAAGCACCTCTTCTGTTTTCGCAAAACAAACTCGCACTACTCGCTCTTCACTCGGAACGGAGCGGAAAGCGGATACTGGAATGACAGCTACTCCTATCTCTGTGGTCAACCAGCGGGCAAAATCCAGATCATTATCATCCGAAATTGCACTGTAGTCAAATAGCTGAAAGTAGGTGCCAGCGCATTGGAGTGGCCGCAAGGCCGTGTCCTTAAATTGCTCCACTAGCAAATCGCGCTTTTTCTGGTAGAAGGGACTCAAGCCTTGGTACGTAGCTGCGTCTTGTAGATAATCAGCCAAGGCAAACTGTACCGGTGTATTCACCGAAAAGACCGTGAACTGGTGGATCTTCCGAAACTCTTTGGTCAATATAGGAGGTGCGATGCAATAGCCTACTTTCCAGCCGGTAGAGTGGAAAGTCTTCCCAAAAGAATAAGTCGCAAAACCACGCTCGTAAAGACGAGGGAAATCCAATAAACTATAATGACGCTGACCGTCGAAAACAAGCTGTTCATACACTTCATCACTAAGAATAAAAAGGTCATGCTCAGCTACTAGTTGATCTAGTTGTTCCCAATCTGCTTTCGACCAAATGGTACCTGTTGGGTTATGCGGGTTATTGAGTACAATGAGGCGAGTCTTATCGCTGATCAAGCTAGCAAACTCCGCCCAGTCTACCCGATAATCAGGATAAGTCAATTGATAGGGCACCACGCTGCCTCCACATAATTCCACCACAGGGCGGTAACTATCGTAAGCGGGTTCCAGCAAAATCACCTCATCCCCGGGACGCACCACAGTAGTAAGCGCAACATACAAGGCCTCCGTCGCTCCAGAAGTAACGGTAATCTCCTGGTCTGGGTTAATAGCACGACCACTGCTGGTCCCGTGCTTTTCCGCAAGTACTTGCCGCAGCTGAGGCAAACCTGGCATGGGCGCATACTGATTATGCCCCTGCTCCATGTGCTGGGCTACCAACTTTCGTAAAGCTTGCGGCGGATCATAATTGGGAAACCCTTGCGAAAGATTAATCGCCTGGTGCTCACGCGCCAATGCAGACATCACAGAGAAAATACTGGTCTGCGTTTGGGGTAGCTTCGAAGCAAAAGAAGTGGTGGACATCATGCGTTGCTGCGGTTCTGATTAGGTGCAGCAAAGATAGACAGATCAGGCTGGGAATTAATGCTTATTTTCGTTGAGGAGGGATGCTTAGTGGGTAGATGTGTATTGGGGGCAAACCGCCTTCGGCGGGTCCTGACGATTCCACTAAGGTGGAATATCAGGATTCTGACATCGAATTTCTATTCGATCGTCAGAGCCCACCCTCTCCTGGTCCAGGACATGACCACTTCCAACCCCTTGGAAGTAGCATGGGATTCACACTCTCATTGATGTAAATTCATCAATAAGACCAACAAAATCCTATATAAAAAGAAAAACCTGGGAATATTAGCCATCGAAATTAATCGCCTTTGAGCGCGCTTAGGCGAAGGTATGAGGTTGCAGATTGAGCGGTTTTTCTTAACACGCAGCACAATTTACGTTTTTTATTCACAAAAACAAAACAAAAAAGTTAAATCTGCACAAATGCATAACCTCCCCCCCACAGTTGCCTTAGCAGGTATTCCTTTTGATGCCCATTCTAGCTTTATGACTGGCCCCGCGCTTGCGCCAAGCCGAATACGGGAGTGCTTACATAACGGCGCTGGAAACTACTGGACCGAACGCGGGTTCAACCCCATTGAACACAAGCAATTTCGGGATATTGGAGACTTTGCCTTCTCTGACTACTTGAACATTACCAATGCCGCTGATCAGGCAATTCAACACGGCCAGCGTTTACTCACACTTGGTGGAGATCACTCCATTACCTATCCTTTACTGAAGGCACACCGCCAGCACTATTCGGAATTTGCGGTGCTGCAAATTGATGCACACGGAGACTTGTACGACAACTTCATGGGCAATCGTTATTCACACGCCTGCCCCTTTGCACGCATTATGGAGGAAGGCCTATGTGATCGACTGGTTCAAGTGGGGATACGTACGCTGAACCCACACCAGCGCCAACAGGCAGAATCCTTCGGAGTGGAGCAAATCGAAATGCGGCATTTACCGGAAAAAATCAATGAACTGCACTTCAGTCGCCCACTGTACATCAGCTTTGACATGGATGGCTTGGATCCCGCATTTGCTCCTGGAGTATCCCACCACGAACCCGGTGGACTTACGGTTCGAGAAGTAATGCAGATACTACACAACATTCAAGTACCCATCATTGGCGCTGATATTGTCGAGTACAATCCACACCGCGACCATCAGGGAATCACTGCTGCCTTAGCGGCCAAGCTCACCAAAGAGATACTGGAATTGATGCTACGCTAGCAAAAAAAAGAAGGCCCCACCGAGATAGGGCCCTCCATAAGGATTCGCGTATTATGCATACTTCATTGTGTGCATTAGACGACTTCCCCTTTTGTCGTCCGTGCACGAACTGTGCAATTACTGCACAGTAAACCTTAGTGTTTTTTCATTGATTTCATCACACCAGCGTAGTAGATAAATGCCGCTGGCCATTGTGTTTGTGTTTATTTGTTCTTCGTAGAAGCCCTCGTCCGTTGTCCGTTGTTGTTCGCGGATTACTTGCCCGGTGAGGCTCAAAATCTGCCAGCTGGCTTGACCGCCAGGTGTCCGTTCAACTCGTAGTTGAAACTGTTCATTCACTACTGGATTTGGAGCGATACTAAGATCCATTTCAGCATCACTTTCCAGCGCTGCGCTCGTACCATTTACTAAACCTCCGGTTTGACAATCAGTGCCTTCGTAAATGCGCACATTGCGGAACCACGAATTCCCATTGCGTGCCCCACCATCATGATCAGTAGCGAAAAATAGGCGGTCAGCCGTACCCACGTAAAACTCTCCCACCGGAATCTCGTACGACTGCCAGCTGGCATCACCAGTGTAGTTATCATAGTTTGCTAAACCCCAATTTTGGGTACCGTGTACTTTGAATGTATAGCCGTAAGAAATACTGACATTATTGTCGAAGCCAATGCCGTGAATTTCACCCTGACGAGTCGATCTGAAGTCGAAGGCAATTACTGTACTCCGAGTAATATCGTAGGGGAAATCGATGGACTTCCAGGCATTATTCTCCAGGTACAAGACCTCCCCATCCTCCTCTATTGTGTACTGTCCAGCATCCTGGTTCAATCCATAAGAGTTGATGGTATAATCGTTGAAATTAATGGCTTCGCAATCGTCACCACCGTTACCTTCCTCAAAGGGTAGGCAGAAACTTACTGACTCTGACCCTGGAAACTCGCCACCTTGAGCAATGAGTTGCTGTTCAGCATCCAGTAAGGTATAGCTACCGTTGCCGTAAGCACAGCAAATTCCATCGTTATAAGCATCGTTGATCTGGAAGTTGTAGCAACCTTCCGGCAAACAAAGCGTATCCAAAACCAATTGGTTAGCTACCGCCTTTGAGTAAGGTCCACCTTGTGCTATTACTGCCCCTTGAGCATTCTTAAGTGACCAAGTAGTCTCAGGGCTGTACGTATCCAATTGCAAGCGTAAGAAAATTTCTTCCTGCTCGCAACTAGTAGTTGGGGGATTCCCTCCTCCGTTTCCACCATCAGTAGGACAAGAAGAGAGGCAAGATGCTGCTGAAACGCGGTTGCGTATCAGGTTACCTGGCTGATCACCAAGACCTCGGCTCAGGTTAATCCCCACCTGAGTAAGATGGCAATATGACATAATTGTACCTCCTCCGGATGGCGTACCGGGGTTTGCACAACTTCCCTCTGTATAGCCTGGGCAGCTGTCAATAGCGGTACTGTTTCCGTTCCACACACAGGCATGTGTATGCTGCGAGCCTAGGAGGTGCCCCAGTTCGTGGGCAACTACCATTACGGACCAGGAATAAGTTGGCACCTGCTGAAAAGAACTACTAATGCCCGAATAGCTCATCTTAGCAATGGTGAGCGGGTGACACAAGCCGTTTACCACGGCAATACCTCCACTGGCCCGATACGAAAGCAACTGCGCCAAATCACCATTGAAGCTGGTACGGGTATTCTGAAAATCGGTCAACATCTGCCCACTGCTAGTACTGGTGTACGGGCTGGGTGTATTCCAAACTAAAATCTCAGAAATCCGCATATTGATCTGCTCAGAAGCATACAAGGTGGCCACTTGGTTGAACAGTGCCTCTACGTACTGTGCCGTCGCCTGCACACTACTCCCTTTATCGAGGAAGATATCGTAGTTGACCTCAAAGTAAATTTGGACACAATTGTCTAGGCTTCGACTGCCCTCAACCGTACTACTCAATTCTTCGCGCAGGTAGCTTTCTCCGGTATCTGCAGTAGCACAAGAGAAATGCTCTTCCTGAAAAATTTCACGATCTTGATAAAATACATAGGGTTGACGAGCAGCAGATCTTTCACCAGAGGCGGGCAGTCGGCCTAGCACGTAATTTCCTCCTAGTTGGTCTGCACTAACTATGCCAATGATCTCATCGTCCAATACACTCAAAGCAACAAGAGACGTGGGATCACCAGCAATAATACCTTGATAGTGAACAGCATGCTGGATATTGACCGGATAATTGCTGGCACTTTCTACCACAACCGGGCCAGGGGTTTCTACCCGAACCAGTTGTAATTCCATTGCCGCACTACCAGTGCCTGGCATATTTAGTTTTAAGAGATTAGGAGCTTCGTATAAAAGTGAGGAGCGTTGCTCTTCATCGATTTGCAGGATTTGGTAATTGCTTACTTCCTCAATCGGAATATTCAAGCTTCGTTCTGTAGCAAACAGATTGGTACTTTCCTGTGTAGCAAAAGCCGTTTGTTGAGTCAATACCCGCTGGGCGGGAGTAGTAATTGTTGCGTTGTTTTGGGCAATTAACGTAGTTTGTAAGGCTAATAAACATAGCCAAATTAGTTGCATTACTCTCATGACGAGAAGTCAGTTTTTGGGTTCCAATCAATCCCGTTTGCACCTGCCTGTCACATCCCCTTCCATGATGTACACGCATGTTTTTTTCGTATGGGACAAGCTGCCCGGGCAGTGATTCTTAAATCAATTAACAAGAGGGTGGCTGGACCACTGCAGACAAGACAATAGCCTCGTAATCAATGGTCTACGCCAGGCACCTATCCTCGGCGCCTTGAGAATAGTGCACTATAGGGAATACCTGTGCTAGAGCCTAGCACAACTATTTCCAAGCCAGAATAAGTTTGTGTATACGCGAATCAACTGAGGGATCCAGATAGCACATAACGTGCTACTGGAAAAAGACATGTTCACAGGAAGGGTTTGTAAAGGGTCACCTTTTGATGAGGTGAATTTCAGAAGGGAAGTAACAAATGTAGATTTGTCAGTTCTCTCGTTTTAAAGTCAATTATCTAACGCGAAGATGTGGCAAAAATTTTCGCCATGCTTGTCACATCGGAGCTGGTTTACTAAACGGGCCAAAATTTGTGGGGAACGGCACAATATTAGTACAATTGTTTATACTGAAATTGACAATAATGCGCCTAAATTGATTAAAAAAGCCGCAGAAAATCACTTTTTGCGATCTCCTGCGGCCTAATACACGCCCATTTTTGAGTCTTAGCAATAAGACCCCCAAACGCGTTCTTTTCTTATTTCACGACCAATATTTTCACCGATTGCGGTGCCTTAAAGGCCCGGCTATTTAATGTCAAGTAGTAGGTGCCGTTGGTTAAATCACCCAGGTCAATCGTTACTTGGTTCTTACCCGCCGCAAAACTATCACGGGTAATATTCTTTACCAAACCGCCCTGTTCATCGCGCAAATCAATGCGAATTACATCATCATTAGGCAAATCAAAGCTCAAAGTAGTTGCGTTGGTGGCAGGGTTTGGATAAGCGGCAGCGGCAATTTCAACCATTTCTTCAGCCATCTTTACCTCCGCTTCCGTCAATGACTCTTGCAGTAAGAAGTGGATTTTCCGACCCAGTTCACGGCGAGTTTGACGTTCTGGGCTTGGTTCATGCTTAGCACGGCGTTCTTCGCGCTGTTCAATTAGCTTTTGCGGTATGTGGCGTTCAGCAATGGCCTTCTGATCTGCTTTCCATTGTTCGCGCTCGTCCGATACTTCGTCCAAAAGGCGAGTAATCTCTGTGTCGTAGCGTTCTACCATGGCTTCTAAGTCGGCGAAGATCTCAGGGTACTTTTCGTGTAACTTCTGACGCGATTGTCCATGCTTGTGCCCTCGGTGATGACGACGGGCCTGTGACTCGTCTCGCTCAGCACGCTCTGCCTTACGCTTTTCACGTTCCGCCTGTCGCTCTGCTCGTGCTGCCTCTTTAGCCTCGGCCAATACGGCGCGGTACTCAATCAAGCTGGCCTTATCGGCCTCACTCAAGGACTCATCCAGTTTAGCACGTTGGCCTTCCATGACTGGCTTGACGTTCAATTCGCGGTATTCACGCATTTCAGTACGCAAAGCCTCACGATCAACAGATTTCATCAGTTCGCGCTGCTCCTGGTGGCGTTCATCTCGTACATTACGCAGCTGCGCCAGCTGTTCTTCGCTCAGAATTTCTGCTATCCCTTCCTTCACATTACGATGAATATTGCGCATTGCTTCACGGCGCCCTTCTGGTTCTCCCCCCTCTTGCTGGCGCAGGGCATCAGCAGCAGCTCTGGCCTCGGTTTGTAGATTTTCAATTGCTGTTATTTGTTCTGGTGTAAGAGCCAGTTCGGCTTTCAGCTCCTCAGTCAGTTCCAACTGACGCGGTGGGTGCGGACGATGACGTTGTGCTAGAACGGTAGTCGTCGTTAGTATGCTCAACATTAGGAGCAGAAAAAAACTGTTTTTCATGATGCTGTTTCTTTTAGTTCTTAAAGATTAATTCTCTCGCCGGCCACGTGCCTGACGTCCACGCCGACCATGATGCGGTGCTTTCACCAACATCCTACGCCAGCGTTCAACTTCGTATAATTGTTCTTCGGACAATAGGGGGTTCAATTCCTGGAATAAGGAATCTGCTAATTGTTTCCGTTCTTCGCGATGGGTCCTTCCCAGTTCTCGAAACTGCGGGCCATAAATTTGAAATACTTCCCGCAATTCGGCAGTCTGCTCGGGATTGGCATCAATTCTTTTCAAGAACATTTCTCCAAAACCCTCACCATCACTCAAGCGACGGAGCTGGTGCACTTTCTGCTGAACGAAATGACGATTGGTCAAAAAGCCACCGGTAAACCCGATCAACAATAAGCCCACAACTACCAATATGACTTTTGCTTTTTGCATAGGTTTAATTCGTTATCGCTCTTATTATTCAAAGGCATAGGCATCCTCTACCCAGATCTCCTCTAGACCAAGAATAGCCTCTGTTTCGAGCGTTCCACTGTTAATGTAAATGAAGGACAAGGCCAGCAATAGTGCCACACAAGCCGCCGCCGCAACAGCCGACCAACGCTTGATCAACGGTCGATACCAAACGAGCGGAGCTGGTAAAACGCCAATTACGCGCTGAGCAAAATCCGCACTAGGCTCTGCCCTCAACTGCGTAAACAACTGACTCATCTCCTCAAGGCGCTCTACTTCTTCCCGTAGTTCCGGAAAATCATCAAACACCTCTGTCAGCAAGACTTGCTCGGTTGTACTCAGCGGCTCATCCAGTGAGCGGTGGGCCAACAAACGCGCTTCTTCCTCTGTGTATTTCTTCTGACTCATCCTCAATTATTTAGTATTGGCTTTAGGTAGGCTTGTAGCTCTCGTTGCGCTCGGGACAAGCGTGACGCTACAGTGCCCATGGGAATCTGCAGTAAGTCGGCGGTTTCACTCACACTGTACCCCTCTACTAAGCGGAGTACCACTACTGCTCGATATTCCTTGGATATACGCCCCAATGCACTATGAAGCATATCCTGCAGCTCCGTGCGCTCAGGCGACTGTGAATGATCCGCCTGCCGTAGGAGCTCCCGTTCTTCTACACTCAAATGGGTTGGCCGGCGCTTGCGTTTTTCTAAGCTGGTAAGTGCTGTATTAATGGCAATCCGCCCTAAGTAGGTACTCAATTTAGCGTTGCCCGCAAACTTGTCCAACGCCCGGTAAAACTTGATGAATACCTCCTGGGCAATATCCTCCGCCAGACCCGGCCCTACCATACCGCTCACAATACCGCGCACCGCTGCTTCGTGCCGTTCAACCAGCTGAGCGAAAGCCCGCTGATCACCAGATCGAGCACGTTCAAGCAGTATGTCGTCGTGCAATTTTGCTTGCAAAGTATTTTGGGCTATTTATTACTTAGACTATTCTTGTGACTTGTTTTTTCCCTTGAGAAGAAAAATTTATTTCGTGATTGATATAAAGGTGGTGAGAAATGTCATCATTACTTTGCTATACGCCTGGTACTTTAGTGGATTAGGAGCAATCCGCCATCACATTTATGCCTAACCACATTATAGCACCACAGGAAGATCATTTACCTCCGTACCGGGTACGACCCCGTTTTCAAGTGACCTCACCTGATTCTACTAAAGCAGTAGAGGACAAGATGATTCAATCTTTAGCACAGCCTAATGCTCCGTGCCGGGGGAAGGTACACAGTGGATACATAAGTTTGTACATGCCGTTTGAGGAACAGCATTACTGGTCACCTCGGCTCACGGTGACTTTAGAAGAGCACGAAGAGGGTAGCTTATTGCGGGGGCTATATGGACCACGCCCCTCGGTATGGACGATGTTTGTCTTTTTCTATTCGGTAATTGGGTTTGCGATAGTGGTGGTTTCAATTATTGGTTTCGCCAACCGGTCTTTGGGTAAATCTGGTGCTATTCTCTGGCTCATCCCCGTACTAGTTACCGCATTTTTATCACTCTATCTGGTGGCTTATTTCGGCCAGCAAAAAGGCCACGATGAAATGATTACTTTACACACCTTCTTAGAAGAAAGTACGGGCCTCAATATAGATCGTGCACACCAAGAAGCAGCGGCTGAAATTATACATTAACTAGCCGCCGGTACATTGAGGATAAACCCCACCTTAAAGACGTTCTCAATAGAGACCTCCGGATCTTCCCGCAAAATTTTGCGCAAGCGACTAATAAACACATCAAAGCTACGCCCTAAAAAGTAGTCATCTTTTCCATAAATACGCTGCACCGCCAGTTCACGCTTCAATATTCTATTGCGGTGCTGGCACAGCAAGAGCAAGATTTCGTTCTCTTTCTCCGTAAGGCGTCGTGTTTCTTCGTCAATGCAGATTTCCTGTCGAGAGGGGTCAAAATGATATCGGCCTAGTTGATACTTCGCAGCAAGTTGGGGGAAAGTCTGTTGCTGCTGGGCGGTTCGCCTGAGAATAACCCTGATCTTACAAAGAAGTTCCTCTTCATCGAAAGGCTTCGTGAGATAATCTTCCGCGCCCAACTGATAGCCGCGTAGCTTATCTTCTTTCAAGAGGCGGGCGGTCAGAAACAGAAAGGGAAAATTGGGGAGTTTAGCACGGATGTGTTTAGCCAAACTAAAACCATCCATCCCCGGCATCATAATATCTAGTACCCCAAGGTCAAAGGATTGCTTTTGTAGTTCCTGCATGGCCGAGCGGGCGTCTTTGCGCCAGGTAACCTGCAATCCTTCCAGCTCTAGGAACTCCATGAGCAAGAAACCCAGATTCATATCGTCTTCTACTAATAAGATTCGTTGCTGATTCATAAGTTCAATAGGTGATTTAGCGCTTAGTTCTTGGGCAATGTCATTTCAAAACACGCACCTTGGCCCGGCTGGCTAACCACCCGAATTTGCCCCTGGTGCAAGTCCACAATTCGCTTTACGTAGGCTAGTCCGAGACCAAAACCTTTACAAGATTGGCTGCTCTGCTGCCGGTAAAAAGGCGCAAAAATTTGCTGTTGACGCTGGGGAGAGAGGCCCGGGCCATCGTCTTGTACCGCAAGTAGTACGTGATCTTCGTATTCTTTCAGCTCGACCTCAATCTTAACACCTTCGTGGCTGTATTTGAGCGCATTATCTAAGAGGTTGCGTAGCGCATTTTTCAAGTGCAATTGATCTACCCGCATATGGGTACTGGTATGCGTAGACTGAAAATGAACGTCAGCTTGCTTGGCTTCCATTTGTAGTCGCATCTCAGCAATGGTCTCCCGGCAAAGAGTGCTTATTTCATGCTCCTCTTTATTCAACAAGTAGTCATTCTTTTCCAGGCGTGCCAGGTACAGGACTTGCTCCACCTGCTGCATTAACTGACTAGCTTCATTTTGGATAATCTTCAAATGGGGATGTCCAGCCGGAGCTAAAGACTTGCGTTGTAGTAAACTACTCGCCAGTTTAATATTGGTGAGTGGCGTCCGAAACTCATGCGCCATATGGTTGAAAAACTCTCGATTAAGATCGCTCATTCTCTGTTGTCGCAACAAGCGATAGGACGCGTAGAAAAACAGCAAACAGATTAGGATCAGGATACCAAAAGAAGTCCCTGTCATAACTCCCATTTTACTAAGGGTGTACTTCTTTTTTTCGGCAAACTCCAGGTTCAGGAAATGGCTGTCGGTATTGGTGATCGGATCCAGTGCACAAGAGTACGGCGGGAGGTTACTAACCGCCAGTGGTGTATAACTGGGTGGCTTTGTGCAAACTTTGGCTTCGTAAGGCAAATTGATATTGAAGCCCGCCAAAGAGGAAGAAACGGTCTTAGCAAAACGCTCGGTCTTGATCAGCTGATCCAGTTTCTGGCTACATTCCGCTGCGGTAATCGTACAAGACTGCTGAAAGGGTTGACTGCACTCCTCCTCTTGCGCTAATGTGGCTACAGCGCTGCAAAGTGCGGTATTGACATTGGTGGTAAACTGCTCTTCGAGCAAGCTTTGGGAATGACGCAACCAAAGCACCTGCACCACCAACAATGCCGCCATTGCGATTGCGGAAGCCACAACGAGATAAGAACTAGTTCGATGCTGCATGTAGCTGCGGGGGTGATTTATTCAACAAAATAGGACTTTCCCCCGGAGCACTCGGTTTGATTAACAGCTTTTTAACAAGTGCCTAACAGCTCAAAAACAGCACCTTAGGGTAGGCAGGAGCTAGCTTTGTTACATCCATTTACAGCATGCTTGGTGTGGTTACTTAAACCCGGGTAACCGCCCCAGGCCCGCTCCGGTAGCTCAGCGGAACTGAGTGCACTATACCGAGGCCAAAGCGGCTTGGGTATCCAAGCCTGCTACGCCTCGAGTATACCCACCTGCCAAAGTACGCTTAGTACGGCGGACAGGTACTCGCAAGAAGTAGGTTTTGGTTTCACCTAAACCACTTCGTTAGCGGTATAAAATTCCTGAATCATGTTACGTTGTTTTATTCTTTGTTGCCTACTTGTGGGCGGACTCTCACTCACTGCTCAGACTACCGCCGCTAAACCTTCTTGTGCGGTCACCCAATGCCAAGCCAAGAAAACGGCTGCCACTACACCTTCTTGCCAGGCTAAAACGGCTACCACTAGCGTGGCGGTGAGCAATACGCCTGCGCCTACAAGAGCTTCCAGCGTCTCCACTACTGCACCACTTCCATTACTGCAATTTTCTAGTGTGAGCACGAAAGCCAACTGTAATCCTGCCGATTGTGTGAAAGTTTGTGAACCTAAAAATTGTGACCCTAGTGCTTGTGTGCCTGCCAACTGTAAGCCTGGCTCAAGTACCAGTAGCAGCACCGCGGCCAGCACAACAGTTTTGGCTGCTAAGCAGGAGTAAATCCTGCTGCTAACAAACCTATCCAAAACTTTAAGAAATCACTCGCCAACTGGTTTATTAATTGCAGCTAAAGCCCTTGCTGGCTAAGGCATACCTGAATAGAGGCGCTCTATCTAAACGGATTGGGCTCCTCTTTTTTATTCGCCTGGAGCATCTTCCTCCTCCGCGGAGAAAGTAACGCCAGTATGCTTTTCCAGGTAGGTTTGGTACAACTCTTGAAGGGTTTCTTCGCTGTCAACGATATTGGAAAAGTAGACTAGAAATTGCTGCTTATCGGCACTACTGGTAGCGTTCGTTAGCTCGGTTCTCCTTCCAATTATTGATAAAGAGCGCGATCAGAATACCCAGTATAACGGGCACCATTTCCTGAACGACCCGTTTTAGGTATTCCAAGATCTGTTCTATTTAGGGTTCTTCATTACGGTACACCATTCCGATATGGGGTATACCGTCTTCCATATACACGTCGCCCACGGGTGCAAACCCGACCGAACGATAATAGGGTTGCAAATGAGCCTGTGCTGATAGTTTAACAGGCACCTGCCCCCAATGTTCCTGCAGTTTTTGTAAAGAGACTTGCATAAGAGGGCGGCCCAGCTTTTTACCCCGAGCGAAAGGCGCAGTGATCACTCGGCCGATCGCAGCATAGTCCTGATAGCTTACCCCCAGCGGAAGGAGGCGGGTATAAGTAGCCAAACGACCATCATCCGCATACCCTAACAGGTGTAGGGCAACTTGATCCTGCCCGTCGGCATCGAGGTAGGGACAATGTTGTTCCACCACAAAAACTTCCTGGCGGAGCGCCAACAAATCGTAGAGTTGCTCTTTATCGAGCTCAGCAAAGGAGAGGCACTGGTAGTGGACAGTCATGGCGAGTTATTTGACGGAAGATACGAGATGGAGTTGTGGAGATGGGAAGTGGGAAATCGGAAGTCGAAGAGACGCATTGCGATGCGTTCGTACAACGGTGAGAAAAAGCAAGGAGTTTTATTCCCCATTTCCGATTTCCCACCTCCGACCTTCATATTCCTCACTTCCCATTTCGCACTTAATAACAAAGTCCCATCCACTCCTACGAGCAAATGGGACTTCTCTATACTTAAGGTTAAGCGGCGGTATTACTCCGCTATTACCTCAAAAGTTACTTCTGGCTGAACTTCCTTATGCAGGCTGAGTACCATCTTGTAGCTACCCAATTCCTTCACATCATCCGGAAGCTGCACTTTACGGCGCTCTACATCCAGATCAAACTGCTCTTTGAGTGCATTTACTACCTGAATAGTGGTAACACTACCAAAGATTTTTCCACTGGTACCAGCCTTGGCACCAATTTTCAATACTTGACCTTCTAGCTTAGCAGCCATTTCCTGGTATTCGCCCAAGCGCTTGGCCTCCATTGCACCTTCGCGGCGCTGAAGTTCCTTCAAACGAGCTTTGTTGGCGCTGTTAGCAATCAGTGCCAATCCCTGTGGGATTAGGTAATTGCGGCCGTAGCCATCTTTAACGGTCACCAGCTCATGCTTATATCCGACGTGATCTACGTCGTGCAATAGAATGATTTCCATGTCAATTCGTTTTTAAAAATCGATAATTAATAATCGCTGCCCCGGCTTACTTGAGCAAGTCCGTTACGTAAGGCATTAGCGCCAGGTGGCGAGCACGCTTAACGGCGGCAGCAACTTTGCGCTGGTACTTCAATGAATTACCGGTAATACGGCGTGGTAAAATTTTACCCTGCTCGTTAACGAATGACAGCAGGAAATCAGCATCCTTGTAATCGATGTACTTGATGCCATATTTGCGGAAACGGCAGTACTTCTTGCGTTGACCGCCGATCTTAGGATTGCTTAAGAATTTTATATCATCGCGATTAGCCATAGCTTATCCTGATTTTGAATTTGATGAATAAGAGGCCTATTCTTCCTCTTTCTTAGTTTCGGTAGCCGCTGGAGCTTCAGGAGCTGGAGCTGCCTCCGTTGTCTTTGCCTCAACCTGAGCTGGCTCAGGTTTCTTTGGCTCAGATTTCTTTGGCTCAGCCGCAGGACGGTTGTCGCGGTTATCACGGTTGCGATTATCGCGGTCGCGATTGTCACGACGGCCACGACGGTCGCGGCGATCATCCTTTTTCTCCTTAGACTTAGGGCGCTTGGCCTTACCGATCTTACCGGCACGCTTATCTTCGTTGTACTTGATACCAAACTTGTCCAGTTTGAAGCTCAAGAAACGCATGATGCGCTCGTCGCGGCGAAGGGCTAGCTCAAGATCGTCGATGATCTCGCCATTAGGCACCTTAAATTCAATACAGTAGTAAACCCCGCTATTGCGCTTGTTGATTGGATAAGCTAATGTGCGAAGGCCCATCTCGTCGATGTGCACGATTTCCGCACCAGCGTTCTTCAACATGTCGCTATAGGTCTGAGCCGTCGTTTTGATCTCCTCCCCCGACAGCACTGGGTCTACGATGAATGTTACTTCGTAATTTCGCATTAGATTCAGACACTTATAGATTAAGTAATGGTCAAAGAATTTGCTTCGCAGCTCCTTCGGGGTGAATCCCGACTTCCCGATTTTAGCGAAGATGTAAGCGATTGATAATGAGCTTAATCAAGCTAAAGTTGGGAATAATAAGGAGGGCATTTAATTTTTGACGAATACTATAAATATTCCACTTTTCTTTCAAAGCGGCTGCAAAGGTAGCCATTTCTAATAAATTTTTATAGAAACATTTAAAGTAATCCGCAGAGTCATTCGTCTACTCAGGAAAAGACCTAGTTTTGTCAACGCTAATTATGGCCGCATCTAGAGAACAGACAATTACCCAGACGATTCGCAACTACGGCGATCGGCTATTCCGCTTCATTCGTGGACGGGTAAATTCTGACGAAGATGCTGAAGATGTACTGCAAGATGTTTGGTACCAACTGAGCCGGATCGTAGACGTTAGTGCCGTGGAAAACATCAACGCCTGGTTGCACCGGGTGGCTCGTAACCGGCTAACGGATGGCTACCGCAAAAAACGCCCCGAGGCGCTGGAAGACCTGCGCCTGACCGATGAAGATGGTGAAGGCTCCTTTTTGGATGACTGGTTAGCCTCAGATGGCGATACCCCCGAAGAAGCCTACTTCCGCCAGATCGTATGGGAGACCTTGGACGAAGCCCTGGACGAACTACCGGAAGCCCAACGCGATGTATTTGTCTGGAACGAACTGGAGGACGAAACCTTCCAGTCTATATCCGACCGCACCGGCATTAATATCAAAACGCTGATTTCGCGCAAGCGCTACGCCGTACAACACCTACGGCAGCGCCTGGCTGATCTGCACGACGAACTACTCAACTATTAACAAGCAAGTCGTATGCAATACGACGCTAACCGCCAAGATATGTACCGCAACCATAAATATCGCAGCCGCTGGTCACCGCTTTGGGTCGGCCTATTTATTGTTCTGGCTCTTGTTGCTCTATCATGGGTAGTCATGATGTTGTGGAACTATGCGGTACAGCCCATTTTCGGTTTACCTGCGATGACCTTGGGCCAGGCAGCTGCACTGCTAATCCTGTGCCGCATCCTCTTTGGTCGCCTGGGACCTCCACAGCACAAACGCGAGTATATGCGCAAGCGCAAAGCGGCCTGGAAAGAAAAGTGGGGTAAGATGAGTGATGAGGATCGGGCAGCCTTTCGGGCGCGTTGGAAGGAGAAGTGTGGGCCGAAGCGGCAAGCAAACGACCGTGCTTCGAAAGCGAGTGACGGAGAATAATGTTGACAAAATCAATTGCCAGAACTCACAATGTGGTCATTGAAGTACTCTCTAATCTCTGAATACTTAATGAACTTATCATCTGCAACCCGCCGGGATTCTGCTATTCTCTCAATAGCCTTAAAGGCCTTGGTATAAATATTTTGAGATGTTGACTGAAATAGGAGAGTGGCCAACTCACCCTTATCGTTCATTCGCTTTGGCTGAAGCCTGGGAGTGTCTTCAGTGGCAATGCTATTTTCGGTAGCAATGAAGAGCAGAGCGGTAGAGGCGAAACGTTCAAATCCAACGCCAATAGAAACTCCTTCTACTAACTTTTCCCCTAAAGCCTTCTTGTGTGGAACCCGAATAAGTGCTACATTCTGTAATTCAATCCCGTGCTCTTGGTGAGCACTAATCCAAAGTTTCATTTCACTATTGCCACCTTCGCTCAATCGAAAGATACACACCTGATTTTCATCTCCAATTCGACCATAGGTAGATAATTGAGCAGAATAGTCTGATTTTACTTCCATTACCGACTGAACAATCCCATTGCTGTGATCCAAGCCCCAAATTCGCCAAGTACCAACAAGTCCATCCAAGGTATCAAGCCCATAGCGTTTAGCAGAAAGCTTAGTTATATCCTGTTCTGTACTTCGAGGAATTCTTAGCGTTCTTCTTTGTAGATGTAGGTAACGTTGTATATAAAGTGCTTCTCTGTCGCGTACATCAAAATTAGACTGAAGTAATTCCACCGTACTCTCTGTGGTCCTTACCCGTTTGAGAAAAACCTCGCTGGAAAATATGTAGCCATGCGAAGATATGGTGCTCAGTGTGCCCCGAACTAGATTCATATTGCTAATACTCATCCCTCCTTTGTACAGGAAGATATTCACCACATTTCTTTTTCCATTAGATTTCCTCCCCTTCAAACTGATTTGTAGTGCATTATCTAAATCAATGGCTTGCCCAGTATACACTTTACTATCCTCTATTTTTTCAAAATATTTCGAACCTTCTCTACCCTCCTTAATAGAGGTGAAATGAAAGCCCGTTTGCCGTACTTTATAGTTATTCAAATAATCAATTTCAAGTAGAAATCGCTTGATTCGATTCTCTCGGTAGCTAAAATAGTAGGCTAAAAACCGCAGAGCAGATTTAGAAATCTCCTCTCTAAACATCTCCAAAAGCTCCCGCTGATAGCTTGTGTCATCAGAGGACAAATACGGATCTTTATTTCTTTCTAAATAGTCTTCAATCCCTGAATAGCCCGCGAAGACAAAATAAATCGTCTCGTAGAGGCCAGACAACTGGACCGTCGTGTTCCCATTGTCAATTTCGCGCATCCGGTTATAGAGATACTTACCACTAAAAAAAATTCCTAATTCTTGCTCATCATCAGGATCTTGAATTTGCTCTTTGTTATAGGCATAGATTTCCACTTTAACCTCTGGTTGCCGCAACATTATCGCTCGGATTGAATTTTTTTCATCCGAAAACGTCCGGTATCCATAAAGTGCAGGACCAACTGAAGTGGGTAAGCGCAACCCGTCTTTTTCTTCATTTAATATACTGCGACAGCGTTTAACAAGCTCTTTAAAAAGAGCCTGCATGACGGGCGATGTTACGGTAATCTTTGACATACAGTATTTTTTTCTGGAATTCCACTGGAATTCCATATTATTTCCAGGGCTGATACTTGCCTGAGCAACTAAGCTTTCGTATCTTTAAACAAGAAGGCCGCACTCAACTGCGAAATCGATGCGGCTCTTCTCAGCTTCACATACCAGAGTAAGAGAACTCCGCTATGATATGGTAATATAAGCATTTTCCGCCTTACGTTGCCACTTTATAGTAGATGTTTTCTGCCCTCTGGTTAAATTCCTTAACCTAAAAAGCAGATGTCATGATTCATCTACTAACTCTCTTTTCAGGCAATTTACTACTGGCCAATAGTGACCCTGAAAATGATCTATTCTTTTTTCTGATTACAATACTAGCCCTTATAATCGGGTGGTTAATTGTCTCATCGCTACAATACCTAATGACCAAAGCATTCCTTTTTATTAGTGGTGCAACAGGTACTTTCTTGTTTTTCGGAGAGGTAACATCCGTTCATCTCGACACCCCCAATGAAGTAGGAATTTTATTAGTTGCGGCCATAATAGGAGGGGTTATGATGACCTACATCTTTAGCCATAAGTAACTATTAAATATTTGACACAAACGCTACTAATCAATTATGAGTTACCTTATACTTTGAGGTCACTTCCTCGGATGGAAGTGGCCTCTTTAACTTTACACACGTCCAAAAAGCCTCCACTCATTGACGTATCCCCCCGTACCACCTTAGGCATTCACCGCACCTTGCATCAACACATCCACATAAGTCAAACCCGGCAGCACACGATAAACCGGGATCTGAATATTATACAAATCGCAGTTCTTCCGAATAGCTCCGTCAATTTCCTCCTGAGAATACCTCGACGAAAAATGACTAAGGATGAGCTGCTGCACCTTACTCTTAGCTACCATTTGCATGACCACAGGTAGCGTACTGTGCTTATTCCGTTTATTATTCAAGCTCGGATCATTCGTCAAGAAGGTAGCTTCGTGGATCAGCGTCTGGGTGTTTTTCCACCTTGCATAATCTTCCACCGGTGTATCGCCGGAGTAGCCTAAAACTTCTTCCCGATATTCCTGGGTAAGGAAGTCCTGTCCCTTCTCCTTGGCTAGCTTGGCAATTTCCTGCCCAGATAATTCACGAAATTCTGACTTTAACCTTCTAGTCTTGCGCACCACTTTGTAGCTCAAACTCTTGGAAACCTCCGGACCAACCTGCACATGCCCGTTCCGGATAGACTCCACATAAATATCCCCCTTGATGTGAAAGATCATGTTCTCCGTGATCCCCTCCCATTCTACACCGCTGAGGTGAGGATCAAACTTTCCCAGAAAGGACGCCAAAGCGGGAAAAGAGCCCGAATCCTTTGGGTAATATATTTTGGGGAATCCTGGCCTGGCGTTTAATTGGTAAAACTGTGGAAGACCGTTAATGTGATCCCGGTCAGCGTGAGAGATGAAGACCTGCTTTACCTTTCTACTCTTCTGGAGTAGGCTGGCAGACACACCATCCCCGGCGTCAAATAACAAACCTAGTTCTTCAATGAAAAACCAGGTGGAGAATAGCGCCGTGGAGTAGCAGCTGATTGTATAACCCATAGAGCTCGCGGACTGTTTTGCTTACTCAACATGCAGGAATAGTTATTTTGTTCCAGTCCCACCTCAAAGAGCTCATAATCCGCGGTAAGGATAAATTCGTATGGTGTATTTCATTCCGTCAGTAAGAATGGTATCCCTTGCCAAACCATCATCATCGTAAACCGATTCAATCGTTTCCTGTAGCTTGAAACTTCTATTCTTGTCTAGGGTGTGGAACAAGTAATAGCTGCCTTGGGGTCTGTCTTTTCTTTCATATTTTAGACGGAATGAAACACTTCCTTCTTCCCGGATCGTATTCTTCCTGTATCCGCTACCGCAAAGCGTAAATCCGGTTATAAAGCTAGCTCTTACACCATTGGAATAGTGATTTAAACTATCAACCAAATCAGAAGGAATGTAATCACAGACAAAAGTGGGATGGAAGGTGGGCATTTCAAAACAATCTCCGTTATTCTCATAAAGTTTCCACATTCCTTCTGCTAGCTGAACGTCTCTATATTCATTGTGCTGGTTGTAAGTTCTTATCTCATCATTGTGCCGCAAAAGGAAGTTGGCAAAGCGCCAAATCTGTTCTTTCTTGCGAAAAGGTGCTTGCTTAAATTCCATTTGTTGAAAGGCCGCTCTGGATTCTTTTAGAATCCGCTCTTCATCTATGCCAAATAGCCGAAAGTCGTGGAGTAAGTAATAAAACAGTCCAATAACTGACAGTATGGACAACATGGTAATGGCCGTTCTTTTGCTCATGTTAAGCGCGGATTTCTCTTTGATTTGAATGCTGCTTCATAATATCCAACGGGCCAATTTCCCAAACACATAAATCCCCAACAAGTCACACAAAATATCAACCAGCTCAAAAGAGCGATTGGCTAGAAAAATTTGGGTAAGCTCCTCTGCTACCGCAAACAACACGACCAGCGTACTTCCCTTTAAAACCAACCAGCCAGCCAGTCGCCAACGCGCATTACTAAAAGCTAGGTTCACCAAAAAGGCCAGCATACCGTACAACAGAAAATGCCCCATTTTATCACCAAAGGGCAAGTTCCTAACCCGTCCGGCGAGGAATCCTGCCTGCCCCAGGTCGGCACAAATAATGATGTAGATGATAAATAAGAAAAAAAGAACGGCTGCCCCTACGAACAGCATTTGCTTGGAAAGTGAGAAACGCATACTTTGTTTTTCAGTTAACTTTGAATTGCAAAGTAATTGTCTTTTTTCAACACTCGCAAATATTCGCTTTGACTTTAACACTTCGACAAACAGTGAGTGCTACGCTGCATTTCAAATACTTGTCTCAAGCTAGAATCTAAACTCTTATTCAATAGTGACCCCCAGTCTAACACCAATACTTTCATGCTTCCCCTCACGCCAACTGCTATAGAAATCGACACGCCAGAATTTCAAAATAGCATCTACGCCTGCACCTAGTTCTACATAATGCCCACCCGCATCCGTGTAGAGGTAGTGTATTCCAGCAACGGGCTGGATTTGAGATTTACCGCTTTTTCGAAGTGGACTAAAATGATGCTCGTAATGCGCTTGCACATAAAAATCGGCGGTACTATTCGTGTAGTACGCTAGCAGCTGGAACTGGTCGTTCCCGTAAGGACCATATACCGTTTCCCTACCTTTGAAATGATTGAAATCCACAAAAGTGAGCTGGTCTTTTGTCAGAAAATCACCTGCCTCAACAAACCATTTACCATAGGCACTGCCCATCTTATATTCGTCCTGCACACCAATACTTAATTTCTGGTAGGATACATCTCCGTTCAAGATGGCATCCGTAGCATTGACGTAGGAAATAGTAAGTGCTGGGTATTCTCCTTCGGAAACCAATTGTCCTCTCCGTTTTGTCAAACGATGGCCGATTTGCCAACGCAGTTCCGCCTCCAATATGACCGCCTGATGTTCGGTAAACGCAGCATTGGATAGTTCTATGTTTGTTGGATTATTGGCAGTATAAATTCTCTCTTCTTCGAAGCTGGCCAAGTTGGTCAATGGGCTTCGCTCATTCCAGCTTACCCTTGTGCTTAGCAAGAAATTCTTTAAGGGCGAAAAAGCATGACCAACTTCTACATAAGAGCGTTCATAAAGCTTCAAGAAGTTCTGATCATAGGCAAATGTGTACAAGATGTTGTTCAATGCACTTAAGGTGCTTTCATTGTAAAGTTGTTCCATCGCCCGCCCTCCAGACAGCGACAAAACGGCATTCTTACTCGGGCTATAAAAGTGCTGGATCTTGAGTTGCGCTTGAAGTCGCTCGTTGCCAAAACCATACCTAACATTGGGGGTAATCGAAACAAAACGGCCATCATTATAATGTTGAGTAAACTTGACTTGTGGATTCACTACAAAACCCTCAACAGTATTGGCAGGAAACCACTCGAAGACATTCGGAAAATACCAAGTCTGATTTTGTTCCTGGTTCCGCAACAACACTCCGGAAAACAGAACATTGGGCACTCTAATATGATTCGTTTCCATGCCTTCAGCATGCTTATCTGCTGCGGTTGGATTAGTGTTCTGTGCGAACAAAACTTCCCCCGTCAGGGATAAGACCAGCAATAAATAAAATAGCCCTTTATAAACAGCAGTAGATTTCATATCGATTGATTTTGAATTCATACTGCAAATGAACTGGCGATTTGCCTTCGAGGGAAGTGAATCGTGGCGAGCGGTCATATAGCATGACAAGCTACGCGCTGTTCATTCACACTTCTATATTGCAACTCACAAGAATTAGGTTGCAAGCGTCTTAATTCTTTTGAACATTTACCATTCAGCATACTCCCCTTCCTTAACAGAAGAATTAACTTGTAGAAATGACGCAAAAGGAAATCTCACTAGTTGTCTTTTTCTATCTCTTGATGAGTGCGCTCTACTTTATTACGGTTTCGATAGATCAAGGGCGGTGGATATCGCACTGGGCCGTTCTGCTAAACTATGGCCTCAAGGCACTTCTTACCCTTCCTCTATTGTGGCTTTTCTTTAAGCAACTGGCTTCCTATTCGCTCTGGAAAAGAGGGCTACTCCACATAGTGACCATGCCAATCTTTACTTATGCTTGGGTTATCGCATACTATACCTTATGTGATCATTTTGGTTTTTTCCGCCTCATTGGCTCTAGTGTGGTTTGGGATTATTACCTCGCCGTTTTATTTTACTGCATCCAATTTGGTGTATTCCATCTCTACGTACATTCCAATCAACTCAAAGCCCAGGAATTGCTATCTGCTGAATTGAGCCGACTCAACGCCGAAAGTGAGTTATCCGCTTTAAAAGCGCAGCTTAATCCCCATTTCCTTTACAATGTTTTCAATACCATAAATGCCGCCATTCCAACCACGGCTAAGAATGCCCGAAATATGGTAACTGAGCTATCAGACCTATTTCGTTATCAACTCAAAGCCTCGCGAGAAAAATTGATCCCTTTGCAGGAAGAGTTGGAGTTTGTGGGAAAGTACCTGGAGCTAGAAAAGGAGCGTTTTGCGGAGCGATTACAATATACTATCACAACGGATGCTGGAATTGAAGAATCACTCATCCCGCCAATCATCATACAACCACTTGTTGAAAATGCGATTAAGCATGGCATTTCCCCGCTTATTGAGGGAGGGCAGATCAAAATAAGCGTGAAGCTTCAAGGCAAGGGCCTGCATTTTTCTGTTTGCGATAACGGGAAGGGCACGAATGGAAAAGTCAAAGAAGAACTTTTAGCCAAAGGCGTAGGTTTATCCAACACCAATGAACGTCTGTTGAAAATGTATGGACAAGGACTAGATATAAAAGAAAATGAACTTGGAGGGCTCTGTGTGTACTTCTCCATACCATCTGATAAAGCGTAGAAAATGAAGAAGGTGATTATCGTAGATGATGAAGCTCCAGCCCGCAAGTTGATTAAGGAGTTTTTGCAGCCGCATAAGGACTTGATCATCATTGAGGAATGTAATAACGGTGTAGACGCGGTAAAGGCCATCAATACCTTTAAGCCCGACTTGGTGTTCTTGGACATTCAAATGCCCGGCCTAACAGGGCTCGAAGTACTCCAACTCCTGGATGAGATGCCACAGATCATTTTCTCCACCGCATATGACCAGTACGCTTTAAAGGCTTTTGACTTGCATGCTGTCGACTATTTACTCAAACCCTTTAAACAAGAACGCTTTGATGAAGCCATTGAGAAAATCATGGCCAATGACAAAAGTTATCTTACCCAGATTCAAACGCTCGTGAATGGGTTGAACGAAAAGGAGGCCTTTCTGACCAATATCTTGGTCTCACTAAGAAACAAGTTAATCAACATCCCGGTCAATGACATCATCTACATTCAGGCGGATGGTAATTATGCGAAGTTGATTCTAAAAGAGGGTTCCCACTTGACCAGCTATGGACTTTCTAAACTAGAACAAAAACTAGACCCACGCCAATTCATTCGAGTACACCGCTCTGCCGTAATAAACATCAACCAAGTTAAGGAGGCCTACACGTATCCTTCTAGCTACGAATTGATCATGACCAATAGCGACATGGTAAAGGTTAGTAGAAGTTATCTGGATAACATTAGGAAGATGATTGTATAAGGTTGAAGACCCTAGGTCCTACACCATGGTTATGCTGTCCGCGCCGCATAGATTTTCATAAATAAATGAGTCGACATATTCCGCGCCCGATTCTTGGCAACATGTGCATTATCGCCTTCAAAATACGCATCAATGGTTTCGTACCATAGCTGGAGCCAACGGCCAAAGTGCTCTGAGATAATCTCGTGATTTTGGTCTACCTCTATATGTGCTTGAATGGGGTTGCCTTTGTAACGGCGAACAAAGAGGAGGTTGGTTTCCCAAAAATCAGTCAGGCGCTCTAGATGAGCATCCCAGTCCTTGATCTGGTCGTTGAAAATAGGGCCGATGAGCTCATCTTTTCGCACTCGGCTGTAAAAAGTATGGATCAGTAACGAGACCGCTGCTCTGGAATTTAATAACTGCATTAGGTTCTTAATTCATAATTTTCTTTGCGCTGAATTCATGACAAATATTTTTCAATCAAGAGGGTTACCTGGAGTTTAGGCGTTTTCAACAAAGCGAATTTTCACCGCCGTATCCAACATCAACAAAAGCTTACAATCCTTGGTAGCGCTTAAGTGATGTATGGTACTAGCAGGAATCCGAATGGAATCTCCTTCATTCATGGGGTGATCTTCTCCGTTAAGGTCAAAACGGATCTGACCGTCCTCCACAATCAAAAAGCCATCCCGATCAGCAATATGGGGTTTCATTTGCGCGCCCAAAGGCCCCGTACCACGGAGTACTTTAAAGCGATCGTTCTTTTCAATGGTCTCAAATCTAATCTTTTCCATTCTTCTTTACTTTCGTACAAGGAATATTTACCAATGCTCCTTTCATCAAAAATTCAATAGCAGCACCATAAGCAATGGAAGGGCTGTTTTCTACTATCAGGTAGTTCAGGGAACCGCAAAAATGAATAACTACACAGCCGATGGACAAGAGATCATCCAAGGCTTATTCAAAACCGGCGAAAGCTTTGGAGAACCCGCCATCCTTGGTGACTTCACTTTTCCCGCCAATGCACAGGCCGTAGAAGATCTACTCTTAATTTGCTTGGAAAAAAATCGCCTGATGCAGTTGCTTACAGATCATGTAGAAGTAAGCCTCAATCTGCTAAGTATTCTATCTAATCGTTTGCGATTTAAAGCCATTTTAGCTCGAGAAATGAAAGGCTACGAGGCGGAACACAGGATTATGACGCTCCTGCAATACCTAAAAAAGAAGGCTGGGCAAAAAGAACGTTTTCTGGTCGACATTACCCGCCAAACGATTGCAAACCTAACGGGCCTTAGAGTTGAAACTGTTATTCGGGCCATCAAAAGCCTGGAAGAAAAAGGTACAGTACAGATTGAACATCGGAAACTTTATTTGTGAACGATGCCTTCTTTGAATAAGCAATGGCCATTGTTTTTCAATCTAATTTCAAATCAGATGCTGATTAACAACATTACCACTGAAAGATTACGCCTCCGACAATGGAAAGAAAGTGACTTCCCCGCCCTATCCACCTTTTTTGCCTCTCCGGAAAACACACGCTTCGTGGGTGGGGTGAAATCATCCGAAGAAGCTTGGCGGGTAATGGCTACCTACATTGGCCACTTTCAATTGTATGGCTATTCCTACATGGCGGTAGTGGATAAGGCAACGGACCAATTGCAAGGAGCCGTTGGACTTTGGAATTCTCCCGATTGGCCAGAGCCAGAATTAGGGTATTGGTTTTTACCGGAAGGGCAAGGTAAAGGGTTTGCCTACGAAGCAGCGTCTGCCCTAAAACAACTGGCAATGGAATCCACAGAAATTAGCTCCCTAGTCAGTTATATTGCCCAAGAAAACGAACCATCCATAAAGCTCGCTGAAAAACTAGGCGCTCATGTTGATGGCGCTATTGAGCTGTTTTCTTTTGGAACACATCAGGTGTATCGGCATAAATAGAAGACACCTGCATTCGTCTGCTTTGATCTAGTCTAATTACATATGTCAAACCCGAACGCCTCTTTCCGGCTAAACTTCTCCTTTACCACTTACCTCCCCTAAACTGCTCATTACCCCTCCTTAGGTGCCCGAGACCGGGGCACCATTTCAATCTTGCGGAACTGCCAATACTATTGCATCGATAACCAAATTCATTTCGGGTAGAGATGTAATTGCTATCGCTACCCCTATCACTTTGTTGTCCGAAACCCTTGGTATTACACCTCACCCATTTCGGCTAACACATTAAACCCTCGTAAGATTATGAACAGATTACAATTACTCTGGTGCGTCTTGTTGGTGCCGTTATGGACCATGGCGCAAATCACCGTAACCAGTACGGCTGATAGTGGGCCGGGCACGCTACGGCAGGCGGTCATCGACATACCTGCTGGTGGCACCATTGACTTTAATGTTGGTGGACCAATTGTACTGACCTCCGGTCAAATTGACCTTACCAAAAACATGACGCTCGACGCTACTGGCCCTGGTGTGACCATCGACGGTAATGGCAATAGCCGAATCTTTGGTGTTTACTCCAGCGCAGTAGTTAATTTATTAGAGGTTGAGATGACCAACGCCAATGCACCTGCTGCCTTTGGTGGTGCTATTGAGATTTCCATCGGTACGCTAAATGCCTCCAATTGTACCTTTAGCAATAACATTGGCGGAAATGGTGGTGCCGTTTCTGTTGCATTTGGAACCGGTAATTTTGTTAATTGCAACTTCATCAACAACACATCCACCGCCCAGGCCGGTGCATTAGACCTCAACACCAATGGTAACTTCTCGGTTATCAATTGTCTTTTCTATAATAATTCATCGCCTAGTAATGGTGGTGCCATATCAATAGCCTTCAATGCTAACGGTCCGATCACTAACTGCACTATTGCCGATAACTCGGCGGGCAGTAATGGTGGCGGTATCTATCATGATCCATCAGCGGGTGCAGTTGACTACAATAACAACATTATTGCCAACAACACCAATGCCAACGCCCCTGATATATTCCTCGGAGCAGCAGCTACTGCCAGCAATAACCTGATCACGGACTACACCGGTTCAGGCCTCACCGCTGGCACTAATAGCAACATCACTGGCGACCCTCGCTTTTTCAACGCAGCAGGGGGAAATTATCGCCTTACTGATAGCTCACCTGCTATCAATGCTGCTGACGCCTCACTACTACCAACTGATATTCTTGATGTAGATGGGGATGGCAACTCAGCGGAAACGCTAGACGTAGATATTGACAGAACGGAACGCTTAAAGGTGTGTGCCGTAGACATGGGTGCTTTTGAGCATGCCTTGACTTCTCTTTATGTGCTTAACACCGACGACAGCGGCCCTGGGTCATTACGAGCGGCTATTGAATGCGCGAATGCGGATATCTTTATCGATGACATCTTCTTTGATATTGACGGAGGTGGAGCGCACACCATTAACTTGAGCACGCAGTTACCTGCCTTAAGTGATGACGATGTCGCTGTATATGGTACAAGCCAACCGGGCTATGCCGGAACACCGCTCATTAGTTTAGATGGTGCAGGTTCGGTATCCGTAGGAATCACTGCTTCGGCCGCAGGAAATCAAATCCTTGGCTTGAGAATTGTAAACTTTGTCGACAACGGCATCTCCTTATCGGGTTCAACCAACTCGAATATTTTCCAATGCATTGCTACAGAAAATGATTTCGCCCAAATCTTTATTGTCGGCGTTCAATTTGCTACTATCTCGCAATGTTTATTGAACATTGATGAAGATGGTACTGCAAATTCATTAGATGCTAACGCGATATGGGTACAAGGCTCTTCTCGCGATTTAGATATTTTTGAAAACACCATGGGGGGACTCAATAATGTTATTGACAACATTATAACCATCCTGGAACCCGGTTCCAGCTTCAACAGAATAGCCGATAACTTCATCGGCACCAATGCAGTCGGAGATAACTATGGTACTCCTACTTCCGGCATCTACCTGCAGGAAACATCCAACAACCAACTGCTTAGAAATACGATTGCGAACAATGCCACTGGAATCCTCACGGATGGTGCGGCGCAGAACAATCTTTTTTCTCAGAATAACTTTATCTGTAATCAGTTTAACGCTATCAATATTGGCCCTGGCGGAAATGGCAACTTCCCTGCGCCAACCATCACGGAGCCATTCCTGACCATGTTCAGTGGAACAGCCACTCCAGGCGCCATTGTTCAAGTCTATCTACAGGATAACAGTGCTTGTCCGGGTGCAGCATGTCAAGGAACTTATCTCGGAGAAGTCACTGCTGACGGTAGTGGTAACTGGTCGGGTTCTGCGGCAGGATTTAACGAAGGTGACATTATTACCGCCTTAGCTTATGACCCGCTCAATTTTAACACCTCACCTTTATCAAGCTGCGCTGCTATTGTGCCAGATCCATGTGATCCTGATCTAGATCCACCAACTATCACCTTGTTGGTCAATAACATCACAATCGAATGTTCTGACCCGCTTCCACCACCGCTAACGCCTGGTGTTGACATCGTAGCTGCTGACGGTTGTGATGGGGATATCAGCACTAACATTCAGCTCTTAGGAACCACCTTTGATCCTCAGGACTGTTCAGGTGGTGGCCCAGTGCAGATTATTACGAATACTTACGTTGTTACTGATGCCAATAACAATAGCGCTCAAGTAGACTGGGTCATCACCCAGATCGATACTTCTCCTCCTGTATTTGATGACCCATCATTGAGTCTGACTTTAAACGCAGAATGTGGAGACGACATTGATGCTTTACTAGCCGCTAATCTACCTACAGCCTCGGATGGTTGCGGCCTGGGTACAGTTACTATTGTTCTTGTCAATAGCACCAGCACCGCACTTTGTGGTAATACCGCACAACAAAACTACGTCTACGAAGCAGTGGATGACTGTGGCAATGTTTCTGCCGAGCAATTCACCGTTTCGGTGACCATCAGTGATACTACGCCCCCAACATTCACCACCGGCCCCAACCAGAACATCACTTTAAGTGTAGATCCTGGCACCTGTGCAGCAGCAGTGATTGGTCTATCTACAACTGCTACGGATGCTTGTGGCAACGTGAGCATTACTAATGACTCTCCTTTCGCTACCAACCCTAATGAAGATGCCAGTGGCTTGTATCCTCCTGGCGACTACGTAATTACTTTTACCGCTACGGATGATTGTGGCAATACCGAACCTTACGTAGTCAATCTGACGGTACTGCAACCAGATCCCCCCACCTTCACAGGCGTTCCAGCTAACACCGTAGTGGTAGAATGTGGCGACCCACTTCCAAGCTTTGAGCTTGGGGTAGACATCTTTGCTTTCGACGGTAATGGAGTAGACATCACCAGTGACATCTTCACTGATGTTCAGATTTTCATTGGTGATTGTAGCCTTGGCGAGCCCATTGAAACCTACCAGTACGAATTTTTCGTAGCGGATGCCTGCAATCAAACTGCCCTTGCCAGTTTCATGCTAGAGGTGGTAGACACACAAGCTCCTGAATGGGACAGCCCAAGCCTTAGTCTCGTTATTGATGCCGAATGTGGTGACAACCTAGATGCTATCCTGGCTGCTAACCTACCAACCGCTACTGATGCCTGTGGAACGGCAATAGTCACCCAAGTGCAGACTACCAGTGGTATTACCTGTGCTGGCGGCAATGCCTCTTCCGGCACTTATACTTACGAAGCCGTTGACAATTGTGGTAACTCTAATCCAGACTTCTTTACCATTACCATCAACCTGAACGATACGCAAGTCCCTGTGCTTTCCGGCGTACCTAATGACATCACCATTGCCTGTGATGATCCTTTCCCAAGTGAAACCGATCTCTTTGCCAACTTGATGGCAACGGACGCCTGTGACGGAGATTTAACTGGTCTGATTACCATCCTCCCACCGGGTACGGTAGTGGGTTGTGTACCTGATCCGATTATCGAATACAACTACCAGTTTTCAGTAATTGATGCCTGCGGAAACGAGACAACTGATGACTTTACCATCTTCGTGACCAATGACGTCACCGTAGACCTTGGTCCAGACCAAAGCGTTTGCGGTAGCGCCATCACACTGGATGCTGGCAACCCTGGCTTGAGTTATGAATGGTCTACCGGAGAAACTACGCAAACGATTGAAGTGAGCACTGCTGGCACCTACAGTGTTACCGTTAGTGGTGGCAATGGTTGTTGTGCAATTGATGATATCACCATTACAGATGGAACTGCTCCTGATGCAATGGCCACTGGCGGAACATTGAGTTGTGCCACGGGCAGTGTACAATTAATGGGCAGCTCCACTACTCCTGGCGTAAGCTACAGTTGGACCGGACCGAACGGATTTACCAGCCCTGATCAGAATCCATCGGTAACTATGCCAGGTACTTATACCTTGACCGTTACGAGTCCTGACGGTTGTACAGCTACTGCTGAAGCAGAAGTTGATCAGGATGCTGACGTACCAAACCTAACAGCGATGGGAACAACCATTGACTGCGGCCCTGGACCGTTCTTCGTTACTGCAAACTCCACCACGCCTGCAGTCACCTACCTATGGGCCGACGAATTTGGAGGAACAAGTACCGAGCAAAACCCGGAAGTCTTTGGCCCTGGCAACTTAACTGTAGTAGTAACTGCCCCCAATGGCTGTACGGCTAGCATGACAGTAACAGTAGTTGGCGACTTTACACCTCCTACCCTGACTGCCACCGGCGGCATGTTGGATTGTACGAACGCAAGTGTACAATTAACTGCCGATGGTAACCCAGCAGGCGGAAGCTATAGCTGGACCGGGCCAAACGGTTTTATGTCTAGTGAACAGAACCCAATCGTTAGCCTTGCAGGTGACTATGAGGTAACTTATACCGGCACCAACAGCTGTATCGCTACCGCAATAGCTACCGTTACCGGAAACACCGACCTCCCTGATGCTACGGCTACAGGTGGCACGCTAAACTGTGCTACCGGAAGTGTACAACTCATGGGTAACTCCACCACTGCTGGTGCAGCTTACAATTGGAGTGGACCGGATGGATTTAGCTCTGTTGACCAGAATCCGTTGGCAACAATGGCGGGTACCTATACCCTTACCGTAACAGCCCCCAACGGCTGTACCGCTACAGCTACCGCCGACGTGGACGAAGATGCCAACGCACCTGACCTTACCGCTACTGGCTTTGTGATGGATTGTACGAACACAGGTGGTCCGTTCGTGTTAACGGCCAACTCCACCACTCCTGGTGTAACCTACCTATGGACGGGTCCTGATGGCGCCACAACAATGGAACAGAACCCTAATTTCAATCCAGCTTTTCCTGGCATCTACACGGTGGAAGCTACTGCTCCTAATGGCTGTACGGCCACGGTAGCGGTGGAAGTTGTGGAAGATTTTGATGTACCTGAGATGGTTACCGCAAACGGCGGAACTCTGGATTGTGGCACCGGAACTGTCCAACTAATGGGTAGCTCCACCAGCACGGGTGTTACTTATGCCTGGACTGGCCCGAATATGTTTACCTCTGCCGAACAGAACCCAACGGTTAATGCAGTTGGCACTTATACACTTACCGTTACAGGTACCAACGGCTGTACGGCTACTGCCGATGCCGAGGTCATAGACAATGGTAGTAATGCTCCGGTTGCTGGCTTCACTTCCGCAGCTAATGAGTTGGAAGTAAGCTTCACCGACAACTCTACGGAAACACCTACTTCCTGGAGTTGGGACTTTGGCGATGGTATGAGTTCAACGCAACAGAACCCAACACACAACTACCTTACCCCAGGCACCTATACCGTTTGCCTGACCGCAACGAATGATTGCGGTGACAACACTTCCTGTGAGTCGGTTACGGTAGACGTAACCTCAACTGGCGTAATCACCTTTAATATCGGCACCGTTACGGGTCAGCCGGGTGAGATCGTTGAAATCCCGGTAAGCGTTGAAAACTTCACGGATATCGTTTCCTTCCAGAAATCGATCCATGTAGCAGACCCTGCTGTGGCTCGTTTGGTGGGTATCAACAACTTCAACCTCTCCGAGCTGGACAATACCGACTTTAACCTGGCTGATGATGAGACCATTACCTCGGTTTGGTTTAGTGCTACCGGCGTTACAGTACCTGATGGAACGGAGATTTATACCATCCAGGTAGAGCTACTTTCTACTGTAGATGAATGTACCGCCGTGTTCATGGATGACAACCCCACCTTCGTGGAAGTGGGCGCCATCAACGGTGGTATAGTTGGAGCAGTACCTTATCTGCTTAACGCTGGTGAGGCTTGTATCCTGGCTAAAGTGGACATCATGGGATCTGTGTACCGAGAAGACGGTCAGCCACTGGACGAGGTAATCGTAGACTGCACGGATCAGCCTTCTACCATGACGGACGCCGCCGGAGACTATGCCTTCTTCGACATCACCGCTGGCCAAGACTATAGCGTGACTCCAACGCGGAACACCAACCATGTAGATGGCGTTACCGCACTTGACCTGGCACTTATTCAGCGCCATATCCTGAATGTACAGATGTTGGATTCTCCGTACAAGATCATCGCTGCTGATGTAGACGTTTCTGGTCTGGTGAGCGGTATTGACCTGGTGAAGATTCAGCAGTTGATTTTGAATATTACTACGGAGTTCCCAGACTTCAACTCTTGGCGTTTTGTGGATCAGAAGTACACCTTCCTAAATCCAACGAATCCAGTAGTGGAGGCCTTCCCGGAAAGCATTGATTTTGATATGCTGCGCCGCGACACGGCCAACAATGACTTCATTGCTATGAAGCTTGGTGACGTGAACAACTCTGCCATGGGCTTGGAAGAAGAGGACGGCAACCTGAACCTGGTGATCACTGAAACGGTCAACGAATATGGAGAACGCCTGGTGCAGTTCCGCTCAGCGGAATACACCACTATTTCTGCTTATCAATTTGACATTTGGTTCGACCAATATCAGATGGAGTTAGTGGAAGTGATTCCTGGTAGCCTACCTGGCTTGAACGAGACCTACTTTGGCAAGCAGCAACTCAGTGAAGGCGTGATCAAAACCCTTTGGTTTGATCCTACCGGAAACGTAGACGGTTGGGAATTGCAAGCAGATGAGATCCTATTCACGCTGCGCTTCAGTGGCGATGCTACAGGAATTGAACTGCAGGAACGAGTACAGACCAATGTATCGTCTATGCGCTCGGTGGGTTACACCAATATCGGTGCTGCGCTGGAAATTCATTCCGACTACCGTACGGAGGTTACGACTGATGTTTCAACGACTATTCCGGCAGCCATTAGCTTGGTACCAGTAGCTCCAAATCCGTTCCGTGAGCAGGCGATCGTTCGCTTCTCGCTACCGGAAGCTGCTCCTGTTGAAATGGAAGTACGCGACCTGAATGGAAAGCGTATTTGGTTCCAGCAAAACAACTTTGCTGCTGGTGATCATCAGCTTCGCCTGGATGCTAACGAGTTCCCTAATGCGGGCTTGTACTACCTGGTCTTCCGCTCTGGCACCTTTGTGCAGACGCAAAAGATCATTTTCCAGCCCTAAAATAAAAAGGTTGGCTCATAGACTTGTTCAGCAGGATACTCAAATGGCTACTAGCGGTAAATTTCATCCTGCACTTCGTTGAAAAGCCTCGTTGATGCTAAGGCATCGCCTACGTTTTTCGCCTTGTTCAGAACGAAATTCACTTCGCTCTCGCTCATTCAGTACCAGCTGATCAAGTCTAATAATAACCACCCTGGCCGCTAATGCAAATTAGTGCCAGGGTGGTCTTTACAGAACAAACCTCTTGGATTTTGATAGTGGTCTGATTACCCCATTCCAAGAGCCCTATATAACCTAAGACCATGCGATACATTGTCCTCACTCTAATTGTATTTTTCCACCTCCTTCCTGCCCACACCCAAACTCCTGAAATTCGGGTTAGTGAGGAGACTGCCACCGTTGGGGCCACGATCAGTGTGCCCGTACAAGTATGGCAATTCACAGATGTTGTGAGCGTCCAATTCACTTTACAATGGGACCCTACCATTATTCAATACCTCGGCAACGAGGCCTATGGTTTACCGGGTCTTTCGGAGTTTAACTTCGGAGAACCGGAAGTCGATCAGGGAAGGCTCACTTTTGTTTGGTTCGACGGGCAGGTTGCCGGTGTTTCACTAGCTGACGAAACCACCATTTTTGCTTTACAATTTCAGGTACTCGGCGAAGCCGGAGAAAGCTCCCCCATCTCCTTTATTGATGCGCCTACTCCTATCCAAATTGGGGTAATAGAAGGTATAGACATCCTGGAAGTTGAAGGAGAGCTAATAGATGGTGCTGTAACCATTGAATCCGAGACCGAACCGCTCGATGTATCCGTCTCCACGGTGGACAACAACTGTTTCGGCGAAAGCCAAGGTAGTATTACGCCTAGTGTAGGTGGAGGTGTTACACCCTATGAGTTTAATTGGACTGGCCCGAATGGCTTTACCAGCACTGCTAACCAACTTGACAATCTAGCATCGGGCGACTATGAACTCACCGTTACCGACCAAGCTGGCGAAGTATTTACAATGGTCTATACCATCAGTTCACCTCCACCCTTACAAGTTTCCAACTCAAGCGTACAAGACAGCGATTGCGATACCAACACCGGCAGTATTGAGATCGAAGCGGATGGCGGGACTCCTCCATATCAATATGACTTCGGCACCGGCTTCAGCACTAATAATCTTGCAACGAACTTAATGGGCGACTCCTACACAATCACGATTCAAGATAACCTTGGTTGCGAGTTGGATACTCTCGTAGAGGTAGCGCAAGCCAACGCACCTACCGTTTCCCTGGGGGAAGACATTAGTTTATGCCCCGGAGAAACCGCAACCATCCTAGCCGAAGCTTCTGCTGATGTAAGCTTCAACTGGTTCCAAGATGGGCAAGTTTTAGGCAACACAACCGCTAATCTCGAAGTAGATCAAGCAGGAACCTATGAGGTTGTGGTTACGAATATGGAAGGCTGTACTGCAAGCGATGCTTTACAGCTAACTGTAGCAAGCATACCCGAATTAGACTTAGGTCCAGACACCAGCATTTGTCCCAAAATTGCCTACTTCCTCATCGCAGATGGCAGCTTTGCCACTTATGAGTGGACCCTCGATGGACAAAACACGGGTAGTGATGATCCCGAACTAGCAGTATCAATTGACGGTACCTATACCCTTACCGCTACCAGTGATGAAGGTTGTGTACTGAGCGATACAGTACTGATTGAACTCATCCAATTTCCTACCTCGGCGGGGCCTGATACTACCATTGTTGCTGGAGAACCCTTGGAGTTGATCGCCACAGGTGGAACGACCTACCAATGGGCTGGAGCAATTGATTTTTCTTGCACTGATTGCCCAAATCCTCTAGTGATGCCACTTAGCACCACAACCGTTTCGGTTGACATCGTCTCACCCGAAAGTTGTGTACTCACGGAGACGCTCAACATACAAGTAGAAGAAGCACCTGAATTAGATGTAAACATTGTCAATTTTCTTTCTCCTAACGGAGATGGGAAGAATGATGTCCTCTTCTTCCGCGGTTTGGACAACTACCCCGCCAACCAGCTATCCGTCTTTAATCGTTGGGGGGACCTGCTTTTCAGCAAACCCAACTACCAGCAAGATGGCCTCTATTGGGACGCCACCTTTAATGGCCAGCTCCTCCCCGCCGGAGTCTACTACTACGTACTGCAAGTGGGCACCACTGCCGCCCCGATCAAAAGCAGCTTAACCGTTGTTCACCCTTAATTCAAAACCCTATGCGACACTTACTATTACTTCTAGCCTTACTTCCACTTTGGGCCAAAGCCCAACAGTTGCCACATACCATGGCCTTTCGCTCCACCTTATCTGCCTGGAACCCGGCCATGACGGCGCCGTGGACCTATATGGAAACGCAGGCTGTTTACCACCAACAATGGTTGGGTTTTGAAGGCGCACCAGCCACCTTAATGGCGGATTTTCAAGCACCGCTAGTGCCCCAACACATGAGCCTGGGGCTGCGGCTACAGCAGGATGAAACGGGTCCTTTGCAGCAAACCGGTATTTCTCTATCGTACGCTTATCAACTGGAGCTTGGTTACAACCAACGATTAGCGATTGGCATCATGGCCAACGGTAGTCGGTTCCGTTTTGATGCGACTTCCTTAAATGCCGATGATCCTAGCGATTTTTTACTGGGGAGTATGGAAGGCAGTAGTCAGCAGCTCAACTTTGGGATGGGCATTTTCTATACCAACGCGGATGTAGAAGATTACGATGAGCCCTATTTTTTCGCTGGTTTAGCGGCACAGCAGCTTGTGCCTGGTGAGTTGCGATTCGAAACGGTAAATGAGTTGGCGAACTTCGACCGAAGTTTTCACGGCTTTGGCTTGATTGGCTATCATTTTGAACAAGACTATTCTTTCATCGAACCTAGCCTGCAGGTGCTTTACGCAGCCAACAATATCACCCATTTTCAACTGGGTATTCAGTATGAGCAGTATGATACTTTCTGGTTGGGCTTAAGCCTAGACTCTAGTTTTAGAACAGGTCTGCAACTCGGCTATATTTTAAGTGATGTTGGTGAAGGTAGCTTACGCATTGGCACGATGGCTAGCTACAGCATACAAAGCCGGGGGCAAGAACAAGGTATGAGCTTACAAGCACTGGTGGGTTACCAATATGAACTTTGATAAATGTGAGTTTTGACTTTCATCTCTTTGCTTTATCGGCAGCGAGCTTGTGCAAAACCCACAGTACTTGGTAATTAGTAATTGGTACTTGGTATAAGACTGACTTGAAATTCATCAAATCTAAGTACTACGTACCTTGCCTTTGCTGAAGCTTCGCGCCGCGCCTGCCGGAGTACCCCGTACAGCGGACATGGCAAGAAAGCCAAGTACCTTGTACCGTGGACTTTGGAATGAGGATTGATTGTTAGAGATCAATCCTCTCTCCTTGAGCTGCAGTTTCCTGTTCCGGTAGGATTTCACAATTATCCCAGAGTCCTGTTTCCAGCGTTAGTGCGTAGGCTTCTGGCAAACGCTTTTCCCGCATTTGTGTGGCGGCAACATTATGATCATAATCGAAAGAATGGTGGGTGAAATGAAGGCCATTCTTGTCATTTAAAGTCATATACCAAACGCGAGTCGTCGCATCGTTGGCCGGCATACCAATAACTCCTGGATTCAACCAATACTTACTTTCCTTCGTATGGTTAAAAGGCAATCCGCAGTGGCCTCCAATAATGAGATCGGCCTCTCCTTTCTGCAACTGGTCGTTTTTCTCTGACCAAGGCGTTGAGTGAAACACGTAACCTGAAACCTGATCTACTGATCCATGCACAACTCGCGCTCGTAATCCTGCGTAGCGAAAAACGATGTGATGCGGTAACGCATGCATCCACTCAATCGCCTCTTTACTCAACACCGACTGAGCATACGGGTACCACTGGCGAGAAAAAATGTCGCAACGACTCCCGTCATTGAAATCACAGCCGCAATCTTCTTCCCCGTCCCGTAGCTGTAGTTCTACGTTTCCGGCAATACAATGGACACCCCAATCACGGATAGCCTGTACCACTTCTTCTGGTCTAGCGCAATAGCCCACCACATCACCCGTACAGATGATTTGCTCGGGTTGGAAACCTTGCTCCTTGGCAATTGCCATCATTTGCTCCAGGGCTTGCAGGTTGCTGTACACACCGCCAAAGAGGAGGAGTGGGCCGCTGAGTTCGCCGATGTCTTTTACCTGGATGGAGGTTTGGTCATGCATAAATTTATAATCCTTTACTATTTGGTTTCGCGGAATTCATCCCGCCGTAATTCCCACTGCGGGATGAATCCCGCGGAACTAGTTAGGAGTGTTTTTTCTTACTGCTCCGTAGTCCTACAGGTAACAAAAACAGTAAGAAACAAAGCACAGTCCCCAGAATATTCACACTTAACAAATCGCCATATTTCCCGGGGAACCAGATCCAGCTTTCAGGCATGGCTCCAAGCGCCAGTAGTATTCCCAAGACTACGCCAACACCTACTGCCAGGTGAAAGGAAAGTGCTCCTGCCTTCACCCGCCACAAGAGAAACACTGGTGCCAATCCTAACACCATAGTGCCACTAATCGTTGTGGCAGACAGGATTTCTGGGTTGGCAAAAATGGGTAGGGTCCCTGCTACCGCAAAAAATATCATAATCCAGCGACCACGACTTACGGTTTGTTGTTGCGGCGTTCCCAAATCTACTACCGCCATTTTCGCGGCGGATGAAAAAGCAGAATCCAAAGTGGAGGCGGCCGAGGTAACCATGATGAAGTTCATCACCAACATAGCACCAACACCCAACAGCTTACTTACCTCTACTGCCGCTTGCCCTTCTAGGCCTTCTTGGCGAGCAAAGATCCCCACAAAGCTGAAGAACAGAATGCAAATGAACCCAATGACTGCTGCCCAGAAGAAACTCTTGCGCGTGGTTTGGGGATCACTGATGAATCCCCTATCCGTCATCACCGAATCGTGAAAAGGATAACTGAATATCTGAATGAATGCAACGAGAAGCAAGTTGATGCCAGTAGCTAATCCCCACTCACCAGAAGAAAGGTAAGTTGTGAGGCCTCCTTCTGTCTTCGGCATAATAAGTCCTAGCACAACAAAGAGCAACACCCCAAACAAGACCATCTGAATGGCATCCGTCAGCAAGGAACTTCGGAGTCCACCTTTAAGGGTATAAGCCAGGGTGAGCAAGGTAAAAACTATGATTGCCGCGTAGTACTGAGCGGAACCCGCATCACCAAAGTAACTCCCAATGACCATTGTATTGGACCATACCTCATTGTACAACCGAATTCCAACTAATAAGGAAAAGACAACCACCGCCGAACGCCCAAAACGTTTTCCAAGAAAATCGTGAATGCTGGCAAACTTGCCCTCCACCCGCAGCTGATAGATGATAATACCCGCCACAATAAATGACAGGTAGTACACCGCGTAGGCAACGCCACCTACGATACCAAAGCTCAGGCCCAGATTAGCGGCGTTGGTGATAGACTTGGCAAAGATCCAGGAGATCACCAAACTACTAGTCAGCAAGAAAGCGTTAGGTTGACGCCCCTCTCCCGAACTGGCACTGAAAAAGCTGGCCATCGTACGCGATATCGGTGCGATGAAGAAAAACAGCAAGCCGAAGCCGGCTACTAAAATCCACTGCCAGAGAAGTACCTGATCCATTGCTTCTTATTGTGATCGGAGATCGGAAGGCGGAGGTGGGAAGTAAAGTATTTCCCACTTCCCATTTCCCACTTCCGACCTAGTCTACGTCCCACCAAACGCGGGCATTCACGCTATTTCCGTCTGTAGCACCTGCTGCGGCAGAAAAATTGGCAGCATTCAGCGCGGCCTCATCCGTAGGGTAGGGCATGCGTACGGGAATCAAATCATTATTTAGGCTTGCCGAGATGGTCTTCAAGGCAGGGAAGCCAGTACGACGATATTCAATCCAACCTTCGTAGCCGTTGATGATATTCGCCAGCCACTTTTGGGTAATGATCTGCTCTATTTTGTTAGCACCTTCCGCACCATAGGCGGCGGGGCCACTGCTTAGATAATCCGCAGGTAAGCTTGTTTGCCAGTAGGCGAAAGCTTGCTCCACGCCCAATTCATATAGGGCTTGCGCGTCGGCACTGATCAGGCCACGCTCGGCAGCTTCGGCTAGCCAGAAATGCGTTTCCCAGGCGGTGAGGAAGTTAGCATCTAGGTCACCAGTTCGTTCGCGAAAAATGGTTCCCGTAAGGGAAAAATCAGCTACCGAAATCGAAGTCTGAGAGGCATCTGGACCGTTCAACAGACCGGCGTAGGTCGTCTGAGTAAGATCGTTTCCGATAGGGCGAAACCACACTTCTTGGCGAGGGTCATCCAATTCGGTCAGAAGCTCCTCAATCGTTTCTGACATAATGAAGAGATTGAAATCACCCGCTCGCAGATTCGCCATACGGAAATTGTTGGGCTGGCCATCCGTAAAGTCAAAAATGGCATTCTGGGCGTTGTCGTTTAAGTATACTCCAGCATCGTAGATGCTTTGCAACTCACTTGCCACATCCGCTTGACCAGAAATACGTACTAGTGCTTTGATGCGGAGCGAATTGGCAAAGCGGACCCAGCCATTGAGGTCGCCACCAAAGAGAATATCCCCCTCCAATGGAATACTCCCCTGATAACTTTCGATAGTGGCGATACCATTGCTGAGGTTATCCAAAATTCCACCGGTAGCTTGATAGATATCCGCCTGCCCATCATAAACTGGCGTTACCAAACCTTCTGCGCCACGTAATGCCTCGCTGTAAGGAACATCACCGTAGATATCGGTCAGCGCCATAGTCAGATAGGCTTTCATAATCAAAGCCGGACCTTCGTAGACGGCCAGTGCCACATTGCTTTTCACTTGTTCCAAGATGAGCTCATTATCGCGCAAATTAGTGTAGAGAACGGGCCATGGGTTACCCCCAAATTGTGGCTCCGTCAAACTGTGACGGTCAAACAAATTGAAATCGATAGCCGTGAAATACTGGCCCAATAAGTTTCCAGCTACAAAGCCTTCATAAGACATCTCCTCCCCGTAATCATAAATCACCTGACGAAGTAACAGACTAGGCTGCACCTCAATCGGCGAATTAGGATTGGTATTAATTTCTTCAAAGTCTTCTGTACATGCACTGACGACGATTGCCAGCAGGATCAGAAGCATATATTTTGTGTGTGTCATTGTTTCATTTTTTGTGTGAAGCTCACTCCGTTCGCGGTGAAAGCTCGCTGTGCTCGCGGTTGAAGTTCTCCCGATTGAAAATCGGGATCACGGTAGGAACATCTCTCTTCATTCACTACTCAGTGTGTTCAACTGGTCTCTAGAAGTTTAAGCCGAGTTTTAGTCCCCAGCTCCGGGTTGTTGCATAACTCATGTCTTCTACACCGCTGACGAACTGCGTGCCTTGCACAGCCAATTGCTCCGGATCGAAGTGTGGAATAGCTGAGAAGGCGTAGAGATTCCGCCCAACAAGTGTCAGGCTCAGTGAACGGCCATCCTGGAAGAAACTGCCTTTATTGGCGAAGGTGTAGCCGATGCTAAACTCCCGAATTTTCAAGTAGGAAGCATCATAGGTATTGTTTTCCTCGTGGTTGCGATCGTAGAATTGGCGATAGTGACTTTCTGCGGATCTAGCCACCGTGTTGGGGGTCCACACCGGGTTTTCTGCACTGCCCGTGTTTACTACCCCTTCTGATACGATGCCCTCCTCTGGTCGATCCAAGGTTTCGATCAATTGCCCACCGACGGCGGCCAGCGAGAGGGTACGAGATACGATGGAACCGCCCTGACGCCAGTCTAGCAGAAAGCCCATATTCCAGTTCTTGTACGTGAAGCGGTTATTGAAGCCCAGTACGAAATCGGGGTTGAAATTACCCAGCAGTTGGAGGTTATTATCTACAATGTAGCGGCCATTGTCGTCGATCACAAAGTCGCCATTCTCGTTGCGGAGGTAGCCGGTGCCGTACATGTCGCCAATGCGGCCGCCCTCTTCCACCTGGAACCAGACGGTTTGATTGACGTTGTCGTATACCCGAGAATAAGCCAAGGTCAAGCGATCAATCCCACTAGGCAATTGCTCTACCGTAGCGCGATTTGTGCTAAAGTTAAATTGCGCATCCCAGCGGAAATCATTTTTGTATACCGGTGTGAGTCCAAGAATTACTTCTACTCCCTGCGAACGTACCTCACCACCATTTACTACCTGCTCGGTGAAACCCGAAGAGATGGGTACTGGCAAGGCAATAATCTGGTTCTTAGTACTGGCATCATAATAGGTGAAGTCTATGCGAAGCCGATCATCCGCAAAACGCAAATCAGCACCAACTTCAATAGAGCTCGTCTCCTCTGGCAATAGGTTGCCGTTGGCAATCAGATTCTGGGCACTAAAGGTAGGCTGGGCATTGAACGGGGTCTGTGCTACAAAGGCACTAGTAGTCTGGTAAGGATCAGTATCATTACCTACCTGTGCCCAGCTAGCACGTAACTTAGCAAAGGAAATGCTTTGCGGCAGATCCACGATTTTTGACAAGATCAAGCTACCTGAAACAGAAGGATAAAAGAAAGAGGTATTGTCTTTTGAGGTGGGCGTAGCCAGTGCACTGGACCAGTCGTTCCGGCCTGTGATATCTACAAACAAGAAGTCTTTGTAGCCCAGTTTAGCAATTCCGTACACGCTATTGATCCGTTTGCGAGAAGCAAACTCAAATACCTCGATCGGCGAAGCCGCATTGCTAAGGCGGAAAATCCCCGGTTGCGCCAGACTCAAAGCCTGGGCCTGAGAAGTACTAGCCCTTTGGTCCAGGCGGTTACCGCCCGCAGAAAAATCTACGGATAAGTCTCCCCATTGATCGCGGAAGTTGAGTAAGAGGTCGGTATTGTTTTCACGGTAAAAAACATCATGTTCGGCGTATGCCCCATTGCGGAAGCGATTGGAGCTAAAGTTGCGTAAGAACCGGCGATCTTCATCCGAATAATCCATTCCGCTGCGCAAACTCAGGTTCCACTTATCACTAAACTCATAAGTAGCCATCAAGTGTCCAAAAACACGATCTCGCTGGAAAGCATTGCGGTTTTCCTCCAGGATGAAGTAGGGGTTATCGAAAAAGGTATAGTTAAATGAATACTGCTGAATGCCCTCCAGCCCTGGCTGCCAATAATCCTGTAGCGCACCGATATCCAAAGAGCGTGGGCCCCAAGCAACTAGGGAGTAGTTCACATTCTCCGAACCATAACCATTCGCTGGACGATTGTCACTACTGGAATTGACATAGCTAAAGGCTGTAGAAAGTTTCAAGCGCTCCGTTGGCTGAAAGCCTAAACGGGCACTGATTGTTTGCCGGTCAAGATTAACGCCAGGAATTATAGAATTGCTACGCATATCGGTAAACGACAGGCGATAATTACCACGCTCATTGGCTGCGCCGATGGCCAGGTTATTGATGCTGGTTACCCCGGTCTCATAGAAATCGTTCAGGTTATCCGGATGTGAGACAAAGGCCGTAGGCGTAATGGGTGCACCACCGTGTACTGCTACATCGCCACCGCGAACTACCTGCCCAGAAGCCGTGGTCACTGGACTATCAAATTGCGAAATCAAATTACCAACGTCCAGGCGTGGTCCCCAACTGTAGGTGATATTATCGTTGGTACCACCACCAAGGCCATCGACAAACTCAAACTGGCCAGAGTTACCTTGCCCGTAGCTGTTTTGAAATTCTGGTAATTGAAATGCGCTTTCCACGAAGGTGGAAGAGTTAAAACTGATACCCAAACCAGTACTCTCAGAACCGTCTTTTGTCGTTACAATGATCACGCCATTTGAGGCGCGGGTTCCGTACAGAGCAGCTGCACTTGGTCCTTTTAGAACGGTCACGGAGGCTACATCGTCGGCATTGATTTCCATGGCGCCGTTGCCAAAGTCTACCTCTTGAAAACCCGCTGCTGCTTCGTTGGTAAAGTTGAGAATAGAGTTGTTATTAATTGGTACTCCATCCAGTACAAAGAGTGGGTTGTTATTGGTAAAACTAGCTTCGCCACGGATGGTGATCTTTGAGGTGGACCCCACGCCAGTTGCTCCCTGACTGATGGTTACACCTGCCACTTGTCCTGCCAAGTTATCTACGAAGTTTGGTGATTTAACATCCGCAATATCTTGCCCATCCAAACGCTGAACAGCATAACCTAAGTCGCGCGAATCACGCTCTAGTCCCAGTGCCGTAACCACCACTTCGTTCAGTGCGGTGGTACTTATGGCGAGTACAATATCCAACTGGGTTTGGTTAGCGAGACCAATTTCTTGCGCTGCGTAGCCTACGTAAGAGAAAACAAGCGTGGCTTCTCCTGAACTAACCGTGAGTTCGTATTTACCATCCAGATCGGTAATAACACCATTGGTGGTTCCTTTTTCAAGAACGGTAACACCAGGTAAGCCTTCCTGACTAACGGCATCCGTAATCTGGCCGTTTACAGTGGCTTGCTGGGCTAGTAAGCCCGTGGTACATAGCAGCATGGCCACTATGGTGTAAAAGATTTTCATACTTGTGAGCATTGTGCAGTTCATCACCTGCTACCACTCAAGTGTGAATGGAGGTATACTCTGCTCGCTATCGGCACAGCAGAAGTTTGTACAGGCAATGGTGCTAAAAGAAATAATGAAAAGAAAAGGGGAACCTAAATTATGGTTCACTGAACAAAGAAGGGTGGGGGTCCGCGGCGTGGCGAACAGGCAAGCAAGTTTTGGCGAAAGGCTGGTGCTAAATAGCGAAAAAGCTTATGTACGCCTGAGTCATCCGGAATAAAACGGCTTAACTCTAGTTGCAGCCAGCCTTTATGAATGGTGCTATACCAAGTGGCAAAGTGCTGTGCTGTATCTAAATCAACTAGTGTTGGTAAACAATAAGTATTAACTCCAGCAAGATGCCATTGCGTTACAAATGACCGGTGCAAATACTCCGTTTCCCATGGTAGATCTACAAAAGAATCCCGATCGTACATACTGGCCGATAGGCCAATAAGATAAAGGCCACCATCCTGAGCTGGGCCAAAAACGACCGTCTGTGCTTCCAACCGCTGATGAGCACGCTGCAAGAGCGAAGCATCTATTCCAGGGCTATCGCTACCGATAATAATGATGCGGGAATATCCTTGTGAGAAAACCGTTTCTGTGGCGTTCGCCAAACGTTCGCCAAAGGTATTTCCTTCTTGTTGAGCACTAAAGCAGGTAGAGATAGGTAAGCCCGTTTTCCGAGCTTCGCGCATCACATGACGCAAGAGCGTTTTGCTCACTTCGTAACTGCGTGAACCCGCAAGCTGCTTGTGCAGGGCTTCTTGCCGCGAAGAACGGCTAAAAAGTAATATGGCAGTCTGATCGTTAGTTTGCATCACGAATGTAATGCACAATAATAGGGAGTATTGCGGGAGTCAAGCGTCTCAGTCAGGACAAAGTTTGGTTGAAAAGGGGCCGGGCCACCTTCGTTAAATCTTCAGTGGCCGAGGGGAAGTTAATTTGATTGGTTGAATTAGTGAATTTAGCTGGGCCTGCGGCTCTGGCGGCCGTGGTTGATTTAGTTAAATTAGTGAATTTGGTTGAGTTGGTTAATTTTATCCCATCAATGAACGGTAGCGACGCGACTCATCGCGTCGGGAGTAAATGACAACGACTGAAACGGTTCGAAGTGGCAGTTCGCCTATACTTACCTTAATGCCTTATTGGGATCAAAAAATTGGATATACTCAGGCCTCTTCGGTAGTTAACACACCTACGGCTTACGATAAATCGGCGAATTCCCCACTCCTAATTTATGCAATAGGTGGCTCATCGATACCCGCAACACTCCTAGCCCGTACTTGGCGCTACGGCGGAAATTGATAGAAGACGCCTCCTCAAAATACTTGGTAGGGCAGGTCACTTCAGCAATATGGAAACCATGGTAGATAATCTGCGAGAGCATCTCATTATCAAAGACAAAGTCATCGGAATTCGCATTGTAGTTGATACCTTCAAGTACTTCGCGACTGAATGCACGATAGCCGGTATGATACTCTGAGAGTTTATAGTTGACCAGCAAATTTTGCGTAAGCGTTAGGAACCGATTGGCGATGAATTTGTACATGGGCATACCGCCAGCTAGTGCTCCCTTACCTAAAATCCGCGAACCCAAGACTACTGGATAGAGTTCATCACCAATGATATTGACCATAGCGGGGATCAACTTAGGCGTATATTGGTAATCCGGATGCAGCATGATGACGATGTCACCACCTAATTCAAGTGCCTTATTGTAAAGCGACTTTTGGTTACCCCCGTAGCCCTTGTTCTTCTCGTGAATAATAACGTATTCGATACCAATCTTCTTCGCTAATTCGGAAGTATTATCTTGACTGGCATCATCGCACAGAATAACCTCATCCACTAGATCAAAGGGAATCTCCTGATAAGTCTTTTCCAAGGTAAGGGCCGCATTATAGGCTGGCAAAACCGCAATAACTTTTTTCCCTTTGTACATGAGATAATTCAGCTTGATGAACGGCCACAAATATAGAAGTAACTAACGGGAATACAACCTATACTGAGCAGCTTGAAAGCAAAGAGTAGGGCAAAAATGGATAGGTTTTCAGCCCAGTATTGATAAATATCATGTTGTAAGTACGGAGAAACCAATATACTTAGGGAAGAACTGTAAAGTCAATTCTTGGTAATATTGTGTCGCGAATACTGACAGCCAAAAATTCAGCTGTTGACAGCGCCAGACAAAAGCAAGATATTGTTAGCCCGTTATACCTCCTAAGACCCATCCAGCAAATAATTAGCCAAGTTTCTAGCTCATGATCAGCGATTGGATTAATGGTCTTTTTAAAAACTACCTGAAGTTTCACGAGGCGGACTTGCAGGCGCATTACCAGCGTCCCCTGCACCTACAGCAGCAGGAGTTTATGCGCTTAATGGGCCCCAATGCCAATACGTTTTTTGGAAAACAGTATGACCTTCGGAGAATCAAGGACCAACAAACCTTCGCAGCGAGGGTTCCCGTTCATTCTTACGATGACCTTTGGCCGTACATTGAAAAAATCATTAGCGGTGCTAGTGATGTATTGACGACCGGCAAGGTCACCTGGCTGGCTAAAACAGCGGGGACGACCAGTGGGACGAGCAAGTATATCCCCATGACTCGCAACACCCTGCGGCGTTGCCACTTCAAAGCTGCCTGGTATACCCTGGCTACACTCTACGCCCACCACGAGAATATGCGCATTTTTGCTCAGCGCAACCTGTTGATTGGGGGTGGTATGTACGGCAAATACCAAGACACAAACATTAGTTTAGGCGATGTTTCTGGTATTATTATTCACAATATTCCGCTACTACTCCGGCCTTTCTACTACCCAGACATCCCAACAGCCACACTACCAGACTACGAGGAAAAAATCCAGAAAACCGCAGAAATAGCCGCCCGGCAAAGGAATATCACGATGCTTGGTGGTGTACCTACCTGGAACCTCTCCCTTTACCGGCTTATTCTAGAAAAAACGGGTGCCGAAAATTTAGTGGAGATTTGGCCTGATCTGCAAGCTTATATCCACGGTGGAGTGCGATTTGGCCCCTACCGGAAACAATTTGAGGCCCTCATCCCAAAGTCAGATTTCCTTTACCACGAAGTATACAACGCTTCCGAAGGTTACTTTGCCATTCAGGATCAATTGGCTAAGGACGACTTAATACTATTACTGAATAATGGTGTTTTCTACGAGTTCCTCACGCTTGAAGATTATCAACATGGCCATCACGCTGCAGCTATACGCCTAGATCAGGTACAGGCTGGTATTCCGTACGTAATGCTTATTACTACAAATGCCGGCCTATACCGTTACGTGATTGGCGACGTAATCACCGTTACGGAAACCTTCCCGTTTAGGATCAAGATTACTGGCCGGGTGCAAGAGTACATTAATGCCTTTGGGGAAGATCTACAGCAGAGCCAGGTAGAGCAGGCGCTGATTACTGCCTGCCGCGAAACTCAAGCCGTGATCCGCGACTATAGCATAGCACCGCAGTATGTGCAGGTAAAGGAGAAAGGACGGCACCAATGGTTCATTGAATTTGCTTTGCCACCTAATGATCTTGCTCAATTTACGGAGCTTCTAGACCAGGCGATGCGCCGCGAAAATTCGAACTACGACCAAAAGCGGACGCGCGATTTCGCTATTCAGCAATTGGAAGTTATCCTTTTGCCGAAAGGCTTTTTCCAAGCGTGGCTAAAGGAGACCAAACGGTTAGGTGGACAAGCCAAAGTTCCTAAGCTAGTCAACGATCGAAAAATTGCGGAAAGCATTATTGAGTTTCTCGCTAAAACACGTACGCAAACGCAAAGAACTGTGTCACGAAGCCAATAAAGTAACCACCGTACACATCACTTGGCTCATGCACCTTTAACAACAAGCGAGAAGTGCCTACTGCACCAGCTAGCACTAGGGTGATCATGAGCAAATGGAGCATGCTTACCTCAAGAACACCTCCGTTGAGCCAAGCCATAGTGAAGCTCCCGTAGCTAAACCACACCATGCTGATGATAACCATCGCAATGAGACCTCCCATACCAACAGCGTGCGCACTGATCTTGGAGAAGATGTTGATGATAAAACTGATAAAGAGTGCAATGACCGTGCCCAGCATAAATGAAACATAGGCCGGTGGCAACTGACCCGTTTGCGAGAAATTATAATACACCCAGAGATACAGCATACCCGTGATCAGGTACGGGCCGATGCGGTCTTCTCGCTCACGCACTTGTACATCCTGTACCATTCCCAGGAAGTACATGACCATAATTGATATGGCGGGAATAAAGAAGGTGTAAAGAAAAACCAGCAGTAATAGCATCTTTGAACCCTCATCCCACAGATTGCTCACCCCAAAAAGATAAGGATTGACCAATAACAAGAGCACCAACATGTAAGTTGGTATTAACAAAGGATGGAAAACCACCGAAAAACCCCAGGCCAGACCTCTCAACATATGCTTTGGCGTTTGGAGGTGCAAAGATAATGGAATTGTACACCTGCCGAGCAGGAATTACCACAAGTCTACCTCCGAGTCTTTTTATTGAAGTCCGCGCTTTTCACAAGTACAACATAACTTCTTATTTTGTCTGATGCATAAAGCGCTGCACTAGCGTACAAGCACCAACAACGCATCCACCTATGGGGTTTGAGGAATTTTGGGGACAAGAAGTTCTACAGATCGGTAAGCAAACGATAATACTGGGGCGACTGCTTTCCGTAGTTATCGCGCTATTGTTGTTGTATGGTTTATCTTATATGCTGCGACGGAAGTGGTTGGATCGCTTCTTCGAACAAGAAGTGGCGTCTGAAAAGGGGCGTCGCCGTATTCGGCGCCTTACTGCAGTATGCCTCGTGCTTATCGCATTACTGATTGTTGTCCTTGGTATCCCTGTCGACTTTGCGTTTAGTGATACTCCGGGCAGTATTTTCACCCGCTTAAAGTTGTCTACGCTGATTGAGGCTTTCCTTATTTACTATGTAGCACGGCTGGTAGACGAAGGCCTTTCCGATATTCTTACCCGACGCTATCAGCAAAGGCGTGAACAACAAATCCAGGAAGGGGGATTGTATCAAATTCAGGCAGGCGGCCAAAAAGTAAGGGTTAGCCATATTGTGCAGCCCATTGTTTACTTGATTGCCCTCACCTTTATCATTCAGCAACTCGGTCTGGATTTTGAAATCCCAATCCCTTGGTCAGAAAGCAATAGTTCACTTAACAAGGTCCTTTCCGCCGCGCTAATCTTACTATTTACGCGGCTCTTGTTGTGGGTTTTGACCGAGATTATCCTTTATCCTTATTACAAGCAACGGGAGATCAACGTAGGTAGTCAATACGCCATTAATCGCTTACTGACTTACTTCGTTCTGGTCATTGCCATTCTAGCTACGCTACAATACGTGGGTGTAAATCTGACTGTACTACTAGGTGGTGCCGCTGCGCTTTTGGTAGGCATTGGCTTGGGTTTACAGCAAACGTTTAATGACCTCATTTGTGGTATTATCCTCCTCTTTGAACGGACCGTAGAGCTGGGTGACATTGTGGATATGAACGGCCTGGTGGGCACGGTAAAGAAAATTGGTATTCGTACCTCCCTGGTAGAAACCCGTGATAATGTTTCGGTCATTGTCCCCAATTCTAAGCTGGTAGCGGATAACGTCATCAACTGGAGTCACTTTGACTCCAAGGCCCGTTTCACGGTCAGCGTAGGAGTGGCCTATGGTTCGGATACGGCATTAGTTAAAGAGATATTACAGGCAGTGGCCGAAGATCACCCAAAGATTGTTCGCCGCCCCAAACCACTTGTCCGCTTTATCAACTTTGGCGATTCTTCACTCGATTTTCAGATTCTCTTTTTTTCACGGGAACTGATCCAAATTGAGGATGTAAAGAGTGACCTGCGCTTCGCTATTGATCAGCGTTTTCGCGAAGCGGATATTAGTATTCCATTCCCGCAGCGGGATGTTTGGATCAAGCGGGAGGGTGGTGTTCCGCCGGAGGAAATAACTTAAAATATTGACATTCCTTTTTACTCTGGATTGCAAGTAGAAGCTCGCTCTCCCTTGGAAACCTTTACTTCAAAGACTCTACTCTTACTCCTTTGATGTAAGTGAAATGTTTATCGTTGGAGAGGATAGAAAGTTTATACTGTTTTGCCAATGCAGCGATCCAGATATCATTTTTAGGGATTGGCTTTCCGTCTCTTCTTAATTGAGATTTAATTTCTCCATACATTTCAGCTATGACAGAATCACAATTAAGAACAGTCACTTTTGCCGCGAATGTTCTAATCTGTGCGACGCGCTTTTCAATCTGCTTAGAAAGGTTAGCACCATAGAAAAGCTCACCAAGGACTATAACTGGGATATAAATATGGGGTAGGCTCTTAAGTTTTTCTATTGTAATTAAATCCTCCCTAAACAAGTCAATCAATACATTCGAATCAAGAAGCTTACCAGCCATCTAGGTCAATTTTTCTAGCATCGTTTACTGCATCTTTCATTGAGGTAGCCTCATCATCATCTATGATTCCAGTAAACTCTGAAAGATCTACAAAAGAGTTCTCTTTGACCGACTCTTCGCGTATAGTCTTCAAAAGCTGCTCGATGAGCATCAATCTTTCAGCGACTGAATACTCATTCACAATTTTTATGATATCAATCATCCCCATACCTTGATCACTAGAAAGGTTATAATCTTGCGAACCTCATCAAATAGGGAAGTCCTACAGAATTGCCGCTATTACCTATTAAACATAACGAAAGTTTGAGAAATTTGGTTTCCTTCTGCAATAGTGTCTAAGTCAACTGTTACTCAAAAGAAGTTTTTAGATTGAACACTAAATCATGAAAAGCACATTCATTTTCTTATTGTTATCATGTAGCATGATTCTGAATAGTCAAGCCCAAGACTGGCCCAACCTCCAACGCTTTCAAGCGGCCAATGACGCTCTCGGCAATCCTACCGAAGATGAAACAAGGGTTGTTTTCATGGGCAACTCCATCACCGAAGGTTGGCTACAGGATAGTCTGACCTTATTTGATAATCCAGCGTACATCAATCGGGGAATTGGTGGACAAACCACTCCGCAAATGCTGATTCGTTTTCGGCAGGATGTAATTGACCTCCAACCAAAAGCAGTTGTCATTCTGGCTGGCATTAATGACATTGCCGGCAATACCGGGCCCTCCTCACTGGAAATGATAACAGACAATATCTTTTCAATGGCGGAACTCGCAGAGACTAATGGTATCCAAGTCATCCTTTGCTCCGTTCTTCCAGCATTGCATTTCCCCTGGCGGCCAGGGTTGGAACCCGCCAATGAGGTAATCAAGCTCAATAGATTATTACAGGCCTACGCCACTCAGCGTGAGCATGCGTACGTAGATTATTTCAAGGCAATGGTAGATGAAAACAATGGGCTTCAAAAGGCACTCACTTATGATGGTGTACACCCTAATATTACTGGTTATCGCGTAATGGAGCCTCTAGTTTTGGACGCGATCCAAAAAATGCTAGCACCGGAAAAGTAAGAGTATGTTTGGAGATTTCATTTGGTAAAAACGATTATCAAAACACAAAAGCAGACTACATAAGACAAGCTAGACCCCTCAGATAATCCTTGAAGCAGGAGCACTTCACTAGCAAACACACTTGTATATCAAGCACATACACTTGATATACAAGTACTATTCTTTATGCAAATAAAAAATATTCGTATATTTACTTTAGTGATTCTCGCCTAATCTATAGTTAATAGATTTTGTAATGCGCTTTTCTTAATAGCGCATATTTTATTAGATTTATACAATGAACTGATTTAGAGTTTTTATCCAGATTGCAGACCAATACTTTAAATCAGCTTAATTCCAATCTCACCCCTATAACCAATAGCCTTTAAAACTGCCAAGACCGTGTGTTTTCAATATGCAAGATGCATGTTGAAACATTAGTCTTTTCATGCCCCAAAGGTTGAGTTAGCTCAAGTTACCACCCGCCAATATAAAGCCAATTACGTATCCAGATTTAGCAAATTGGGTGCTATTCCTGTATACAAAAAGAACCTCGACTCATAGATTGAAGCGTAACAAAAACCACACTATACATTAAACATGAACACCACTCCACAACAGGTGCTCGTGAATAAAATCCTTACATTTATGATGCGAAATTTTACACTTGCATTTCTCCTCTTTGTGCTTAGTGGGCATATACAGCTCGCGGCACAAAATTCCACTTGTGCAACCGCCGCAACTCTACAAATAGATATGAATTGTGGTGGCGATGAAAATGGCCCTGGAGCCAACACCGGAGACCCCACGGGCAATGATGACACCGACGGGAATGTCTGTAGTTCCAATTACTCTCGGGGTGACGATTTCATTTATGAATATACTGCTACCTCTACTGATGCCCTACAGCTTGACCTTTATGCTACTAATACATGGACAGGCTTGATGGTTACAGAAGGCTGTCCAACCACAGGAACCTGTATAGCAAGTTCAACCACTTCCGCTAGAGATGAATCTGTGAATACCGGGGCACTTACCAGCGGGGTAACCTATTACATTCATATCTCTACCTGGCCTAGTCCTCAGAGTGCGGGGCAATTCTGCCTGGATGCTCAGCTTACAACTCCTCCTACGCCGCCTGCTAATGATAATTGTAGTTCCCCAACAGCCTTGACCGTTAATGCCGACGAAGCTTGCGGTACAACAACTGCTGGAACCATAGAGCTTGCCTCTGCTTCGGGCGAAGACGAATCAAGCTGTAGCGGTACAGAAGACGACGACGTTTGGTATACTTTTGTCGCTACCGCCACCACGCATTCCATTAGCTTAATTAATGTTACTGGAAGTACTACTGACTTGTACCACTCCCTTTGGTCAGGTTCTTGTGGTGCACTGACCAATATACTTTGTAGTGATCCTAATACTAGTACTGCCACTGGCTTGACTATTGGAACGACCTATCTACTGCGTGTATATACCTGGACTGCTGCCTCCGGGCAGACCACCACTTTTGATGTATGTATAGGCACCCCTGAGGCACCTCCTGCCAATGACGACTGTTCGGGTGCTTTAGATTACGATACCGCGTTTGGAGCTATCGGGACAAACGGCACCTGTAACGGCAACACGGATATGCTGGACATCTCGAGCTACACAGATACTGGAACTGACCCGACCTGTGATTTTGGTGGCGACGCTACTGCCTGGTATACCTGGACAGCCAATACAGAAAGTATTGTTTTCACAGCCATTACCGGCGGCCCTGGCCTGGAGATATTAGACGGAAGCTGTGGTTCCTTCACTTCAGTAGGTTGCCTTAATAATACCTCAGGCAGCATATCTGGCTTGACTATTGGCGTAACTTACTACTTCATCATTTGGGATGATGGTACCGCTGGTACTACCCTGGAGTGGTGTATAGAAGCAGCGCCGGCGGCTCCTGCAAATGACGCCTGTGGTGATGCCATTGCTCTTTCAGATGGTGCCAACACAACAGAGAGCACCGTTGTAGCTACTAATATCGAATCACTTTCCGCTTGTTCTGGGGGCGGTGGAGGCGATGATTGTTCTAACGGCGGCACCGGAGGAATAGATTTCGGAGCTGGTGTATGGTATGTATACACCTCTAGCGGTGCCGAGGCTATAACCGTATCCACTGATAATCCCGGCACGAACTTTGATACCGAGATCCAAGTGTTCTCTGGTAGCTGTGGAAGCCTGGTTTGCGTAGGTGGAGATGATGATGGTGGTTCGGTTAACCTTAGTACTTCCTCTGTATTCTGTTGGGAATCTACCGCCAGCTTTGCTCCAGTAGACTATTATATCTATGTAGATGGTCATAGTGCCAACAGTGGGACATTCGAGTTGACGTTGAATACTGCAGCTATCCTCCCCGTGGAGTTGGCATACTTCCGTGGAGAAGTCATGGAGAAGAGTAATATGTTGAAGTGGGAAACTACCACGGAGGAAAATACCCAAGTGCATATTATAGAGCGATCAATTGATGGGCGCAGTAATTGGCAGGAGATTGGCCAGGTTGCTGCTGCGGGCAATACAACAGAATCTGTGTCCTACACCATGGAGGATAAGTCACCATTGGCAAGCTCGTTCTATCGCCTCAAATCTGTAGATTTTGACGGTGTCACCGGGTATTCAGAGATCGTGTTCCTAGAACGCAAGCTTGACGACTTTGAGGTAGTCAATATTATGCCTAATCCAACCCGAGGGAGTGTAAATATTAACTTGCACATACCTGAAAGTGGACGCTACACCGTTCGACTGACAAATATGGTTGGTCAGAGGATCTATCTCGAGGAGGTTAATTTAGCTCCGGGCCTTTACAGTCAAGTAATCGACATGAGTAACTTGACCAGTGGTATCTATTTTGTCTCCATTGAACATGAGCAGCAATCATTGGTGCACAAAATCGTGAAGCAATAAAATGATAAGTGGTGTGCGTTTTGACACTTAACTTTCGAAATGCACACCACAATATTAGTTCTCAAGCCTCTCCTTGATCACAGTCATTTCATCACTACTTTTCGCAGGGTGGATCAGATAACGCGCAAGCAGTTTTTGCAATAAATTGCTTGATGTTAATAATATACAATTCCAGCACACTGGAGCACCCGACCTTTGCGCCAAAAGAAAATGATGAAACAAACCTTGCTGTGTATCCTAATCCTATCCTCTCAATTACTTTTTGGCCAATCAGAATGGCGTACGCACAATGCCTGGGCACAAAGCCCACTCCTGTTGCAAGTTGACAGCTTAATTCAAGCCGGTGATTTTGAGCGCATTTCCAGTATTGCTATTGTACACGACGGCCAGTTGGTATTCGAGCGTTATTACGGAGATAACGATATCGAAACCCTGCACAACACCCGCTCCGTTACTAAAACACTAACTGGCACCTTGATCGGCAGCCTCATTCTTCAGGGTAAACTCTCTTCCGAACAGGAACTAGCCGCCCCCTATTCCAAACCAAAAACCGTAGCAAACCCCGACCCCCGCAAGGATGCTACCACCATAGAGGACCTCCTTACCATGAGCTCAATGGTAGAATGCGATGATTGGAATAATTATTCGCGTGGCAACGAGGAGCGGATGTATCTGGTAGAAGACTGGCACCAGTTCTACTGGGACTTGCCCATCAAAGGCTTTCCAGAATGGATGACTAAGCCAGAAGACGCACTTTACGGCCGTAGTTTTAGCTATTGCACCTCCGGGGTGGTCGTTCTGGGCGATGTTATGAATACCATTACAGGCTCATTAGAGGACTTTGCCGAAAAAAGCCTCTTTAGTAAGCTAGGAATTTCCAACTACCACTGGCAAATGACTCCAACGGGTGTTCCTATGACGGGTGGTGGCCTGGGCATGCGTAGCCGCGATCTACTAAAGATTGGGCAGCTTTACCTGAATAAGGGCGAATGGAACGGTGAACAAATCATCTCTCCAGAATGGGTGGAGAAGTCCACTACTCCTCATGCTCAAATCGAAATTGGCCCGGGCTATGACTACGGTTACCTCTGGTGGATGACCGAGTTTGGTGGTGAACGAGCTTATTACATGACGGGTACGGGTGGTAATAAAGTTGCCGTTTTTCCCGACTTAGATGTAGTGGCGGTAGTTACAAGTACTTACTATAATGGCGGCCGGAATGCACACGCCCAATCTGAGCGTATTTTGGGGGAATTCATTGTACCTTCTATGAAAGAATAAGTAGTCAGCCGTGAACTTCGGGTTTTGCTTTCTAGCTATCAGTCATTACTACTCAATGTAAGTCATGATAAGAGGTACCATATACCGTAAGGTTTGTTGAAATATTGATCGATCAATACACGTATATTTGAACAAACCCCACAACAGTTTATGAAGGTGATCAACATCCACGAACGGACCATTGCCAGTCCTTTAGCTGAAGTGCAGGCCGTCTTTTCCACGCTGGCTAGTAAGGAAGACTTAATGTGGCCACGAAAACTATGGCCAAGAATGAAGCTGGATAACGGATTAGCACTGGAGTCCCGTGGTGGGCACGGCCCTATTCGCTACCAGGTGGATGCCTTCACCCCAGGCGAATCGGTCCAATTTCGTTTTGAGCGCCCCCGGGGATTTCTGGGGGTACACCGCTTTACCATCAAGTCGGTTGATGACCAGCACACGCAGCTTCATCATATTATCGACATGCAGGCCCGAGGCCTCGCTATTCTAAGCTGGGCTACTGGTATTCGCTGGCTCCACGATGCGCTGATAGAAGATGCTTTCGACCAGGTGGAAAATCACCTTTGCGGAACAAGCAAACGAACGGAATGGAACTGGTGGGTTAGGACATTACGGAGAGTACTGAAATAAGCTCAAAATATCGGTAAGAACGGGAAATTTGAGCGTTGTAATAGTTGAGTTAGTTCGATTGGTTGTATTAATGGAATGCCGGAAAGTTCTTTCACTGGGGCTAGGACAATTCACTCAACCAGATTCACTAATCGAACTAATTCAACTTACCCCCTTAAGCATCGCTAAAGCCTCATCTTCCAATTCTCTCATGCGAGCAGCTTCCTTATCCGTTTTATCACCGTAGCCGCAAAGGTGAAGTACGCCGTGAATAACCACTCGCCTCAGTTCTTGACCAAAAGAAAGGGAACGATCTTGGGCATTATCTGCTACCCGATCAAGGCTGATGTACAAATCTCCACTGACCAGGGGTGGCTCAGCGTAGGGAAAAGTAATAATATCGGTGAGGGTATCGTGATCGAGGTACTCAACGTTGAGCTGGTGCAAGTAGGGATCACTGCAAAAGATATAACTCAGCGCCCCTAGCGTACATTCATGCTGCTGGATAACTGCCTCAATCCACGCGGGAAGAGGGCCGAAATCAAAGTCCGGCTGTTCAATGTTGGCAAATGAAAAAGAAATACCCGGAGCGGTTGCTTCTTCGGGTAGAGACGGAAAGTAATCTTCCAAGCTTATATCTTAAACTGCATTTCGACGGTACGGCCACCATTGCGGAAAGCGAGATGGTCTGAAAGATGTTGCATCAGAAACACGCCCCGGCCTCCGCACTTGCAGAGGTTTTCATCCTTAGTTGGATCTGGAACCTGCTTGAAGTCAAATCCGCATCCTTCGTCGGATACCTGAATAGCTAGCTTATTCTTGCCTTCACGGAGGCTAATAGAAACCTGCTTATCGCGATCTTCACAATTACCATGTATAATAGCATTGTTCACGGCTTCAGTGAGACTGATAAGAATATTGCCGTGTTGATCATCATTGAGGCGGTAACGTCTTACCAACTTGGTGACGAACTGCTCTACTTTGGCGATACTGGTAGGTTCTGAGGATAGTCTTAGCATAAAAGGTTGTGCACTAGTCTTCGTCATACGCTCTCAATGTAGTGTTTTAATGAATACGGCGCAAGTGTGGATTGTTGCTATCGATTCACATTACTTAAGACGTCATCTGGAAATGGGGGTCACACCTGGGTTTGATAGGGATTGGAAGGCAAAAATAAGGGATGCTGGCTAATAAGTCAATAGCTTGGCATCCCTTATTGTATATTTTACAGTTACTCTTCGGTGCGTAAGCTCTTGAAATACTCGTCTACCAAGTACTTATAGTAAGGCTTGAGGGAAGGAGAAACCGTCTTAAACATATCGATTTCGGCCTCGCGTTGCTTGAGGTATTCCTGCAAAGAAGGTGGAAACTCACGCTCGCGCTGGCGGGCAGTATCCGACTTACGGCGCTCATCTTGATCCTGTTGGCGCTCGGCTTTTTCGTGCTCGAGCAAACGCGACATGATTTCCTGCTGGCGGGTCATCATTTCGTTGGTCAGGCGCTTATTTACCAGATCTTCTTCGGTTCTATCCATCTCGTCAATCAACTCTTGCAGTTTAGGGTCGATTCCATCACCTTGCTGCTGGCGTTCCGCTTGTTTTTTACGTAAGGCATTCCGCAATGCAGCTTGTCGCGCGGCCATTTGCGCGTATTCTTTACTACTGACCCCCTGGCCCTTCTCCAAGGCATTCTTCATGCGCTGTAGGCCGTCATTGATTGACTGTTGCCCAGGGCTCATTTTATCACTAGGCGTATTGCCTTGTTTTCCTTGTCCTTGCCCATTCGGGTTGTCGCACATCTGATTACCAGCCATCATGCCAGACATCTGCTGTTGCATCTGGTTCATCACTTCGCTTAGCATTAGCGCCAAGTCGTTAACATTGGTCATGGTGCGCTGTTGGTGCTCCGAAGCTTGAGGAACGCGACGTTCTTCCAACTCTTTCACGCTCTCGCGCATATTTCCGCGAATCTCCGTCACTTTCTCCGTTACAAAGGATTCAATTTGGTACACCCGCTTGCTCAAAGCGTGCAGGCTATCCTGGATCAAGCGGAAGTCGTCCTTCAACTTAAACTGTTGTTGTACCAGATCTACATAACGCGGGGTATTGATATCAGCGCGGCCAAAGTCGTCGATCAAGTCTTCCTGGTCAAACGATAAGCCCACCAGGTTTTCCAACAACTGGCGCAATGCCTTCATATCCTCCTCCATCTGCTCCATCTCCTGGCTCTGCATTTGCTGCTGCATCATGCTCGCCATGCTCTTCATCTTCTGACCAGCTTTCTGCTGCGATTCGCTAGCTCCGCTATTTTCTTGCTGCTCCAGTTGTTCCTGGCTGTCTTGCATATCTTGCTCGATGCTCTCAGACTGCTCCTCGAAGTCGCCCATTTCCATAGGGTTTTCCAACTCCTCGTTCTTCTGCTCCATCTCCTCCATCTTCTCTTGGATGTCTTCGAACTTCTCGCTGATTTCCTCTTGCTTTTCCTGCAGCTCGTCTTGCTTTTCCTGACGCTCTTGCTCTGACATTTCGCTCTGCTCCTCCTCCGCTTGCTCTGTTTCCTCGGCTAGCTGCTCTTGCTCTTCTGCCAGCTGTTCCAACTCGTCGATGGTTTCCAGCATATCTTGCTCTAGCTCCAGCTGCTTGTACATCTCCAGCATACGGTCCAGTTCCATTTCCATCTCCTCATCGCTGAGCTCCATCTCCTCCATCATTTCCAGCGCCTCATCCTTTTCCAGCTCCTGGAGGAGCTCCTCAATTTCCTTCATCAGTTCTTGCATCTCTTCACTGAGCGACTCTTCGAACATCTCTTGTAGTTGCTCCTGCTTTTCCTGAATGCGCTGTTCCTGTGGAGATAGCTCCTCCTGATTTTGCTGATTTTCTTCAAATAATTGTTGCGCCTCTTCGATCTGCTCCTGCAGCTCTTTTTGGCGTTCTAGCATCCGCTCCAGCTCTTTGCGGTCTTGCCAATCTAGTTCTTTTTCTTGCAGGAGTTGCTCACGCATCTCCTTCATGTCTTCCTGAATCTCTTTCGACTCCTTCAAGGCAGCCTCCAGATCTTCCTTGATTTGCTCTTCGTTTTGCTCAATCTTTTCGGCCAGCTCCTCCTCAGTGGGCATCGCGTAGGTCATCAGATTAGTGCGAGCTGATTTACGGCCGTTTACACCATCGTTATCCAGGATTTCGAAGTAGTAAACAACATTATCCCCCGGCTTAAGACCTAGTTCGCGTAGATCGAAGGTATAGTCGTAGCGAGTCGCTTTCTTACCGTCAATTGCCAATGGCACGCTAACTGGCTCTTGAGCAGTGCCTTCGATGTCACTAACGGTATAAGTGAAGGTCAATTGACTCAATCCGTGATCATCAGAAGCGTCTCCAATGAAATACATGAGACGTGAAATAGAACTATCCTGGAAGGCTTCTACACTAATCTCTGGATAGAGATCAGGAATCACGCTCAGCGTATAGCCGATAGAATCCGCATTAGGCAGTAGCGCATTTGACACATAGAGGCGATAGGTAAGATCGCGCAGGGCACGCTTCTCAATGCTAAACAACTCATCATCAAAGCGACGGGCTTGTTCTACCTCCTCCGCATCGGAGAAAGCAATACTCAAATCATCGGTGTGCTGAGCGTTAAACACCCAGTTGACTTGCGTACCTACAGGTACCGTGAGGTCGCCAATGTTATCAAGTCTTTCGCTGCGTCGACCCAAGTAGGCAGGATAATTGAGTTGCACCTCAAAACTGCTAATATTGGGTTTCTGCAACACCTCTAGCGTAAACTCTTCCGTACTCACCCCGCCGGCAAAAATGCGGAAGGGCGTATCTTTTTGTACGTTGCTGAAGCGGTGCGAGAATTTATTCACCGCATCCTTACCCAATCGGTACTGGTAGTTATCAACTTCAATGTAGGCCTCGTTAGGAAACTGTTCTCCTTCTACTTCGATAGTCAGCGGAAAATCACCAAATTGTACTACCGAAAGGTCATCCGTCATTAATTTGAACTGGAAGGGCGCCGGACGCTCAAATTCCTGTCCGTTGCGAATCAGGCGGTTAGTCGAGTCCTTGATCATGCTCGGTGCTGCAAAAAGCAAAACCAACAACAGCATTAAGGGAGGCAAAGCGTAGCGCAGGTACTTGCGATTCTTATTCAGATCAATAGCAGAACGAAAAGGGACAGGGCGGATTTCCTCGGTCTTCTGATTTACACTAGCCATGATCAGCGCCTTATTCTCGGCGATATCGGCCTGGCTTTTCAGTTGTAAAACGTTGAGGAGCTTATCTTTTACGTTAGCAAAGTGGTCACCAATAATTTGTGCTGCTTGTTCGTGTGAAATCACTTTCCCTAGTTGGAAGTAAGCCAACAACGGACGCACTACCCAAATACCGAGTGCGGTCAAAGAGCCGGCAAGAAACCCAAAGAAGAGTACTTTTCTAGCTCCAGTGCCGAAGTAAAAGTAATGTTCCAGTAAGCTCACCGCCAGGAAAAGTACCAGGATGGTCCCTATACTGTACAAGGCTCCACGAATCAATTGATTCACGTAGTACTTGCGAATGAACTGATCCAACTTTCCTACCAGTAACTGATAATTATCCTTAGCCGCCATTTCTTCTACTTCGATGGTTCAAATTGATAACATTCAAATATACGCTTTAGTATGGCGAATGGTTGCTTAAGCCCGGCTGAAATCGGGGGATCAGCGCGGAAATGCAGTGAATGGCAGGTACGCGACTAGATGGTCGGGCATTGAGCAGCGTAAAGTAGAACGCTAAGCAGGCTATTATTCACAGGTCCACAGTATGCTTAAACAAGCGCATAAGGGTAGGAACAGAAAGGCAATCAAAACATCAATAGCAATGGCAATTTCAATTTACTGCAAGAGTAAGTTTATCGCCATTTTGATTGTCATTGGTATTTTGATTGCTACCTACTTTGTTCTTGCTCTCGGTGGATAGGGATTCCACTTCGCCGTCTTGAAAGGGCAGTATTTTAGCTAGTAGCCAGCAAGGGGGAGGGTGACAAAATTTTGGTGTAGACACATTAATGCGTTAACGTGTTTATACCTAAAATTTGGACTTCCCTTCCCCACAGAACACTATTATTTCCTCCTGCCAAACTAGGCCTAATACCGCTTCGCAATTTCATCAATCGCCTGCGCCAGATTCCGATCCTGATCGGTAACTATACCGCCCGCATCGTGTGTATTCAACCGAAAGCTTACTCGATTATACACGTTGGTCCAATCGGGATGGTGCCCTTGGGCTTCAGCCACAAAGGCCACTTCGGTCATAAAAGCAAAAGCCTGAGTAAAATTGGCGAAAGTAAATTCAGCTTGTAGTGTATTGTCTATTTCTTGCCACATGAGGTGTAAGTTCTGATTCACCATGCAAACAGTCTGGGAGTAAAAGATGTTGAAAGGATTTATTTTTGCAAAAAACAAAGAAGCTCCATGGCCTTAACGGAATCTAATATGCTAGCCTTGGGTACTGCTGCCCCGGCTTTTGAATTACCCGACACGATTAGCGGTAACACCCTAACTTACAATGATGTAAAGGGAGAACGCGGCACCGTAGTAATGTTCATTTGCAATCACTGCCCTTACGTTATCCACGTAAATGAGGAATTGGTACGAATAGCAGCTGATTATGCAGCCCAGGGCATTGGTTTTGTGGGTATCAGTTCCAATGATGTCGTCAAATACCCAATGGATGGCCCGGATAAAATGACGGAACACGCCAAAGCGGCAGGTTACAACTTCCCCTACCTTTTTGACGAGACCCAAGAGGTCGCACGCGCCTATGATGCGGCTTGCACGCCCGACCTCTACGTATTTGACGGTGAGCAAAATTTGTATTATCGCGGACGACTGGATGGATCACGCCCCGGCAACAATGCACCACTTACGGGCGAAGATTTGCGCCAAGCCATTGACGACATGCTCGCTGGTCATCCAGTGCCAGAAACTCAATATCCCAGTGCGGGTTGTAATATCAAATGGAAATAGATAACCGCTGGCTTATCTGGGCGCAATTGGCTGCTTAGTGGTCGGTATAAAATCCCTATTTTTGCGCACTGTGGAAAACGGTAATACATCTACGGAAGAATGGGAAATTAATTTCGAATGGTTGCGCATTCGGCATTTCCTAAAAGATCGCTTTCAGCGGGATACACTACCCGACCTGAACGGTATCCTGTTTCTAATTGGTATCCAAGAACTAGGACGGTGGAAAGAGCGCTTTACCAAAGAGGAAAAGCAGGACTTGATGCATATTGCTACCTGCCGGCTCATGAGCTACAATGGGTACTACGAGTTTGCCGGCCGGGATGCCGACGGATGGCCCCACTGGGAGCTATCGCAAAATATTCCTCCTAGCAATTTGAAGGAACAAGAGGGATTGTTCAAGCAAGCCATTATCCGCTATTTCAAAGAGTGGGAAGAAGAAACAGCCAATCTCTCCAACGACATAAACGAAAACTGATGATACAAAGACTTTTTCTGGGCCTTTTGATTTTGGCCACTATTGCCGGTTGCGGCCCCAATGATGGTTACACCTACGCACTTATCTCTACCGATTTTGGTGACATGAAGGTGAAGCTATACAATAGCACCCCCCTCCACCGCGACAACTTCATTAAGCTCGCCGACGAAGGTTACTACGATGGCACCCTCTTTCACCGCGTGATTTCAGGCTTTATGCTTCAAGGTGGTGATCCTGATAGCCGTACAGCAACTCCTGGACAAATGCTAGGACAAGGTGGCCCTGGCTACACCATCCCTGCAGAGATCGGTGCACTACACATCAAAGGAGCACTGGCCGCAGCCCGTACCCAAAATCCGGAAAAAGCTAGCTCTGGCTCTCAATTTTATGTAGTTCATGGGCAACCTCAAACTCGGCAAGCGCTTACTGCTGCTGCATCCCGTTCTGGGCGCAGTTATAGTGAGGTACAAATGCAGTTATACGAAGAGCTGGGCGGTACACCGCAGCTAGATTACCAATACACCGTTTTTGGTGAAGTCGTAGAAGGTATGGATGTCATTGATGCTATCGCTGAAGTTCAAACCGCACCTGGTGATCGTCCTTTAGAGGATGTGAAGATGACCGTAAAAATTCTCAACTAATGCAACGATTGCTCTATATCGCTCTGGGCCTGGCCTTACTCAACAGCTGCGCTCGCCCCATAGCCAACTTTGCGGCCCAAGAAGAGGCCGCTCGTGCTGCTACGCCCATCAGCTTTTCCAACCAAAGTGAAAAAGCAGAATCCTATCTCTGGGAGTTTGGCGACGGCCAAACCTCAAACGACAGTATCCCGGAACACCGCTATATGGCTTCCGGCACCTACACGGTAAAGTTAACCGCCTTTGACGCTAAGGGGAAAACGGGTACTAAAGAAAAAGAGGTAACCATACTCCCTCCAGATCGCTGCCTGGTGAGTATTGAAACCCCGGAAGGTAACATGCTGGCCGAAATCTATGATCGTACACCGCTGCACCAAGACAATTTTGTCAAGCTCGTGGAGCAAGGTTTTTACGACAGCCTACTGTTTCATCGTGTCATCGACGGTTTTATGATCCAGGGCGGTGACCCTGATAGCCGTGGAGCCAACCCGGGCGCAATGCTAGGTAGTGGAGGCCCTGGCTACACCATACAGGCAGAGTTTGTAGATTCGCTAGCACACGTAAAGGGCGCTTTAGCGGCAGCCCGCACCAACAATCCTCAGAAACGGAGCTCAGGTTCTCAGTTCTACATTGTGCAAGGCCGAGCAACCAAAGCGAACGACCTGGATGCAAAAGAAGGACGCTACGGCTTCCGCTACCCTTCCTATATTCGAGAGGAATACATGGAATTAGGCGGCACTCCGTTTTTGGATCAGGAATACACGGTTTTTGGGAAAGTCATTGAAGGTCTTGATGTTATTGACCGCATTGCTGCCGTAAGAACCAGCCCGCAAAATCGTCCAGAAAATGATGTATGGATGGTGATCAAACTCATCCGCTAATCAGCTTAAATTAAATCAGGCATTCACGTACTGTAGGAACAGATGGAAAAGGTACAAGACAATATAATCCTCGGTGTTGACATCGGCGGTACCGGTATCAAAGGGGGCCTCATTGATATCAACACCGGTGAAATGATCACCGAACGCTTTCGCTTAGCAACTCCCAAGCCAGCAACCCCCAAGGCGGTAGCTGCAACCTTTGCAGAGCTTGTAGATCACTTTAAATGGAAAGGGCCTGTAGGTGTAGGGTTTCCTGCAATTGTGAGCCACGGTGTTGCCTTATCCGCAGCTAATATTGACGATAGTTGGATTGGTACCAACATTGAAAAATTACTTTCTAAAGTAAGCAGTTGTGCCGTGCACGTCCTTAACGATGCGGATGCTGCGGGCGTAGCCGCCATGTACTACGGTGCTGGCCAGGGCGAAAGAGGCGTAGTACTGATGCTCACCGTGGGCACGGGAATTGGCTCAGCGCTATTTATCAATGGTCAATTGGTTCCCAACACAGAACTAGGGCACTTGTACATGAAAGGGGAAGAAAAAGTGGCTGAGAAGGGTATCTCTAAGGTTGCTCGGAAGTCAAGTGGTAAATCCTGGCGCGAATGGGGCCAGGATTTCAATAAATACCTATTACATCTACAGCGGCTCTTCTCACCTGACCTAGTCATCATTGGTGGTGGTGGTAGTAAACACTTCGAAGATTACGAGAGTGAAATAACGGTCAATTTCCGCGTCAAACCCGCTGGCTACCTCAATAAGGCCGGAGCAGTAGGTGCTGCACATTATGCGTGGGAATTGGAACAGGCCAAAGTGTAGGTCACAGAGCTGCATTACAATGCGGCTTTACACCAAGTATATACCTTGATCTGAAAAGGCTGGACGTCAATGTACCTCCTTGCGATGAATATGCAGCAAGGCATTTACGTCTGCATCCATGCGCAGTAGGGGATGCCATTCAAACAAATGTGGATACGCCTGAAAGTTGTCTTCCAAAGCATCAGAGAGTCGAGCAAGTCCTTCCTGGCGACGACCGGTGGAGAACAAACAAGCCACGAAGGCATAAGCCAGCTCTGGATGTTGTACCAGGTCACGTGCCTCACTGAGCAGTACCAACGCATCATCAGGCCGGAGCATTTCCACCATAAACCAAGCTAAATCCAACCAGATTCCGCTGTTGTCCGGAGCCAAGTCTAGCGCATTGTTATAAGCTTGTTCGGCTAGCTCAAAATCTTCTCTTTCAAAGGCTGCTTCCGCTAATGCCAAGTAATAAGACTCATCATCCGCACGCATGCGAATGGCCTTATTAAAAAACGCTATCGCCGAGGTCCATCGTTCCTGGGCGGCGTAGCACTGCCCAATACGAAAGATTACTTCGTCATTATGTGGCTCAATCCGAGCTGCCTCCTCTAATTTTTGTCGAGCAGATTCGTGCTGCCCCAACTGGTGTAAGCAGCTGCCCATCCGAAACAGCAAGTCACTATCCGAGCCAAAGCGCTCTAGTATATCATGATAGGTTTCTAAAGCTTTCTCTACCCGTCCACTTTCGTAATTCAGCTCGGCAAACTCTAGATATGCTTCCTCAAAGCTAGGCTCGCTTAAGAACGCAAATTCAAAAGCTTCCAGCGCCTCGGTGGTCTGCCGGAGGTAGGAATGAGTATGACCTAAGTAATACCAGGCTACGCTATGGTAAGGGTTATCATCAATAATCTCCTGGTAGAGCACAATAGCTTCCTCGTGCATGCGGCAAATATCCGTGCACAAAAAAAGGCGCTCCAAAGCCCGTTCGTTTGCGTAATCCATCCGGATAGCCGCGCATAAAGTATGGAATAGCTGAACGTAATTCGCCGACTTCTCGTAAGCCGAGGCCTCTGTGAGAAGCAGTTCACTTAGTTCTTGCTGATCAGCTTGGGGTTTAAGGTCCTCCAATAAACCCAGGCCAATACTGATGTGTCCGGTGTGGATATAGGTCTCACAAAGCAGTAGCCGAAGCTCAAAATCACCAGGCGTGAAAGTAAGGCCCATTTCTAGCAATTCTTTCGCCTCCGTAGCTCGGTTGGTATGCAAGAGTAACTGGGCCTGACGGCCGTAAAAGTCGGCGGAAAAACGGTATTGATCACCAGCCAATTGAGCTACACGAAGTGCTTTATCAAACTGCTCTTCGGCCTGGTAAAAATCGATGAGGTCGTGGTAACTTTCAGGATCAAGAAAGGTATTGATGGAATCTGCTTCAAAAGCAGCCACTAAATCAAAAATGCGGGCATCCCAATTATCCTTCTTTTTCCTGTGCATAAGTGATATTAGCTGAACATTACGCGGTAAGATTAATGTCCTTTTACGCAATTTACGGGTCGCATTGTTACAAAACAACTAAAAAAAGCGAATGGTCGGGGCCAAAAGAGACGTTTAAAGTTATGATCTGGCCCGCTTCTAGCTAGTTTAGACCAAGACGTACAGGATGATGGAGTGGTTTCTGACACTTACATTTTTATAATGTCACTTGCACTAGCCACTCCAATCCCCACGTAATTAATAGACAAAAAAAGTTCTCGGAGTACTCAACGCTCTCCGAGAACTAGACGGTATACTGAACGCCAATCCAGCGTTCCAAAACCTATGTGATCCAGGTATTAATTCCCACCTTGTCGTCGCCGCAACTGGCGCAACAAATCACGGCGAAACTCCCGCTCCGCCTGCGGTATCATCACCAGTTTTCTGGCGGGAACCTTTTCTTGAAGCCGTAGAAAATACTCCTTCTTTAAATCCAGCAAATCCTGCTCTTTCTGCAGGCTTCGCTGAATCAATTCCTGTGCTTCCTCTTCCGTTTGTGGTCGAGTAACTGACCGGCGGAAGTTGGCGTTAATGGCTTTTTTCTGCTCTTCAAACTCATTAAATAGGGTCCAAAAATGGGCAGCTTCCTGGCTAGTCAACTGTAGCCGTTGTGTAATATATGCCCCACGCCGCGCCCGAATCTGATCGTTTTCTGGAATCGATTCGTCTTGTGCGCTGGCAAAAACAGGTACTACTGCCAATAGTAGCAGCGCGATAAGATGTTTCATTCTTGTATTTTTCAATATCGTGGTGATCAAACTAAAACCATTCGTCAGACTCCAAATCGTCTAACCATTCTTCGTCGTCTCCTAAAAATTCTTCTAGTGCCTCAATACTGATTTCATCCGCTGGTGTGGGTGGCACTACCGCCGAACCAGCGGTTTCCCTTGCCCCTTCGGCCAGCAAGTCTAAATCAAACTCTTCTATATTATCGGAGACGTACTGTTGTAAGTCCTCGGTGGGAATTGAATTCCAATCCAATTCCGCAAATTGCTCGACGGTCCCAACCTCCTGATTGCTCATCCACCAAAGACCTGCTGCCAGGACTACTGCAGCGGCAACTGCCCAACGAGCCACCACTTGCAAACGCCGAAATTTAGTTACTGGCTTCGCCGTAGCCTGATCCAAAGCTCGATCAGCCAGCTGGTCCAAATAACCAGGCGGAAGCTCCCACTTGGGGACCCGGCCCTGTTGCGCACGGAGCATTGGTGCATCCTGTGCGTCAAGTTCTTTTTTAATATCGTGTTCCTCCATTAGCCTTGACTTAAGTAAGACTCTATTTTTTTCACTGCATGATGATAACTGGCCTTAAGTGCGCCCACCGACGTGGTGAAGATATCAGCCATTTCCTGGTAGCTTTTTTCTTCAAAATAGCGCATACTAAAAACCGCTTTTTGTTTAGGTGGCAAGGTCGCTATCGCTTGATCCAATCTTTGACGAATGTGTTCTCCATCCAGCTCTACCTCAGCCGCCCTGGCCATTGGTAGACTTCCTTCCGGATTATCCGTAAACAACGTTCGTTGCCGTTTCTGGCGTTCCAAAAAAGTCAACGATTCATTCGTAGCGATCCGGTACAACCAGGTGTACAACTGGCTTTGCCCTCGAAACCGGTCCACACTACGATACACCTTTACCATGGTATTCTGCAGTACATCATCCGTATCCTCATGCGTGTGTACCATCCGACGGATATGTTGATACAACCGATCACCGTAGGTGTTCACCAATAGTCGAAACCCCTGCTCTCTTCGAGCCGGATCTCCTAGTAGTTGCAATATCTGAGTGTCCTTTTCAGCTGGCTGCAAAACCTGTTTGACTATTGACGTAGGGGTCATTTTAAAGTACCAAGATCATCTCTTGGACCCGGGAATATAACTAGGGTTTAATTCTGCTTATTTAATTATTGAAAATAAATGTACGAAACGGTTTATACGTTTTTTAACAGTAGGTACGTTCAGGATACAATCAAAATGTCAATGACAATCAAAATGTCAATATGTATAATATTAGGTCTTGAATAACGGTCATTGCTATTTTAATTGAATTTGATATTGCCATTGAAAAACATCACTACCCTCAAGTACAGTATATGAATAATCACCGCTTACTACTTCTCTTGCTTGCTGGTTGCTTTAGCATTTTACTCCCGGCACAAGACTACTACACTGCCTTTGTGGGCTCCTTTGTCAATGCCCGGCCACAAGAGTTTAACGAAGCACGAGAACTGGGTTTCATTTACACCCAAACCAATACTGATCAATTAGAGGAGGTCTTCTTAGGGCAATACCCCACACAAGAGAAAGCAGAAGGCATTGTCGAGCGCTTAAAAAACTTGGGCTTTAGCAACGCACAAGTTGTTAGTGGTTACTACGGTGATCCTAGCGAGGTAGCTGTGATACAAATTGCCACACGCTATGCCACCAAAAGCATCAACTGGGAAAATCTAAACCAGGCCGGTTCATTAAATGTACTTTTAGCTGATGGCAACATCAAGGTCCTAACTGGTACTTTTCCAAATCTGGATGCTGCTAAAGCAGAACTTCCACGGGTACGCAACCTGGGCTTTAGCGATGCCTTTGTTAAAGTGGTGAAGCGCGGACAAATTTTGCCGGTAACCTCCATTGCTACGGGCATCAAGGAAGAGCTTATCCCATTGGAACTCACGGAATCGCCAGCCCCCCCGGTTAATCCAAATCCAACAGGTACCGTCCGCCCAGAAGAAACCAATACCGGCATACAGGCCGAAACGGTGGATACGAGGTCTCCTTACGTACCACGTCCAACAAATAATGAAACGGTCCCGGCACCACCAAGTAGTCTACCTCCAGTACAGACCGTATCCGCACCGACTACTCCCGAGATTCCGGCTATACGCGGCAATGTAAAACGAACTTCTGTAACCGATCTACAGCGTGTACTACAAGCCGCCGGTTACTACAATAGCACCCTGGATGGTTATTATGGAAATGGCACTACTGCTGCCTATGAGCGTATGCTCCAGGAGGACCAGAATATTAAAAAGTATCGCCTACTTGTTCCATTTTATGCCTTAGGTCAGCAGGCATCAACTGGCGCTTTTCAACAGGCTATTGACCAACTCCCTTACGATGCTAATGCACCCTTGATGATCCAAGGCAACAACACTGCCACTGGGCAAGCTTATCAAGCTTACCTACTATTCACCTCCCTGGGGGCTAGCCAACAGGTGAATCAATTGATGAATAGTGCGATCAAGCGCGCTTACGCTAATACGCGCGTAAGCACTCAGGTTTTCAACTACCAGGCCACCTACGCTTATCAAGATCTTCAGCAGTTGCTTTTGCACCTCTTTTATGTACATGCCTCACCCACCAATAGCCATACGCTACCATGCTGGTTCAACGACCGGCACCCGCAGGAGACCGCTCAAGCCTTTCGGCAAATGGGTAACTATAGTGCGCGCGTAGGTCGCTCTGGTTGTGATCCTTTCAGTCAGTGGGAGGAGGTACAACTTTTGCAAACCATTGCGTTTGACCTAACTCCAGAAACGGCTCAGCTTACAGCAGAACGCCAAGCTGCACAAAGCCTGGTGAGTGAGTTAGCGCTGAGCAATACCGCTATTAACCCAACCCAGGCTACCTTGCTGGAAACCTGGCAGAATAGTACCTGGCGAAATATCAATAACTGGTCGGCTGGCAATGCCTACCTACAAAATGCCGTAAATAGTCTGCGCTTCACGTACCTGCAGTCTACCGTGCGCATGGAAGACTACTACATGAACCGGGGTTTGAATGCGGCAGAGGCTCGCTCATTAACCATCGCTACCTTGCGTGCTATGCTTGAGGTGCCACTGGGACAGTTTGAGTAATCAACCTAGATCGCACTGAGATGCAGTCAGGTGCTATGGCAGTCTGCCGGGTTGAAGGTACTTAAACATTTTAGCGGCGTTAGCATACTATAAATGACAGGGAAGGGGATTTGGGCTTTGGTCCAATCCCCTTCCCTGACTATTACTGATCGTCTTTAATAGGAATTTGAAATCGTTGCAGAATTGCAGGGTCAGGGCAATCCTCAATACATGCTCCCTCTGCATCAATTTTGAACCGCTCCCCTTCTAACACTACACCGAAAAAACGTTGGCGTTTCCCATTGATTACACGAGGCTCGTATCCATACATGTTTTCATAAATCAATGGAATAACCTCCGTACCATTTTCGTCGATCACTCCCCATTTTTTATCCTGACAGACCACCGCCAGGCCATTCCTGTGGACTTTTGAACACCGACCATAGACGTTATCCGTAATCTGCTTCCGCACACTATCAAAGTACATCGTACTATCACCTTCAATTACTCTCCAAATTCCATTGTCACCCAGATTGATAAAATCATACACTGCTGGCATGAACAACTCTCCCGTTAAGAAATAAGCACCCTTTTTACCTTGATGATTAGTGACGGTTATGCTTTTGGATACAGTAACCTTGTCGTATTCCAGCGGGACTAAAACCCTTCCGACGGTGTCCACAATCCCTGTAAAGCCATCCTTTTCAACCTTAATCAGGTTCCCTCTACTGAGAACACCAATAGTATCAAACTGAAACGGGAGCCTGTCTTCGCCTTTAAAACTCACCATTCCCCATTTTCCATCCTGCATCACAAAGTGTCCGAAGGCGTTACAGATGTCCAGAAAATTATCGTACATACAGGGAACAGTTATTCCTTTCTGGGGATGGTAGTATCCCCACTTATCTAGTTTGGCGTAATACCCTCGTTCGGCACTTTCGCAAAGCGTTCTACTAAGAGACTCATATTCAAAGGGAACCTTCACATTACCCTCCATATCGATTACACCCGTTTTCCCTTCGTAGACAGCAAGGATTTCCTTTTCGCCACGCGCCATTATACGCAGCGCATCATAGATGAAATTTGGCTTGTTTTGACCTTCGGTGTCGTACAATCCAAATTTTCCGTGGCGGCCAATGATAAAATACCTGGACTCATCTGACAGGGGCCGATATATCAAGGGCATTAATACATCAGCCTCAATAACTAGAATCTTCTTACCCTGGTTATTATAGACGGTTTGTTCTTTTCCCAGGCTGGCTACGATCAATTCACCAGAAACCTTCAGGCTATCATAGATAGTAGGTGCCAGTACTTCCCCATTTGGCCCAATTACTCCACAAGCGGTCTCTCCTTCTAGCACTAATCCAAAATCGTAGGCTTTGTAGCGATCGAATTTGAATTCCAGTTCTTTTGTGGGGTTCGCTGGATCAAATATGCTGTACGCTGATGGCGTTGGTTCATACCGCAACACTACGAATACTGACGCATTGGGAATATACTCGACGGTTTGAAACGCCTCTTTCAAGATCAATTCCCCTGCGGTGTTCACGAGGTTCTGACTATAGTACTTTTCATTTACCTGGATCGTGGCGTACCCCTGGTGGAAGGGGCCCACTGAGAAATAATCAAAGGTTTCTTTTATCTCCTGCGCGGAAATTGCGTCTGTGCTTTGACACCAAAGAGAGGTAAACGATAGAAAAGAAGTAATGATAAATCCTGCTAATTTCAGATAGTGAGCGCCCATAAGCATTTCAGATAGTTATTGCCAATTCAAGCCTTCAAATGTACTAGATTTTCTGCGACAAGGGTTTTACATATCATCACGACATACTCCGTTGGATTATGGCGAAAGGCAGCAAAGTAAGTCCAGCTATACCGCTAAACATCATTCCCCCCCTAAACTTCGTCTTATGAGCCCTTTGCAGAAATAGATTACAGATTATTTCATCTTCACCCTTGCTTTTTACCTCTACTTTTACTTATCTTTGAAAATCATAATATGTTTCCAGATTTGGGTATCCCGTGAACACCTCTTGAGAAACTACCGCCTTACTCACTGCCAGCCCTATTACTTCCCCAGTTAAGTGAGTTCAACAACTTTTATGACATTGTTAGCTAGTATGCTCGTGGTCTTACCATTCCCCTGGTAAGGTCAAGTAGTAGCTGTGTATTAAATTGGATTACACATCAGTTATTGCTGGTGAGTGGCTAGCTAGTCCCAAAAACGACTTCAAAATGGTACCCTCATTTCGCGAACTTCGCGTGGCGGTAGTTATACTGCTGTGCACCATGCTTGTTAGTGGGCCCAGCTTACACGCCCAAGACTTTATTTTTTCTCAATTTTTCAATGCGCCCATGCATCTCAACCCCGCATACGTAGGTATGAATGGCGGGTTGACGAGCACCATTTCTTATCGGCGCCAGTGGAATCAAATTCCACAAGGATTCAATTCCCTTTACTTTTCTGTTGATAGCTTCGAGCCCTGCCTGCCTGGTGCAGTTGGCTTTAGCGTAGCTCGTGATGTTGAAGGCCAGGGGCTTTTAACAACTACCGCTGCCAAAGTCCAGTTTGGCTTCGTCGCTCGGGCGGATACGCGTAAAACGGTCAACAATTTCCGTTTTGGCATCAGCCCTTATTGGATGGAGAAGAGTATCGATTGGGACAAGCTGGTCTTTTCGGACCAACTAGATCCTCGCTTCGGCAATGTCAATGCTTCCGCTTTTGATCCCGGCACCCGTACACCGGTCCGCTTTGGCGGCGTTGACTTCGGTTTTATCCACCGGGTTGACCTCAAACGAGGCAAAGGAGAAGACATTCAATTTGACTATGGTTTTGCGCTCAATAATCTGCTCAACATTCGTTTCAACACGGGTCCGATCGAGTCCTTGCAAGGGCTAGATACCGGCTTACCATTACGCTGGACAGCACACGGAAGCGTCTATCTTCCGTTCCTGAGTGTAGGGAATGGTCAAATCAATCGCTTCCGCATGGTGCCCCAATTCCGTCTGGAAGGGCAAGGAGGACTTACTGTCACTACGCTTGGCGTAAGCGGATTGTACCAAGGCGGCACCATCGGCCTCTTCTATCATAACAGCCATCCACTGGCTGGTTTTCAAAATACCGATGCCCTCATCGCTTATCTGGGCATTGCCTTGGACCTCGATAAAAAACAAGCATTAGAAATCGGCTTCAGTTACGATATCAACATTGGCGGACTCCGTTCTGCTTCTGGTGGTGTGTTTGAACTCAACATGCGTTACTACATCCAAAGTGGCGGACTTTTCTGTGGGCTCCTTAGCCCTGGATCAGGTTCAAAACGGCGTACTGGTCGTGGCCGCAAAGGCAACGTACAATGCCCACCTGTGGGGCGCAGTCACCACCGTCGCTGGAACAACATCTGGCATCGCTAACCATCTGATCGTACCGCAAATTCCGAAAACTGTAAGCCGTCATGCAACAACTTCTACGTCTACCCCTACTGATTATTCTTTTTGCTACCGCAAATAATCTCATAGCTCAATGTATCACCGACGAATGTGGTGACATTTTTGCCGACTGGGCCCTGGCCAGTCAGGAAATCACCGTTTGTGAAGGTGCCACCTTCGAAGTGATCAACCAAACCATCATGCCCGATATTGATTTCTACGTCTGGGATTGGGGTAATGGTGAGCGAGATACCGTTTTTGAGGTCTCCAACTTCTTCTACACTTACCTCTTTGAGGATGGTGCAGCTTGCGCCACCGACAATGACTTTATTGTCTACAATATCAGCCTGGAGATTTACCGCTTTTGTGACGAAGGTCAAAGCTGTCATACTCAAATTGCGCCCGTAGCCATTCGCTTTGCGCCACGGGCTAGTTTTCTAGCTCCAACTATTGTGTGCGCCGATGAACCTGTCGAGCTCGTTAATGGGAGCTGTAATGGAGATGAATTCCTCTGGGTATTCGGTGATGGGACCACCTCTACGGAGGAAAACCCGGAGCACGTTTTTGATACGGCTGGTGTATACGACGTACAGTTGTACGTTACCAATAGTTGTGGAACCGATAGTCTCAGTGTCCCCGTGCAAGTACTCAATCAACCTGAGGCTGAGGCTTTCGCAAACGGTAGTGATAATGCCATCGGCTGTGTCCCTTTAACCGTTACTTTTGAAAATGCTTCCGTCTTTGCTGATACTTACAATTGGGCCTTCCCCGATAGCGCGGGTGTTGTCTTCCAGGATACTTTTACCAATCAAAGCCCAGCCCCTACAGTCACTTTTACCGAACCGGGTACCTACACCGTAAGCTTGGCAGCGAATAACGATTGCGGTAGCAGTGAATGGATTACTACCGTAACCGTTCTAGAACCACCACAACTAGCGTTAGCCCCTCTACCTGATGCCTGTGAGTCGGCAGCGTATGCATTAGGTGATTTTCTCAGCACTACCGGCGACATCAACTCTTACATCTGGACAATTACTGGCCCGGCAAGCCCCACCGTACCCGATGACGCCAACCCCTTGGTGAACTTCCCGGAAGCAGGGGATTACCAAATAGAATTAACGGTGAGCAATGGATTTTGCGAAACCGCAACTGATACGAGCGCGCTATTCATACAAGTGCCGGACTCGATAGTCTTGGAGTTGCTATCGCCCGGCCCCATCTGCGATGCCTCCGATCCAGTTTCCCTTTCCGCTTCCCCCGCGGGAGGATTCTGGACGGGGGTGGGCATCGATTCCACAGGTCTGTTTGATCCTGCGGTAGCAGGTTTAGGCAACCATAGTCTGCAATACCAAGTTTTGGACGGTGCCTGTATCTACGGAGACAGCTTGAGTGTGGAGATCTTAGTTGGCCAAAGCGTCAACACTTCGGATGAAGTACTCGCCTGCGAGAACGACACAATTATTAGTCTGGACTTTTCCCCTATGGGAGGAGCCTGGAGCGGCATGGGAATTACGGACCCAGCCGCCGGTTTATTCGATCCCAGCACTAGTGGAGCTGGTACTTTTGAGCTGCTTTATGAGCTCACTGATCCTAGTGGTTGCCTCATCAGCAAAACCACAATGGCCGAAGTACAAGCGCTCCCACTCATAGCTGCTCCTGATACATCCGTTTTCTGTATTGATGCCACCACAATTCTACTGCAAAGTGAACTGACACCCACAACTGATCCAGGGGGAGGAAGCTTGACTTGGTCTGGTGATTTCATCACAGATTCGAACAACGGCACCTTCAGCCCGCCAGGAGAAGGTAGCTACCCCGTACAAATCAACTATTCACTGGATCAATGTGTGGCAACCAACACCATCATTGTTAATATCCAAGACCCGGAGGAGGCTGCAGCAGGGCCCGACGAGAGTGTGTGTATCAGCGAAAACACTTTAAGCCTGAGCGGCACCCCCGCCGGTGGGCAATGGTCTGGCCCGGGTGTAGTGGACGCTTTTGCCGGCTTAATTGATCTTAACCAAGCAGGAAGTGGCGAACACGCTTATTCCTACATACTTGCGGAAGGTAGTAGCTGCGAGGTTAGCGACACCGTAATGATCGATGTACAAGGGCCTGGCAATTTAGACGCTGGGCTTAATCTGGCGTTCTGCGAAGGCCTTGGGCAACAATCCCTTCCTACACCGACACCTGCCGGAGGCGTATGGTCTGGCCCAGCCTTAGATGACCCTGCTCAAGGACTTATCAATACGGATCAATTGACTGTCGGCGATACGTATTGGTACAGCTACTCTATAACCAACGCTGGTACAGGCTGTAGCTTCGCCGATAGTGTAGCAGTAGAAATACAAGCAATACCTGATGTAAACCTTAGCCTGCCCAACTACGTATGCGCGGCAGGAACAATAGAACTCGGCACAGCACCACAGGCCGGGATTACCTATAACTGGACTTTGAACAACAACACCTTCAGCGGGGATTCAATTAGCCTGACTATTGCTGACAGTGGCACTTACGAAGTGAGTCTTAGTGCGACCAACTCAGCTGGCTGCGTGAATTCCACGAATAGCGACCTGCAAGTAGCAAATTTACCAAACCCTGCCTTTGCGCTTGATTCAGCAGAAGGCTGCGGACCCTTGTCGGTGAGCTTTTTTGATGCAAGCAATGGCATCGACATGCAGTACAGTTGGAATTTTGGCAATGGCCAAACCAGCGATCAGGCTAACCCCGCTGATATTATTTATGCACCCGGCATTTTTGACACGATGTACCAGATTAGCTTGACAGTGGGTAACGACTGTGGCGTCGCGCATTATTTAGATACCGTCAACGTGTTAGCACGCCCAGTGGCGGACTTTGGTACGCCCATCGATAATGGTTGTGGGCCATTAGAAATCAGTTTTGCCAATGTTACTACTGGTAATGCTGATAGTTACTTCTGGGATTTCGGCAACGGCCAAACTTCGACTGATTCTTTACCCACTAATCAAATTTTCACGACTACAGATACGGCAACGACTACTTATCAGGTACTTCTCATTGCCACCAACACCTGTGGCAGTGATAGTATTCAAAAACCAATCTTGGTAGAGCCTAGCAATGTGACACCCTTCTTCGGCGTGGACGATAACCAGGGCTGTTCTCCACTCAGTGTACAGTTCACCAACTATTCCACCTTTGGTGCCAGCGTAACTTGGGACTTTGGTGATGGAAACACTGGCGTAGGGCCAGATGTCGAACACACCTTTAATGAACCCGGCTTCTACACCGTGTACCAATACGTAAATACCGCCTGCGCCTCAGATTCTACTATGACGGGGATCGAAGTGCTGCCAAGCCCAGATGCTTTATTCGATCACCCCATTACGGTTTGTCCGGATCAGAGCATCCAGTTTGAAAACCAATCCTCCGAATTTCTCACCATTTTCTGGGACTTCGGCGATGGAAACGTTAGCACCGCCACCGACCCAGAGCACACCTACGCTGAACCAGGCACCTATCCAGTAACTATGGTGATCAGCAGCTCCGCTTTTTTGTGCCAGGCCACGCATAATAGTAGTGTGGAAGTACTAGAACGCCCGAGTAGCAGTATCATTAGTGAAGGCGGGAGCGGTTGTCCACCACTTGATCTTTGTTTTGAAGCAGAGGTACAGGGTGCCAATTTCTTTGAATGGACCTTTGGCGATGAGAATAGCTCTACCAGTATCAACCCTTGCCATACTTTTGCGGAAAGCGGTCAATATACCGTACAATTCCGTGCAGCGGATGATCAGGGCTGTTTCTCCCAATTTGATACGATTAGTGTGCGTGTTTTTGAAGAACCCATAGCAGAAATCAGCGTGCCGGAGGACTTGTATTGCGGCGATGAACAAGAAATCACATTCAGCAATAATTCCAACGGAGCTACCAACTACGAGTGGACTTTTAGTAATGGTCTAACGAGCGCCTTGCGCAGCCCAACGGTCACCTTTACGGAGGTTGGACAGCAAACAGCCACCTTGCTAGTGAGCAATACCTTCGACTGCCAAGATGAGGCCAGTTTAAGCTTTACGATTGCACCACAGCCACTCGCGGATTTTGCACCAATATTGGTGGACAACTGCGCACCACAGACGGTCATTTTTGATAATGCGACACTGAACGCCACGGAATTCTTCTGGGATTTTGGCAATGGCCAAACCTCTACAGAACCTAACCCAAGCTTGGACTACAATGAAGCAGGCAACTATGATGTGAGCCTGGTAGCGAGCTACGATGGCCTCTGCTGGGACTCTTTGCGTCTGAACGGTAGTGTAGAACTGCTTCCCCGCCCGGTAGCTGCCTTTAGTTGGGACATTCCAACAGATACTTACCGTGGCATTGTCCGCTTTACCAACGAAAGCCTTAATGCCGACCAGTACCTCTGGAGTTTTGGTGATGGCGGTACGAGCGAAGAAGAAAACCCAGTTTATGACTACGAACGCAATGGCAGTTGGTCAGCAGCCCTTATTGCGCTAGCTGATAATGGTTGTGTGGATACTGCTTTTGTAGATGTTGAGCCCGACTTTATGTATGATCTCTTTTTCCCCAATGCGCTTTCGCCAGAAAGTGGGGAGGGGGATGTAAAAGTTTTCCGTCCAGCGGGCGTTGGGCTTGCTTCCTGGAAGTTGGAGATTTTCTCTCCCTGGGGTCAGCGTGTCTTTATCTCAGAAGAGATGAATGAAGATCAGCCAGCTGCCGCCTGGGACGGTAGTTACAATGGAGATATCTTGCCGCAGGGTGCTTATGCTTACAAAGCTACTGTTGAATATGAAAATGGTGTGCGGCGGATTTATACGGGGAGTGTGACCTTAATTCGGTAAAAATTCCGTTTTCAGGGCAAAAACATCCACACTATCAACAATCATGCCAAGTTTATAAACGAAATATTTACGTGTTAAATAATCTTTAATGCGAAAAAAATCGAAAATATTTCGCAAATAAACTTGGTTTTCTCCGCCAAAGCTCTATCTTTGAAACATAAGTATTATGTACACTGGATTTTTGGTTTTCCCACCCATGAACATCACAGCTATCTAATAAGCCTTAGTTATGACCGATGTGAAGGAAATTTGGCAGACACCGACTTTTAAATGTTGGTATAGTCAAACGACTTCGAACTCGGTGTAGAACAAATACCTACTAGCTTTATTAGCTTCCCCGGTTTAATTTTTTAAGTGAGTTCCAAATTTTTATTGGATTAGGTTTTGGCAAATTCAGCTCAAAATGTCATCCCTGCCGTGAAAGACAGATTGGATTCCTTTCACACGGCATGGTCTCCCTTGTCATGTTCATGGGCTAGCTGATTCCCAAAAATTGACTTCAAATGGTACACTTTACTCAGCTGCTGCGCACTGCAGCAATGGTAGCTGCATGCTGGCTACTACTGGCCTTGCCTTCACTATCGGGACAAGATTTTATTTTCTCGCAGTTTTTCAATTCACCACTGCATCTCAATCCTGCCTACGTTGGAATGAATGGCGGCCTGACCGGTACTGCTACGTACCGCCGCCAATGGAATCAGATTCCAGAAGGCTTCAATTCACTCTATTTTGCTGTTGACAATTTCGAGCCATGCTTACCGGGGGCCTTTGGTTTTAGCGTCGCACGTGACGTAGAAGGCGAGGGTTTACTTGCCACTACTGCGGCTAAGCTAAATTTTGGTTTTGTCGCACGTGCCGACACTCGCAAGGCTACTCACAACTTCCGCTTCGGAATCGCTCCGTACTGGATGGAAAAACGCATCGATTGGGATCGGCTCGTATTCTCTGATCAATTAGACGCACGCTTTGGTAATGTTAATGCCTCTGCCTTCGATCCTGGAAGTCGTATTCCGGTACAGTTCGGTGGAGTAGACTTTGGCTTTATCCATCGGGTAGATATTAAAAACCGAGGTAAAGAAGCCATTCAATTCGACTATGGCGTGGCTTTCAATAATCTGTTAAATGTTCGCTTCAACACTGGCCCGGTAGAGTCACTTCAAGGGCTAGACACTGGTTTACCACTGCGTTGGACTGCTCACGGTAGTGTCTACCTCCCATTCCTGAGTGTAGGTAACGGACAGATCAACCGCTTCCGTTTAGTACCGCAGTTTCGCCTGGAAGGGCAAGGCGGCCTTAACGCTACTACCGTTGGTATGACAGGTGTCTATCAGGGTGGCTCCATCGGCCTATTTTATCACAACAGTCATCCACTGGCCGGCTTCCAGAACACCGATGCCCTCATTGCCTACGTAGGCATTGGCCTCGATATGAATAAGCGCCAGGCTATGGAGATTGGCTTAAGCTATGACATCAACATTGGTGGCTTGCGGTCTGCCGCGGGAGGCGTACTGGAGTTGAATGTCAGGTATTTCATTCAAAATGGTGGCATGTTCTGTGGCCTGCTTAGCCCCGGACAGGGTAAAGGCCGAAGAACCGGACGCAGCCGGAAAGGCACTGTTCAATGTCCACCAGTGGGTCGCTCCCACCATCGTCGTTGGAATAATATCTGGCACAAATAAACAGCGATTTGAAATTCCCTTTTGTTGACGCGAGATGATGACTACACACGAAACGTCTCCCAAATCCTTATGATGACCATGCAATTGTTAACCCGCATTTCCCTGACTTGCTGTCTGGTGAGCTTAAGCTTACTGACCCAAGTTTCCGCCCAATGCATCACTGATGACTGCGGTGATATATTCGCCGACTGGGCCTTATTAAGTGAAGAAATTACTGTTTGTGAAGGCGCTACCTTCGAAGTTGCTAACCAAACCATTATGCCAGATATTGACTTCTATGTCTGGGACTGGGGCAACGGTGAACGCGATACCGTTTTCGAAGTAGCCAATCACTTCTATACCTACACTGTTGATGAAGGAACGGCTTGTTCTGCCAATAACAACTTCATTGTTTATAATATCAGCTTAGAGATTTACCGATTCTGTGAGGAGGGCCAAAGTTGCCACACCCAGATTGCACCCGTGGCCATTCGTCTTAAGCCAAGAGCTAGCTTCGACCTACCCGAGGTGGTTTGCGCGGGCGACGTAGTGCCCGTACTAAACGGTAGCTGCGCCGGCGATGAGTACCTCTGGGTATTTGGTGACGGAACCACCTCTACCGAACAAGATCCCGAACATGTTTTTGACTCTACCGGCGTGTTTGATGTAACACTTTATGTAACTAATGAATGTGGAACAGATAGCCTAAGTACTTCCATTGAAGTCGTTAACCGCCCGGTAGCAAACGTGAGTGCTGGTGGCAGTAGCAGTAATACTGCTGGCTGCGCCCCATTCACGGTGAGTTTATCTAACGAAAGCGAAAATGCTGAGTATTTTAGCTGGACCTTCCCTCAAGGGGCTGGCATCACCGTAGATGATGAAGACCCTTACAATCCTACGCTCAGCTTTGCCTACCCAGGCTCTTACCCCGTGACCCTAACTGTGGGGAATGACTGTGGCGAAAGTGAATGGACTACTATGGTCGATGTGTTCACACCACCACAAATCAACCTACTTACTCCCGCCGATGCCTGTGGCTCCAGCACCCTTTCGCTAGGCAACCTGGTACAAACAACCGGCGACGTAGACGCCCTTGAGTGGACCATAAGCGGACCCAATGCTCCTGAAGTACCAGAAGGTAGCAACCCAACCGTAGTATTTGCCCAACCTGGTGATTACACCATCAGTGTTGTGGCTACGAGCGAGTATTGTCCCACTGCTTCGGCCAGCACTACCTTCCATATTCAGCAACCGGCAGATGTGGCAATTAGTCTGGACTCTCCAGATCCTATTTGTGCAGCCTCTGATCCAGTGCTATTAACAGCCTCACCCGCGGGAGGTACTTGGTCAGGAACTGGTGTAACTGAGAGTGGCCTCTTTGACCCTGTAATTGCTGGAATGGGTGAACACGAATTAATCTACATCATCCAAGATGGTGCGTGTACCTATGGCGATCAACTAGACGTCAATATCGTACAGAGCGAAACTATGACTACTACGGAAGCCTTAGCGCTTTGCGAAAATACTGCTGCTACTCCGCTCAACTTCTCCCCAGTTGGTGGCCAATGGAGCGGCCCGGGCATCATCGACGCTGCCAATGGCGTCTTTGATCCCACTACTACCGGAGCTGGCAGCTTCGAAGTACTTTATGAATACACCGATGTCAATGGCTGTTACCTTGCAAAAACGAGTACGGTAGACGTACAGGCATTGCCGATCATACAAGCACCTGACACTTCTATTTTCTGTATTGAGAGCGAGACCATAATCTTAGCCCAGGAACTCACGCCTAGTGCCCAGCCGGCCGGAGGTAACTTCAGCTGGTCGGGCACCTTTATAGGCGACGCGGATAATGGTACCTTCAACACACCCGGAGAAGGTACCCACCCAGTACAGTTGAGCTATAGCTACGAACTGTGCACTGCCTCTACCCAGCTTTATGTCGACATCTCTGATCCCGGAGAGGTCGTCGCCGGCCCTGACCAATCAGCTTGCCTCACCGAAGGTGAAGTACGCTTGATTGGCTCACCGGTGGGCGGTCGTTGGTCTGGCCCAGGCGTGATCGATCCTTTTGGTGGCGTAGTTGATCTCAATCAGATTGAAAGTGGTGCAAACGAATACGTGTATACCGTTGCTGACGACAGCAATTGTGAAAGTAGCGACGTGATGCAGCTGGAGCTTACTGGCCCCGGCGATTTAGACGCAGGGATAGACCTGGCGTTCTGTGCGGACGCTGGTTTACAAACACTCCCTGTAGCCACTCCTGCGAATGGCCTTTGGTCTGGCCCACATTTAACGGACGCAACCAATGGTATTATCAATACGGATCAACTAGCCGTTGAGTCAGACACTTGGTACACTTATACTATTGTCGATGAGATTAGCGGATGTGTCTTCTCCGATAGCGTTGCCATACACATCAACGAAGTCCCAGAAGTGGCCTTTGAGGTTCCTGCATACCAATGTGTTACGGACGAGCTTCGAGTTGAGGTTCCTGCCCAGACCGGCATCACCTACACTTGGACAGTAGATGAAAGCGATACCTACGAAGGAAATGTACTAGAGCTAACCCTACTTGAGGGCGGTAACTATCCCATTCAACTGGCAGCCACAAACGCAGCTGGTTGTGTAGGCACGGCAAGAGAAGAACTTACGATTGCCGAAATACCAACACCTAGCTTTGATTTAGATAGCTACGAAGGTTGTGGCCCTCTGACGCTGGACTTTGCGGATGCGAGTGTGGGTATGGACATTCAGTACTACTGGGAATTCAGCAATGGTGTCAACAGCACCGACGCTAACCCTAGCGGCATCACCTTCCTTCCTGGTGTTTTTGATACGACCTATCAGATAACATTGCAAGTGCGCAATGCTTGCGGTGAAGCGATATACAACGACGATGTGACTGTACTAGCAAAGCCCGTAGCGGATTTTGGCGTCCCTGTCAACTCCGGCTGCGGGCCGCTAGAAATCAACTTTGCCAACACGACCACCGGTAGCGCCGACAGCTACTACTGGGACTTTGGCAATGGTAATACTTCTACGGAGGCCATCCCACAAAACCAATTTTATACGACTACCGATAGCACTGCCACTGTTTATGACATCATGATGGTTGCGTATAATACCTGTGGTAGCGATACCATTACCCGTCCGGTAACAGTAGAGCCTGCGAATATTGTACCTTTCTTCAACGTAAGTGCTACCGAGGGTTGTGAACCATTAACCGTAGACTTTACGGATTACTCTAACTATGGGGCTAATGTCAGTTGGAACTTTGGTGATGGTACCACTTCGGTCCTGACTGATCCTACCCACACATTTGACGTAGCCGGTTACTACACGGTTTACCAGTATGTGACTACAGCCTGTGGTACAGATTCTACTACCGTAAATATTGAAGTACTACCTGGACCAGACGCGGCCTTCAGCCACCCACCAGTAGTTTGCCCAGATGAAGAGATCAAGTTTGTGAACGAATCCTCAGAGTTCCTGACCATCTTCTGGGACTTCGGCGACGGCAACAACAGTACAGAAGCTGAGCCTACGCATCAATTCAATGGTCCTGGCACTTATCCGGTGACCATGGTAGTAAGCAATGCCGATTATCTGTGCCAATCAAGCTACAGCAGTTCGGTAACTATCTTGGAGCGCCCAACCGGCTACATCACGACTGATGCGGGAAGTGGTTGCCCGCCATTTGATATTTGCCTGGAAGCAGAATTTTCAGATGCCGACTTCTTCGAATGGACCTTTGGCGATAGCAATACCTCTACCACGCTCAACCCTTGCCATACTTTTACGGAACCCGGCTTGTACAGTGTGAGCTTCCGGGCAGCAAACGAATTGGGTTGCTACTCTACCTACGACACAGTAAAAGTACGCGTGTACGATGAGCCTTTAGCCGAAATAGCCACACCACAAGAGGTGTACTGTGGAGAGAATCAGACGGTGAACTTCGTTAATAATAGTTCTAGTAATGCGACCAGCTACGAATGGCATTTCAGCAATGGTATGACGAGTACGCTCTCCGAACCAACGGTCAACTTTGTAGGTACTGGTAGCTATACCGCAGAGCTCATTGCTCGTAATACGTTTGGATGCGAAGATCGCGATAATACAAGCTTTATTATTGCACCGCAGCCGATGGCCGACTTTGCGCCGATCACCAACGACGGTTGCGTACCGGAGATGGTCATTTTTGACAATGCCTCAGTTAATGTAACCAAGTACAGCTGGGATTTTGGCAACGGTGAAACCACAGAGGAAGAGCAGCCAACGACGATTTATCGTAATCCTGGTAGCTACGATGTAAAGCTGGTGGTAAGCTATGAGGACCTCTGCTTTGACTCCTTGAATCTACAGGGTAGTATTAACCTCCTCCAGAAGCCGACTGCGGCTTTCAGCTACGAATACCCAACAGATACCTACCGTGGCATTGTACAGTTTATCAACGAAAGTGTAGATGCCGACGCCTATCGCTGGGATTTCAGTGACGGTAATACTAGTAGTGACGTCCACCCACTACACGATATTGGCCGCAATGGCAACTGGCAAACGGAGCTAGTCGCAATTGCCAATAATGGCTGTACCGACACCGCCATGGTAGCCTTTGAGCCAGAGGTTATGTACGAATTATTCTTCCCCAATGCCCTTTCACCAGAAAGTGGAATCGGTGACGTGCGCGTATTCAAGCCGGCGGGCATTGGCTTAGAGGATTGGACTCTAGAGATCTTCTCCCCTTGGGGACAACGCGTATACGTTTCCGAAGAAATGGAAGAAGATCAACCAGCTGCTGCCTGGGATGGCTCGTACGAAGGAAAAATACTGCCGCAAGGAGCTTATTCTTACAAAGCCTCCGTGGAGTTTATCAACGGCATACGAAGAGTTTATACAGGAAGTGTTACCCTCATTCGGTAACGCATCGGAATCAATAGCAAAAATCGACTGAGTATATACAATTGAGCCCAGCTGGTATTTTACCAACTGGGCTTCTTTATTAAAAGTGATGTTAGTAGTCGATAATAGAGACGCATCGCAATGCGTCTTTACGGCAGTGGCAATACGTCCGTACGGCAATGTGCCTCCACTAGATCACAGCAATCACCTTATTTCGAAGAAATAGCATAAGTCAAACCAAGGATCCAGTACGTCTGTAGGGGATTATCAGACAACTCGGCCGCATTGGCTTCCTGTTGGTTGCTACGCAAACCTAAATCAAGGCCTACACCAATTCCTTTTACGGCAGTAGATAAACCGTTAACCCAAGTCCAGTTGGAAAGATCACTGCCTTCGTAGCTTACAAAAGCGGAAAGGTTGGACTTCCAGGTCACCCCTTTGGTAATGGCACGGGTGTAATCTGCAACAACTTTTGCTCCAAGAGAGGACTGGAATTCAAAATCCATATCAGAGAATACGAAGTTGTAGTTCAGTGGATGAATAACAACTACAAGATCACTGATAGGGGTCCAGGTAGCACCTGCACCGAGGTCTAAGTAACCCGGGTTATTGAAACGGTTCTCCAGAATAGAAGTACGATATTCCCCTAAGGCAGAAATAGCCCACTTATCAGAAAGCTTCACTCCGTATAGGGAAGAAACATTGAATGCGTCTGCTGATACCTGGAAATCATCTACGTCATCTGGGTTGTCTTTATCATCAAACTTGATCCAACCTAAAGTCATGGTCAAGCTATTGCGCCAAAAAGACTTTTCAAAATCCGCATTAGCGAAAGCAGTAGTTGAAAAACCAATATTCACCGCCGAAGTATTAGGTTGATCACGCAGGAGCCAGTCACTAAAATTAGAGAAGTTAACTCCAACATTACCCAGGATACCCTGATCCCAACGAGGGTAGGGGGTGAGCTGCTCTGTCAAAGAAGCCACCTCTCCTTTGAGGGCATCGACCTTACCGGTCAATTCTGAGAGTTCGCCTTCCATTTGAGAGAGTTCAGCTGCCTTTTCGTCTTTCATTTGCTGCAACTCTTCCGTCGTTTGAGCAATGGCGAATTGCCCGATCAACAATAGTGCCAAAAGTGTACAGAAGTTTTTCATTTTAATTTTTGGTTAATGAGTGAGATTACCTGTTGGCGCGGGCAATAGCAATCACCCAGCTACCGTAAGGCAAGCTGCTATAATACATGTGTTAGTGAAATCAAATGGGTACTATTCCTTCACCTCAGCTTCATCAAGGGGCATAAAATTAGCCCGGCGATGAATGGTGTACTGATCTTCAGAGAGTTTGCTTAAAGGGATGATGACCTCTCCATCTTCTACTCGTAGGGTTAGCGTAGTATTATCCATGCCGATGACCCGTCCGCGCCGACCTTCAACCGTCAGTTCATCGTCCATCTGAAAACGATCTTTATTGTAAAATGCTGCCAGCATATTGGTCATCAGTGGCTTTGAAGCCAAACCATAGCCAATAGAGAAAGCCAGAATAACCCCACCCAGGATAATGGAAATATTGTTTTCCATAAAGGTGGTCTGTAGCTCTGCTTGCTTGAGGGTAATCAGGGCGACATTGAGAAATAGAAAGTAGAAAACGACATTGGCCAGCAATTTAGCCGATCCGATGCCGAGTGACTCGCAGGTAGCCTGGACCATCTTCTTAATAAGATCGCAGAACAGTAGACCAACTAAGAATACAAAAAAGGCAGAAATAGCCTTAGGCAAATAGTTGATCATATCCGTCATCAAATCCGAAATGGCTGCCATTCCCAAAACATCCACTGCAGCCATGATAAAGATGAACAGGACGATGTAGTAGATGATACTTGAGATAAGCACACTAGGCTTAATCTCTACTTTAGTATTTGAAATTAGATCAATATCATTGAGTTTTTCCGCCAAACGGTCAATACCGCTTTTGGCCAGGAGTCTGCCAATGATATTACGGAGCATTTTTGCCAAAATAAGACCAATCACAAAGACTATCAGTGCCGTCAATATGCTTGGAATAACGCCAGCCATGGCGATCAATTGATCCTGAATTGTCTGAATAACTTGCTCCATATATGCAGCTGGATTTTAAGTCTCTTTAGTGGTTTAGAGGTTTGGGTATTTATTCCCCGTTCTGGGGTGATCTCCCGATTTGAGGCGCGACTGCTCTGATTGTTCTTCCTGTTCAGTCGTTTCGGCAGCACCATTAGCCATACCAACCATTGTATCAACCAGTCGGTTAAGATACACATCCGCAATGCTACCTAACAAGCGAAAAGTACCCATCCGGCTGTCCAGGCCAGCCTTGATTTTGCGATCCGCGCCTTCATCAAAGAAGGTACGAATCTGCCTATTTTGCATTTCCTCGAAGGGATTGGGTTTGTTGCTCATAAGCGTCCGTGTTTAACTCATCCGGAAAGCTTTTTGCTCTGATCTTACGCGCCCTTTCTTTGGCTCGTTTGATCTGCATTTTAATTGCACTTTCGGACTTGCCAAATTGTTTGGCAATATCCTTAATCTGCTCCCCGTCTTGATACTTCATCAATAAAATAGCGCGGTCGCCTGGATTAAGACTACCCAGGACCTGCTCTAACTGTGCCAGATTTAACTCCAACATCTCCTTATCCGGAATGTCATCAGCTGCCAAATCCGGCGCTCGCTCGATGTCATCTGAAAAGATCGCTTTCTCCTTTTTCTTCCGGCGGATATAGTCGATGCAAAAATTATAGGTGATCGAATAGAGCCAGGTGGAGAATTTCGACTTCTCGTTAAATCGGGCCAGGTTCAAAAAAATCTTTGTGAATATCTCTTGGGTCGCATCTTCCGCCAACGCAGTATCTCCCAATAAGGTTAGGCACTTAGCGTATACCTTACCGGAGTAACGTTCGTACAACAGATTGAAACAGCGTGAAGCCTGGGAATCCAAATAACTATGGATTACCTCCAGGTCTTTCATTTGTGCATTACAGGCAGCCATGCATTACCGACTTTAATCTTCTGCGTCCTGTGCACAATTATTGGTCTTTAGACGCAAAATCATGCAAAAGATACAGGTAAAGGTTAAGTTTTTTAAGTCTTGGGCACGGAATTGTTAAGAAGGACTTAAGAGTAGATAGCTTTACGGGCACAAAGGTACTAACAATCTGGTGGAGTAGGTAGCTAATGCGGGTTTGTGAAAAACAAAACAGCCCCCCAATTCACCGAGAATAGGAGGCTGCATAATTTCCGAAACCTGTCTTTCTTTTTGAGCGCTTATTGATCAAACGTTTCAGTACCATTGCAGGAAGCATAATCGTCGATAATCATGCGATAAGATGTTTCATTAGATTCATAGGTGCCTTCGTTGGCTTTGGATACAATGGTAGAGCAGTAATCTTCAAATTTATTAGCTAGAGTCCTGTTGAGGTTGAGAAATGCCAGCCCCTCTTCGATACCGTACACTTTACGAACAGTTTCTCCTTTGCGGTTACGAGCGCCATGCACCAGCCAGTAGGAATAGTCACCCTCACCTTCATTCAAGCGGTTCAAGATCAGTCCGTCTGTACCATAAATCGGCTCCTGGAGCGTCATAAGAGAGATGGGACCAAACGAGATACGGACAGGGAATAAACGAACATCACCACGCTTGACGAACAAGAATTCTTCCGTTTCTAGATAGCGCTTGGCCTTATCTGGATTAGCTCGGTCTTCAACGTAAAGGCCCTTGAAGTTTTTTGCTCCGTCACTTCCTTTGATTTCTTTATAGTCATAAGTGATGACGCCGAAAAGCGTGTCCTGTCCATTCTTAAGCACTACAAAGCCCGATAGATCTTCCGCTGGTGCCGCTGCAACAGGAGCATTTGTAGCATTCTGTTGCGCCATATAAGCGGCATGGCTATCGGCATCGAAGGTAGCGTGAAAGCGCGCTTCCACGTTCTGATTGGCCTGATAACGCGCCTCTTGATCGTCAATTAGTGGCATGATAGCACGTTGTAACCACTCTCTACGACCAGCTTCCGCTATACGGTTAGCCATCTCGCGCGCGCCTGCATAGTTGCTCGTAATCAGATAAGCCTGGGCCATATTATAGGCAGCCGCCTGAAAAGCAACTGACTCTTTCTTATCGTCCGCCTTCGCGTTAGCAAGTGCTCCTTCCCAAAGGCTGATGTTGTTTCCAAAAGCATCCATTGTTAATGGTGCTTCAACAGTTGCACCTTCTACAACTGATTTCAGCGCTGGTACCGCTGCGGCCATATCTTCATAGCCGATTTTATCTGCCTTTTTTATTCCGTAGAAGATGGGTGTGTAGGTAGCTGGGCGAGTATCATAATTGCTTTGCAAGTGGCGTTGAAAGGCGGCCATTTGGTTAGCGAACTCCGCTTTAACCCAGCTATCAAGAGAAGCTTGGCCACTATTTTCCCAAGCTCGCTCCAGACGAGTAACACTAGACGCCTCTCCGAACTCCTTGGTAAACGTACGATCGTATCCAGAGAAAATTTTGTCGGCTACTATTTCACGCTTGCCATCCAGCACACGATAGGTGATGGGGATACGAAACTTCACCAGATACTGGTAGTAAGTAACTGTCTTTGCATCGTCACCGCGGCCCTCTGTCTTCTGCTTCTTTTTAGCTTCCTTCGAAACAAAGAAATCACCATCCAGATTCACCTCCAATAGGAAGTCACCGGCCTCAGGGGCATAATCGTAATTAGCAAAACTGAAGTAGTTTTTGATTAAAGAAGCCTCAACCATACCCATCTTCGCCAGATTGACGGTGCCAGGATTAAACTGTACGGCATAGGTTTGGAAATCGGCCGCCAGTGGTTCTTTGGGTAGTTGTAAATATTCGTGGTTAAAGCGATGGTCATCTAATCGTTGAGCATAAGACGTAAATACGCTCAATCCAAGTATAAGGGTAATAAGGGCTAACTGTTTCATACCTTTCAAATTCTGTTGTTTGAAAGCTTAATTGCGCCTGGGATAGAATGGTAACCAGGAGCGGTCTAGTTTTTGAAATGTATTATTTAATTTTTTCGATGAGTCATTTTTTCGATCTGGCTTCAAAAAACGTTAAGCACTGTTGTACAGCATTTTATATATGCAGATTCGCTCATCGAAAAAATTAAATAACTCGATTTCTGATCGCCTTCTCTTGGCCCCATAAACACCAAAAACCCAACCGCAACTACACGATTGAGCTTTTCTTCTATAGCCTAAAATGGAGAAAGCCTGACCGCGTTAACGATCAGGCTTTCATAAATTGGCAGCGACCTACTCTCCCACCTAAAGGCAGTACCATCGGCGCTAAGGAGCTTAACTTCTCTGTTCGGAATGGGAAGAGGTGAACCTCCTTGCTATAGCCACCAATAATTCTTAATTACCGTACGGACACATGCAATGCGTCCC
>JBCBEC010000015.1:0-140228 GCA_038528965.1 Bacteroidota bacterium | reverse complement strand
CCGACGATAAATGTCAGGATTTTCAACCCGCCAAACTCAGTTTTGACCCTTTAGACAGAACTACAAATCGTTGATAACTCCGAGGAGCTTGCGACGATCACCGAAGGTAATCAGTTCGCAAAATTCCCAAACAAGCTTTAAGATGTATGAAAGGGAAAGAGCAACTACAAATAGTTTTTTAAATAAATATTAACTTATTTTTTGTTTTTAAATAAAAAGTCCATACATTTATAATCTTGTCAAGCAATAGACGACTTGCTGACTTGTCAGTGCTATTTAACCTTTCTATTTCGTCAGAGAAAGGCGTTCAGAGGAATTTAACACAATGCTGGCTCATCTGTATGCAGATGAGGTAATATAAGTGTGTCTCCATCAAAGATTTAGGTGGAGATGCGTGGTGAACCGGATTGGAATCTACTCCAATTAATAGGGTGGGCCCACCCAGCGGGAATTTTTGTCCTCCACCAAGCTATTTTACCTAACCACTCCCCCCACTACCCCATCCGATTGAAAAATTGTACCTTGCTCCTCTTGAAGGGCATGCGCCTGATCCTGTATTTTTACAATGCATTTTCTGCCTTTCTCACCCCAAATGCCAAGCAGATATAGACCCAAACCTGCTATGGATAAGCGTGCATTATCGCAAAATCTCAAGTCGTTTCTAGACTGCTTCTACCGCTGGGAGCAAGAGCGGCCTGATCACATCTTCCTCCGTCAACCACAAGGTGAAAAATGGTTAGAGATCACCTACGCTGAAGCTGGCCAGATGGCTCGCCGTATGTGCCGTGCGCTCCAAGAGCTTAGCTTGAAGCCCGGTGACAACATTGGTATCTTATCAAAAAACTGCTATCACTGGATCATTGCTGACCTGGCGATAATGATGGGGCGTTTTGTCTCTGTACCGTTTTACGCCAGTCTTCCCAAGGCTCAGCTAGAGGAAGTGGTTCAGCTCAGTGATATTAAATTGCTTTTTGTCGGTAAGCTTGATAGTTGGGGCGATAAGGGTGAGGCCTTACCTTCTAGTCTAGAAGTAATTCGTTTTCCACATTACACGGGTAACGCCAATATCGATATTGGCCACGATTGGGATGAACTCATTGGGAAGCATCAACCCATTGAGGGACAGCCTCAGGCAGATATCGACGATTTATGGACCATTCTCTTCACCTCTGGCACCACTGGTACACCGAAGGGAGTCATGCACAACTACCGCAATCCAGCCGTAGTCTTTCGTATTGAAGAACTGACCAATTTTACCGGTACGCTGCAATTGAAACAGCTCAAATGGTTTTCTTTTTTACCCCTAAATCACGTGGCAGAGCGCATTGGAGTAGAAGCCAATTGCATTGCTAACGGGGGAAGTATTTCGTTCGCAGAGTCCATTGACACTTTTGCTGATAATATTCAGAGCGTACAGCCTTCCTTTATTTTTGCCGTACCTCGGATCTGGACGAAGTTCTACCAGGGGGTGACTGCCAAAATTCCCGCTAGGGTACTGGATGTGCTTTTCCGAATACCCATCCTCGGTACTTTCGTCAAGTCCTATTTGCGTAAAGCTATGGGACTGCAAGACATCGAAATTGCCGGTACAGGAGCAGCCATTACACCTGCCTACCTGAAGCGCTGGTATCACCAGCTCGGCATTCACTTGGTAGAAGCCTATGGTATGACAGAGGTTTGTGGATCAATATGCAACGGGCCGCAACCCAATGCTCCTGCTGATGCCGTGGGTACCGCAGTACCTTTTTGTGAGGTTCGCATTGATCCAGACACCCAGGAAATATTGATGCAAGCTCCGTATCAAATGCAGGGATATTATAAAGCCCCAAAGAAAACAGCAGAGGTAATTCGTGACGGCTGGATTCATAGTGGCGACCGAGGCTCTGTTGATGCGGAGGGCTACGTTCGGGTTATTGGTCGGGTGAAGGATGCTTTTAAAACAAGTAAAGGACAATTCATTGTCCCTAACCCAGTGGAAGAACAACTTGCCGCCAACGAATATATTGAACAAGTATGCGTAGTAGGGTTAGGATGTCCGCAACCCATCGCCCTTCTTAACCTATCGGCTGGTGGGCAGCAGCTCCAACGGGAAACGGTCGAACAATCTTTACAGTTGGCCTTGCAGCAAGTCAATACGGGCTTGGCCCGGTACCAACAGGTTTCTACCATGGTGATTGACCCTCAACCGTGGACGGAACACAATCGCCTGGTAACTCCCACCCTCAAAGTTCGTCGGACAGAGTTGGATCAGCAATTCGGCGCCTATTACGAGCAGTGGCACCAGGCAAATGAGCAAATAATTTGGAAAGCCGAGTCATCATAAGCAGAACAAATCAACGAGGCAGCAACGAATTAATAAACAAGGAAGATGGTAGAGCAGCAATACGATATCCTAGAAGTAGATCGCATTTTCAAGTTACAGCGACAAGCGGAAAACTTGCAGGCCATGCGCACGACTACCGCCCGAGAGCGCATTGAGCGAATTACCAGAATTGAACGGTATATCCTGAACCCTGATCGTCAGGATGAATTGGCTAAGGCCATGTGGTACGACCTTAGAAAGTCAAAGGAGGAAGTCCTAGCTACGGAAATCATTCCTATTCTCACTTTACTGGTGCATATCAAACGCAAGCTCAAGTACTGGATGAAACCAAAGCGGGTAGGTACTCCCCTAGCCATGACAGGGATCACCTCCTATATTCGTTATGAACCTAAAGGACATGTGCTATTAATTGCCCCTTGGAATTATCCTTTCCAGCTGGCCATTAATCCTCTTATTCATGCCATAGCGGCGGGTAATGTCGCAATGATCAAACCTTCCGAAATCAGTGGTGCCACATCCTCCTTTATCAAGAAGATGATGCAAGATCTCTTTCCAGAAAATGAGGTCGCAGTTATTGAAGGAGATGTTCCAGTAGCAACTGCATTGCTTAAAAAACCATTTCACCATATCTTCTTTACCGGAAGTCCGGCGGTAGGTAAAATTGTGATGGAGGCCGCTGCTAAACATCTGACCTCCGTAACCTTAGAGCTAGGAGGGAAATCGCCATGTGTAATTGATTATTCGGTTAATATCAAAGAGGTAGCCGGGAAAGTGGCCTGGGGTAAGCTCCTAAACAATGGTCAAACCTGCATCGCACCAGATTATGTGCTGGTGCATAAGAGTCAGAAGGAAGCATTTATTCAGGCTTATCAAGCGTGGGTTGAAAAACACTACAATAGTGATGGTCAGGGTATTCAACTATCACCTCATTATACTCGCATTATTAACGAACGCAATTTTCAACGGGTCAGCAAACTGATTACCCAAGCGGTCGAAGCAGGGGCAAAGTTGATCTCAACTACAGAAATGGACGCCGCTGATAAGTTTATCCCTCCTGTCATTTTGGATGGCGTAAGCATGGATATGGCCGTTATGCAAGAGGAGATTTTCGGGCCAGTTTTGCCAGTGATCACTTTTGAGGATATTTCAGAAGTACCTGCCATCATTGCGGCGTTACCGAAACCATTGGCCATGTATATCATGAGCCGCAATCGGCAAAACCAGAATTATTTGCTGGACCACAGTACCGCGGGAGGGACTGCCATCAATGAGTTAATGATTACCACACTCAATCCGGAGCTACCTTTTGGAGGAGTTAACAATAGTGGTATCGGTAAATCAAACGGCAAACACAGCTTTGTGGAATTCTCGAACGAACGGGGCGTGATGAAGCGACGCTTTCTGGACTTTATGATGATCTTCCCACCTTATAATAAGACGATCTTTGAATGGATGACTAGAGCTGCGCGTTGGTAGTGAGAAGAATAGTATCCTGCTTTACCCCTCTCTCACCCTGCACGTGAGTTTGGAAGAGATAAAGCAGGAGATCAGTGGCGGTGTCTACAAGTTTTTGTGAGCACCATCGCAGAATCCAGGATTCGCAGTATGCTTACATTGGCACATGTAGGCCGTTTTAGTTTCTTCAGCAGTAAAAACATGTGGGGTAAACTCGCTACCCTGATGCTTACCATCACAAAATGGTTGATTAGTGGAAGAACCACAGGTACACCAGGCGTAGGTTTTACCTGCTTCTAATTCTACTGGGATTGGTGCTTTTGCTGCAATGTTCGGTTGACTCATGATAATGGTATAAAGTGATACAATAAAAAGCAAAAGATGTAGCTACACATATTGTTCACCTAAGGGAGCATTTTGGAACTAGTCTAAATAAAATGATCACCACAAAAGATTGGATAACAAGGTTCTGTGAATACAGAATTCAGCCTTCACTTATCAGCTTCTGACATCCTACTAAAAAGCATTGCGCTCCAAACGCTAAAGGCTACACACCCAAGTAGCTGATCTTTGCATCTATACATGACGGGCTGCGATGTCGCCAGGGCCTACTTCACAGCGGTCAGTAAAGCTAACAGTCTGTGCCCGACTCCAAAAAGTCAGACAAAAATTAGGCGAAAGTGCTTAGATATTGACATCTTAGCAGCCGGTCAGCAAACGAAGAAGGGAAAGCTACGCTTGATTGACCTAAAAAAACGTATAATTGCATCAAAACAAAACCGGAAAATGAGATTGGTATTAAACGTTATCCTTCTACTCATTGCAGCTGCTTTGGCATTCCTGCTTTACACGAGTATCAAGGAACCCATTGCGTTCAATAATGAGAAAAAGACTCGCGAAGACATTGTGGTAGAAAAGCTGAAGACCATCCGTACTGCCCAGGAAATGTACCGCGATATTACAGGGGAATTTGCCCCTAACTTTGATACATTAGTGGATGTGTTGACCAATGGTAAATTCATGCGGATTGCCGTAATTGGTGACCCTGATGATCCGAATTTCACCGGTGAGATCACGTACGACACCAGCTACACTAATGCCATCGATTCGGTACAGGCATTGGGTATGAACTTGGGTGCTCTACGCTACGTCCCACAATTTAAGGATACGGATCAAACCGAATTCCGAATTGCCGCAGACACCATCGAATACCAGGCCACTACGGTAGCTGTGGTTGAAGTAGGGACCGCCTGGAAGAACTTCATGGGTAGCTACTCCGATGAGCGTTTTGCAAAGTATGATCAGAAGTACAGCCCCAATAACGTGATCAAATTTGGTGACCTGAATAAGCCAAACTTATCGGGTAATTGGGAGTAATTCGCTACGATATTGCGGAGGAGGGTTTTGCTGATCAAAACCTTTCTCTTACTGAACTGTCCATTCTTGCCGGAATGGACAGTTCCAGTTATTTGGTAAGCGATACTGCTGCAAAAGCCCTGGCCGTCCGTGCTTTTTCCCATAGTCATAATGAACCCTGGTGGCTCACTGATGACCGGCTGAAAAGTGATGGATTCAGTAAAGTAAGGCTCGCTTGGCGAGGTAGACGGTTCACACTGGTGCCAGCCCGTCTGTACAATGGCGAGGAACGCACCTCCTTCCTCTCTAGTTTGACTACGCTGAGAGATTCAGAAACCGTTCTAGCTGATTCAATTGCTGGTTTAGATACCTTTCTGGTATACGCAGTAGATCAGGCACGCCTGAGCGATTGGCGCCGGACTTTTATTGGCTGCCGTTTCTACCATGCCTTGACTCCACTACTCAGTCAACTCAGCCGCCTAGGCCAGCAGCTCGGTCGTCCGGCCGTTTTTGCCTATCTCCATAGTGGTACCATCTACACCATCGGGCTAGATCGTAATCAATTGGTTTTCTGTAATGGATTTAATAGCCCTGAGGCCAAGGACAGCTTGTACTATGTGTTATTAGCCTACCAGCAATGCGGTTGGAAAACCCAACAAGTACCACTCTACCTCTTTGGCGAAGTACTAACGGATGCCGAAGCATACCGCCTCCTCTACCGCTACATCAAGCAGGTGCACTTTGTGGATTTCTCCACCGGTTTGCATTGGGGCATGGAAGCCGCAGTTCATCCGCTCCACCTCTTTTTCGATTTGGCTGCCTTACAGCAGTATCAATAGTCCTCACTTTACTATTCCGGCATTTACTACCTTTGGCCTCAGAAAATCATTCCGATGCGCATAATAGGTGGAAAATTTCGTGGTCGCAGATTTAACCCGCCTGCGAAAAACTGGCCAACTCGCCCCACAACCGACTACGCTAAAGAGGGGCTTTTCAATATCCTCATCAATACTTTCGACTTCTCCGCTCTTAGGGTTCTGGATCTCTTCGGTGGTACCGGCAACCACAGTTACGAATTTATTTCCCGAGGTTGTCAGGATGTCACCTACGTTGATAAATTCCCAGGTTGCGTGGCCTTTGTAAAGAAAACCTCAAGCTTATTGGATATTGAGCAAGAGCTAAAAGTAGTTCGCGCGGATGTTTTTCGTTTCATTAAACAACCCCAAGCTCCTTACGACTATATCTTTGCCGGCCCACCCTATCCCTTGAAAAACATTCCAGATATCCCCGATCTGATCTTGAAGCATCAACTGCTAAAACCGGGTGGATGGCTGGTGCTGGAACATAATCCGAATCACGAATTTAGCACTCACCCAAACTTAATGCAGGTGAGGAACTATGGCACCACCATTTTTAGTATTTTTACGGACTCCGCAAGCGGAGAAGAGGAATAAACTACACGCCCGTTGAACTCATCGCAATTGCTAACCGCATGCTACTTTTATTCCGTGTAGTCCTAGTCCTAAGTTTATGCTATTCTTTTCCTTTATCCAGTTTTTCCCAAACACCGTCTTCCGTACAAGGCCAATGGGTGGGCACACTCACGCAAGATCAAGGTGGTTATCTCAGTGATTACACCTTCGAAGTTTTCTTCCAGACCGACCAAAATGGCCAACTCGCGGGCAAGTCCTACGTCTACGCTCCTAATGTAGTAGGCATTTTCACCTTTACCGGCACTAAGCGTGGTCAGGTGTACTATCTAGAGGAGCAAGATATTCGCTTCAGTCGTAAACCAGAGGATTTATCCTGGTGTTTCAAAACCATGCAACTGCGCCTCGTGCGCAAGGATAAAGAGTGGCATTTGGAAGGGCCCTGGCAAGGCACCTCTGACTACGGTGGCTGCATCCCCGGATGGATTAGCTTACGCTGGATTCCGCCCCGGGCATAGTGACACCGACGGCCCAAAGGCGTCAAAATATTGTATGAACGACAAGCTCATCCTTACTAAGGCTTTACTAAACCAATGGGGTCGTGATCGGGAACCCTTTTTCCTGCTTGCTGACTTTGAGTTGGAGCAGGTGAGAAGCTGGCGCATCCGGGATATTGATCCAGAGCAGTTGCGTTTTGAATTCAATGTTGCTAAGGGCGAACACGCAGCATTTTCCGAAGACCAATCTGATCTGGATTGGCAGGTTGAGTACCCCACCGCCGAACGCTACGCACAAGCCTTCTCGCTAGTTCAAAAAGGCCTCCACCGTGGTGATAGCTTCCTATTGAATCTGACCTCCCCCAGTCAGGTACATACTAATTGGAGCCTGGAGGACATCTATCAGCGTACCGAGGCACGCTATAAAATCTGGTGGAAAGATAAGTTTGTCGTCTTCTCTCCCGAAATCTTCGTACAAATCCGTAACGGAAAAATATTCTCCCACCCGATGAAAGGCACACTAGCCGGTCATCTCCCAGCGGAGATATTACTAAATGATCCTAAAGAAAAAGCCGAACACGCCACCATTGTCGACCTCATCCGTAATGATCTGAGCCAAGTCGCACAAAAAGTACGGGTTGATAAATACCGCTACCTGGAGCATATACCCACTGCCCAGGGTGGCCTCTGGCAAACCAGCTCGGAGATCAGTGGTGAACTCCCATGCAACTACCACCATCAGCTGGGAGATTTAATTTTCCAACTCCTTCCAGCAGGTAGCATCAGTGGTGCACCAAAAACAAAAACCGTGGAAATTATCCGGGCCGCTGAGCAACAAAAACGGGGCTATTATACCGGAATCGCCGCGTACTGGAACGGCTACGAATTGGATAGTTGTGTCCTCATACGTTTCCTCGAAAAGGAAGCGAATGGACTTCGCTATTGGTCTGGTGGGGGGATTACCGCTTACAGCAGTGAGCAAGAGGAATACAAGGAACTAAAAGAAAAGGTATATTTGCCACTGTCAACGGCCGTCCACAAACCTTTTACGGTAGCCGATACTTTTGAGTAACTACGCCCAATCCCTAGTACTTTGACCGATTCCCAGCAGGTTCGGCTTTTGGAATCCATCTGCCTTCGTGATGGCAAAATGGAGCTTCTCCCCTTCCATCAAGAACGAGTCAACCGTTCTCGTCGGCAGCTTCTTGGCATTAAGAAGCAACTCAATTTTCGCACCTTTCTGCAGCAGCAAAATTTACCTTCTACAGGCTATCACAAAATTCGTATTGTTTACGGAAAGGAAATTCATGATTGGAGTGTAACGCCTTACGAAATCAAAACCGTCAAGCACTTGCGGGTAGTGAACATGGAGCCCTTTGACTACCGGCACAAATACCTAGATCGTAGCCAACTGCAGCAGGCCTATACCTATCGGGATGGCTGTGATGATATCCTGATGAGTTGGCAGAGCTTTCTCACGGATACCTATTATGGTAATATCGCACTATTTGACGGGCAAAAATGGTGGACGCCAGCACACCCTTTATTGAAAGGTACAAGACGAGCACAACTATGCCGCGAGGCGCGCCTGCATCCTACCGTTATTCGCGTTCCGGACCTTAAATACTTCAAAGAATTGCGCATTATCAATTCTATGATTCCGCTTGAAGACAGTCCGTCCATAGCCATCAATCAAATCTTTCTTCCTGGGCAATCCATGGTAGAGTGAAAACCTACCGTTCAGAACATTCTTGGGATAAGCAAGATGCAAGCGTTTGAAATTTTGCGGCACTAGTTTATCTTTAAGCTCATGGAAAATACCGAACTCAAGAAGCAAATTGAAGAAACCCTGGCCAACGGTCAAACCGAAAAGGCCATTGTTCTTCTCCTCACGTATACCGAAGCGCACAAAAAGGAGGCATACGATGAGGCAATTTTGTTATCGGGCCAGTTCAAAAAGTGGAAACACGATGAGATGCTCGGTATGGAAGACTCAAAAAGCGACCTACGTCGAATTGAGGCTACTGTTCTGGATATTCTGTATGATCGTATTGAAACCGATCACCAAGCTTACCAGACCCCAGCTGCAGCTGCTCCACGCAATACCCAGCAACCGATTATTTGGTTAGTAGGCGCAGGAATCCTCGCCGTAGTTTTGTTTGGCTTGTGGTTTGCCTTCAATGCTGGTCAAAATACCGGTACTGCCAGTCCAGGTACCGAGGCCACCATGAATAACGCTACTCCAACTGCTGCTAACCGCAACAATCAGCTAACGATTGGCGAGACGCTAGGCGCTGATGAGCGCTTGGATTCCAAGAATGGGGAGTACTATTTTGAAATATCTGATCGCGGGCAATTGCAGGCTGTTCGAACAGCGGACAATTCCACCATTTGGAGTTCTGGTAATGGTTCCACCAGAGATTCAGGAGCAGCCCCTACTGACTTTCAACTGCGCATGCAAGATGACGGCAACCTGGTACTATATCATATGACCGACCGCTGGCACGCCGTGTGGGCGTCACAAACGCATGCCGGCGAAGGCGGAGATCCTAAATATGAAGACCGAGATTATATGCCGGTTCGCCTGGAAATCTTCAATGACGGAAATACTTCGCTCATCTCTCAGACCGGAAGAAAAGTTTGGAATACGCAGTAGTGATTTCCACCATTTATCGTCCTACGTGATCTACCTGATCCGGTTCTAATAATGGCGCTAATTGATAACGCAGGAAGAGTTGTGCTGTAGCTAGAACATCCTTTTCGCAGTAATGCGCAATTCGGTCGATGTCATTTTCCTCCCAGAAAACCCGGCCGACCATACTGCCATCAATATCATCCTTGGGCGAAGGGAAACCCAGCATTGCGGCTAAGAGTTTCAGAGAAGTATAAGACTTTCGGTCACCGAATTTCCACAACTCCATGGTATCCAAAAGATGCTTAGTCTCCCAAGGTTTCTTTCCGGCAATATCCAACATTCTGGGGAAGCTCAGGCTATTAACCACCATTCTACGGCACACGTAAGGGATATCAAACTCCTTGATATTATGCCCACAAAGGAAGTATTTGGAGGGGTTGTTGTAATACTGGCTTAGCAATTCTGAAAAGTCCTTTAACAACTTTCCTTCATCCTCACTGGCAAAGGACTTTAAACGTATTTTCAGTCGCTTATCCTTATCACGGTGTAGCGCTCCTACAGAAATGCAGACGATCTTACCAAACTCAGCAAAAATACCGGCCCGATCCATGTAGGCGGCGGCGGCTTCCTCTTCAGTTAAGTCTTCACTAGATCGCGTCACGGAGCGGGCCTTGTGCGCCCAAAGCGCTTGCATATCTTCCCCCAAATCTGAGAAAGAAGCAACTCCACTAACGGTTTCTATATCGAGAAAAAGTACATTTGCAATATCAATCTGTTCCAACATATTTTTCTTGCTTTAGAGCCGGTGGTAATAGGGCTAAAGTAGGAAAAAAAGGGCAGTATACGGATACAATTAAACGCACTACTAGTCGTTTAATGGTTGAGAAAATGCATACATCTGATTTAAACTATTCAAGAGATATGACACCCACTACACCAACGTCGCCAGCTCCTGCTCCTAAGCCGGACAACTCTAAGCAACGCTTAATTGCAATTGCGGCGGTAGTCATTGTTGCCTTACTAGCGGTAAATGCTTGGCTGTTGTTCAAGTACACACAGGCGGACAAGGCACAAGAAACGCTGACCACCCAACTGGACGAGTCGACTAAGCTGCAGGAAGAGCTGAATGATCAGTACTACGCAGCCCGTGCAGAGCTGGAATCTATGCGCACGGAAAATTCGGAAATGAACGCTGTAATTGCGGAGCAACAAGAAGAACTAAAAGCGGCAAAAGACCGGATTGCCAGCCTGATTCGCCAGGGTGGAGACGCCAGTTCGGCACGTGCGGAGATCGCAAAACTCAAGGAACAGGCAAATTCCTACCTTGCTGAACTCAACCAACTACGCGAGCAAAACGCCTTGCTGGCAGAGTCCAACCAGGCACTCACACAAGAGCGGGATATCCTGCAAACGGATCTGAGTACGCAGCAGGAAGTGAACGAAAATCTCAACCAAGAGCGCGCGCTGTTGGTGAGCGAAAAGCAGCAGCTGACCACAAATAACACTAACCTTTCCCGTAAGGTGAACCAAGCGTCTACTATCAAAGTACAGGGGCTAGAGGCCGTCGGACAAAAGATGCGCCGCAGCGGAAAGTTTGTAACTCGCCGGGACGCCGCCAATGTAGAGCGCATTGTTGTTTCATTTACTACTACCGTAAACGAAATTGCAGAACCGGGTACAGAGGAATTCGTAGTACGAATTATGAATCCGCAGGGTGAAACCCTGGCCATGGACCAGATGGGCTCTGGTGTATTCACCAACCAGTCAACCGGGGAAGCCATGCGCTACACCTTGAAGGATGATATCATGTACGACCGCAGCGAGAGCAGCATTGGTTTCGTTTGGAACCCTGGCCAGCAATTCGCCGAAGGCAACTACACGATTGAGGTATACAACAAAGGCTACCTTGCTGGCACAACCAGCCTACGCCTGAAGTAATAATTGTATGACTTTTTTGGCAACGGTACGATGGCTCAACTGCAGTCATCGTACCGTTTTTGTCCTACCTTTGAACCCGCTACGAATGGTTTTGTTACCTCAGTAAATTATTGTGTACTTCGGACCCATCTTTTGGATAATCAGGCCTGTTTACTGACCGAAGTCCACGGTATAAAGTATTTGGTAGATAGTAATTAGATTTGTTTAAAGCAGCTTCAACGCTATACCAACTACTTCGTACCATGTACCTAGTACCATGAGATTTGCCTCGTACAGGCTCCACTAGAGTCCATTAAATCAGAAGCGAAACTCACGGAAAATTGTAAAGCAAATATGCGGGAAGAAGCGCAAGATCAGACCAAGGAGCAGCAAGAGGAAAAATGGGTCAACCCTATCGATCCAGAGAAGATTGCGGAAAACCCTCACCTCCTACCCTACGCTCACACTGTAGGCGGAGCCGTCATTAAGCCACTCGATAAAGGCCGCATTAAAGGACGGGCCGTATCAGCGATGTACGAGCAGACAGACCTGCAATTGGCTCAGATTAAAGAGCAAATTGATCTCCTCGCGGAACAGGCACGGAAACTGCAGAGGCGGGTAGAGCTTTCTGAGGAAATCTACCTCACGGACATGAACTTTGAGCCCCTGGTAGGGCGTACCTACTATCTCTACCGCAAGCGGGATGAAAAGACGGTCTTATCGATGGTGGGTCCAGCAGAATGGGGTTCGAAACCTCCTTACACCTTTGTAGCAACGGTAAAGCTACTGGCGGATCATACCTGGGAAATTCTTGAAACAGCGGAAGAATCTACTTCCTAACAGCACCCCTATTAAACTATGAAATTGAGCATCCTTTCCATCCTCGTCACAGCAAGTTTATGGCTGTTTTTGCCTCCTAATGCACCAGTGGAATGGCAAACTCCTCAAACACACGATTTTGGTGATCTAGAGCGTGGAAAGCCCATTACTTTTGACTTTACGTTCCGGAATACCGGTTCCGACTCCCTCTATATTGACAATGTTCGTACCGCTTGTGGCTGTACTAGTCCCGAATGGGCAGATATCCAGGTTCCACCTGATTCGCTAGGCCGCATCTCTATTGAATACGATGCTGAGGACGCTGGCTATTTCAATAAATGGATCAAGGTTTACTTCAACGGCTATCGCAAAGCAGAGAAGCTGTTTATCGAGGGCTGGGTGGAGCAATAGAAGGGAGAGTTAAAGTGACAATAAAAGTGAAAGTAGGTATGGGCCGAGCCCAAAATAAACTTTCACTCCGAATTCAACGACAACCGCAAAGCAGTTAGGTATTGAGGACTCGGTAGAGCAGTAAGACAATCAAAATGGCAATTTCGGAGCCTCACCTCGGCCACTACTCATTTTGATTGACATTGATATTGATATTGAAACTGATATTCCCTCTCTTTCACTTCCACTGCTACTTTCACTTCACACTAATAACACCAGCGCTGTAGCTAGCAAAGTGACAAACATGCCAATCCGAAAGATTTGGAAGCTGCGGCGGATCAACGCCATCTTTTCGCCTAAGCGGCGGCCAATAAAGAAGAGATCTTGGGTTATGAATTGCCGAACACTTTCTTTGTCCATAGAAGTGTTGATGAGCTTATCGTAATACTCCTCTAATGACATACCGTAAGCCGTGCCAAAAAAGAAGGGACTGCTATCCATGCCAGTAGGTAGATCATCGTTGAAGGTATCAAAACGGAAGGGCGATAAGACCAGCGTAGACAGATAAATGGTAGCGAAGCAGGTAATAGCTAAGAGCACCAAAGGTATGTACAAGGTGTAAGAGACCAGGACCTCCAAATTCGAGATGGCCAGCGGTACCACAAACGCGATGAGCACCGCGTTCAAACTCAACAATACGTTGGCCTTGTTATCAGCAATTGCCGTAAGCTCAATGTTATTTCGCATGGTGGTGCGAAGAATATTGATTGTCTCTTTCGAGAGGCCTAATTTATCTTTTGCCAGTTTAGCCACTTCGTGCTCTTGCATGCAGTTAAAGACATTCGGGAAGAAAAATGGTTTAGCAAAGGTATTTTTTTCTATCTTTCAGACCAACTCGCTACTTTAAGTAGTATCTAGCCCTAGTTGCTAGACCCCACATAGTTCTGTCAAGCCCTTAACTCGCTTTGGTATCCCTAGTTTTTCAATAGAGCACAAGCTGTATTGCAGGTATTAAGTACGTTAAATTCGTTAATTATGGATAGAAGAGCATTTCTCTCCTTGGGTCAGCGCGTCCAGACGGCGGCGGCTCCGGCAACATCTACCTTCTCCAGCACTACCCTTACGCCCTACGCAGGAGAATGGACTACGGCCCAGGCCGCTCACTTACTGAGGCGCACAATTTTTGGTCCCACACCAACACAGATCAAAAGAGCTGTATCAGAAGGTTTGGGAGTCACTATTGGGCAACTCTTTGCGGATCAACCTTTGCCTGCTCCACCCGTCTACTACGACTATGAGAATGATCCCAACGTAGCCTTAGGAGAAACGTGGATTTCCACCTTAGCACCCAACCCATTACCTCCCGGCCTTTTTGGTGCACGGCGGCGGTCTTTACTGTCCTGGCAACTAGGCTTGATGATGCAAGGGGGCGCATCCATAAGAGAAAAGATGGTCTTGTTCTGGCACAACCACTTTGCGCTAGAGGATAATAATGCGCAGCGTGGTTACCAATATCTCAACACCCTGCGCACTAACGCCTTAGGCAACTTCCGCACCTTGGTGGAGCAGATCACCGTTGACCCTTCGATGCTGCTGTACCTCAACGGCCACCAGAACAGTCGGCAAGCACCCAACGAAAATTATGCGCGCGAGCTATTAGAACTCTTTACTATTGGCCGCGGCGAGGCAGTTGGCCCCGGTGACTATACCAATTACACAGAAGACGATGTAGTGCAGATGGCCCGCGCTTTGACTGGCTGGCGAGCTGTCTTCTTAGACACTGGTGTACCGGCGGGTATTTTCGTGCCCAACCGCCACGATACGGAAGACAAGCAATTGTCGCATCGATTTGACAATATCGTGATCAGCGATGCCGGTGCTGATGAATATAAGGTGGTCATTGGTCATATTTTGCAAAAGTCTGAAACCGCTCATTATCTCGCCCGCCAACTCCACATTTGGTTTGTAGGAGCGAATATTGATCCGCTAATTGAAACGAATATCATCGAGCCTTTGGCACAGATCATTCTCGATGATGATTACGAAGTACAGCGAGCTTTAGAGACTTTACTCAGCAGCGCCTACTTCTTTGACACGAGCCATCGGGGCTGCATGGTTTCGCATCCGCTCGACTTTATGTTTCGGATCGTGACGACCATGGGAGTAGTGCCACTGGAGGATGTAGGACCATTGACCTACTACCGCTATTGGAACCAGCTGCGCCGTACTACGGAAAGCTTAGATATGTCTATCCTGGGTATACCTTCCGTAGCGGGCTGGAGACCCTTCTACCAGGCGCCCAACTTCTATGAGTTGTGGATCAATTCTGTTTCCCTAACGATCCGTCAGGAGGTGGGTGATAGATTGCTTGGAGGGATCAACCAAGGTGGCGTACGTTGGGAGCCTGATCTACTGTCTTTTATAGCAGAAATGGATAACAACCTCGATCCTAACAGCTTACTGGAGCAAATTGGTTTGTACCTCTTCTCCTACCCCATTGCTGAAAACCAGCGCAATTTCTTGAAGGAAGTCCTCATTCCTGGCTTACCCGACTTTGAGTGGACGGTTGAATATGCGGATTATCTGCAAGACCCGGAAGATCCCGACTTGCGGAATGCCGTACTCACCAAACTAGAGGCAGTCTTTGGCACTCTGCTCAAGATGCCCGAATTCCACCTCATTTAATCACCACTCAAATTAACCAATGATGAAAAGAAGATCTTTCCTCAAAAAAAGCGGCCTGGTAGGTGCTCCATTATTACTGGGTGGTGTACCCGTTTCGGCCATTTCTGACCAAACCTTTCTGAATGCCTTAAACGGCGATAGTGACCGCGTGCTGGTGTTGATTCAGCTTAACGGCGGTAACGATGGGTTAGCTACGATCATACCGCGTGACCAGCAGAACAATCTAGCGCTGGTGCGCGAAAACATTGTAATTCCCGAAAATCAATTCTTGAACATAACGGACACCCTAGCCTTGCACCCGTCCTTGACGGGCTTGGAAGAGGTGTTTAACGAGGGCAAAGCCAACATTGTCCAAAGTGTAGGTTATCCGAATCAGAATCGTTCGCACTTCCGTTCGCTGGATATCTGGCATACTGCCTCGGAAGCTAACGAGTTTTTGGATACCGGCTGGCTCGGCCGCTATTTGGATACCCAGTTTCCCGGTTTCCCGGAAGGGTACCCCAATGATGACTGCCCAGATCCACTGGCCATGACTATTGGCTCTGCGGTAACGGAAACCTGCCAGGGACTAAGTGGTAACTTTAGTCTGGCCGTAGTAGATCCTGAGAATCTGAGTGCACTGGCGGCACCAGCCAATAATGACTTAGCGGAAGGTTGCTATGGCACTCGCCTGGCTTTCTTGATCAACACCATTGAGCAAACCAATGCCTACAATGAGGTTATCGAAGCGGCCAATGAGCAGGGCGTAAGCTTATCTGATAAATATCCGGATGATAATACCCTGGCAATCAAGCTACGCACCGTAGCCCGGTTGATATCTGGCGGCTTGGGCACGAAGATCTACGTAGTCAGTCTCGGTGGTTTTGACACCCATGCCGATCAAACGGTAGATGGGGAATCGACTACCGGTGTCCACGCTAATTTGCTGAAAACACTGGGTGATGCGATCTGTGCCTTCCAGGATGATTTGAAACTAATGGGATTGGAGGAACGCGTTATTGGTATGACCTACTCTGAGTTTGGTCGCCGCATTCGCTCTAACGCCAGTTTTGGTACCGACCATGGTACGGCTGCGCCGCTCGTAGTCTTTGGTTCTTGCGTGAATGCCGGGGTGATCGGTGAAAATCCAGAGATCTCAGCAGATGTAGATAACCAGGAAGGTGTCCCCATGCAGCACGATTTCCGCTCCGTCTACGGCTCCATCCTCATGGATTGGTTTGATGTTCCGGAAATGGAGGTGCGGAATCTCTTGTACGAAGACTTCCAGCATCTACCCATTTTGCGGGATTGTTCTCTTACAGATGTTGCAGAACCATTAGCAGGCGGCATACCTGTTAAGCTCTACCCCAATCCGTTCGGCCAGCAAACCACCTTAGAGCTGACCACGGAGAACGAGTGGGTCAAAATCAGTATTTTCGATGTGATTGGTAATGAGCTGCGGGTGATTAGCAACCGTCAGTTTCCTGCCGGGGAACATCGGGTGACGATAGAGTTAGCGGGACTGCCTTCCGGAACGTATTACTGCCGGGTGCAGACGAAGACGGGGCAGCGGACGTTGCGGATGGTGAAGGTTTGATCCACCTACGCTGAAAGCTTCGGCGGATAAAATGAATTTAGTTGATTTGGTTGTGTCTCCTACGCCAAAGCTACGGCGGACGAAGTTAGTTTATTTGACTTGATGAGGCTCCTGTGAAGCGCATCATCTAGAATAGACTTTACGCCAAATCAGCTAAATCGCTCTTAACTCGTTCCAGATGCTCCTTGAATTTGGCGTAAGCTGGCGCTAATTCTACCAGCTCTGACCAATGTTGCTCCGCTAGTTGGAAATAGTGACGGGCCTGCTGGGGATCTTCCTGCTTTTTTCGATGAAAATTACCTAATTTCCAATAGGCAATCGCCAAGCCGTTTTTCAGCGACACATTGTCCGGATAGGAATGGTATAGCTCTTCGAAGAGTTCCGTCTCATCCTCAAAGTACTCCAAGGCCTTGTTTAAATTACCCAGACTGCTATGCGTGGAGCCGAGTTTCTCATACGAGATCGCCAAGCCCCTTTTCAGCGACACATTGTCCGGATACGTGCGGTACAGCTCTTCGCCCAAGCGACTGCGTTCCTCAAAGTACTCCAAGGCCTTGCTTAAATTGTCCAGACTACTATGCGTGGAACCCAGTTTCTCATAAGAAATTGCCAAGCCGTTTTTTAACGACACATTGTCCGGATAGGAATGGTAGAGCTCTTGCATTAGTGTCGCCTCATCCTCAAAGTACTCCAAGGCCTTGTTTAAATTACCTAGACTGCTATGCGTTGTACCGAGTTTCTCATACGAGATCGCCAAACCGTGTTTCAGCGACACATTGTCCGGATAAGAACGGTACAGCTCTTCGAAGAGTTCCGTCTCATCCTCAAAGTACTCCAAGGCCTTGCTTAAATTGCCCAGACTGCTATGCGTTTCTCCGAGTTTGGAGTACGAGATCGCCAAGCCCCTTTTCAGCGACACATTGTCCGGATACGTGCGGTACAGCTCTTCGAAGAGTTCCGTCCCATCCTCAAAGTACTCCAAGGCCTTACTTAAATTACCCAGACTGCTATGCGTTGAGCCGAGTTTGGAGTACGAGATCGCCAAGCCCCTTTTCAGCGACACATTGTCCGGATATGTGCGGTACAGCTCTTCGCCCAAACGACTGCGTTCCTCAAAGTACTCCAAGGCCTTGCTTAAATTGCCCAGACTGCTATGCGTTTCTCCGAGTTTGGAGTACGAGATCGCCAAGCCCCTTTTCAGCGACACATTGTCCGGATACGTGCGGTACAGCTCTTCGAAGAGTTTCGTCTCATCCTCAAAGTACTCCAAGGCTTTGCTTAAATTGCCCAGACTGCTATGCGTTGAGCCGAGTTTCTCATACGAGATCGCCAAACCGTTTTTGAACTGCATTTCGTCTGGATACAGCCGATTCAGTTCTTCGCTTAATTCATAATATTTTTCGTATTGGATTAAGGCCTTTCTCAAATCTCCTAGGTCAGTATAAGTTGCGCCAATTTTTTGATAAGAAACTGCATAATCATATTTGAGCCAACGATTGTCAGGATCTGCCTGCACTAATCCTTCTGACATTTTAGACATCAACTCATAACTTTCCAAAGCTGCATATAAATCACCCGTTTTCCGGTAAAAATCACCAATAGACCAACAAAGATTGAGTAGTCTTTTATCCCAATGGGGTATATTTTGCAAACAACTTTCAGCAAAGCGCAATAGGCGGCGAGAAATCGCAACAAACTGCTTAGATAGTGCCTCATCGTTATCTAGAATTTCCTCAATGGTATTAATTAGCAAGTTTGCATCCTGTCTGAGAAATTGGGCTCGCTTAGCACGTACCACGTCTTGTACTACCTGATTGACTTTAAAAGAACGCTCTTCTTGGTCATAATCTACCCAACCGTGATCGGTCAGGTAGGCTAAGGCCGCTTGGAACTCTAATTCGGGTAGCATTAATTGAAGATCGCTGTAGAGGATTTCCTCATTGGGCAGGAGGGCGAAGATGCCCATCATTTGCTGTTGTAATTCATCCAGCTCCCGTAGGTCGTACATGGCCAGTACAATGAATTCTGGAGATTGGTGCCGTAGGCCGGTGCCCTTGGCCTGGTAAGCAGTGCTTACTTCTTGACTTTTACTAAGCAGAAGGATATTGTCCTGTAGATCATTAAGCAGATTTTGAAGGGTATACTGCTCTTGAAAACGGTTAATCTGGTTGAGGTTTTTAGCCAGCAGCTCTATGATCAAAGTATTATGACCAACCGCTTCGATCATATCCGAAAGTAGATCATTTTCTTCTGGGCGGTGGGCTGGATAGTAGCGCTTAAATAAGTCTTGTGCAGCTTGTTGCGCTAAACCCTGGACCGGGAAGAAATTGGCACCAGAAAAAGAGGTAATGCGGGAAGTAAGGATCAAATGCAGATTGCTACAGCGCTGTAATGCTAAGAAGTGCTCGCGGAGGTCTTCTACCTCATTGGCATTATCAATCACCAGTAAGCTGGGAGATGGTAGGCGCGTGAGCTGCTGCATTACTACCTTTAGCTGTTCTTCTGGGGGTAGCTGGCTGCCGGCAAAATCCAGGCCAAGGCCAGGTGCTAACTGTAGTAGTGCTGCTCTAATGTTCTTGTTACTCAAGACCCACGCTACATGATGGTATTCTTGCTGATGCTGGTGGTAGTAACGAGAGGCTAAAGAGGTTTTGCCCATGCCACCTTGCCCATTCACCATCAGGAGAAACTGGTCGCCCTTGGTATCGAATAGGCGCTGGTGTAGGTTTTCCAACTCCTTATCTCGACCAATGAAAACGGGTGGCGAGAAGGGTGGTTCCGTGAGCGCGTGGGGTATACTGCCTGGTTTGGGTGCGGTGTTGGCCATTAATTATCGGTTGCAGATGAGCATCACCGATAAAAATACAAAGGATAGATTTCACCCGCAACAAAATGATCCTTGCCCCTTGGGAGACAAATAAAGGCATCTCCACGCAGGAGGTTAGCTAGATCACCAGAGCCGTGGCCTTTTTTGGGTTGGGCCAGGATTTGGCCTTGTTCGTTGTAGCTCAGGGCTACTTCCAGAAAGTAGGTGAGATCAGGTTTGAAGGCTACATCAGCTTGCAGGATAGCGTGGGGGCGGCTGGCGATGGGTGTGCCCAGTGAAGTACGAAGCCAGTCCATGAGATACACCTGGGTGCACATGAAGGAGGAAACTGGGTTTCCCGGTAAGGCAAAAACGGTAGTGTCATGAGCAGCGTGGCGGCCAAACCAGAAGGGTTTGCCAGGGCGCTGGGCGATACGGTGGAATAGCTTTTCTACCCCTAAGGAATCCAAAACGGAGGGTAGGAAGTCGAATTTGCCTTTGGAAACACCGCCACTCAGGATGATTACATCATAGTCTTGCAGATAGGTCGCGACTTTGGTGCGGATTTCGTCTTCATCGTCGAGCAGGTGAGCGGTATCCACTTCCAAGCCCAGATGGCGGAGGCTGGCCTCCAAGCGGTACACATTGCCGCGACGAATCTGGTGGGGGGCGGGCGTCTCGTCGATCTCCACCAGTTCATTACCGGTAGAAATAATCATCGTTCGCGGTAGCTTAGCCACCTTTACCTGATGCTGGCCGATGCTGGCCCCTACCCCGATTTCACTGGCACTCAAGACCACACCAGGGCTTAGTAGTAATTCTCCGGCCTGGCGATCGATACCTTGGGCGTGGATATTCTGTCCCTTTTCGTAGGGAACGGTAATACGAGCTATACCATCCTTGATATCCAAGTCTTCATAGCGGATGACCGTATCACAACCTACTGGCAGGACAGCGCCCGTCATAACCTCCATACAGGCTGTCTGATCCTCCAGGGTATGTTGAGGATCACCCGCAGCTGCTACGCCAGTAATGCGCAAGTCTGATTGCTTGATGGCTCCCTCGTAGAAGACGCCAATACCGTCCATCGCTACCCGGTTGTAAGGGGGTAGTTCACGGTCACTGTGCCATTCTTCGCGGAGTACGCGGCCCATAGCTTGTTGGAGTGGCAGGGTTTCGGTGCCAAAATCACGGGTATTTTGGAGTACGATTTGACGAGCTTCTGCGAAAGTGATCATAATTCAATATTCGAGTTAGATTCGTTAAATGCAAGCAGTAATACTGGGCTAGCGATGTGCAGCAGCTGACGCGCCAGCGGTCAGGACTAGCCGAGAGGCTGGGCCGAGCGAATAGCGAGCTGCGGAACGCCCGCCTTCCATGCCGTATGGCGGACAAGTAGCGCCACGCCGATAGCGTGGAGCCCCCCACCGGTAAAACTAATCCCTAGTCAATCATCTGCGCATGGATAGCAGCAATACCCACCATATCTACAATCTGGCGCACACTGGCACCAATCTGTAGGATGTGAACGGGTTTCTTTAAGCCTAGCATAACCGGACCAATGGTATCCATTCCCGCTGCAGTACCCAGCAAGTTATAGGCAATATTAGCTGAGGACAAGCTGGGGAAAATCAGGGTATTGACTTGCTCGCTTCCTAACTTAGAAAACGGGTAGTACTTCTGTCGTAGTTCTGGATCCAGCGCCATGTGCACCTGCATTTCACCATCGGCAATCCAATCTGGGTGGCGCTCGTGGACAATAGCGGTGGCTTTACGCATTAACAAGGCAGATTCTCCGTTTGGGACAGAGCCAAAGTTGGAATAGGTCACTAAACCAATCTTGGGTTTGATATTAAAGGTTTCCACCTGCTCAGCCACCAGTTCGGTGATATCCGCGATGTCCTCTGGACTCAAGAAATGGTTTACAGTGGTATCTGCCAGAAACAGTGGCCCCATGCGGGTTTGGAGAATGTGCGTACTGGCTACCTTCTTTACCCCTTCTCGTGGGCCAATAATCTGTAGTGCTGGTCGGAGCGTATTAGGGTACTTTCGGCTGAGACCAGAGATCATGGCATCGGCATCTCCCAACTCCACCATCATGGCGCCGTAGTAGTTCTTATCGCACATCAATTCTTCGGCTTCCAATAAGGTAACGCCCTTACGCTGGCGACGCTCATGCAGAATATTGACGTACGATTGCCAACGTTCCTTTTCACCATCATCAGCAGGAAGCTTAGGATCGATAATGGGCGTATCCACCGGAATTTCAATACTGTGCTCTTCGACAATTGCTCTAATAATTTCGCGATTACCCAAGAGAACGGGTTGTGCAATTCGGTCTTCAATTACCACTTGCGCAGCTTTCAAAACGGATACGTTTTCAGCATCCGCAAAGACTACTCGCTTGATCTCCTGCCGTGCTTTGGTTTCAATGACCTTCGACAGGGTATTGTCATTGCCCAAGCGCTTGCTCAACTCCAACTCATAGCCTTCCCAGTCTGTAATGGGGCTCTTGGCTACGCCGCTGTCCATGGCCGCCTTCGCTACAGCTGGCGCAACGGTAGTGATTAGTCGGGGATCCACCGGCTTTGGTATGATATAATCCCGGCCAAAAGTCATATTGGTTGTGTTGTAGGCCAGATTCACAATTTCGGGTACCGGCTTTTTAGCCAAATCGGCGAGTGCACGTACGGCTGCCAATTTCATCTCCTCATTGATCTCAGAAGCACGGACATCCAATGCACCACGGAAGATGAAGGGAAAACCCAGCACATTATTCACCTGGTTAGGATAATCAGAACGCCCAGTGGCCATAATGGCATCAGGCCGGGCCGCTGTCGCGTCTTCGTAGCTGATTTCTGGTGTAGGATTGGCCATGGCAAAAATGACCGGATCTTTGGCCATCCGCTTGACCATATCCTGACTGAGGATATTACCTCGGGATAGACCAATGAAAACATCTGCTCCATCGAGAACATCTGCCAGGCTGGTATCCGCTGGCTTATTACCATTGACGAATTCGGGTTTCTTACCATCCAAATTATCGCGGTCTGGGTGGATCAGTCCCTTACTATCGTACATAAAGATATTCTCCTTGCGAGCACCCAAGGAACAGTAGATCCGGGTACAAGAAATGGCGGACGCCCCGGCGCCATTGACAATGATCTTGGCATCCGCAATGTCCTTGCCGACCAGTTCCAACGCGTTTAACAAGGCCGCACCACTGATGATAGCCGTACCGTGCTGATCATCGTGCATAACCGGGATATTCAACTCCTCCTTGAGGCGTTCTTCGATTTCGAAGCAAGCCGGTGCCGAGATATCCTCTAGGTTTACCCCACCGAAGGTAGGTTCCAAGAGTTTTACGGTACGGATAAACTCATCAACGTCTTTGGTATCCAGCTCAAGATCAAAGCAATCGATATCGGCGTAGATTTTGAAGAGTAGTCCCTTACCTTCCATAACGGGCTTACTGGCTTCTGGCCCGATATCACCAAGGCCCAAAACCGCCGTACCGTTGCTAATAACCGCTACGAGGTTGCCTTTGGCAGTGTACTTATAAACGTCGTCGATATTTTGGTCGATCGCCAAACAAGGTTCAGCTACACCCGGCGAGTAAGCCAGCGACAAATCACGTTGATTAGCAGTCTCTTTGGTGGGAATTACTTCAATCTTTCCGGGGCGTCCTTTGGCGTGGTAATGGAGTGCCTCTTGTTTGATATCCATAGTTGGTTTCTATTTGGTAGATGGCATGGTCAACTCCGCTCGGGAGCTACTTGTGTTAGGTCTATGTGTGATGCAACAATCAGCCTAAACATAAGTTGGCTGAAAGGGCGGGCAAATATAGATGGAAAAGTGGAGTATTAGATGAATAAGGTAAGTCCAAGTGGGTACAATTTGATTCAGTACTGGGGAGGCAGAATAACAAATCAACTTAAACTTTATTCTTACTTTAATTAAAGCACTTTTGTTTACATAATAGTTTTTTCGTACATTTAATCCAAGCATCAAGAAAAGCGCTCAATCAGTGTTTCTCTACCTCGCGCCATGGGCGAGCTAATCAGTGGTCATTATTCCCAGCTTTTCTGCTTGATATAGGATTGTGTTGGTCCCGACAGTGAGATGTCATTGTCGGGAGTGTGAGCACGCAGTACACGAAGCGCAGCGTAGTAATCCCTTGCTTTGATCCGAGGAACGGGTTGAGGTTAAGTCTGGTCTTGGTGAGGGTGGGCTCTGACGATCGAATAGAAATTCGATGTCAGAATCCTGATATTCCACCTTAGTGGAATCGTCAGGACCCGCCGAAGGCGATATGCCTTCAGTCAAAAAAAGCATCATTCCACTCCCTCACTTCTACCATTTAACCCGCATCTCCATATACACCAAATCAAATCCCGGTGCCCAGTAGTCTTTTTCCTTACGGACCGTCTTAAAGCCGCCTCTGGCAAAAAATCCTTCCGCCATTTGGGAGGTGCGGACGATGATCACCTTGGTTTTAGGATTGGTGCGCAGTTGATCCAAGCAATGACCTAAGAGTTTCATCCCGACCCCCTTACCTTGTGTATTGGGGTCCACAATAAACCAGGAAACTCGACCATCATCACTATTAGGATACCAATTACCGCCAGCGCAGCCTAGAACGATTCCGTTTTCCTCCCAGACATAATGCTCATCTGGATGAAGGCCCAGATAGCGAATGAAGTCGGCTTCTTCCTCTGGTGCGAAATAGGCAGGAGTATTCAGTCTTAACAACTCTAACAACCTATCCTGATCCGTCGGCTGGTAAGTCCTAATCATGGTAGCGGCTTATAGGCCACAGCTTTGATTTCAACAAGTAGGTTAGGATGTGGCAGCTGGTGTACCGCCACCGTGGTACGAGTTGGGCCAGTGGCGTGGTTAAAGAATTGAGCGTAGGCTTCGTTATAGCCAGGAAAGTCTTTCATATCCACCAAGAAACTGGTGATGTCAATGACGTCCTTCAAACTGGCGTCCATGCTACTGAGGAGGCCGTCGATGTTCTCCAGTACTGCTTTAGTCTGCTCACGAATGTCTTTTTCTATCGTTCCGTCAGGGTGGATGATGACGCCGGCGTGGGAATTATCAGGTCGACGACTACTAGTACCTGAAACGTAGATGAAGTCACCTACACGCTTTACGTGCGGGTAATTGCCCAGTGGTTGGGCCTTATCGCCTAAGACTTTGTTACTCATCGCTTATAGTGTGTTTACTTTGTCGACTACTTGTGCCAGGTCTAGTTCATCGACATCCTTACGATTTACCAGATCCAATAAATACTCATCCTGGCGACGACCGCGGATCATGGCATCATTATAGGAAAGCTCTGGCTTGAAGGTCACCAGGGAGTATTTGGAATAGTACTCCGGAAACTGCTGCTCCAGCTTCATCTCTAGCTTCCGCTTTTTGATAAAATCTACATCATCCACCTTATCCTGCATCTCATAGAAATTGTCCACTGCCAAATCAGCGATAGCATTAGAGTCAGTTGGACGAGTTTCGGAGAAAGCAGGTAGAATGGCGGACCAATCTCCATCGTACTGTTCCACTAATTCATCAAATATCCGGACATCTTCAAAAGCAGCGTTCATGCCCTGACCGTAGAAAGGTACAATGGCGTGGGCGGCATCCCCCATCAGCAAGGTCTTTTTGTAAGCTTCCCAAGGGTAACACTTGATGGTACCAAGCGCAGCACTTGGATTAGTGAAGTACTCTTGATCCAAGTCTGGCAGGTGCTCTAGCGTGTCTGGATAATGCTCGTTAAAAAAGGCCTTTACCTTATCTGGTGTGTTCAAGGTATTGAAGCCCGCAGGGCCGTCAAAGGGGTGGAACATCGTTACGGTAAAACTCCGGTCTAAGTTGGGAAGTGCAATCATCATGAACTTACCCCTGGGCCAAATGTGAAGCGCATTGGATTCGATGCGAAACTCACCACTCGCTCTAGCTGGTATGCTTAGTTCTTTATAACCACTGCGCAGGAAGTTCTGGGAGAAATTAAACAGTAAGTCCGTAGAACGAGCCATCATAGCACGACGCACTACTGATCCAGCGCCATCGGTACCCACCAGAATATCGCCTTGAACCACATGATCTTTGCCGGATTTATCCGTGAAATGTCCAGTAGCAGTTTCTAGGTCTACCCCGGTGCACTTGTACTCGAAAAAGATGGTCAGGTTTTCATAGGAGTCTGCCTTTTCCAGCAGCAACGCATTTAAGCCCGGGCGAGAAATAGAGTTAATGTACTCATCTGCACGGCCGCTGTAGGGCGACAGCCACTTTTCTCCACTGGGAGCGTGAATCATACGTCCGCGCATGGGAATACATAAATCTCTCACTACTTCTCCTAATCCAGCAGTAGCCAGAGCCATCAGGCCACGATGCGATAAGGCTAGGTTGATAGATCGGCCTGCATCTTGCTCTATTAACCTCAAGTCCGGACGACGCTCAAACAAGCTCACATGATAGCCTCTCTGCGCCAAACGGATTCCTAAAAGTGTGCCGCAAAGGCCAGCACCGACGATAACAACATGTTGCTTCTTGCTCATGAAATAGCAGCTATTTGTTTCTCTAGTATCTGGGTAAAATGATAAGCATCCGAAAAAGTGTTATACAACGGAACGGGTGCTACCCGAATCACATCTGGCTCTCGCCAATCAGCGATAATGCCCGCGGCGGTAATAGCCTCGAATAATCGCTTGTCCGCATCCTTTACTTGAATACTCAACTGACAACCACGTTCCGCCGGATTTGTTGGCGTAATGATATTAATCTTTTCACCGGGTATCTGATGTAGCAAGTACTCCAGGTAGCCGGTTAGTCGAATGGCTTTGGCGCGTAAGGCTTCCATGCCTACCTCGGCAAAGATCTCCAGCGACGCTTTAATGGCCGCCAAAGATAGAATCGGCGGATTACTCAACTGCCAAGCCTCAACGGTAGGAATAGGGTCAAAGCCATCACGCATGCCAAAGCGGGTCGTTTTATTGTGGCCCCACCAGCCCTCAAAGCGAGGAATATTTGCTGAGTTCGAGTGGCGTTCGTGGACAAAACATCCAGCCATACTACCGGGTCCAGAATTGAGGTACTTATAGCTACACCATACAGCAAAGTCGGCACCACTATCGTGCAAGTTCAGCGGCACATTTCCGGCTCCGTGCGCACAATCAAAACCCACCATACAGCCTTTCGCGTGCGCCAGTTTGGTAATCAGTGGCATATTGAAGAATTGCCCAGTATAGTAATTGGTATTGCCAAGCATTACCAGGGCAATTGACTCTCCCTCTTTTTCGAGAACTTCAGCAATATCCTCCATTCTTAAGCAGGCCTCCCCTACTCTTGCCTTGAGGTCAATGAGGTGCTCAGCTGGATCATAACCATGAAACCTGAGCTGGCTCGCCACAGCATAACGATCAGAAGGAAAAGCATCTGCTTCGATCAGGATTTTAGTTCGCTTCCCTTCCGGTCGGTAAAAAGAGACCATCATCAGGTGCAAATTCACAGTTAGGGTGTTCATCACCACTACTTCCGAGGGCTTTGCCCCCACCACAGCTGCCATGTGCTCCGTCAGAAACTCGTGGTAGGGCAACCAGGGATTTCGTGCGTGAAAGTGGCCTTCAACCCCAAACTTTGCCCAATCATCCAATTCCTGCTGCACATGCTCACTTGTTGTTTTGGGTTGTAGCCCTAGGGAGTTACCACAGAAGTAGAGATAGGGATCACCAGAAGGGCGCAAAGGCAAGTGGAAGCGCTCACGAAAATGCTTTAAGGGATCAGCTTGATCCTCTTGCTGCGCATAAGTCAGGCTGGCCTCGTATTGGATGGGGTGATTAGTCGAAATCATAAGCACATTTCTTAAAGGCGATACAATTCTATGCTAAGGATGGCTGCTCGCCACGAATACGCGACAACAAATCCGGATTGGTATCAGCACCGAGCCAGCGTAGGACATTGTCTTCCCATAGTTCTCCGCATTGCTTGCTGGAAATGATACCTTCCTCAACGGCCAGGTCCAGTAATTTACCAGGATATGAAGACTGGGGCGCACTTTCCATTTCGCCAAGCGGATAAGGATCATCCAGGCCCACCATGATCTGGTCGGTGCCGCCATTGCGCTTAATCATTAGTTCCAATGACAGGGTATCGTGCACCAAAGTATCGTAGAAAATATTGGGGTGGCCAACTGCCGTCCGCGGGTGTTTCTTACCCTCAAACAGATCTGGCCGGCCATCAAATCCTTGTATACGGCGCCCTAGGTTAATCTGTGCCAACTGCCCGCCGTGGGCAAAGCAGGTGCGCATTTTTGGAAAGCGGTCATGATAACCATTTAGGGTAAAGAAGTGATAGGCATCCGCACATTGCGCCAACATCCAGATCAGGTGAAAACGCCAGGCGGTATTCTCTAGCTGAATAAACTTCTCACCATCGTACGGATGAATCTCCACAGCTAAGCCATAATCGTTAGCCATTTCGAAAATAGGCTCCGTTTCCGGATCAAAGATCGTCCGCCAGGTGCCCACGCTATCCATGTAGTGTGTTGGTAGACATAGCACTCTAAGATTGAGTTGGGTGACACAACGTTCAATTTCCCATAATGCAGACCGCACGAAGCCAGCGTGAATCACAAATCCACAGGTAAAACGATTGGGATGGTCAGCTTGTACCTTGGCGTTGAAGTCATTTTGCCAGCGCAGTACACGTTTCATTTCCTCCACCCGGAGGCCATTACCATATAACTGAGATAAGTTAAGTACCACGGCGTGGTCAAGGCGGTGCTCGTCCATCCACTCTAATTTTTCGTGTAGAAAGAAACTCGAGTCGGTCACTGGTCGCTTCCAGTTTTTCTGTAACATGAATTTTCGATCCGCATCCACCCAGAAGATCTCTTTTTCCTTCATAAAAGGAGGAATCTGTTCCGGGTACGGTAGAACATGGGAATGGCCGTTAATACGCATGACTTAGCATTTTAGACAGTAAGAAGTTGATCCTCTTTTGATCCTAGTAGTAGCCCAACAGCTGTTTTAGCTGACTTCTTTAGAGACCGGTGGCTCCATTACAGTGCCGCAATTATTGCAAGTACGCAACACTAGATTGGAGTAGAAACGGTTAAAAATCACTGGCATATCGGTTTCGATATTGTCGAGGACAAAGGGCTCCCGGTAGAGTTCGTGTCCACAATTCTCGCAAAACCAGGCTAGCCCGTCCTTTACGCCAGCTGGACGTTGCTGCTCAATCACTAAGCCTACTGTATTTGGCCCTCGTTGGGGCGAATGTGGAATATTAGAAGGGAGCAAATAGATTTCTCCTTCTTTGATGTGGATATCCTTGGGTTCCCCCTCGTCAATCACCTTTAAGGTAATATCCCCTTCAACCTGATAAAAGAATTCTGGCGTCTTGTTGAGGTGATAATCCTTACGAGCGTTTGGCCCTCCCACAACCATCACAATGTATTCTCCGTTGCTCCAAATTGCCTTATTTCCTACCGGAGGCTTGAGCAAATGACGGTGCTCTTCGATCCATTCCTTAAAGTTGAACTTTGGCAGTAGTTTCGACATGATTACCAATGTTTTATGAAAGGTTAATTATAGTTCTACACAAATGTTCTTAGGCTCAGTAAAGAAGCGCAAGGCCTCCCAACCACCTTCTCGGCCAACACCAGAATTTTTCACCCCACCAAAAGGGGTACGTAAGTCACGGCGCAGCCAAGTGTTGATCCAAACGATACCAGCTTCCAGATTTCTGGCCATCCGGTGGGCCCGGTCTAAATGTTGGGTCCAGAGGGTCGCTGAAAGTCCGTATTCCGTACTGTTGGCGTAGGCCAGTACTTCTTCCTCCGTCTTAAACGGCATGATGGTGACTACTGGTCCGAATATTTCTTCCTGATTCGTCCGACAATCGTGAGGCAGTCCCTCAATCACAGTTGGTTCTACGTACCACCCCTCGGCATACTCACCAGCCAACTGTTTGGCTGTACCGCCACATAAGATGGTCCCTCCCTCTTCTTGTGCCAACTGGATATAGGACATTATTTTTTGAAAATGCGGCTCAGAAACCACTGCCCCTACTTTGGTGTCATCAGCATCTGGCGGCCCTACTTTCAGTTCTTTTACTTTAGCTACAAAATCAGCTTTGAACCGCTCATACAAGGATTCTTCGATAAAGACCCGTGAGCCACACAAGCAAATCTGCCCTTGATTAGCAAAAGAAGATCGGACGGTGGTGTTTAGGGCCTTCTCGTACTCACAATCAGCGAAGATGATGTTCGGATTCTTCCCGCCTAATTCCAGTGATAACTTCTTGAATTTAGGGGCTACTTCACGAGCAATAGTCGCTCCAGTGCGCGTACTACCCGTGAAGGAGATCGCCTTCACACCAGGATGAGATGTCAAGGCATTGCCCAAGCGATGGCCATAGCCGTGCAGTATATTAAGTACCCCAGGTGGCAAACCCGCTTCCTGGCATATTTCACCAAGGAGATAAGCTGTCATTGGAGTTACCTCCGAAGGTTTGGCAATCACCGTATTACCCGCCGCAATTGCTGGGGCAATCTTCCAACTGAAAAGATAGAGCGGTAAATTCCAGGGCGAGATACAAGCCACGACGCCCAGAGGTTGCCGTAGCGTATAGTTGAATCCACTTGCTCCCATATCGTGAGTGGCACTAGCAAATTGCGTGATAGCTTGTGCAAAAAAGCGAAAATTGGTAGCTGCTCTAGGAATATCCACCTTGCGAGCCAGCCACAGGGGCTTGCCATTATCGAGGGATTCAGCCGCGGCCAAATCGTCTAAACGCGCTGTTATAAGCTCCGCAATCCAATTCATAATAGTGAAGCGCTCGTCTACCGAGGTGGCGGACCAAGCAGGAAAGGCTGCCTTAGCCGCTGCGTAGGCCTGCGCCACATCTGCCTCATCCGAATCTGGTGCTTCCGCGTATACTTTGCCCCGGGCAGGATCGTGAACTGGCAGGTACAAACCGTTCTGAGGCTCGCTGTAGGCACCGTTTATATAGTTTGCTATACGCTTCATGCTTAATCCTCTTTGACCGTGTAATAGAAACCGAGTTCACGCACCAGGCGGGCGGGTAAAGCTGGTAATTCTGAACGCGGTATCAGTAAGGTAGAGATGTTGTGCAAATCCGTAAAAATATGGTGCTTAATGGCCGTCTCCCGCAAGTACTTGTGACCCGATGAACCACCGGTTCCCGTCTTACGCCCCAGCATACGAAGTACCATCTGCGCGTGGCGATAACGCCAGGTGGTAAGCAACTCATCAATATCGATCAAGCAGAGTAGAAAACGATAAGGAAGTTGCAGGAGTGGTTCTTCGTTGTACAGATTGATCATCAAGGCCGCGAGCATCGCATCGTAGCTCAGGCGGAAGGTTCCTTTGCCCTTCTCCTCACTGTGGACGTGTGGATCCAGAATCGAGCGAAAGTACGGATCGGTATTGGCCATCATGCGCAACCTGCCTTCTTTTTCTTTTTCCGATAGGTAGTCGGAAGCGCGTATGGCCTCTGCCTCTCTTTCTACCATCCGCTCAACTGAAGCCTTGTAGTGTTCTAAAAACTGGAAGTTACCAAAGCGTAAAAAAGGTGTACGTTCCAGCCAATCTTCCACGGCAGCGAACAGGTTGCGTCCTTTAGAAATAGCAGCTAACTCCGCGCGCTGTTCCTCTGTAAAGAAAGCGGCGTAGTGGTAATTGTTGTAGGTCATGCGCTCATCTTCCGGCAGGCCCAGCATATTCTCGACTTTGCGAAACTGGAAGCTTTGAAAACCGGAAGCAGGGAACAGGTATTTGCGAAAATCCAGGAAGTCAATTGGCGTCATGGTTTCCATGATGCGGATATGCTCAATCAGTAATTTAAAAATCTCGATCACCCGATTTAAGCGGGCAATGGAAGTACCGATGTTCCGCTCATCCACCTTATTGGTCTGGAAGACTTCGATAACTGACTCCAACTCGTGCAAAATTTGTTTGAACCACAGCTCATAACTCTGGTGCACGATAATAAAGAGCATTTCATCGTGCGCAGGCTCTGGTTCTAGTTCCGCACTACGTGGGCGCTGCGAACCCAACAATTTGTCGAGGCCCAAATATTCATGGTAATGTACCGTGCTGTATTTCTTTGGTTCTTCACTCATAGGTGGTTGATAATTGTCCTTACATTATAGTTTTTAGACTAAAACTCCCAATCCGTGATTGGATGGCAGTTGCCCCTTGCTGCAAAATACCCACGTATTCACCCAGTGCGTTTTCGCGAAAGCGATTGGCCGGACCAGCAGCACTAAGCGCTGCGATTAGTTCCCTTTGTTGGTTAAATACCGGCACTGCCACACAAATTAGTCCTAATTCAAGCTCTTCCCGGTCCAAGGCGTAAGATTGCGTTCGGACTTCATTCAATTGTGTTTGCAAAAGACGCTTGCGCGTAATCGTATTGGTAGTGTAGGAGCTTAAATCCAGATCAGAAATAAGCTGTTTACGCCGGTCCGCTGGCTGAAAAGCCAGTAGTATTTTACCCAAACTCGTGCAATGCACGGGACTGTAGGAACCGACGGTGGAACTAAGTTTCAACCCCATTGGACTTTCCACCTTATCCACCATAAAAACTTTTGCGGATCGGAGAACACCCAGGTGCACGGTTTCCGAAATATTAGCCGCAACCTGCTGTAATACCGGGTGAGTCTGATGTACCAGTGATTGCTGCAACTGCACCCGATGACCAAGTTCGAACAGCTTTAGGCCTAAGGTATAACGATCTGTTTGTGTTTCCTTGCGTAACACGCCCAATGACTCTAAGGTCGCTAAAAGCCGATAAATGGTGCTTTTGTTTTGACCCGTATGCTGTGCCAACTCTCGCACCCCCCAAGTAGGATGGTGTTGGGTAAAGTGATCCAGCAAATCAAAAGCCTTGATAACCGAATGGTTTAATGCTCTCACTGAAAAAAGTGTTTCATTATTTGAAACGTCGTTTTAATATATGACCAAATTACGAAGTTTCCATTAGAATGACCTAATATGATTGTCAGATTAGTCCATAATGAGGATGATTAGTTTAAACGCCAACTTGATTTTAGCTATTTTGCTGTGTATCTTTATTGAATTACAAAACACACAATCGTTCCTTATCGTGAGAAAGCTTTTAACCTTATTGCTCTTTTTGAGCCTACTTAATTTTTCGTTTGCACAAAGTGCAGACCAGGAAGTAGGCATCACCGTTGGTGCAATCACCTACCAGGGTGAATTAACCGAAGAACCTTTTAACGCTGGACAAATAAATCTAGCTATTGGTGCCCAATACCGTTACTTCTTTTCCGCCCAGTTTGCGCTAAAAGGAGGTATCCTAATTGGCCAGATTACAGGTGATGACCTGGACTACAATGATCGTCGACGAGCCTTCAGTATGGAGAATCAATTATTCGAAATCGCGGTGCAGGCGGAATGGCATCCACTTGGGCGGAAAGCCTTCGAAGAATCGGGGAATTTTGTCCGTAATTTTTCACCCTATCTAGGTTTAGGCGCAGGCCTGGTCTTTTCTAGCGAAGAAGTAACCGCTTCCGGCACCTTGGATTTCAAACCTGAGCAAGAGGCGGGAACCGTATTCATCATTCCTATTGATGTCGGAGTCCGTTTTGCGGTTACGCCGAATATCACTGCCACCCTATTCGGAGGCGTACGACTGTCTAGCTCAGACCTATTGGATGGTATCAGCGAAAACGGTAATCCTGATACAAATGACCAATACCTCACGGGGGGCATTGGTGTATCCTATACCTGGTAAATTTCAAGCAGCGTTGCGGAAAAGCTAGTGGTGCTTCTCTGTAGTCAAATTATTGATAAGATGAACTGAGGCGATGGCGAAAGTGCTATCGTCCCAGTTCATATTTAGATACTGAATCTGCCTCAAGACATAAACGGGCCTCGATTGGACGAGGGTGAGAGGCCCTCGCTACTAGCTTTCATTCTAATCCACTGATAGATACCGTAGCAAAATAACAAGTGGCCCAAGCCGCCAATACCGTTATTAATGCTAATAACCGTAATAAACTGCTCCATAGCTAAATAGGAAGTCAAGAAATAATTGGTACCAATTCCGGAAACATAAGCAAGCACTGCCAAGAGTGCTCCCAAACCAATCATTCGGAAATGGCTTCCAATCTTATGAAACCAAAAGTGGTGTCCTACCAGAGCCATGAAGACGGTAGCAATTAATCCTGGCAATGCCCCCAATACAGACATCATAGCGCGGGGATCATTCAAGAATCCTTCGAGTATCATTCTTATCATGAGAAAAGATTTTGGTGTTTAAGAGCATGCTGATCGGTGTGCTCAGGTACGCTACCGCAATAATGTGACATCTCCACTTAGCTGTAGTGTCTCTCCCTGCTCGTAGCGCAATTCTAGAAAGTACACATAGACGCCTTGCGGCAATGGTTCTCCGGCCCGGCGGCCATCCCAGCGGAACCTCACATCTCCGATAGGACCAGCCCCTTGCTCAAATAGCGCCCCGCCCCAGCGATCAAATATCTGAAAACGGACGATTTCAATTCCTGCATCCTCAGCAGCCTGAGGGAAGAAGAAATCATTCACTCCATCGCGGTTAGGGCTAAATACATTGGGTACGTAAACTGGGCAATTTGCGGCAGCAATCACCGTACTCAGCGTATCTGAGCACCCTAATTCATCCACCACTTGCACCAGATACACTCCCGGCGCCAAACCAGTAATATCCTCAGGTTTGGCAACAAACATCCCGTTTAAATTTACCTGTACAAGCCCTGTACCTCCAGTGGTAGACACGCTAAGTAGGCCATTATCTTCCTGACAATCCGCCGCCTGTTGGCTCACCAAGCTCACCTCTACCGGCTGGCTATCAAGTACAGTAGCCATAGTAGTATCCGAGCACCCAAATCGGTTAAAAACGAATACCTCATATTCATCAGCGGCCAATTCACTAATAGTTGGGCTAAATTCAAGTGAAGAAATAGAAATCCCGTATAAAAATGGCTCACCATCTCCGCTAGCCTCTACACTCAAAGCGCCGTTGCTTTGTTCGCAACTGGCATCTTGTACGCTAACTGCTTCAATAGCAACACCGCTACTGGAGAGAATCTCAAAGGTCTCCGCATCAGAACAGCCCGCAAAGTCTACGATATCGAGGGTATAGGTGCCAGGTGCTAGATTTGAGAAACTAGGTGTATTCTGACTGGGACCGCCATTCAAGGTATAGGAAATGGGAGTCAGACCTCCGCTTAATTCCACTTCAATACTGCCATTATCCGCACCACAAGTAGTGTTAGTTAGCCCCAAGTCAACAATTGTGGGCGGAGAAATACCTCCTAGGTTTGCCTGGGTAGTAGCACTGCAACCAGCAGCATCGATAATCTCTAATTGGTAGTTACCGTCTGAGAGATTCATTACGATTAGTCCAGTCGTAGAGAGCGCACCGTTGAGGTAGAACTCGTAGGGCTCAACGCCGCCACTTACTACCACTTCGATTTGACCATTAGATTCTCCACAGAGCGTATTGGTGATTCGCAGTTCATCAATCATCGGCACATTAGCCACGGCCATTACTGTGTCGGAGCGCACACAACCTACCTCATCAGCAACGTACACCGTGTACTCCTGCACTCCTAAATCGGTAAAAACGCCGTTGGTCTGGTAGTTGATTCCATCCAGGGAATAACTCAAGGCTCCTACTCCACCACTGGCCGTTACGTTAATGGAACCATCGGCTGCACCGCAATTGAAACCATCAACAACTATATCATCAATGAAAATAGGATTGGAACCCAAAAACTCAAAAGTACTGGCACCGCCGCTTACTTGGAGCGGGATAGAACAAAATAGATCTAAAGAATTGTCGTCGAAGTTTACTTCGTAGACGTTGGCGGCATTGTTTGTAAGCGCGTAGACGGATACCTCTTCACAGCTTGCGGCGTAGGACACCACCCCGAAGATACGGCCCGGTACGTTGCCATTAATAGCGATGCTGCTATTGCCTGGGTTATCGATGTCAACCAGGACGATATTATCATCTTCAGCGGCCATGTAAAGCTCGCCATTGAAGAAGGTGAGGTCTCCTTCCGCTCCCCAGCCTACGTTGCCCAGAAAATTTCCTGTATCACTGGTCAGATCATAATTGTATAAGTCTCCAGCTAAACCACAGGCATAGAAAATACCAGCTGCGGATATGGTAAGTGAGGTATAAAGTTGGGTAGAACTGGACTGAAAGGAATGAATGAGAATTGCATTATCGTTTGCCAGGTCAATTTCGTAGAGCACACCACTACCAGTAATACCGTAGAGATTACCATTGGGGTGGAAACTAATATCAGTTGTACCAATGGGCATATTAGCAACGAGTTCGTAGCTGCAGTCATCCAAATTGAGGCGATACAAACGATTGTCAAGGGTACTAAGAAAAATCTCCGCCTGACCGAACAAGCTGAATGCACTTCCAGTCAACAGGAAGAACAAGAGCACATATTTACGCATAGAGTTTCAGAGCTAATTTTTGCAAAAGTACTAGAATTAACGGGAGGAAAGGATCACAACTCACTAAAGGTGAATCATTGTCGTCTCAATGCCGGATTCCATTGAGTATACGTAGTGTAAGACCAATGTACAGAAACAGATTGGTACCTGGATAGCCACAATAAATGTCCCGAACCCTCCAACCAAGGAAGATCCGGGATCAATCATCTTGCAGTCAAAAGGACTCAACCTAACGATGCAAGCTTGCTATGAAATAAATTCGAGTTACTGCTTAATAAGCTGTTGTGTACTAATGCCACTTTCTGTCCGTACCGAAATCAGGTATACTCCTGCTGGCAACTGACTTACATTCACATTTTCGCGTACTTGCAATTCGTTGGTGAGCGTGCGTTGGGTAACTAGCTGTCCCAATTGGTTGCGTACTTCTAACTGCACAAACTCAGGGCGCTCCTCAAATTCTACTCGGACTTGGAGGATATCCTGCACTGGGTTAGGCCATACATTTACACTTACATCAGCTGGATTGGCCTCTTCGGTAGCGTCAACAATTTCACGATTAACGGTAATGCTGTTGGACAAGTCAAAGCAGCCCTCTAGGTCAGCTGCGTTAGCACCTTGTTCCAGACCTACCAGGCCGTCAGCAAAGCTAATGTGCCAGATCAGACACACGCCTGGATCAACTCCGTCAAAATCAACCGCACTTGGTGTTGGTGGTAAGCCCAGAATATTGCCTTGATCATCAGTAACGATCCAAGCACTGTTCGCTCCAATATTACCCGACAGGGTGATATCACCGGCAGCAATAGTATCCGCTACTCCATCACCAACGATGAAAGTAAATGGACCACCTTCGAGTGTGCCACCTTCAGGCTGGTTGCGGGTAACGCTGATGCTGTTGGACAAGTCGAAACAACCGACCAGGTCACTCGCATTTGCACCTACTTCCAGCCCTTGGAGACCTTCCTCATAGCTGATATGCCATACCAGACACAAGCCAGGACCGGCATCGTCAAAATCTACTACACTTGGCATTGGGGGTAGACCGAGGATATTGCCCTGATCATCAGTAACAATCCAGGCACTAATTGCCCCACTATTTCCGCTGAGGGTAATACTGCCTTCTGGGATCATATCTGCTTCACCGTCGCCCACACAGAATGCGAATGGGCCGCCTTCCAGGGTACCACCTTCTACTTCACAAGCGATACGGTTAACGTCAACTGGGTTAGACAAACCGAAACAACCTTCGATATCGTCGATATTCAAGCCTGCTTCCAGGCCGGTAATTTCGCCGTCGTAACGCAAGTACCATACTTGACACACACCTAGACCGGCTCCGTCAAAATCTACTGCAGAAAAGGTTGGTGGTAAGCCAAGGATGCTACCTTGATCGTCCGTTACAATCCACTGGAAGTTCTCGCCTTGGCTATTGGCTACGGTGATAGAACCTTCAGGAATCATATCTGGAAGTCCATCACCTACGATAAATTCGAATGGACCACCGAACAGCTCTCCTCCGTTCGCTTGGCAGTCACCCTCATTGGTGCGGATTACCTGTACAGCGTTATTTGATAGGTCAAAACAACCTTCTATGTCTGAGAGGTTAGCACCGGCGGCTAAACCCGTGATTTCGCCGTCGTAACGCAAGTACCATACTTCACAGGTACCAGCACCGGCACCGTCAAAGTTCACTGCGCTTGGCATTGGGGGTAAGCCCAAGATATTACCTTCATCATCAGTCACGATCCACTGGAAGTTCTCGCCTTGACTATTAGCCACATTAATAGAACCGGCTGGGATCATATCGGCTTCGCCATCACCTACGGTGAATTCGAATGGACCACCCGTAAGTGTACCACCACTTACTTCGCAGCCACCGCTGTTTACTTCACACAAAGAAGAAGCACCTGCAGCCCAGCTAGCGGGGCTGTCATTGGCACCATCCCAAGAAATTGATTCGTCGGCTCCAAAAGCCGGAACGACATCGCCGGTATTCCAAATGTTGATAGAAACAGCTAAACCGGAACGCGTATGCCCGGTGGAGCCCCACTCTACATAGTCAGTCAGGCCACTACTACTTCCAAAGGTGGAATTAGTATAAATGCCAAGTTCTCCATCTGCTGGATCTATCGTCCAGCCAGAAACAACAAGAACTTCACCGGGGGCCAAGTTCTCACTATCACCGCATACTACGGTTAGGTCATTAATGCGATCATAGCGTGGGAAATCACAAAGCCAGAGTCCGCCGACATCCAGTGTTTCTGTGCCCGTGTTAATGAGCTCGACCTGATTATCAGCGTTAATCTCGCTAATTAAGATCGTCTCTAGTTGCGCCCAAACGGCGCTAAAGCTGCCTATTAACAGCAGCATACTCCACAATAACTTTTGTAAGATTTTGGGTTGAGTTCTAGCCATAATGCCAAGAATTTGATTTAATGAGGATTAGGAATACAATCGTTCACACAATTGAACTACTTATAGAATTTGCCGCAAAAGTATCGCTGAGGTATTGTGAAACATTCACGAGAATATCACGGAAGTATCACACCCGTCCGGGGCGGACATTTCTGAGAGAAAACAGGTCTAAAATCAGGCATAGGCACCCGATGGCGTAGTTAATCCTAGTAAGAAAAATGCCGACGGGTATCTTACAATTCGAATGTAAAGCCTAGTGGATCGAAGGAATAGGCTCTAACGTCAATCCCTTCTACGCGCTCAGCTACATTGGTGATCACTGTGAAACAGCAGATACGCTCGGACAGGTTTCCCTCGGGGAGAATCTGGTTTTTGATGTACTTACCCACCAAGAGGAAGTAGATTCAACGCCTACCGCAAGGGGCTTCCCTACGGTCTTTTCAGATCAGATTGTTATAGAGCAACCGTCTTTTGACGAAGTGACTTTAGACATGGTGAACACCAGCGGTCAGACCGTATTTCAATTGCAAGGCGAATTAGAACGCAGGGCAGTAGATCTCTCCTTTTTGCCCGCCGGCATTTACTTTTTACGAATTGGAACCAAAGCAAACCATGCGACGCAAGTCTTTAAACTCGTCAAGCAGTAAATACGGAGAGGCCTTGCTAGCTAACAACTTGCCGATTCAAGTGTAAAACTGCTTTTTCCAATCCCCCCACAGTGAGTGGATACATGGGAAAGAAGCTTTTGATCATGCTAACCGTAAAGGCATATTCCCAGTAGCGTTCACGAAGCGGATTGAGCCAGACTGCTTTTGGAAAGCGCTCTACAATGGCCTGCCAGTTGGCAATACTGGCTTGCGAAAGCTCGTAGGGCGCCATATCAGCATCGCCCACTACGAATACGTGATAGTCTTTGGCATTGGCCAGGATGCGATCTATCGGCTCATATTGTCTACGCGCCGCATCCGTATAGGCCCCGCCGTAGATCGTATTGTGGAAGTAGTAGGTCTTTAAATCATGAGCAAAACGGCGCTTCATTTTGGAGAACAGCTTGAGGACTGTACGTACATAAGGTGTCATGGAGTGGCCACCATTGTCGACTAAAAGCAAGGCCCTCAATTTTTGCTCTTTTTTATCTCGTTCCATCGGTAGGAACAAACCACCTTGCTTTACCCCTTCGCGGACCGTTTCCGGAATATCTAAAATACGACGCGCCGATTCTTCTTCGATTCCCTTCAAAAAGGAAAGCGCCACATCAATATTATCATCCTTTAAGGGCGTCTTGCGATCCACCGGATAAAAACGCCGATCACCAATGACTTTCCGGGCCATCTTGCCCCCTCCTACTCCACCTAGGCGCACACCGCCCACTGCTGCACCGCCATGACCGTAGGGGCTAATTCCTCCTTGTCCTATCCAGTGACTACCACCACCGTGGCGATTTTTTTGCTTACGTGCAATTTCTCGCATTCGCTCCAACAACTCCTCTAGCGACATATTGCTGTAATCAGCAGCTTGTTGCAATAGTCGCTCTTCTTCTTCAGTTAGGGCACGCTCTTCCTCCTCTTCTTCGTCTTCGTCCTCTAGTTGGGGATTGTCCTTACGGAAAATCTCTTCGCCGTCAATAACTTCTTGAATGTCGTAACTGCTAAGGTGAATTTCTTGGAGAAACGTGTCTACAAGGTCTTCATCCGTTTCTTCCTCATCCAAGTCTTCGCGCTCCAACCATTCTTGGTAGATTCGGGAGCGCTGGATGGCTTGCTCTAATTTTTCTCCGGGTAGGAAATCAATCGTCAAAAAGTAAGCGTAAAATGCTTCCGAAAAGGGCCCATAGTCTTTTGGACCACTGGTCACAATACCACGAAGCACCAGGTAGAGATCTCCCAAGGTACGCACCAAGCCACGCTCCATACTCTTACGCAGCAAGAGCAGCGTACGCACATCGGCCTGTAAGCCGTGTTCCCGCAGTGTTTCTGGTAATGATTCAAACATGATTTCTAAAGCTTATTTCTGACTCATCCTACATTGTACACCGTACACCGTACACCGTACATCGTAGATCTAACCTACTCCCCGTACAAACGCAGTACCTTCTGCAGGTCTTTCTGTGTCTTGACCAGTACTCCCATGCCAGCCCGAGCTTTAATTTGCTCCAAGGCTTCTTCATGGGCAAAAGACTGCAAATACTTTAACCAATTGAGTAGTTCACGGGTTGAAGGTGCTCGTTCTAGCCCCATATCGCGCAACTGGTAAAAGAGATCCAGGCAGCCGTCCAGCAAGCGATCGTCTAAGCGTTCGAAGTGCTTGGCCACAATCTGCCGCATGGTAGCAGGTTCGGGAAAGCGGATATAATGGTAAATACAGCGCCCTTTGAAAGCCGTTGGCAACTCCTGCTCTCGATTACTGGTGATCACCACCGCCGGCATATCCGTTTCGGACACCTTGATTTCCCGGCCAGATTCCGGCAATACAAAAGAGCGGTGACTGAGAGCGTATAGTAAATCGTTAGGAAACTCCCGTGGCGCCTTATCGATTTCGTCAATGAGTAAAACCGAATGAGGATTCAAGTAGGCTTGCGCTCCAGGCCCCAGGCGAACATAATCGTCCAACTGATCGGTACTACGGCCGCTACTGCTCAGGGGAGCCAAGCCTTTTTCCTCCCGCTGCGCATTGAGTACTTCTACCTGCGAATCACGCAGATATTTTACGTGGTCAAAATCTGCCACAAACTGTTCCACGGTACTCTTGGAGCCTACCGGAAAAACGAAAATAGGCAAGTCTTGATTCTGCGCATATTGCAGCGGCAATTCTGTCTTACCGGTACCGGGTTCTCCTTCAATGAGTAGTGGCATACCGAGTGTACGGGCCATATGGAAAGCCTGAGCCAGTTCGGGGTCACATAAATAATTAGGAGAGCCTTTCCAAAGCGAAGTCAACGCCATATCTTTTTCAATTGAGACTGTACTAATACACAATTTGTGCCACGCCTGTTCAAGTGACGGCTTCAAAGATCGTAATTACTGGTAAATGTTTGCCCCACATGTTGATCCTCACCCTAAAACGGCTTTTGGTGTCGTCCATAGCTACGTTAGTCAAGTACTTGGAATTGAGGCGTTACTTGTAGTTAAAATTACGTCATAAGATCAGTTTTTAGCTGTGCTTACTACTTTTTTACCGCTGTTCGAGCATTGCGCCGCCCCCCAACAGGCAGTGTATTGAATTCGGCGGCCAGCACACATACCCTATGAGTAAACACATCATCACACTCTTGTTGATGGTCTGCCTGTTTGGTAGCACCACACAAGCTCAGTCATCCCAGACACCTCAGGCTTATTCTGCCGCACATTTCAAGGAAGTTACTACGGAAGGATCTTCTCCATTACAAAAGGCGGTAAACAAACCCGTAGTGCACACCAGCCCCCTACCCTTTTCTACCAACGCTACAATCGATCTAGAATGGGAGGGTACCAAAAATGAGCAGGCGTTTAAAGCCCTGCAAAGAGCCAGGGCTCTATGGCAAAAAGAACAAACTGAAGCCGCTCTGCTCGTCTTGGAGGTTACCGAAAACAAACTAGAGACAGAACAGGATACTGAACTGTTGATTAAGATATATCAACTTTCCGCTAATATCTACGAACACGAAGGTGACTTTAGCAAAGCGCTCTATTACAAAAAACAGCAAGTGCAAGCCCAGCAGGCGCTCATGGCGGATGCCGGTCGTACTGTATCCTTGCGTAACTCAGCAGACGAGACCGCCAGAATTAATGTTCTACAAGAGGAAACAGCACTGCGTTCCCGACAACTCGGCCTGGCGATCCTCGGTGGTAGTGTTCTTTTCATTTTTGCGCTCCTCCTGTACAAGCAAAGTCTGCAAAATCGTCGCCTTGCCGAAGAGCTAGAGCTAAGAGTACAGCAGCGGACTAAAGATCTGGAAGACTCCAATCAAGCCTTGCAACGATTTGCCTACATCGCTTCTCATGACCTCAAGACACCACTGCGTACGATCGTAAGTCTCTTATCGCTTATTCGTAAAAAGATCAAGAACTTTAAGGACCTGGAACTGGAAGAACTGATGCGTATGACCAGCGCCGGCGCTACCCGCATGACGAGTATGATCGATAGTCTGCTGACCTTCGCACGGGTCAATAGCAGTATTCAACCGATGGAGCACCAAGAAATTTCGCTAGAAGCAGTGGTAGAAAGTATTCGTGAGAACCTTGGCAACATTGCAATTAACAAGCCTTTACGCATTCTAAGTTCTTCGCTACCGGTAGTTAGTGGCAACGAAGTTAAATTGTACCAGCTGTTTCAAAATCTGATTACCAACGGTTTGAAGTACAACAATAGTACTCAGCCCACAATAGAAGTCAAGGCAAGGCCTCAACCAGGCGGTTTTCATCTCATTCAGGTGGCAGATAATGGTATCGGCATCGACGCAGAATTTCACGATAGTGTCTTCGAAATGTTCACCCGCTTACATTCCAGCTTCGACTATGAAGGGACAGGTATTGGCTTGGCCCTCTCCAAGCTTATCGTAGAACAACACGGCGGTAACATCTGGATCGAAGCGAACCCCAGTGGAGGAACGATTTTCTGCTTTACTTTGCCGAAATCAGCTTCGGTGAAGCTGAACTAAGACCGATAGATTATTTTGGAAAAGCACAGAAGAAGGTAGCCCCCTTTCCAGGTGGACTTTCCGCCCAAAATCTCCCATTGTGCATTTTGACAATTTGGCTTACGATAGAAAGACCAATGCCTGTACCGGCATACTCTGTGCCGTGGAAACGCTTGAAAGGGTGCCCCAACTCCTCAAGAAAACTCTCGTCAAAACCAACACCATTGTCCGCGACTGAAAGGATAACTTCTGTCCCATTGGCAAGGCAACGAATCTTTACATTTGGATCATCCTGCTTGCTAGAGAATTTTATCGCATTACTCATCAAATTGGTAAGCAGATACCAGAGCAATTTTTCGTCCGCCTTGATGTTAGCTTCAATCTGACGATCAATAACGATGGGAGCAGCTGCTTCCTGAAGTGGTAATTGCTCCTCTTCCACCTTCTGACACAACTGATCAACATTGACATCCCTCTTGGCAAGCCCATTCTGGCCAATTTTAGAATAAATCAAGAGATCATGTACTACTTTTTGGCCCTGCTCTAAATGTTGTCGAGCAAGGTCCAGATACTCCTGTGTCATTTCTGGCAATTGATCTTTACTCCGAAATTCATAGAGGTCCAGAAAGGACCGTACGCGGCGTAGTGGCCCCTGCAAGTCATGGGACATGGCTCGACTGAACATCACCAGGTTATCATTTTTATCTTGTAAGTCCGCCGCTTGTTGTCGTATTTGATTTCTACTCTTTTCTAGCCGATACATACTGAAGGCCTGATCGTAATCATAGCGAGCGCGGCTCCGCATATTTAGGACCGCAAAGACACCTACCATGAAAATCGAGAAGATATAACCTGCGTTATCGGTGATTGAAGCCGAGTTCATGGCGTACAAAACGGTAGTAACAACTACCAGTACGGCCCCCGCGTACATTAAAATCCGACGCGCACCTTGCGCAATAAGACTAATAATGAACCAGACCGTCAGGAAACCGGATGTGATGGCAAAATAGTGCTTCTGGGTCATAGCCGGATTAGTGAAAATAAGATACCCAATACCCGACATCATAATAAGATAGCACATCATGCTCAGGGCATGTACCGGTATGACGAACCTGTGCCAAGGTTTAATGAGCCAAATAAGCAGAAAAAATACGCCACCAGCTACCCCTAAGCCCCGCCAGAACAAGGTATGCTCCAGATCTAGATCTACCTGATCTAAATAATAGAAAGCAGCCGACCCTAGAATGCCAATAAAGGCACTGGGTATCCCCACACGCATCGTCTTCTGCTCCAGTTCTTGGCGATACTGAGTAGCAAAATCATTCGTGACAGACTGTTCTTTCATCCAATAGAGACGACACCCAAAACTGGGTACAAAGGTTAAAAACCAGATAGTTAGACAAGACTAAGGTAAGTAAAATGCAGAGCTCCAACCACTGTTGTCAAATGATAATTATCCATATTTGGTCAAAACTGGGTGATTTAGAAAGTAGAAGCGTACAAAATAGCTGTTTCAACACCTAAATTCTTAATCTTAGCCCCAGCCCCTGCTGCTAACAAAAATGCCTCACCTGTCTTGTAGGTTACACCCTCAACCTCAATTTGGCCCGCCAATAAGATATGAATCGCGGCCCTGGCTTGCCGAATATCCATCTCTTGCGCCGGAGCAATTTGGATCTTCAAAAGGCGAAAGTCCGGTACCGGTACGGGGTATTCTTCGATACCCTCTGCAATAGTAACGCCCTTCAGCACTGCGGGTTGAACCACCTCGGTACAAATATTATCCAATAGCTCAGGGACATCAATATGTTTTGGCGTTAGGCCACCACGCAATACATTATCACTATTGGCCATGAGTTCGACATTCACGCCTCGCAAATAAGCATGGGGTAAGCCGGCCGCTTGAAAAATGCCTTCACCAGGACTTAAGCGGATCAAATTGAACCAGTAGATGGAAAAGATGCCTCGGTCAAAATGGCCGTCACGGGCATATTGCTGAAAGGCTTTCCACGCCCAGTAGGCCGGTTCTGACTCCTGCAGATCGTTTCGTTCTTTAAGCTCCTTGTAGAGCGGTGCTAACCAATCGTCTACCTCTTGTTGTGGAGCTTGCATAACGGCCTTATAGAGTGCCGCAACACCTTCTCGCTGGAGGATTCCCAATAGGTCATGCCAAGCAGGAAAGTGTTCAAGCGTCTGCTGGATTGCTGCCGGCGAGCGAAAACCGTGGAGGAGCCAAAAGTCGGTCAAAGCCACCATGACCTCCGGCTTGTGGTTTTGGTCCTTATAGCTACGGTTCGGTGCCAAACGTGGAATACCAAGCGCCTCCTCCCGAGCAAATCCAACCTGAGCGCGTTCGCGCGTGGGGTGAAGTTGGATGGACAGCATGCTATTTACGTCCAAGATCTTCAGCAGAAAGGGTAGCGAATCGAATGAACTAGCAGCATCCTTTTGTAATATCTGGGGATGCTGCTCCAAAAAAAGTTGCAGGTCCATCTCTCCGGTGGGTAACTGCACCAGGGCGCGCCCTTTCGGATGTATGCCGAGCCAATATTCTGCCCAAGGCTCGGCTTGAGGATTAGCCAGACCCAATAGATCAGGTAGAAAGTGGGTTCCCCCCCACGCATAATGTTGCACACAACCCTTTAATCGGTATACCGCCACAAATAGTTGATTTAAGCTTTGAAGAGGGTGCTAAAGTACGGGTCTGGACAGAAAAGCGGTACGGAATGACCGGAAAAAAGACAAATCTTGGTATCATTGCTTATGGCGTAAGCCAACCCATATTGACTTGCCAAACGTAACTATGACAATCGAGGAAATTCGCGGCCTGGTCATGCAGGCTAAACTGGAAGAAGCCATTAAAGCAACCGCGGCACTACCCGCAGTACAAGGTGATAATGATCTTAAGACTACGACAACGCTCTTTTTGAGCAGGTATAACCAAAACGCCAGAGGCGTCCTAATGGGAACATTGGACGACGATGACGCGCGTAAGGAACGAGCCAAGATTACTGCCGGATTACTTTCGGTACTCACTTCCTTGGAAGGCAGTGCCGGCACGACTACCCCTGCGCCCGCAGTGGTAAGTCCCACGACAACTCCAGCAGTCACACCTGCTCCTAGCGAGCCCACCAGTACTTTTCCGCCCGATGATGGTATTACCAAGATCTTGTTCTTGGCCTCCAACCCCTCCGATACAGCCAAACTACAGTTATCAAAGGAGCATAGTCGGATTTCTGAACGCCTGCAAAAGGCTCCACAACCGGAGAAGTTTCCAATTCGTTTGCAGCGTGCTGTTACACCTTCTGAGTTTGCGGAATACCTATTCTTAGAAAAACCAGATATCGTGCACTTTTCTGGTCACGGCGATCGTCAAGCTCCCGATGTGCAACAGGTCATAACGCAAAGTCGTGCCGGTCGCCCAGAAGCTGCTGCCCAGTCCGACGAGTCTCCAGCTGACGAATCTGGCATTTTCCTAATGGACGAGGACAAACGTAATGCACACTTTGTAGGCACTGCCTTCCTCGAACGGACTTTTGAATCTATGGTCAAGCGCCAGCGCATACCCATCAAGGCTGTAGTCTTCAACGCTTGCCACAGCAGCGCCCAGGCCGAAGCCATCTCCAAAGTTGTGCCTTACGTAGTAGGTACCAGCTGGAGTGTTGGTGACTCTGCGGCCATTGCTTTTGCTTCTGGCTTTTACTTTGGTGTAGCTCAAGGTCTGGACATTAAGAGCGCCGTAGATTTTGGTATCAATCAAGCCCTGGCTTTCAATGAACCAGAAGATCGTTTCTTGCTGTATAAGGATGGGGTTAAGGTGAATTGGTAGCGTTACATCCTTCTAGTTGTTTCCCATCATCACTAACGGAACAAGACATTAAGGACCAACGGTGATCCCGATTTCATAGTCAAAATTGGAATCCTAACGGAATTTGGCAACTTACATTTTGTTGCCCAAATATTATCTATAGTTATGTGTAAACATAAATACAAAACGCCTGAATTCAATAGATCTAACTGTAAAATTGAAGAAATTATAGACAAGCTTATTGAGTCAGGTGAAGAGAATATCTTAGATCATATACCATACGATAATGATGGTCTATGCATTTTTCACAGCCCTAAGTTGGAGTGGAAGCAGGAATTAAATGTAATGAACTATCTGCGGCGTTTAATAAAAGGAATCTCTAAGCTAAATGAGAATAATGGCGACTACCTTAATTATACTTTTGCCGAGTATAATTTGATCTATAAAGATCAGTACTCTGACGAACTCAATGATTTGACTTTTGACACTTATTGTGATTTCCGTGGGGCCATTTTTAACAATACTATACAGATAAGAAATGCTAGTTTCAATTCGGCTAATTTTAAAGGGGCAGTTTTTAAGTCCTTCGCAATATTTGAGAACGTAGACTTTCAAAACGTTTTTTTAAGTGAAGTTACTACTGATAATATCGTGTTTAACAAAGTTAGAGTTGGCGAAGTGGCGGATTTCCACAGTTTTAAATGCTTAAACTTTGCCCGCTTCGAAAAATCAGAATTTGGTAAAACCGACTTTAGGAAATCTAGCTTTACCTCCAACTCAGATCAGTACGATGTAACATTTAAGGATTCAATATTTAAGGGAGATGTGACTTTTGATAATGCTACCTTTTCTTGTGAGTTGAATTTTATTGACGTTGAATTTAGCACAGTTGCTCTTTTTACTGATGTGAATTTTAGTGAAAAACTTAAGACAAATTTCAAGGGCTTAAAAATAAAGGGCGTTTTACTCTTTAAGAGTACTGATATGAATAAAAAGATGTTTCCATCTTCAGTGCGCCTCGTATTAGAGGAATCAGAAGTTACTGGTTTAATAAGGTTTGAGAATGTGAACTTTCTAAATATCGCTAAGCCAGATAGAAGTGAACTCAGGAGAATGGAGTTGCTTGATAAAGTAAAAATTGGCCCGGGCTGTTTAAAGTATAGGATTCAAACACCGACAGTTACTGTACCGGCAGGTTTATACACCAAAGGTATTATCGAGGAGTTAAGTATCTCTTTTACAAACTACTTCATTCTTTCAAATGGAATTAATTTAGGAGTAGAGTTTGTAAGTAAGCAGATCGATAATATTCAACTTTTTTATTACACTGATGAAGATATTACCATAAGTGAGTTCTATGAACGATTAGGTAAAACTGAACAAAATTACTGGAACTTTGATGTTGTTAATGATAAAGTATCAACGCCTAAGGACATTGTGAGCTTGATTGACTCTTACACATCTAGATTAAGCATACTTGCCAAAATAAAGCTGCGCTCCGACCACGACCTTTGGGATAGTAATGATACTAAGGAGTTGCTACGTGCCATTTCTTTTGGAACAAGTGAAATTACTGGAAGGGAAATAAATGTTCAGATTCAAAATTTAAATATTGAGTCTGGAGTAAAGATTAATAGGCAGGAAAACTTCGGAGGTAGTCATCAATTTGGAGATGATATTCATAATTTGAAGTGACGCGCAAAACTTAGAGATGCTATGTTTAGCGGTAGTCAATCAAGACCCTTCTCCCATGAGTTCTGCACCATTATTCGTTTCAAACAAGTCATAAATCACATGCTGTAAGTGATCTGGCGTCTCAGCTCTGAGATATTTCAGGAGATCTTTAGAAGTTGGGTAGCGTCTGGTTTTTGATTTCTTCATTCCTTGATAACTTCTCCAATCGTTTATAAAGCGTCTCAGTGCGCTATTTACTCGCTCCTCTCCTATGACTTGCTGCAAGCTATACATGTTGATGACTCCTTTATGGTAATGCACAAAGTCCTCGTTTCCAACCAAAGCCAAAGAAGGTTCTGAAGTGGCTTTCCTTCTTCCTTTATCATAGATCTCTTTTTGCAAGGCCAAGAACTGATCGATCTTCTCTTGTGGATAGGCTGATTTTAAGACCATCAAAGCCCCGTATTGCGACAAGGTTTCTAGAATGAAATTTCGTCCTTGCACATTGGCGCCCTCCACCTGCATTCCAAACCATTGATGAGCCACTTCATGGGCCGTAACATAAAATGCCATATCCACATCGGTTTCATCATCGATATCCAAGACAAAGCCTAGGGATTCTGAAAATGGAATTGCCCCTGGAAAAGACTGGGCAAATGAGGCATAACGAGGGAATTCCATAATGCTGAGTTGCTGATATTGGTAGCGACTAAAATGCTCGCTGTAATAGCTCAAGGATGCTTTGATGCCATCCATCATTCTATCGATATTATACGCATGCCCCTGGTGATAGTAGATGGCCAGATCTACTTCTTCATTTAAGCCATTATCAGACTCCCAGCTGTCTCTCCTTACTTGATATTCCGCAGAGACAATGGAATAGAAATTGATAATGAGGCCTTCTGTTTTGTAATGAAAGTAGTTGCGATCATCCTCTTTCCATTGTTTGATGATTTGACCTGAGGTAACTGCCATCTGATCCTTGCTGGTGCCAATAGTGATGTCCAGGGTAATTCCATCAGAATCACCACCAGATCGAGCATTGACCAGTTCCTTGGAGTTATCAATTTTTGCCTTGCTTGCTCTTATCGGTAGATCGTATCGGGAGCGCTCATCTTTATCCTGCAGCTCGTATTTTTTGTTATAGCCCAATGTTGGGAATAGGGTATTGTTAAAAAAGGTGCCGTTATACACCAACTGAACATCGGCGTTGTCCTCTTCAAATCCTTGTGGATGGTACGACTGTCTAAAGTCCATTTGAATGGAACTGCCAGCTTCCAAAGGTTGCTGGAGCTTGTAAATGGTATAGTCGAACTCAGCGTATCTTTTATCCGCTGAAGCTCCTCCTTCAAATACAACGTCGGTTAATTGGAGATGGGATGCAATTCGTTTCTGGATATGAACTTCGTGAATTGCGCTATTAGTGGTATTGGTTAAGGTATACGTTCCTTCGACCTCATAGCTCCGTTTTTCTGGAAATAGCTCCAAATCAAGTTTTACCGCGGTGATCTTTGGTTGTGGGAAATATTCAAGTGGTTTCAATTGCTGTTCATAGCGCACGCGAAATGCTTGCTCTTGGGAACTGGTCCAATAAGTGTTGAGTATATTGGTGTTGTAGAAAATATAGCCTCCGATTAACAAGAATAGAACCACCAATGATACAGCGGCGCGCCTTAGCGGTTTGGTAATTCTATGCCCCATACCTTTTATCCGCTTCCATAAGCTGGTGGCGGCTCCTCTGTTGATCAATACAGCACTAAACAGCAGTAGCAGCAGCCCAAATACAAACCAATAAGATTTAATCCATAGATAGGGGGCTAAGAAATGGCCATAACCATTCATCTCAGAATATATGCCCAGTGGCTTACCACCAAACTTGTAGAGACTATGATTAAAGCCTATGAACTCTGTAGCAATATTGACGATGAAAAAGACTAAGGTCAAGAAGATGCCAATAAACTTGTTCTTACTTATTACCTGGAAGAAGAAGGCCGCAAAGGTGTAGAGCATCAAATAGGGAAGAATCTCCACAAAAAAACCGGAGAAATAAACGCCGAGCTGAAAATCATAATACCCGCTTGAAATCTGGAATGTAATTCCAGAGAGAATTAAGGTCAGCATTAAGACGACGTAAATATTCACTAGTGCGATAAACTTACTCGCTAAGCTGGTCAGGTCATGGATGGCGGTAGAATCATTCAAGACATACTGCTTGATAGTGCGTTCTTTCCAGACCAGCTCTCCCGAATAAAACAGTAAAATGATGATGAAAAAGAACATCGACATTTCTTGTAATTCGGCAATGATAAAGTAGGTTTTAGGATAGCTATCAACGCCGTATACCGTTCCGAGACTCACAGAATTGATCAGTATGATGATGATCCCACAGATAGCAATGGCCCAGAAAGAGGTTTCCTTTAATAGGGATAAAGTGTAGCACTTACTCAGCTCAAATAGCTGAATACATTGTGTCTGAAAATTATCTTGTACGCGAACTATAGGTATTGGCACGTTTAAGACCTGCTCCCTCTCCGCTACACTTACGTCTGTCTTTACATTTCCTTTGGGTTTGCTCGCCAATAAACTAAAGGAAAATCTTCGATATCCATAGATAAAGATCAGACCTCCGAAAGCGACCCAGAAGAGTGTGCTATGCAAGAGAATCCCGCTCAAAGTAATACTCATTTCATTAAGCTCTAGCGGTGTTAGACCTTTTGAGAACTGCGTTAATGTCGTTAAGGAAAAGGGATCTAATAAACCTTGTAAGTATTCATTGGTAATAGCCTTAGTAAGCAGGAAAACAACAAACAAGACCACCCCTTGCGTATAGACCACCAGGAGTTTTTTACTCAGCATTCCAGTAACGAAGAATACAGCTGCTCCAAAAAATAAAGTAGGTAAAACCACTACGCCGAACGATTGGAGATACGACACGGCATTGAAGACCAACATCTCCTCTTCTTGGTGCCATGACATTTGAGCACCTAACATCATGCCAAGGGGCAAGCCACAAAAAATAAACAATAAGACGGCAAAAGAACCCAAGAAGCGCCCCAGTAAGTAATCACGCTTTGTAATAGGATTCACAAATAACAAAGCTTCCGTATCGTACTGAAAATCGCGCAATACCGGAACCCCCATAATCATCGATACCATGACCATACACAAACCGGTAATGGCCCCCATGGTTTTTGCGATTACCAGTGGTGCATTTTTTTTCATGAGTCCGACCTCCACCCCCTGAAAAATGAAGTCAACACCAACAATAGAAAACAGAAATAGAAAGCCAAAGAACACATAGGTCTTAGGACGTCGGATTCTATATTCTAGTTCGAATTTGAATATTTCGTAGCACATGGTATTTGAATGTTATTGGTGATGCTTCAATAAAAAATGATCAGGTGTAAATATCCCGCTGAATAGACGCATTGCAATGCGTCTGTACAGCCGCTGGCCGGAACCGTTGGTTTGACACTACAGCACCTGCGGCACCTGTGTATCAATGGTTGATTCACGAAGGTTGATTTGAGAAAAATAGACGTCTTCCAAAGTGGCTTCTGCAGCCGCAAACCCATTGCTGGGGTCTTCTTCACTTACGATTTGGATAATCGGTTTACCTAAGAATAGCTTGTCATTGACGACCTGGTACGCCCTTTTATAAGCCGCCACTTCTGTCCTTTTTATCGTTTTTTGATACACCTTTCCATCCAACTGCTCAATAAGCGCTAGCGGGTTGCCTTGTAGCACCACTTTCCCTTTATTGATAATCGCCATGTTAGTACACAGCTCTTTGATATCGTCGACGATGTGGGTAGATAAAATCACAATTGCGTCCTCGGCCACTTCACTCAGCAGGTTATAAAAGCGATTGCGTTCCTTCGGATCCAAACCTGCCGTAGGTTCATCGATGATTAATAAAGAGGGATTATTCAACAGTGCTTGAGCAATGCCAAAACGTTGTTTCATTCCTCCTGAAAACCCGCCTAGGTTTCGCTTTCTCACCTCATACAAATTGGTTTTATGAAGCAGCGCATTCACTATATCCTTACGCTCGGCTTTATTGGTAACTCCCTTTAAAACAGCAAGGTGATGAAGTAGAAATTCTGCTGACATTTTCGGGTAAACACCAAATTGCTGAGGCAGATACCCAAGCATTTTTCTCACTGAGTATTTATGCTTTTGTACATCTATATCATCCAGGAAAATGCTACCTTCATCAGCATCCTGGAGTGTTGCAATGGTTCGCATTAGGGTGGATTTGCCTGCTCCATTTGGTCCTAGCAATCCAAACATTCCTTTAGGGATTTCTAAAGAGACATTTTGCAGTGCTTTTACCCCCTTATCATAAGTCTTGCTTAAATCCGTGATCGTAAGCTTCATAAGATCCTTCGTTAATTGATTTGACGCAAACCTATCAGCGAGGCTCATTTGTGACAAGTAAGTGGGATGTACGATAGAATAAGTGGGGTGTAAGTACTTTGAGGTGGGACTAGGCGGTTCATCACAGAAGTTGACACCTTCATTCTGTTACTTGGGGTGTTTGTCAACTTAGTTGCCTGCAGCCTTCTAATTGGGTAATATTGAGGTATGAATACTAGCTTTCGTATCGGGAAGAGAAGATTTTCACCACTGGCGCTATTCAGAATAGCATTGGCAATACTAGGCGTGATTATCGTATTGTTTAATGATGAGTTTGGGAAGATTGAGGGTTTTGTAGAGTTCTTATTGATCTACTTTATCGTTGTAATTATTGCTGTTTTCCATTGGCTCTTTATCAATATCCGCTTGTTGATCAATCTGAAGAGTGAGAAGGCTAAGACGGAGCTACTCAACTTGCAATCTCAGGTAAATCCGCATTTCTTTTTCAACATGCTGAACAACTTATACGGCCTCGTTGACAAAGACAGTGATCTGGCAAAAAAACTGATCCTAAAACTGTCTGACATGATGCGTTATAGCGTGTACGAAGGACAGAAAGAACAGGTGAGCCTGCAGCAAGAAATTGACTTTATCAATAATTACATTCAGCTCCATGAGATGCGCTACCACAAGGATATTCACATCAATTTCACGGTGGATGTAGAGGACGAAAACCTCAGTATTATTCCGTTGCTCTTCATTATCCTGGTGGAAAATGCCTTTAAGCATGGGGTGGAGGTATTAAGAAATAATGCCTTCGTAAATATCTCGCTGGTCGCCCAGCAAAATGAAGTAACATTTAGCGTTGAAAACAACTATGACCCAGAAGAAAAAAGTGAAAGCGGAATTGGTTTAGCTAACTTAAAGCGCCGATTAGAATTGGCATATACCCATAATCACACCTTTAGTACCTCCATCGAGAATGATATTTATAAAGCACAACTAGTACTCCAATTATGAAAAGGTACATCATTGTTGACGACGAGCACATCGCCCATGATATTATAAAAGGATATTGTGATGCTTTGCCAAATTTCAGGCTGGTGCAGCATTGCTACGATGCTATCGAAGCTATGGAGTGTTTACGAAATAATGAGGTTGATTTAGTTTTTCTGGATTTGAATATGCCGAAATTAAAGGGCTTCGAATTTTTAAGAGTCTTACAAAACCCGCCCAGTGTGATTGTCACCACTGCCTATCAAGAACACGCGCTAGAAGGTTATGAGCTTAACGTTGTAGACTATCTACTGAAGCCTTTCAGTTTTGAGCGCTTTATGAAAGCCATCAACAAGCTGGAGACCGCGAAAGCTGAAACTCCAACTTCCAATAGCAGTAAAAGTGAAGACGGCTTGTTCTTGCGCTCCAACAAGAAATTTATTCAGGTAAAACGAGATGATATTCTGTTTATAGAAGCCTTGGGCAACTATGTGAAAGTAGTGACAAAGTCTAACGACGTACTAGTCCGGGAGAAGATTTCTGATATTCTAAGCCTACTTCCGGAAAAGGATTTCTTTCAAGTCCACAAATCCTTTATCATTGCCAAGACACACATCAATGAAATCGAAGGAAATAGAATATTCATTGATGGTCATGCCATTCCTATCGGAAAAACCTTCAAAGCAAATTTGAGTAAGTTGCTTAGGTAATGATTTATACCATTAATAAATCCAACTCTAGGTAGTACAGCTACATAAACCACAGACAACATGAAACCTGCATTCACCAAAGTACTCCTCCTCCTCTTAGTGTTCTCTGCTGCTGAATCTGCCTTTGCCCAATATAGCCTGGAGCAATCCCTGGGGGCACCTTATGTGCAATCTATTTATGCTTCCGTAGACCAGCAATCGCTAGCCTGGGTGGTGAACGAGAAAGGCCAGCGCAACATTTGGTATACCGAACTGGACGGCGGGGAGCCTCAACAACTGACCCATTACACGCAGGATGACGGGCTGAATATTTCACAAATTTCCGTCTCCTCCGGTTTTCTGTTCTTTGTCCGTGGCAATGGAAATAACCGGCAAGGACAACCCGCCAATCCCGCTAGTTTACCTAAAACGCCGCAACGTCAGATCCTGCGAATAAACCTGGCCGACAAGGTCATTGACACTATAGCTGTTGGTTCAGGTCCCGTGCTGAGCCCGGATGGTTCCAAAATGATCTACACGAAAAGTCGTAAAGTAATTATTGTTGATGACGTTACAGCAGAATATGCCCGACCCTATGTACTATTCGAAGTAAGGAACGGTGCGGGTTCGCTGAGTTGGTCCCCACAGGGTACTGCGGTTGCCTTTGTCAGCTCGCGGAATGATCACAGCTTTGTGGGTTACTACGATATATCGGAGAAGAAAATCCACTGGATGGCTCCGGCCTTCGGTTTTGATCAACTTCCTGTCTGGTCTCCTGATGGTAACCAAATTGCGTTTCTACGCAGCCCCGGCCAAAGCAAAGATCAGTTGAACAACATTATGGGCGGGCGGCCATTTGAAATCATGGTGGCGGATGTCGCAACCGGCAATGCCACCTCCATCTGGCAGTCGCCCTCCGATGACGGTGGCTTCGCCCAATACTACCCCAATACCCCGCTCCAGTGGAGCAAGGAGAACAAGATTCTATTTCATTCCGAACACGAAGGCTGGCACCATATCTATTCCATCAATCCCGATGGTTCTGGCATTACGGACCTAACACCGGGTGCTTGCGAGGTAGAGAATAACCAAATATCCTCCGATGGAACACAGCTGTACTACACCAGTAATTGCAATGATATCAACCGCAGGCACATCTGGAAAGTGGACATCAACGCTGGACAAGCGGAAATGGTCACCGATCAGGATGGAATTCAAACCAACCCCACGCCCCTAAAAGACAACACTTTCGCCTACCGGGAAGGGCTGTATAATCAGCCTACCACGGTGGTTCTCCAACGCGAGGATGATAAAGAAAACCTGATCAAACTGCCAGAAACTTATCCCAAAGCTCAATTCGTGAAACCCGAAGCCGTCACCTTCCAATCCGCCGACGGTCTCACTATTCACGGGCAATTGTTCAAACCCGCAAGGGCAATGAAAAGCCCAGCACCCGCTGTCATTTTTATGCACGGCGGCCCTATTCGGCAGATGCTCTTGGGTTACCACTACAGTGGGTATTATGCCAATGCCTATGTCTTGAACCAGTACCTGGCTTCCCAGGGCTATGTGGTCTTGTCCGTCAATTTCCGCGACGGTATTGGTTATGGTCGAGATTTTAGAAGAGCCGAGAATCAGGGGCCTAGAGGTGCATCGGAGTACAAAGACATTCTCGCAGCGGGTAAGTATTTACAGTCTTTGCCGGAAGTAGACGCCGAGCGGATTGGCCTGTGGGGAGGCTCCTACGGGGGCTATCTCACCGCCATGGGCCTGGCTAAAAACTCTGATCTTTTCAAAGCCGGCGTAGATCTGCACGGCGTGCATGATTGGGCCTGGCGCGGAAGAGATTTTAATCCCGGCGGCAGCTGGGGCATTACCGAAGAGTTAATGGATGTGGCCTACCATTCTTCGCCCATTTCAGAATTGCAATACTGGAGTTCTCCCGTCTTGTTAATCACGGGAGATGACGACCGAAACGTGATGTTCGGTCAATCGATCGACCTAAAAAACAAACTGGATGCTTTGGGCGTGCACAATGAGGTCCTTGTGTTCCCAGATGAAGTACACGGCTTTCTGCGCTACGAGAGCTGGCTACGGGCCTATGAGCGTACGGCGGATTTTTTCGATCGTTTCTTGATGAAAGAGTAAGGTTTGGATAAGAGTAGGTTAGGAGGTATTATCATTCAGGCAGGCATTAAAATAGGGAAGATTGGGAAGAAAATGCCGCCAAAAAATGGCGGAAAATGATCAAAAATTCGGCTGTTATATAAATACATTAACACCAAAATTTTGTCCTTTACGTCCAGTTCAAAAAATTCCTCACCCCAGCCTTAATGGCCGCCATCCGGACTAGGGATAGAAGGGGTTGTTTGAAGCCGCCGCAGGCGGAAGAGTCCCGGATAGCCCGCCGCTGCCAAAGCAGCGGAGCCCCCAATAAATACGAGTCATCATCTTCTTGATGGAATCAAAATTTCTTCTGACTCAAATCCCAATTGGCCTTAGTCAGCTCAGCGGCCAGCTGGGTGTCTCCATTTTCGAGGGCTGCGATAATCTCTTGATGGTGGTTGTTGGAGAGGGGCTGCAGGTCCTTGTCGGCCATAAACTCTACTTCGTAAAAGAAGATCCGCGTTTTAATATCGGCGATCATCTGGCAAGCGTAGTCGTTTTTTGAAGGAGCGATCAACTCGGCGTGAAATTTGAGATCCGCATTAATACGCTCCAGCGCGGAGCTAGAATTGATAAAAATATCATTGGCTTTTCGCAGGCGCCGAATGGTAGCAGAGCTGTAGGTGGCCTGTGAGACCACCATATGCTCCAGGGTGGCTACCAGGGAATATAAATTATGAGCTTCCTGTGTATCCAATGGTGGAACCCTAAACCCACTATTGGGAATGGCCTCAATGATCTTAGAGTATTGCAGTTGGCTCAGTGCTTCCCTGATTGGCGTAGTGCTGACTTTCAATTCCCGCGCCAGCTCCGCCAATGACAGGGTATCATTGAGTTTGAGCTGCCCGCTTTGAAGCTTTTTCAAAATGTGGGCACGGACCTGGTCGCGGAAATTGATTTTCTGAATCATTTTGCTTTCTTATATGACCATATCTTTTCTCCTCTCGAATTTGCGGTGTAGAAGCCATCAATGGTCCCATCTTTGGTATGGGTAAAAATAATAGTTCTAAAGCGTCCGTCCGTAATAAATTGATTTTGCCCCGTATCAATAATCTTGGCGGGCGGGAAGTTGATGTTGGTAGCGTAGAGTCCATCTTCCTGGAGCGTAAAGTTGAAGACTAAGCCCAATTCGTGATTGTAGTACGTTCCAACGTAGGGCTGGAGCGCCTCGGCATCAAAACGGAAAGGTTCGACTTGGCGTTCTCTACGTTTTTTATTGTAGATAATGGCATCAACTTCTCCGCTTTCATTTTTCAGGAAAGTGATGGTACGGTAACCATAATTCGGCACAACAAAAGTGGTGTCATTAGCGGCATACATCAGGAAGGCCCGCTCGCCATTAGCCTGAGCGTACATCTTTTCGCCTTCACGAATGATGTCTAGATACCAACCTACACCCAGCTTGAATTTTCCGGTATACGTGTCAAGCAACTTTGTGTCGACCGTTTCATCGGGGAGGTTATTACTACTGTAGCTTATGGTTTCCTCTTCCTCGGCTTCGGCTTCTTCTTCGACTTCCTCTTCTTCGGGCAGAAAGCCATCGGCAAAATAGTAAGCAATATCGCTGGTCCTCACTCTGAAATTATGCACAAAGAATACCCCAGCATTGAATTCTGGTAGTAGGAACATCTGAGACGTGTAAGAAGCCCAGCTCCCCGAATGGCCAATCATCTTAGTGCCGCGGTAGTCCTCCACGTCGATGCCGTAAGCGTAAGTGTTGTGTTCTCCATCATTTAAAGGGCGGGTCGTAAACATTAAATCAACGATAGCTTGCCGTTCTGGTCCAGGACCAAGTAAGAACTTCATCCACTTTTGCATATCTGAACCACAGGAGAACAACGAACTCGACCCTACAGCTGTGGTGTTGTCGAAGTCTCTCCTAAAATTACCATCGTTGTCTTGTGAGTATCCACGAGCAACATTAGGGATGACCCGGCCCGGCGTATCATGAAAAAAGGTCTTGGTCATACCCAGTGGTGCAAAAACTTCTTCTTCCATCCATTCCGCATAGCTCTTCCCAGAGACTTTTTCAATAATCTCCGCTAGTAAGACGTAACCAGAATTGGAATACTTATAACGTTCTCCCGGAGTAAAATCTAGCGAACGCTGGGCGTAAATTAAGCGAAGCAGATAATCAAACTTGATTCGATTGGAATAATGATAACCAGATTCATACAGTAATGAAGTCCAATTTTTGATGCCGCTCGTATGATGTAATAAGTGAGCGACGGTAATTTCCTGGCCCATATCCGGGAAATCGGGGAGGTAGGTATGAATATCATCCTCAGAGCGGAGTTGCCCTCTCGTTTCCAGCGTAGCAATCGCATAGCCAGTAAACATCTTAGCAATAGAGGCCAGATCAAAAATAGTGCTGTCCGATACGGGAACGCCGTGCTCAACACTAGCTAAGCCATAACTACGATGGGCCGTGTTCTTACCATTTTGGACAGCCGCTACATAGGCCCCGGGATCCTTATTATCAATAACTTGATAAAGTGTATCAGCCATGGTACCAATGTCAACAGCAGTACTTTTATCCTGGGCAATTAAAGTTGACGAGATTAGTAGTAGTAGTGAAAATAAACGCATAGTCGTGGTTGATTCGATAATGATGATCGTATATCGTATACGATTTTACATCTAATGACCATCCTCTGGTCAATAGGTTGCACGACAACTGAATTTTTGTTGGTAGAAAAGCCTGTAGGCGCAATCAAAATATTAAAGTGGCCCAGCTTGCATTCGTAGTAAAAGCCAGGCCACGTCGTCAAAACACGATGCTGTTTTTACGCTTTGTTATGGTTGATTAATTCTAGCCATCACCTCTTCGGTAGTAGGAAGTTGATGGAGAAAAGCCGCACGGATGCCGTACGGATCATCACCCAATGCACTCTCGGCGAGTTGCTGTACTAAACGCATATCAGCCATACCGGCATACTTTGAATCCTGCAAGACCAAACTGTAAGCGGCGATCGCTGTAGCCCAACGGAAATTGCAGCTGGTGGCTTCAAAAGACCGGACTTCTTGCGTCAATTCATGCACCATGAGTTGGCTTTGGTCTTCGTCTGGTTGTTTATAGCGAAGTTCTAGACGTCCCAGTTCTACCTGCTGTTCGACATCTGTATTAGGAATGATCTCGTAGATCGCAGTTACACTATGGCCCGCACCAATTTCGCCCGCATCTTTGGTATCGTCATCAAAGTCCTCTTTTGCCAACAGGCGATTTTCGTAGCCTACTAAACGGTAAGACTTCACGCTCTTTGGGCTAAACTCCAGCTGTAGCTTCACATCCTTGGCAATCGTATAGAGTGAACCGGTTAGCTCTTCGCCAAAAACCTTATGGGCTTCTTCGGGCGTATCAATGTAGGCGTACATGCCGTTGCCCTTATCCGCTAGGCGTTCCAGGCGGTTATCCTTCAGGTTGCCGAAGCCAAAACCTAGGGTAGTCAGAAATACTCCCGACTTCTTTTCTTCTTCGATCAGCGCCTCCAGCGCGCTTTCACTGCTGATACCCACGTTGAAATCTCCGTCAGTTGCCAGGACCACCCGGTTATTGCCATCCTCGACAAAGTACTCTCGTGCCAGTTCGTAAGCCAATCGGATACCTCTGCCACCGGCGGTTGACCCACCGGACTTTAAGTTTTGTAGAGCGGTAAGAATGGTCTCCTTTTCTGCCACCTTAGTGGGAGGTAATACTACACCAGCAGCCCCCGCGTAAACGACAAAAGCGACCTGGTCTTCCGGACGAAGCCTATCCAGCAAAAACTCAATTGACTGCTTGACCAGCGGCAATTTATTAGCAGCGCCCATGGAGCCCGACACATCCAGCAAAAAAGTCAGGTTACTGAGTGGTAGTTCTTGAAGCGACTTATGTTCACCTTGCAAGGCCACCGACAGCAGGAGATGCTCCGCATCCCAGGGACATACCGCTATTTCGGAATGAACAGCAAAGGGGTGTTCATCCTCAGGTTGGAGGTAATCGTACTCAAAGTAATTGACCATCTCCTCCGTCCGTACTACCTGGGCCGGAGGCATTTGCCCCCGCTGTAGGTAAGAACGAACAATACTGTAAGCCGCCCGGTCTACATCGACCCCGAAGGTGGAAAAGCGTTCTTGTTCCGGGCTCAGGAAGCTGTTCTCTACGCGCTGTCCAAATTCATTAGCACTTTGGGATTCCTGAGAAGTAGCTGCGGGAGTAAGTCCCTGCTTTGAAAGCTGCGGACTTGCTGGGGCGGTAGTACTACCAGATAACTGTCCTTGTACTCTTTTGCCATCAATGTAATAATTAGTGGCACTGTTACGGCTACCTCTTACGCTTATGTGGTCGCTTTCAAGGGTAGTAACGCTATAGCTGCAGTCCTTTTTGATCACCGGCATCCGGTATTCACGTACCACTACCGCTTCGAGTGTTAAGTCCTTTTTCTCTAGTCCTATATTGAGCGTAATAATTTCATCTTCCTTTACCGAAATACTATCCATCTTGAATGTTTCAAAACCTAAATAGTGCACCTCAAGAGAATAAACCCCAGTAGGAATCGTATTCAACACATAATTCCCGTCCACCACTGTTTCCCTGACTTTTCGTGCGGTTCCATTTTCAAATAAAGCAACAGCCGCATAAACCAGAGGGCGTCCAGTTTCCAATTCTGTCACTTGGCCTTTAATTATTCCTGACTGGGCTAATAACAGAGCTGGTAAGAGTAGCAATAAGGGTATCGAGAGTGCAAGCTTTTTCATAACCAGTGACGTTTATTCCTCCTAAGTTGAAGAACTTCAGCACAATAAACCACTCCATTTTGGCTTAAAAGTCAGCTTTCTAAATTCCAAATAATCTGTCGTCTAAGTGTCCTTAAAATCTTAGCTTGATCCACTATCTTTAGCGGAAAAACTATCTAGTAATACTGTACTTGCGCGCTAGACGGTACAGACCGAAGCCGACGAAAATGAAATCAACCAAGAAACTGTTAGCTCTACTAAGTCTCCTATTTTTTCTTCCGTTAGGAGTTTTTGCTCAGGAAATCTGTGACAACGCCATAGATGACGATGGGGACGGCCTCATTGACTTCCAAGATGACGATTGCGAGTGTGAGTTCATCGAACTCCGCTCCTTGATTCCAAACCCCTCTTTTGAAAGCATGGATTGTTGCCCTGATCAGTGGTATCGACTAGACTGTGCTCCTCCGTGGGTACAAGCCTACGGAATGACACCAGATTATATTCACACCTGTGGTTGGACTGGACCTGATAATATTGCAGTTCCCTTTCCTTTTCCAGACGGCGATGGCATTGTAGGTTTTGCTAATGGACAGGTAAGGGGTAACCTCCCTATCGAATGGGATTGGAAAGAATACGCGGGGGTTTGTCTCTTGGGTACGATGGAGGCCGGAAAGACTTACCGCATTGAGTTTTCACTAGGTTTTTCGAGTCAGCTGCGTTCTCCACCTTTAGAACTAACCCTCTTCGGTACTTCTGATTGTGCTAATTTCCCCTTCGGTATCGGGGTATCACTTCCTGGTTGTCCTACTAATTATCCAGAATGGGTTCGGCTAGAGGGTAAGGTAATTGAGCCTTCCGGTACCGGTGCTGTCTGGACTGATGACTTTTTTGAATTCACGCCAGAGCAGGACATTAGTTCTATCGCCATCGGCGGCCCCTGTGAGCACTTTGATGGAGAGATTACCAACTACTACTTTCTGGACAACCTGATCATGGAAGAAACCTTCCGTTTCCAGTACCAGATATTGGAAAGTGGAGATATCTGTGGTGATGATTTTACCCTTTCGGTAGACGTTTCCACCGCCGTGGAATACCAATGGTATAAAGACAGCATTGCCTTGGTAGGAGAAACCGGTCCTAGCCTGCAAGTAGCTGATTATGGTGACGGATTTTACCAAGTGCGGATGATTGAGCCGGATGGCTGCCGAATGTCTCCGCCCTACGAATATATTCGCCCGCAGATTCCAGTGACTGATCTGGAAGCTACCATCTGTGAAGGTGAAATCTACACGGCTGGGGATTTCACTGCCGATGCGGAAGGTCTGTATACCTACATCGTGCAAGCTAGTAATGGTTGTGATAGTATTATCAACCTTACACTAAAACCTTGTGAACTCTATTTACCGAATGTCTTCTCGCCCAACCGAGATGGTGTGAATGACACCTTCCGAATTTATGCCAAGGAAGCGACGGAAAACTACACGATCCACATCTTTGACCGTTGGGGCAACCAAATCTATATCGGTCAGGAATGGGACGGACGGGTTAAGGGTAAACCTGCGTCGCAAGGAGTATATATTTTTTACGTGGAAGTAAATAACGGTGGTTCCACTAAAACGGTGCAACAAGGGTCTGTTACGCTCATTCGTTAGTGACCCGATAGGCTGATAAAAAGTGAGCGCCCTACCAGGAAGTTACCTGCTTGCGTTTCTTCTGCACTTTTCTACTGGTGTGGGAAACTTTTGTTGGGTAAAAACAATTATTTTGAGGGCGAAAAGAAGAACACAAATCGGCGCATGACCACAGCTGACTATCAAGCTATTTCAGATACCATTCCAAAGAAACCTGGCGTGTACCGTTTCATTGATGAAAACGGTACTATTATCTATGTAGGCAAAGCCAAAAGTTTGCGGAGCCGGACCAGCAATTACTTTGGGCAGCGCAAGGATAGGGCGCATCGAACCCGCGTGATGGTCAAGAATGCGGAGCGGCTAGAGTTCACGGTAGTGGAAACGGAAACGGATGCCCTACTACTGGAAAATGCACTGATCAAGCAGTACCAGCCCCGCTACAATGTAATGCTGAAGGACGATAAGAACTACAGCTACATCTGCATTAAGAAAGAGCGTTTTCCGCGAGTGTTCATTACTCGCCGCGTTATTCGGGACGGTAGTACCTACTTTGGTCCGTATACAAGCAAGGGTCGGCTCAAGATTATTCTCGACCTCATCAAGCAGCTTTTCCCGCTGCGTACTTGTACGTACAACCTCAGCGAAGCCAACATTGAAGCGGGAAAGTTCAAGGTGTGTCTGGAATATCACATTAAGAACTGTATTGGCCCGTGTGAAGGTTTTGAAGGGGAGGAAGAATACAATACCCGGATCCAACAAATCCGCAATATCCTGAAGGGTAACTTTGGACCGGTGAAACAACACTTCCGGGAGAAAATGCAGCAACACGCCGAGAATCTGGAGTTTGAAGCCGCGCAGCAGTTGAAAGAAAAACTCCTGGCTTTTGAAGATTATCAGGCTAAAAGTACGGTGGTCAGCACTACCATTCGCGATGTGGATGTGTTTAGCCTTATCGTTGATGAGAAAGAGGCTTACGTCAATTACATCAAGGTAGTAGATGGGGCCATTATTCATACGCATACGCAGGAGTTGATCATCAACCTTGATCAAGAGGAGGAGGATTTGCTCCAGTACGCTATTCCCCGTTTGCGAGAACGCTTCAACAGTATTGCCCCGGAAATTTTGCTGGATCAGGAAGTTGAATTGCCGGACACAGAAGCTAGTATCACCATTCCCAAAATTGGGGATAAGAAAAAGCTGCTGGAACTCAGCCAGAAGAACGTTCGCTACTACCAACTGCAAAAGCGCAAACAAGCGGCAACCTACGCCAATAAGCAAACGCCCGCAGAACGTATCCTGAAAACGATGCAGGAAGACCTACAGATGAGTAGGCTGCCGATGCATATTGAGTGCTTCGACAACTCCAATATTCAGGGCACCAATCCGGTGGCGGCCTGTGTGGTGTTTAAAAATGCCAAACCCAGCAAGAAGGACTACCGTAAATTCAACATCAAGACCGTGGTTGGCCCCGATGATTTTGCGAGTATGGAGGAAGTGGTCTACCGCCGTTATAAACGTTTGGTAGACGAGGATCAGTCGCTACCGCAATTGGTGATCATTGACGGTGGTAAAGGTCAGTTAAGTTCCGCCATGAAGAGTATCAACAAACTGGGGCTGGCGGATAAGATAACCGTGGTAGGTATCGCCAAAAAACTGGAGGAAATCTTCTTTCCCGGTGACTCCGTTCCATTGCTCATCAACAAAAAGTCAGAAAGCCTTAAAGTCATTCAACACGCGCGGAATGAGGCGCACCGCTTTGCGATCACTTTCCACCGGGACAAGCGCTCTCAGAACTTCACCAAGAGTGGCTTAACCGCCATCCCTGGCATTGGCGAAAAGACGGCTACTAAGCTGCTGAGTCATTTTGGTTCGATGAAGAAAGTACAGGAGGCCCGCTCTTCCGAAATTGCGGCGGTGACGAATCTGGGAATTGCGCAGAAGCTGAAGGACTTTTGGGATGAGGAGGCATAGGTGAATGTTGTAGGCTTGGACAGTGGCGTAATTCCTCCCTCATTTAGCTAGGATTGGTTCACCCAACTACTTCCTAAAAATCCCCCTTTATAAATAAGTAGCCAACTTCGACAAGAAGTGCCATTCGCCTAGTAGTAAAGCTGCATTCATCACGATTAAGGTATGCCAGATAACATCCTGAAGCGTGTACCTTTTCACCTCCTCTCTCGGAGTACCTCCAACAGAGACTTTGTGATTGAAAAATCATCTCCAACTGTCTCATACCACGCCAACCATCGGGGAATGCTCTCTCGTTGTCTAGGTATATTATCTCGACTTGGGCGCCTCATCCAATCCTCAAGTTTATAATTTGAACGCTCCACCAAAAGCTGAAGCGGATTGACTGCCTCGTAGCACCTTTCTGTGTTATTGCTTAACATCATCATTAGAGCTTCAAACGAATTTTCATCCCCTATCATCCCCAGTGCATAAAACGCCCGTTCTACTCCGTGTTGGGCAGCGTACGTTAGGTAAGGAAGGCATTCACTTCGATTAATGTTTTGCAAAGCAAGTGCGGCAATATTTAGCATCCGATGATTTTCAGGATAGCCATTACTTTTCTCCATAAGTATGGCCCCTATCAAATTAATTCCTGCCGGACTTTTTGACCAACCAAGAGCGCTAATAGCAGTTTTTGCAACTGCTAGGCTTGAAGCGTTCACCAATGACATCAATGCGCTAATGCAGGAAGTGTCAGCCATTGAAGACAAGGCTTTAATAGCAGAACGGACAATTCGAATTTCCTTTGATTCTAATTTATCTTTCAAGTAGTTGGAAGCGGCTTCATACGGTAGATTAGCATGATCTCTTATTGAGTTGTCAATTATTATTGTCAGTTCATTCCCGGAGACAATCTTCTCCTTTGCAGCAAACCACTCAATCCTTTTTTCGAACAAATATTTCAGCTCTGGGTCCGCTATTGTTGATTCTATCAAAATGCTATCAGCGCTGGTGATCTTTACGTTTATAGTGTCTATGCCCCTCCGCGCCCAGTTAGCTTTTGAGTAGGTATCTAGATATCTGTTGCTGAGTAAAGTATCTAAGATTGGCACTTCCTGGCAAGTTACCCTCCAGCCAGAGAAGAGTTGTCCTAATACATAGTTGACCTGTTCGCCTTCAGCTTCAAAGCCATGGACATATCTTTCGGGCTGATTCCAGATATCAAAGGCAGTATCAACAGCACTCCTTTGATTAGTGTTCTGAACGCAATTGGGGTGAAAAAAACCATACTTATTCTCCTTTCGTACTTTTCTCAGAAAAAATATTCCTTCTTGGTTCTCCTCTAACTTAATACCTAGCGGATAACCATTTGGACGGATTATTTCAACTTCCTCATTTACATCTCCCTGTAACAAGTCTGCAATTGAAATATAGTACAGACTGTCCTTCTTAATAACCTGACCTTGAACGACGAGGTCGGATTGTTCTATTAGTTCGACATTTAAGAGGTTTGACCAACTATGCCCTTTAAGACCTGTGGACAAGGAAATAAATAGTAAGAGCGCGATGAGTCTTATCATGATATAATCCTAATTCGAAAGAGCGTACATAAATTGGTACGCTGAATTGTTACAACTTTTTCAGCTTCCAACCTTTAAACGAATAGAGGAGAATTGTATTTCAACCGTTGTACCGCGCGCTAACAATCATGCCATGCAATGAATCATTATCACCGGAAACGGTCCTTTAGAAACCTACTTGCTCCCCCGAAATTTATCGTACTCACTTGCCTCAATGATGCCCAACCACTCGTCTATTAGCCGAAATTGACCTGCCTCGTCTTCATTAGTGTAAAACGTGTATTGACCGCCAAGCTCTAATTGCCCAGACTTGCAAATACACTGTGGGTTTTTCGAAATTACCGTCCGTTCTCCAGTCTTCGATAAGACCTTGATTAAATAGATACCACGCGGTCCTTCGTTAATTTCCGCTACCTCAGCAAAGAAAACAGCATTGGCTTGGGCCTGCATTTTAGGGAATACATAATACGTGCTAAGCGGGCTTCTCGTTTTTTCTCTTACCAGGAATGTATAAGGGTCATTGCTTTCAAGCGTCTGCTCCAAAGCCTCAGAATACGGTATTCCCTCTATTTCTGGCTCTGATAGATTTGCAACCCCTAGGCGTGGTGTCTCACTGCTGGATACAATCTCATCTGTGAAAAACACATAGGAATTTCCCACCGCAATGTGGAAGGAATAATCCATGATCATAGTATCGTACTCTAAATCGATAACATCAGGCTTTAGTACACCAAAGCTTACTTCGTCAAAGGAGTCTTTTCCCTTGTAGAACTGCTCCACCTTTAGACTTGCGCCAAAGTAACTTCCCTGGCCGTTGGAGCCTTCGTAACGAATCTGCATGACCTCAGCGCGAAATACATTCCGAGCCTTGGTGTACAGTAAATCCAGTACAAACGATTGACTGAGTAGTTGTCCACTCAGCAGTACCAATATGCTGGCCAACAAGACCCTGATAGACATCATCATTCATCAATTCTTTCAAAGGTGTTATTATCATCTTCTGCCTGCATGGAAATAACCTGCCCTTTTTCGTTACGAGTAAAGAAAAGCATATCGTAACCATCCTCCCGGACGAAGACATCATCGCCCTTTAAAAGATACCGTTGCTCATCCAACACCAGCGCCCCATTAACTACTTTCACACTTCGATTCCAGCCAGGCTCCCAAGCACCACGCTCCACATCCGTTGCTGCACACGTATGACAGAATACAGCGTAGAAATAATTACCTCGGTATTCCGATAGGTCCACCTGCGTTTTCCCGGGAACGGGATGCGGATTTTGTCGTTTGGGTACCTTGAGGTGCTCCAAGATAGCATTGACGATTGTTCGGTCGATGGTAATGTTTCCACCACCCGCTTCGCGGTTCCGGTTTACAGAGATAAATATACCAAGCTGGTATTCGGGCAGAATACGAAACTGCGTACGATGGCCAATCATATCTCCGCCGTGCGCAATGGAACGGACCTCGTAAGCCTCCTCGCCTACCCCGTAGTAAAAGCCTTCGTGTAAGCCATGGGTGGTGCCGACAAAATCGGGGTGCGGCCGATATTCGGGGCCCAAGACGCGCTGTAGCGTTTCTGCCGTAAACAGGCGACCGTGTTTATTGGTACCATCCCCGGTTAATGCCTCTAGAAGTAAAGCCATATCACCAGCCGTGGCATCGATGGAAGATGCAGGTGTAGTTGAATATAATTCATACGGCATGACTTGATAAGCTCCGTCATTGAAACCATGCCCACTGGCCATGTTGGCGTGCGGATCTAAGATTCGATCCACCCCACTTTGTGTCATGCCCAAAGGGGCAAAGAGCACCTCATCCATAGCTTTCCGGAAGGGCTTACCGACCACCTTTTCAATGATCGCCCCCGCCAGTGAAGTCCCGTAGGTATCATACACGTAGCGCTCGCCAGCGGGTGCACGTCGGATCAAATATTGACTGAGAAAATCCTCCAAGCTTGGGCGTTCAGCATTGCGTTCCGGTAGTGCTAAATCTAAACGCCAGGTGTGACGATCCAATCCTACTTGATCCAGACCTGTAGTATGGCTCAGCAGGTGCCTAATACGCAGTGGTTCTTGGTAATCATTGGGGTTCTGGATACTCGGAAAGTACTGACTGACATCATCATCGTAATCAATGCGTCCCTCATCAATAAGCTTGGTCAAGGCCAGGAGGGTTACCGCCTTGGAAACGGACCCAATTCGAAAAATAGACTGATCCGGATCTACAGCTTTTCCGGTATACATATCAGCATAGCCGTATCCTTTCTTTAAGATGGTTTTACCCGCTTGAACGATGGCAATCGTCATGCCAGGGATATGCTGATCCGCCATTTCTACAGCAGCAATCTTGTCAATCCTATCTAACAGTGTAGAAAATTCAGAATTGTCAATCGTATGGCTAGTATTTTGGGTGAATAGCTGAAGATGAAATAGCAGGACTAAGGGAGACACGAGCAACAGTCGGGGAAAGATCATAGCGCATTTGTTTTTTTGGAGATAAAAATCGGTTGATACGCAAAACTATTACTCCAACGCATATTTGCACTGAAAATGAGGGCTTTAGGGTATCGCTCGGGCGAGAAATACTAAATCGTACTCCAATAAGCCTCCTTTACCCCCCTGATATTGGTAGGGTATCTTCTAGCCTTCGGCTTCTGGAAAGTGGAAACAGGCTATTTTCACTATTGCATATCATTTCCCAACAGTTTTACCTGATGGAACTTACAGGAGATAAGCTGTAATAGACTGCAGATAAAATGCAGCCTACTTCCTTTTTTCAATAACCAGCTAAATATTCAGCTAATACAACGATATTTTCGGTCTATTGCTCCTTAATATGGGCAAGGTATTTGGTTTATGATCTGTGGATTTTACGATCGTAAAGTCAAACGTCTACTAAATACCCTTTACCGAGCACCTTGTACAATAAGATCTGCCAGTTTAGATAATCATCCGGACAAAAAAGTAAGAGGTGAAGCCCACCCAGTCCAAAATTCCACCTATGCAAAACGACCTATCTCCCATTCCAGATTCGATGTCATTAACCAACGAATGGTCAATGACCTACAAGCTGACTTTTCGCTTTCTGTGCATTTATCTGCTACTGTACATCTTCCCTTTCCCCCTTGACTCCTTACCTTTTTTAGGCGAGTACATCAGTGAATTCAGTAGTTCGATTTGGAATCCAACTACCGCTTGGTTTGGTGAAAGCGTTTTAGGATGGGGGGAAATCAGTACCGATATTACAGGTAGCGGTGATAAACTAGCGAACTATACGCAAATGTGTCTATTCCTGTTATTGGCGGGATTAGGTACTTTGATTTGGTCGTTAGTGGATCGGCAACGTATCAATTACGAAAAGGTGCAGGCTTATCTAGAAATTGCGATCCGCTATTATCTGGCGGTGGTGCTGATTAGCTACGGTTGTGCTAAAATTTTTAAGACCCAATTTTCTAGTCCCGGCCCCTATCGCCTAACCGAACAGATTGGAGATATGTCTCCGATGGGTTTAGCGTGGACCTTCATGGGCTATTCAAAGGCCTTCAATTTATTTACGGGCTTAGGAGAAGCATTGGCTGGTTTTCTACTGTTCTTTAGACATACCAAGGTAGTAGGCGCATTTTTGGGAATTGCCGTAATGGCCAATATCGTAGCCATGAACTTCTGCTATGATATCCCAGTTAAGCTGTTCTCTACGCATCTGCTGTTGATGCTGTTTTTTGTCCTCTGGAAAGATATTCCGCGGATCGTCAATTTCTTATTCCGAAATAAGGCCGTAGCCGCAGCTGATTTCACGCCGCCTTGGAATACAGCAAAATATGGAAAGTTAGCCTTAGGGATTAAGGCATTCTTCATCCTCGGTGTACTGTATTTGAATATTAGTACTTCCCTAGAACAGCAGCAAACCTACGGCGATAATGCTCCGCGCCCACCCCTGTACGGTATTCACGAAATGTCTAGCTTCAGTACGAGCAGCCAACTTACAGGAGATAGCCTGGCGCAAGAAACCTGGAAGGAGCTACTGGTGCAATGGCCAGGAACAGCATCCATTCGTTATCAGGATGGATCGCAAAGCTATTACGGTTTTGAAACGGATACCGTGGCACAAACCGTTCATCTATACAGCTGGCGAGATTCGCTCAACAGCAATGCGACCTTCCAGTATGAACAAACAGACACCACACTTTTGCTAAGGGATGGCGTTTGGAAAATGGATACGTTGACCATCACCTTCGCTAAAAAAGATCTTAGTAGTACCCTTTTGCTAGGGCGGGGCTTTAATTGGGTGAGCGAATACCCTTACAATCGCTAGCTGAATACTATCGCCGCTTCTGGAATTGGCGCGGTGTCATGCCTTCTGCTTTCTTGAAGGCATTGTAGAAAGTGGATTTGGATTTATAGCCCAACTGATAGGCTAATTGCTCCATGCTCAGGCTTTTATCCAATGTCGCTTGAAGGTGTTGTTTAGCAGCGGTGATGCGGTAATGATTCGTTAGTTCATAAAAGTTCATTCCCAGCTCCAAGTTAATCACCTCCGATATATGGTGTTCAGACAGTCCCGTAAAGACCGCTAATTTGGCCAGGCTGTGATCGGTATGTAAATGGATCTTCTCTTGCTCAAAGGCCTGCTTGATCTTCTGTAGTTTAGCATGCCGCAAGTCATCATTAAGCACAGAGTTCTCGTATCTGCGCTTGTAGCTGAGAACACCTGGTGAAAACAACAAATAGATAGCCATAAAATACAGAACGATACTGGCGTGCACCCTGGTCAAATAACGAGGTAGAACTGCTTCATAGATCACGTTCCCTTCAATCACACCACCCTCCGCGAGCAACATAATTACGCCCATTAAACCGACCAATGAAGACAGCATTAATAACCAGCGGCGCACCACCGTCTCCGAGATACGATAGGCGGCTATACCGGCTATTATAGCATAAACGAGCAAGTACAATGCCATGCCCTCCACAAACACCCAGCCGTGGATTTCCAAAGGGTCAACATCAAAGTACTGAAAGGGCGCGGGCTCAATTTTAACGCCGGTGTGCCCTTGTAGATAAGCGTGTAGCTTTTTACCCTTTGGTTGCACGTAGTACAGCATGGAATACAGCGTATACAGCCCAACCGGCCAGCTGTGCCCCCACCAGTATCGACTCGTCACCGCTACCCCATTGACCCTCAAGACATAAGCAAGTAACAGAGGGCCCACCAAGAGTAAAAATGGAGTAGAGGTATATTCAAAATGGATACCGTAAATAATGTATTCAGAGTAGTACAAAAAGGCTTCAAATTCCGCAATCATTAGGCACAGTACCAGCAGCCACAAATACTGATAACCACTTCCCTTAACCTGCGCCAAATACGCCAGTAATATCCCGCCCTGAAGCACGCCAAAAAGAATAATTAGCGTCCAAATATTAATGGAAGGATCAACGTATTGCAGGGGGTCTAGCATTAAGCTTGAGTGTATCTGGACATGTTTAGCGAAAATACGAAACCGCAAGCTACTAATCTCAAACGGATGGAGGTCTCCTGGCACATCATCAACCTACTTAGCAAGCCTCAAAACGGAAGTGTAGTAGCCATTCTCTAAAGTACCATTAGATAGGGGGCAAGCGTTTGGGCCCACATCTTCTAATTGTTGAAGAAATTCTACCACATGAGCACTCGACCAATTCTCCACTATCTCTTCCTTGTATTAGCAGTTTTTGTTCCTGCCATTTGTTGGGCACAGCTGAGGCTGACCGGTGAACAGGCTTCCGAAGATTTACAATGCTTGCAACGCGCCCTGGAACACGTTCACCCGAGGCTCTATAAATACACCGCGCAGTATTCCTTTAATGTACTCTTCACTACTGCCCATCAAGAGAGTATTGCAGGAATCTCAGGTCTGGATTTTCTCGCTCAGGTCAATAAAATAAACGCTGCGGTCAACTGTGGCCACCTTTATACCATACCGCAAGGAAAACTGCGGGAGGACTTACTACGACAGAAAGTCGTCCCCTTTCGGATAAAAGTCATTGAGGATAATCTGCACTTGGTTTATAATTGTGAGGCGGATAATTCCATACCTAACGGCTCAGAGATTCTATCCATCAACGGGCATAGTGCAGCTGAAATTTTGAGCGTACTCCGTAGCGCTATCGCAACCGATGGCTATATCGAAACCAGGAAGAATCGCCTGATAGAGCGTTACTTCAATACTAGCTTTTACGGATTTGATCTCTATTACTTTCTGCATATTGACCGAAGCGAGCGCTTTGAAGTGGAAGTACAGATACCGCAGCGAGGGAAGATCATCAAACACCGTTTCACTGGTATAGATCGGGAAGAACGAAGAAAAAGGCTAATGGAGCTGTATAACTTCGATGAAGATGCTTGGTTCAAGGAGCCATCTCCGCAATATGCGATAGCTGAGAATCGATCCTACGCCCTACTCTCCCTGCCCCGCTCTTTCCAGGACGATAAGGTAGATCCCAATTTCGACTCCCTGCTCCAGGTTGCCTTCACACAACTGCAAAAAGAGCAAATTTCAAACCTCATCCTCGACCTGCGATACAACGAAGGCGGCAGTGAACACCACCAAATGGAGCTCCTCTCCTACTTGGTCGACAAACCACTTAAGCTGTATGATCACATCCTCCTCAAGACCCTTGATTTCCGACCGTTGAAAGACATTATCATCGAGCGGGATAGCGGCATGCTGGTCTTCAATAATGATGACGAATACATGCGAAGATTCTCCAACGATTTATGGATCAACAATTACGAATACAGCCGCAATCTCCGCGAGCAAGCCCCTAAGGCAGAAGTGTTTAATGGACAACTCTACGTACTCATCAACGGCATCACCTTTTCGAGTGCTGGTGACCTAGCTGCGGCATTGCGGAAGCAAACTGAGGCTATTTTTATCGGTGAAGAAAGTGGTGGCGTATTTGAAGGCCCTACCGGTGGAACAAGCATTGTAGTCCAACTTCCAAACAGCAAAATCATGGTTCGTATCTCACCCCAAATTCATGTGAGTGCCGGCTATCGACAGCATCCGTTTGGTCGAGGTGTCTTTCCGGATTACCCTATCCAATATTCCATTGAGGATATGCTATCGCAACGGGATCTGGAACTGCAAAAAGCACTAGAGTTGATCAACGGCAATTAGGTCACGCCCGCAAATTGCGATTAACGCTGATACACCAATTCTCCCCTAAGGTAAGTCTCTAAAACTTTGGTTCGACTAATTTGCGTGGGAGAAATATCGAATAGATTTCGATCCAGTACGATAAAATCAGCCTCTTTTCCCTCTTCAATGCTACCTACTATTTGCTCTTGGCGCATTACGTAAGCTGCGTTAATAGTGTAGGCTTTTAAGGCCTCCTCCAGGGAAAGTGCCTGGGGATCACGAGTCACTGCGTTTTGGAGTCCGACAAAGGGGTTAAGGGCACTCACATCCCAGTCACTACTCAAGGTAATTCTGGCATTGGCTTCGTGCAAGCTGCGTAGCGGAATGTTCGCCTGGTTAAGCGCCGCACCCACAAAGTAATTGTTGTCCTGCCAGTTTTGCGGTTGGGCAAAATCACCTACTACCTGCGCATCAGCCGTCACATTTAGCTGGGCAAAACGGTGATAATCTATAGGATCAACATACTCCACGTGCGTCAAACGATGACGTCCACTACTGCTCCCGGCTGCCTCAACAGCGTTCAATGCCTCGTATACGCCCCGGTTGCCAATCGTGTGGATATGAAAGTCAAAGCCAATCGGCTCTAGTTCGGAAATGTAAGCCGCAATCCGATCCTCCGTAAAATAGTTCAGTCCATTATTTGTAGGTAGACCGAAATAATCGATGAGAAAATCATCGTGCATCGCACAGGTCGTATTGTGCACAATCCCATCGCTGTAGAGTTTGATTTGATTGATGCGCAGTAGACTACTGGGGTCGTTGCTATATAGATTCTTTAGGGTACTGAGCTGACTGGAATCTTCTTCATCGGGGTACGCCCACAGGCCCAGGACAACACGAGCAGTCAAGGCTTTTTCACTGGCCAATCTTTGCCACACCAGATGGTGATCGCGCAGCCAGTAAGTGCGGGCATCGCAAATGGAAGTAATACCATTTTTAGCCAATTCCGGTAGGCCAAATTCCACCAAGCCCAAATAATCATTCTCGGTGCGTTCGGGTGTAGCTGCCAAAGCCAAGTCTAGAAGTAGATTTCCAGCATTGTCAATGAGTAATCCACTGGCCTCACCATTTGGCTCTCGTACAATGATGCCTCCGGGAGGATCAGAAGTATCCTCATTAATGCCCATTAACTCTAAGGCTCGGGAGTTGCACCAGACCGAATGAGACGTTTGTTCCATAATGGCTACGGGCCGGTTAGGAGCTACATCGTCAAGAATCGTTTTCGGTAAACGTGTTGCATTCAGCGGCACATCAATCCAATGTCCCCAGCCTAGCAGCCAACTACTGCCGGGGTTTTCAGCCATAGCATCCGCTACATCATCCGCGTATAAGTCGGCATCTTCAACCGAATCATCTAAAATGAACTGAAAATTCTCTGTGGATGCTTCCAGCGGGTGCAAGTGTACGTCGTGGATGCCCGGCATTACGAAAGCTCCTTCCAAATCGATCAACTCAGGATTCGTACCAGTGCCCGAGTGCCCCTCCGCACTGCTCCCAACGTGAGTGATGACTCCCCGCTCTACCACCATGACCTCCGCCCAAGGCTGGTCGGGGTTCATCGTATAAATTCGACCGTTGAAATAAACTTGGTAATCGCTGTTGGTTGGAGGCTCATTGGGTACTGGGGCCTCGTCTTCACAGCTGGTAAGTGCAAGGAATAGCAGCAGGAGTATCATTGACATATTGATAGATAGTTCATTGGTGAAGAGACGCATTGCAATGCGTCTTTACGTCCAAATCAAAACGCAACAAATCACATTCGAGTACTCCGTCGAGTAGATAGAAGTCTCCAGGCAATCAATCCTCCAATCAAATCGATCAAGGCATGAATGACCATCAGTAACCATAAAGAATTGGTCTGGACAAAGATGTAACCGAACATAATGGCCATGGCCCCAATCTTGATCACTGCCTGCCAGCCCTGGTAGAAGTGTACAAAACCAAAGATCAAAGCGGGTACTAGAATGGCTAGGGTGTAGGTATAGTCATCCGCCAATAAACACTGGAAGTAGCGAATAAAATAGCCACGGAAGATGAACTCCTCGCAGATACCGGCGGTCAGGGCCAGGAAGATGAAATGGAAATATTCGTAGGCGGTCTTTGGCAGAAAGCCCAATTCAGACTGCATTTGCGCGGCAGCTTCCTCGCGATGCTCACTATTGTTCAACTCCATGATGGTCTCTCCCAGGTACAGAACAATAAAAACCAATAGAACAATAGCGGAGATACCCGCGGGTTGCACCCAACCCAGCGTCAGGCCAATCAATTCCCAGCTTCGATCATTAAACCACCATACGCCAGCGGCTCCGGCGGCAAGCAACCACAACCAGATATTATTACCCCAGTACAGTTGAATCTTCATCCGGGTACTGAAGCGCATATTAGCCAATTGAGGCTGTGTTCCCAGCACCGTTCGCAGTGGGATAATGATTCCTACGATCAAAAAGAAGAGGTGATCAGACCAGTGCAGCTCCATAAAATTCTTATCTGTGCCAAAACTAACAAAAGTACACTATTCAGGGCAGACTAAGGCGGCCTGAGAACAGAAATTATTGGGAGTTAGAATTTGTCTGGGCGGGAGCATTTTCCTAATCGCATTTTTAGTATTCTTGCATTCTTCATGCTTTTTGCGCGATATGTTTACACCCACAGTAATTCCAGATGAGGTCGTTGATGTTGTGTACAATATCAACGAATTTGCGAAAGAACTTTACCTACCGGAAGCCTACGTCGTTACCCGGGATCAGGAAGGCTACCTCGCACATATTAAACAAAAAGCTACCGCGGCTACCATCGGAGCTTTTAACCTGGAGCTCAATGCCGAACGAGAGCTTATTTTTCGACTCATCGAGGAGTTACAGCAGGAGCGAATCGTCAAGCAGTTCCATACGGGGCGGCGCAAGGCTCCCCCGCTCATCCAAATGCTGGAGGATCGCGAATTATTCAAAGCAATTCAAACGTATGTTCACCGCCGGCTGGATCAGATTTTGCAATTGGTCGTTCGCGATCAGCTACCGCTCAGTTGGGAAGTAGAACGCCGTGTCCTCGTTAAGGACTTCCTGGTGGATACTCAACCACGGGTGCTGGAGCCGCAACTGTACTTTCAGAAAAAACCGGATGCCGTACACTACCAACTCCACTTGTTCGAAGAAGGCGAACGTTGGACCGTCCAGGATCGCGAAGTGTTGGCACTTACGAATCAGCCCACGGGCTGGATTTGCGCTGAGTACAAACTGTATCGCCTTAACCATATCAATGGTTTTTTGGTAAAGCCGTTTCGTCAGCGTGAGGAAGTAATTATACCTTCAAAATCAGTAAATGCCTACTTCCGCAACTTCATTATGAAGATTGTCAACAAGGTGGAAGTAGAAGCGGATGGCTTTTCGGTAGTGCAGCACAACGAACTGCTGGCGTGCCACCTGAAACCAGTCCAGCATCTGTTCGAAGAGCGTTGGGTCTTGGCGATTGAGATGCATTATCAGGATGCCGTTTTTGGGTGGCAGGAAGCACGCAAGAGTCGAACCTCACTGGATATGTCCGGCGAAGAGGTACGAATTAGTCAAGTTAAAAGAAGTCCTGAATCGGAACAAGTTTTCCTGGACAAGCTCGTCGACTTTCCATTGAGTCAAAGCGAAAACGACAGTCATTTTGAGCTGGCTATTGAAGGCGCTGCCGATAATCCTTATGCCCTGCTGGAGTGGCTGGCTCAGCACGACTCAGAACTCATGGCAGCTGGTTTTCAAATCGAGAGCCCTAATGTGGGTGAGAAGCAGGTGCAACTACAGCGCCCCAGCATTGACCTGGAAGTAAATACGGGTTCTGATTGGTTTGATCTCAAAGGCGAAGTAGTGGTTGGTAAACATCGTTTCCCCTTCCTAGCGTTAGCGAAGTACATTCGCAACAATGACCGCTTCTATCCACTGCCAGATGGAACCTATTTCCTGATTCCAGAAGAGTGGATGGCGCGCTACAAGCAAATTGCCGACTTTGGCCAAAAGGAAGGCCAACAATTGCGATTGACCAAAAGTCAATATACCCTGCTGGAGGTCTTGGATATTCCCAAACCGGTGGAGCTAGACGGAGAAGATCGCGTGGAGTACGTTCCCTCTCCCCTACTAAAGGCACAGCTACGTCCATACCAAACTGCGGGGGTGCAGTGGTTGATGCAATTGCACCAAAGAGAATTAGGAGCCTGCTTGGCCGACGATATGGGTTTGGGTAAGACGCTACAAACTATTGCGATGCTGCTGTACGCTAAAGAGCAAAAAGCAGCCGCCAAGATGGAGCCCGAAGATCAGAATAAGGATGCTACGGCCGGTGATCAATTAGGACTATTCGCTCCGCCGGATGATGAAGACTTTTTGCAGCCGCTAAACGCACTTATTGTACTTCCCTCTTCCCTGCTTTTCAATTGGGAAAGCGAGATCAAAAAGTTTGTCCCTTCGCTCTCGGTCTACCAGCACTTTGGCCCGAAGCGGCATAAGGATCGCCGTTTGCTTTCGCGCTTCGATACTATCCTCACAACTTACCAAACAGCCTTGCGGGATGTTGAACTCTTGCGGGAAATAGAGTTTGAGTACATCGTTCTTGACGAAAGTCAGCAGATCAAAAATCGTGAGAGTAAGGTATTCAAGGCATTGAACAGCCTCAATGCCAAACATAAACTCTCGCTTAGTGGTACACCCATTGAAAATAGCCTCAGTGATTTGTGGTCGCAGATGCAGTTTATCAATGAGGGGCTGCTGGGTAGCTTCAACTTCTTCCGTAAGGAATTCATTGTGCCCATTGAGCGGCAACAGGATGAAGACCAAAAGGAAAAGCTGCGTAAACTGGTACAACCTTACCTACTCCGCCGCACGAAGGAGGAGGTAGCCAAAGATCTGCCACCGCTCTCCACTCAGGTTTTCTACACCGAAATGACCAAGGAGCAACGCAAGCTCTACGAGCGGGAGAAGTCGGCCGCTCGCAACTACCTGCTGGAGAATTTTGATACCAGTAATGCCAAGTACCGCATCATGGTGGTGCAAACGCTCACTAAGCTGCGCCAGTTGGTGAATCATCCAAACTTGGTTGATCCTACTTATGAAAAAGGGAGTGGTAAGTTTCAGGACATCATGGAGCAGTGGGACACCATCCGCCGAAGTGGGCATAAGGTGTTACTCTTCAGCTCTTTTGTGAAACACTTACAACTGTTTCGCCAGGAATTTGATGAGCGGGAAAGTGCCTACAGTTGGTTAAGCGGAGACCTTAGTGCCAACAAGCGTAAACAGACCATCAAACGCTTTCAGGAGGATCCTGATGTACAGTCTTTCCTCATCAGTATCAAAACGGGCGGTACGGGCCTTAATCTAACGGCCGCGGACTACGTTTTCATCTTGGACCCCTGGTGGAATCCGACTACCGAACAACAGGCCATCGCGCGAGCGCATCGCATTGGACAAAAGAATAATGTGATTGCCCTAAAGTTCATTACGCGAGACAGCATTGAGGAAAAAATCCTTAAGCTCCAACAGCGAAAAACGCAACTGGCGGAAGACATCATTGGCACGAACGGAAAGCTGTCAATTAACCACGGCGACCTCGACTACCTACTCAGCTAGGTAGGTCAAGCCACAATTCAGACAAAATTGTGACAATCCTCTGAAACAGGCTTAACCCCTTTTTTCCCGCTTAAATACTGGGCAAATCGTTCTGAGTCAACCGTTTGCCCTCCCTTTGGCGAGTTGCCCTATTCGGAGATATAAAATTTCCCTAGCTAAGCCGCGCACCGTATGGTATTTTCGTTATAGTTTTACCCGCGTAATATTCTCTGCTAGTAATCCCACCTCATCTTTTCCCCAGACGCCAAGTGAATGAAGAAAAACGCATTTACTAATCAAAACCAATTTGTATGAAATTTTGCTTTACCCGCGCCAGCATGCTGTTGGCTACCATGCTGTTGCTTTCGGCTCCTGCCATGGCACAGTATATGGTAAAGGGTAGTGTGAAGGACGCTTTGGGAGAACCACTCATTGGTGTTTCTATCCTAGTGAAAGGCACTACTACTGGTACCGTATCTGACTTTGATGGCAATTACGAACTTAATGTGCCAGATGGCGAACAAGTAGCCATCTTTTCTTACACCGGATTCAAAACCCAGGAATTAACTGTTAGTCCGAGCACTGCGCAATTAGACATTGTCTTGGAAGAAGACATTGCTCGCCTTGACGAGGTCGTTGTAACCGGTCTTGCGTCAGGTGTGAAGCGTTCTAATTCTGGTAATGCTGTGGCAACGATCAGCTCTGCTGAATTGGTAGGTAACACTACCCCACAGACCGTAGACAACGCTCTTTATGGCAAGCTTACTGGTGTAAACATCAGCGCTAATGGTGGATCTCCAGGTGGCGGTGTGAACGTGCAGCTTCGTGGTATTTCTACCCTTGGTGCCGGTTCGAGTCAACCGCTGTACATTATTGACGGAGTTTACGTCAACAACTCTTCTATCCGTAACGGTCGTAGCCAGGTATCTGGTGCAACTGGTGGTCAGAGCTCCGCAACACAGGATGATGCTGCAAACCGTATCGCTGACATTAACCCTGATGACATTGAACGTATCGAGGTATTAAAGGGGCCTTCTGCGGCCGCTGTTTATGGTACTCGTGCCAACTCCGGGGTAATTATCATTACTACCAAGAAGGGTAAAGCTGGCCAAACCCGAGTAACCTTTAGCCAGGATGTAGGTATTGCCCAAGGTCAAAATTTCATCGGATTCGATGATTGGGACGAAGCTAAAGTAGACGCTTACTTCGGCTCACCCGCCGAGCAAGCTGCTCGTCAAGCGGCTGAACAGGAAGGACGTGTTACCGATTGGGAAGACTTCTTCTACGGTGAGACTCCACTTCTGCTTAATACCCAGATAGGTGTAAGCGGTGGCTCGCAAAAGACCCAGTTCTACGTTTCTGGTAGCATTCTGTCAGAAGATGGAATTATTGAAAATACTGGATTTGATCGTTACTCCGTGCGGGCAAATGTCGATCACCGTATCAGTGACCGCATTAAAGTTAGTTTGAACTCTAGTTACTTCAAAAGTGATAACGACCGTGGTTTCACGGGTAACCAAAACAACACGGGTGGTAGTATCGGTTATGCTTTGGCTTATACGCCATCCTATGCCAATCTATTCCCAGACGAAAATGGCAACTATCCAGACAACCCTTACTTCAACGACAACCCTGTTGCCATTCGCGACTTGGGTATCAACAACCAGCAAGTAGACCGTTTCATCTCCGCTGCTACCATTGATATTGATCTGTATCAATCGGCTAACTCCTTCTTGAAGTTCAAGATTAACGGTGGTGTAGATTACCTAAGTGGTAACTCACTGGTTTACTTCCCCGAAATTCTGCAGCACCAGCGCGCGCAAGCCAACCCTGGTGATTTGATGCGTGGTCGTCAGGATGACCTGAACTACAACATCCAAGGTTTCCTTAACTACAACACCAACATTGGACGGATCAACTCCAATACCAGTGTGGGTGCAGTTCGACTAGATCAGCGTGGCGACTTCGTATTGAACCGTGGACGCGGACTAGCCGGTGGTCAGGACAATCTCGCTTGGGCTACTGTCGTCAGTTCTTTGGAGCAAACCGTAACTCGTGTAACTGATATCGGTTACGTGATTCAGGAGGATTTGAACTGGGAAGATAAGATTGCGATCTCAGCCGGTATTCGTTTTGACAAGTCAACCTTAAACAACTTCCAGGACGAATTCTACGCATTTCCTAAGTTCTCTGGTGCTGTGAACCTGCACAATTTTGATTTCTGGTCGATTGATGTGGTCAGCCAATTAAAGGTTCGTGCCGCTTACGGTGAAACAGGTGGTTTGCCACGCTTCGGTGTGATCTATGAGTCACTTACGCCACAATTGATTGGCGGCCAGCTAGGTGGTCAAGTAGGTACTCGTGGTGTAGATCCTAACCTGGTTCCAGAAACAGCGCAAGAAATCGAATTGGGTATCGATTTGGGCTTGTTCGACGACAACCTATTTATCGAAGCTACTTACTACAACAAAGGGGTTAATGACCTGATTCTTGACCAACAACCTGCGGAGTCTACTGGTATCTTGGCTATTGCTACGAACGCAGCTGATCTGGAGAATAGGGGTATTGAATTGGCCTTGAGTGCTTCTCCAATTCGTCGTCAGAACTTCAGCTGGTTTACCCGCATTATGTATTGGCAGAACCGTTCTGAGATTACTCGTTTGAGTGTACCTGCCTTTACACAAGGTGGTTTCGGTCCTTCATTAGGTACCTATCTATTGGCAGAAGGCTTCTCTCCAACAACTATAGTTGGTACGCCTGCTGGACAGGGAAGTGAAACGCTGGGCTTTACCGTATACGGTGATCGTCAACCAGATTTCACTATGGCGTGGAATAACAGCTTCACTATTGCTAAAAACCTGGAGTTGAATCTGGTGACACAGTACCAGAGTGGCGGTAACGCTATCAACCTGTCTGCTTTACTATGGGACGACGGTGGTACTTCTCCTGATTGGGATGGTGATGATGATGGTGATGAAACACCTAACGGTTTGGATCGTCTGCTAGCTTGGGCTGCTGATGGTAATACCGGTGTTTACATTGAGCCTACCAGTTACTTGAAGTTGCGTGAAGCTGCTTTGTACTACACTTTCCCAGACGAGATTGGTGTGTTCAAGCGCTTGAAGCTGGGTGTATCTGCTAATAACGTTCTACTTTGGACCGATTACGGTAGCTATGATCCTGAGGTGAGTAACTTCGGTACGCAGTCGATCACGGGTAACATTGAGGTAACTCCTTACCCATCTGCCCGTCGTCTATTCTTCCACTTGAACGCTGAGTTCTAATCAAAAATGAGAACAATGAATAATATCTTTTATAAACTCTTCATCGGCGTAGGAATAGTTGCCATGGTTGGCCTTTCCTCTTGTGATGTAGATCGGGTGAATGACCCGAACAACCCCTCGCTGGCCTCGGTTACGGCCGATGCGAGTAAAGCAGAATTGCAGGTATTGGTAACCGGACTAGAGGCGCGTAACCGTGGTTACGTTACCAACTCCGCTCAGATGTTTGGTAGCTTTGGTCGCGAGGTGTACGCCTTCTTCGGTTCTGACCCCCGCTTCTTAAATGACTGGTTAGGCCTAGGTGGAAATGCCGAAACCTATCCTGACTTCTTCGCCTCTGGCGGTACTTACGTAAATCCTTACTTGGCCGTTAAGCAAGCCAACGTTCTGATTTCAGCGGCTACCAACAGTACTCAGCTTACTACAGAAGAAACATTTGGCTACACCGGTTTTGCGAAGACTATTAAGGGTTTCCAATTACTTTGGCCATTGTTGCAACAGTTCGAGAATGGTATCCGGGTCGATGTTGAAGATCCGCTGAATCCTGGTCCGACCTTGGGCTTTGACGCTGCACTTGCAGAGATTCGTAGCATCCTTGACGAAGGCTTCACCGACCTGGACAAGGCCGGCGGCAGCTTCTCTTTCAACCTGACCGCTGGATTTGGTGATGAAAGTGATCCTGATGATGTGCTGTACAAGGATCCTACAGCAATGCGGCAAATCAACCGCGCGATCGCGGCTAGAGCTGCTTTGTACGCAGAGGATTATGCTGGTGCACTCACTGCCTTGAATGAGTCATTTATGAACCTGGATGCTGCTGATGCACAAGATCTTCTGGAGGGACCTGCCCATGTATATGGTAACGCACCAGATATCAACAATCCATTGTTTTACCCATTGGATGCCTTGACATCTACCATTCTAATTGTACACCCACGTATGATTGAAGACGCCTTACCTGGCGATGTACGTGTAGCGACCAAGTTTGCTGAGCGGGTAAATAACCCAATCACTGATGCTAGCTTGAATGACGTAGCTACTGGCGATCCTATTGTAGGTGCTTATCAAGATGCCCGCTGGACTTCAAATATCAGCCCAATTCCAATGATTCGTAATGAGGAATTGATCTTGATTTACGCAGAGGCACAAGCTCGTCAGGGTGGTGATGCCGTTTCTGCGATCAACACGATTCGCAACATTTGGGAAGTAGGTGACTACACTGGTGGTACCAGTACGGACGAACTAATCGACGAGATTCTATTCCAGCGCCGTTATTCCCTCTGGCTAGAAGGCCACCACTGGGTAGACATGCGCCGCTTAGGTCGCCTAAATGAGATCGACACACGTGAAGGTGGTACCATTTACACACAGGTTGAACGCCGCGTAAGTGAAATCGCTTGGGACGAAGGATAGTCCTTCCCCTGACACTTTTGCCAGCTTAATGGCAAAAACATAATGAACAACTGAAGCGAATGGGCATTTTCAATCTTGAGAATGCCCATTCTGCATTTGAGCATCAGAGTGTGTTGGGGATTCACTTTTGGAGCGAAAGAAGCTAGATTTTGTTCTGAACGAGGCACGATGAGGGAGCATAGCCACAAGCTACGCGACCGAAGAGTAACGAAGTGCAGAACAGAATTCGGCGATTGCAGCCCAAAATTTGAAATCCCAACACGCTCTCAGCTAACTTTATTCAATTCTATAAAATGAAGCAACTATACCTTGTAGTAGGACTAATCATGAGTCTCGGTCTAACCGCCCTTCAAGCCCAGACCAATCCAGTAGTTACTAATCCCTTAGCGGAGGAAATTCTACGTGGCAATTTTGATCCTGCAGACTATCTTCCAGCAAACCCAATTGTTGATCCGCAGTTGATCGCCGGTGGTATAAATAGTTCAGTTGACACCGATTCGCTCAAAGCGTATTTGGAAGCCATGTCTACCTTCCGAACGCGCCATACCAGCTCTGATACCACTTCTACTACTGAAGGAATGGGGGCTGCCCGCCGGTGGGCTTTGGGTAAATTCCAGTCTTTGAGTGATCGCCTCATCGTGTCCTATTTTCAATTCGATGCCAGCGTTTGTGGTATGAACCAACACCGCAATATTTTTGCCGTACTCCCGGGTACCGGCCAACACGCCGAGGAGTTTGTGCTAATCCAAGCCCACTTTGACAGTCGATGCCGTGATAATTGCGATGTCGAATGTATCGCCGAGGGGATGGAAGACAACGGAAGTGGCTCGGCACTCGTACTCGAACTAGCTCGTGTAATGACTCAATATACCTTTGATCGCACGCTAGTATTTATGTTGACAACTGGCGAAGAGCAGGGCTTATTCGGCGCGGAAGCCTTTGCCGACTTTTGTCGCGATAATGATTTACCCCTACGAGCAGTTTACAATAATGATACCGTAGGAGGCATCATCTGTGGAGCTACCTCCTCTGTTCCCAGCTGCCCTGGACTCGATTTTATTGACAGCACTACCGTTCGCATCTTTTCTGCCGGTAATCTTAACTCCCGACATAAGATGCTAGCTCGTTACGTGAAATTGGAATACGATGAAATGGTTGCTCCCGTTGCAGACCAGGTCAATTCCATTAATCTTATGCTGACGGAAGATCGTGAGGGCCGTGGTGGTGATCATATACCATTTCGCCGCAAAGGCTATCCGGCTATCCGATTCACTACATCGACTGAACACGGCAATGCCGACACCAGCAACCCAGATTATAATGACCGCCAACACACATCTGAGGATATCCTTGGAGTAGATACAAACGGCGACGGGATCATTGACTCCTTCTTTGTCGATTTTCGCTACCTGGCCCGGAATACAGTGATTAACGGTAATGCCGCCGCCATGACTGCCTTAGGCCCGGAAGATGCGGCCGACTTTGAGCTAAACCCTATTGACAATGGCTTTGAGGTGGTCATTGACGATCCGAACGAGTACGGAACTTACCGCATTGGCCTGAGAAGCTTTACCGAGCTCGATTTCGATACCATATTTACTATCCAGGCGGTGGATACTCTACGTGGGTTAAACCCCATGCAGACCTACGTCGCATCAGTAGCAACGGTGGATGAAAACGGCATTGAGAGCCTCTTTATCGGTGAGGAGTTTGCGGACTTTGAATCAAATCTAGAAGAAATTGCTCGGGCGCAAAGAAATATTAAGCTACTACAAAATCGCCCCAATCCTTTTGATGAAGCTACCTACTTCGGCATCTATGTAGCAGAAGTACCAAGCTACCGGTCAGCCAGTATTGCCGTACGTGACCTACAAGGTCGCACATTGGCAGAGTTGCCCATCGAACTCCGCCCCGGGCTCAACGAAGTCCTCTATGACTTCCGCCATCATGCATATCAGCCAGGGGTTTACTCATACACTTTGATCATCGATGGTTATCCCTTGTATACCAAACGGATGATTTATGCTTATTAAAATAGGAGGTCGGAGGTCGGAAACGCACGATCTCCGACTTCCCACCTCCCATTTCCGAATTCTATTTCTAACTTTCCACCTACCCTGTCACAATAACTTCAAATCAAATTGAATATTTTTAAATACGTTTAATTTATTTGCGTAGAGAGCTAGAAAACGGCTCTCTTTTCTTTTTCCCCCTTTTGAAACACATGAAAAAAATGCAATTTCTCACTTCAAAGCTGCTAGGCCTTGGTCTCATAGCAGCACTAGCATTCGTATTCTTTCTTCCTCATTCGGTTGAGCAGCCGGTTATTGCACCTCAAAAAATCAATTCATCTTCCACTTATTGCGGTGTACCTCCGGTACCTGATCCCATTGTGTTAGAACAACCCGATGGCCAAACCTTCCAGGCCTACTTGTTTACAGAGGGTCCAGTCGCCTATTTGGAAACCGTGGATGGGTTTACTATCCTACAAGACCAAGCTGACCAGTATTATCGCTACGCCACCCGGGGCCTCAAAGGAGATTTATTTTTGACTGGAGTCCCTGTTTCCGCGATGGATCAACGCACCTCAACTGAGCAAGCCTTATTGCAAGCCATTCGGCCAAACCTCCGTTTCGAAGGGCAGAAACTAGCTAGTTTACTAGCCGCCGATCAACTAAAAACCGACGATGACGATGACCCGCCAGTGAGTGCCGTTTTCCCTCCTGCGGGGGTACAGAAGGCCATCCTGTTGCTGATCGATTATCCCGATCAGCTCTTTACTTATGATCTCCAAGCTTTTGACAATATGGCCAATCAACCGGGCTATAGTGTCAACGGCAGTAGCGGAAGTTTCCGCGATTATTACATAGATATCTCCTACGGCTTGTTGACGGTGAATACCGATGTAGAGGGCTGGTACACGGCTGAGAACAACCGCGCTACTTACGGTATTGAAAGCTTAGCTAATCGCAACTTTCGCAATGCGGTACCCTTAATCCGGGAGGCTGTGGATGCCGCAGAAGCCGCCGGCGTAGATTGGAGTCAGTACGATGGAGACGGAGACGGCCGTGTGGATGTAGTAGAAGTAATTCACTCTGGTCGTGGCGCTGAAGAGTCAAGTAATGTAGCCGATATTTGGTCCCACCGCTGGGTGTTGGCAGCGGAGGGTTTAAGTGTCACCTATGATGGTAAAATCATTAATGATTACATTATCCAACCTGAAAAATATGGTTCTACGAATATTGCGAATATTGGTGTTTTAGTCCACGAATTTGGCCACGCCCTGGGACTTCCTGATTTGTACGACACTGACGGTTCTTCGCGTGGAATTGGCAGGTGGTGCTGTATGGCGGGAGGCACCTGGAACAATGGTGGTAGAACCCCAGCTCACTTTTCTGCCTGGTGTAAGGAGGAGTTGGGTTGGATTGACCCCGTTGAATTGAGTGGAAGCGGCTCCATCACTGACATGGACTTCAGTGATAACACCGATGAAACCTACCGTTTCAATACGCCAGATAGTGATCAGTACTTTCTCTTGGAAAACCGACAGAAAACGGGTTGGGATAGCTACATTCCCGGCGAGGGGCTGGCCATTTATCATATTGACGCCAGCCAATCTACCAACGCTAATGAAAACCGTCGTCTCGTAGAGGTGGAACAAGCGGATGGCGATGAAGACCTTAACGGCAACGGCAATAGCGGTGACAATGGTGACCTCTTTCCTGGCTCCAGCAACAACGACTCCTTTTCCTGTGATACTTCACCTAATTCTAATACCTATGATGGGGGAAGTTCCAATATCAAAATTTTCAACATTAGTGAGAGTGGTACCTCAGTTAGCTTTGACTATGATTTTTGCACCACTGACTGTCTTGTCGGTGCGATCTCCCGAAATGGAGGTATTACAAATTATGGTGGCGGTACTTACGACCAGTCCTTTATTGTCTCTTACCTCTTTCCACCCGGTAGCGGAAGTTTAGAGGTAAGCGCAGCGGGCGTAACGCAAACATTTAGCATAACCACTAGTCCACAAGCAATCAATCTAAGCGGACTACCAGCAGATGGCTTACCAGTGAGCGTCACTGCTACTTTTACTGCCGAGGTGGAGTGTAGTTTATCGGTTACCGACCTCTACATTGCACCCAAGGACTGCCTTAATGATAACGTTTGTGATGCCTTTGACATTACAGCAAATATCGATGGGGAAGCCGTTCTCTGTTCCAATTTAGGTGCTTCCTCGCAAGCCAATGAGCCACGCCCCAACGCCATTGGCTGTAACGTACAAAACGGCTGGTGCGAAAACACCCTACACAATACGGTTTGGTTCTCCTTCGCAGCACCGGCCTCCGGAAGTATCGATATCGACTTTAATACTGCTATTGACCTACAAATGGCCTTGTGGGAGGCAGATAACTGCAGTGATTTGTTCAACTCCGATCAACGGATGCTGGTTGCTGCTAATGACGATTCTGGCTCGGCAGGTGGATTTAGTCCACGCCTGATCAATCTAAGTTGTTTGATTCCAGGCAAAACCTATTACGTCCAGATCGATGGCTGGAATGGTGCAAGCGGTACGTTCAGCATGAGTCTGAGTGATCCGGGCATCAACTGTACCGTGGCTCCTACCAATACCGGAGGCTGTGGTACTACCTACAACGCTACTTCTAACGGAAACGGGGAGTGGATCCACATTACCGATGGTAGTGGAAACCGCATTGTGTCGATCAATGACATGTTCAATAATTTGGGAACAATCAGCGTAGATTATAACCTTCACACCGGCGTCATCCGTCAAGACGAAGAAAACTATCCGGTACTGGACCGCGATTGGCAGATCACAGTAGCTAACAACGCCGCCGCCACTGTTCGGCTTTATCTCACGGAGCAAGAGCTACAAGACTTAATTGACTCCGGAGGCGCCTTAAGCCTTGAAGATATTGACTTACTCAAACGAAGCAGTGGTACTTGTGGCGACCCCATTGCCGGTGTTAGTGAAGTCCTTGAATCAAGCTATACCATGGGTAACTTCTCCGGCTCAAATCATCTACTGGAATTTGAGATCAGTGGTTTTTCCAACTTCTTTGGCCGTTCAAATGTAGCCATCCTGCCGCTAGAATTGAGCTACTTCAATGGTGTGGCCGAAGCTAAACACAACCTCCTGCGCTGGGCCAGCAGTAGGGAAGTAAATACCAAAATCCACGAAATTGAAAGATTGGTGGAAGGAGAAACAGCATGGGAAGTTATTGGTCAGTTGCCCGCCGCGGGTAACAGTGATCAAGAGGTGAAATATCAGTGGATGGATCATCGCCCGTTCCCGATGTCTTTCTACCGGATCAAAACCATTGATTTTGACGGAAGCTTCGATTATACACCAATCATTAGCTTAGAGCGCAAGCAAACGGAATTTCAGTTATCTGCCGTATATCCAATCCCGGCCCAGACCAATATCCAAACCGAGTGGTATAGCCCGGAGAGTAGCCAAGTCGAGTGGACTATTCGGAGTAGTAGCGGTCAGGTGATACTCAATGGTCAGATACCGCTGAGCAGTGGTCGAACGCGCCAATCTATTGACGTTTCTGCCCTTCCTTCCGGTGTTTACTGGTTACAGTACCAGCAAGACGACAGGCTAGAAGTGAAGCGGATTGTAGTAGATTAAGTTAGAAGAGGCACCTCATGGTTTTTGTCCGCATTCGAACAACTTATTCGGATGCGGACAACTTAATCCCGTTAAGGACAGTTTTTATTCCCAAAACAACAACGGAAAAACCATGAAAACCAACATCTTCTTCCTATTTGCGCTGTTCCTTGTCAGTTGCACTGCAACACCGCAAGAAAGCACAGCAACCGATGAAACAGAGGCTACTGAAGTGATGAGCTCAGAAGAGTCCGAAAACCCAGCAATGGCTGAAATACCAACCGCTGTTGCTGTCAATCAAACAGTCGTCGAAGCAGTTGCCGAGACACCGGCTCCTGTGGAGGCAAGTGTACCACAAGCCGAAAAAGAGGTCACTAACGTACAGTTGGAATCCACGCCACCAAGCACGGAGCGACCATCCGGTCCGGTATTGACAGAAAAGAAAATGGAAGCGCCTGCTCCTACCCCACCCGAACCGGTTATGGTAGAGGAAGCACCTGCTCCTAAGACCATGCCTGATCATGGCTCGTGGGATAACATCCTCCGGAACTTTGTGAGTTCTAGTGGTCAGGTTAATTACAGTGGTCTAAAGAGTAGCAAGAGCGCCTTGGAGGCCTACCTAACCGAACTGCAGAGCTTTCCACCACAGTCTGGCTGGAGCCGGAATCAGATCATGGCCTATTGGATCAATGCCTACAATGCGTTTACGATCAAGCTAATCGTAGACAACCACCCTGTGAGCAGCATAAAGAACCTACACGGTGGAAACCCATGGGACCAGAAGTGGATCAAAATTGGCGGTAGTACGTATTCACTCAATCAAATCGAGAATGATATCCTCCGCGCCCGCTACGGCGATGCCCGCATTCACTTTGCGGTCAATTGTGCGGCGGCTTCCTGTCCTCCGATCCATAATCGGGCGTTCACAGCAGATAACCTGAATAGTACTTTGCAGCGACTCACTCGCCGCTTCATCAACAATACAGCCTACAATACCATCTCCAGTGAAGAGATAACAATTTCAAAAATCTTCGAATGGTACGCTGGCGATTTTGGTAATGTAACCAGCTACATCAACGGCTTTACCGATGTGGAGTTGGGTGAACAAACGAAGGTGAGCTATAAGGAATACGATTGGGCCTTGAACGGGAAGTAAATTTGTCTTAGTCCATAAAAGAATCGGTCTGTAAGCAGGTGTTTGCTTACAGACCGATTTCATTTTACGCCAGGTATGAGGCTAAATCATCCAATTACTGAAATACTACCTTGCGCGTAATCATTCTGCCATCGGCAGCACGCCAGTGTAGCAGATACATTCCCGCAGGAATATCGCTTATATCCAGACTGGTTCGTCCACTATAAGGAGGTAGGCGATACGTCCGCATTATTTTGCCTTGTAGATCCATCATGCTTACCGTGCTCGACTCTGCATACTGGGTTTCAATATTTAATTCACCCCACGATGGTACCGGGTAAACCTTAAAAACTAATTCCTCTGTGGGGGGGGCTTCCACGTCATTTGCGGCGCAGGCCGGGTCATCCGTCACCACAAACTGATGCATCATCCCACCTCCTTCTTGATCTTCGTGTGTGAGGATGTGGCAATGGTACATGTAAGTAAGTGTCGGATCTATGGCCGACGGGTAATCATCAAAGGCCCCTAAGAATCGTAATCGCCAGCCGGGCAGCACTAGCACATCATCTTTCGGACCATTAAAGTCGCGTTCTCGTAAATCGAGCTGATAAACGGTTCCATCTGCACCAGTGGAGTCAATGCCTAATATTCGGAAGAATATCTTGTGAATATGGAAGGGGTGCGCCACGTGGCTGAGGTTATTAATAGTCCATATCTCTTTGGTGTTAACACAGATCGTGTCGTTGATTACATTAATGTCGTAAGTCAAACTATCAATGGTAAAACCTTTAGGAATGGTATCTCCGTTCGGCTGGATAATATTGGTCATAAATACCAAATCCTTATCACGACGACGGAATACATCGCTGGTATCACGCAGCTGAGGGTCCCAGTCGATGTTCCAGGGTGTAAAGTCATCAACCGGGTCATAGCCCGGAGGATCGTCTACAATAACTAGTTTTAAGAAGGCATACCCCATCGTTGTATCACCTCCTCCCCCACTTCCTGCAGGACCTTCAGAAGGGTGCGGACTACCAACGATGTAACCAGGCATGAGTTCTTTCATATTGCGCAGATACAAGGAGTCGCCTACGCTGTATTCACTTAAATCCATCACAATTTCCGAGCGTGCTCCCGGCCCCATTAAGTGTCGTTTGCGAGGGTTAGGTTCTAATGTGTAACCGCCGTCCGTAGCAATCACTTGATAGGTTTCAAAATCATTAATATCTGTACTGGTTCTTGATTCAGATAGACCGAAAACCAATCCCTTTCTGGTAGAACCATTGAGAATTCTGAGGCGGACCTGGTGAGCTGGCACTTCCAAGTAGGGGTTTACGACACCATTAACAACATTGAATGGTCGCTTGCCCTTTTCGGTTATGATATTGTACATCCGGCCGGCGGAATCGTAGGACATTCCCTGTTCACCAATAACCAATGGAATATCGTCGATACCATAAGTCCGTGGTAGTGTCGGGCGGAGCAGGTCACTAGGCTGTTCAGAGATGATGATACCAGACAAACCCAGCTGTACGTGAGGCAAGGTCTGATTGTGCAAATGCGGATGGTACCACATGGTACAGGCACTGTCTAGATTGATAAAATCCACATCCCAAAAGCCTCCTTCCGCAGCAATGGGTTGGTGAGGACCACCATCAAATTGCGCAGGCAGCTCGGCACCGTGCCAGTGTGTAGTAGTGGTGGTAACCGTAGTCAAGGTAGAGCTAGCCGGTAGGCTATTGATCACCCGAATATTGACCGGACTATTTGTGGTCCACTTCAGGGTTGGGCCCAAAAAAGTCATATTGGTTTGCCCGGGTAGGTTGTATACCCAAGTTCCAATTCCATCTGGTTGAAGGGGGGTGCCATTCAGAACAGTATCAGCCGGATTTGCCGGATTGAACTTGTGTGTAGTCTGAGTAATTTCTAGTTCAATCAGTCCATCTACCGCACTAACAAGCGGCGGAATTGGAATTTCATTGTTGAAAATAGGCTGAGCAAATAGTGAGGTACTGAGTGTGCACAGGGCTACTACTACCAGTACCGGTAGGTAGGAAATTTTGAATTTCATATGGGCATTTAAGTTTAGTAGGTGATGGCTGGCGCCATAAAAATCCTGCTTAATATACGAAACAAGATTCTACTTTGTCTTTTTTACGACAAAATACTTCTCTGTGCCCAATTGTAAACTTTACCTATAAAAATTCAAATTCAGCATAAGGGATACTGCATGCTAATGCAATGCAAGGAACCATGCTGCTCAATTAATGGGCGGCAATTAATGCCAATAACTTCTCGCTTTGGAAAACAAGTTTTTAGAATTGACAAGGCCTCTTCATCTTCTGGCAGACCATAGGTGGGCACTAAAACAGCACCGTTAATGATCAAAAAATTAGCGTAGGTAGCTGGTAATCGGTGGCCATCCTCGGCATAGCAAGCAGTTGGCCACGGCAGTGGTATTAGTCGGTAGGGTGCTCCTGCTCTGGTGCGGAAGCTCTGTAACTCTTGTTCCATCAATTTGAGCTCCGCGTAGTGCTCATCCTGATCATCAGTGCATTGGACATAGGCTATCGTTTCCGGATCACAAAAACGGGCCAGGGTATCAATGTGAGAATCCGTATCGTCACCCGCCAAATAGCCATTATCTAACCATAAAAAGCGATCTATACCCAGGTACTGTCGCAGCGCCGCCTCCGTTTCCGCAAAAGACAGGTGGGGATTACGATTCGGAGACATTAAGCATTCTGTAGTGGATAATAGGGTGCCCTGACCATCTGTTTCTAGCGCGCCACCCTCTAGCACCATGGGCGGTTGTTCGCGTGGCCAGTCGTTGAAAAAGCCCCAAAGGTGCAGCGTGCGCGTAATGAGATTGTCCTTGTTAGCCGCAAACTTTAGGCCCCAGCCATTGAACATGAAATCCAGCAATACGGGTTTTCCATCTTGAATTACCGTGATGCCGCCGTGATCACGGGCCCAGGTATCATTGCTAGGGCAGGCTACTATGGTAATTCGATCTTCCGGCAGATGCGCCAACAATTTCGCTACTCGTTCCCGTTCATCCGCAACCACCAGTACCTTTTGGAAACGACTTACCGTTTCTATGCACCGCACAAAACAGGATGTAACTTCCGCAAGAGAATCTGCCCAATCGCTTTCCGCGTGCGGAAAAGTGAACTGGACCATGGATTGAGGTTCCCATTCGGCGGGCAAGCGGCGTGTTTGCATATTCAGCTGGATTTTGCGCCGCGAATCTAAATCATTCTGCCCAATGTTACGAAAAGAAAATGCTAGTTCTTCGGTCAAGAGCGAGCATTAGCACTGATCACCTGGTCACCACGAAGTGATCAGTGCCGGATGAGCTCTAATCCGACTTTGGTTCAACAATGATCGTGACGTGATAGTCGTGCAGATCCGGTACGTCTACTGCCTGGTAGTATCCAAGAACGGTATCCTCATCCCCTTTTTTGGTCACTTTGAAGGTGACATTGCTGGGGCATTTGTAACCACCATCATTCGTCAGGTAAGTGTTTCTGGTGAAGATGGCTCCAGCACTCACCTGGGTATCTTGCGACCGACTATCTCCAGCCTCAACATAAACATCGATATCTTCACCGGAGAGATTCAGAAAGATATACTTCTGATCATTAGTGGCAGCCTCCACCTTTGAATTACCTACTTCCTCTGCGCTCACTGGCTTATAGCCTTCGTAGTACGCCAGCGGGTAAGTCAGGTAAAACAAAAGTGGATCGTAAGCTTGAGTGCAAGATACCTGAGCCAGAAACTGTTGGGCAGGAGGCAGCGCCTCTAAGGCGTTGATGAGCGCTTTCTCACCTTCAAAGGCATGATCTATACGATCTATACCCCTTTTGCCCTTATAGAGACGCGATTGTTGGATCCAACACCAGCGGCCGAAGGATTCTTTTCCACCATTTTTATAGGCAGCTGAATAAGGTAAAATCATTTTATTGTAGTAAGGATCATCCTTATCCGTAACCACAAAGGTATTCGGTGCCGTTTCGGCGTAGGAATTACAGTAAAATACTACCGCGCTATAAGTACCATCGTACAAATTCGTGAGAAAGACAGGTGTCTTGATCTGAAGCGGATGCAGACCACCAAAGTCCGCATTATCATGATTCAGCTTATCCGCCAGCGTCTTACTGAAGGTTTTTAAATCCACATTATTTGCTGAATTTACCCTTAGTGATTTCCATTCCAGTTTCACCCCATCTGAAGGCTTGTAAACTGTATTAGGCGAATTATCGGTGCTCCCATAACCGGCGGCTTTAAGAATGCCAACGTTGGGTAGCGGAGTCGAAGGAGACGTCGCTTGTGGTTTGAATGGTAGCTGATTGTCCGATATTCCTCCCTCTCCTGTTTCAACCACTTTTCCCAAGTAACTACTGGGATATTGGTCGAGCGTAGTGAGGGGTTGTTTATCCTCAGCACCTCCGTACGGCATAAGTTCATCATCATTATCTGGTTCCCAATCAACCGCCTGCGGAATCGGCGAGCCGGGTTTCGGTGAAGCATTAGGGGGATTAAACCCAAACTGATCCTGAGTCAGTTCCCCTTCTTGACTGTAGACACAGTAAAAACCGCACATGCCGAAAGACCCGCGATAAGGACCATAGGTAGGATGATGACCAATATATTTCTGCTCACAAACATAAATTGGACACATTCCTTTGTAGAATATGGGATGTATCTTTTCATTGATAAAATCGACCTTAGGGTCATCAAACAGATCATTCAGGGTGAGAAATTGTCGCAGGTAAATCCCGGGGAACTCCTCGATATTTTTTTTATGAAGTGCTCTGCGGACTAGCCAGTTTGCCATAAATGTGTATTTTTTTAAAAAGGAGTGGTGAAGTCTATTTGTTTTCAATAACCTCAGCTACCCGCAGGGTTGCACCAATAAGGCGAATAGCATCCATCGCGATAATGGCGACCGTGCGGGAATCAGGATCTTCATCAATCACAGCCAGTTCCAGCAGTCCGGAAATGCCTTCGAGCAAGTTAGCAGTGTAGTCCAAATAGGGCTCCTTAACTTTGTCCTTATTGGGATTGGCGGTCATTTGATCAAGGGCATAATTGATGCCAATAACTCCCTGCCACACATCCATAGCACATTGGACACCGGCTAAGGGCACATCTTCCTCAATTGCTCCCGCAGCAATAAAGCCTCCCGCAATCCGGGCAACAGAGACCACTCCCATCGCATTTGCCCCAGCGGAGGGGTCCGGATAATCTTTGAGCTTAACAATTGTGACAGACCCGCTGATCAAGCCAAAGCCACTAAACAGCAACTTCACCAAATTGGGCAGCTTGGCAGCATCACCACTCGCTCCTAGCTCCGTATTAAGGGTGGCTGATACGCCCTTAGTAATGTCGGTCAGGATGGCCATAATGTCCCAAAAAACAACATCCTTCAGGATTGGCTTAGCCTGGTCGGCACCCTTGGCTGTTTGCGTGGACCCAGAAGACTTGATATCGGCATAAGCGATTCCAGCCGGAATAGCATAGATCAGGCAAAGGGCATTAGCAGGTGTAATCGCATCCGTGACGGTAATTACATCATCAAGCCCAGTGAGTTGCAGGAATTTAGCAAAAACTCCCTTCTGGAAACACGGCGGAAGGTTCTGGGTAATTCCCTGGTCGAATGGGTTCTTCTCAACGGCCGATGCGACTGCTACAATGTGCGCCTTAATGCTCTTCTCCCAGCCGTCAAGGATATCACCGAGTGAACTCTTCAGGCTCTTCATAAAGTTGCTCCCAAATATTTGAAGGTTGTCTGTAGGGTTTGACCTTTTGGCAAAGTTGATGAGGGTATCCTCGGCAAATTTCAGGGTCTCTGTCCCCGTCTCCTGCTTCAATTCGGTAATGAAGTTCGTCAATGGATTATCAGTTCCGGTTCCGGGAGTGCCACCTTGCAACTCGAGTAGCAATTCTACTAACAACCAATTCAGTTTTTCCCTAGCGGAATCACTACCCGGATTACTGGCCTTATGCCCTTTTGTCTCCGGGTGCTTCGTTGATGCCGGTGCATCCAACAAACCTTCAATTTTGTCAAAGGCATCCGTCACCAGTTTCTCTGCGTCATTCTTGAGTTTATCAATGGCACCTTTGCTGAAGTACTTGCTGTACTCCGAATCGATAAGACTCTTGAGGCCCTTGAAAATCTCGGCAATATCTTTAAATACCGTAAAAAGAAACTTAAAGAAGTCGACAATATCAGTAATAGCCACTTTGATGGCTTTGTAGATTTTACTGACAATAGTGACTACTTCTTCCACTGTTTGGACGGCGTAATAAACCAATTTCCCTTCAACTGTTTTCACCGCCGCTACAATAGCATCTTCTACCGCTCTTTCCGATTTCTTTAAGTCCTGGAGCGCTTTTTTAGCCGCATCGCCTGCTTTCTTGAGGGTATCGTAGGCCGCCTTTCCACCGGCCACTATGACGTGTTCGATATCACCAAGACTGATCAAGGAAACCAGGTCGGTATAGGGCGCCACGGCCGTAGCTGTTTGCAATTGCTCAAAGAGCGCATTCCCATCGCCCGAGCCCGCAGGCTGTGTGGCAAAGACGGGGTTGTCGGCATCACTATAATCCATGGAAACGGACTGGTAGGACTTCACGAAGCTGGCACCTTCAATGACGTGATGGGTTTGATTACCAGAGGAAGTATGCCGGAAACTGTGCACTATCGATTGTTGCAGGTGCTGGGTAATATCCTTGACTTTACCCGCTTGGTCTTTGCTGAGTTTGATCTTGTTTTCCGCGGCCTTGGAGGTGATGTAACTCGTGAACGAACCCGATACGTCTACACCAGTGGAGTCCTGCATCTTGGCCATCCGATGGTGCATGGTCGTCGCCGGTGTAACTACAACCGCAGAATGGGCAGGCATCGTTTCTGAATGGAGGTACAACTTTGGGGTCCCCGTGCGTTTAGCAGAAGGCGCCCAGGTAGCAATTACCTTGCCAAAAGCATTGGGGGAAATATAGTCCGTTTGGTTGGTAGTAGCATCAAAGTCATAGGACTTACCGTTGACCATGATCGAAGTAAAATCACTGTTGAAATCATCTTGATTAGCTACTTCCAGTCGAATTTTTGGGAACGTAGCGTCTTCCTTTTGGCGTGCCAACTGGATATTAACCCGGAACTCCGTTGGATTGGCTACGGTCGGATCCGAATCATGGCTCAAGCTTTGCACCAGGTCACACTGCACATGCATATGGGCCTGCACTTGTGTCTCCAGTTCGGTGAACTGAAAACTGGAAAAAGAAGCGGCCGTTTTCAGCCACTGCCCGGTATCTGGGCTCAGCGCCGCCTTATCTCCACCAAAATTTTTGTCAGAATAGGTATCAATGCCGGTATGAGGGCCAAATTGGATCATTTGTATATCGAAGGAATCCGAATCACCGAAGTAAGAAGCCACCGTTTTCAATAAAGTGGGCAGATCAGCAGTGTTATGATCAATGGCAATGTACTGGGTACCATCGGGAAAGGTGCAACCCCCTGAATCGCCGACTGTTCCTACCTGATCGTATAGTACAATTTGTCCTTCGTGCAGATTGATTCCTTTTTCCTGCGCCAGAAACAGTCCTGGATTGTAATCCGGCAGGCGATAAGCCAAGGACTCATTGCTTTCCAAGGTACTGTATATTCCACCTGTGATACTCCCAAAGCTCTTAAAATTGAATGCGACCCATCCCGCATAGGGATCATAGCTACCATTGGATCCTCCACCCTCCGAAAACTGAGGGTCCACCAGAAAATAGCCTACGAGACTTCCTGCTGCACCTTTACTATCATCAGCAAGGACAATTTTGAAAACGTCACCCGGAGTAGCGCTAATGGAATCACCATTTTGAGCATCCGAACTAAATTTGCCATCCTTATCAAACTGGTAATACGCAAAGTCATCAAAATCCAGAGAGAAGGAACTTGGATAGGTATCTGGTTGCTCAAAGGACTTCAATTGTGCCTCCCCAACAGTCAGCATTCTTGAGGTTTGATCAATCAAACTACTTGTTAAACTGACATTTTGCAAGAAAGGGAATTCGCTATTCCGCGACCAACAAACATCAAAAACATCGTCGGGATGTAACGTGACATTAACCTTAGAGTTTCTACCGATAAAGAGCGCATCATTGGTATTCGGCCCAGCGGTAAAATGTAATTTCAAGTTCAGTGGAAGTGTGTTGTGGACCTGAATAGTGGGCAGCATAATTTCAATATTTGGAGATAAAGGATAGTGCTGTACTCAGTAATTTACTTACTATTTGTACAATTACACCAATATATGTGCCGTAGCAGAGAAAAAGTAAATGCTCCTTGCGTTTTTTTTACTTTTAATTATGATACATCTATTTCTACGCAAAAAGGAGACTTAAAATAGACGTGAGGCTTGCCCAAGAGGACTCCGTCCATCCGAACCTAGTATTTCTTGCTTCTTAAGTCAGATATGCAGTCATCTTTTTACAGACCCAAATCGCGGTAGCGCCAACTTATAACATAATGTTGGCTAGCTGGCAAGAGCGTCTTTCTTGTCCAACGCATTTTCGAGATTTTGCCAGCTCGCATCCGAAACCAAACCAGCGGTTCTGAATTTGAAGGATCATATAAATCGTACACTTTCCACTTGCCTGCGGGCATGCCTTTCCGAAACCGGCCTTCTACTAACGGACGATCATTTCCGCTAGGACTTTCGATCTTAAAACGGCCATTATTGGCATTTTGCAATTGCTGGAGGGCCGCTATTTCTGATTGATAGTGCTGATACTCGGGAAATAAATGTCGTTGACAAGCATCACTAATAATCAGGTAGGGTTCTTCTGCTTCATTAGCCACTCGTTCTACATACAGTAAAAAACGGTCTCCCACCTTAGGTGCCCAGTAGCAACTGGAATTTCGATTTAGGGTTCGCAGAAGATCAATGTCTCCTATATCTCCTTTTAATACGCGTAATGCTTTGATGTGGAAGGTCTCGTAATACTGAGGCGCAACAGGTGGTTTTGGTGGGCCTGGAATTGCTGGTTGGCTCGGTTGGGCGGGCTCCTCCTGCGGTTCAGGTAGTTTATCGAGCACTTCCAACTCTATCACCATTAGGGAAGCCTTATAAACAAAGTAATCAAAACCAGGGCTGGAGCTACAAGTACAAGCCCAGCTATTCGTTGCCGGAAGGAAAAAGAGGATCGTACATATGAAAATGAGTAACCGCATAACTTTTGGATGCAAATAGCCAGTAATTTGGCGCATTTCTTGGCTCATTGAGAACATTCCGTGGTGTACTTTCTTACATTAGAGACAAGTAACCCCTCCGAGCCAAACTTCCGCTTAAAAGACTATTCAAAAACTAGTATCTGACGAAATGCTAAAACAATTATCCTTTCTCCTTAGCCTAATGTGTTTGGGATTACTGGCACCTCAATTTTCCAGTGCTCAAGCTATTGAACAAGCCCATTTCAGCAGCTTGGAATGGCGCTCGATTGGCCCTTTCCGTGGTGGACGCTCCGCTGCCGTATGTGGTGTACCAGGGAAGCCTAATTTATACTATTTCGGCGCTACCGGTGGTGGTGTATGGCGTACTACGGATGGTGGCCAAACCTGGGCCAATATCTCTGACGGCCACTTTGGTGGTTCTGTTGGGGCAGTTGCCGTAAGTGAAGCTGATCCCAACGTCATCTATGTAGGTGGTGGTGAAGTGACCGTTCGTGGTAACGTCTCTTACGGCTATGGACTGTACAAGAGTGTGGATGCCGGTAAGAACTGGCAACACATGGGCCTACCGGAATCAAGGCATATACCACGGATACGTATCCACCCAGAAAACCCAGACTTGGTGTACGTAGCCGTACTCGGTGACTTATTTAAAAGCAATGAAGAAAGAGGGATCTACCGTTCTAAAGATGGTGGCCAGACCTGGGAGAAAATTCTCTACGTCAATGCTGATGCGGGTGCGGTGGATTTACTACTAGATCCAAACAATCCACGTATCATGTACGCCTCTACCTGGCGGGTACGCCGTACGCCTTTTAGCCTAGAAAGTGGCGGCGAAGGTTCGGCACTTTGGAAGAGTACCGATGGCGGTGATACCTGGACGGACATCTCTTCTAATAAGGGGCTACCCGGTGGCGTTTGGGGTATCAGCGGGGTAGCTGTTTCACCAGTCAATAGCAACCGCGTATGGGCACTTATCGAGAATGACAAAGGTGGCGTTTATCGTTCGGATGACGGTGGCGAAAACTGGCGCAAGATCAATGACAGCCGTGCGCTGCGTCAGCGGGCCTGGTACTACACGCGTATCTATGCGGATACCCAAGACGAGAACATTTGCTACGTGATGAACGTCCGTTACCACAAGAGCACCGACGGTGGTGCCACTTTCAAGGCTTACAATGCACCCCACGGTGATCACCACGATTTGTGGATTGCTCCGGAGGATAATCAGCGTATGATCATTGCCGATGACGGTGGAGCTCAGGTAAGTTTTGATGCCGGTGAGAACTGGAGTACTTACTATAATCAACCTACTTCGCAGTTTTACCGCGTAACTACCGACAACCATTTCCCGTACCGCATCTACGGTGCGCAGCAGGATAATAGCACGGTACGAATTGCCCACCGCTCCGACGGCCGCTACATTGGGGAGCGAGATTGGGAACCAACTGCCGGTGGTGAAAGTGCTCATATTGCCATTGACCCACTGGATAACGATATTGTTTACGGGGGCAGCTACGGTGGCTATCTGACGCGGGTCAACCACCGCACCAAGCAAGAGCAGGCTATTAATGTATGGCCGGATAACCCAATGGGCTACGGAGCGGAAGGCATGAAGTACCGCTTCCAGTGGAACTTCCCCATTTTCTTCTCTCCGCATAATCCCAAGCGCTTGTACACCGCTTCCAACCACCTGCACGTGACGGAAGATGGTGGCCAGAGCTGGGAAATCATCTCGCCGGACCTTACCCGGAATGATCCAGAAAAGTTGAAGTCTTCCGGTGGTCCCATCACGCAAGACAACACGGGGGTAGAATACTACTGTACCATTTTTGCAGCCGTGGAATCAACGCACGAGGAAGGTGTGATCTGGGCAGGCTCTGACGATGGTTTATTGCACCTTACCAGAGATGGTGGTAAGAATTGGAGCAATGTTACACCAAGCGGTATGCCAGAATGGACCATGATCAACAGTGTTGAAGTAGATCCACATAATCCTGGTGGTGTATACATCGCCGGCACCCGCTACAAGTTGGGCGACTATACCCCATATCTGTATTACAGCGGCGATTATGGCGCCACGTGGAAGACCATTACCAAAGGCATCGACAAGTTGCACTTTACCCGCGTCCTGCGCGCTGATCCAGAGCGGGAAGGACTACTCTACGCCGGTACGGAGTCGGGCATGTACATCAGCTTTGATAACGGATCTAGCTGGCAGCCGTTCCAGATGAACTTACCTGTTGTACCGATCACTGACTTAGCGCTGAAGAACAATAACCTCATCGCTGCGACGCAGGGTCGTAGCTTCTGGGTGATTGATGATTTGACCGTCCTGCACCAACTCAGTGAGGAAGTAGTAAACGCTGATCAGTATTTGTTCGAACCAATGGACGCCTACCGTATGGATGGTGGACAGGCCCGCCCTAGTAAGACCCAGGGGGCCAACCATCCCGGCGGTGTGACGGTACATTTCAACGTAAATGAAGTGCCAGCCGATAGCGTAGAGGTAGCCCTCGCATTCTACGAAGCTGATGGTGACTTGATCCGCACCTATTCTACCAGCGCCAAAGAAAAGAGTGAAAAGCTGGAGTTTGAAAAAGGGGGTAATACCTTCAACTGGAATATGCGTTACCCTGATGGTGTAGATTTCGACGGCATGGTCATGTGGGGGGCAAATATGCGTGGCCCCAAGGCAGTACCAGGTGAATATGAGGTACGACTAAAAGTAGGTGAAACGGAGCAGACACAAAGTTTTGAAATTCTGGCTGATCCCCGTTCAGAAGCTACGGCAGAAGATTTGGCTGCACAGTTTGACTTCATGATGTCGGTGCAAGACAAGGTGAGTGAAGCCCACCAAGCCATAATTGATCTACGTGATGTCCGTAAGCAGATTAACGATTTTGTAGATCGCCTACCGGAAGGGGACGCTCATGCTGCTTTACGCGAGCAGGCCAAAAATGTCACGGACCAATTGACGGAAGTGGAAAAAGAGTTGTACCAGACGAAGAATCGTAGTCGCCAAGATCCGCTTAACTTCCCGATCAAGCTAACGAACAAGCTGGGCCATCTAAACCGACTAGCCGATATTGGCGACTTCCGCCCCACGGCACAGTCCTATGATGTCAAAGAAGAGATCTCTCGTTTAATCGACGAGGAGTTGAGCGAATACCGCCGGGTCATGAACCAGGAGGTACCGAAGCTCAATCAGCTGATTCGGGAGAGTAATATTGATTTGATCAGTGGGCCAAAGGCGAAGCCGTAGGGTATCGTCGAGTTCTCGGAGAACTTCGAGTTCTCCGAGAACTTACCTATTCAAACAGCCGCTCCACCAAATTCTTCTTCGTCATAGCCGAGGCTGTAAGTAAACCAGAAAACAAGGCCGCCCCTACCCCAGCAGTAACAATATCCTGCCCGGTCAGATAGAAATTCTGAATGGCGGTGTGCGGACGTAGGAACTTGTTCTTGAAACGATCTGGGCTATGATCCAAGCCATAGATTTCACCCCGCTCGTAATTGACGAAATGCTTGGTAGTTAAGGGCGTGGAAAGTTCGTAGTACTCAACCTTACCCTTTAGCTGTGGTTCGAGGCGGTACAGTTCAGCCAGTAGACGTTGTGCCAAGTTCTCTTTGTATTCCTCGTAGGTTTGCCCGCGCTTTTTCCATCTTGTACCTTCCCAATCGGCTACTTCTTCATAGGGCAGGAGTGTGATTATATCGATCGTACTTTTACCCGGATAACGATTGGACCAGTCTGGATCCTTAGCTGCCGGAAAAGAAACATAAACGACCGGGAATGGCTGACTGGTATCCGCTATATAGCGCTCAACGATTTCATCGTGTTCGCCATCTTCAGGATAGATCCAATAATTCGCCTTTGGTATTTGTAGTTCTTCTGGGCTACCTTCCAAACCAATGTACAAACAGGCGTGTGCCACTGATGGCCGTACTTTTTGTAGTTGCTCTTCTAGCTTATGCTTGCGAACTGCTGCTTCTGGTAATAATTTCCGATAGGTCGTAAACAAACCCGCGCCACTCACTATCCGATCTGCCGAAAAGCGGGTGCCATCGGCCATCTCTACTCCGATGGCTTTGTTCTTTTCGATTAGTACCTGCTTCACATCTGCACTAATAAGAATCGTACTACCGGTCTTGGCCAGTACCGGTGCGATAGTTTCCACAATCTGCGAAGAGCCCCCAATGGGGAAACTTCCACCAGCAAAGTAATGCCGAGCTACCGCGGCGTGCATCACAAAACTACTCTGCCGAGGTGGCAAGCCATAGTCGCCGTACTGAGCAGTTAATACTTTGATTAACTGCTTACTAGAAGTCAATCCTTCCAGTACTTCTTGAGTTGTTTGTTCCGCAAATTTCAGATAGGGACGCCTGAGGTAACCCCCAGCAATGGTTCTGGCTAAAGGTGGCATCGCCTTTTCCATATAGAAATTACGAAAGGTCTTATTAGCGGCAAAGACTAGGTCCACGTACTGTTCGATCGCCTCGGCTTCCTGCGGAAAATATTCGGTTAGCTGCTGCTTAAAATTGTCTACACCTTTGACAAAATTGTAGATATCATCGCCAATCACCACACGATCATAAACGTCCCCCATATCAGCCCACTTTAGTTGGCCATCTGTCACGTAGTCGAATAATCGCCGGATCATACTTTTGGGGCGCTGTACCTCTCCGATGTAGTGGATGCCTACATCCCACTCGTAGCCCCTGCGCTTAAAGACATGGGTATACCCACCGGCCGTATAGTGGCGTTCAAGGATCAGCACGCGTTGTCCTTCTTTAGCCAGCATAGCAGCGGTAGTGAGGCTGCCCATGCCGGAGCCAATGATAATGGCATCGTAGTGATCTGCCGTTTGGTAATTCTTTTTGAAAGACTGGATAGTGGGATTCATAAGTTTACGTACCTCTTGTGACTGACAAAAGGTAAGCATTCTTGGCAAATCTCTCTTCAGGTTCTACTTTGGCAAGGACAAGAAAAAGCCAAAGTTAACGTGCGGTACGATCCGTTGGTTAAAATCATGGATTTCTAAACGCGGATTCTCTAAATCATATAAGCCAGAACGATACGGTAGATTAGCGCCGATCTCCGCCCGCAGCCCTACCCAGGGACTGATCTGGCGTTCAACACCAACAATACCTTTCAGATTAAGACGGCGATAACTGGTATTAGCGTACATATCACTCTGCAAGGCATTATCCCCCACCAGATAAGTGCCGGAACTGGCCCGAACACCAGCAAAAAGACGCGAGGTCTTATTGATGGACCGCCGTAGCAAAACCCGGGCGGGTAAAAGTAGATCTAGATCCCACTTCCCAAAGATGGGCCCTTCGTATTTCACCACCGGCAAGAAGCTGAAACGGTTCTGGTAAGATAGCGCCAAACCCACACCCCATTTGCGCTCTGGACTCCGTTTCTCCAGAAGCGTTACCTGGTTGAAACTCTTAGCGCCGTTTCGAAAATCAAAAACCTGACTGGAGCCGGACCCTCCTCTAAAAGTAGCGTAGAGGCGCATTTCCTCATTAAAGTCGTGCATGACGATGAGCGATAGGCGATTCTCGTACAAATGAATATCCTCTACCTCTGCTTCCCTTGCTTCCCAAAAGCCAAACATGATCTCCTGCTGAACATCAACCTGTCCGATAAACTTGGTCTTACCGCCCAACTCAATAGGGAAACGCAGCGAGGCATCAAACAGAAAACTCGGGCTAATTGCTCCCGGTAAGACTACTGGCTGCACACCATAAACAGGAGAAGAGGTAGTAGATAAGGATTGGAAGTTTACTTCAAAGAAACGAGGTGCGTCTAAATCTTGAGCACACAGGCTTACACCAAGCTTTTTTCCTTGAAAAAAGGCACAGAGTAGTAATAATGCGCACTTGCAGTATCCAATCTTTATTTTCATCTAGTGTGGAGATTTAGCTATGTGCAATAACAGGTTTAAGCTAGGAGATGTTGTGTGAGTAGTAACCCCGATTTGCTAAAGGTCGTCCACTATCTGGTATTAAGGTGTTTTTTCATCGAAAAATCAAGCTAATTTGCGGTAGCCCTTTTAAACTGTCTCCTGATGAGGGAGGTGGAAAATAATACGGACATGAATATGCGCGCTTTCTATCTACTACTTTTTTGGACACTCTTTTCCTGCAATAATCAAGACTTCCCGGAATACGAAAAGGGGAAAGATTTCTATAATCAAGGAAAATATGTTGAGGCCGTCAAATTTCTATCAATGGCCATTCGTCAGGACGAAACCTTTGTCTCTGCCTATCGATACCGGGGTGAGTCCAAACTCAGGCTAGGAGAATATGAAGCTGCCATCGAGGACTTCAATACAGTTTTGGAACTAGACCGCGATATCGCTTATATCCAATTGGACCGTGCCGTAGCCTGGATGAGGTTAGAGGAATATGAAACAGCAGTGGATGATCTCAACAACTTGATTGAACATTTTCAATCTTTTGAGGATAGCAATACAATCAGCAATGTGGCCGGTGCCTACCACAACAGGGGCCTGCTCAAATACCACAAGTTACAGGATACCACTGGAGCTCTCTTGGATTACAATCAAGCCATAGAAATTGATATTGAGCCAAAGACAGGTCGGTTCTACCTGAGTCGCGCCAGGTGTTATGTGGATTTAGATAGCATCAGCAATGCCATAAAAGATGTGAGGGCGGCGATATCTATCAATCCCAATAGCAAAGCCAACTATCACGCAAGTGGGATAATCAAAGAGCGGGTGGGTAATTTAGATGGCGCACTAAGTGATTATGCAAAAGCACTTGAACTGGATCCTAAGTATGCAGCAGCGGCAAACAACAGCGGCCTAATCCTATTCCAAAAAGAACAATACGATGAGGCAATTAGACTGTTTAACCCCCTACTAGAGCAGACTGAAAATGCTTATGCCTACAACAATCGTGGGTACGCGCAGTATAAGCTAGGGAACTTGGACAAGGCCCTAGTTGATTGCGAAAAATCCATGTCCTTGGACTCCACCAACAGCTGGGTGCATCATAATCTTGGCCTGATCCGATTTGCCATGGGGCAATCTGACCTTGCTTGCGCGTATTTCTCCAAAGCCTACGAACTGGGTAAATTAGAAGCACTGGACGAACTTTCAGAGAGATGTAGATAGATACGTAAACTCGGAAATGGGAGGTGGGAATTCGGAGATGTAGAGCGCTCACCAGTAATTTTTCCACTTCCGATCTCCGACTTTCCACTTCCGACCTCCAATCCCCCTTCCCTACTTCAAACCTACTATCCGCCATTTTTATATATCCCCCGTCCATTTTTCTATGTATTGCCACCGAACAAGTAGACATCTTTGTAGTGTACTAACAATGAGATCATGAAGCGCAAAGACTTTCTACGAAATAGCCTACTGGGGGCAGCTGGTTTAGGCCTAAGCACAAAACTGGGTGCAGGATCCAGCAGTACCGAAAAATCAACTTACGACAAGCTGATGGAGCCGGTGGGATTTAACCATTTACCAAATAAAGAAATCAAAACCATGAAAACTGTATTGCATAAAGCGGACACCAGAGGACACGCCAACCACGGATGGTTGAACAGTCACCACACCTTTAGTTTCGCCAACTACTATAATCCAGATCGCGTCCACTTTGGTGTGTTGCGTGTATTGAATGATGATGTGGTAGCTCCTGGCCGCGGTTTCGGACGCCACCCTCATGATAACATGGAAATTATCTCTATTCCGTTAGCGGGTGCATTGGAGCACGAGGACAGCATGAGCAACAAAGCCGTAATTAAAACCGGTGATGTGCAAGTCATGAGTGCTGGCACAGGCGTTTTTCATAGCGAGTACAATGAGAGCAAATCCGAAGAGGTTCGCTTCTTGCAGATCTGGATGTTCCCGCGTCAGAAGGGTGTAGAACCTCGTTATGATCAGATTACCTTGAAGAATAACGACGTGAAGAACGAATTCCAGCAAGTGCTTTCGCCTAATGTGGATGATGACGGCGTTTGGGTACACCAGGATGCCTGGTTCCACATGGGTGAGTTGGAAGGTGGATTCAAAGGAACCTACCAGCCTAAGAAAAGTGGCAATGGCGTTTACGCTTTCGTGATCGAGGGTGAAGTGAATATCGCCGGTCAAGACTTGAATAAGCGTGATGGCTTCGGCATCTGGGATACCGATGGATTTGAAATCACCGCTAGCAAAAATGCTAAAGTCCTTTTGATGGATGTACCGATGAATTTGAATTAGATAGGTGAGGTTGGATTTCGGATCTTTCGCAAGTTTTGTATACCAAGCCTCACCTAGTACAGGGTAGAGAGTAGAAGGTAGAAGGACATTCAACCCCACCTTAAGGAACTAGTTAAGTAGAAGAGTCGTTGAACTTTGGTTTGATGACTCTTCTCATTTCTAGCAGCTCGGTGGAACTTTTTTGAAACAGCAAGAGTTGGAAGAGTTAGCTGCTGCACCGATTGTGCCAACCCGACCAAAACAAGACTACAAGACAAATGATGCACCTGATCAATAACCTACCTCTAGGACTAAACGGAATACCGTTCCGGAGGTAATGCTATTGATCTACTGAAATAAGAATAGGTTTTCTACATTAGCCTCTTGGATACACCAACCAAGGGGCTTTTTTAATTTGAACAATATGAGAAAGATTCTGACCATTTTTGACCGCAACTGGGACACCGACCGAAAGGTAAATACCCAGCTGATTGTGGACTTCGACTTCGCCAATGCGGTAGCAACAGAAAAGCTTGACGGTATGAATATCCGAGTCACCGTGCGTAATGGAACGGTAGTTCGAAGCGAAAAGCGTCGTAACCCCAGCAAGGAGCAAAAGCAAAATGGAATTGTCGATCCGTGGTACGTTGATATCGACACCAATACATCACAAGACAAGTGGCTGGTGGACGCGATTAGCAATACTGATTTTTCAGCCGTTCCTGATGGCGAATGGTCTGGTGAAGCTATTGGTAAAAATATCCAGGGTAACCCCTTGAATTTGAGCAATAACCAGGTCTTTCTCTTCTCACTGCCCAGCTGGAGGGAGCGTATTCAACTAGAGGATGCGCCTTACACGCACGCCGAATTGGTACAGTATCTCAACAGCAGGAAGAGTGCTGTTGGTGAGGATTGCCTCATGGAAGGTATTGTCTGGCACCACCCCAATGGTGATATGGTGAAGATCAAGCACAAGGATTTTCCTCGTGACTAAATGTGATAACTCAGGTGAGGGTACAAAAGTAGCAGCGCCTGAGTTTATTCTTGCCCTACTCTATTTTAGTCCACCGATATTTCCCGCCTTGCCTGGCCGTTCAATTATGAGCTGTACTGCTCTACCTTTAGCTCGTCTCCTATCCGGATCATACCACTCATAATACCTTCCCAGCAAGCGTTCATCCCAAATAATACCTTACGGTTATTCTGGTGCAATTTCGCCACCGCAGCAAAAACCTCAGGATCTTTTACGGTAGTATCTGGATCAATAGTGATTACTACGCAACGCGCGCAGGGCTTAGGCAGCCGAAAAGGTTGATTCCCGATCGTGACAGCTTGCCAATTATCTTCAGCGAAAGCTGTGGGGTGGTCAATAACTATATTGGGGCGGAAGCGGCGCATGTCTAATTCAGTTCCCCGTTCGGCTTCAATGGCAGCTAAACTCCCCGTGGTAGTAATAAGATAGGGATAGCCATCCGCGAAACTCACCTCCTCCCCTGCTTTGGCATAACGAGGGTCAATCGCTCGTTTACTATCCTCCGCCATGTACACCAACTGGCAGGGAAATCCAAACGCCACGCTGAGCGCTGCGGCCGGGACAGTGGATACCAGTCGAGCAGCAACTTCATCTTGCCAAATCTGCACTTTTACCTTCGCCCCAGTCTCTGCTCGCGCATCAGGTACCCGAATCTCCACGCCGGTGTCTATTTGCCGTAGAATGAGGTCATTTTCCGCCACTACGGCTTGCCAACGCGCCAGGTGAGCGTGTTCCCGTTGGGAAATAAAGCGCCCGTTTTCATCAACAAGCATCCAACGACGATCATCAGCAAAGCCACGGCCTTGTAGTTCTGCTTCGGTAAGGGATTGCCCGGCCAGAGATTTGACCGGGTAGGTCCATAATGCTGTTACTTTCATATCAGTTATCATAGAAATCTTCTAGTAGTCTCCACTTACGCACTAGTTCCGCACTCTTAGGCGCCACAGCCAGCCCATCCTGCAACCATTTTCTGGCCTGTACCTCATCGCCCTTGCGGAAGTAATAACTCGAGGCACTACCAAATAATGAGCCAACCATACCATCGAACTGCTTCGACCCATCCTCTCCATTCTCCAAGATAGAACGGCACTGTTCGAATGCTGCTAAGCCTTCCTCGCCTTGGTTGGTTTCAAAGGCTTCAATAGTCACCCAAAACGGGCCATAAACCAGCAGTTCGTGAAAGTATTCATTTTGATCTAGAAATGGATACTTCTGGTGCTCTTCTTGAATATACGTATAGGCTTTCAATACACCTTGCTCCGACCGCTCCAACAACTCCACTCCTACCACGCTCTTAATGCCTGATTGCACGTGAAGATGATCTGGGTTAAATTGATAAGCCCGATCAAAATGAGAATAGGCGCTGTCAATTTGTTCAAGAAATAGATAATACCAACCCATGTGAACATCGTGGATAAACTCTAATTGTTGTTGTGGGCGCGGTAGCTCCGGATGAAGATTTTCCTGAAAATGCTTCTTGATCTGCAAATAGTAATCCAGCTGATTTTCTTCGATCAAGTAGTGGTTAACGGCAAAACAGAAACGCCTCCCAATCTGATCCAGGGCCTGTGTTTCATAATCAGGAAAGTACTGCAGAGCGAATAAGGGTTCAAAAGAGCTAAGGTTATTCCAATCCAAGTCAGATAACAGGAGTTGTAGAATGGCAGCCCAGGTGCCTACTTTATTTTCCCTGCGATTCAAATACACCGACTTTTTGATAAGGGCAAGGGCCGATTCCAAATCCTCATGGTCTGCCGCCTGAATAGCAGCATTGAAGTAAAGGTCACTGGCCAAGCCCCGCAGGTCGATGCCCTTCTCGTGATCAGCCATGTATTCCTGGTACATTTCTTCCGTACTTTTTCCTTGAATCTCAAGCGGAGTAGCCTTATTCAGATCTGTTAGAAATCGACCATAGGATGCGGCATCCGCTTCATAAACACCAGCCGCACCATCGGTTGTTTCTACCGTAATTGCCGCTGTTGCGGGAGCGTAGACCAGGTACACATGATTTGGGAGTTCCCGAAGTTCATAAGGTAGTTCCAAGTCTTCTAAAAGTAAGGCGTACAGCGCGACAGCCGTAACACAATTGTACCGGCCATCCTTGAACAAATCAGTGAATTGAGCATCTATATCATATTTACGAAGGACATCCTCATGAATGGTTTCGTGCAAAAGCTTGACCGCTTTTAAGGGTTTCTTTCTCTGAATTTGAGCTGCACGGAGTTTGTTACTTAACTGCTCAATAGCCAATACCGTTTCGTTTACCGCACTTTGCGTTAGCGCCGTGTCCACTGCCATTAACAAGCCCACTTGTTCCGTTAATAGGGTGTGGTCTTCCAAAAAATCGGCTTGGAAGAAGGAAGCTTCCATCTCGTGGTGAAAAACTAAGTCGGAATACCCCACTTCTTGGGCTATTGATGGGGAGAACAGACAAAACAGAAAGAGGGCTGACAATAGGGTTTTCATGTTCTTGAATATTGGATTTTGAAAAGCAAAATGGGTTTTAGATGTATTTGGGAGCATACTGTTGATTACAGCAGCACATCCACTAATTCATACCCTTAGCCGTTAAAATCTAACCCGTGATTCGACGAAGAGCCCTATTTTCATCGTCAAATAGATGCTATTTATCGTTCAAAAGATTCAAGTTTAGCCGCTCACTATGCCAAAATTCAATGCCCAAGCTTACCTGACAATGATTGCTGTGCCCCGGCAGAAAACTGCTGATTTAGCTTACCTTCAAACACTCCAAAAACAGCATCTCCACCACATCCCATTTGAGAACCTGGATATTCACTGTGGTATTCCCATTCAATTGGAGGTCGATCATCTTTTTGATAAAATAGTAGCACGGAAAAGAGGTGGCTTCTGCTACGAATTAAACGGCTTATTCTACGCACTGCTCCAGGAACTAGGCTACGATTGCTGGCGGGTCATGGCCCGGGTTTACGAAGCTCCACGGAAATACAGTCCGCCCTATGATCATATGGCGTTAGTTGTTCGCTTGGGCAGGTATATGTATCTGGCGGACGTAGGTTTTGCTGAATTTTCGCTACACCCCATTCGCTTAGAAAAGGGAAGGATCACAAAAGATGGAAGAAACCAGTACCGAGTTGATCAATACTATGATTACTGCCGAATAAATACCCAGAAAGCGGGCAAGTGGATTCCGGAGTACATTTTTAAACTAACGCCACAAGCCTGGAATGCTTTTCATGACAGAAGTATCTTTCATCAAAGTGATTCTGGTAGCCATTTCCAGAAGGGGCCAATGATTACTAAATTATCTGATCAAGGTCGGATGACCCTTACCGATAAAAAATTCAAGTACGCGGGAGAAACCAAACCGATAAAGGGCGAGGAGGAATTCGCCAAATTGCTTCAACAACACTTTGACCTTTCATGGAACAAGCTGAAAACACCATCGAAAGATTGACACAACGAGCTCAAGTACAGGCCCGGGACCTGAATGTGATTTTGGGTGCTCATCTACAGTCTCAGGTAGATTCACAACCTATCCCGAACAAGTGGAGCTTCAATGAACAGCTCGTACATCTGACTCGCTATGCACGCCATTTCACGCAGCGAATAAAGGCCATGCAGGAAGGCACCATTCTGCTGCCTCGGTATGTTGAAAATGAAGATGATTCCTGGCGGGAAGAATGCCTGCTACCAGTCGATACTATCTTAAGCAACTATTGGGTCGTCCGTCAGGCTGTAATCTCACAGTTGAGCATACGCCATAACTGGAATTTTGGAGCAAAACATCCAAAATTGGGATACCTAATGTTCTTGGAGTGGATGGAGTTTTTCTTGCAACACGAAGGGCACCATGTCTATACGCTATTCAAAATGTCCAAAATCCAAAATAAAGCAGATGGATAAATACACCGCCACGGATCAATACTTGACCACACTCTTTTCACTGAAAGACAATATTTTAGACCGAGTTATCGACAGTATCGCTGAGCATCAACTGGATCCGCATTCTATTAGCCCTTTACAAGCTCAACTGCTAACGCAATATGCTCACCTGGCCCAAGCCAAGACCATTGTGGAGGTGGGTACATTAGCTGGTTACAGTAGTATTGTTATGGCGCGTGCCCTATCCAATGAGGGGCACCTCTACACTATCGATCCCGATCCACTATGTTGCCAGGTAGCCCAACAGAATATTGAATTAGCTGGACTCAGCGACAAAGTGACGGTCTTGCAGGGCACAGCCTTAGAGGTATTAAATAACAGGCTCCGAGAACTAGATAAAGTAGATCTTTTCTTCATGGATGGTGATAAACCGAACTATGTAGCGTACCACCAGTGGGCTATCGCTCGTATGGGAACCGGCAAGCTGATTATTGCGGATAACGTGCTACGGGAAGGGGCAGTTCTGGACAAGGAAAGTACGGATGCCAAGGTACTGGGCGTACGGCGTTATCTCGAGTTCTTGGCACAAGATCATAGGAGTCATCATAGCATCTTACCATTGGCCGGCGAAAAGGGATTTGATGGAATGGCTATTTCTGTGGTAAAATAGGATGAGCAATACCTAGCTACCGCAAAAACGGACGACTAAGTATTGCTCATTGGGTACTCGGCACCCTTAGCGCACTAACATCAACTGACCGGAAAACTCTTGCGGACCACCTTGACAAGCGATTACCTCCAAAAGAATCCTATACAAATAGGAATCAGCCGGCGCTGCTTTATCATTGTACATACCATCCCAGATCGCACTAGGTCCACTCGCCTCAAATACGCGTTGTCCCCAGCGGTTATAGACGGAGAATTCGTCAATACGGATCAGGTCTTCCCTAGTTTGATCAATGGTACTGAAAATGCGGAATTCATCATTTACCCCGTCTCCATTAGGCGAGAAGATATCCGGCACAATAATACTATCAGATACGACTTGCACAAAGAAGTTATAAGTATCCTCAAAACAGCCCGCAACATCAGTAATCTCTACGGTCGCATCGATGTTCTCCTCTCCGATCACCTGAGGTGGTTCCGCTGGTGTCCAGGTCACAATGAAGTTAGAGTCTGGTTCTGGTAAGGGAACCATCAAGTCATCCCCAGGGCAAGCAGTGGCATCCACATCCTCGTACGGGAAGGCTTCAATGATCACTACCGTAGCTGAATCCGTGACTTCACAGCCAATCGTATCCGTGACCGTCACAAAGAAGGTACTCGTCATACTCGGATTGGCCTCCACCGTACGGAAGTCAAGTGGAGAGATGATATCGGGTGAATTCTGCCACTGGAAGGTCCAGTTGTCTTCTACGCCATTGATGGTAAGCTGAGCGGTATCTCCCGGACAAATGGCTTCACCAACCGCATCAATTCCGGTAGGTATAGCAAAGCTAAAGGTTCGGGTAAGCGTATCCACACACCCGGCATCCGAGTCTGCTACCGCCAATGTTATCTCGTAGGTTCCGGTCTCACTAAAGAAGTTCGGTTCAAAGTCATTGGAATTGGTGCCATCCGGCAAGGTCCAGGTAAAGGCATCAGCCCCCACTGATTCGTTATTCAATGTAAACTCCCCTACACAGAGTAGGGTATCCGTACCATCTCCCAGACTAAATTCAGCTCTTACATCGCGAATCAGTAAGTTTTTGGTAACTGAGATTTCGCAGGCATCATCCGCACCACGCAAGGTCAGTACTACCGGTCGATTTCCCAGAACGGGTACGTCCGCGTAAATGTGCGTTAGTGGGTTAACATCACTAATCACCGTACCGTCCCCTAAATCCCAGCTAAAGGAGGTGACATCACTAGTGTCGATTAATTCAAAGGTAACAGCCTCACCCTGGCAAATCTCTTGTGGGCCAAAGTTGAAGTCACCAATAGGTCCAACCAATTCATAGCTCGCACTCGTGGTATCACTACAACCGAAAGTAGTGCTAGCAATCATAGTTACCGTGTAGGTTCCTCGTTCAAAGGTACCTACTGGATTAGCCGCATTAGAGAAGGAACCATTACCAAAGTCCCAATCATAGTTCAAATTACCATCGGCTATAGACTCATCGGTAAATGCAATTTGAGTGGGCGCACAAATAATCTCAGCATCATCTACTGAACTGCTAAATCCGGCGGTTGGGAAATTCTGCACATTCACCGTTGCCTCCGTAGTAGAGCTGCAACCAGTCGCTATTTCTACATAACTCAGCGTGATCGGATAACTACCGGCAACTGGATAGTCCTGCGTCGCTTCCGGTCCATTAACCGTTTCGGTACCAAAGTCCCAAGTAAAGGTCAAGGATGAACCGCCTGCCGTAAATTGAGTAGCTGTAAAATTGATCGTATCACCTATACAAACATTAAGCGGCGCTACATCTGCTAAGATATTGGATACCGGTACGTAGGTCTGAATCAGTAAAGTATCAGTGCTTACACAGCCAGCGGCGTCTTCCAGGGTTAACACCACTGGAAGGTCTGTACCAGGTGGTACATCAGTATAGGTATGCGTGGTCTCTAAAGGCGTATCGTCCATATTTCCGTCACCGAAGTCCCAACTCCAGTCAACCAGGGTGGTATCAGCCACGGATAAGTCCGTAAAATTGACGGTACTTGGCATACAGATAAAGCTATCATCTACCTCAAAATCAGGCTCAATTTGATAAACATCAATCACCTGGAAAACGGTATCCGTACAGCCATTAATGTCTTTTGCCACCAGCGTGACGATATCCTGCCCAGGCGAGCTAAAAGTAAAGGGCAGAATAGTATCGTTGCCCATAATGGGGCGGCTGTTATTCTCAAAGAACCAAGTGAAGCCGTAGGCACAGAATTCGCCATTAACGTCCACCGTAGCTGAAGCGTCCAGACTTACCTGCTCACCCGAACAAGCAATTTCCGGCATCTCAAATGCGGCTTGGAGATCGCGAATACAGATCAGTGTACTATCTACTTGATCGGGACAACCACTCCCAGGATTGAAAGCGGTCACTTTGGCCCAAAAGTCTCCTGTAACGCTGTAAGTATGACTAGGGTTAATTTCGTTAGAAGTCGAACCATCACCAAATTCCCAGAGTACTGAAGTAGCATCAAATACCTCAGCTGTGAAGTCTACCGTGAAGGGTTCTTCGCAATCAATCTCATACGAGAGTTCCACATCCGGACCCTGAATTATGATATCAGAATTGATGCTTTGGCTTAAACAACCATTGTAGAGGACGTAGAGCGTATCCGGTTCCTCAAATTGGACCCAGTCAATTTCCGGAGGCGGATCATTGATGGTGAATTGAATAGTATCGTCCACACAGAGGACAGATTCATCATAAGTAAAGTCAAAATCTAATGGCGCTCCAACTTCGATGACTCTAGCGTAAGAGGTATCCACACAGCCCGCCGCATTTTCGATATTTAGCACCACCTCGTAAGTCCCTGGCTCATCAAAGGTATAGCTATGCGGATCATCGTTCGTGAACGTTGCAGTGTTTCCATCACCGTAGGTATAGGTATAGCTGAGTATAGGTTCAAAGCTGGCACTAGAATCCGCGAAAGTGACAGTCAGTGGTGCGCAACCATTTACCAGATCTGGCATAAAGAGCGCGTTTGGCGCAAAGATGGTATCGAAGTGAAAAATGGTATCCCAACACCCACTAGGATTGGTGGCGATGAGCAACGTGAGGTATTCGTTCAGCCCGTTCATACTGTATTCCAGCGTATCTACATACTCGTAGGTATTAGTAGCAGTCGGGCCGGAAGCGCCAGTCTCGGTTTCAAAAAACAGCCATTCAAAAGTAGCCATCGTAGTGGAAGTAGCAGTATAGTCGACCGTCAATTCGTTGTTACATGTGAAAGTAGGATCAGCTTCCACCTCCGCAAAAACGCGATCGACAATTATCATAACCGTACTATCCACACTACACTGGATAGGCGAATCGGTACGAGCAAATACATCTACCATTTGTGGACCTTCCTGCGTAAATATCACGAACGGAAATCCAAACTCGTCAATACCAGTAATCGCTGTCGGAGGCCAGTCGTAGCGAACACTATCCGCATTGACCCAGCTTTCGTAATACACACGGGTCTCAAAACAAACCGTATCTGGTATTCCTGAAAGATCAGTGTTGAGGATCGTTACAGGTCGGGTACGTTCACGGGTACAACCCAGCGAATCCATACCCGTCAAAGTCACTGTATAATCTCCACTTTCGGTGTAGGTAATTGGTGGTGGAGTAGGACCATCAAAAGTGCTACCATTGCCAAATTCCCAGCTAAAAGTAACCCCATCGGTAGGCGTAAAATTGGCGAAGAAAACCGTCAATGGAGGTTCACAAGCCACAGCCGGATTGGGGTTAGTTATGAAATTAAGGCCATCAATGCCGCCAACACTAATCACATCATCAAAGACGGTTGTCTCATCACAGCCTTCTTGATTGGTGGTAATGCTCAATGATACATCATAGATGCCGGGCGTAGCATAAGTATAGCTAGGGTTGGTGGCAGAAGAAGACCCGCCATCGCCGAAAACCCAGCTATAATTGGTAATGGTAATCCCTGGGTCAACGTTGGAGGCATCCGCAAAGTTGATCAATAACGGAGCACAGCCTTCGGTAGTATCGACCGTAAAGTTGAGCTCAGGACGCGGAAATACCGTGATCGTCACCGTACCTACCAATGGACCGCCGTTCCCTTCGCGCAAGCTCACCTCAAAGGTGCCAGCGTCGGTAAAAATGGCAGATGGATTTACATCATTAGAATTGGCGCCATTCTGAAAGTCCCAGAAATGGTCAGACAAACCTCCGGGAGCGGTAAAATTGACGCTTAGAGGTGCACAGCCGCTGGTGATATCAGCCGTTTGCGCCAAGAGCGGAGTCCAGACGGTCAGGCAAGCGAGAAACACAATCAGGCCAGTAAAGAGAAAGGTGCGCATTGGGGATTATTTTCTACTGGAAGAACGGCCTAAAATAACGCAGAGATTTCGTCATCTGCAAATCAGGAAGTTATTTTTTGCCGCTAACAAATTGCTTAAAATTACATTTTTTCGGAATATTGACACCGGACAATCGTAGATTTGACGTTAACTTGTCCAAAAACTAAACATCACTAACAGCTCTCGGTTATGCTTTCAATAGGTCGCCACAACGGATTCCTTTTCACTACGATGTTTTCATTAACGGTTCTTTTCCTGAGCGTTATGCCCCAATCGGCAAATGCCCAACTAGCGCTGCTCGACAAGAAAAAGTCAACGACTTGTGTTGACAAGGAATTTACCGTCATGGCTCATATGGTGCGGGATACTTTCCAGAACATTGGAACCAACGTTGCCAATGTAGAAGCCGCCTTAGAACTGGTCAACCTATGGTTTGAGCCAATCTGTGTGCGTTTCGTACTAGCCGAGACAGATACGGTCGATAATTTCCAGTACAGCATGCCCTTCAATTTCAACGAGACGGAGGAGCTGTGGAACAACCATAATGAGGAAAACCGGATTAATCTCTACCTGGTCAGTGATGTCAGTTTAATTAGTCCCAAACCCGTCTTTGCCACCGAAGATGGCATTTTGCAACGTGAAAGGGGAGGTATTCTCATAAACAATGGGGCGTTAAATGGAAACCCAATTTGGCTGGTAAACGCCTTTGGCACCTATTGTGGGCTGAAGGATACGAATACTGATTTTCTGACTCAAATTGTAACCGATCCGAATTGTGAACTGACCGGTGACGAAATCTGTGACACACCAGCAGACCCTCTCGATCCTGCTGCGCCTCTCGGTGGATTCGGCACCTATTTTGATGCTGAATGTCGCTTTATTTTCACGGGTGTGGATACGAACGGTGAATTCTATCTAACCCAGACCGGAAACCTCATGTCGCGCTACCCCACCGCCTGCTGGTGTGGACTCACCTTTGGTCAGTTTGAGCACATGGCGGAAGTAATTGCCCGCTCACCGCTATGGTAAAGCGAAGCGTATAGCGTGATCCGTTTGTAACATGATGAGCGGCAGCATATCTCCTACCGTAGCTGCTTTGGGGTTTGGAAAGCAAAACAGGGCTTGCCCCCAATGCTCCAACTCTCCATCTGGTCGTGAGGAAACCATAATGTCTTGGTCTACATTCAAATCGAACCAGAATACGATAGCTTGGGCCATGCCTTCCTGTACGATGGGCACCTGAAGAGGAATGCGTAATGGCTGGTCATCCGGTATAGCTGCGGGTAGATTGTAAAAGTCTACATCCATCAGTGGAAAGACCTGTGAAAGTGCGCGGTACTTCTCTGCTTTGAGTACAATGCGCGTATACTCATTGGGAATTCGATACTGCTCAAAAGGCGAAAGGTCAAAACCAGAAATCTCCTGTACCGGGGCCACCTTGCTCCGAGAAGGAATTTCTAGTATCTGTCCCCAAACCTTCATGCGTGAGGGAATCAAGGTGGCACCGGGTTTAGCCAGTTGCTGGCTAGCGTGTCGAATAGAAGGCAACACCCCTTCCCCTAAACCACCAACATCCAGTATTTCAGAAACAACGACATCGGCCTTCGCGGGAAGCTCCTCTCCGATACTCAGCAGGGTAGATTTCTTATGGTGGACCTGAATGGTCTTTGCGTAGCCGTTCAAGGCCACAATTTCGGTTGCTGTTTCGGCTAAGCCTTCGTGCATTTCACAAGCTACTACTTGTTTTGCTCCCGCTCGGGCTGCCATCATGGCCAATAGTCCAGAGCCCGTACCAATATCAAGCACCAGGCTATCTGGCCTAATGGCCTTCTTGATGGCACTTTCGTAGGCATCGTTACGGTCAACATCGGCCAGCATCTCAAAGTGCCAAAATGGAATTCTAGTAGATAAGATACGCCGCAAATTCATAATCGCTCCTTCGTGCTGAGGATCAATAGCAATGGCTTGGCGGTAGTATTTTTCGGCTTCCTTTTGCTGTCCTAAATCTTTATGCACATTGCCCAGCAAGATATGAGTATTGATATCCTGCGGATTCAATTGTTCGGCTCGTTCAAGAGCGGCTTGCCCGGCCGGTAGCTGTCCGATATCAAGCAGAAACTTTCCGTGTGTAGCATGAGATATGAACTGCTGCGGATGAGTTTTCACCACCTGTTGGTAGGCCTCCGTGGCCGCTTTTATCTGCCCCGTATCCGCCAGGACATTTGCCAATAAGATCATAGTTTGAAGATCAGCAGGGACAGCTTGCAAGGCTTGTTCTAAAATCTGCTGAGCCTGCTCAAACTGCCGCAGATAACCATATACTGCGGCGAGCGTATGGTAGGCGGAGAGAAAGGAGGGATCGATCGTGACAACTTGCTGGAGCTGGTCAATCGCCGGCTCATATTGCTGGAGCTGCAATAGTGTATTGGCCAGGTTATAGCGAATATCCGTACGCTGGGGCGCCAGCTCTACTGCCTTTGTCAGGTGTTCTAAGCCAGCCTCAATTCGCCCAGTATGCTGCAGCGCAATACCCATATTTACCCGTGCATCAATGTTGCCAGGGTTTGTGGTCAAAGCCTGTTCTAGGTTCGGCATAGCCGCTCCGATATTTCCCAATGATAATTGAATGGCTCCCAGTGCAGCTAAGACGGCATCATTACCAGGCAAGTCCTGTAGTAGGCCTTCTAACAAGCTAATGGCTTGCTGCAGCTGACCTGCTTGATGGGCCTGCATAGCCTGCTGAAAAATGGCTTCAGGAGATAAAGGCTGCTCGTTCATGAATATGGGTTTGTATTTGAAAGATAGGGTAAATTTTGGGGTGCAAAGGGTTGGAAAAATGAAGTGCCATCGAAAAAATTAAATAACTCGTTTTCTACAAGACACTTAAAAATCGCAAACCACTATATATCAACACCTTAACCACAAAATTGATTATTTAATTTTTTCGATGAGCCCCCTTGAAACCAAAGCAATTTCACCGCTTCTCCTCCCTCATGGACCCCGTTTCTTTACCAAGCGTTACCTTCCAATTTTTTACTCCATTACTCAGCAAAAAACAAGCATTTTCTTGTGGAGTAACCTGCCAGCGTCCTTTCTGCCAGTGGTTATCTTGCCACTGCTCTTCCTTCGCCTGAAACTCACCATAAGTAGCTGGATTATCGGAAGTGAATAGCAGTTCACCCAAAGGCGTATTCAAACGGTGTACCAATTGCCGTTCTTGTGGTGTGAGCTTGATGTTTTCATCTCGCAATAGATACACATCTGGATCATTTCGCCACACGCGACCAGCCAGCGATGATCTTCCCAAAACGGAGCGTAGTGCAGCCAAAGTAGACACGCGTTCACGATGCCGAAACCAACGCAGCAGCTTATGCTCCCATTCCAGATGAATATCCGCTCCGATGCGGCAGTAATCGAAAAGGCCAAAGCCAGAAGCGAGCGGCGTGCCACAGCCCAATAAGAAGGTTTCATCACCTGCCCAAGCACGAATGCGCTCCAAGGTTCTGCGCATGAGTTGCGCCCGCGTGTACTGTGGAGTGGGATAGATGCACGCCGCGTACAAAAAATCGAGTTTAAGCATGGCGTACCCCCAGTTTTGCACCACGGTCTGAAAAACCTGTTGCATATACGCTTGCCAGCCTTCGTGTTCGGGATTTAGGGCATAAAACCAACCTTTCCACAGTGGGTTAAAACCAGCCTTTAGTGGCCTACCGCTAGGATCTTTTGTTACCCATTCGGGATGGTCTTTCAGGATTTGACTGCGACGATCAGCTATACAGGGTGCTAACCAAAGGCCGGGACGAACACCTTGTTCGGTAATATCACTAGCCAGCTTTTTCATTCCGTTGGGAAAGCTTTTGGTTAGTGACAACCAATCTCCCACCGCGGTTTGGAAGCCATCATCAATTTGGAAAAAGTCAATTTTTCGCCCTCTTATTTTAAAGGCCGCTAGATTTTCTCGAATAATGCCTTCCGAAATATTGGTATAGTGTTGGTACCAACTCGTCCATCCTCGAGCGACGGGGGCCTTTATTGGTGGAAGCCGCATTTGTTGAACCCACTCATCATAAACCGTGTCCACATTTCCTTCTAGCACCACAAAGTCAGCCAGCACCTTAGGCTCGTTCACTTCCCAGCCTCGGCAATCAATTTCTACCTGTAGTTGCCCCTTATCAGAAAGCCATTGAAAGCAGGTGAAAGCGGTGTTCTCATTTACCGAAGCTAACAATTCAATCTGGTCGCCCTGGGAACGCCTTTCTGTCCAGCTCCAGCTATGCAAGGCTCCTTTATGCCGGGGAATCCAATTGATGTGATAATCACCGTAGTACCCCATTAAGGGACGGGCAATCCGTCGCAGCTGTGGGATCCGCTCCGAAGGCCGCCGCCAGTAACTCTCTGTCCACGATTGAAAGCCATTACAAAGCAACCATTCCTCAGGGGCGGTAGCGGTGGCTACTTGAAGCCGGCAAGCGGAGATTTTTTGTTTACCTTCCGGAAAGTACTTCAGCTGTAGTCGATATCCTCCAGTCAGCGCGGTGCGAGTGAAGCGGACTTGCGTACTATCAGATTCGAGCTGTCCAGATAAGGAAGCTCCATTTTGTAGTTGCAAGAAAAAGGTCCAGGAAAATGCTGGTATACGCACAGGTATAGGATTTAAGAATCAATAGCTTGCCAAGTAGATTCACCTTCGGCCAACACCTGATCATCACGCATTAAGCGGTGCCGAAAATGTTGTTCGCCCACTTGCCCCGTTTGGGAGTTCACTGTATCCTCCAATTGGGCCTCCTGCTTGTAGTGAATCTGGATACGTGTGGGAAAGTGATTGCGCAAAAAAGTGGCAGGGATACTGTCAAAAAGCAGCCGCAGATAGTGCGTATTACTCAAGTGCCAGTTAAAATCCAAGTCGTACCACCCTACCCTATGACTTTGTTCGTGGCCTAACTCCTCTGGCCAGGTCTCCAATCTAGCGGCGGGCCTGGGCAGACAATCCTCATCGGCTGGAAAATCCGGCATTTGCTGCACTATCCACTCCGGAATTCTAGCGGGTCTACGGGTCTCGATATTCATCAAAATCCAGGTACTAGCCGCCGTGGCAATCACTTCTCCCGCTTCGTCTAACACATAGTAGTCGCGGTAAGTAAAGGCACGCTCAAAGCCAGAGGGCGTAGTACGGATTTGAATCTTCTCTCCTAAGTCTGGTAAACGATTGATTCGTACTTCTAAGCGCAGTAGCACCCAGCCTATCTGGTGCGGTTCCAAATCCAGCACTGATAGCTTAAGCTTCAATACATGCTGCATGGCCGCCTCGTTGAGGATGCGTAATAAGGCAGGAGCAGTCATCCGCTTGTGCGCATCAATGTCGTAAGCGCGTACCTCGTAATTTTCCTGGTGACCTATAGATGGGATGGGCATGAGGGGGTTGGGATTAGAATTAGAATTAGAGTGAGAATTAGAATTAGGATTAGAATTAGAGTGAGAATTACCCGACTACGCGCAAGGCTACGTCGGGTGGGAAAAGTAGAATGAAGGTTAAAGTGGTAATGAGAGTGAAAATAATAGTAAAAGTAAGAATTGAAATGATAGCCAAACTAGCAAAATAGAGTGGTTATACCCGAAGTCATTTAGAGGCGAAACAATTGGTGGGGAATGACCGTTTAAATACAAAATAGATGTAGCAACATGAAAAGACGAGAATTCATCAAAGGCTCAGCAATTTTAGGGTTGACAGCAGTGGGGAGTGTGGTACTCGTGAAGAACTCGGGGATGTACCACGAACAGAGTAAGCGTAAAGTGCTACAAATCTTGAGTGCTAGTAAGGTTAATGTGGGAACGCTACCCGTGCTGCGCGCCTTTGCAGGAAACCACCTCGACTACGTATCTCCGTACGTACTTTTTGATGAATTCGGTCCGGTCCATTTAGCTGCGGGTAGCGATCCGTTGCGGGTTGATGCTCACCCTCATGCGGGTGTGACCCCTACCACTTATTTCCTAGAGGGCACGGGGCACCACAAGGATAGCCTCGACTATGATTTCCAAATTGGTAAGGGTGACTTCATGCTGTTTAGCTCGGGCCGTGGTGCTATTCACATGGAGGAATCCGGCTTGCAATTATACCAGGAAGGTGGTTTTTATCACGGCTTCCAAATCTGGTTAAATACTCCCGCGAAGTATAAGTTTGCTGACCCCAGCACTTCGGTATTTCGTGAAGCGGATATGGCTCGTGTGCAAACGGATGATTACGACCTGCAAGTAGTCCTGGGTGAATTCGAAGATGCTCGGTCAAAAATTGAGCTGCTTTCACCAGCTTTCTATTTCCACGTAAAAATGCAGGCTGATGGCCGGCTTGATATTCCCACGGATCCTAGCCATAATGCTTTTATTTATCTGGTCAAAGGGCAACTAGAGTTGGAAGGAGGCCGCCAATTAAAGGCAAATCAAGTTGCCCTCTATCAACGAGGAGACGATCTTATCAACCTCTATGCTGAGGAAGCTGCTGAATTCTTGGTACTAGGTGGGCAGCCACTAAACGAAACAGTCTACTCCTACGGTCCATTTGTAATGAACACGGAAGATCAAATTCGTCAGTGCATCAGAAATTATCAGACGGGTAAAATGGGTAATCCAGATTTGGTGAATTAACCATCATCTTTCAATCCTATGTAGTAAGCAATTCGTGGATCCGCGCCTTTTTCAGACTTATAATCTTTTGCCCTTTTCAGCATGGCCTCCAGAACCTCTGGATATTCGCCGGACACATCATGGTTGTTACGGAGGTCATTTTCCAAGTTGAAGAGTTCGATCTCATCATCCGTAAGGTGCCAGCGCAGAAACCAATCGTTTTCTCTCACCCAATAGCCTTCCACATGCCGCCCCATCACATTCTCAGGAGAACGGCTACGGGTAGTGATAACATTGCCCTGTACAAACGCACGAAGCTGATCTTGCTTACCCTCAATTACGGAGCGATAGGACTTACCATAAAAGTCCGCAGGGATATCTAGCCCAACATAATCGAGTACAGTAGCCGGTAGATCTGCACTGTGAATTAGGGCGTCTGTACGCACACCTTCTGGAATCTGGCCGGGCCAAGAAAAAATAATAGGAGAACGAAAAGACATATCGTAGATAGAGCCCTTGCCCTTATCACCGCCGTTGTGTGAACGCATGGGGTCATCCCAATACTCCTGATCTGGGTCCTGCTCCCAACCATTATCGTTGACGTAAATGATCAAGGTATTATCGTATAGCTCATTGGCTTTCAAGTAATCTACCATTTGCCCCCAGGCATCATCAAACCAGGTACAGTTCGCGTAGTATTGTTTGGCCGACTCCGACATATCCTCATCCTTGTACAGGTCATAGTATTTCTCGGGTGCATCGAAGGGGTAATGGGGAAGAGAGGGAGCAAACCACATGAAGAAAGGTTTACCCTTAGTTTCCTCCAAAAAGTCATAAGCGGGTTGGTTGGTCACCCTAGCCAGGTCCATGCCATCTCCGCCCATATGCTTATGAAACCAATTGGTGGTTTTCTGTTCTTCTTCGGTCCAGCCTTTGGTCATTCCGTGCGTAAAGCCGCCGTTCTGGTAAGTAAACTCCCACCATTTACCCCCTTGAAAACTTACGTAGCCTTTCTCCGCTAACATTTTCGGTAGGGTGTTAAACTCAGAAAAGCCAATAGCCCTAGTATCGTAATTCTGCTTAAAGGCATTGACTGAGTCTCCTGCGATACGCTGCTCGGCCATGGCTTCATCCATTAAGGCAAAATAACGCTGATAGTAATCGATCGGAAGCTGGCCAGTTAATAGTGTTTGCAGGGAAGGTCGGCAGTGATTATCAGAGACATAGCCATCCGTAAAAACGACACCACTCGCTGCCAAACTATCCATATTGGGGGTATGGACGTAATCCGCCCCCATAAAACCGAAGTACGGATAACCTTGGTCATCCCCCACCAACATGATGATATTGGGTGGGGTTTCTTCCGCCGTTGAAGTGCTTTGCTCTTCTTGGGTTTGGCACGACCAGCAAAGGCCAATTAGAAAGACGAGTGCAATTGATATTCTCATGATGAAGCAATGTGTTTCGAGTTGGAAATGTGGTTTTATTTGGTAACGATTAAAATACCCCAGGAACGACAAATTCTGCGTTGGTAGACCGGAGGGGCAGGAAGCTAGGCCCCGTATAGTACAGGATTGAGCGGAGAATCAATCACCTCCCCTACTCTAGCGCCTGGGCACCAGGTTTCCCAATCATTCTTTTGCCCATCGTTTTCGGGGGCTTTTAGGCGCATATTCTTATCCATATAGATCACGGTCATAACCTTGCGAACATTCGCCGTGCTATTGGCACCAGCACGATGAAATACCCAACCGGAATGAAAACTGACCTCTCCGAGATCAAAAGCTTCTACTACATGCTTGAAGTCGGTTACTCGCAATCGTTTGGCAATCTTCACCTCACTATCATCACTAATCGCCAGATCTCGTCCTTCAACGATTTGATGACTAGCGGCACTGAATTCTAATGGTCCCATCTCTAGCGGCACCGCTTGCAGCGGAATCCAGGCGGTAATCGTCTTATCCGTAGACAGCGGCCAATAATATTGATCGGCGTGCCAAGGGGTTATTCCACCACCAGCCTCTTTATACAAGGCCTGATCATGATAAAGGCGCACGCCATCTACCTCCATGAGTTGTGCAGCAACACTTGCCAGCCGTGGGCTAAATACTAACTCCTTGATGGCCTCATCTTCCCGCCATAGGTTAAAGATTTGCAGAAAGGCCTTACCGTAGGTACTCCGCTCGGCCAGTGGTACTTGCGTATCATTTCGCTCTTGTACCCGTTGGGAAATCACCTCATTAAAATGGCGAAGTGTCGGAGCATCCAAGACCTGCTTGACCTTGATGAACTTGTTCTTTTGGTAGAAGTCAATTTGCTCGCGGCTCAACCGCATCGGTTTTTGTAGAAGTTCGAACATGGTGTAGGAATTAGCTTACCTAAACTAGTGCTACCGCAAAGATCAAGGGCTTTTTCCGTTTGAGCTTTCCAGTTCTCAACCAATACTTTGCATATTTAAACCTCAAACTGATAAAAACGAGGCTAGCAGCGTTAATTTACTCCACATGAAGCTACAGCTTGAATCCTTAGACCTCCGGCAAAGCCAGCAATCCATCCGAGCGTTTAACCGGGTTACCGAGGTATTTGAACCCTATTGGCACTTTCATCCCGAAGTAGAATTGACGCTAATTCAGGCCGGGGAAGGTTTGCGTTTTGTTGGCGATTATATTGAGGCCTACGGTCCTGGAGATTTGATTTTGCTTGGTAAGAATCTTCCCCACCAGTGGGTGTCCACCCTACACCATAAAGGAGCCGTACAACGAGCAGTAGTCGTACAATTTCCCGAGCAATTATTCGCCACCTTTCCCGAGTGCCGGCTGATCATTCAGCTATTGTCCAGCGCAAAGCGGGGCATACGTTTCCCCTTCCCAGCACCTGTTCTAATTGATAAGTTGACCGAGCTACCACAACTCGCTGGCCCCGCCCAATTAAGTGCTTTATTGAGCGTGCTGCACGAATTAAGTTTGACGGATGGTAATCACTATCTATCTACCACCACGCATTTTAGTGTTGCGGCCAACCAAGCCGCCCAACAAAAGCGGATCAATGTCTGCACTTCCTACATTGTCAAAAATATGGGGGAACAGCTGAGTGTCAAGCACATGGCCGAACGCAGTCAAATGCAGCCACAATCTTTTTGCCGGTGGTTTAAACAGCAAACAGGGCAGACTTTCGTCCACTTTCTGAATAATGCTCGCATCCATAGCGCTTGTGTACAACTACTAAGTACTGATCTTCCCATCCAGCACATTGCCTACAGCGTGGGCTTTGGGCATATTAGCCACTTCAATCGTACGTTTAAGACTTCTATCGGGGTAGCTCCCTCCCAGTTTCGAAAGAATAAGCGGTCAGTGGCGTAGTGGATTTTTAGTAATTTAGATGAATAAAGTGCAAGCTCGCTTCGCCCATTGGTAAACTTTCAATCACAAAAACCGTGACAATCCTCCTTCGTACACTGGTACTTCTACTGGTGATCCTAACCACACAAGATTCATTTGGTCAACGTGACGCCTTGCTCTGGCCCTTTGCAGTCAATTCGATTTGGAATACGCCTATTGGCAGTAATGCTGTTTATGTTCCCGCGGGTATAGAACCCGCTAACGCTTTTGGCATGACGGTCGATGAGGATATCATCGTAATGAAGCCAGCAGCTCCGCTAGTAGATATTTTCACAAACTACGCTGGTTGGAATGCAGACCTGGACCGCTGCGTAGAAGAAGGCCCGCTGCTGTTCTCTGCGCCGATTCCAGATGATTTTATTGTTAGTCCGGATAATTGGGATGGGCTTACTCCGAACTCCGGCCTGGCAGTGCTGATGCCAGATGGCGAAACTATTCGTCAAACCCAGCCTTTTTCCCGCTGTAGTACTGAAACAGCCACCTCACGATGGACACCACCCAACGTCAACCTATACGGTGACGGTATTCGAGGTGCACACGGCGGTTCTGGACTTTCGGCTATTGGTGGAGCCCTGCGCTTAGGCGAGTTGAACGAAGTTGATGATACCATCCGGCACGTCTTGAAAGTCAATCTCTACGCCGCCGAAAACCTCTTTTACGATAGTGGATACGAAGGCTATCGCTGGCCCGCTATTCGAGCAGATGGCTACGCCCCTGATGTGTACGGAACCTTACGTACGGAAGCGGTAGTACCCGAATGCCGCATGGGGGCTTTACTGGCCATTCCCGCACAGGTAGAATTGTCTAGCTTAAACTTAGAAACTACTCCGGCCCAGATATTGGCCTTAGGACTACAACAATATGGGGCATACGTAGTAGATGACACGGCTTGGGATGTGTACGCCTTCATCACCGAATGGTCGCCCGATGGTCGCTTTACGGATGAGTTTGAAGCAGCCTGGGGTTTTCCTTTCAAGGAGCCAAACCAAAATACGCCCTGGACCCGTGATATCCGTAAGCTCTTCGCAACTCTGCACGTGGTGGACAATAATGGTCCCGATAATATTGGTGGTGGTGGTACGCCACTAGCTCCCTTAGCTCCAGAGTTTCTTCCGACCAATGCTACTGAAGTGACGAGCGACTTGCAGATTCAAGTTGCCCCAAACCCGGCCAGCAAGCAGGTAACGCTCTCCGGCTTGCCTTTACACGCAAATATGCTACTCGTTAATGCGCTAGGTCAGCAGGTTCACCGTACCCGTGTTAGGGATACGCAACTATCGATACCATTACCCTACCCCAGCGGTTGGTACAGTCTATTGATTCAAGATCAAAGTGGGGAAATAGTACACCAGGCACCGTTGATGATTAGGTAAAAGGCAAAGTTCAGGCTAATCCAATCGTTCTGGTATCTGGTTGCTGGTAGAAAGGCGCCACCGCTCACTGTACGCAGACCGGTAGATCAACTGCGCGTGAATTTCCATCTCCAATAACAAGCGATAAAGACGGTCTCCATCTTGCTTGGAGTTATCGACCTCCAGAACAGCGATTTTCCGACCAGCAGGTATCAGCTGACCTGGCATGATATTGGAGTGAAATACATTTTTAATGCTGTCCATTTCCGGTATTAGGCCGCTGTAGAGAAATCCGGGTAGATCCATTTCATAAATAGAATCCTGATAGCTGATTTCCATAGACTCTATGAAAGCGGGCCCAATGCCATCATTGGCCAGAAAAACCGTAAAATTTGGGGTACCTGTTCCACTAAAACTATAGGTAAGGTAAGGCATGGTGGAGAGGCGCTGCTGCTCTGCCATCAGATTCGTCTGATAAATAAAGACAACTAGAGTAATGAAGCTGATCAGGATTGCGGATAAGCTCACAATCCGATCAGTACTCCAGCTTTTCTTTTTCTTCTTTCCCAATTGGCCCGCATTTATCGAATTAATGTCGCCTGGCCACTGACTACGGTGGTCTCGCCATCTGGTAGTAGGGCCTCTACTTGCCACAGGTAAACGCCGCCGTTCATATTCTGATCACGGAAGGTACCGTCCCAACCAGTAGAAGGATCATTTACCATAAAACCGCCCTCTTCGTAGATGAGTTCTCCCCAACGGTCCCATACCCGGAACTGTAAGACTTCTATGCCTGGCAAGCCGTGTACCAGCAGGAGGTCATTGATATTATCACCGTTTGGCGTAAAGCCAGTTGGCACCGCCAGTGGGAAATCCTTACTGACTCTAATCTGAATACCTTCTCGGGCTGTACAGCCATTTTCGTCAATCACTTCCAGGAATAGATCCCGCTGAACGTCGGTAAAGACCAACTGTCTGGGGCAAGTCTCACAAGCCAGCCAGGTACTATCGTAGGGCGTCCAGAGATACTCTATAATGTCCATGCCGCCCATTACCGTTGGAAATACTTGAATGGTATCACCAAACTGTATATCACGGTTGCCACCCAGGTCGATCTCCAGTAGATCAGGTTGGGTGATGGTAGTAATTCCGAGGTCTTGCGGACAACCGTTGGCATCCTGTATCCACAGACTATAGCCACCCGCGGGTAGTCCGATATAGGTAGCATTAGTTTGCCAATCTCCGTTATCTCTACGGAAACGATAAGGCGGGGTACCCCCCGATCCTTCAATTTTGATCAAGCCATCCCGGTCACCAAAGCAACTGACCATTTCGGTGAAGACTTCGGCACTCAAAGCTTCGGGCTGGGTGATCTCGAAACTCTGGGTGGTTTGGCAATCAAAAGCGTCCGTAATGGTTACTTCGTAGACACCAGCAGGAAGGGCTGATAGTGTAGGTCCTGCCGTCCCGGTGCTCCAGTTGAAGGTATAGGGTGCAGCACCACCAGATACCGCTAGCGAGATATGGCCACTGGCCGCACCGTTACATTCGATTTGTTCAATGGTGGCGACCGGTTCAATGACCGTAGAAGCGGGCACCTCAGTCGTACTGCTCGCAACACATCCATTGGCATCCGTCACTTGCACAGTGTAATTACCGGCGGGTAGATTGTTTAAATCTTCATCATTGGACGTACCACTCCAGTCATAAGTGTAAGGTGGTGTTCCACCCGTTACCGTTAGGTCAATAGCTCCATTAGTCCCACCGGAACAGCCTACGGGAGTAGCAATTGATGAGAGTAATAATTCCGGTGCATCGCCCACCGTCGTATTGAGTACATCAAAACAGCCTTCAGCATCGGTCACCGTCAAACTGTAGGCGCCCGCTTGTAATCCATTCAATGGACCGCTCCAAGTATAAGGAGGTGTACCACCGTTTAGCGTTACATTGATGACTCCATCTTGTCCTCCCGCGCAGGTAGCGTTATCAATAGTAAAGGACACGATTTCCACCTGATCCGCTGCGGGTACATCCGCCAAGATTATGGCCTCACAGTCATTGGCATCCGTAACGGTAACGTTATACATTCCAGCCACTAGGCCATTTGCGGTAGCAGTTTCTTGACCGTCCTCCCACAGGTACGTATAAGGCATGGTACCTCCCGTAACCGTCACGGTGGCTTCACCATTTGGTGGTCCAATGCAAGCCTGTTCAACCGTAGTTACGGAAAGCTGTAGTTCCTCTGGTTCCGTGAGTTCAATCTGTGCCTCCACAGTACAATCGTTCGCATCCGTAACCGTCACCGAATAGTTACCGGCACTCAAATCAATGGCCATTTCAGCTACTTGGCTATCACTCCACAAATAGGTGTAGGGCCCCGTACCACCACTAGGTGTAGCGGTGATGCTGCCGTCTGTAGCGTTAAAACAATTAGGATCTAGTTCGGAGAGGGTCACTTCCAAAGCGGTAGGTTCCCCAATATCGATCTGGCCGGTAGCTAAGCAGCCATTTGCGTCACGGACTTCTACGGTAGCAGTACCCGCCAGGAAGCCAGTAGCGGTATCCGTAGTTTGCCCATTACTCCATAGGTAAGTGTACGGCATAGAACCTCCGCTGGCTACCACCGAGGCAGTTCCGTCGTTTCCACCAAAGCAGCTTACCGGATCTGCGGTCAATGCCGCGGTCACCGATTCGGGTGCTCCAATTACAAATGGAATTGAGCCCGGGCAGTTGTTCCCATCCGTGACAGTGGCCACATAACTTCCGGCAACCAGGCCTGTGAAATTTCCGTCCGTATTAATGTCACCCTCCAGTTCGAAGGTGAAAGGCCCGGTGCCGCTTACAACTGTAATTTGTACGTTGCCATCCGCTGTGCCTTGGCAAGTAGCATCCGTCGGAGCAGCGGAAAGCGTAGGCGGATTGCAAGGCAAGGTCGTACAGCTAATCGTAGCCGGGAAGGAGGGACAATCAGCTAAGCCACGCACCTGAATCTCGACTGTTTCCGATAGACTTAAGCCAGAAACAATATGCTCTAGCGGACCAGAAGCAGGCTCCCAAGGTCCACCATTTATACTCACCTCATAACCGCTCGCACCCGCAAGTGCTGGCCAAATAACCTGTATGGAGTTTCCGGTAACGATGCCACACTGCAGGCCGTCCATGGTGAGGGAAGGAATGACTTCAAAATTGATAGTATCCCGTTCCACACAACCATAGGAGTCGGAAACGGTAAGAATATATTCCGTATCGATTAGCGGCGCCGCAACAGGATCTGGGCAATCCAAACAACTTAAGCCGTGTTGGCTCCATTCGTAGGAAACCTGGTAAACCGGATTGAAACAGATACTCCAGGAGTGGAGAACTCCAACAGCGCTATTGGTATCGTCGGTAACGACCAACTGCCAGGTGCCGTTGGTGGAATAATCACCGTCCCAAAGATCAGAGAAGACACCCTCCGGTTGCCATTCGCCCGTGAAGGGTACGGCCTCCGCTGGTGCGAAGGGGCCAGGATCATTGATGGGGGTAACAGCATCTACGGTGAAACATGTTCGTATGTAATAATCTAGGCCCAGCACATTACCACCGTCCAAACCATTGTCGGTGGTCAGCTCTAAAAACTGGCCATCGGGGCCTACCAGGAATATATCTAGATCATCAATCCACTCGTGTTCTAAACTATCAATGCAGATCATCTTTATCGCATCTGGCCCAAGCTCGGTGGGCAAGACGCCAAAAACTTCAATATCAGAGGTAAACGGTACATCCGTTTGATTAATAACAACGGGAGTCGTACTGAAAAATCGGGGTGGTTCTGGTAGTGGAATATCCACCGTACCATCCAGCTGGGTAGAATCAGATGCACAGGTCACAACGTCCGGCCCTAAGTCTGGTTTTACCAAGCGGTTATCCTTTACGACAATGGTGAAGGTATCCCGATTACAAGGGTCGCGTTGTACGCTCAAGAGGATGGTTTCATCACCTTCCACCAGATCATCTTCGATGGCACTAATTGGAATAGAGAAGGTGCTATCCCCCTCCGGAATGATAATGGTGGTGGGTAGTGGCGGATAGTCTACGCCGGGTGTTGCCGTGCCTCCTACCGCAAATTCCACATCAAAGTCAGATTCTGTGGGTGCGGGGAGATTGAAAACAATTTCACCAGTACCACAGCCTTCCGCCAGACCACCGTCAATAGCCAAACCCTGGATTTCTACGTCCAAAGATCCCGTTCCAAAACTTTTCGCTTCCAGGAAAACCCCAGAATCCAGCAGTCCATCAAAAGCATCCGCAATAACCAGCTTAATGGTATAGACCTGGCAAGGCTCTACTACAGCCTCCGCCACAAAGACATCCGTAAAGCCATCGTATACCGGGCGGCTGCCGCCGAAGTTGGCATTGTATAAATTACTGAAAGCCAAGGAACCGTCGTCGCCAGAGCAGAAAACAATATCCCCCCCGATTGCCCCGACTACACCAGGGTTAACATTATTGATTGTAACCGGGCGATCAGTACCGGGAATCAGGGCGATGTTTTCGGCATTGTTTTCGTAGGGGCCATTGATACCAGGACCGCTGATAAAGAAGCCAAAGACGTCATTGTACTGGGTACAAACGTATTCCGGATACTCTTCCGAAGCAAAAGAGTAAGTAAAGCGCAGTGTATCATTAACGGGTATAAACTCGATGATATACTGGCACACATTGTTAATTCCGATTCCGCCACCTCCAACGATGGCCGTAAGATCTCCATCAGTAGCAGTACTATTGTTGATCACCGAAGCCAGGTTTCCAGCGGGGCTGTCTACCCCTAAAAAAGGTCCCTCCGTCACTGCCCGGCCGGTGGTCATGACGATACCGCGTTCCATGCGTACCGCATCCGTACCCTGGGTAAACAAACCCACGGAAAGGGGATCTCCATTAAATTCGATATCTACCACTTCTACACCTTCTCCCAAAAAGACATTCGAGATTAAGTTCTCAGGTGTGATGGGCGGAGCATTAGTAACTTCCAGCTGCGCCAGCAACTGAGTCCCCCAAAATAAAAGGAGTGGAAGTAGAAAAATGCGAGTGATGTGCATGATGTAGGGATTGATTGGCGGATCGGAGCGATTTGCTCACCAGTACGCAATGATACTTAAATTCCACAGAGCGAAAATGCTTTAGGTTCGGGGCTGTCATTTCCATTACTGAAAAGCCCCTAGGTGTGTTGCTATGGGAGGCTCAATCGAGCCAGGGATATTCTTTATAAAAGTCGGAGATCACCTCGCGAAACTCTTCTGGGATACGTCCCATCACTTCTTTTTCAACCTCCACAGGTACACCTCCGTAGAAAGCTTCCGCAATAGATCCCGCAATGCAAGCCATGGTATCCGCATCTCCGCCCAGGGAAACCGCATTACGCACTGCACTCTCCCAATTTTGACTTTCCAGAAAAGCCTGGATCGACTGCGGCACTGAGCCTTGACAACTGACGTCAAAGGCATAATCTGGCCGAATTTCCTCGAGGGATTGCTCCAGGTTGTAGCCAAATATGCGCTCCACATGATCTTTGATCAAGGGCTTGCCAAAACCGGTCCGAGCCAAATAGATACAGGCAGCCACAGCCTGGGCGCCTTTGATACCCTCGGGATGGTTATGGGTAATGGAGGCCGAAGCTTCCGCTACCTTCATCACATCTACCAGCTGTTCATAAGCAAAACCTACCGGGCTCACCCGCATAGCTGAACCGTTACCCCAGCTGTTGTAAGGCCCATTAATCGTACCAGTCATCCAACGAATGAAAGTACCGCCATAACCGGCGGCAGGATAGCGGCGAGCATAGGATTTGACCTTCCCTTCAAAGGCCTTATTGGACAGGAGCGCATCCGCAACTGCCACCGTTAGTACGGTATCATCGGTGAAGCGTGAACCTTCCTGAAACAGCGGAAAATTAACCTGCTTGACCGGATCTTTTTCGTACACCGAACCAATGATGTCACCGGCAATTGCTCCCAGCATAGCCCATTACGAGGAGACCTGCTTGGCCTCCGTTTTTTTTCGTTAAAACCGATCAGCTTTTATCCCGCAAAAGATCGGCTAGTAGTTTGATCATTATTAATACCTCACGGAAGGTGCTCCTCAAGATAGCACCTTCCGTGATATTTCTAGCGCATAATTACCACATCGCCTTTAATAATTTCTACATCACCGTTGGCGAACTCCACTTCGGCCATCCAAACGTAGACCGCCGTGTTAACCGGCTGGCCCCGATAGGTACCATCCCAACCCCAGCGTGGATCATTGGGTTGACTACCGTAAACCTCGAATACCGATTCGCCCCAACGATTGAAGACAATGAAGGATTTGATCTCCTCTACGCTTTGATCAGCGAAGATGTAGAAGAAGTCGTTATCACCATCACCGTTCGGTGAGAAGGCGTTTGGTACGTAGATATTCCGTTCCTTATTGATGAAGATAGTTAGGCGATCTTCCGCTGTACAACCGTTCTCATCCTTGATGCTCAAGAAGAACTGAGTGGATTCCTTCAGATCTAAATCTAGTTGCACCACACATCCTGGACAAGGTAAATCAGCCACCGTTTGCCAGTCAATGGCTACTAAGCTTGCTGAGTCGACGGTGATTTGTGGATAGATATCCGCCAATTCCCCTTCGTTCAAATACTGATCCGGCCCCAACTCCAATTGAAGATTATTACCGTCAGGTACGGTAATCGTAGTGAGTAGTAAACAGCCGGTCGCATCTTCTACAATGATATCGTAGTCCCCTGCTACCAGGTTATTATAGTTCGTCACTTCCGTGTAAGGGGCACCACCAACGCTGAACATAAACGGTGGCGTACCACCTTGTACCCCGCTGATGAATAGGCCTCCATCATCATCACCTTCACAGGTAGGCGTATCCGTAAAGAAGTCCAATGCTTCCGGAGCAGCTGGATTCAAGGTAATGAGGGTCGCATCTCGAGCCGTACACTCATTTTCGGTATCCGTTACTACCAAGGTATAAGTACCGGGCGCTACGGCTGTGTAGCTCAAGGAGTTAGCCCCTGATATCGCAGAACCGTTCAGCAGCCATTGGTAATCAAAGGTGCTACCTACTGAACTACCAGCACCACTTAAGGAGGTAGTTGGGAAATTACAGTCCAACTCAAAGTCGTCACTCGTAAAGGCTACCGGAGGCTCCACGTTCTGATCCACAAAGACCGAATCTGCATTGGCACAACCGTTGAACTCATCGGTTACCAGGATATAGTACCAGCCGGGTTCGTTCACCTGGGCGGTGTTGTTATTGGTGTTTCCAACAAAGGCACCCGCAGGTGTCGTCCAAAGGTAGCTGATCTGGCCACCCATTTGAGAAGAAGTTCCGTCTAGCGTAACAATCGGATCACCACAGGTAATGATTTGGTTGATGCCCGCTTCGGCAAGCGGATACAATTCGTTCTCTTCTACCTCAATCATTCCGGAGTTATCACAACCGGTGATTGTATCCAAAACCTGTAGGGTGTAGAATTGGGCAATATTTACATTTAGCAGCAGGGAATTTTCACCAGGAATTGGATTCAAATCTCCATCCAGCCACTGGTAGACAAACTCGGGTCCACCATCCGAATCCCGCGCATCAATCTGTACCGTTTGGGTGGCACAATCCAGCACATCTAAGACTTCTATAACTACTTGCGGGACGTAAGCCAAATCAGTCACCTCCACCTCCGCAGGTGCACTCAGACAACCGTATTGCTCATTTGTAACCACTAAGGTGTAGGTACCATCTGACTGTACAGTCGGATTTTCCAGTGTTCCATTTGCTCCCGTAATACCAGGACCCGACCATTGGTAGGTGAAGTTTGCTCCGGAAGAGCTACCGTTTCCACCAATTTCTACCGCCAGAATATCGCAATCTAAGGACTGAGGTGCGCCGGCATCAGCTAGCGGCAAGGCCACTGTAGCCACTTCTTGGGCACCCGTAGAAATACAACCATTGCTATCCGTAACGGTTACTCCAACCACACCACCCGTATTGACTTGGACACTTTGATCAGTGCCGCCAACACTCCAGCTATATTCAGCGTAGGCTGGTGTAACTTGTAATACGGTAAAGGAATCCACACAGAAGTCCGTTGGTCCATCAATATCAAAGACCGGCAGACTCTGCTCAACCACCACCACACTGGTGCTATTGATACAACCATTGGCATCAACCACCTCTACCTGGTAGGTACCTGGGGTGGCCACTGTGATACCCTCTGTTGGAGCGCCGGTATTCCATTCGTAGCTTTCGTAACCGGTGTTGGCCGCAATATCTGTAGACAAACCCGCACAATAATCGAAATCACCGGTGATGGATGGAGTAGGTAGTGCGTTCTCAATGACCTCTACGGTGGCCGTACCCGCACAACCACTCGCGTCCGTGACGTTAAGGGTATAGGTACCAGGCATCGTTACGGTAATCGAACTGCCCATATCACCAGTAGACCAATCGTAAGTAGCGAAACCGTTACCAGCATCTAGCACAGTAGATAGCCCAATACAGTAGTCGAGATCACCAGAAATAACCGGCGAAAGCTCTGTGGCTTCATTAACAAACTCGGCCGTGCTACCGATACAGCCATTGGCATCCGTCACCGTCAGGCCTACGTTGCCAGGAGTATCGATTATAACTTCTTGCTGGTCACCACCGGTAGACCAGACGTAATTCATGTACTGTGCACCCGCATTAAGGGTGGTGCTATTACCAATACAATAGGTAAGGGAGCCGCCAATTACCGGTACCGGTAGGTCATATTCATCGATAGAAATGACCGCCTCTGAAGGGCACCCATTCGTGTCAATAACATCTAGTTCGTAAACGCCACCGTCACTTACGGTAATGGTGGGCATAGTACCAGAGTTGGACCAGACGTAACTGGTGTAACCTGGAGTAGCTTCCAGGTCGGCTGTGCTACCGGTACAGAAGCCGTCCACCGCTGTAATCGTTGGTGGAGTCACGATGAAGTTGCTGAGATCAACCGTATTGGTAGTGATACAGCCGTTGTTATCGGTCACGATTAGATCAACTGGACCTATTTCCGTGATGTTTACGCTAGTCTCCGTACTACCGTTAGACCAGTTGTATGACACAAAGCCATTTTCACCAGACAGCGTAGTACTCTCACCCGGACAGAATTGCTGCGGGCCGTTGATGGCAGGAATGGCAGTAGCGTATTCAATAACCGGCAGCTGAGCTACACCTACACAACCATTCGCGTCCGTTACGGAGAGGCTAAAGGTTTCATCGGTACCGACTTCAATACTAGTACCGCTTCCTCCGGTGCTCCAGTTATAGGCCGCAAAGCCGGCTTCCGCGGTTAAGATAGTGGTTAGGCCAGGACAAAAGCCAGCCTCACCTTGGATGGCGTGTACTGGTAGGGCATTTTCGATGACCATGGTATTAGTGCTGCCGATACAGCCGTTATCATCGGTCACTGTTAAACCATATTGACCAGGAGAAGTAGCTACCAAGAACTGGTCTTCCGCACCAGGCACACTCCACTCGTAAGTCACGTAACCATTACCTCCATTTAAGGTGGTGCTATCGCCAATACAGTAATCCATATCCCCCGTAATGGCGGGCGTTGGAAGGGCCAAGGCTTCTACGTCTACCGTTGCCGTACCCATACAACCAAACTCATCCGAAACCGTAACGGTGTACTCACCGGGCTCGCTGATGGTTACGACATTGGTGGAGGCCGTATTAGACCAAGTGTAACTAGAATAGATATCGGCCACTTGTAGCTCCGTACTTAAGCCATCGCAGAAGGATGGTACACCTTCAATAACTGGATCCAGCTCCGCATCTTCGACTACATTGACACTGGTACTGTTTTGACAGCCATTGCTATCCGTAACGGTTACCGTGTAGGCACCAGCTGTATTCAAAAAGATTGTACTTGTACTTTCGGTCGTTGACCAAACATAGTTTTCGAAGCCTTCGGTAGCACTTAGTTCTGTTCCACCAACGGGGCAGAAACTCAGGCGTCCCATGATCTCCACTTCCGGTAGGGCATATTCCGTGAGGTCAACCATGTCAGTAGCGGTGCAGCCGTTTTCATCCGTTACCGTTACCTGTACGTTGGTATTGCCATTGATGGAAATTTCATTCGCAGAACCACCGGTAGACCAGGCATAACTGCTGAAGTTGTCCGGTACAGTAAGCGTAGTACTCTCACCCAAGCAGAAATCAAGGTCACCACTAATATCAACGGTAGGAATGATTTCGTCCAGCATAGCGGAAGTGCTACCGGTAC
>JBCBEC010000014.1:0-158562 GCA_038528965.1 Bacteroidota bacterium | reverse complement strand
GTCGAATCTTTCTATTGAGCGATCAACACCTACATTGATGGCTATCAAATCAATTATTTGCCTGATGGCTCATGTCCTATTCAAAAAGGGACAGCTGCAAATCCAGATGACTGCTTGGTACGACAAAGCTCATTTTACGTTCTCCGACGTGCTCTATGCCGTAAGAAACCATATTTGGACGAAAACTTATTTTCCAACATCGGTTCCAAGAACCCATGTTGGAAAATTAAAACAAAGAATACGCTACCTTGAGCAAGCTCTGCTTTTGGCTGCTGCGTAAATGCCGAAAGTCCAGCTAAGTCTTTGTGCGAACGAGTTTGAGGGTTGAGGTCGACTGCCCCAGTTGCAGGTGGATCAGGTAAGTCCCGGCTGGCCAGTCCTGTAAGTCAAGCTGAATTTGTTGTTGCTCCTCCGAAATCAACGTGCTGTAGATGGTGTGGCCGGCGGTGTTGGCCACTAATAGTTGCCCTTGGGCGTGTAAAGCAGGTAAATGGATTTGGGTATAATCCGTAGTAGGGTTAGGGTATACCTGCAGCTCAAAGCCTGCCGTTGGGCCGTCGAATTTCACCGTCCTAATCGCTGAATCGGAGAATTGACCATCAAAATCCAGCTGGCGGAGGCGATAGTAATTATTGCCGATTACTGGTGCAGAGTGCGTGAAAGTATAGGAGTTGCTTTCTTGGGCGTTTCCGTTTCCCGCTACGAATCTGATGTTTCGCCAGGTCAGGCCATCTGTTGAGTGTAGAATGTCAAATCCACGATTATTGGACTCCGATGCGGTTTGCCAATCCAGGACAACCGTTTCCGCTTTTTTGCTCACATCAAAATAGAGGAGCTCCACCGGCAGGGCGGCATTGAATACTAGCGCTACTTCTCCCGTTACCGTATAATCAACAAACCAGCCCGCTGGCAATGCCGGACTAATACTTTGGAAGGTGCCGGTAATACTATTCGAACTCAGGATAACGATACGGTCACCATCGGTGGGAGTGTAAGTAATCGTAGCATTAAGGGTGGAATTGGAGATGTCGATATTCCCACCACCTAATACCTGATCGAAAGCGTTAGCGGCCGTACCTTGTACTTCGATAATGAGCAGCGAACTCTCCAAGAATTCCAAGTCATTGGTAAACGAAAGGGTGCCCGGAGAAAAACCAGGGGAGAGCACACCACCAAGTTCACTATTGGACAAAAGGTATTCACCTTCACCACTGATTAATCCATCGCTAACGAAGTCGCTTAGCGATTCAACGGCATAAGTACTGTTGTTCTCAAAGGAAAGGCCACCATTGTTGGTAAAAGTACCGCCGCTTGCATCCGTCTTTAGTCCGGTAGCGTAGTTTTGGATATTGACGTCACCCGCCAGGAGGTTCAGGAGCTCGGCATTTTGATCCAGCAGCATTCCTACTGTACCACCAGTTGAATTCTGCCCAATATTAATGTTGCCTCTGTTGAGAGAGAAAGTTGTGGAGAGTCGGATAGCGGCATTATCTGTATGATCGATATTGATCGTGCCCTCGTTCGTAAAGCCTGCACTAGCCCGGAATCCGTAACGTGCAATATTTTTCACAAGGCCCATGCCAATATTTATATCACCAGTATTTAAAAAACTACCGCCAGAGTGATTGATACCGTCAAGTCCAGTATCATCAATATTAATGGTGCCCTGGTTATTGAAGGTGCCGGAATTATCAATACCATGATCATCGATCTTATCTTCAATATTATCACTTTGGCCAATGTTGATAGTAGAACGATTTGTCAACGTGCCGTTTGAGCGTACAGAAACAGCATGCCCCCCGGTGTCATTAACAAGTATGCTGCCGTCATTAGTAGCGGGGCCATCCACTATCCTTATACCTTGACCCAAACGACTACTCGTTTCAATTGAGCCATTGTTTTGTAAAGCACCTCCGTCCACGTTTACGCCGGCGATTCTTCCCGTTGTTTCTATTGTACCTGTTGGCCCATTAATGAACTCGCCAATTTCTACGCTTAGCCCAAGCTCATCTGACTCGATGTCTAATTCGCCATTGTTGGTGAATGTGCCCGTAAAGCATCCAAGACCGTATATACTGTTGTCAAATATTTCAATATCACCGGTAGTGGAATTGATAAAGCTATTGGTAAGCAAATACACACCTACAGTGTTTCCGCTACAAACGATGGCGCCGTCATTTTGACAATCTTCTAGTATGAGGAAACCAACAGCAGCCCCATCAATGAGAATTGCTCCGATATTATTAAAGGACGATCCGGTTTCTATAGCGACACCTGTGCTACCCTTAAAAATGTCTATAAAGAAGTTGTTTGTCAGCGTTCCATAGTTCGTAATTGCATTTTCGCTATCAGAAGATCTTGTAATATAGATTTCGCCATTATTGGTCAGGGTGCCAAAGTTTTCAATCGAGATGGTATCACCTACCACTGTAAGGGCACCTGTGAGGTCAACCGTAAGACTAGCTCCAACTTCTATCGCTACGGAATTGGCAGAGGCGTTTTCCCCCGCAGGAACTTGGCAACCATTAATGCTTGGTGCTATGACCACTCGTGTATTGTCTCCCGGTACCAAGCCAGTAGACCAGTTGCAGGGCTCTGTCCAATCCGAGCTACTAAGCCCCATCCACGTAGCGGGAGTAGTATCATCAACAGCCTGCGCAGAGTAACTAATAGCAACATCATGGGTACACCCCCCATTAGAAACCGTAAAGTATAAAGTGCTAGGAGCGGGAGGAGCAGCGGCAGGAGTGAATGTATTGCTGCCCTGTTCGTAAGTGCCAGCCGATTCCGTTTGGGCTTCATCTTTGTACCACGCTGTCGAAACAGTAAAGGCATTAGAACCTCCAACCTCCAAAACACCTGCTTGCGGTAAGCCACAGCCCGGAGCGATAAATTCTACCGGAGTGATGATCAAGCCGTTATTGATAACGCTAGGGAGAGGATTCAGCCGGCTGTACTCAATGACACCGTTATTGGTGAAGGGGCCAAAAACTGTGTGCGCTTTATCGGTATCAATTGAAAGGACACCATTATTAGTGAAGCTTACAAAGTTTTCAAAGCCAGAGGACAGCTCGATTTTGGCACAGGCATCTACATTAATGAGCGTACCGCGATTGGAAATGCCGGGACTGAATTCCCCCACATTGGAACCAACGACTAGCGTACCACTATTTGAAATGGTTCCTTCACTGACCAACGCCTCAAAATCGGCGCCATCAATAGTGAGACTGCCGGACGCGGAGATCGTCAATTGAGCATTAACTTCTGCGACGACCGATTTTGCCACCGCGGCAGTAAGTCCATTAATAACTGGCGCATTGCCCGTATTTGGGATTCTTACATCATCACTAGCAGTAGGAACGCTAGCTGGACTCCAGTTACCAGCAGTAGCCCAGTCACTATCAACACTACCTGTCCAAATTAAGCTTGAGGGAGGAAAGTTCTCAGATGGATGAGCGTGGATAGGAGAAGAACCAGTGAGAACAAAGAGTAGGGATAATAAAGCCAAGCAAAATCTCCATTGCGTAAATGAACCAATGACCTTGACGGTAGTTTTGGGGGATGCAATGAGCGTACTCATAGCGTTTGCACTTGGTGTCATTTTTTAATTATTTCTGATTATCAAATTGAATGACACAAAGGTGTAGGGAGAGGGCTATTGACCCTTAGCTCCCTCGTTGCAAAGGTTAGTAACCAGGTTGCATTGGTAAGTAGTAGATTGGTGGATTTTTTTAAATGTTGCTGACTGTCAGTTATTTACGAAACTCGCTTGGTCGTGTGCCAAATTCTTTCGAAAAAGCACTGGAGAAGTAGTTAAGGGAGGTAAATCCGACTTCATAAGCAATCTCAGAGATGGTCAAATCCGTTGTGGCGAGTAACTCCTTACCTTTCTTCAGGCGATAAGATCGGATAAATAGGGTAGGGGACTGTCCCGTCAAAGCCTTGAGTTTTCTGAACACTTGCGTCCGGCTCATACCCAGGTCTTTGCTGAGACGTTCCATGTTAAGTTCTGCTTCCGAAAGGTGCTCTTCGATGTAGGCGATTAGCTTCAAAAGGAATGGGTTTTCAATCTTCGGCGCATTGGCGCTTGGATCAAGATTGGCGTAGCGCTCCTGTAGCTTTTTGCGAAGTTCCAAGAGCTTGTCAATTCGAACGAAGAGTTCTCGCTCTTCGAACGGTTTTGCCAGGTAGGCATCAGCTCCTTTTTCCAGACCACTAATTTTAGAGTCGATATCACTTTTTGCCGTGAGGAGGATGATGGGAATGTGATTGGTGCGTTCATCTTGTTTTAAAATATCGGTCAACTCATAACCGTCCTTTTCCGGCATCATCACATCGCTGATGATCAAGTCAGGAATGGTTGCTGTGGCTTTTTCAATCCCGATGGTTCCGTTCTCAGCCAGGTCAATATCATAGTAGTCTTCCAGCGCAGCTATCAGGTACTGTTGCACATCTAAATTGTCTTCTACGATCAATAGCTTTTGCTTGCCTGATTGACTTGCGGTCGCTGGTGTGGTGCGCACAATTTGCTGATCCGCTTTAGCTTCTAAAAGTGGGATGCCTGCTGTCTGATCATCTAAGTGCTGATCCTGCGCAAGTGCCGTATTCGTGATGGGTAATAAGACCGTAAAGACACTGCCCTGATTGACCTCACTGGTAGCCTTGATCGAGCCCCCCATCAATTTTACCAGTTCCTGGCTGAGTGCTAGTCCAATACCCGTACCTTCTCCCACACGTGTAGCAGAGTCATCTTCCTGGTAAAAACGATCGAATATGTACGGCAGATTCTCCGGAGCAATGCCAATACCAGTATCTTCTACTTCAATTTGTAGGGCATCTTGCCCCTGAATTGTACCCTGGCCCAGTCGAAAGAAGATATGACCACCCGCCGGTGTAAATTTTACGGCATTAGAGAGCAGATTTGAAACTACGCGTAATACCTTTTCCGCATCATAATCCATCGTTAAATTATCCACTTCCGTCTCAAAGCGAAGGAGTAGCCCTTCTTGTTCCGCATGCGAACTATGGGACTCCATGATATATTTCAGATAAGCGATGACGTCCCCTTGCTGTTGGTTGAGTTTCAACTCCTTGGATTCCAGCTTCCGTAGGTCCAGAATCTGATTCACCAGATTAAGCAAGTTTAAAGCGTTGCGCCGGATCATTTGGACGCCCTTCTCCAGATGAACCTCCGGTTTATCCAGTACCCTTTCACTCATTCCTTTAATAATGGTCAATGGCGTTCTGAACTCATGCGAAATGTTGGTGAAAAATCGAGATTTACTCTCGTCCATTTCCTCCAGCTTTTCCTTTTGTGCACTAATTTCAGCATTGAGTTTACTCAAGTGTTCATTGGCTTTCTGTTTATTGCGGAAATACAGCATCGCAATAAATAGCAGGACCGCCGTGACAGCCAGGGCTCCCCAAAGAATGCGTCGAATATTGGATTGACGCTCTAATTCTTGTGCTTGCGTATACGCTATCTCTTGCTTCTCTTGCTCAAACTCAAAATCCGCCTGCATACGGGTGATTTCCTGGGTGTTCTTTTCATTAAATAGAGAGTCTTGAATAGCCTTGGAGGCTTCCAAATAGCGCAAGGCTTGCCCATCATTTCTTTCCCCTTTGAAGATGCGATAGAGCCCCGCGGCGGTTTCCATTTCTATATCCTTCAACTTAATCTCCCCTGCTAATTGGTAAGCTTCTTGAAAGTAGGATTTGGCTTGACTTATACTTCCTCGATTTTCACTAATACGCCCCAGCCCTAACTGACTTTTCGCAATGATGAACTGGCTTTGGTTGAACGGAGAATTCTCTATTGCAAGCTTATAGTATTGTGCTGCTTGGTCATACTGCTCCAATTTTTCGCACGATTCGCCAATATGCCAATACCAATCTCCATCCAGAAATTCACCGGCAGCATCTTTGAGTTCTACCGCCCGGATAAATTCAGTACGGGCCTCTTGATAGGATTCTTGTAGGAGGAGTACGCGGCCCTTTTTGAATAATAAGTCGGCATTATCTTCATCGTTATGTGCTGCTTGCCAGGATTCAATGGCTTTCTGCCAATAGCGGCCGGCATTTTCATAATCCTCAATCGTAAAATAGACTTCTCCTAGAAAATCGAGATTCGCTACTTGGTCGTCATGCAGCCTTGAACCTTCCAAAAGATTAACGGCCTTGTGTAGAAGCTCTAAGGCTTCGGGATAACTCCCACTGAAGTAATGGGCAGTGGCAATGTTCCGATAAGAATGACAGATACCGTTGCTATCCTGCTCTGCCAGCATCAGAACCAGCCCTTTTTCAAACGCTCTAATGGCTTGCTCAATTTGCCCAGACCGACCGTAGTTATTCCCAATATTAGTATACAGCTCAAAGACCTTTCTGGCATCAGCACCTAGTTGTTCCCGTTCAATATTAATGGCTCTCTGGAGATACATGCTGGAGGAGTCGAACTCAGCAACGAATGAGTAGCTGCGTCCAAGACTATTGACTACCCGGAGTAGTACTTTAGGATCGTTTGCTTGTTCAGCAACACTCAGAGCTTGCTTATTGAGCTCCAGGCCTTTCTGAAAGTCACTCTTCTTGCTATAGTGGTACCCCTGTTCCATTAAACTGAGCGCTTCATACGAGTCATTTTTGTATTGCTGAGCCAGGATTCGGGTTTGCTCATAGGCCTGTATTGCACTATCTACCAGCTCCCTCAATTCGTATACTTTAGCAATGGAAAAGTAGAGTTCAACTTGGAATGGGTGGTTGACCGCGTCTGCCTCCACGTATGCCGCTTGCAGCAAGGCAAAGGCGGTGTCTGTTTGCTCTTTCCTAAGGAATGCTTTGGCTAAGTGGTTGGTGGTTTCAAGCCGTGTTGTCTGATCGTCACTGGCGTCGATAATACGTTGTAGGGAGTCAATGGTATTCTGCGCCGCCAGATTTGTGCACGGATACAGCAGGAGGCTGAAGAATAAGACTACTAAGGCAAAACGATTCATACGGCTCTTGGGTACTATGCGGATGGTGTAAGTTACTCCATGTCTGGTAAATTTCAATTTGAAGCAGCTCTTTACTAGGAGGGTTTTACCTTTGGCATGCAAGGAGTATAAGAATAAAGTTACCAAATACGCCGTAATTCAATTAAGAGGGAAAAGAGGATCTTAGTATGAAGAAATATTTAGCCATTTTACCTGTACTTGCTTTTGCTGTTTTGAATCTCAGCGCGCAATGTCCAGAAGGCGCTGTTCAATTGACTACCCAAGCGGAAATTGATGCTTTTGGGGCCACCTATCCTAATTGCACAGCGCTTGATGGAGGTTTATACATTGGTCCAAACTCCGGCTCATCCGATATTTCCAACCTCAGTGGAGTAACAGCGATTAATGCTGTGGCGGGTGACTTGCGCATAGCGCTTACGGAGGGCTTGCGCAATCTGGATGATATAGCTGGTCTTGACTCCGTTGATGGTGACCTACGGATTTCGGGCAATTCTAGCCTTAAGAATGTAGATTCGCTCGCCGGTATTACTACGCTAGGAGGCGATCTCAGAATTGGTTACAATGACTCTCTAACGAATATCAATGGACTTGCTGACCTGACCACTGTTGGGCAAAGTGTGTACATAACAAGCAATACTGTGCTAGCAGATTTAGACGGATTAGCAAGTCTCACCTACGTAGGTGATAATCTGGGGATATACACCAATGCCGCCTTAGAAGATGTCAATGGACTTGCGGCCGTTGACACGATTGCTGGTGACCTGGAGATTATGACCAATACTGCTCTGACTGATCTGAGTGGCATCGCTGGTGTGGTTTATGTTGGAGAAGATCTGAAGATCACGGACAATGACCTGCTTACTGCAATCCCCGGTCCCCTCGCCCTTGACTTTGTACCGCAGGGGCTTTGGATCTCCAATAACCCGGCCTTGACAGACTTAGGGGGACTGTCTTCTCTTACTACCGTAGGAAGAGAACTCCTGATTATCGGCAATTCTTCTTTAGTTGATTTAAGCGGTCTAGAGGGGATTACCACTATCGGTGGAAATCTTGAGATTAGCTCCAATGACGTCTTGGCCGATCTGAGTGCACTGTCTAACGTCACTGCCATAAACAATCTTCTCCTTGGCTACAACGGTGCGCTCACTAACTTACAGGGGTTAGAAGGGATTACTTCAATCAACTTCAACTTGAAGATTTTCTACAATAATGCATTAACGAATCTTGATGGACTCTCTGGTGTCACTTCGATAGGAGGGGAGTTGAGCTTGTTCCATAATGATATCCTGGCAGACATCAACGGTTTAGCAAATATTGATGCCAATTCAATTATGGAGTTAGAGCTTGCCTACAATTCTCAACTTTCAGACTGTGCCATCCAGAGTATCTGTGATTATTTGATGGTAGAGGAAAGTGAAACTTCCTTTTTTCTGAATGCTCCCGGTTGTCAGATTCGTGCTCAGGTAGAAGAGGCTTGTACGGTACCTACTACTGACATAGCCAAAACAGATATTGAGCTCTTTCCAAATCCTACAAATGGTCGTTTGCAATTAACGAATATAGCGCCCGACTGGATTGAGGTATTTACCGCAGAAGGACAATTAGTAACACGCTTTCAGGGCGGAGCACCAGAAATAGATTTGAGGCAGCTGCCGGCCGGGCTGTATATACTACACTTGATCGCAGCGGATGAAACTTATGTAGCGCGGGTAGTGAAGGAGTAGAGAAAGGGAAGTAGAAGTTCTCGGAGAACTCCAAAAGGTCTCCGAGAACTAATCCAGTCTAATAATTCCCGCGGAAGAAAACATCATACCCATCTACCGAGCGGTTACGCAGTACCTCGCGGTAGTTACTTTGGGTGATGGGGAACATTTGGAAGTCAACGTCATTGGCATTAATGAAATCGCCGGCATTTTTTTCTACGCCATTGTAGTAGGACATGGCAGCAGCTTTATCCTTAAAGCGACGCAGTACCAAAACGGGTACGTCATTACTCTGTCCCAAGTAGACATTAGAAATACGCAACTTATCCAAGCTGTGGTAACTTCTGTTATAATCGGAGACCTTAATCTTATTCTGATTCAGATCAACATCATCCGAACCAAAAACGATGATGATGTAGTGCAACTCGTTCTCACCTACCTTGAAGTTGCCCGTATCCTCAGATGCTTGTCCAGGGAGGCTCGCTCCGGCACCGCCTAGCAGACGCAGAATTTCCTTAGCCCGCACTTCTTCTGGTGTACTGGGGTAGGTAGCGACTACTTTCTGTAGTTCCGAAATATAGGTGTCTTTACCTTGTGTACTGCCGGTGCTCATCGCCATCAAAAGCGCGTAGCGTGGCTTCAATGGGTGCTTGCCTGGCAGGCGGCTAACGTTGGCTTGCCCTTGGGTCAGGGCCTCCTGAAATTGGCCCGCTTCAAAAAGGCCGTATACTTCTTCGTACTTGCGGTTCTGCTGTCGCTCTTCGTCCAGGTATTCCTGTGCGTAATTTGGATTCTGCAGAATCTGTCCGTAGGTAGAGGTTGGGTATTTTTGCAGAATCTTATCCCGGTACGTATTGGCTTTGCTGATATTATTCAGATCGGAATGCGCCAGATAGAGGTAGTACCAACTATCCAGTTCGTGAATGTGGCCGGGGAATCGCTCATTGAGTTCTTCTAGAATAGCCACACATTTTTCGTTGTTCTCCAATCGGTCACGATACAAGCGACCCAGTTCATACATCGCTTTCTTGATCTGCAAACGTGCTGCTTCCTGACCGCCCTTATCTTTGGGCACATCGGCCAGTATGTCGTCGATTTGTTTTTGCGTCAGCAGGTTAAGATCTACTACTTCTGCTTCTTCCGAGTCACTAAAGCCAGCATCCGGGCGATTTCTTCGGCGCCAGTTATCTTCTAGTGGACGATCACCCCAGCGGCGATCAAATTCGCGTTCGCCGCGTTTCATAGCCCGGTCATCGTAAGCAAAGAAGTCTGACTCGCGCTGCAGGGCCGGATTTCCTCCTGGACGTCCCGGTCCATTGATTTGTACTGTATTGCCTCGATTGAACTTATTTTGCCCGGTGCCACCCTCGGTTAATACGCCCGCTTGGCGTTGCTCGTACAGATCTTTAGCGAGTTCGGCTTGCTCTTCTGGGGTCATTTCAGAAATGACCAAGAGACTATCCTGCAGCGTAATAATCTCCAGGTTTTTGGCAATATCTACCAAGTTGTTGCGCAGGCGTTCGGTTGGCAGGTAGCGCTCATCCGCTGGTCCCATTACCGACAGGGTATTGTCAAAGTAACCCTTAGCGGTCAGGTAATCTTCCTTTGCATAGAACAGCATACCCAGGCGGTAGTAGGCTTCTGTTTGTTGCGCCCGGTTAGAGTTGCCACTGGTCAGGCTTTTTTCCAGGTACTCCACCCCGACGGTTTCGTTACCGCGCGCCAGCTCAATACCGGCCATGGCGTAGTAAATCTGATCGTGGTAAGGAAGGTTTTTATCGTCCTTCAACAGACGCTCCAGATTACCTAGGGCGTCATCCGCAGAACCTTGTCCCGATAGGTAAGCGTTTTGCGCCATGTTGAGGCGGGCCGCAAACTCCATCGCGTAGTCCTGACTCAGCTTGACCACCTCCTGATAAGAGGCGTAAGCGCCCTGGCTGTTGCCCATTTCCTGGTACAACTGTGCCTGAATAAAGGAGTAGCGTGCTTTGGAATTGCGGTTTGCTGCGCGCTCGATAGCCTGGTCCAGGGCCTGTGCCGCTACCTCATAGTCTTTCTCTTGTATAGCTAGGTGCGCCATGGCTACTGATACCTCTCGCCGGATATCGCTAAAGGTAGCAGGGCTTTGCTCCAGTTGAGCAAGGATACGACGAGCAGCAATGTAGTTATCACGCTCAATCAAAGTACGCGCCAACCAAAGCTGACCTTCCTGGAAAGCCGGACGATGCTTTAAGAAATACCCATCCGGATCAGTATCGGCTTGGAGAGATGGATCGTCAGAAAGACGGATCAGCCCGGTGCGTGCTGGCTCCGTTTCTTCTGCGGTAGGTTGTTCCGCTTCCTGTTCTGGTTCCGGTTCCGCTTGCGGAGGAGCAGTTGGAGCGGTATTCTCCTCCGTGTTTGGTGTTTCATTTGTAGCCTCTTCGCGTTCGCGGGCCTGTTGCGCCCGGCGTTCTTCGGCTGCTTTTTGCCGTTGACGCTTGCTCATGCTTGTGGTGGAGGTACTGCTGTTGCCTTTTTTCCGATCCCGTTCCCGTTGCTTCTTTTGCTTAGCAACCTCCCGGTTGTACTGCTTACGAGCTTTGATCCGTTCCCGACGACTTAGCGGCTTTTCACCTTCCAAGCCCGCGGAGGAAGTACTATTCTTATCACGTGAGCTGCTGCTAGTATTGGACTTACCCCGCTTCTTTCGGCTTCCTGATTTGGCTGGTTTGTCTTCTTCTGTTTCTGGAGGATATTCGCGCAGTAGGAAGCGAAATGCTTTCTCCGCCCCTTCGTAGTCTTGTTTGAGGTAGAGAGCTTTACCCGCTAGCAGGTAGCAATCGTCAGTCCACTGGCTGTAAGGGTGAAGATTAACCACTACCGTAACTTTTTTTACGGCTTCGTCTAGCTGTTCGGCTACGGCCTGTGGATTATCTACCTCAATGTATTCATAGATATCTAAAAGCTGGAGATAGTTGTCGTCGTGCTGGTCAGAAAGCGCAACTGTGCTTTCTGTGATGATCTCATTGGCGTTAAAGTAGCCATTGTAGTGGGCAGTAGTATTGTGCCACAGCTTGCCAAATTTCGAGAGCTCGCCACGCTTTTTCTGTGTGGTACAAGCAGATACCAACAGTAGGCAGAAAGCCAGTAAGAGGAGCTTGTTAATCTGTTTCAAGCCAAATATTTTTTGTGAAGGGCAATGAAATTATCAGTTATCTTTGCCGCTGGTTTCGCAATCTTCCCGCAAAGGTAATTCTTAATTGCTCATACTTCAAACACCTGTTGCGAACGTTACAGTACGCCAGACTACCTTTTTAACGGACTGGCACCAACGTCTGGGGTATTAGTTAACCCATCTCATTGAACGCATTAATCTGCCCAGAAGTATAGATTAGAAGCTGAAATATGGATCAAATAGAAGGAAATAAACCTATGTCCCCCTGGCAGCGTTGGCGAGCCAGCCTTAGTAATCGTTACCGCTTGCAGGTAATGAACGAAGAAACCTTCGAAGAGGTACGCTCGTTCCAGCTCAGTTTGATGAACGTCTATTTGGCGCTGAGCAGTATTGTGGTCCTGGTGGCGGTTGTGGTCGTCTTGCTGATTGCGTACACTCCCCTCAAAAAGTATTTGCCCGGTTTTGGCAATCAGGTCGAGCGGGAGGAATTGATGGAGTTATACGGTGAGGTAGAAGTACTAGAACGAGAGCTGGAAGCACAAACTACTTATGCCGATAACTTTCGTAAACTCCTGCTAGGCGAATATCAATCGGTGTTAGAAGCACAAGAACAACTTGACTCTTCGGCACTAGCCAATCTCGAAAATATTGAAGAAGTCACCATCTCTGCGGAGGAAATAAGCCTACGGCGAGATGCGGAATTGGAATCAGTGGGTCAAGCTGCGCGTAGCAACTTCCGGCAGCCGATCTCCGGTAGCCGCGATGTCCCGCTGGAACAGTTGTACTTTGTGCCGCCTATCCGGGGAGAGATTATCGGTCGCTTTGATGCAGAAATAGACCACCTAGGGGTAGACATCATTGCACCAAAAGGAACCGCTGTCAAGGCGGCAATGGACGGTTTTGTTATTATCTCCGATTACACTTACAATACCGGATACACCGTGGGGATACAACACCAGAATGGTGTTATCAGCTTCTATAAGCATAACGAGGAACTCCTGAAGACAGTAGGTAGCTTTGTCAAAGGCGGAGAAGCCATCGCCATTATTGGAAACACGGGGCATCAGACCACCGGTCCACACCTTCATTTTGAGCTGTGGTGGCGTGGAGTGCCGGTTGATCCAGTGGATTATATTCGTTTCTAGATAATGTGTTGTAATAGATTTTGCTGCGTTTGTATGGTGATATTGGTGCTTTGTCACCAATAATACAGGCTTGGTGTCTGTAAATAATATATATTTGTAAAAAATCAATATATTTGCTTCTAATCTGATACGTACTCCTCCTTTCCCTTGTTAGCAACACGTGCAGCACTATAACGCAACACAAGTAGAGCCGACTACACATTACATCTTGTAGTCGCACCTTCCATCTGATACGCGAGGAATCGGGAATTAGCCCGTATTCCCAACCAAACATTTAAACACAGAACTATGCGACTTTTCGTATGGCTCAGTTTGGTATGCGTATTTGTTCAAGTTGCAGGTGCTCAAGCGAACGGTCCAATTTTTTTAAACAACGAGCGAGTTCCCAGTACCACACTACAACGAAACACTTTACCGACTGCGTGGCCACAAAACAATTGTTCAACTGACGGTCGATGTTACGCGATTATTCAGTTTGATCACATCCTAACTGATGAAGAAAAAGCTCAGTTTTCTGAGCAAGGTGTAGTCTTACACCAGTACATTCCTACCTACGCTTATTTAGCCAGTTACAATGGGCCAGCTGATATTCAGTTGCCCCAATCCGTTACTCAATTACTGCCCTTAGAGCCCCAGCACAAAAGGCCAATTGGACCTTTGGGAACAGGTGAGGGCAGTGAAAACGGAGATGATTACGAGTTGGTAGGTATTCCTTTTCCGGGCTTAAGCCTGTTGCAATTGGCGCAAGACCTTGGAGTTCAAGGTGCCGATATTATTAGCATCACTGAAAAATGGGTGCACTATCGGGTAGCGGTAGAGCTTCTACCAGACATTCTGGCAAGTCCAGCTCTACAATATACTGAGTCGGCACCCACCACACCTTTTCCGGAAGGAGATCGTGGTCGTAGCAGCAGCCGGATTCCTGCGGTCGACCCAGGAACTGGCTTGGGATACACTGGCGAAGGTATTGCTATTGGCATTGGTGATGATGGAGCCGTACGGCACCTCGATTTCCACGGTCGCTTGGTGGATCACACCCAATTTGATACTGGCGCACACGCCGAAATGACTAGCGGAATGGCTGCTGGGGCAGGTAATATTGATCCTTCCACCAGAGGTTCCGCCACTGGGGCCACAGTTCACCTTTTTGATATTGCCACGAATAATCATATAGACTGGGCCCCACTTCATTTCGAAGATTACGGTATTGCCATTACTTCTACTTCCTTTGGTGAAGGCTGCGGTGAGGTATACGAATTGAGCACCAGCGAAATCGATGAGCAGGTGTACGATCATCCCTACCTAGCCCACGTTTTCTCGGCGGGTAACCATGGTACAGATCCCTGTTTCAATGCTTACAGTTGGCTGGGGCCAAACAGCAACGGTAATTATTACGCTACCATCACTGGTGGCCGCAAGGCGGGCAAGAATGTCCTTGCGGTTGGTAATGTGGAGTGGAATGACCTGCTTTTAGCTAGTAGTAGCCGCGGGCCTACCCCCGACGGGCGGATTAAGCCCGACTTGAGTGCCCTGGGGCAGTTTGATCGCACTACCGGTCCAGAAAATACCTACCGCTTCAGCTCCGGTACTTCAGCGGCTGCTCCTAATGTAGCGGGTGCGATGAGCATTCTGTACGAGCAGTATCTGGAGGTCAATGCTGGGGAATACCCCTCTTCGGCTTTGATCAAAGCCATGATTCTCAACACAGCTGATGATATGGGACCAGCTGGCCCTGATTATCACTATGGTTGGGGGCGCATGAACGCTAGTAAGGCCCTTACAGCCTTGGCTAATAACCAATATTATACCTCCACTATCCAGAATGGCCAGCAGCAGCAATTCGACCTGAACGTACCAGCTGGTGCGCGAAATTTAGAAGTGATGCTGTACTGGCACGACCCTGCGGGCAGCGTTTTGAGCAGCCGCGCATTAGTCAACGATCTGGAGTTGAGAATGGTCGGAGCGAATGGGCAAACCATCATGCCTTGGGTGCCTAGCTCGGTGGCCAATCTGGATAGTTTACAACGCGATGCACTACCCGGTGCCGACCATATCAATAATGTAGAACAAATTTCAATTCCTGAACCTGCGCTTGGTTCGTATCAAGTGCAAATCACTGGCTTCCAAGTCCCGGAAGGGCCGCAAACCTATTTTGTTGTCTATAGCTATGAGTTGTCCGAAATGCAAATGCTAAGTCCACGCGCAGGAGCAACTTATTTACCCGGAGAGCAAGTCCTTCTGACTTGGGACGCCATTGATTCACCGGCCTCTTTTAGCTTGGAATACTCGCCCAACGGCGGCCAAAGCTGGCTAAATCTGGCGACGGATATTCCCCCCACAACGCGCGCTCTCGAATGGACAGTTCCGCAAATCACTACTGATCAGTTGATGATTCGCTTGCGACGTTCGGGGCTCACTTCCACGTCTGGGCATCAAGCGGTAGTGGCATCAGAGGTGACTTTTTCTACCACCTACCAGAATAGCCAGGTAGCGCTTTTAGAGTGGGAGTTGAACCCTGCTGCTAGTAGCTACAAGATCTACGCACTGGGCGATCGGTACATGGAAGTCATTGGTAGTACAACCTCCAGTGAATACCAAATGCCGGCAGTGGTTGGTGATGATTACTGGTTGTCGGTTGCTCCAGTATTTCCTAGCGGGCGAGAAGGGCGTAGAGCTATAGCTCAGTATTACGAACACTTTGGCTGTGAAAGCAATGTCACCTTGGCGTTCCAGTTTGATCGTTACCCGGGAGAAACGTCTTGGTATATTCTAGGTTCCGATGGGTCTATTCGGGCTTCGGGCGGGCCTTACGGCGAATTAGCCTCGTTTTCGTACCACGAAGAGATCGTCTGTTTACCACCCGGTTGCTTTACACTGGTGGTACAGGATGCCTATAACGATGGGATGTGCTGCAGCCATGGCGATGGTTGGTACCAACTCCGCGACGCTGCCGGTAATATCATGGCCAGTGGTGGTAACTTTGGCAGCATCAGCTATGAGGTGTTCTGTGTTGATCCCAACGCAGCTCCACCTTTGACGCTTACCGCATCTGTTCTGAATGATGTGACCTGTACCGGCGGTAGCAATGGTGTCATTCAGGCAGCCGTAAGCGGTGGCAATGGTAACTACAGTTTCAGCTGGAGTAACGGCGCTACCGGACCAACAGTTGGTGGACTCCCGAGTGGTGATTACGTCGTCACAGTTACCGATGGAGACCAAACGGCCACGGCCACGGTTAGTCTCCAGGCTCCACCTTCCATCCAAATCACTTCGTTCACTACACCTTCAAGCTGTAGTGATGGCAGCATTGTACTGAACGTTGCTGGTGGTAATCCACCCTACAATATCAGTTGGGCTGACGGAGGAAGCGAACTCGTACGACAGAACCTGACGGCAGGACAGTATTTCGTACTGGTTATCGATGCTAATGGTTGTCAGCTCACACACGGTGTGCAAGTAGCGCAGGCCAGTCCACTGGTCGTCAATCTAGAGACAATTATGCCAAGTTGTAGTAATTCACGTAGTGGAACAATTACTGCCAATGCACAAGGAGGTAATGGCAACTATCAATATCAATGGAGTACTGGCGAGACTACGGCTACTATCGATAATCTTACAGCAGGGACCTATTCCGTTACAGTTACGGCCGGTAATTGTAGCAGTGAACAAGCAGAAACCCTGGTTAATCCTACAGCGGTACAGGTGTCAGAAGCGAGCGCGAACCCACGTTGTGCCGGTAGCAGCGACGGCTGGATTGCCTTGACTGCCAGCAATGGCGTGCCTCCTTACACTTACAACTGGTCGGATGGTGCTACTGAAGCCCACCGGTTTAGCTTAGGTGCTGGGGTGTACGTGGTAACCGTGACTGATGCTGGAGGCTGCGCTTCGATCCGCGGTTTTCCACTCACGAGTCCGGATGAATTACAACTGAGTGTAGAGGTAACCCACGTGACGGATGATCAAAATGGTGCCATTGACTTAGCTATCGATGGCGGCACTCCTCCCTATCAGGTACAATGGAATAATGGAGCGGAGTCGACGACGATCGACAACTTGGCGCCGGGGCAATATGTGGTGATCGTAACTGATGCCAATGCTTGCTCCTCTACCACTGTGGCCACTATTGACGATCAATCAGGTAATGAAACGCCTGAATTGGAGTACTGCGAGGTACGCGGAATTAGTACCACTTACGAGTGGATTGATGCCCTGAATGTAAATGGAAATAACTACGCTAGTGGGGACGATGATGGTTTTGGTGACTACACCAGCATTATTCTACCTATGACTGTTGGTGAAGAACAGCAGATTGAGCTAGTACCCGGCTACCAAAGCACACCCTACAACGAGAATTGGAAGGTGTGGATTGACTACAACAAGGATGGCGATTTTGCGGACGCTGGGGAGGAAGTAGCGGTGATGGGCCCTGTTTTGGGAAGTACCAGTTTCAGCTTTGTTCCACCCGACGGCTTGAGCGGGACCACTCGCTTGCGAGTAGCAATGCGTTACGGAACGAGTCCTGCCCTTTGTAGCAATCTTAGCTACGGCGAAGCCGAAGATTATACCATTGAGTGGATCAGCGAAAATAACGGAGATGATGAACAACAGGGGCTACGTATCGTGACCAACAGCGGATCAACAGCGGAAGAAATGCCCTGGCAGGTTTATCCAAATCCAACACCTGACCTGGCTCAGCTTCGTGGTTGGAGCTCAGTGGATACAAGCGCGGAGTTGCTAGTTATGAATCAAGAAGGGCGAATCGTCCAGAATCGGGCCTTGCAAATGGATAAAGGCTACAACGAACTTACGGTTGACCTAGGAATACTACCCCCCGGTTTATACCAATTGCTGATCGTTGGCGATCAGTGGAGGGAACACCTGCGGGTGATCAAGAAATGAAGTTGTCTAAGGTTTTGGAATGAAACTAGTTGTAAGTGCTTGATATCGAAGACAAAGCTCATTTTGAGTTTCGTACCCGAAAGGTCCGGGACGAAAAATAGCTGAAGTATTCGGGATCAATGACTTGCAAATAGATCATTTGAGAAACTTTAGACAACTTCAATAAAAACCAGATGAAGAAAGAAGCGGCTCCGCAGTGTATACCACGGGGCCGCTTCTGATTTTTGAGAGATGGTAGTGCTTAGGCCTTCTCCAGATACTGAGCGTATTCCTTCGCAAATTTCTCCACTTTCGGGCGGCTCACGCGCTGGATATACGGATTGTCGGGGTGTGCAGGATAGTAGTTCTGGTGGTATTCTTCCGCCAGATAAAACGTACTTGCTGCCGTAATTTCAGTGGCAATCTTCCTACTGTATTTATCCGAATTATCCAGTTTTTCCTGATAAGCTACCGCTTTGTTCTTCTGCTCGTCATCGAGATAGAAGACGCCAGAGCGATACTGCGGCCCTACATCTGGTCCCTGGCGATTGATCTGCGTAGGATCATGGCTAGCGTAGAAGAACTCTAGCAATAGATCGTAGGACACTACCTCTGGATCGTAATAGACAATCACCGCTTCTGCATAATCGGTAATACCTGAGCTAACTTCCCGATAGGTAGGATTTGGATCGTTCCCACCAATGTAGCCTGAATAAACGGCGTGTACCCCTACTACGCGCTCGTAGACTTCTTCTGTACACCAAAAGCAGCCGCTGGCAAAGATGGCTTGCTCGTAGTCGGCAAGCGATTCTACCAGTTGAGCTTCTTCCAGACTGGGCGTATTGGAGGCACTGTAGACGGGTTTTGGTTCCGTGCTCATAATGCTCTCTTCCGCTTGTGTGGTTTGCGTATTAGAGGGATTGCAGGCAAATAATGCCAGTACAAAAAAGAGATTCCAATATGTGGCTTTCATATGCTTAATTATTTTCGAATGTATAACGCCCTTAGAACGCAGTTTCCATCCGTAAAGATCATTCATTTGCTGGAAACTGACCGCACACGGACAATGCAAGGCAAAGCTTGAAAACGGCATCCACTAAAAATAGTTGACGAAGCCTGCTTACCTTTGTGTAGTCAAAGCAATAAACACACGTTACTGTTCATCAGAGTTACCCCTATACTGAATTATGCGCTTTTTAACATCTTTCCTTTTCCTGTTATTATGTACAGCCCTCCTGTCTGCTCAAACGGCGCCTACTATTGGAATTCCCACTTTTGAAAGTGTTGTTCCCATTGAGGAAGGCAGCCTACTCCTTTTGGGAGAAGCAGCTGAACGTGGGCTGAGCCAACAACAAGGCCTTCGTCTGGTAGATCGCCGGCGAATGGATGCCGTGTTCTTCGCACGTGAGGAAGTACGACACGAGGATTATCTGGCCAGTGACCGCGAGCAGATTGCTGCCCTCGGTGCTGACTATATTCTGCTGGGCCGCATTTTGCAGCGAGATCCCGATGCCCGTCAGTGGGTGAGCGAGGATGGATTGCCTCGTAAGTCGGTGAGTATTTTCTACCGCATCAAAGTGAGTTTGTACAATGTGAGTACGGGCAACCTGATGCGTTCGGAAGCGATAGAACTCAACGCTTTTATCCAGACCCAAATGGGGGAGCCCGAAATGAACCTCCCACCTGATGCCTTCCTGGGGCAGGTAGAACGACAGGCGGCAGAAAAGCTATCTGGTATTGTAAGGAGCTTCGCTGCCAGGTCCTTCCAACGTGGGATGCAAATGGTGGATGCCATCAAGGAGAAGGGTAAGCGCATCACAGAGGTGTTGGTGGTGAGTACTATGGAGACCCAGAGGGGGCAAAATTTGCGACTTTACACCAATGAATACTACCTAGTAAATGGGGATAGCCTGGCGCGCCCCATCTTCATTGCCGAAGCTCGAATTAGAAAAACCGACGGTCAGTTTTTAGAATGCGACATTCTAGATGGTGCCCGCGATACCTACGACGCCTTCCATTCCGGGCAAGAGATATTCGCCATAGCCGGTGAGCAAAAATTACATTGGCTGTTCCGCTTTATGTCAATGGGAATGTTAGAGTAGGAACGCACCCAAACCCGCTAAACAGAAAGAAAAGTATGATGAATCGAATTTCGATTTTACGACTATACGGATTAGTACTCAGCATTTTGGTATTAGCGCTAGCTTCTAGTGATTTGCAGGCGCAAGAAGAAATACGTTTGGATAGTACGCCTACCTACCTGCCTACTATTATGGTGATTCCCTTTGCCAAGGAAGGAGTGGACTGGCGTGACCGCCTCGAGCGTGATAAGATTATGCGCGCAGCAGTGACTGCCGTTCGCGAAGGTTTTCAGCAGGCGGGCTACAGCACGGTTGACTTAAGGGCCCGGCTTCGGCAATTGTCTAACGATCAGGCCATAGAGTGGGGGAACCAAACCAGCGTAAAACAGCAGGTCATTGAAGTATCCGGAGCGGACATTTATGTAGAGGTAGAGCCGGTGGTGACCGAATCGTTTAATGGCGCAACAGGTGGGGTCATCCTCACCGCCTACGATGCGGTTTCTGGAATTTCTCTAGCCAACCATACCGATCATTCTCCTAGTTTCTATACCAAGCAGTTTGACCGCCTGGTGCTAAAGGCCGTAGACAAAGGCTTGCCGGAATTTATTCCGCAAATGACTGCTGGCTTTCAGGATATGATGATGGCAGGGCGTATCCTGTCCTTAAACATCTCGTTGGGGCCCATAGCGTCCTATGATTTGGACTCTCCCGTAACCGGTGGAGATTTACTGCTGGCGGAAGTCATTGCCAATTGGCTCGGAGAAAACACCTTACGAGGACAGTATCACCTACAAGGCATGACTGCAACCAAGATGATTGTTGATCAATTGCGCATTCCTTTCTTTCACCCAACCAATGGTCAGCCTTATCGGGCTTATCTCTACGCAGTGAAACTTCGTAATTTTCTGCGTGGCCTGGGCTACGATTGCGATCGTGATGTGCAAGGCAATAAGATTTTCATTACCCTAAACTAACTCCCTGTGCGATATACCCTTTGTATAATGTTGATCTGTGCCTTGGCGATCTCGCTTAGCGCCCAAGAATTAAAGCCCACCTTTCGTTTTGCCGATGGGGTAGAGGAGGATTTGCAACAACAGTTTACGGCCTTGCTATACCGAGAAGGCTGTACGGTTGATACGCTCTCTGGGGTGATGCTATCGCTACGTATGTCTCCCGTGCAAGAGGGGATGATTGATGGCATGCGTCGTCTCCACACCGCTGCTTACCAACTCTATATAGAAAGTCGAATCAGTGGGAGCCAACGCGTGCTGACGGCCGAGGTAAGCCAAATTATGTCAACGGGTACTAGTGCGGAGCAAGCTCGGCGTGCGGCATTGATGCAATTGCAAAACGGTACGTCGCAGCTCAGTATTATCATCCAAAAAATAGCGGCCGATTATCGGGAGGCCTTTGCTGGCCCCTGCCATGCACTAATGGCGGATGCTGTAAAGCTCGCCAATAATGATGAACCACTGGCCGCGCTAGCCTTGGCTAATGCTGTACCCGCTGATGCAGATTGCTACGATTTTGCTCAACGCCAACGAGCTCGCTATTACGATCAGTATCAGGAAGCCTTCTGTGCTCAACACCTGAGTGCTGCCCGGGCAAAATTGACTTTAGAAGAGCCTAAAGCAGCCGTAGAGGAGTTGGCTAAAATTGATCCCGAATCTACATGTGCCGGCGAGGCCCAACAGCTACTGGAACAAGCGGCAGCCTTGCTCAAGGAACAGCAGTCGGCAAAGGCTCGGTTTTTACGCCAGGTCTACCAAAACCAGGTGCAAGTGGAACAGGCCCGAAACCAGATTATTTCGGATTTAGTGCGGGAGTAAGGGCTTGAGTTACCTAAATTTATACCAAAATAATTGAACAGAAATGGCTGATTACAACGCGCAACAAGCTGAATTCGAAACCCACTACCGTACGCTCGGATCTGTAGACTTAACCAGAGAGTTTCATCGTATACGTCAGAATCATACCAAGGAAAATATGATTAATGACCTGGTGAAAATGAGTGCACTCATGGCGGTGATGAAAGAAAAAAATGTTCCTATTCCCGGAGAGGCACAAAGGCAGGCTGGACAAGGCCCCCGTCGGGCCTACTCCGCTTCTTCTGCCGGACAGAATTCGGATTCGGGAGTGAATGGTGCCAGAATGGCCATTGGTGTCATCCTGATGCTGGTAGGTATTGGCCTAACGGCTGCTTCGAGCGGGGGAACCATTTTTTACGGTGCTATCGGAGTGGGCTTCTTTATGATCATCAGTAGTTTGGCGGGAGGATAGCTTGTAGTAGTTCTCGGAGAACTTCGGAGTTCTCCGAGAACTATCACACGATCAACGCAGTAAAACCACATCCCCCGTAATGAGTTCGCTTTTCCCGTCGGTGAAGAGTATTTCTGCGTAATACACAAAGACGGCAGCATTTAAGGGCTCACCCCACAGCGTACCATCCCAACCCAAATTCGGATCGTTAGGGCTGAAGTTCTCTTGCTCGAAGACCATATTCCCCCAGCGGCTAAAAATGCGTAGGCTCTGTATGATCACCACTTCGTCACCAGCGTAAATAGTGAAGCGTTCGTTTTCCCCAATCCCATCCGGAGAAAAGGCCGTAGGAATAAAGACATCGCGATCCGTATCCACGAATATGCGAATGGTATCGGTAGCGGTGCAGTTATTGTCATCAAATACGGTAAGGAGGACAAACTGTGTTTCGGTGGGCGTTACTACGGGTTCAAACGGGGCGTTGGTCGAAAAGAAATCGGAGGTCCACTGCCACGAACTGATCGGGCGGTTGGTCAGTGGCTTCAGTTGAATACTGTCGCCTAGTTCCACTTCCAGGTCGGGGCCCAGGTCTACTTCTAAATCAAGCGCTTCGGACAAGATGATGGTTTCGGTCCAGCTACAACCATTGGCGTCCTGCACTTGCAGTTCATAACTTCCCGGTAGGAGGTCATCAAAGAAAGAGAATGGCCCCATTATTCCATTGTTAAGCGCGTAGTTGAAAGGCGGGGTTCCACCCACAACTTCATCAACGCTAAGACTTCCAAAAGTACCCCCTACACAAGGTGGTCCCTGAGCAGCGACTTCAAGGCCAAGAATCGGTTGACCTTCCTGGGAAACTACCACTGATTCATCATTGGTACAACCGGTGGTAGTATCGGTTACCACAAGCACGTAGCTACCTGGCATACTGGTGCTGTCTATTGCTGCCAAACCATTACCAAGCAGCGTTCCATCAAGAGAACTCCATTGGTAGGTATAGTTCGAACCTTGTGAACTCATACTACCATCTAGGATAACCGAACTCTGCTCACAGGTCAAGGCCGGTGGTACAGCAATAATGACGCTTGGAAGTTCATCGTTGATCAGTACTTCTACTGTAGTGGTGCTGGTGCAGCCGTTAGCTTCGTCGGTTAGAAGCAGATTGTAGAAACCCGGACTAGTAGCTTCAGCAGTAGCGTTGGCACTAATAATCTGATCTTGCTCATCACTCCACTCAAAAGTAAAACCGGTAGAATCTGCGGGTGTAGAGGTGCTGAGCAGGGTGCTCATGTTGGCACAATCTAAGGGCGCGGGATTGGCAATGACTAGTTCTGGTGCCTGGAAGTCCACGTCAACAAAGAAAGCAAGGGTGTCCCGACAGCCATTGCCTTCGTCCTGAACAATCAGGCGGTAATTGCCGGTACGATCCGTGAATACGGTCGGGGCCGATAAATCCGGGAAGAGATTGCCGGGCGGTGTAGCTTCCCAACTGTAAGTGATGGCTTCACCGGTCGCACTGAGCGAAGGACTTGCATCGAGCAGTAAAGTATCCTGTGCGCAGGTGAGTAACAAGCTGTCGGGTTCGACAAGCAAGGCGTCAGGGCGACGGAAATCCGCATCTACAAACACGGTATCTTGAATACTACAGCCGTTCCCACTATCGGTGAGCGTGACAAAGTAGAAAGCAGCGTCTCCAACCAGGGGCGTAGGTTGGTCCGCATCCGCTAAAATTATACCCGTGTCCGTATCCCACTGCCAAATGGGATCACCATTAAAGGTATCTCCACTGGCGTTGAGACGAATGCTCGTATTAGCACAATTCAGTAAAGTATCCACCCCAGCATCCAGGATGGGGGTATTGGCATCAACTAGAATTTGCACACTATCAATAGCCACACAGCCATTAGCTGTAGAAGTGGCCGCTAGAAAATACCAGCCGACAGCATCTACGGTGGGCGTGCTCGTATCGGGGTTCAAAATGGTCGCCCCCATTGGGCCAGTCCAGTTCAGCGTAACATTGGCGGGTACCTGCGCATTGAGCTGAATACTGTTGTCATTACAACCCAGGGTGTCATTCATGCCGGCGTTGATGATTGGTGGTATGGTGTCAATACCTACCGTAACCACGAAGCTGTTGGCACAACCCGTATCGTCGTTCACTACCGTAAAGCGATACTGTCCGGGAAGATTTACGAGCGTATCGGTTTGTCCCAATGCACAGGCAACACTAATTTCATCTCCCATCTCATCGAGTGGGCACCAGCTCGTAGTGAAGTTCCCTCCATCGGGAGGTGTACTGCTCAGGAGTAATTCTTGGATATTGCAAGTAAGGGTAGTATCCGGAAACGCTTGTACTTCGGGTACATCCTCATTGATGGTGACCCGAACGATATCCTGAGCGGAACAACCATTGGAAAGGTTGGTTACTTCTAGTGTATACAAACCCGGGCAGGTGGCCAGTGGGCTGTTTGAGTCTGCTCCAGTCAGGCAGGCATCATTAGGGCCTGCCCAGGCGAAGCTCACGCCACTTAGCGTCGAGCCGCTTCCGTCTAGGATCACCACACTGCTCTGACAGGTAAGCACCTGTTCGGGGCCAGCCTCCGCAGTGGGGTCTTGGCGGTCATCCAAAACTTCCAGGGTGTCGGTGATCGAACAACCGCTTATCATATCGGTGAGTTCTAGTACGTAGGTGCCAATCTCACTTACCTCCAGGCTTGGCCCGGTCTCTGGCAGTACGCCCAGCACCAATTCTGACCATTGATAGCCCAGCGGCTGATCTGGGGTGTTGGCGATTTGGTTCGCAATGGTAACTGTTGTGCTATCACAGGTTAAAATAAGATCCGGCCCCAGATCTAGCATCGGTGGATCATCCAGTAATATCACTGTAGTACTTACGCTACTGGTAAAGCCTAGGGTATCCGTAGCGGTCAGGATATAAATGCCCGGACTTGTTACATTCAAGCTTAGACTTTCCTCACCGGGTATCTGGCCGGACTCATCGGACCATTGCAAAGTGCAATCCACACACGGGCGGCAGAAGGTCGCGTCTAACTCAAGGCTAGTGATTTGGCAATCCAAGGTATCCATTTGCGGTAGCTCCAGGCAGGGTACGCAGGTCTGTTCAATAACTAAAATACTGTCTAGGGCATCGCAACCCGTTTCCGTATTGAGAACTGAGAGTGTGTACATACCTGGCCCCGTAATCCATACCGCAGCACTATCCGTGAGGGTTTGTATTGCTGGTCCAGTCCAGGTGTATTCGTATGCAGCTTCGGGACTGATGAAGGCTTCCAGCAGGAAGGAATCCGCTTCGCAGGGATAAACGCTGCTGCCAAAGGCTATGGTAGGAGTGGTGTTATTGAGTGTTACCTGAACGATGTCACTTCCCACACACCCATTGTTGCTATTGCGAGCGAAAAAGCGATAAGTACCCGCTACTTGTGTGCTGAAGGCCTGGGTTTCCGCTAGGGTATCACCCGGTACAAAGTTGGTCCAGGCAAAAGTGAGTGGGGCACCCGGATTCAGTACTGTTCCATTCAGATTGGCCGTAGGATTGGTACAGGTAAGCTGCACATTTTCTCCGGCATCTACCTGGGGGGCGATGGTATCAATGAGAACAATAGTTTCGGTAGTATCTGCTTCGCCAAATAAGGCATGTTCGATGATGAGTCGGTAGGTCCCAGGGCAGACAACCTCTGCGGTAGGTTGGTCCGTAGGTGAAACAAAACAACTCGGGTCAGGGCCTTCCCAACGGTAGTTGTTGGGGCCTACTGTTTGACTATCGCTGGACTGCAGAATGATAGATTGCTGAGCGCAAGTAAGGGTGTCTGGCGTATTGATAATAGCCAGCGGCGCACAGTCAAAAACGACATTTACCTGAGCGGTGTCGGCACAGGATAAACTAAGGTCACTAGTGATCAAAGTATAAATTCCGGGTGCGTCTACCAAAGGTTGGTTATTGGGGAGGGTAATGCTTAGGCCGTCGCGGAACCAATTGAAGAGCGTCCCTACACTTCCGGTATTGTCTAGGATTGCAGTCCCATCAACACACGAAAGGAAAGCCGTATCTGGCAAGACTGCCTGACTGAAGTTAGGTGTAACATTGACGCGGGTGGTATCGCTGCCCGAGCAACCATTATCTAAGTTCGTTACCGTAAGGGTGTAACGCCCCGAACAATCGGTCGCCAGCGCCCAGGTGTCGGAATAAGGTTCGATGCAATCTGCCGTCCATTCCCAACTCACGGGGCGTGAGAAGAGGGTGCTGTCTGGGCTGAGGATGACAATGTCTCCTCCGCAACTGAGTAACTGATTGGGGCCAGCTTCGACATCCTCTGGGGGGACAAAGTCTTCGGTGATAATAACCATATCGGTGGCCGAGCAGCCATTGCTGTTATCAATTACCTCAATGGTATAAGTGGCGGCAGCCGTCACGAGCAGGCTGTCGGTATTTTCATCGGTAATCAGATTACCGTTTTCGAACCAGTTGTAGGAAAAATCCGGTCCGGTAGAGGTATTGGGGCCACGCAGAACGACGGAGTCTTGGGTACAAGTAAGGTTAAAACCTGGTCCGGTATCCGCGATGGGATGAAGGGTATCTTGGAAAACCGTTACGGTAGTGGTATCCTGGCAAAAATTATCCTGACGGGTAACGATCAATTCGTATTCACCACCAGCAGTGACCGCAAGCGTATTCGCCGTACCGGTTTCATTGTTTGGCCCCAGCCAACTAAAATCAAGTAAGCCGGGTGGGGTAGAAGCGCTACCATCCAAGATCACCTCTGGTTGTGCACAGGTGAGGGTATCTGCGGGATCAATAATTGCGGTAGCAGGCAAAAGGTCTTCATCTACCAATACTGAGTCAATGGCGCTACAACCCGTAGCGGTATTGGTGACCTCCAGGAAATACCAAGCTGGGCAATCTACAATGGCCAGGCCTGGGGCCGGTTCTTCGATAATGCACGGACCAGTCCATTGTGCCACAAAGCCAGCTTGCAGTGACGCGCTGCCATCTAGGGTATCCGCTGTAACGAGGCAGTTCAGTGTAAAGGTAGGCTCAATGAGCACCGCAGGGTCCACCTGATCTGCGGTGACGTTGATCATAGCGGTGTCTCGACAAAAACTGAAGGTGTCTTGCACAATTAGTTGGTACTGTGCAGCGAGATCCACAGTGGCAAAAGGACCATCATTTGGGCCGATGATATTACCACCAGCAGTGGTCCACTCGTAAATATAGGCTGGGCCTTGGCTGGTACTCATCCCACCAATGGTAATGGTGTCTTCCGCGCAGGTGAGTAGCGGTGGTGAACCTGGATCAGCCGTTGGTGTAGCAAAGTTGGCTGTGATTAGGAAGGTATCGCGAGAGGTACAGGTAGTTCCCAGTAGTTCTTGACTGGCCAGGAGGACATAATTACCATCCGCGCTAGCGCTAAATTGATCTCCGGTACCTAGTTCGGTAGCACTCATATCCAGCCACTGAAAACTCAGATCGGCAAATGGGGTAGAGCTAGCAGCACTTAATATTTGTCCGGGTTGGGCACAATTAATTAGGGCGTCACCCGTAATTCGCGCCATGGGATCGAGCACTTCTAGATTGACGGTGACCAAGCTATCGCAACCAGCTACCGAGGTGAGTAAGATTTGGTATTGCCCGGGTGTGGTCAAGGTGCTATCGCCAACCATGAAAGACCCTCCGGCGCAAATGACCGGATCGAGTATGGTAACTTGCTGGGCCAGCACCGTAAGGTTAAGCGTGATGATGCTATCACAGCCCAATTCAACGCTTGGCAGGGTATCTTGATAAATGCCCGTTTCGAAATAGGGCATTGTTCCAACGAACACGGTATCTCCTGGGCAAACAATGCTGTCTAAGGCCGTAAACTGCACCTCTTGCACAAAAAGATCAAGGGTGACGACGCTATCGCAACCCACCTCACTCAGTAGGTCAACAGTATAGAAGCCACCATCCATAAAGGACTGGGTGCCGACGACGATGCTATCGCCACGGCAAATGCGTTCGTTGAGGCGAGTGGTATCGGGAGGCGCCTGAATGGATACCCGTAGGCACTCGGGCGTAAGTTGAGCACAGAGCAAGGGCTCTAGGCCTTCCAAGTTGGTACGGATGCTATCCAGCGTCAACATACCGTCGGGTAGGGGTAGGCTGTCTAACTGAGAGCGGCGATAGGAGAAGCCGCAGATCTCGTATTCACCGGGCGGAGCGCCACGAAGATCTAATAGCGAATCCAGCTCTTGGTAAATACCGCTTTCGCCGATTAGGAAGGCGTAGCCATATTCAGTGGTGTCGGCAGGGCCTAGCGGAAAGAATAAATCGGGTTCAATCAGCAGGGTATCCGCACCGAGGCAGGCGGCAATGTTGTCGTTTTCCCATTCTCCGGCTACCGCAAAGCAGCACTCTACCCCGCGGCTATCGCAAAAGATGAGTCGTATGTAGGTAATGGCTCCCGGATTATTGGAAGGGTCATTGGTGATATCAAACGTCCAGGTGCCGTTAACTGGCCCGGTATTGAAATCCTCTAGACAGCCATCAAAAGGGTAGTAGGAACCGGTATAATTTCCAAAAGGGACCCAGTTTTCGGTTTGCTCATTGTCCCATTGGTCGGCAAAGGCGCTATCGGGTTCAGCTACTGTGGCGCAGTTGACAAGGGTAATATTCCATTGCGTGCCGGGGGTAAAGGCGAGCGCATCATCGCTATTGGGGCCTAGAAGGTTAACCGTTTGGCCATCGGGCGAGGTAAGACTCAATTCAAAGTTCTCGACAAATTGATGCACAAAGCCCAGTTCAATAGCACAAAGCCCTTGCATGGGGTCAGCAAGATCATCATTGAAATAATCGCTAATCTCCAGATCGATGCTGGCAGTAGAATTGGGTAGGAAAATAATGGTATCACGTTGGCCACAGTTTTGGGCCACAACCTCCGAGAGCAAGAGGGGGAGGATGACAAACAAAGCTATAAGGCGCACATACGGTTGGCGCATGGATGTTGATATGTTCTGGCAGGGTATAAAAAACGGGCAATGCTTTTTATAGACTGCTGTTCTTGGGATGTTATTGCGGGGAAGACCAAAAATCTGAACTTTCCCTTCTTAAGGTAAAGATACCACGAAGTGGAGAAATGCTGCCGCGGAAGGTGTTAAAATGTCGTAGAGGCCTACCAAATTTATGTATCTTGGATAGACTTCGAGAACGGTAAGTGAGAAGTGACTTAGCTTTCCGTTCTTCGTATAAACACCAAAACGTCGAACTATGATTGTTAAAGTAATTGAAGTAATCGCCTCCTCCGAAGTAAGCATTGAAGATGCTATTCAAAACGCCGTAACGGAAGTAAGTAAGACTATCCGCAACGTAGATTCTGTTTACGTAAAGGACATTAAAGCCCACGTACAGGATGGTAAGATTAGCACTTATGGTGTGATCTGTAATATTTCGTTTCGGGTGAGTGACTAAGGGGGGGCTCACTGGCGTTCGCGGGTTGAGTTCGCGTTGCTCACGGTGGAAGCTCACTGGCGTTCGCGGTATTAGCTCGCTGGGCTCGCGGAAGTGGCTCACTGGTGTTCGCGGGTTGAGTTCGCGTTACTCACGGATGGAGCTCACTGGCGTTCGCGGTATTAGCTCGCTGGGCTTGCGGATTAAGCTTCCTTGCGGTCGCGGAAGTGGCTCACTGGCGTTCGCGGGTTGAGTTCGCGTTGCTCACGGATGGAGCTCACTGGCGTTCGCGGTGTTAGCTCGCTGGGCTTGCGGATTAAGCTCCCTTGCGGTCGCGGAAATGGCTCACTGACGTTCGCGGTATAAGTTCGCGTTGCTCACGGTGGAAGCTCACTGGCGTTCGCGGTATTAGCTCGCTGGGCTCGCGGGTAAAGCTCCCTTGCGTTCGCGGTATTAGCTCGCTGTGCTCACGGTGGAAGCTCCCTTGCGTTCGCGGTATTAGCTCGCTGGCGGTCGCGGAAAAGGCTCACTGACGTTCGCGGGAAGGCTCGCGTTGCTCGCGGGAGTTGCTCACTAACGCTCGCGGAAATAGCTTACTGGCGGCCGTGGTTAATGCAGTCTTCTTTAGATTTTGATGCTAAAACTGCACCCGCCGTGTACGGCTGCTACGTTCCCGCGAGCTTTGCGAGCACCAACCGTGAACGCTAGTGAACTTTTCCCGCGACCGCAAGGAAGCTTAATCCGCGAGCTTTGCGAGCTTTCCTCGTGAGCAACGCGAACTTGATCCGCGAACGAAGTGAGCTATCCCCGTGAGCGAATGCGAACTTAACCCGCGAGCTGTGCGAGCTACTACCGCGAACGAAGTGAGCTTAGCCCGCGACCGGCAGGGAGCTTCCACCGTGAACGCTAGTGAACTTCCACCGCGAACGGAGTGAGCTAACTTCACCTACACCCAGATTTTTCAAACCATACAACGGATAAGCATTTGCCCGCCGAACAACAACTTACCCATTTCGAGACTAGCTGGGAACAACGAAAGTTTCCACTGATTCTTGCTTGTGATAACTGGCACGATCCGCTTAATGTGGGTATGGCGTTCCGTTTGGCGGATGCCTTTGGTTTAGAAGCGGTGTGGTTAGGAGGAACGACCCCGGTGCCGCCTAATCGGAAGATTAAGAAGACGGCCCGTAGTAGCGAACAGTGGGTTCCTTTCGTGCAGCAACCTGATCTGGAATCGGCGTTGCTACGCGCACGTGAGGAAGGCTACTGCTTACTGGGAGTAGAGATTACCTCCGCTAGTGTAGCATTAGACCAATATTGCGATCAAGGCTTAGAGCAACCCACAGTAATGGTGTTAGGGGCAGAAAATAGGGGAATAGGAGAGGGCGTATTGGCGGTGTTAGATCAGTGTGTACACATTTCTATGTACGGCAGAGGATCAAGTTTAAATGTGGCAACCGCCTTGGGCATAGCATTGTACGCCTGGACGGCTGCTTGGGCTGATCCGTCTTAGAGGGACTTAATGACCAGTCCCGCTTGTAGTTTCACCTTCACACATTTGAGTTGGTTGAGCGAATATCCTTTAGGAAAGCGCTTAGAGCTGTACACAAAGCCAGCGGCCTTGAGTTTATCTAACTTTTTCTTGAGTTGGTGTGGAGACTTGGAGAAAGATCGGCTAAGTTCCGGAAGGTGAGCCGATTTGCGAGGGTCCAAGCCTTGGAGTAGTTCCTGATTTTCAGGATCCAGAAGCATTTCTAGGCGCTCCAGTGCTAGGTTTAATTGTCCGTCTTTAAGTGCTGAGTAAGCAGTTCCCATGAGTGAAAAATTTTCCGCCAGTAATAATACATCTCGGATGTTGCTAACTGGGATCTAGTAAATAGTTAGCAGACACCACTTGAGCCTCCCTCGGGAGACTTATATGGAATCACTCATTATTATTCATCTGTGCCTTGGTAAAGTGCCTTTACCTTCTTTGTGCTTATGTACGCATAAGAATAGGCTAATGTTACAGTTGAGGGCAAAAAATACGCTTAGGTATCGGAGGAGCGTGATTATTGTATTAATGAGGACATCCACTTTCTATGCTTTTACTGTACCTTTGCCGCGTCATTCTCCCTTGGAGCGTGTTTCGAAATTCGATTATAATCGCTTAATAGACAACGCATCAACATTTGGAAAAACCGCTGATTGATCTCATTATACCTGCTTACAATGAGGAAGCTTCCATTGGATTGGTGCTAGCAGACATTCCACAGGAGTGGGTACGCGAAGTAATCGTTTGCAATAATGCGAGTACGGATCGTACTGCAGCAGTAGCGCGTGAAGGAGGAGCGACCGTGGTAGACCAACCACGACCAGGCTACGGAAGTGCGTGTTTAGCAGGAATAGCACATATTAAGGCGAAAGCGCCGGAAGAGCAGCCGGATATTGTAGTTTTTCTGGACGGAGACTATTCTGATCATCCAGAAGAGTTACCTTTGTTGGTCGCTCCGATTTTAGATGAGCAAATGGACCTAGTCATTGGTTCACGTGCAGCTGGTGAGATGGAAAACGGAGCCATGCAGCCCCAGCAAATTTTCGGAAATTGGTTAGCCACCAATTTAATCCGCCTGTTCTACAACTATCACTTTACCGATTTAGGTCCCTTTCGTGCGATTAAGTGGAAGAAGCTATTGGACCTGGATATGCAAGATCCCGACTTCGGCTGGACTGTAGAGATGCAAGTCAAAGCCGCCAAGCAACAACTACACTGTACGGAAATCCCAGTTACTTATCGCCGCCGAGTGGGGGTGTCTAAAGTATCTGGTACAATTCGCGGCACCATAATGGCCGGATATAAAATTTTGTGGACCATTTTCAAGCTGAGGTAGCGGGCTATAGCCGCGCCAACAGCATTGGCATAAAAGAGGATTCAAATGACAGCACTTGCGTTTTTAGTACTGGGCCTATATACTGTTGCCCTCTTGTACATCACCATTTACTGCGTTATGCAGTTCAACCTGCTTTATTTCTACAAGCGGGGGCGGCGCTCTACGCCAGAGATGATCATGAATGAGCAGGAGCAACCCATGCCAGTAGCTGTTGCAGCAGCTGCCGAGAAGGGTACTACCGGAACTGGTACAACCATAGCACTGGCCGAAGACGACAGTGAAAGCTACCCTTTTGTAACGGTCCAATTACCGATCTACAACGAGATGTATGTAATTGAGCGACTGATTGATGCTGTTGCTGAATTTGACTATCCGAAGGACCGTTATGAGATTCACATCCTGGACGACTCTACCGACGAGACGCTGGATATTGTGGCAGCTAAAGTGGCAGAGTACAAGGCCAAGGGATACAATATTGAGCAAGTAACCCGCGAGGTGCGCCAAGGCTTTAAGGCTGGTGCACTACGCGACGGTATGGAGGTAGCTAAGGGTGAGTTCATGGCCATTTTTGACGCCGACTTTGTGCCTAAGCCAGACTTCCTACTGCGTACCCTACCATTCTTTGAAGACAAGAAAGTAGGTGTAGTGCAGACGCGTTGGGAGCACATCAATCAGAACTACTCCTTGCTGACTCGTTTGCAGGCACTGCAGTTGAATGTGCACTTTACGGTAGAGCAGGTAGGACGTATGAACGGCGAGCACATGCTGCAGTTTAACGGTACTGCTGGTGTATGGCGTCGTAAAACGATCGAAGATGCAGGTGGTTGGGAAGCAGATACCCTAACGGAAGATTTGGATTTGAGTATCCGGGCGCAGTTGAAGGGTTACACCATCCGATTCTTGGAAAACGTGGGCTCTCCCGCTGAGCTACCAGCGGAAATGAACTCCTTTAAGTCGCAGCAATTCCGTTGGATGAAGGGTGGCGCTGAGACGGCTAAGAAGATGCTACCAACGGTTTGGCGTTCGAACTTAAGCTTTAATCATAAGGTACACGCCACGAGCCACCTATTGGCAAGTTCTGTATTTGTATTTGTTTTTGCGGCAGGCTTATTCAGCGTACCACTATTATTCTTCCTGAGCGATTTGATCGAGCTAGGATTTAGCAAAAATTTCTTTGCTTACTTCCTGGTGGGCTTGTTATCAATTATTGCGATTTACTACGTTGCTAATATTCAAAGCCCCGCGAATCAAGAGAAGAATTTTGGTAAGGCGGTGCTTAAGTTTGTTATACTATTTCCCCTATTCTTGGCTTTGTCGATGGGCTTGTCCTTGCACAACAGCGTAGCTGTGATAGAGGGGTACCGGGGCAAGAAGTCGCCTTTTGTACGTACGCCTAAGTTTAATATCAAGTCGATCACCGATAGTTTCAAAAAGCAGAACTACCTAACGGAAAAGCTTACTTGGACTACCATTGGTGAAGGCTTATTGGCACTGTATTTCCTGGCCGCTGTGGTGGGCGCATTCTACGTGCAGAATACTACCTTCATTGCGTTCCACGGCTTGTTGGCCATTGGTTATGGTACCATCTTTGCGTACTCTATTCGCCACTTGAAGGTATCCTAAACGATAATTGATTTTCATCACCGCTTAGCACACAACATTGGAGCAGAAGCAAGGATGGATGATCCGTTTACTAGGGGCAGGACTGATGCTAGCAGCAGTCCTGTTCTTAGGTTATGGTGTAGCGCAATCTAGCTTTAGTCGAATTCTACCGGCCTTTGGGATTGCCTTTTTGGTGTACGTTTGGCAGGCCCAAACAGCTAGGCCGACCGATCTGAAATTCTGGCTGGTAGTAGCCTTGTTGTTGCGCTTGAGTTTGGTGGGCGCATTTCCGTCTTTGTCCGATGACATTTATCGCTTTGTCTGGGATGGCCGCATTTGGCTAGCAGGAGGAAATCCCTTTGACCACCTACCGCGCTGGTATATGGACAAAGGGATGCTGCTTCCCGGCTTGACAGAGACACTTTTCAATGATCTCAATTCTCCGGATTATTATACCATTTACCCACCAGTAGCGCAGGCGTTATTTGCCTTTTCGGTTTGGCTTTTCCCGGGAAGTGTAGTTGGCAGTGCAGTAGTAATGCAGCTTTTTTTGTGCCTGGTAGAGCTAGGCACTATGCTCCTGTTGATCCGATTACTGAGGTATTGGTCGTTACCGGAAGAGCGTGTTTTGTGGTATGCTCTGAACCCTTTGATCATCGTGGAAGTAGTAGGTAACCTTCATTTTGAAGGGGCGATGATCTTCTTTTTGCTCCTGGGGCTATGGGCTTTACTGCGGTGGAAGGGCAGTGATAACAAGTGGTGGCTGGCGATATCGGCCGTGGCGATGGCCATGGCAGTATCGAGTAAACTATTACCCTTGTTGTTTTTCCCTTTTCTTATTCGACGATTGGGGTGGTGGCGCAGTGTTGGTTATTTCACGATAGTGGGGGGAGTGTTGCTGTTGTCCTGGCTACCGCTATATAGTCAAGCCTTCTTTGATAATTTTGGGAGTAGCGTGAATCTCTATTTCCGTCGCTTCGAGTTTAATGGATCGATCTATTACTTTATCCGCTGGCTGGGCTACCAATTTAGTGGCTTTAACCTCATTCGATTTATCGGACCCGCTCTAGCTGCTGTCGTCTTCTTATCCATTGTAAGCTTCAGCGCATTTGAGCGCATTAGAGAAGACTGGAGGCAGCTTCCGGGCCGTTGGTTGATAGCGATAAGTATTTACCTTTTTTGTGCTACCACGGTGCACCCTTGGTACACTGCTTTGCCATTGGTGCTTTGTTTGTTTACCCATTACCGTTGGCCGGTGCTGTGGTCGGGTTTGATTGTACTCACCTATATTAACTACAGTTACGGGGAATATTTTGAGAACTTATGGATAGTACTATTTGAATACAGTGTAGTCTTTGGATACCTCATCTGGGAATACCGTAGAGTGCGGGTGGTTAGGAGTTTGTAAGCGTTTGTATACGTAAGTATATGTTTGTTTTACGGGGTTTAAAATACGAATTGTTAGATTTGTATTGAAAACTCTACTTTATGTTATACCAGCTAGAAATCTCTTGTGAAAATCACTTCCTCTTTATTAAAGTTCCTACCTATTCCAAGTTATTAATAGAAAGGCTTCGGCTTGTTCCTTACATCCGTTATGATCAAGTGAAGGGTGCATGGTGTTGTCCGGATGGACGAGGTGCAAGGCAGTGGTTAAAGGATTTCTTTCCGTTTTGCAATCATGAGTTACTAGAAGATTTCAAAGCGGTACATCTGGTGGTGAAGATTCCTTTCGACTATGATCTAGTGCAGAAAATCAGGCAGGTCAGGGGTAAGGGCTGGCATCCACCATTTAAATTTTGGACGGTGCCTAATACGCTAGATAGCAGGCGCCAGTTGGCGGAGTTGGCTTTGTCGGCATACGTGATTAGTGTACGTAGGGAAGACCTAATTGATCCACATGACACACTAACTGAGGCTCAAAAGGACGCATTGCTCAAAGTGGAAGAACAACTGCGAGTGAGGCGCTATAGTTGGCGGACAATCAAAAACTATACGGGGCATTTGCAGCTACTGTTTCTGTTCTACCAAGAGTATGATCCGGCGCAGCTAACGCAAAATCAGATCTTTGACTTTTTCATGAACAGGATTGGCACTAAAGGTTGGCGCCCTGCCACCCAGAACCAAGCGCTCTGTGCGTACAAGTACTACTATGAATCGGTTTTAGGACAAGTGCGCGATTGGAATCGTTTGCGGGGACGCAAGGAGAAACGTCTGCCTACGGTATTGAGTCAGGGAGAAGTCGCGCGTTTATTTCTAGCGGTACCAAACATAAAGCATCGTTGCATATTGATGTTGATTTATTCAAGTGGGTTGCGTCTGGGCGAACTCACTCGCTTACGTCGGATGGACATTCACTACGAGCGCAAGCAGATTTTTGTTTTTGGTGGGAAGGGCAAAAAAGACCGTTACACGGTGTTGGCGGATCGGGCGGCACGAATATTGAAAGAATACCTCTCTGAATACGACCCTGACTATTGGTTGTTTGAGGGGCAGGACGGTGGCCCATACAGTAGGCGAAGTGTGCAAGCGATTCTGCGCCGGGGCGTAGAAACATCAGGCATCAATCCGCTGGCGACGGTACATACCCTCCGGCACAGTTTTGCTACCCATTTACTAGAGCAGGGAGTAGACTTACGGTATATCCAAGAATTACTGGGTCATGCTTCGACTAAGACTACCGAAATTTACACCCATGTCCGTAGCCAAGCGAAGCAATCTATCCAGAGTCCACTGGATCGCATCCTCGGCGACGAGGACTAATGCGCATTGCGTGATCTGCTATTTATATGTAAATTCCAGAGCGGTTAATATGCAATACTTCCACCTCCAAAACTTGCGCATAAGCTTTTAAGCAGGCGGGTTTATTAGAAGCAATGCTAAAAGCGTCTGTAGGTGGGTTGAGTGCAATGCGGGGAGGTTTGAGTTGGGGCCAATCATATTTTCTAATCGAGATTCAAGAGTTACCGCGGCTATAAAAAGGTGTTCGCCTTGTAGGGCTCACGACTGACATACACGGCCCAAAAGGGGCCGAATAATAAAAAACCAATTTGGCGTTCGCTATCGCTCATAATTTTCCAATCTAACGCGGATAATTAAATATGCTTCGGCCAGAGGATTACGCTTCGTCATCGATAATCGACTTCGCACTGCGCGGTATGAATAATCCAATCTAACGCGGTCAATAAAATGCGCTTCGGTCTAATGATTGTGCTTCGTAAACTGTAATTGACTTTGCGTTGCGCTGTGCCATAAATCCAAACTAGCGTATTCAATAAGTCTGCTTCGGTTGAAGGACTACGCTTCGTCAGCGATAATTGACTTCGCGTTGCGTTATAGCAAAAATCCAAACTAACGTATTCATTAAATATGCTTCGGTTGAAGAATTACACCTCGTCAGCTGTATTTGCTTCTCACTGGGCTGAGTCAATAATCAAATAGCACGTATTATTTAAAGTGCTGAAGACCTGCTCTAGGCTCAATTAGCAGTTTGATGAATATGTTCTTTAGCCTGGAATGATCTCCAAGGCTGTAATGAAAAAAAGGTTATAAATCGCTCTGTGAGGAGAGTAGGGTAGGGCGCAGAAAACAAGGCTAGTTACTGGCCAACTTAATAAGAGTAATTATATTTAAAGCAAGGCTAAGTATAAAGACTAGTCGCTGCCTTTGGATGCGGTGTAAATACAGAAGTTAAAGAGGTATAGCCGCTATCAAATATAATGGAGTTAATAAAGAACTGGCCCCAACTTAGCTACAGCGACAACCCTCGTGTCCTCGGGCTGACGCTGTAGCCAGAGTTAGGCGCAACAGATACTTCAGGATAATTAAAGTTTATGACAAAAGAGGCAGTCAAAAAGATAATAAGAACGATAATCGAAAGTACTGATAGTCTTTATCCACGAGAAAAGAATAAACCAGTCGATAGAACGGTAGAATTATATGAGCAGAGAATTAATAGGCCTCTAGAAGATCAAAATGATATAGTAAGGAGATTCCAATTTGATAGGGATGGTCGACTAATAAGTGAAGTATTGGTTGACGAGGTCGATAATACTGTAGAGACTTATGAGTGTTGATTCTATGTATTTCGTGCTAAGGTAAAGTCTATTTAAGTCATGCTAACTTTTGAAGGCTTATTTTACTAGAGTTAACTGTTAACTACTTAGTGCCCTCCCATTATGACAAGCCTTGATCACCGCCTTGAGATGATTCAACGATCTAGCCAAGGATTTAATGCTCCTCAGATTGCTCAACAGTTAGGATGTTCTGTGTGGACCGTTAGAAAATGGTTGCAACGGCATAAAAAAGGGAGCCGGTACAGTCCTATTTAGGCCGCCCCCGAAAAGGACTCTTAAGTACCTTTTCGGAGGTGGTCAAATCTGAGTTATTGCGATTACGCCACTTACATCCCAAATGGGGCCCCAAAACACTTTATTTAGAACTAGGTCATAGTGATCGACTCAAGTCACTAAAAATCCCGAAACCCAGTACAATCGCAGGTTTTCTAAAAGCCCAGTCTTTAGTTAAGGAGTATCAAAAGCATATTCCTTTAGCTAATACCGAGCTGCATGAGGTAGAACAAGTGCATGAGCAGTGGCAACTAGATGCTAAAGGAGCTTCCAGGATTGATAATTTAGGTAAGGTGGTATTTATTAATGTCAAGGACGTTGTATCTAAAGTCCATTGCGCCAGCTTACCGTTGTTATCACTGGCACATAATGGCTCTGCTAGCGCAGATGATTATCGACATGCGCTACGCTTAGCCTTTGTAGAATTTGGCATGCCTGTCAAAATTCAGGTGGATCATGCGGGCGTCTTTTTTGACAATACCCATAAATCGCCTTTCCCTACTAAGTTTCATTTATGGCTCATTAGCCTAGGTATCGATTTAATCTTCAGTCGTAAAGCTCAACCTAAAGATCAAGCTATTGTCGAGCGCTCCCATCAAACTATTATGCACCAATTGGCAAGCCAGAACCCTTTTAATAGCTTGCTTCAACTTGCTCAAAAGACCAATGAGCGCCGACACCTACTTAACTACAAATTGCCTTGTAAATCGTGCCAGCACCAACCCCCTTTAGTCGCTTATCCCCAGGCTAAACATTCTGGTCGATATTATCATCCAGACTTAGAAGAATCACTCATGAACTTAAATCGGGTTTATCAATACTTGGAAAAAGGATCCTGGATTCGCAAAGTCAACAAGCAAAAAAGAGTTGTGATTGCTGGGCAATACTGCTCCCTTAGAAAAGCTCAAGTAGGTGCCAAAGTAAAAATCACCTGCTGCGCTAAACATAGCGTTTATCGGTTTGAGGATCCACATTCAGGACAGTCCTTTGACCCTAAGCCCATCAAGAATATCAATATCAATGAACTACAAGGCACACCATTTTTGAACCGTAGACAACATGGAATACAACTCTCAATGCCCTTCTGCTGAAACACAGGACTACTTAGTACGACTTTTATAGACTCTTGGTTTAGCACGACTTTTATAGAATCAACATTGTTGCATTTATACAACAGGCGAATTTTTCCCGCTTTTCGCCCCATTTTTCAAACTAAGTACCCTCTAAAAACACAGTTCTCGGACACCTTCAAGAGATGCCCGAGAATTATGCTTAAAAAGCGATGAGCCTTATGCTCTTGGGATCAGAGCTGTATCACGGCTAGGAGCTTTCTTCTTGCGTCCTTGTGTATTCATTGCCATCAAAATGGCCTTGAAGGTATTAGCAACGCCACCAGTAACACTCAGTTCGCTGAGCTTCTCCTGGTCGCCATCACTACCTGGTACACGAACCAGCTGGTCTGGCTTGGTGCTAGAGTCCATGATGATTTGCTTAACCTGAGTGGCCGTAAGATCAGGGAAGTAAGAACGCAGGGTGGCCGCTAAACCAGCTACCATTGGTGCCGCCATACTAGTGCCCTGTAGGTTCTGATACTTGTCATCAGGCACAGTAGCGTAGATTTCTGTCCCTGGTGCAAATACATCCACTTTGTCTGCACTCCAGTTGGAAAAGCTAGCGGTTAGCGTTTCGTCATTATATGGGGTCATGGCACCCACTTCAATCCAGTTTTCGGCGTACTTAGGACCGAATAACCTACGACGCTCGAACTTATCGTTCGGGTAGTTATTGTCAAACTGGTTCTCTTTACCGTCGTTACCGGCAGCGTGTACCAAAATGACATCCTTGTCCAAGGCGTAACGTACAGCATCATCAACGGCGTCCTTGTAAGGAGATTGACCCTTGCCGAAGCTCATGTTGATAATGGAAGCACCGTTGTCTACTGCGTAGCGGATGGCGTTGGCTACATCCTTATCGCGCTCGTCTCCGTTGGGGACTGCACGAACGGACATGATCTGTACGTTTCCAGCAACACCGTCCATTCCGACACCGTTACCGCGGATAGCACCTACAATACCTGCTACGTGTGTTCCGTGCAAGGCGTCTGGGCCTTCTACATCATTGTTGCCGTAGTTGCGGTCCTTCAAATCAGCAGGGTTGTCGCCAATGATATCGCGTGCGTCAAACTCTGGGTTCCAGTTGTAGTTATAAGAGTCATTGAAATAATGAGTAGCACCTTGTACCTGCTCGTATACCTCAGCAAATTCTTCGCCTTTGGCCATGATACCACTCATGAATTGAGCTGCTTTGCCCACATTGCCCTCTGCTTCAGCATACTTCTCAACGTCTGCTAGCTTAATGTTCTCTGGCTCCTTACCGATCTCTTCGATCAGAGCATCCATCATTTCAAGTGTACGAGAGTACAGCATTACGTTTGGCTGAAGCTCGCTACGCTTGTTTTCAATGGTCTCTTCGTATTCTTTGTACAACTCATAATCGCGGCGAGCAGATTTTGAGAGTTTAGAAACATCAGCACCATCAAAACGCTCTTTTAGCTTCACGTATAGGCGCACAATTTCCAGATTCTCCCCGTTGATGCTCTCACCGCTGCTGCCACCGATAAAGTTCCAACCGTGGATATCGTCGATATAACCATTGTTGTCATCATCAATGCCATTACCTGGAATTTCGTCCTCGTTAACCCACATTACATCGGCTAAGTCCTCATGCTCGGCATCTACACCAGAGTCAATGATAGCTACAATAACAGTCTGGCTGGCTTTGCCATCGAGTAGTTCGCGATAGGCCTTGTACGTGCTCATGCCTGGATAGCCATCCTCTTGCAAGTCAAGGTGCGGCCAATCTGTTGGAGTAGGTTGGTCTTCCTGTGCGGAGAGGAGGGAGACAGCCATTAGGCAGGCAAGTCCCAAAATTAAATTACGATTCATGAATAGATTGAAGTTTGTGTACAATGGCAGTGTCACGACAAGAGGTTTGTAAGTTGTGCTTAGTATATTCTGGAGTGACACCTGTGCTGTTTGCTATTAATTAATGAAGCCACCTATAAAGTCTCTAGGCCACTTCGGTGTTCAAAAGTAGAAAATGAACGCTTAATTTAGACCAGAATATTGCCCAATAGTCACTGTTTACTGGGATAAGGAAGTGAATGTCGGGGAATTGCGAATGAATGTCCCCTGCTTATTCGGCAGCTACCGCAATCATTTTGTCTTCCACCTCGCGCACGAGGTCCGTAAATCGTTGATCTCGTTTCATCTCACGGTCCCGGTGCAGTGGCAAGTCAACAGGGATTCGCTCCACAAAACGGGAGGGCGCTTTCTTCATGATGAAGATTTCATCACCCAAGTAAACAGCCTCGGAGATATCGTGGGTGACAAAGATAACGGTAGGGTGAATATCTCGCCAAAGATCAGCAAGTAAATCTTGCATTTGTAGCCTGGTGTTGATATCCAAGGCGCCAAAAGGCTCGTCCATGAGCAGTATTTCCTGATTGGCCATGAGGCTGCGCGCAATGGCAACACGCTGCAATTGACCTCCAGAAAGAGTAGGGTATTGCGCAAATTTATTCTCGTGCCCAGCCAAGCCCACTTTAGTGATCATGTCCATTGCTCGTTCTCTACGTTCTTTCTCCGTCACCCCTTGATACTGCAAGGCTAGTGATACGTTCTCGAGAACGGTGAGCCAGGGTAAGCTACTATATTGCTGGAAGACCATACCCACCCGATTTTCCGAGGTGATGGGCTGATCATGTACGAGTACCGTGCCTTCACTTGGTGTTTGCAGTCCTGCTATGTACCGCAAAACTGTGGATTTGCCACAGCCACTAGGGCCCAGGATAACGGCAAACTGGCCTTGCGCAGGTTTGTCTTCTACCAAGAATTTAAGATTCTGTAGTACGTAGGATTTACCCCCGTCGTAAGTGTGAGATACATCGCGTAGATCAATGATGTTCTTCTGGGCTGTGTCCGGAAATAAGTCCATAATTACTGGATATAGGAGCTTTGGAAACGAAATTCACCATAAATAATGGCGATGAGTCCCGTGATGAGAATGATGTATAGCAAGTTGAGCATCAAGGCACTGATGGCTGGTACGAAAGAACTCACAAGAAGGAAGAGCATAACACTAGCCAGAATAACCAGAAAGCCAATTTTTACTTCTTTCAGGCCGTTAAATACAGTCTTGTAGTATTTGTGTGGAAAGAGGCGCTTATCTAAATAGACAAATAAGCGATCCTGTAGGAACCCTACGGCAATGATGATAAGTAGCCACGCAAAAACTTTATCCACCTTACCATACTTACCATTGAGCCAAATCATAGCCCCTACACCCCCTTCCCGATTCAAGAGCTCCGCAATGATAATGTAGGTCCAGCTAATGGCCGTCAATACCCGGATGTCATCCATGAGTTTACTCAATACGGAAGGAAAGTACACTGAACGGATCATCTGCCAATTGGTAGAGCCCAGGGTGAAGACGGTTTTGAGATAAACGTCTTCCACTTCGTTGATTCTTTGGATGACCACCGGTAAGAGATAAACCAGAATACCAAAGGCCAGGAAGGCAATCTTCATCTGGTCACCCACACCAAACCAAAGTATGAATAAGCCGGTAAGTGCTGTAATGGGTAAATAGCGTAAGGCATCAACTTGCTTGCTGAATAGCGCTCGCACCGCAGGATGTAGTCCGATTGGGAAGCCAATCAGTAAGGCGATGAAAATAGCCCAGAAATACCCCTGTAAGTTGCGCCAGATAGAGATCCAGGTGTTCAGCAGGAGATCATCATCCTTTTGTAATTCACCGAAAGCGGTGACGACATGATGCGGAGGTGGCAGGAGTGGATAGATTTGCTCAAATTCCGTTGCGTTAGCCAAGGCAATAGAATCGGCCACGAAGATACTGTCGATGTTCAGCGAAAAATCGTCGCTATTTTGCTCTTCAGTAGAAGGTAATTGAGTAGTGTATTCCACTAATGGGCGCTGAATGGAGAGCATTTCAGCCAGGACCCACCAGATTGCCACAACGATGAGTAAGCCAACGATGGCCCAAATCCATTGTCGGTTCCCATCGTATTTGTTGCGTAGATGCAGTAAAGACGCCATTGAGTCTTAGGATAATTGATTCCCTGACTTTTCTTGCGGATTACAGTCGGAGAAAATCAAAATCAGCGCTCATTATCAATCGCTTATGATTCTGGTTGTCTCCGACCTACAAAAAATGTCAGAGGAGGGATAATTTGCGGAAAATTAGAAGAATTTTCGGAGGGCACAAAATTTGCTTTACTTTCACTGCTAACTCTCATATAAGAGTGCTGAATTCTATTCCTAATGGCTGTTCCCTGGACTACTTATTGGCATCATATTCGCTCTTTTGCGCGCTACTACAGCGAAGCAGTGACGCGTTATGATGTCCATTCCCCTTTTCTATCGGTCTGGGTGGAACGTGTTTTAGAAGATCAGCGGGAATTCTACGCTTTTGATGATGCAGAAAGAATCCGTCTGCATTGGTTACATACGCAGCAATTTGTTGACTATTCAGTGGACCATGGTGCGGGTAGTCGAGCCGGGCAAGGCAAAAAGCGTAGTGTGCGAGAGATTGTGGAAAAGAGTGCTATTGAAGCTCAGGCCGGTCGTTGGCTGTTCCGGATGGTCGACTTCCACCAGCCTAATACCATTCTCGAACTTGGGACCAACCTGGGCATCTCCGCCTTATACCTGCAGGGCGCTCGACGGTCGGCCCACCTGATTACTATCGAAGGAAATCCGGAGGTCGCAAAGTTGGCGCGGCAGTCTTTCCGTAGGTTAAGCCGACGGATACCAGATATGCGGACCGGTACCTTTATGGAGGAAATCCCCAAGATTGTAAAGTCTCTGGATCAACTTGATTTTGTGTGGATGGATGGCGATCATCAGTACGAATCTACCACGCTGTACTTTGAACAGCTCCTCCCGCGACTTCACGAGCGATCGGTGGTAGTGATTGGCGATATTCATTGGTCAGAAGAAATGGAGCTGGCTTGGTTAGAAATACGCCGGCATCCGCGCGTTACCATGAGCGTTGATTTGTACCACATGGGCGTCCTTTTCTTTCGACCAGAATTGCAGCAACAAGAGCATTTTGTGCTTATTCCCTATCGCTATAAGCCGTGGCGGTTGGGGTTCTTTTAGAGTAGGTAATATGAAATTATACGAGCATGATTGTGCGTTGCTAGTGGTCGTATCTTACTAATTGAAATTACAGCGACTACTCTTTATTAAACCGCCGCCAGTTATCAATAAATCTCTTTTCTTTACCTTTAGAGGAATTGGAAATAAGAATGAGGATTTCAGCGATCCAATCAGTATGATCATCTTAATGCGCATTCTACCTCTAAGTACGTCACTCTAACCTTGGAAGGCGAAAAAGTAAGCACAGAAACCACTATGGATTCTTTTTCAATGCAGATTAAAAAAATGATTGCATTTAATCAAATAGGGAGTGCAATCGAAACTATTATTTTTAAGATAGAATCTTTCATTAACGATGAAGAGACAGAGAAAGATGTTTTGAGCCTTCAGGATATAATACTACTAATATCCTCTGATTATAGGGATTTAAATGAGCGAAAACGGAAGGGGGTTATTACGATAGAAGAAGAAACAATACTGCAAAACAAGCTAAAAGCAAGAATTCTACAAACGGTAAACGACTTCAAAAGCTACCCTGGATTTTACAATATTTTAGTTCGAAATGATGAGTCGAATAACAAAGAGCAAGAAGTCAAAAAAAACTATTTATTAAATAAGTCCCAAGAAAAGAAGGTAGATAATATAGTTCGGAATCACATTGAGAAAAGTGAATACTTGTATGATATCTTTTTGTGTTTTTCCGACTTCGATTTAGAAGAGGCCAGGCAGATATGGCAAGAGGTCAGAAGTAAAGGGTTGAAGGTGTTTTTCTCGCATGAGAATTTAGATGATGGAGATCCATGGGTGCAAGAAATTAATAAAGCCATTGAGAAGAGTAGACATTTTATCTTGCTTTCGACACCGAACTCTATGTCTTCGCATTGGGTTCAAATTGAATACACGGCATTTTTTAATTCCTGCTTCGTCCCAAATCAAAGGGAAAGAAAGTTTTTCATTTTAAAGGGCAAAGACTTCGCTGCGGAATCCGTTCCAATTCTCCTGAAAAGTAATATTCAGTTCTCTGCTAATCTTGATCAAATATTACGTTCACTCAATGAAGAAATTGATGAAAAAAAGGAGGAGTTAGCTAAGATTAAAGAAGAGAAAAACATTAGAAGTCAAATAAAAAAGGAAGAGTTAACCAAGTTTAAAGAAGATAAGAACATTAGAAGTCAAATAAAAAAGGTTAGTGAGGTTCAGATTAAAAAGGAGAGTCCTAAAGTTGATAAAAAGTGGCAAAGAGCGCTTGCAGTAACTTCTACTTTGGATAGTGATAAGACTAGCTTGGCTTGGAAGAAATATAGACTGATACTATTTCCACTCTTAGCAGGGTTGATGGTTATGGCTGTTCTATTGTTCAATAAATACAATGAAAGCCCAGAAGAGATAGCATTCAAAGATATCATATCTAATCCTACCTTGTCAGATATTGACTCATTTTTGGCTAAATGGCCTCATTCAGAGTATAGCGATGCTGTCTATGAAACGAGATATAGTGTTGAAAATACTGTAGCCAACGATCTACTAAAACAAGATCAATTAGATGGTTTTCGAGAATTCCTGATCAATAATCCGAATAGTGATTTTAAGGATACTATTGAAAGTAGAATCGCGATCCTGACTTGTGAAGTACCAGTTGCGCGCAGAGTTTATGATCATTACCTTCGACAAATACGCTTCGCCAATGACGGCTTGTATGCGGCCTCTTATGATGGGAAATTTATTAGATATTCTCTCATAGACGATTCTTTGCACGTTAGAAATGCTATTGATGTTTCTACAGTAAATTTACGGGCTATGGACTTTATAGAAAATTATCTGGTCTGTACAGATGTTCGTAGAAAGCTCTACAGGATTGATTTAAAAACCAAAAAACTAATTGGAGCTCCCGTGAAAAAAAGAGGAGATGTTAATGCTGTCTTTTTTGTGGACGCATCCAATTATATTTCCTGTGATAGATATGGTCTAATATCATTCTCTAATGTAAACACCAGTAGCACGCGAAGCTATCCAGCAAAAGGTGGAGTTTTTGATGCATCTATTTCTTCATCTAAAGCTGAGCTGGCATTAATCTATGATGCCCCAGGAGCTTATCCGTTTATTAAGAAAATTGGTTTCTTCCAAACCAAAGATAAGCGAGTGGATACATATGACTTACCACAGGAAGCTTCATCTGTAGAGTTTTTTCCTACCGAGAATAAGGTTGCAATTGGGGGATTAAAGAAAATTCTAGTTTGGGATAGAGAAAAAAATGCGGTGTCGAAAACCCTGGAAGGGCATAATAACTATGTCCGAGATATTTGCTTTACATCTGATGGAAATTGTATGATTTCTGGGGGGGATGATCAGAAGGTCATAATTTGGGATGTATCGACTGCGAGTAAGATTAAGACTCTTCAATTTAATGCCGAGATAATGAGTTTAGATTACCAGGACGATAAGATGCTTTTGGCAGTGACTACCAAGGATCATGCCGTCACTGTTTATAATATCTCTCATTACACACGAGGACTAGATTATTAGTTGCTTTCAATTCAAGCTCAAACCTAACAGTCCCCTGATAGCTACCATAGTCAGTAGTTATTTTTTAAAGTCATTACAGCGCCAGCAACAGAAACCGGCTTGCAAATTTAAGCACAAGCCTTATAATTAACTCAAGCATAGATAGAGTTTAGTTAAAGGTATACCTAATCCCAAACCGACCCCGCCAGCGCGATGCCAAATCGTTGATCTGAAAACGCTCCTCACCAATGCGTACATCCGTAAAAGTAAATTGTGGGGTAGTACCATCTGCTTCGTAGCCCACAAAGTTGATCAAGCGATCCGCGAAGGGATTATCGTATACCAATCCCCATTCTGCATTGAGTAGATTGGCAAAATTAAAGATGTCCAGAGAAATTTCCAGGCAGTTGGTTTTGCGGCCAGATTTTATACCAAAAGATTGAGAAAAGCGCAGGTCAAATTGACTGAAGAATGGCGTGCGTGCAGCATTCTTCTCTGCGTAGCTGCCCCTGTTTTCCGATAGGTACTCATCCTGCTCGATAAATAAGTCCAGTAATAACCATTGCTCTTCCGCTGTCAAGTCATCTGTATCAATGAGATTGATCTCGCTGGTGCTTTCCGGAATCCAGATCAGTGATCGGTTATTGGTTGTATTGCCTGTTTCTTGATTAATGTTGCGAGCCTGACTACCTCCGTAAACGTAAGAGTAGGGCAGGCCAGCACGACCCTCGTAGAAGAGCGTAACTTGGGTGGCAATATTCTTTTTCTTGTTCCAATTACAGGTGTAGTTAAGGGCGGCAATCAACCGACCACCAGGGGCAAATTCAGAGCGGCCAGCGAAAGGCGTGTTTCGCCCGGCCACATTGTAGTTGCCGCGCCACTGGGAGGAGTTCTGTGACGAACTGCCATCTACTAAGCTGGTAGCATCACCGAAGCTGTAGGCGAGGAAGCCTTCCATGCCGAATAATAGTTCCTTTTGTAAGGATAAACTGAGCTGATAGGCATCACCTTCGTTGGTGTTGGAGGCCACGTAAATTGCCGTGTAAGTTGGGTCTAAACTGGTATTGGTGTAGATGGGACGATTGTCAGGGCCGCCAGTCCAAGCGAAGGCTTGCGTAGGATCGCTGTTAATGTTGGTGTACAGGATATCGTTGATATTCCTGGAGTAGACACCCTCTATTGTTGCCGTTAATCCGCCAGGTAAGGCCTTTTCGATCGCCAGACTACTGCGGAACAATTGTGGGAACTTAAAGTCGCTGGTAAAGAGGTCTACCTGTCCGAATGGAGTGGAAAAATCAGGATCGCTTGGTTGCTCAGTCACCAGCGGCTCAAAAGGTTGATCAATGCGGAAGATTCCACCAATGCTCAGACCATTATTGCTGAAGGTACCAGCCGGCCAGATAAAGGGAATGCGGCCGGTGAAAATACCCGCGCCCCCACGAAAAATAGTACCCTTACGAGCTCGATATTCGAAACCAAGGCGGGGCGAAAACAACAGCTGAGTCTCTGGCATTACACCTCCTTGGAGACCGCCAATCTCGTACTGGTCTTCCAAAAGTGCGAGGGTTTCATCATTGAAGCTAGGCGCTATCGCCGGGTCGTCCAAAAGGGTAGGGGCGTCTAAGCGTAATCCCGCCGTGATGGTTAGGCGGTCGCTGGCCAACCATTCATCTTGAAGGAAGAAGCCAAGTTGCAGATAACTAAGGGCAGCAGTGGCACCTTGCTCATCACCAATCTTCTGATTGACCAGTGAATAGGAGCGGAAGTAGGCGTCGGCATTACTGCCCAGTAAGAATTGGTCCACTGAACCGTATTCGTAAGCACCAAAGTTCTGGCGAATGGAGAGGTTATCAAACTGACCGTATTCGTGGTGCATACCCAAGGTGAGAGAGTGTTTCTTGCCGTAAAAGGTGAGCTGATCGGTAAGTGTCCACAATCTTTGTTCCAATAAATTGGCGGTAGAGAATTGATCAGATCCGAAATTGATTCTGCCGCCGTTGTCAAAGAACGTAACTGCCGGGAAGTCTCCTCCAATGGGGTCGCGATCATCCACCACGCGGGAGTAGCCAATGATCAGGTTATTAGCCCGGCGATTACCGGTAGTGTGTAATTCTGCGGCAAACGAGTTGGTGTTACTTTGGATGAAAGCGCCATTGTTGTTGAAATGAATGACACGTTCGCTGTTGGAGTTGACATCAAATTGCTCAATTCTAGTGTAGAGGTGGCGCAGACTCAGTTGATTCTTATCGTTCAGATTAAAATTCAGTTTCCCAAATAATCGCAAGGCTTCTAGTTCATCCGTTTGGCCTTGAAAGTCACCGGGATCATAATTGTAAGTATTCCGTACAAAGTCGCGTAAACCGTTTAGGTCACCACTATTTGATGTGCCCAGGTAATTATCTAGATCGAAGCTGGTGGGTGCTTGGTCTCTTTGTAGTTCCGCATTGAGGTAGAAGAAGATTTTATTTTTCTTCAAAGCACCACCGAGCGACATTCCGTAGAGTCGGTTATTGAAGGGCGAAAGATCGGAAGACTCACCGCCGGTTCGCAGTAGTAGGGTTTCATTTGTACTGCCCGTCAACTCTTCACTGCGAGAGTAATAGTAGGCGGTTCCTTCCAGATTATTGGTGCCGCTTTTGGTGATGGCGTTCACGCTACCACCAGCGAATCCTCCCAGCGTGAGATCATAAGGGTTGGTGATAATCTGCAGCTGCTCAATGGCATCGATGCTAATGGAGGAGGCACCAGTTTGTCCACCATTGGTTCCGGTGCCACTCAGACCGAATACATCATTACTGATAATACCATCCACGTAGATCCCATTGTAACGATTATTGGTGCCTAAAAAAGAGAAGTTGCCACTAGGGTTGAGCGTGGCCCAAGGGCTCAGTCGTACGTAATCCTCCAAGTTTCGATCCAGGCTAGGTAGCCTAACCAACTCATTGGCGTGTAAAGTCGTGGCTGGTCCTGTCTGCCCATTGGAGGCGACATTGGTTAGCTTCTTAGCTTCAAAGGCCGCCAGTCTAAAGGTTGTTTGTTGTACCGCGACGTCCATGACAAAGCGTTGTCCAAGATCCAGGTAGATTTCCTCAATTTCGGTATCCTTCGCTCCGGGGTTTGAAATAACCAGGCGATAAGGACCACCTACTCTGAGGCCACTTAACCAATAATTACCCTCCTGGTCACAATTGGTCCGGTATTCCGTACCTGAAGGTTGGTGAATGGCTTTGATAGAAGCGGCTGGCAGTGGAGACAAGGTGGTGTTGTCTGTAATCTTACCAGTAATTATAGCAGCAGTGCTACCTTGAGACAGCAGCGAAAGGGTAGCTAGCAAGTAGAAAAAAGTCAGTAAAGTCCGAATCATGTTCAGCAGAGGTTCGAGTCGACAGAATTTTGCTGAAGGGCGGGAGTGGATAGTGTTGCTTGCCTAAAACGTACTTCAAACGGCAATGTTGCAATGCAAATTATGGCGCTTGTCTGTGAGATTTCAAAAGTAAGCTTCTTCGCGGGATTTTACGAATTATTCGATAGTTACTTGTAAAAATGCCCTGGATTCGATTTCCTCAAATCCAGGGCAAAATCAGGGTCTTCCGCTAAAGCGGTTAGAGGTCCTTATTTTAATTGAAGGTGTAGCGAATACCCAAACGACCACGCCAACGAGAAATACGGTCGCTGATGTTGAAACGATCGTTGTCTAGACGGTCATCAGTGAAAGTGAACTGAGGTGTAGTACCGTCAGCTTCGTAGCCTTCAAAGTTAATCAAACGATAGTCGAATGGGTTACTGTAGATAACACCCCACTCGGAGTTCAATAGGTTAGCGAAGTTGAAGATGTCCAAAGAAATCTCCAAGCGGTTAGTTTTACTGCCAGACTTGATACCGAAAGCCTGTGCTAAACGCAAGTCCCACTGGCTAACAAATGGAGCACGAGCACCATTCTTTTCCGCGTAGCTACCTCTGTTTTCGCTTAAGTAGTCATCCTGCTCGATGAAATTATTCAATGCTTCCCACTGCTCAGCAGCTGTCAAATCACCATCATCGATCAAGTTGATTTCACTTTGGTCAGCCGGAATCCAGATCAAAGAACGGTTACGGCTAGTAGAACCTGTCTCGTTGTTGATATTACGAGCAGAACCACCATTATAAACGTAAGAGTAAGGATCGCCAGACTGGCCATTGTAGAAGATAGAGATAGAAGTATTCAATAAACCATCAGTACCCCAGTCATTATCGTAACCAACAGCAGCAACTATACGGGAGCCGATAGAGAAGTCAGAACGACCGAAAGCTGGATCATTACGACCATTTACACTGAAACCACCACGCCACTGAGAGGAGTTCTGGGAAGAGGTACCTTCAATTAGTGAGTTCGCATCACCGTAAGTGTATGCTAAGAAAGCATTTAGGCCCCAGTCGAAATCTTTGTTCAAAGATGCCGTTACATTGTAGGTATCACCTTCACTGGTATTGGACGCTAGATAGACTGCAGTGTAGGCAGGATCAAGGTCGTTACGCGTAAATACCGGACGATTGTCAGGTCCACCCGTCCAGTTGAAGTCTACAGTTGGATCAGAGTTGACGTTGGTATAGATTACATTGTTTAAGGTCTTGGTATAGATACCTTCCAATGTCGCCTGAATGCCACCAGGTAGAGTATGGTCAATGGCAGCAGAAGCACGGAATACTTGTGGGTAACGGAAGTCCTGAGCGAACAAGTCAACCTGACCACTTGGTACAGTGAAGTTAGGATTGATTGGCTGCTTCTGGATATCGGCTTCGAATGGCTGATCCTCTAAGAATACACCACCTACTGTAAGACCGTTATTGGTGAACGCACCGCCCGGCCACACGAAAGGAATACGACTAGTGAAGATGCCTAGACCACCACGAATCTTAGTAGCGTCAGCTGCTTTGTATTCAAAGCCAACGCGTGGAGATAACATCAACTGACCTTCTGGCATGGCACCACCTTGTGCACCCTCTAGATCGTATTCAGCACCAATTGTGTTAATGGTCTCTGTGTTGAAATTGTCAGCGATTACGGGATCGTCCAATAATACTGGGATATCCAAACGAAGACCGTAAGTCAAAGTGAATTTATCGTTCACTAACCATTCGTCTTGTGCGTAGAAACCAAGCTGTAGTGCATTGAAGTTAGCGGCAGCGGCAGACTCATCACCGGTTACATCATCCACTAGGGAGTAAGAACGGAAGAATTCATCAGCATTTTCGCCCGCAAGGAAAGCATCAATAGAGCTAAACTCGTATACCCCGAAGTTTTGGCGGATAAACAAGTTGCGGAAGCTACTGTATTCGTTGTGCGTACCAATAGTGAAGGTGTGCTTGCCTTTAAAGATTTTGTAGTTGTTGGTCAATGTGATAACATCCTGATCCAGGATGTTAGCAGTAGAGAACTGCTCAGAACCAATACGTAGTGTACCATCGTTGCCATCAAAGATGGTTAGAAATGGGAAGTCACCACCAATTGGGTCACGGTCGTCACGTACAGTAGTGATACCAATAACCAGATTGTTAGATGCCTTTGAACCGAACATCGTATTCAATTCTGTTGCAAACGAGTTAGTCACACTCGGGAAGAATACACCGTTGTTTTCGAAGTTGATAGTGCGCTGGCCAGAACCGTTTACATTTAACTGCTCCGCTTTGGTGTACTGATGGCGTACGGTCAGCTTGGTAGCGTCGCTTAAGTTGAAGTCCAACTTACCAAACAGACGAGTACCATCTAATTGATCTGCCTTGCTGCCGAACTGGCCTGGGTCATAACCAAAGCGAGAAATCAATTCGTTGCGTAAGTTGTTCAGGTCAGCTTCGCTGGCATCTCCTAAGTAAGTGCCGAAATCAAATGGTACTGGAGTTTCGTCACGCTGAATTTCACCGTTGAAGAAGAAAAAGACCTTGTCTTTTACGATTGGACCACCCAAAGACAAACCGTACAAGTTTTGAGAGAACTCATCTAGTTTCTCTGCTTCCGCACCAGTGCGCTCGGTTAATAAAGAGTTGGTAGAACCAGCTAGGCTCTCGTTCTGATTGAAGTAGTAAGCAGAACCTTCTAGATTGTTAGTACCAGACTTAGTCACTGCACTAATACCACCACCAGCGAAACCACCAAGGGTCACGTCATAAGGAGATACAACTACCTGAATCTGATCAATCGCATCGATAGAAATAGGTGCAATACCTGTTTGGCCACCATTCGTGCCGTTGGCCGCAAGACCGAATACGTCGTTATTAACTGCACCATCAATATAGATCGCATTATAACGGTTGTTTACACCTGCGATACTAGTACCGCCACCGAAAGAAGCCTTCGACTGAGGAGTAAGACGAGTGAAATCACCTAAGTCCCGGCTCAGGGTTGGCATCCGATTAATGTCATCAGCCTTGATGATTGTAGATGCACCAATGTTACCACCAGCAGGACCCGCCTGAGCAGCAACTACTACGGTACCAAGCTCAACGGCCGTTTCCTGGATTTGGGCATCCAGCCGGTAAGGTTGACCTAGTGATAAGTAGATGCCTTCGTAGGAAGCATCTTCAAAACCAGTGTAAGAGATAGTGATCTTATATGGACCACCAACACGCATACCTGGAATACGGAAGTTACCCTCCAAATCCGTAGCTGCGCCGTAAGTTGTACCAGATGGTACGTGAACGGCAAAAACGTTAGCGCCGATCAACTGCTCGGAGCCGTCAGTTACCTTACCCGTCATGGATGAGGTTGTTGACCCTTGTCCGAATGCGAACGACACCGTAAGCAACATTGCGCAAATCGTAAAGAACTTCTTCATAGTAAGTGTAAAGTTTAAATGAAGTATGTGACGGCAAAATTACAATGCCCAAAAATAGTCGTTATGTACTTAATGTTAACTTTGTGTTAACTTTTCAGAACTGCTTTGTACTCAATCCATTATGAAAATTATGTTTGGTAAAGGTTGAATGCTTGCCATATAATCCACTGTGTACATATTGTTGACAATACTAAAAATATGGCAGTCGGAGATTGATGATTTATGACAGGGTGATACGCTGATTTTTTCTGTAATTTGGGGGCTGTTGCTGCTCTTCTTTCCATCAGCGAAAAAGACAACGCATAAGACCTATCTAAAATCATTTTGTTCACCCAAAACCAAAATACATGCGGTTTTTTACCTCCTTTCTTTTAGTAGTGGCTTTCACTACATTTTCTTACGCTCAACTGGTTATCACCGAGATCATGTACAATCCGCCTGAGATTGGACAAGATGTGTACGAGTTTGTGGAAGTGTATAACAACGGTTCCAGTGCAGTAAATTTACTGGGCTACAGCTTTACCGAAGGCATTGAGTACACCTTTACTTCTGGCTTTAACCTTGGTGCCGGAGAGTACGTCCTGTTTGCCGTTGACAGTGTGGCCTTCGAACAAGCATTTGGCATTGCCGCCTTCCAAATTACCAGCGGAAGCTTAAGTAATGGCGGCGAATTGGTCCAACTTTCTGACGACATGGGAAATGTGGTTGACGAAGTAGACTACGACGACAGTAACGGTTGGCCCCCCGCTGCTGATGGCGCCGGTGCGAGCTTAGTACTCTGTGATTTCAACGCCGATAACACGGACCCAGCCAACTGGGACGATGCGGTGACTGGGACAGGAGTGATATCTGGAGGTGTAGAGATTTTTGCTAACCCTAACGCTTCTTCTAGTTGTGGTAGCGGAGCCGAAGTACGCTTCTTGTCTAGCAGTTTTGAAGTAGCCGAAGATGTGGGTACCGTAACTATCAGTGTGGAAATAAGTAATGCAGCATCCAATACTCTAAGCATCGATGTAGAGCCAAACATGATGGCTTCCACAGCTACTATTGGTGCGGATGTTATGATCATGGCCTCTACTACGCTGAACTTTAGCACCGGAGATATGGTAGATACCATGGACCTAAGCTTCACGGTAGTGGATGACTCGGAAATTGAGGCGATTGAATCTTTAGTACTTGATCTCACAAATCCATCGTCTGGCGTCTTTATTAATGGTGTAGGTGGTTCCACTGAAGTGCTCATTACCGATAATGATGCGATGATTGCTGATATCGTTATTAACGAGATTATGTACAGTCCTCCCGGCACGGATAGTGATTATGAGTATCTGGAGTTATTCAATAATGACAATGTGGCTGTGGATCTTGATGGCTACTACTTCAGCATGGGTATCGTGGATACGATCCAGGGAGTCACTTTGCAACCCGGAGATTACCTCGTAATTGCGGTCGATAGTGTGATTGCGGAAGCTACTTACGGTGTAGCCGCGCTCCAGTGGGATAGTGGCGCCTTAAGCAATGGCGGTGAAACTATTGAATTGCGCGATGCGCTGGGCAATGTAGTAGACGCTGTGACCTATGATGACCAAGGGGATTGGCCAGAAGAAGCAGATGGGGGTGGCCCCGCCTTGGTGCTTTGTGATCCAAGTTCGGATAATGCTGATCCAGCTAGCTGGATTGCGGGTGTTCAACCTACCGGTATTTTTATTAGCGCTTCTGAAATTTTGGGTAGCCCCGGTGCGGCTAATGATTGTACACCTCCTGAACCACAAGGTTACACCCCTTACACCATCGCAGAGGTGACCATGATCAATGAATTCGGTGTTGCCGATTCTCTGGGCACTCGGGCAGAGTTGACTGGTATTGTATATGGTGTCAACTTGCGCCCAGGTGGTTCTCAATTTACCATTATTGATGCTGCCGGAGATGGTATTGCCACTTTCAGTGATGACAATGGATTTGGCTATACGGTGACAGAAGGTGATGAAGTAAGCTTGCAAGGTGTGGTGACCCAGTTCAACGGATTGATCCAGCTCCGAATGGATACCATTATCCAAAATAGCTCTGGTAATCCAATCATCGATCCTGCTCCGGTAACTGTTCTGGACGAAAATACAGAGTCTCAGTTGGTGCAAATTGAAGGTGTTACCATTACTGAGGCGGTAACAGCAGGCGGTGGTCTAAATGTCACGGTAACGGATGGTACCAACACTTACCTAATGCGTGTCGATTTTGATACTGACATCACGGAAGATTTCATTACCAATTTAGGTGCGAACGTACTACGCATCTCAGGTATTGGCGGTCAGTTTGACACCAGTGAGCCTTTTGACGATGGTTACCAATTGTTACCTCGTTATCAGACCGACATCGAAATTATCTCTTCCGTAGTGGAGCCAGAATGGGTCGCAGGATTAAGCATTTATCCTAACCCGACTTCCGGACAACTGAAAGTAGAGGTACCCGTTGATACTGAAATACTGACCTTGCGTAATTATCTAGGTCAAACCGTAAGAACGTGGCAAGTGGCTGGCACTAATCACCTTGTGGACATTAGTGAATTGCCGCAAGGTATGTACCGTTTAGAAATCATCGCTGATGGTGAACGTGTGCAGCGTTCTATCATTAAGCAGTAGGTGTAAGACACCATAAAGCGCGTTGGGCCATCTCCTGGTTGGGGTGGCCCAATGCTTATCTTTAGAGGAGAGTAGTTATGTACAAGAATCGAGTTCGGATAGGATTGAGTTTGTCGGGCGGCGGGGCTCGTGGTTTTGCACATGTCGGTGCATTGCAGGCGCTTTTAGAGGCAGGTATTGAGCCCGACGCCGTGGCGGGAGCTAGTGCGGGCTCTGTCGTTGCTGCGCTTTATGCAGCAGGGTTTACGCCTCCCGAAATGCAACAATTCATCAAGGAAAGCAACTTCTTGCGCTTCGTCAAGTTGGGTATTCCGAGTGGTGGATTAAGTAAGCTGACTTATTTGCGGGAAAGACTCGAAGCGGTGATTCAAACCGACGATTTCGGCGATCTTAAACACCCGCTCTGGGTGGCTATCACGAATCTGAATACGGGTTCGCTAGAATTGAGAAATAAAGGGCCGCTCTACGATGTGGTGATGGCATCTTGTAGCATCCCTTTGGTGTTTCAGCCCGTAGAGTTGGATGATCAGCTATACGTAGACGGAGGGTTGCTGTGCAACTTGCCAGTTGCTCCACTTCGCGATCACTCCGACTTTGTCATTGGAGTAAATCTCACTCCACCGGTAGAAGTGCCCAAAAAGACCCTAAGTGGGGTGGTGGGTATTGCTTATCGCTGTTTTGATCTTTCGGTCTGGGCCAATACCCAACCGCAAACGGCACTCTGCGATTTCTTGCTGGAACCAGATGAAATTGTGACCTACACAATTTTTCAGTTCAATAAATATGAGAAAATCTACGAGCTGGGTTATCAGCAGATGAAGGCCCGAATTCCAGCATTAATCGAACAGCTCAACGCGCACGAACACACTCCTGCAAAAATTAGCTAATTCACCAAGTTAGGAAGGCAGGGGCTACTTCAATCTGGCACTATGTTCCTGGTCTTCATGAAGCATTACCACAATGTTTTCACGCAGGGTAGTGGCTAGAGAAACACCGTGGTAATCTACCTTGATGGGAAAGGATTTGTGGGTCCGATCTACCAGTACCGCCGTCTCCAATTTTTTCGGTAGGATGTCTAAAAGCGGTTTGCACGCGTAGAAAAGAGTTCGCCCTGTATTAGCGACATCGTCCACAACTAGAATGGGCTTGTCATTCATCTCCGCAGCGGGTAGGTCGATAGAGATAGGATCCGCCACTGGATTAGCGGGGTTTAGCTTGATGTTGGTGAGCTGAATAGGGGCATCGGAGATTTGCTGTAATTCCTTAACCAGTAGGCTGGCGAATCGCATGCCATTGCGGTTAATTCCGGCTACAATGAGTTCATTCTCCTCCGTATTGCGTTCCAGAATTTCGATTGCCAGGCGCTTTACCTTTTGTTGAATTTGCCGGTGATTTAGTATCTCCATTGAGTTGTGGGTTATCTACGCTAAGCCTCAAAGTTATGGTTTTCGTACTGCTCCGAAGAGGGCTTATTTAGATTTTTTCCAGATCAGCGAATTTTCGCTAGCAGAATGGGGTTTGAAGGGATTCTTTTGTTTACTTTGCGTATCTAAGATTGATTTCGGCAAACTTATGGTACAGCAAATCCTTTTTATTCTCGTAGCCGGTGGAGCGCTGGCGTATGCGATGATGCAGTTCTCAAAAATTCGAGAAACCATTCTTCTCGGCAAGGACGAAGCAGTGGTTGGCGATACGGGTGAACGTTGGCGCAACGTCCTGTTGGTTGCCTTTGGTCAGCAGAAAATGTTCAAGCGCTGGCTTCCCGCAATATTCCACCTCTTTATTTACGTGGCGTTTCTGTTTACGCAGATCGAATTGATCGAGATTTTCATTGACGGAATCTTTGGGGTACACCGCTTCTTTGCGGATATACTTGGTGGTCTGTACACCTTAATTATCAATACCATTGAGATACTTTCCGTCTTAGCGTTTATTGCTACTATTATCTTCTTGGCGCGCCGTAATCTGCTCAAGATTCCTCGTTTTGTCAAGTCAGAAATGACGGGTTGGCCTACTTTGGATGCCAATCTTATTCTGATCTTCGAAATCATTCTCCTGGTGGCGATCTTCAGTATGAATGGTGCCGACGTGGTTTTACAAGAACGCGATCCGGCCCATTATCCGGCCACGGGTTATCTAGCGGTTAGCTCCTGGCTGGGGCCAGCGCTATTTGGTGGTTTAAGTGATGGTGCCCTGGTAGTGGTCGAACGTGCAGGCTGGTGGTTGCACCTGGGCATGGTTTTGGTTTTCTTGAATTACCTGCCAAAGTCTAAGCACTTGCATATCCTTTTGGCGTTTCCAAATACATTTTTCGCTCGTCAGAAATCACGCGGAGAGATGGAAAACATGCCGGAGATCATGAACGAGGTTAAGAGCATGATGGGATTGACTGAAGATGCTGGTGGTGATATGTCTATGGAAGAGGAGTTACCCGAATTTGGGGCCAACGATATCAACCAGCTGTCCTGGATTGACCTGCTTGGCGCATACACCTGCACCGAGTGTGGTCGTTGTACCTCAGTTTGCCCCGCCAATAGTACGGGCAAGAAATTATCTCCGCGGAAGGTAATGATGGATATCCGTGATCGGGCAGAAGAGGTGCACACAAAGTTACAAGGTGGTAGCGAGGAGTTTGCTGCTGATCCGTCCAAGCCATTGAGTAAAGACAATTTCAACGATGGAAAGTCGCTCTTTGATTACATCACTAGAGAAGAACTTCATGCCTGTACGACCTGTAACGCTTGCGTGGAGGCTTGTCCGGTGCTCATCAACCCATTAGAGCCGATCTTAAAGATGCGTCGCTACGAAATCCTGACCGAATCGGCTGGCCCGGGCGATTGGCTACCGATGTTCAATGCTATTGAAAATAGCGGAGCGGCCTGGAGTATGCAGATCGACCGCGAACAATGGACCAAGGCGGAGTAAGATCAAATTATCTAATTGAAAACTCGCAGCACCGAGCTGCTTGAAAATAAAGCGCAGAAGCAGATGAATGTAAAAACGATGGCGCAGTACGCTGCCGAAGGCAAAGAGCCTGAAATCTTGTTTTGGGTAGGTTGTGCAGGTAGTTTTGATGATCGTGCCCAAAAGGTAACTAGAGCCTTTGTGGAGATCTTGAATGCGGCTAAAATCGAATTCGCTATCCTGGGCAATGAGGAGCAATGCACTGGTGATCCTGCTCGTCGTGCCGGCAACGAATTCCTCTTTCAGATGGTTGCCTTGCAAAATATCGAGACGCTCAAGATGTACAATGTCAAGCGCATTGTCACGGCTTGCCCACACTGCTTCAATACGCTTAAAAACGAATATCCTGCCCTTGGCGGTAACTACGATGTGGTACATCATACGCAGCTTCTTCAACAATTGATCGACGAAGGGCGTATTAAGATGAAGGAAGGTGGAACTTTCAAAGGAAAACGGATCACCTACCACGATAGCTGTTACCTGGGACGCGTCAACCACGTGTACGAAGCACCGCGCGCAACACTTGCTTCTTTGGACGCCCAATTGGTGGAACTGAAGCGTAGTAAGCAAAATGGACTATGCTGTGGTGCCGGTGGTGCGCAGATGTGGAAAGAAGACGAACCGGGTGATAAGCGTATCAATATTGAACGTTCGGAGGAAGCACTGGCGACAGGAGCTGAGTATATTGCCGTTAATTGTCCTTTCTGTCTGACTATGATGAGCGATGGTGTAAAAGCCAAAGAGAAACAGGACGATGTGATGGTTTTGGACCTAAGTGAGCTTATCGTCCAGAGTATGGCATAAGGTTTCAATGCTTAGCTTTTGCACAAGCAAGAAGAACTTTACAAATTCAGTCCTCTTCGAACTAAACGCATCAAACCAAGCAAACATGGGTAATCTCGAAGCCCTCGCCCCGGAAGCAAGAGTATGGATTTATCAAGCGGCGCAGCCTTTTGAAAGCGCACAAGTGCCGGAAATCAGCCAGCACGTACAAGAATTTGCGCAACGTTGGGTTAGCCATAGTCGTCAACTCCGTGCGGGTGGCGCTGTTCTTAATGATCGTTTTCTGGTGTTGGCCGTTGACGAAACACAAGCAGGGGCCAGCGGCTGCAGCATTGATAGTTCTGTTCAGTTTGTTAAGCAAGTAGGTTCGCATTACGAACGCGACCTGTTTGACCGCCTGCGTTTTAGCTACGAAAAAGACGGCCAAGTCTTTACCGTAAGCAAAGAGGAATTTGCGCGTCTTTACCAGCAAGGAGAAATCAACGATGACACCATCGTCTACGATCCCTTAGTCAAAACACTAGGTGAACTCAATAGTGCTTTCCGCAAACCTTTGCGTGATAGTTGGCACGCTCGTTTTGTGTAAACTCTTTTCATAAGTCGGAAATTCAGTTCGGTTAATAGAAATGCTGCGGCAGGTCTAAGCGGATGCCTTATCTTTAGCTTGCATCAAGTTTTTGTCATTAGATGATCGGAAAAGTAAAGCAGTGGTTAGGAATCGAAGGAGTGAAGCTAGAATTATCTCTTCCCGAGGGACAAGCCCTAGCTAATGGAAGTATCCGTGGTACTATTCGCTTCCAGTCTATGAACCCACAAACGGTGACGGGAATTAGGGTGGTCCTCATTGAGCGTTACAGCCGGGGCCGTAAGGAGGAGCGTCTGATTGACGAGTACGAGTTAGGCCGCCTGGAACTTAAAGATACCTTTGAAGTACTGCCCGAGCAGCTTGTGGAGAAGGAATTCACCATGACCTTTGAAGCCCTGGAGTCAGACGTAGACCGTTGGGGAAACCGCAACGTGCTCAACCGACAGATTGCGAAGGCTGCCCGCTGGCTACGTAAAGCAGAATCACAGTTCCGCGTAGAAGCAGAAGCTAAAGTAAAGGGAGTAGCCCTTAATCCATTTGATAAGAAAGTGATTGAGCTGGCTTAACGACGGCCTTTACGGAAACCCTTTCGCCCACCGCGTCCGCCGCCGGCACCTGGCATTCCGCCCATCATGCCGGGGTTTTTACTCATTTTGTGCATCAGCTTACGCATCTGATCAAACTGCTTGATAAAGCGGTTGATTTCCTCCATACCTTGCCCGCAGCCGCGCGCAATACGCTTCTTGCGGCTTAGGTTAAGCAATTCTGGATTTTCCCGTTCCTGGGGCGTCATAGAGAAGATAATGGCTTCTACCTTGTTGAAGGCGCTGTCATCAATATTCAAGTCGCGAGTAAGTTTACCCATACCTGGAATCATACCCAGCAATGACTTGAGGTCACCCATTTTACGCAACTGGCCAATCTGACTTAAGAAGTCGTTGAAGTCAAACTTATTCTTTTTGATCTTCTTTTCCAGTCGCTTCGCTTCCTCCTCGTCGAACTGCTCCTGGGCGCGCTCCACAAAGGAAACAATGTCTCCCATGCCGAGAATCCGCTGCGCCATACGTTCTGGATGGAAGATATCCAGGGTATCCATCTGTTCGCCGGTAGAGACGAATTTGATGGGTTTACCAACAGTGTATTTTACAGAAAGGGCTGCTCCACCGCGCGTGTCACCATCAAGTTTGGTAAGGACGACGCCATCGTAGTTGATGCGTTCGTTGAAGGCCTTGGCTGTATTTACCGCGTCCTGCCCGGTCATTGAGTCGACAACAAAGAGCGTTTCGTTGGGAGAAATAGCATCCTTGATGCTGGCAATCTCCGTCATCATCTCTTCGTCTACTGCTAAGCGGCCCGCAGTATCCACAACCACTACATCGTGTCCGTTTTGTTGGGCGTGCGCAATGGCACTCAGCGCAATTTGAACGGGGTTCTTGTTCTCCGGTTCTTTGTAAATATCGGCACCGACCTGTTCTGAGATGACCGTCAATTGATCGATCGCAGCCGGGCGATAAACATCACAAGCCGTAACCAGCACTTTCTTGTTGCGCTTGTCCTTTAGATGAAGCGCCAGCTTACCCGTAAAGGTTGTTTTACCGGATCCTTGTAGGCCAGCAATGAGGATTACCGCTGGTTTATCTTTGATGTTGATGCCGGCAGCTTGCCCCCCCATGAGCTCGGTCAGCTCATCCTGGACAATTTTTACCATCAATTCACCCGGCTTCACATTCTTGAGAATGTTCTCCTGTCCGAGTGCTTTATCCTTGATGCGATCGGTAAATTCCTTGGCAATCTTGTAGTTAACGTCAGCTGCGACCAGTGCCCGGCGAATCTCTTTTACAGATTGGGCAATATTAATTTCCGTGAGCTTGGCATCACCACTTAAAGTCTTAAAAGCTGACTCTAATCGATCACTTAGGCTATTGAACATATTCTGGCTCTTCTTTAGGCCCGCAAATATACGTAATTATAAGAATGAACAACCGGATCGATCTTTTGACCGAAACAGCTGCTAAAAAACACGTAAATATTATGTTTTTTTTGTCCTACGAATTAAATTTACCGTAGCATTAGTATAGCTTTCTCCCGTTTTCCCCATAGCATACGGCGGGTATTTCACCCCGAGCAACTTTCTGACAATCTGTTACTTCTTCCCGACTGTTCGGTCTTAAGACTGTGTCAGCTGTAATAACCGAACCTTTTCAGTACTGGGCTACCCTGGCAAAGGGTACCATTATTATGGGTTCGTCTCTTTATACTTTTTAATTACTAACTACCACACTTATGTCCACACCTGTGAAGTGGTTAATCATGTTGGTGATTTGGCTTGTATATTCACTACTCACATTTAATTTCTGTGTACGCGATGCCTGCTGCACACCTTGTGATGACGGAGTAACAACTGAAGAAACAACATCTCCACCTGAAGAAACCTCCGTGGTGAGGTATCCTGTTAATTCTCAACTGGGTTACGCTGCAGTTGATACGACAGATCAATTCGAAACTTGGAAAGACCAAATTCTGGCCCAAATGGAAGATGGGAAGATTTTGGAAGTTGAAGGTCTTTATTATGCTTCTGAGGAAGCGCCAGAAGGCTACGCTAACATGGGACTTGCGCGAGCCGAGCAAACGATGAGTTTACTGGCTGCCTTTATTCCAACGGATCGCATGCGACCTGTTGCCCGCCTGGTTGATGGCCAAGCCGATGGCGAAGCTGCCGGTGGTGACGCTCGTTTCTTGTCAGCTAATACCCGTTGGCTAGACGATGACAGCAATACCAACTTAGAAGAAGAGGAAGTCATCACGATATCAGAAGATGAACAGATCATATTATTCCCTCGTGCTAAGGCCGAAGCTATCCGTAATCAAGGAGTTATCGACTACCTCGACGAACTGGCAACGTATCTGAAAGCTCATCCGGATGACCGTGTGGTTATTACTGGACACGCTTCAGCAACCGGTAAGTCAGATGTGAACGAAACCTTGAGTCGCCGTCGGGCTAATCGAGTTAAAGAAATGCTCACCTCAAGAGGTGTGGCTGAAGCTCAGATTCAGACGCAGTACAAGGGAGATACGGAATTGCGAGATCAAGGAAACTCAGAAGAGGCTCACCGCCGAAATCGGAGAGCAGAGCTGAAACTGATCCGGTCTGGCAATTAACTTTCATCAAAACAAAACAGAATTTATCATGTCTAACATATTATTACTTGACACAATGACCGGTTGTTGCGGTTGTACCCTCTGCCTCTGGTGGGTTTTGTGGACACTGGGCGCCTTCTTGTTGGGGGCTTTGCTCAATTGGTGGTTTAATCGTGGAAAACAAAAACAGATCGATGACCTCACCGAGGAGCGCGATGGTCTTCATGCTCAACTGACCAATGCCGAAAAGGATTTGGCCAGCTTGAAGTATCAATTGGATGAAGCAAACAAGGAAATCGCCCGCTTGAAGGCAGCTCTCAACAGCTGTGAAGCGGATAAGTCGATCCTTAACGGTAAGCTGGAAGCAGCTATTGCTGCTGGTGGTGGCGACGATGACGGTGGTGATTCCGGCCGTAATGCCCTAGGAATTGCTGGTGATGGAGGCGATGGCGCTGGTGGAGCTGGTTTAGGTATCGCTGGTGGCGCAATTGGTAGCCGCGATGATGATGCCCCGGTTAGCTACGCTGGCATTTTCGGTAAAGACAACTTACAGATCATTGAGGGAATTGGACCTAAGATTGAGGGATTACTGAAGGATGGTAACATCGGTAGCTGGGCTGCCCTGGCCTTAAGCGATATTCCAACCATTCAAGGAATTCTTGATGCGGCTGGTTCTCGTTACCGTCTGGCCAAGCCTGATACCTGGCCAGAGCAAGCCAAATTGGCTGATCAGGATAAGTGGGAGGACTTGATCAATTATCAGCGCCTACTGGATACGGGTAGAGACGATAAGGGAGACGGTGATACGCCTTCTAAGGTTGAAAAACTGCTAAGTAAATTACTAGGCTTTCGCAATAACCCAGAGGACTTGAAGATCGTAGAGGGCGTAGGTCCTAAGATTGAAGGCCTGCTGAAGGCAGCCGGTATCACCAATTGGGGTGAATTTGCTGCTGCTTCGGTAGAACGCCTGAAAGAAATTCTCAGCGAAGCTGGTGATCGTTACCGTCTGGCTAAGCCTGATACCTGGCCAGAGCAAGCGCGCTTGGCTAATGAAGGTAAGTGGGTGCAGCTCAAGGAATACCAAGACTTCCTGTCTGGAGGTAATAATCCGGGCTAGGTCTTACCTACCTTTTAAAAGAAAGAATCCCCGGCCTGCTTGCAGGCTGGGGATTTTTGTTGGGCCGACAAAAAGTGGTATCATTGGAAACGAAGATTATTTACGCATTAGGAGAACCGAAAAACATGCTATGCCCATTCCAATCTCTGAGTTGCGACAGCTCATTGCGCAAGGTAAATTAGAAGAGGTTATTGCTCAGTTGATGGAAAGCTCAGCGCAGCTGCCGGAAGGCCTGCGGGAGGAAGTTTATTCTTTATCTAGCCGTTGGCAGCGGCTACAGCAAAAGATTCGACAGGGGTTACTCACTGATGGCGAACAAGAAGTAGAGGTTCGTAAAACCGAAAAAGCAATCTTAGGGTTGCTAAACGTATTAGAGAAGGGCGAAGAAAAGCCACCGGTCATACCAGTGTATACACCGCCAACGAGTACTTCGCCCTGGAAAAGATATGCAGCTATTGCCGTTACTGTCATTGCCGTGCTGGCCGGTATTGCAGAAATTACGGGTATTAACCTGATGGGGTTACTCAACAAGGAGGAGCCTACTACTGCGGACAAAGCAGATACACCCCAAGAGGATACCATTGCCGTACCATCACTTCCAGAGCCAACCGGTCCAGGCTTACCTGCAGATGACCCACCCGCAGAGTCACCTACTCGTACCGTAGAGTCGTCACCCTCAATGGACGTCAGTGATTCAGAAAAAGGTGGCAGACCAGATAGCAGTACCTTACCCGCTGTGCAGGATAAGCTAGAGCTGCAAACACAGACGAATAAGGGACCAGGCGCAGCCAGCTTTACCAGTACGGAAACTATGCGGGTTTATTACAAAGTTAACCGGCCGTGTTTGCTGCGCGTCATCTACAAACTAGCGGACGATCGTTTGATTCTCTTTGAGGATGATCGAAAAGTCACGGAAGAGCAGGTGGGGAAGTTTGTGGAGCTGGGAGATGGTTACGAAGCCGCCGCACCCTTCGGGCAAGAACAAATGTATTTCTTCGCCCAATCCGAGCCTTTTCCTCCGCTAGAAACTCAAATGGCACCCGATGGTTATCTCGAAATCACGGAAGGCTTGCAAAAGAGTTTACGCAAGACGCGTGGCTTTAAAAAGAAGGTATATCAGGTAGAGAGCGTGCTTCCGATTAGGACCCAAGAATAGTTTTACTTAAAACCCAACTTCATGAGATATTTAGTTTTTGTTTTCCTAGCGTTTACTGGTTCACTACTATTGGCGCAGAGTGAGGAGCCGATATTGCGGTTGAATTTGGGGGTGCATGCTGGCGTAATCCAGCGTATTGCTACAGCTGAATCTGGAAAATACATTTTAACTTCGAGCAAAGATAAAACCGCAAAACTCTGGGACGCGCAAACAGGTAGCCTCCTAAGAACTTTTCGGGTTCCGATAGGTGATGGTGATGCAGGAATGATATACTCAGGTGCAATTCATCCTAGTGAAGATCAAGTGGCTATCGGTGGGTGGTCGGAAAATTATAATCATAGCATATATATTTTTTCAACACAATCGGGTAGGCTTCTTCGGCGAATAGAGGGGCACAGAAATGTGGTAAATGATCTGGAATTTGATCCTTCAGGTCGCTATTTGGCTGCAGCTTTAGGTGGGGACGGTGGCGTTAAAATTTACAGAACAAATACTTATTCACTTTTTCGAGAAGACACCGATTACAATGGACCAACATACGGTGTTGCTTTTAGCTCCAACGGAAATCTAGCTTCAGTCTGTTATGATGGTCATTTGAGGTTATATAATTCCGAGTTTCAATTGATCAAAAAAAATAATGATCTCTCAGGGAAAATGCCATGTACAGTAGATATCTCTGCGGGTTCAGAGCATATAGCGGTTAGTTATATTGACGTTCTTAGCGTGGACGTTTTTGATGGTACTACTTTGAATCTTGATTATCAGCCTGACTTATCCGGCATTAATGAAGAGTATGGACGACTGATTGCAGTTGGTTTTTCAATTGATGGTTCTCAGTTGGTAGCTGGTGGGTCTCATGGGAAATACATCGATGGACGTTGGTGGTGGTCATTACGTGTTTGGGAGAATAAGGGAAGAGGGAGTTATCGAGACTATCCTGCTGGTAATGCTACAATTATGGATTTAAATGTGCTCCCAGAAGATAAAGTACTTTATGCAGCAGGAGGTCAAAGTTGGGGGGTGTATTCTTGCGTGGGTAATCATCAATTTATCCTTAGTGAAGCAGCTGGTTATCGGTTCGGATTAAGAGATCGCTCCCATTTCAAAGTTAGTTCAGACGGTTATGAATTTAGTATTCAACCGTCTAACGAGAATCCCGTAAGGTTTTATATGGGGCGTCGGGAAACTAAGTCAGGCGCAACGAACTATCCATCTTACAAGGATGAACATGGAGACTTGAAGATTTCTAATTGGGACAATAGAAAAGCACTGAAGATTAATGGAGAAGAACCTAGTTTTTTAAGTGCAAGCGAATCTGCAAAATCAGTTGATATTTCAGATGATGGCACCAGGATTGTAATTGGTGCTAGCTGGCATATATATGGTTTAGATAATAAAGGCCAAGAAATCTGGTCAACAACTACCCAGTCTGAGGTATGGGTAGTGAATATTACAAGCGATGGAAATCTAGTGGTAGCAGCCTGTAGTGATGGTACTATTCGGTGGTACCGCATGAACGATGGAGAACTGTTACTGTCACTTTTTATGCATTCAGATCGAAAACGTTGGGTGGTATGGACACCAGAAGGCTATTACGATGCCGCACCAGGAGCAGAATACCTCTTGGGCTGGCACGTAAATCAAGGGCAAGACCGCGCAGCTCTGTTTTATCCTATCTCCCGTTTCCGCTATCAGTATTATAGACCTGACGTCATCGATCGCGTTTTGGAAACTCTAGATGTCGCAGAAGCGGTACAACAAGCTGATGAAATTGCCCAACGCTTCGGCGGCAGCCGAACTCGGGATATTGCCGCTGAGCTTCCTCCCAGCATCACCATCCTTGATCCCGCTCCTGGTGCCAGCACGAGCAGTAATCAAGTAACGATTAACTACAGTATTCAATCCCCAAATGGAGAAGAGGTGACTGGTGTGAAAGCACTGGTAAATGGCCGTCCAGTTTCTGAAACGCGAGGACTAAAAGCCAAGGGCTTGCGGGGTAGCCTGCAAATAGATATCCCCTCTGCCGATTGTGTGATATCAGTGCTGGCAGAAAATCGCTTTGGCAGCAGTGAACCAGCTCAGGTCAGGCTGAAATGGACAGGTAGCACTATGGCCACGGCTGATCTGTACAAACCCAACCTTTATGTCCTGGCTATCGGAGTGAGTGAATACGAAACGGCGGAGTTACAACTGGATTTTGCGGCCAAGGACGCTCAGGATTTTAATACTACCATCAACAAGCAGGGCGGGAGCTTATACTCAAGTGTGGAGACCCGACTCTTAACAGATGCCAATGCTACTCGTGCTAATATTTTGGAAGGGTTAGAGTGGATTGTGAAAGAAACCACCCAGCACGATATAGCAATGATCTTTTTCGCTGGCCACGGCCGGGAAACTACCCGCGGCACCTTCTATTACGTACCCGTGGAGGCAGATCTTACCGATCGCAGCTTGCGTGTAAACGGCATCATGCGGGAGGATATTAAAGAAACGGTAGCAACAATTGCCGGTAAAGTGATTGTTTTTATTGATGCCTGCCATTCCGGTAGTTTAATGGAAACTTCCCGTCGCAGAGGCGCGCCCGATATGACTAGAATTATCAACGAGTTGACCGATGCTGAAAACGGCGCGGTGGTTTTCTCTAGTTCCTCCGCACGTCAATTTTCCTTGGAGGACCAAGGCTGGCAAAATGGTGCATTTACCAAGGCATTGGTAGAAGGGCTAAACGGAAGTGCTGCCCGCCCAGACGGTGCAATTACCTGGAAATCGCTAGATAATTACATTACCCGCCGGGTCAAAGAACTGACAGGTGGTGAACAAGCACCCACCACAAACGTTCCTCCCAATACGGAAGACTACCCCTTGGCAGTCGATCCAAAATAAAAAGAACTTGTTAATCACTAGCTATGAAGACGCTACACTTCGTATTCTCACTATTCATAGGTTTGGTATTTTGTGCATCCCTCACTGCCCAATCCTCCAACCCACCCGCCGAAGGCTTCAACGCCGCCGCTTCCGACCAGCAGGCGATCGAAATAGCCGATGAGGTCATGGAGGCGATGGGCGGACGAGAGGCCTACGATAACACCCGCTTCATCCGCTGGACTTTCTTTGGCCGCCGTACTTTGTTGTGGGATAAATGGACCGGCCGAGTACGCATCGATTTAGTAGATGATGGTCAAGTAATGTTGGTGAATATCCATACCAATGAGGGAAAATTATGGCGGAATGGTGTCTACGAAACAAATCCCGATACCACCGCTCAATATCTGCAACGGGCAACGAGTATTTGGATCAATGATTCCTACTGGTTGGTGATGCCCTACAAGCTGAAAGACTCCGGCGTGACCCTGAAGTACCTGGGAACCGAAGGAGCAGCCGATAGCCTTGAGCACAAGCTACAATTGACCTTCGAGGAAGTAGGAGATACGCCCGATAACAAGTATTGGGTAATGGTAGCTGATGACACTAAATTAGTGACGAGTTGGTCGTTTTTTACGCGTTTTGATGATAAATCGGCGCGTTTTGCCACTCCTTGGGCCGATTATGAGCAAAAAGGTGACATTCTACTATCTGGCAATCGCGGGCGCGGGCAACTAACGGATATAGGTGTCTTTGAGGTCGTGCCGGATGCGGTGTTTGAGGAGGCTACTCCCTACGATATCTCTAGCTGGAAATAGTGTATAGACCATCAGGTATTGTTGCTTACTTAAAAGTAATCCTTAGATACAGTACTTCTGATGCAGTCTATTTCCTAAATCCAAAATGTCTTCCAGCCGAGCTAGGGAAATAAGCCAGTATTCTGGAATGCCTTTTTGGCCGTGGTAAATCCCCGCTAAGCCTCCCGCAATAGCCGCCGAGGTATCTGTATCGTGGCCGATATTAATGATGGAGAGAATGGTGTCTTCAAAGCTGTCTCTTTGGAGAAAAAACCAAATACTGGATTCCAAGACTTCGATCACGTAACCACCTGATTTTAGCGCATCGATGGTAGTTGTCCTGATATCATTTTGCACCACACGACTGAAATGGGCTCTCTCACTATCGGGAAATTCAATGTTTTCCCAAAATGCTAGGATGTCTGCTCTCGTTTCCTGGTAAGCGACTTCCTTCTGCTTTCCTTCCAGTAGTTTTTCTGCAAGCCGTAAATAGATCAGGCAACTCATCCCCGCTCTGATATGCCGATGGGTGAGGGCTGATACTTCCCAGATAATGTCGAATTGCTCCGCTATGGGCTTTTCTTTGATGTAGAACAGCAATGGTATAATTCTCATGAGTGAACCATTACCATTTTCAAATTCGAATTCCTCATCGTCTTCTTTAAGGTCCGACAGCTGCTCTGCGTTGCCTGTAGTGAGTATTTCGCTTAGTCTTGATATCGCTTTGTGGGTAGTGTGCCCAATATCAAATACTTCTCCTCTAGCCGACCAGTAGGCTTCTTCGCGCCATTTGATGAAATTATTAGAGATGTCTTGCAAATTGTATCCGCTAGTCAAGGCTTCGGCCAGGCAAAAGGTGAGGGAGCTATCATCTGACCAAGTACCGGGTGCTTGGTTATAGGTGCCGTAGCCAATCATACCTTTGGCTGGGTTGGCTTTCATTTGGGCTCGAGAAGAAAATTCAAAGGGTACGCCTACAGCATCTCCAATGGCAACTCCTAATAAAGCATCAACAACTTGGTTTGACTCCATACGCGTTTAGTTTTGATTGGTACATCTACTTGATAAAGTCATAACCTAAATTGCCGAAAACAAGTTCCGTGATGGGTATCACTGGTCCTCCATTTTTGACAACCAATTGAGGATAGGTTGGACTGCGCGAGGGCCATAGTGCTCTTCGTAAAAGCTAGCGGGGGTAGGCTTGAGCGCATCTTTCATTGCGGCAACGATTGCCTCGGCTTGTGCTTCCCATTTGGTGTCCTTTACCTGAATCAGTTTGTCGCCAAAACTCGCTGCTTGCACACCCAGTGCACCGGTCTTAGAAGACACTACAGTCTTTCCCATGGCAATGGCTTCTACCAATTTGGTCTTCACACCACCCCCAATGTTTACTGGGTTGAGGATGATATCGGCCGCTTTTACGTAGGTTTCGATATCTTCCACAAAACCCAAGTAGTGGACACCTTCTTCTGCCAAATCTGCAAAACGCTCATAGCGATCCGGTAGTCCACCGCCGCAAATCAGAATGCGGTATTGGAAAGGACTAATGACTTTCAGCAAGGGGTGGATTCGGTAGACAATATGCTTGACGGCCTCCAGATTCGGAAGGTAGGATTGCGGACCAAAGAAGAGCAAGAGTTTCTCGTCTTTTGCAAAATCGTGCCGCTCATTAATCGTTTGCCGAAGGGCATCTTCGTAGGGAGGAGATCCCGACTGATCAATGGGGTAGGGGGCGTAGTGGCATTTTTCCGGAGCTAAACGGAAGAGTTTGGGTGCTCGTTGTGCTTCGTGCCAGGAGATAAAAAACACGGCTTTCGCCCAATGATATACCCATCTTTCTGTCCACTTCATCAGTGGCCACCACCAACGGTCCAAACTGCGCCAACGCTCAAATTCAATGTTGTGACTAAAGACAAAGGTTTTGATGCCCAGCCCCCATAAAAAAGGCATGAGGAGAAGGCCATGATAGTGATGTTGCAGCCCTAAGTACTTGATCTTGCGCTGCCGCAAAACCCGACGAATACGCCAACCCACACGTGGGTCAAAATATTTGCTGGGATGATCTGGAAAAAGAGGAATGAGCTCGACTCCGGGCAGATTGGCATTCCCTTCGCTGCAAATGCAAATGACAGGTCGGGCAGCACTCAAATAGCGCACATAAGCACTTACCGCTTTATGTCCACCACTTTTCGCCGGAACAAAAGGGTAGGGGGCAAGAATGGCCAGTGTTGCTGGATGGCTATTTTCCACCTTTGGTGAACCTACTTCTTCTTTTTCTTGGATGTCTTCTTAGTTTTCGGCTTCGAACTGGTGGCCGGAGCGGGCTCAGGTGCCACCTCTTCCTCCTCACGATTTTTTACGGTCCAACCAATGAAGGCCAATAAAGCAAGTATGAGTAAAGCGGAAGAGGCTAGAGAAACGGTTTGACCTAAATAAAACTTCCGGGGGGCAAATTCGAAGACGATCTCGTGCTGACCTGCTGGAATCTTCAGGGCACGCAAGATGTAGTTTACACGAATATGCTCCGCAGGTTCTCCGTCAATATAGGCCTGCCATCCTTTGTCGGGGCCGTACCATACCTCAGAGAAAACTGCCAGTTCTTCCTGGTCAACGCTAGCCTGATAGGTCAGCTTATTGGGGCGGTATTCCGTCAGTTGAATGGTGCCGGCACCGCTCGGGCTGAGGCTGCTGATATAGTTTTTGAACTCCTTATGAACAGCGGCTGAGGTCTTCAATGGAATATTACTCAAGGCATCGATTTCCACATTGGCGTTCGGTACTACGAACACAGAATCCACGAACCAGGCATTGCCATTGGCGTTCGGATTTCTCTGTACTACCGGTTGGCCATCTTGGCCTTGGATGATGAAGTACTTCGTATTCAACATGTCAAATGCCGCCTGATTACCTACACCTAAATGGCGGTCAATCAAGTCCTGATAGCGCTGGAGTTTAGCGGCGTGATAGCCACCAACACTTTTGTGGTGATAAGAAGGCTGTGCTGAGCCTTGTATAGAAACTCTGGTGTCGTACACTCGGTAGTGTGGATCAGGATCAGCCAAAATCTGCTGGTCGGCAGGGCTTGGTGCGAAGATTTGTTCTACAGATTGACGACGCTCAAAGTCATCTTTGTTGAGGTAGCGAGATCCTACTCCGAGGAGATCGTAACCAGTAAGTAAAACCAGGGCAGATAAAGCCACGGGAGTCTGCAATTTACCTTGGGCGAATCCATAAACTGCACCGGCCGATAAGAGCACGAGGAATAAACTGCGTAAAGCGTCTGCCTGCATGAGTTGTGCTCGCGTCTCCTCCAAGCTATTCACCAAGGCTGAAATGATCTGTGGGTCACCTTGTCCAAAAGCCTGGGCGTCGCGCGGATTGGTGAAATCAAACATACCGGGTCCAACAAAGGCAAAGAATAAGGCAATGGCTGCCGTAATGCCGGTTCCGATAGCTAGACTTCTTATTATTTTCTCTTTTGGATGATCACCATTGAATATCTCGTGCAGCGAAAGGACAGCTAGAACCGGAATCAAAAAAGCCGTAACACTCAATACAGAGTTGGGCGTTCGGAACTTATTATAGAGCGGGAAATAATCGAAGAAAAAGCGATTAAATCCTTCCAGGTTTTTGCCCATGGATAGCAGTAAAGTGAGTAAGACGCCTAAACCTAGCCACCATTTCACGGGGCCTTCCACGAGGAATAAGCCAACAATGAAGAACAAAATCATCACGGCCCCAAAGTAGATCGGACCGCTGGTAAAGGGTAGGGCACCATGATAGAGTGGGGCATCTAAAGTATCGCCTCCACCTCCACCAAATCGGCGCAGCGTGCGTCCGAACGGGGAATCACTGCTAACGGGCTCAGAAGAACCTCCACCTGCTACTCCCGGAATAAAAGAGGCCGCCAAATCAAGCCCACCGTTACTCCACTGCATAGCGTAACCAAACTCCAATCCTTCTACCTCACTACTGCTGGTAGCTCCGGGGGCAGAGGCTGCTTTTTCTAGAATGGGTGCACCACGCATGGTGTCTTGGGCGTATTCGTAGGTAACCCAAAGGTTGGATGCGGCTGAGCCCAGGGCTAATAGTCCACCAATGATTAGCGCTCCTGCGGCCTTGCCAAAGTGCGGCAAGGTTTGTTGGCGGACGTTATTAATCAACTCAGCTACGCCCCAGATAATGACCGTCATAAAGAAGTAGTAGGTCATTTGAACGTGGTTGGCCGCCAGATCCAATCCAAGTCCGAGGCCGAAGAGGATACCTCCTAGCAAGTAACGTTTACGGAAGGCCAAGAGCATACCGCTCGCCACTAGTGGGAGATAGGATATCGTTTTGAGTTTCGTTTCGTGTCCCGCTTCGTATAGGATCAGGTTGTTGGTCGCAAAACCGAAGGCAATGGCGCCCGCGACACTCAACCAAGGATTCACACCCAACAATACCATCAATAGGTAAAACGAAATCATGGCCGCGATGAACTGCCCGGCAGGTGGCTTGATAAAGGCCCGGATCACGTTTTCCAGCTTCTTGATCAGGTTTCCACTGCTGACCGTGTTGATCTGATAAGAGGGCATTCCAGAGAACATAGAGTTGGTCCACAGGGCCTCTTCGCCGGTCTTTTCTTTGTACGCTCGCAGCTCCTGCGACATTCCTCGGTAGCCAATAATATCGCTTTGGGTTACCACCTTCCCGGAAAATTGGGGGGAAAAGTAAAAGCAGGCAGCGATAATGAAAATGCTGATCGCCGAAACGTGCTGTAAAATAGATTGGATATTAGGACGCATAAGGAGCTCTTCGGTTATAATCGGGGCACAAGATATACAATAGCGGGTGCAATAGCAATGACAATAGTTAGAGGATATCTACATCCACATCATACGGGAAGGTCATCAAATAATCCATTGCTTTTTGCATAGGATAGCCTTCAAAGATAATTTGGTACAACATCTCTGTGATGGGCACACGAAGTTTGTAAAATTTGGCCAAGTGACGAGTAACCAATAGGGTCCGAACCCCCTCAGCTAATTCAGGAGTGGTACGCGTCACCTCTTCCAGCGATTCTCCTTGACCAATTCGAAACCCAAAAGTATAGTTGCGACTCTTTTTACTGGTGGCAGTGGCAATGAGGTCGCCAATTCCGGCAGTACCGAAGAAAGCCTGGGCTTCTGAACCCATAGCTTTACCAAAATATACCATTTCCATCAGGCCACGCGTGAGGAGCATTGCTTGAATGTTCTTGCCTAGCCCAAATCCCTTGAGCATGCCAGAACCTAGCGCAATGGTGTTTTTGAGCGCTCCCGCTAATTCAGCTCCCAATAAATCATAAGAGCCGAAAACGTGGAAGAGTGGGCTACTTAAGGCACGCTTGCCAGCGCGGATAACCTCATCGTATTTGCTGGCAATCAAGGTTGCCGTTGGCTGTCCCTCCAGAATCTCTTTGGCCAAGTTGGGGCCGGAAAGGCAACCAATCCGAGCAATCACACTTTCTTGTAAGATGACCTCGGATATGGTACTGATGTGCTGCCGGGTAACGCCTTGCTCCGGAATCTCTTCCTCACGCCGGCCTTCCACATCAAAGCCCTTGGTAGCGTGAATCATGAGATGATAGGGATAGAGATAAGGAGAGAAATTGCGCATCATAGAACGGAAGGCATCCGATGGAACTACCGGAAAAAGTAGTCGGCACTTTTCAGAAATCTCCGCAGGGTCATTAGTGGCGCTCACCCGCTTGGGGAGGATGATTCCGTGTCTTCGCTCGCGTTTGTTAATCTGTTCGACCACCGCTGGGTTACGGGCGTAGAGAATGACATCTCGATTGTAAGCCAAGAGGTTGGCAATAGCAGTGCCAAAGCTTCCACCACCAATTACACCAACGGGTAAGTCCTTTTGTTCTGACATAGGTTAACTAAGAATTGCCGGTAGATTAACACTCACCACAATAATGATGACAAACCAAACCAGCAGAATCACGGTTTCTTTCGATTTGAGCTCGGACCAATCTACTGAGAAATCAATCGGTACAGCCTTTACTTGATAGTTGATCAAGATACTGGTCAGGTAGCCCAAGCCGAAGGTAGCGATAAATCCAGTGACGTTCCACCAAAACCAGAACAGATCATCACCAACTACCAACCACAGATAGATATTCAAAGCTACGCCAACGATAATGCCAATATTAGCGCCCAGGGCATGGGTGCGCTTGGTGGCAATAGCCAATAAGAAGGTAGCCAGAATGGGGCCATAGAACACTGATCCTACCTTGTTGATAGCCTCGATAACGGTGTCGGCAATGCTTCCCGCAAAGGTGGCTAGTAAGAGGCACACCAATCCCCAGAACAAACTAATCCAGCGGGAATACTGCATGTAAGATGAGTTGTCTAGAGAATTATTTTCCTCATCCGAAATTTCCCCACTTTGATTTCTTTGTAAAAATGGAATGACGAAGTCCTCCACCGTCACGGCACTTAGGGAATTAATGGCGGAGCTGAGCGAAGACATAGCTGCGGAAAGAATGGCAACGATCAGCAGGCCAATGATACCATTCGGTAAGTACTTGGTAATGAAAACCGGAACCATATAATCTGCCTTGTCACTTGGGATGGCCGCGGCAAATTCTGGTGTTGCCAATACCAAGCTACCCAAAACCAGCCCCATCAAGCAATAGGCCAGGGTGACGGGGAAGCGAATCAATCCGTTGAAAAGCAAAGTCTGCTTAACCGTTTTTAAATCACGTGCAGACAAAGTTCGCTGGGCCTGTGATTGATCGGTTCCGTAATAGGAGACGTACAAGAAAAAGCCGCCTAACAGCATGGGCCAGAAGCCAAAGTCACCATCCTGACTAATGCCCAAAGGCGCGAAGTTTACTGCGTCAATCCGAGTCTTATCTACTTGGGTTAAGAAGGAATCCCAGCCGCCCAATTCCTCCAGCCCGTAGAACAGACAAAGGACAATGCCGCCGAACAGAATAATCATCTGTATCATATCTCCGTAGACAACGGCCTTCATGCCTCCCTGTAGCGAATACACCAAGGTGATAATTCCGATGACCGCTAAACTGGTCAAAAATGGAATGCCGATCACACTTTCCAAAATGATGGAAATGGTGTACACCATAATGCCCGTGGCAAACGCTCGTGAAATGAGAAAAACGGCACTCAATAGGAGTCGGCTCGAGCGATCGAAGCGGCGCTCTAAGTAGGCATAGATACTTACGACACCGGCCTTGTATAAGGGCGGTACCAAGATGACGAAGAGAAAGATCATAGCCAGCGGCACCGCAAATTCGTAGGTCAACCACTGCATTCCTCCGTCGGGTTTGATGCCCACAAAGGCTGGTGCGGAGACAAAGCTGATAGCCGACAGCTGCGTGGCCATGATAGAAAGCCCCAGCGAAAACCAACCAAAGCTTTTGCCGCCCAGGAAATAGTCTTTTCCGTCCTTTTGTTCTTTGAAAATATAACCCAGACTGAGCATTCCCAGTCCATAAACTGCTATAATGATATAGTCGAGGGTGTTCATGCGTTCAGATTGTTAGTCCTTGTTCGTTTTGTTATCTCTTACCTCAAGATAGAAAAATGAGTGAACTCGAGGGAAGGCAGTACTTGATGATTCTACAAAACAACTAGCTTCCTCATCAACGGATGTGGATTAGGATAAATGGCTTGCGATCGACGAACTTGATATTTTGTGTTAATTGAGCGGCCAATTCCTGCGGATATGCTACTTTTGAGCTAAAAGTGAATCATCTTATGTTGAAGCCTATTTCTTTCCTGGCAGCCCTATTAACTGTTTGTACGGCTTTTGCACAACTCCCACAATCTAATATCTACCTGTTCAATATGCGGCAGGTATCCGATAGCTTGTTTGAGTTCTCCGAGCCCCAGTACTTGACGGCTTTCAACTCTAATGGCTATAACAATCAGCCCTCTTTCTTTACGAATGAGGAGTTGTATATCTCTGCGCAATTACCCTCTATGCAGCAGCCAGAGCTGTATCTGCTCAACCTTAAGGATAAAACCAAATTGCGGGTTACCGAAACACAGGAGGGTGAGTTCTCTCCCGTGCGCATGCCCGACTTCTACAACTTCTCGGCTATCCGGCAGGAGTACTTAAACCGGGATACGGTGATTCGCCTGTGGCAGTTCCCGCTCGATCGCTTGACAAACGGTAAACCTGTCTTTAAATATTTGCAAGGAATTGGCTACTACTGTTGGATCAACAGTAAAGAAGTTGCCGTATTCGTGATTGATGATCCTAGTTATTTGGCGCTAGCCAATGTGGATACCGATGATTTGATTCCGCTCGCTACGGATGTAGGCCGTTGCATCAGAAAGTTGCCAAACGGAAACTTGTCCTTTGTGCAGCGCAATGAGGCTGGTTTGTGGCAGATTATGGAATTGTCCTTGTATCGCCGAGGTAATTATCAAGCACAACCTATTATTACTGCTTTACCTGGTACCGAAGACTTCGCCGTGCTACCTGACGGTACTTACATCATGGGCAGAGGCAGTAAGTTGTACAAGTTTAATCGTTTCCGCGATGAAGACTGGATCGAAATTGCGGATATGCGCTACTACAATATCACGAATATCTCTCGATTGGCAGTGAGTGCCGATATGAAGATCGCTATTGTGGCTGATTAGACTGCTGCTGCTCCAAATAGTGCTCCAGGAATCCCTGGACAACCCGCAGTCCCATATGTAACTGTGTGTTGTTGTTGATGATCAAATCAGCTTCGTCCTGATAAGGTTTAATGTACTTTTCGAAAGCGGGTAAGACGTGGTTTTCGTAGCGGTAAAGTACATCCTCCAACGGATAGTTTCGCTCTACGCGATCGCGCTTGATCCGGCGAATCACCTTAAGGTTTTCCTTGGCGTGCAGGTAGATTTTAAGATCGAGTTGGCGCCGCATTTTCTTAAAGTGAAAAACGAATAGTCCTTCTACAATAATGATGGGCGTAGGATGAAAATAGAGCGTTTTGGGCTTGACTTTTTCGTTGTTGAAAGTGTATTCTTCTCTTTCCACAATTTCCCCTTCGATAAGCCGACCTACATCTTTGATAAATGCTTTCTTATCTATAGAGCGGGGTAAGTCAAAGTTGGTGATACCTTGCTGGTCACTTTTCTGTTCCGCTTTGGGGCGGTAGTAGTCATCTTGGGAGATGACGCAAAGTTGTTCGTCGTTGAAGTGTTCCCGCAGCGTACGGATAAAGGTAGTCTTACCGGATCCACTACCTCCGGTAATGCCAATGATGAACGGTTTCATCTATTAATCGTAGGTCCGGGCAAATGTACCTCTTTCGGGGAAGAGTGGAAAATATATTTCCGTTCCAAATACTTTACTTACATTTGGTCGGTTTCTCGATCTAAACTTGGGTATGGAATTACTGACCGATATTTTTCGCGCGGGCTTAGGAGTTTTCATTCTTCTGGGCATTTGTTATCTGCTCAGCAGTGATCGCAAAGCCATTGATTGGCGTTTGGTCAGTATTGGGATGGGGCTTCAATTGGCTCTTGCTTTTCTCATCCTTATTGTCCCTGGCGTTAGCAATATTTTTGACGTTATATCCAAGGGTTTTACCAAAGTTATTGCCTTTACTGCAGCGGGTTCGCAGTTCCTGTTCGGGAGCATTGTGCAGGATATGAGTTCCTTTGGCTACATCTTTGCTTTTCAGGTGCTTCCCACCATTGTGTTCTTCAGTGCGCTAACCGCGATTCTCTACTACTTAGGCATTTTGCAAAAGATTGTCTACGGTCTGGCTTGGTTGTTGACCCGAACGATGGGCTTGTCAGGGCCAGAGAGTTTGGCGGCGGCTGCTAATGTTTTCATTGGGCAGACGGAGGCCCCGCTGGTGGTTAAGCCTTACCTGGAAAAGATGAGCCGGTCAGAGATTCTCTGTTTGATGACTGGTGGGATGGCAACCATTGCTGGCAGTGTATTTGTAGCCTATGTGGGATACTTAGGTGGTACTGACGAAGCGTCTAAACTCTATTTTGCCAAACACCTGCTTACGGCCTCGATTATTTCCGCACCGGCGGCCATCGTAGCGGCCAAGATATTATTCCCAGAGACCGAGAAAGACGGAGATATTAACAAGCAGATGGAGATGGCAGAGGGAGAGGCCAACAACCTGTTGGATGCCATTTCCCGTGGTACAACTGATGGCCTGCGTTTAGCGGTAAATGTGGGCGCCATGCTGTTGGTTTTTACGGCCTTGATCTTCATGATGAATGAGATCTTTCTTGGCGCTACTGATATCATCAACGATATTGCTGCCTATATAAACCCAGATGTTGGCAATTGGAATGAGCAAATTGCCGCTGCTACTGGTGGCCGTTTTGAAGGCTTCAGTTTTACCTACCTCTTAGCCATGGTCTTTGCACCTTTCGCCTGGATTTTGGGGGTTCCGTTTGAAGACATTACGGTAGTAGGACAACTGCTGGGTATGAAAACGGTGATCAACGAATTTGTGGCTTACGAGCAGTTTCAAGGCATCCTAGAATCGGGGCTCCTCAAGAATGACAAATCGGTCATTATCGCCACCTACGCTCTCTGTGGATTCTCCAATTTTGCCTCTATTGGTATCCAAATCGGCGGTATCGGTTCTCTCGCTCCGGGGCAACGTAAGACGCTCACTGAATTTGGTATTAAAGCACTTATTGGTGGTACTATTGCTTGCTTCCTAACTGGAGCAATTGCTGGTTTGTTTGTGTAGAGATTTTACTCGATAAATTCGCGCTTTTCATGAAAATACAGTTCTCTTTACTTGTATTCCTCTTTGGGATATTATCATTGTCTGCACAAGCAGATAAGCAGTTCAAACGAGGATATTTCATTACCACTACTGGTGAACGGATTGATTGTTACATCAATGCATCTTCTTGGCCAAATATTCCCAGCCAGATTTCCTATCGGCAAACGCATGTGTCGCATACCGTGGATCGACAAGATATCGCTGAAATAGTTATCAACGAGCAGTATAAACATGTTCGGGCTACCGTAATGATGGATCGATCCACGAGTCAGATGGATCGTCTAGGCTACGATAAGGAGGTCAATTTAGAGGAGGCGAATCTGCTGCTACAAGTGCTGGTGGATGGCCCCGCAGTACTTTATGAATACCGTGAATTTGATTTGAATCGCTTGTTTTATAAAGTTGCTGAACAGGAAATCAAACAACTGATTTACAAATTATATTTGAAAGAGGGGGATCTGCTAGGAGAGAACATGACCTACAAAGAACAGCTGTGGAATGATCTCAAATGCGAAAAGATCACCTTAGAGGAAATCGGTAGTCTCGACTATTCTCGCCGCCCTATGACCAAGTTTTTTCGCAAATACAATGCTTGCGCAGGAGGAGCGGAGTTTGATGAGGGTGCGGAAAGGAATACTGGCAAGGTTTACGCTAAGGCCTTAATTGGCCCCGCTTTCGGCGGATTTAGCTACCGCTCTCCGGATGTAAGAGGAGCTCAAGACTTAGGCGGCGCCACTGGCTTTAGCGCAGGTTTAGATTTGGAATATTTCTTCGCTGGCCCCCGGAGTGGTATGTCCGTTTTTCTTGCTCCGTATTATCAAGTGATTTCTGGGGAGTTTGGCGATGATTTCACAGATGTGGAAATGGATTTTGGTATGATAAAATTGCCTTTGGGTGTACGGTACAATTCATTCAAGGAGGGGAACCCGCGTTTTTATGTCGACTTATCCTTTGTCTTCACGCTTGATGGTAACTCTACGGTAAATGTACAGTCGGTGCCAGAAGAACTTACAGAGAGTAGGACTGCTGTCAGTGTAGGGACAGGCTTTAGTCTCACCGAAAAACTTTCGGCCAGAGCGATGTACGTTTTTCCAACGGCTGCGAATAGCAGGGACGTAAACGTTACTGTTTATTACGGCCATCTATTTTTAGGAATCGGTTATGCTTTGTCAAAATAGCCTAGCAGATCATATGTGCAATTTGTATGTTGCCAAATAAATCGGATGTTATCCTGCAAATTAGCAATTTACCAAGCCCTCAAGGCCACCCCATTCTAGGTCACCTTATTCCGTTTCAACAAGGACCTAAGCACACGGTTTTGGAGAGGTGGGCCGAAGAATGCGGTAGCATTTATCGCATTCGCCTTGGATTAACCCCCTTCGTAGTCTCCAGTGATCCGCACTTCAACGCGGATGTTCTAAAGCAAAGGCCAGGAGGCTTTCGGCGACACCCTAAAATCAGCGAAATCCTGGAGGAAATCGGTGTATATTCTGTCTTTAATGCAGAAGGTGAGCGTTGGTATGAGCATCGTAAGCCGGTTGCTGAGGCATTGAATCTCAAAAAAGTCAAGTCGTTCTATCCCTTACTTGTGGAAAAAGCAGCGCAACTAGTGCAGCAGTGCCAGCTTAGTTCCCAGCAACAAGAAGCGGTGGAGGTCCGTTCGCTGGTGCAACGCTTTACACTGGACCTTACCACAGGAATTGCCTTCGGTTATCCCTTGAATACCCTGGGAGGAGAGAAAGATGAACTGCATGATGCCTTACAGCTGGTTTTTCCGATGGTCAATAAACGCATGAGTGCTGCTTTGCCCGTTTGGCGCTGGTGGAAAAGCCGCTCTGATCGAGAATTTGACGATGCGCTGCGATATATCCGATCCTCGGTGCAAGGATTCATTGATGCTGCAAAAAGGACCCTTTTGCAAGGTGAACAAGAGGAATACCAAGCTTCCAATTTTCTCGAGGCCTTGCTATTGGAGCAGCGTGACCATAATCTAGACGAGACAGATGTTTTTAGTGCAGTGTTTACCTTGTTATTGGCCGGCGAGGACACTACGGCAAACTCCATCGCTTGGGCTTTATTTTTGCTGGCGCAAATTCCATCAATTGTTGAGGAGCTTAGGGATGAAGCCAAACAAGTATACGGTGAGGCACTGGTGCCAAGTTCTATCCAACAGTACCAACAGCTCAAGCTAGCTGAAGCAGTAGCTTTGGAAGTAATCCGTCTTAAACCTACTTCGCCACAGCTGGTTTTACAGTCACAGTCTCGAGTAGAAGTGGGGGGATTGGAGCTGCCTGCCGGGACCAATGTTATTCTGCAGAATCGGATCGCACAAGTCCAGGAAAAGTATTTCAGCGAGGCAGATGCGTTCCGCCCTCATCGTTGGTTGAACGAACAGTGTCCAGCAGGTATGAAACACCAACCAGAAATAGTGAGAACCTTTGGCGGCGGAGCCCGCTACTGCCCCGGCAAGCACCTGGCTATGCACGAAATGGTGATAGTGATATCCAGTATTTGCAAGCAGTTTGATATTCAAATGGTGGAACCACCAAACACAATTGCTGAGACCTACACTTTTACCATGCATCCAGCGTCTTTTCGGGTACGATTGCGCTCAATTCGTGAGTAAGGAGCTGTCATTTGAGAGCTGCCCTCAGGAATGTGTTGATAGAGTGCTACGCCGAAAGCGCCAACAGAAGACGAAGAATCTTGGAAGGTGAAAGGCACTTATTTAGCATGAGTTCTGTTGTAAGGGCTGACATAGCCAGTGTCCAGTAGAAGGGCCGCTGTTGCAAGACTAAAAGATTCATTGATGATTAGATATCGAATTACGAGGTATGATCCTCTGCTGAGAAATGAGGCGGGACTATGTAAGATTCGTTACTTCGTTGGCAAACGGAAGAAGAGTTATTGGTCCAACCATAGCGCAAGTTTCAAGGCTGATCTTGCGGGAGGTATTTTGGGCTAATTTGAGGTCAAAAAGCATGACGGTAGAATTTGGATACGACTATTATTTGTACATAAGGTGCGAAAAGCTAGAAGAAAGAACTGTTGATAGAATAAGGGGCATGCAGTTGTTTGTTGAAGAAATGTAATGGAAAAATGAGAAATTTAGTTTTTTCGATGAATACCTAAGTCACTTTTGCATTTGAGCTCCTTCCCAAAAACGCTTTCTACTCCTTCGGTTTCCGAATTGTAAAGTGAAAAGTACTACCCGCACCAAGTTCACTTTCTACCCAAATTCTACCACCGTGGCTGTCTACAATTCGTTTGCAAAGCGCCAGGCCGATACCCGTGCCCTGGTCTTCCTTTTCGCGGGGTCGTAAGCGCGTAAATAACTCGAAAATGCGCTGGTGATCTTTTTCGGCAATGCCTAGCCCTTGGTCTATTACAGAAAAGCGCCAGTACTTACTATCCTCAGTACAACTGATACGGATTTGATTCAAGGTATCCTCGGGGCCGAACTGGATGGCGTTCGAGAGCAAGTTTTGGAACAGCTGCGTGATCCCCATCCGGTGACCACTGAAGCGTTCTGGTAGGTTTTCGGTGGTGATCTCCACTTCTCGCTGTTGGATGCTTTCGCGAAGGTTGTATTTCACAATCTCTAGCATCGGAAGTGTTTGGATAGTGGCTCGCTCTACCATCCGGCCTGCTCTGGAATACTCTAGAAGATCCTTGATAAGCTGTTGAAGGCGCTTCACGCCCAAAGTGACATGCTCAAAGTAGCCTTCGACCTCAGGTGGGATACCTTCTTTTTTAAGCTCCTTGCGAATGATGCCCAAATAACCCTCCACTGTTCGCAGCGGCGATTGTAAGTCATGGCTTGCTACATAAGCAAAGTGCTCAAGGTCTTGATTGCTTTGTTTGAGATCTTCAATTTGTTGTCGTAGTTCTTGTATCAGCTCCTCATTGGAGGGTTTGCTGCTTTCTTCAGACATGGGTGGTCGCTTGTTCGGCCTTAAAGATAGAGAATCAAAATAGGACTATTTACCCAATCGCCTGTTCAAGATCCTGCAGTATATCCGCTACATCCTCAATACCCACCGATATTCGAACTAATCCATCACTAATGCCGTGTGCTCTTCGTACCTCCGGATCTAAAGCCCGATGCGACATAGTGGCGGGGTGTAGAATCAAAGTATCTACATCACCCAGAGTAGGGGTGAGGGTGCAAAATTTCAAGCGATTCATAAATTGCTTACCGGCCTCCAAGCCTCCTTCCAACTCAAAACTGATCATGCCACCGGGGCCTTGCATTTGACGCTGGGCAAGTTCGTAGTCTGGATGATCCAGAAGGCCGAGATAGTTTACGTGTTGTACACTGGGCAGGGCTTGCAACATTTCCGCTACAATTTGCGCATTCTGGCAGTGGCGTTCCATCCGCAAAGCCAGGGTCTTCATTCCGTTGTGCAGTAACCATGCTTCCCAGGGGCTGGCAGTACCACCTAGTAAGCGTAGCTTGTTTACCAAATCCCCTATCATAAGTTCTTGGTGTTGACTCACTACTACTCCTGCGGTGCCTGTGCCGTGTCCGTTTAAGTATTTGGTAGTAGAGTGAATGACGAAATCAATACCGTGGGCTAGGGGTTGTTGTAGTATCGGCGTAGCGAAAGTGTTGTCAACAATAGTATAGCAATCGTAGGCTTTACCCAAGGCAGCAATCTGCTCCAGGTCCACACAGCGTAGAATCGGATTGGAAGGCGTTTCACAATAGATGCAGCGAATGCTTTCTTCTTGCTCCAGCAAAGCCACCAAGCCATCTTGGTCACGCAAGTCTCGAACTAATACTTCAATACCAAAGGGTGCCAGTACATCGCGAAAGAGAGCGACGGTACCTCCGTATAAATCGGCTTGCGTCAATAGTTTGTCTCCCGGCTTCAGTAGGCCTAACCCCAGTAAGCTAATGGCCGACATGCCAGAGCTAGTCAGTAAACCATACGTCTCGCCTTCCAGACCACGGCCTTCCAGTTCGGCAATCTTATCAGCGACAGCGTCAATGGTAGGATTGCCAAATCGGGAATAAATATTGCCAGGCTGCTCACCGTCAAATATGGCAATCCCTTCTTCAATGCTGTTAAACGTAAAAGAAGAGGCTGCGTAAAGCGGTAATTGATGGGGCGGATTGCCGGCGGTCCATTGTGGATCACGAGCACTGAGGGAAGCGGGGCCTTGTTGCGGAGTTGACATGTACTATTATTGCGTGTATTTTGGAGAAATGCCTCCTTTACGAGGCAGAAGTGGGTCGGGGCAAAATTAGAGCTTGTTTAAAATTTATCGCACATTGACAATCAATAATTTATGGTTTTGACAAACCTATCCCGAAGGCGCATGGCGGGCCAAGCAACTGAGTAGAGGTGAAGTCAAGTTCATAAGGTATTGGTTTTCAATAGTTAGAAATTTAAAAAGGCTCTTAGTACTTTTGCGAAAAGTAGAGCGGACTAACGCCATGGAGGAAAAAGATAAGCAGGCTGAGGGTTTTGTTGACTTTGCGGAGATCAAGGTGGATGGGAAGCAATCCCCCTTGCGCATTGACAAGTTTCTCAATATTCGATTGCAACTTTCGCGCAATCGCATCCAGGAAGTCATCAAAGCGGGCAATGTGACCGTAGATGATAAAGCGGTGAAAGCCAACCACAAGGTAAAGCCTGGAGAATTGATTAAGGTGAGCTTGCCACGGTTTTACGATGAAACCCTGCCGCTTTTGCCAGAGGATATTCCTTTGGATATCCGCTACGAGGATGATCACCTCCTGGTGCTCCATAAACCATACGGTTTGGTAGTCCACCCTGGCGTGGGTAACTGGACCGGTACACTGGCTAATGCGCTGTCTTTTCACTTCGGCGAATCCTTACCGGTTTTGGAAGGAAATTCCCATAACCGCATTGGCCTGGTACATCGTATTGATAAGGATACCTCTGGGCTGATGGTAGTGGCCAAGTCGGAGCTTGCGATGACCCATTTGGCCAAACAGTTCTTTGACCACACCATTGATCGTACCTACTACGCTCTGGTGTGGGGTGATGTGGAAGACGATCAGGGAACGATCAGTAACCATATTGGACGCGATGACCGCCAACCACGTATCAATCGCGTCTATCCGGAAGGGGAATCTGGCAAATGGGCCGTTACACATTATGAAGTTGTAGAGCGTTTGTACTACACGACCCTAGTGAAATGCAAACTGGAAACGGGCCGTACTCACCAAATTAGAGTACATTTTCAGCATGCAGGCCACCCCTTGTTTAGTGATAAGCTCTACGGTGGTGATAAGATCGTTAAAGGCACCGTCTACAGCAAGTACAAGCAGTATGTAGAGAAGATATTTAAGGCCTTGCCACGGCAAGGCTTACACGCCAAGTCTATTGGCTTTACGCACCCAGCCACGGGTGAGCGGATGTTTTTTGAATCCGACCTGCCTGCAGATATGGAAGAGGCCCTGAATATGTGGCGGGCCTACGTAGCGCAACGCAAAGCGGGAAAAAAGAACATGCCTTAAGGAAAGCTAACTTATGGTAAGGAAGAGAGTAGAGCAGTGGTTGGACGAATTTATTGTCGGGCATAATATCTGTCCTTTCGCCCGTCGTCCCCTTAGCCAAGGCTTGCTTAAATTGTTGGTGTTAAAAGGCAAGCGCGAGGAAGATTTGACCCAAACCCTACTGCAAGCCCTGGAGGATTTGGTAGTATCGCCTAGGAGTGAATTAGAAACCACCATTATAGTTATTCCTCACCAACTCTCCGATTTTGATGATTTCTGGTCTTATTGGGAATGGACTCGTGATATACTCATTGAGAGTGGGGTAGAAGGATTAGTGCAGATTGTCGGTTTCCATCCCGGGTTTCGTTTTGCTGGTAGTGAACATGAGGACGCCGCTAACTTTGTAAATCGCTCCCCTTATCCACTTTTGCATTTACTCCGCGAAGAAAGCGTGGAGGAAGCCACGGAGCAACACCCGGATATTACATCCATTCCTGAGCGCAACGCTTTATATTTGCGGCGCTTAAACAAAATTAAGCTAGAAGAACTCGTTTATGGCAATGATGACCGCGGATGATAGATTCAATGCACTAGTAGCACTAGGGCAGCAGTTGCGAGAAGATACGGATGGCTTTCTGGCTGCGACCATCGGACGCACTGCGCTGCACAATCCATGGTTTACGAAGGCAAACCAGCAACAGGCAATTAGCGCTATCGTCGACCATATGCTTGCACCGGAGCAATTATCCGTCTGGTGGAAGAAGTACGCGCTAACGGAGCCGGTACAGCAGCGGCGTGTAGGTTTGGTGTTAGCTGGGAACTTGCCTTTAGTAGGGTTTCACGATATCTTATGCGTTTTCGCCAGTGGCCACCAAGCTGTGGTTAAGCTGTCGGACAAAGATCCCTATCTCTTGCCGGCAGTATTGCGGGCACTTCGTCAGGTAGCACCAGAAAGTGAGGCTTATTTTTCGCTGGTGGATAAGCTAAAAGACTTTGATGCGGTCATTGCTACCGGGAGCAATAATACGGCGCGCTACTTCGAGTCTTATTTTGGAAAGTATCCCCACGTCATCCGCCGCAACCGCAATGGGGTGGCCGTACTTACTGGCAGGGAGACCGCAGATCAATTGCTGGCACTGGGGCATGATGTCTTTGACTACTTCGGCTTGGGCTGCCGGAATGTAGCTAAGCTGTATGTACCCGAAGGGTATGATTTCAAGCCATTATTGGAGGCACTTCATGAATACCGCCAGATTGTCAATCACACCAAGTACAAGAATAACTTCGATTACAATTATGCCTTGTACATCCTCAACAAAGTAGAATACCTGGCTAACGGTTGTATCATCCTTACGGAAAACACCTCCTTGCAGTCACCGATTGCCTGCTTGCACTACGAGCATTATTCTTCGGAGGAAGTACTTGCTGGCCAGCTAAGTGAAATTCAAGAACAAATCCAACTGGTGGTGGGCCCAAAACTAAGCGAAGAGATTCCCACTTTTCCCTACGGTGCTGCCCAGCAACCTGGCCTTTTTGATTATGCAGACGGCGTAGATACCATGGACTTTTTACTCCAATTGTCTTAAGCCGAAAAAAGAAATATCAAAAAAATGCTGCCTTTGATGCAGCACTCTTCCCCTTGGGCCGATTTCTCCCTTGTATAAGCTTATCACGACATTAAGAAACATGTCTGGATTAGACACAAACAACAAACAATGAGAAATTGGCTTTTAGTTTTTTTGGCAGTCCCCTTGCTCTTCTTTGGCTGCCGTAAGGACGTTGATAATATCACCACGAATTCTGAATACCAACCCCCAGTAGTGGTAGTAACCGGCAAACTGGTCGGTCAAGTAGTGGATGAAACGGGCAATGCTGTTCCCAATTCTCTGGTGCGGGTAGGTAATCGCTCTGCAGTCTCTAATGAATTCGGACTATTCAATTTCGATAACATTCAAATGAATGCGAGTGGAACCTACATTACGGCGAGCCGTGATGGTTATTTCCTGGGGTCAGACCGCATTTATCCCGCTAATGGTAGTTCTAACTTTTCCCGCATTCAGCTCCTGGCTAAAACATTGGCCGGAACCTTCAATAGTGTCGAAGGCGGAACTATCGAGGTGTCTGGGGCAAGCGTTCGTTTCGAGCCAAGCACCATTGCAAACCAGCAAGGAAGTCTGGTAAATGGTGAAGTCACTGTTTACGCTCAATGGCTTGATCCTTCTGCTGATAATCTAGGCGATTTCATGCCGGGTGCGCTCTTTGGCTTGAACGAATCTGGTCAGGAAGTTACCATGACCTCAATGGGGATGTTGGCCGTTGAATTATTTGATGCTAATGGAAATGAGCTGGATATTGCTGCGGGACGTGAAGCCACCGTACAGTTTCCGGTACCGGCTTCCTTGCTGTCAATTGCGCCTACTGAAATTCCACTTTGGCACTTTGATGAGACGGACGGTATTTGGATTGAAGAGGGTTCAGCCACCTTGGACGGCAGTACTTACACCGGTAAGGTTAGTCACTTTACCTTCTGGAATGTGGACTTTCCCTACGGCACCGAGACGGTAGATGTCAGTGGCTGTGTTAAGTTTGAAGATGGCAGTCCTGCTACCTTCTACGAGTTCACGGTAAGGGTTGAAGGGGGAGGAACAATCATCTGGGGACGTACCGACGGAGATGGCAACTTCTACGGCCCTGTTCCAGTAGACGAAACACTCATCTTTACCTTCCGAGATGGCGGTTGTGGCCCCCCTCAAACTTTCACCGTTGGACCATTGACAGAGGACACCGAGCTAGAAGGTTGTTTCATTTTAGTAGAAACCCAAGAGACCATCACCTTTAGCGGACAACTGGTAGATTGTGACGGTGACCCCGTTGCTGGTGGGGTCGTCCTACTGCAACACTTCTGGCCTTGGCAGGTGATTACCGCTGACGAAGAAGGATTCTTCTCCGCTACTTTTGACGGATGTGACGGACAGGAGAGTTTCACGATTACGGCTTATGATTTTGAGAACCAGCAGGCTACCGAACCCACGCAATACGCTATTTCAGAGGATCAGGATATTGGTCAGTTGCCGGTTTGTGATGTTGAATTGGATGAAATCTTGAGCAGTAATGCTGATGGTTACGAATTGGATTTCTTTGACCTGGAATTGGTCGTAGACTCGATTTTGATCTCACCAGACAGTATCGATTTCTTCAACTACTCTGAAATAAGCGGTCGAGGTTTTGATGGAGAAGGAAATCAAAGCACTATATCTATTCTCATCAGAGATATTGATGTCGGTAGTTATACCGGAGATGATGTAGGGTATAGTTACTGGTTCAATGCAGTTGATCAAGGACCATCCTTTAGCTTGAATTGTTGGATACCTTGCAACACCGTCACGGTAAATATTACGAATAATGAAGGCCCAGGTGGCTTCTTAGAAGGAAACTACTCTGGTACTTCCGATGGATGGGATGCGATGCAGATGTCAATCCAGGATCGACCGGTCAGTGGTACTTTTAGAGTAAGAATACCGCAATAGCAGACCAAACACCTAGAAAAATCTACATGACCGAAAACGATATTATTCGTGGATGTCAGAAGGGTAGGGCGAAGTACCAAAAGGCATTGGTACTTCGCTACTCTCCGATGCTGATGACCGTAGCCCGCCGCTACTGCCGGGACGATCATGCTGCTAAGGATGTGCTGCAGGAGTCATTTATCCGGGTTTTCCGAGCCATTGATCGTTACCAGGCTACTGGTTCTTTCACCGCTTGGATGCGGCGGATAGTGATCAATGTGGCCCTGCAAAGCAAGGATAAAGCTTCGTACCAGCGCGAACAAACTAGCCTGGACCACGTGGCGCACCCAATGGTGTCGCCGGAGGCCATTTCTTCCCTTAATGCAGAAGATTTGATCGCTCTCATTCAACGGCTTCCTGAGAAGTTTAGAGAGGTATTTAATCTCTACGTGGTAGAAGGCTATTCCCACGACGAAATAGCGCAGCTCCTCCATATTGCCCCAGGCACTTCGCGCTCCCAATTAACGCGGGCGCGGCAAAAACTACAAGCTATGATTTTGGAACGTGAAAAGGAGAATTATGTCAAACGAGTTGGATAAGCATTTCGGTGATCAGTTGCACGCCTACGAGTCGGAGGTGGATGCCGAAGCGATCTGGGCTGCGGTGCGTCCCCCTCGGCGGAGGCGTCCCTGGCTGTGGTTCTTCTTGCTCTTCGGGCTGCTGATCGGGTCGGGTGCGGCTTGGTGGAGTATGACTGACACAAATAGTCCTGATGATCTAGTAGACCAGGCTATACAAGAGCAGCAGACAATGAAGGTGGAGCAGGTCATCGAGAATAATGCAGAGCGGAATACTGATGATAACCCTATCGCTTCGAATGCAGAAGTTTCCTTGACGGAAACGGGTTTTACCACTGAAGAGCAACCAGAACAAAGTGTACCTGCCGCAGAGAATGAAATCACCGGGCAGAAAAAATCCGTAGCTAGGGAAGCTGAGGCCGGACTAGCTGCCAATACTACGGATCTGAGGACGGAAGTACAGGATGATTTAGATACAGAGCTGGCAGTACAAATGCCCCAAGCGGCAGCGCAAGAAGAAAGTACTATTGCTCAGGCAGGTCTACCGAGCGAAATTGCCCCAGAAGCAGCGGCCACTGGATCTACCAGTGCAGAAATCACTGATGCGGAGCAAGATGAAATGACGGTACCTAGTGAAGAAGCACCTCAAAGTGTAACGTTTGAAACATCCAAAGGGCGTGACTTTGCCGCCATTGGTTATCGTTTACCTACACCAACTGAGCAATTGATCAGTAATAGCACTTTAGAAGAAAAACTTGGTATACCGGAATTGTACCGTCGTGGTCGCCGGAGCCTTTCCCCCTGGAGTGTACAAGTGGATGGGGCTTACATGGCCGTACGAAGGACGCTGGAGCCCGACTCCTTGACGCCCTTCATTAGTCGTCGTGTTGCTACCGAATCTGTGCTGGATGCCTGGAGTACGGACCTTACGGTTGGTTATAATTGGCATCAAAATTGGCAGTTGCGCACAGGATTAGGGTACACACAGATCAATACCCAGTTTTCGTTAAACGAAACTCAAGTGCGGATTGACACCTTTCTTGGCGTGCAAACCATTGTCTTTAACCCGAACGGCTCTGCAGATACCATTCTTGGTCCGGTACTGCAAACGGAGACCATTGAGCGCGAGCGGCGTATTTACAACAGTTTCCGTCAATGGGAACTCCCCATTTTGGTGAATTATGAAGCCACCCTGGGCCAGTTGAGTGTAATAGCGGAAGCTGGAGTACGACTGCGTTTAAGTCGCACCTGGGAAGGACAAGTCATCATGAATCAAGAGGATCGGGTAGAGCCCTGGGAAAATCAAGATTGGTACCGAACCAACATTGGTGTAGGTCTCCAGGCCGGATTACATCTAGGGTACGAGCTCAGTCAGCAATTGCAACTGCGAGCTGGGGCTACCGTGCGTTATACACCAACCGACTTCTCAACGGAGCAAGTAGGCTTTAAAGAGGGGTATCAGTTGGGAGGCCTGCAGCTTGGGTTGCGTTACCAGCTAAGATGATGGATATGTAGTGTGGAGACGGATTTTTGACGCGTCTCCACGCCTCAAACGTTACCTTCGATTGTATTAAAGAATATTATCCCAATCATAATTCAAGCCAATATTGGCCTTTCTACTACCGAATTTTGCTCTCAGATCTTCGATCAATCCTTCTCTTACACCACCAGTAAGCATTAATGATGTTGCTTTGATATCCGCTATTTCCTCCGGATAATTAATGTCATTTTTGAAATGTAGGATTAAGAGACCATATTCTTTTCCGTCTAGTAGCTCCTCAGGAAATTTCTCTAAAGAATAGTACTCTCGAGAGTCATTATCTAAACCAGCATATGGCGAAGGTTTAGGTGTTTTGTCTGTTTCGGCACCAATGAACCACCCTAATTCGGGGCGGAGCGTGAAGTCGTCGCTTTGCCTTAAACCAATAAAACCGGCAGTAAACTCCATCGAGTATTCTTTAAGTATGGTCCGATTTAATCCAGTTATTTGAATCTTAAACGGAATTGTCTTCAAATCACTAGGTAGCGTATCAAAGATTTTTTCCACAGTTAATTCTGTAAGCTCTTCATTAAGTATCCTCTTGCCTTTTTTGTCATACGGATAGAAGCAGGTTATCCAGCCATCAATTACCTTCGGTTTCCCGTAAGTTTCTTTGGTGTGTACTTTGAAGATATTTCTCCAAAATGCTAGGTTTCTTTTTCCATTTGCGGTATCTCTTATTTCCTTGATAATGGGCTCTAAATCTTTAAACCACCAATCTAGCTCTAGACTTTTAAAGTAATCTAGTTTAGACAATATCTTGTCCCAATCCGACGCTGAACCCTCAACAGTAATCTTGGGAATGCCGCAAATAGAGATGTTTACAATATACTTGAAATAGGGTTGCATGGCATCCATCAGCATCAAGTCGCCAACTACTATTTCATCTTCTGTACTATTGCTGAAATCCACTCTAAAGGTTTCGACAAAATCAGGGTCAAGGTAATCTTGTACTTGGGTTCTAAACTGCTCTATTATTTCTTTCCAGTCTTCATTGTCTATGTTTTCTGCCTCCTTATTAACTATCAGCTCTTTTCTCTCTATCAGCTCCGGATAATATCTCGTCAGTGCACTCACATTGTGATAGAGGTGCATTGAGATTCCTTGTTGAATCAATATCCAGATCATTTCTGGCGAGATTGTAAATGGTCGATGATCCGAATAGGCTTGGTACAGGCCCGCGATAAAAGTGTGACGGCCAAAGTCAACCAAGCTTTTGGGTAGATTACTTGAAGTAGTAACTTGATTACCTAATCTAGCAATTAGTTCTTCCGTCTTTACAATAGGAAGTAGCTCAGTTGCTAAAGAAACATCTTCAACTTCAAAAGTTATTGATGTTTTGTTCTTAGTGTATTGGGGCATTTTTTCTTCCACTTTACGATAGCAAGTTTGGACTATAAGTACTAATCTTAGTTAATGTGTCCGCAATTAAGTTCCCTGATATTACTTTTAATCTGGCAGAAATCTTGCTTGTTCTTCCTCGCTGACGATACCGCCGCGAACAGCTTCCTGTGAGCAAGGCGCACGGAGGTGCGCAAGGGCTAAGGATAGTAGCGCAGCGAATAGCCCGCCTGACAAAGTACTAGGCGGGCGGAGCCCCCAAATTACTTAACGTCTGCGTGCTTGACCTTCAACTGAAGCAAGACAATAACGCTGATTACAAAGAAGCTGCCCAACACCAGGATGCTATTACGAATATCACCTGTGATCAACTCCGCCAAGCCAAAGGAAAAAGAGCCCAGTACAATTGCTGATTTCTCGAGTACATCGTAAAAACTAAAATAGGAGGTAGTGTCCGGCGTATCCTCCGGTAAGAGCTTGGAATAAGTAGACCTCGATAAAGATTGAATACCTCCCATGACCAAGCCCACCAAAGCGGCAACGAAATAAAAGGGTTGTTTATCTTCTACGATATAGGCCAGAATGCAAATGACGGTCCAGATGATGAGCATGCTGATCAAACTGTAGACATTGCCTTTCTTATCTGAAACCCAGGCGAAAAAATAAGCACCGCCGATACCCACAACTTGGAGGACCAGGATGAGGTAAATGAGCTCATCAGTAGCGAACGACAGTTCCTTTTCGGCGAATATGGCCGCCACGTATAGTATGGTCTGCACGCCCATGCTGTAGCAGAAAAAGCTAAAAAGGAAGCGCTTAATTTGATCATGATTTTTGACATCTCCCCAAACTTTCTTGATTTCTTTCCAACCCTGGCGCGCCATGGTAGAGAGCTTGTCACTACCAACGGGTTCGTCTTTGGGTAGACGCCGAAACGGGATCTGCGAAAAACCAATCCACCACAAGCCCACCATAGCAAATGAAATACGAGCCGGCAGGGTGTCCTCGGCCGGAAGGCCAAAAGTTTCTGGGCTGAGCAACATGACCAGGTTGACAATGAGTAGGAGTACACTACCAATGAAGCCAAACGCAAAACCACGGGCACTAATTCGGTCGTACATATCCTCGGTTGCGATCTCTGGGAGGTAGCTATTGTAAAATACCAAACCACCCGCAAAGCCAATCATAGCCAAAATAAAGCCGATGGTACCCACCCACAGGGTGCTCATACCATTGAACCACAGCAAGGATAAACAACCAAATGATCCGATAGCGGTAAAAGCCTTGAGAAAGAACATCTTGCGGCCGCTAGCATCGGCTATACCAGACAGCCAGGGTGACACAATAGCGATTGCAATGTAGGCTGCTGATATGCAAAATGACCAGAGCGTACTATCCGAAATAGTGAGTGGCCCAATGTGAATAATGTCATCTGTAATGGAGAGAAAGTAGGGTGGGAATATGGCAACGGTGATGACGAGGGCAAAAGCGGAATTGGCCCAGTCGAACATGGCCCAACCATTGAGTACGCGGGGATCATTCTTGGGAGAATTAGGTAGTTGGACGGTGTTGGTATTGCTCATTGATAGACGCTGATTTTAGCGGGCAGCGATGGAAATACAGATAGGTTGGTTAGCCAGGGCTGCCTACTCCAAGCCCGCTGAAGATACAAGAATAATCATAAAAGGCTTACCTTTCCTAGAATTATGAACATCGGCATCCTTTCACGTAGTGCGGAGTTGTATTCCACTCAAAGTCTGTTTCAGGCTGGCAAGCGCCTGGGGCACCAAATGCAGGTGATTGACCATACGCGTTGCACACTAGTGCTGGACGGGGAGAAGCCTAATGTCTTTTATCAGTCTAAGCCGCTCCATTACCTGGATGCAGTGATTCCGCGCATTGGTGCTAGTGTAACTGCGCTCGGAGCAGCTGTGATTAGTCAGTTTGAGTTAATGGACGTGGTTACGCCGACGAGTCCGCAAGCTTTGCAATTGGCGCGCGATAAGTTGCGGTGCCTGCAGTTGCTCAGTAAACGTGGACTGCCAGTGCCCAAGACAATTATGGTGGGCCGCTACGAAAACCTGCACCAAGTAACCGTAAAACTCGGCGGGTTTCCGGTAGTCGTAAAGGTACTCGAAGGTACCCACGGTGAAGGAGTGGCCTTGGCCCGAACCTTTTGGGATTTACAGCGGCAAATGAACGCTTATTTTCGTTATCACGATCGAGTCATTCTTCAGGAGTACGTTCCTGAAGCTAAAGGAGCAGACCTGCGGGTGATTGTTGTAGCAGACCAGATAGTAGCGAGTATGCGGCGACAGGCTAAGCCGGGGGAGTTTCGCTCCAATCTACACCGTGGAGCGAGTGCGGTTGCGATAGAACTGAGTAAGAAAGAACAGAAGCTAGTACGGGATGTGGTCAGCTGCCTGGGTATTGAAGTGGCTGGGGTAGACCTGCTACCTTCGAAACGCGGTGCCCTGGTAATGGAGGTCAACGCCAGCCCCGGCCTGGAGGGAATAGAAAAAACCACCGGTGTAGATGTAGCTGGAGCGATTGTACAGCATGTAGATCGCAAATACCGCTTGCTCAAATCTCCAAGTCAAACTGTCAAGAAGGAAAAGTAGGAATGAAGATACTGAAGGAAGAAATACAACTGGGACAAAGCCTGGTGACCAAAATGCCAGTGGGGCAGTTGCCAAGCGGGAATCCAATAACTATTTCTACACACGTATACCGGGCCGCTGAGCCTGGCCCTACCTTACTACTGCTGGGTGGTGTACACGGCGACGAAATCAATGGGATGGAGATCGTACGTCAAGCCATACAAGGGCAACTGCTAAAGCAACTGGTGCGCGGTAGTGTGATCGCTATTCCGGTTTTGAATGTATACGGCCTGATCAATTTTTCGCGGGAAGTACCGGACGGAAAAGATGTAAATCGATCTTTTCCCGGTAGCAGCAGAGGATCTCTGGCGTCGCGGGTGGCCTTTACCTTGCACAAACACATCCTTCCCCTGATTGACGTAGGCTTGGACTTTCATACTGGGGGACGAAACAACTACAATTACCCACAAATTCGCTACACCCAAGATGACGAGCAGGCGGCAGAATTGGCCAGTGCTTTTGGCGCACCGGTACGGATTGCCTACAAGCCCATTGCCAAGTCGCTACGTAAAATTGCGCGAGATCGGCACCAAGCACCGATGTTGGTGTTTGAAGGAGGTGAAAATCAACGTTATGATGGCCTCAGTATTCAGCATGGCTTAGCGGGTATTCGCCGGATTTTGTCCTTTTATGATATGCTGGAAGAGCCCTTTAAAACCCAAGAGGGCTTACACTTTAACCACAGTAGTTGGACACGCGCGCCGCGCGGTGGTCTCTTTCAGTGGATGAAGTCGTCCGGGAGTTGGGTGAAGAAAGGCGAACCTATAGGTTTCATAAGTGATCCACGCGCCACCAAAGACAGTCGCTTCATACATGCGAAAGCAGATGCCTTTATGATTGGGCACAATAATACACCCGTAGTAAGCCAGGGGGATGCGCTGTTTCATTTGGCTTATAATGAACCAGAGTAGGTAAGTTTTTAACCAGGACAGGTATATAGTGGTGAACCTGATGAAATAATTGGTATTGACGGACCAAGTGCTACGGGTTACCCTTGACAAATTTGAGGTATTCCTGGCCCATACTTGACCTAATACGTATGATGTAAGTACCCGGAGGTAAATTGGTAATGTTGATGGGGTCAGCATTGACTTGCGAAAGTCCGTCTAACATCAGTTGGCCACTAACGGAATAGATCGCCCATTGGCAGTGTTGTGGTTTGCTATGTTCACTCTGTAGAAAGATATGATCGGAAGCTGGATTAGGGAAAACACGGAGTCCCTCACTCTCACTCTGGAACGCATCTTCCGTACTAGTAGGTGGGAAGGCATTACTCCTAAACCAGGCAATCTCCCCGGAAATATTTAGGCAGTACAGTAGATCTGGTGCGCTGTCGGCATCTATTGGGCCTACTGCTACCGTGAATACTTCGTCCAGGTCGCTGACCAAGGTAGCTTCGACAAATTCAGTGGCATCACCATTAATATTTTCGTACCAAACAATTTCATCTTTCCAGAAATCAGCCAGGAATAGATCGGTATCGCCGTCCGAGTCAATATCGCCGCTGGCTATGCTGAAGGTTAGTCCAATGGAACCGTCAATAAATTCTCGGTTGCCGAGGCTGCCGCTGCCGTCCAGATTTTCTCGCCACAGCAGCCGTTCCATTGGGGAATCTACGTACACTACATCCAGGTCACCATCACCATCCAGGTCAGTTACCAGCATCGCGTCTGCTCCTTGTGATAGTGGCAGCAGTGGGAAAAATCCTTCGAAGTTACCCTGGCCATCAGTGTTGTTTAACCAGAATACCTGATTGGTAGTACCCAAGAAAATATCTAGATCACCATCCTGATTGCGATCGGCTACCACCATGGTTTCAATCTGGGCGCTTTCCACCTCACCAATAAGAATTGCCGACGAGAACTCCCCCGAATTTCCTTCGTTTTTAAACCAGACCACTTGCGGAAGTCCGCCAGCAACGACGTCGATATCACCATCGCCATCAAAGTCTCCCGCGCTTAAAACCCGGGTAAAGGTATCACCTGCACTAATCAACGTTTTGCCACCGTACTGACCGGCCTCACCTAAGCTGGGGTAGTAATAGATGCCATTGTCCTCATCGGGGATCAGGATATCTGGGTATCCGTCGCCGTTGACGTCCGCTGCGGAAAAAGAATTACTCAGTGGATTAGAACCGATGAGATGGCGCTGCGAAAACACGCCATTGCCATTTAAATTCTCGTACCAGGCTAGCCCACCCCAGGCGCTAATTGATACTACGTCCTGATCACCATCTTGATCGATGTCGACCAGATTGGTGAAACGGGCACCGCGTCGCCTGTCAATCCTACGAGTTTCCGGAGAGTCACCGAGGATTTGGGCATTTTCCATCCAGTAGGTTGAGTTATCAGTTGTATTCAAAAAGTACAAATCCACTGCGCTATCACCATTCAGTTCGAGGAATTTCGTAGCGATCCGTTGATCCTCGTAAAACAAAAACCACTCAGGCTGGGTAAAGCTTCCGCTTCCATTGTTAAGGAAGAACGCTGGACCAAAATGATCGTTCTGCAAGCGTCGGCTAACCACCAGATCGGTGTGTCCATCGTTATCTACATCTCCGGTTTCCAAGTGCGATACGCCCATCAGGTCGGCGGTAATACTCGACCCAGAGCCAGCTAAAATCTGACCGTTTTCGTTCTGGTACCAATCTATGCGATTGAGATCCGTGGCTGTTACTACAACATCTGGAAGTGTATCATCATTTATCGTGACCGCCGCAAAGTCAAAATCACTGCTGGCAACTTCGAGTAGCGTTTGGGCAGCAGCAAAGTTACCAGCTGTGAGATTCGGGTGCCACAAAATTTGGTTGCCGCCAGTAAAATGATAACATAGATCGAGGTAATTATCACCATTTAGGTCGGCGACGGTAACCTTCTTAACGCTTGCATTGCCGGTCAGGGTGTTAATTGTGCTGGAAGGAGCAAGCGTTGCGTCCTCCAGTTTGAGCAATAGTAGTTCTTGTTCGGTAGCTAATATTACGTCTTGATCGCCATCATTATCTATATCGCCCGTTTCGTAAGCGGATATCTCCGTAGGGCTGGTAAATACGGTACTTCTACTTGTAAAATCCCCCTGACCATTTGTGTTTCGGAATAAAATGAGCCGGTTGTCAGTTCCGGTAACGACTGCTAGTACGTCCTGGTCTCCGTCTTCGTCCCAGTCTAAAACCCTCACGCTGCTAACACCATGTACTGCGGGGGCAAGTAGTTGCCATTCTCCCACTGGGATGGTGTCGCCAAGATTTTTTCGCCAGAGGATATGATTGGTAGAAGGTGAAACCGCAAGAATATCTTCTCGATTATCTCCATCCAAATCACCGGTGATAATTTCTGTGGGGTCGATGGGTTCAATGAAACGCTGTTCCCCAATTTGTGCCTGGATTGATAGCGAAAGTAGAAATAACAAAAGAACCGAAAAATGGAATTTGAATTGTAACATATCTTGAGAGCACTTAATTATTGTACGCCGTGTCCACTCCTATTTTGAGAAAACTAGTCGGAAGGGCTTGTGCCGGGTTTTCTAAATCGTAAAGTAAGTTTTTTGTCTCATATCTATTTACCAACTGATACGAAAATTAGGGTTCCAGGGTAAATAAGTGTAAGTTCAAAAATACACCGGATGAAACCGCATTCGTCCCGCCGTATTGATCTCCAGAGCAGGCGCAGGAATCTTAATGAAGTTGATGATGCTCAACACTGAGCGGAGAAAGCGCCGGCGCGTAGGAATGCGTTTTAGATCTATATCAAACGACAGATAGAATTCACGGTAACGTTCGTACTGATTATCTGGCAGGCGAAATACATTGCCTTCATCGTCACTCCAACTATTGCCAAAGCCACCGTAAAGATTAGCACTGCCGTAACCAACGGCCACATTCAACCACTTGGGCCAACGGGTTTGCGGGGCAAAGGCCGCTATGTTGGCGCTGGCCCATATCGTCATGGTATTATAGTCCTTAAGGAAGCGCTCGGGTAGGGAACGGCCGTAGAGCTCTAAATGGCGCTCTCGTACACTGGCGCTAGCTGAGCCGTCTGCATTAAATACCACTTCGTCCGGTGAAGGTAGTCGGCGGTTGGTAGATATTTTGAGCAGGATGCGCTGTTCATCCCAGATGGCTTCTTGGGTTACAAAGGCCCCCATACCCAGCGCATTAGCACCCATATCCGACCAGGAAAATCCCCATTCGGCAGAAAAACCATCCATGACTTCAACAGTGCTTTGCAAAAACATGCTGGCTGCTCCGGCTAGCCACAAGGATCGCTTTTTGTCTAGCCCCGTCCATCGGGCACCATCGTATAATAGTCGGGCCTCGGTGTAGGTGGTCAGGAAGTGGCCCATTTTATCCATCTGATTCCATTCGCCAGCATCATTGAAGGTGCGAAACTTAGTGAGTTCAAAATCTTTGTACCAGGTCTGGTAGAGACCGTAGGCGGCTCCGGAGTAAATAGCGGCTCCGGTGCCTACACTGCTCCAGAAACGACCCTTATTTAGCGTGTCGGCAGGTTCCATCCAGCGCCAACGATCGCGATCTTGAGCAAATGCCTGACCGACTAAGAGTAAAAAAAGGAGGAGAAAGCTGAAACGCATGGTGTTTGGAGTTATGATGTAAACTTCAGACTTGTCTTTTATGGATAACAGATGAATTGCGTTGTCTGAAGTTCACGGTAAAAGGTACTTGGTACGTAGTACTTGGATTTCATTATCACAAAGTCATTCAATACCAATTACCTTCTACCTTATACCAAGTACAGTGAGTTTTGCACTCCGCTTTTTGCTAGCAGTCAAAATAATATCGGCAAAGCTCACTATACCACAAAGGTAGGGGAGAATACTGATTGGAATAAATGAAGAATGCAGCTTAAATTGAGTGGATGGAAGAAAAAGACCAAAAAAGTGTAGGAATTGTCTTATTGGCTGCGGGTACAGCTAGTAGAATGGGTATGCCCAAACAGTTGTTGGTGTATGAAAAAAAGCCGTTGATTCTACACACTTTGGATAAGTTAATGGCTTTAGAGTGTCCAATCACTGTGGTATTGGGAGCCAGAGCCGCCATGATTCGTCCCGTAATAAGTGAATATCCGGTAGCCATCGTCGAAAATGAATCCTGGGCGGAGGGCATGGGGGGCTCTATGCAAATGGGGGTGCAAACCCATTTAGATAAGAAGGCCGCGCTTTTGGCGGTTGTTGATCAACCTTTATTGACAATTACCGTACTCAAGAACATACTCCGCATTGTCGACGAAGCAGATCAACCAGCAGCGGTACTAGGAGCAGCACGCTACCAAAATGGGGTACTGGGCGTGCCAGCGGTATTTGGTAGTGATTGGTTTCCAATGATGATGGACTTGCCACCGCAGGCAGGAGCTAGGAAGTTATTGCGCCAACACGAAAGTAAAGTCACTGTAATAGCGTTTCCAGAGGGAGATTTTGACCTTGATAAACCACAAGACTGGGAAAAATTTCGCAGCAAAACGGAATAGTTCAGCAAGGAAAACAGGATTTTTTCCAAGAAAAAAGAATAATTCCACTAGCAAAAAGGGGGTGATTGCGAGGGTTTTTGTCCAGAAGTGAAGCTCTGAAATAGGTGTAAGTGACTATAAATCAGATGGTTGATTTTTATTAAACGCCAAAAAATAAATCCAGAATTAGAATTAAATGTACTTCGTGACAGGCTAAGACCGCCGCATATTTGTATTGTCAGCAGGAGATAAGAAGCTGACGAGGAGCTGAAAAAGCTGCTCTTCTACTTTCAAAGGAAGGTGGAACCCAAACAAATAAGCACAAAGATTTTAACCTTGAAAAAGGTGCTAATAGCAATTATAATCCCATGACTTATTTGTCAGAAAAGAACAATTATAATCTCATGAAGTCTTAGAAACATCAATGGATGTTTCGTTTTTTGGTATGTAGATAGCCTCTCAAAGCTCTTTTTTCGAACCGGTTGGGTAACCAACCGGTTTTTTTATTTATGTTGCGGCTATAGATGCAAATGTAACAAGATTTCTTAATATGAAGAAACATTTAGTCGCCCCTTCCCTTTTGGCCGCTGATTTTCTCACGCTGGGCCAAGAAATCCATATGGTTAACGAGAGTTTGGCAGATTGGTTTCATTTAGATGTAATGGATGGCCAATTTGTTCCTAATATTTCTTACGGTATGCCCATTATTAAGCAAATTAAGTCATTGGCTAAGAAGCCTTTAGACGTGCATTTGATGATTGAGCGCCCGGAGCAATATTTATCAACATTTCGGGAGTGTGGTGCGGATGTTATTACCGTTCACTACGAAGCTTGTACACATTTGCACCGGACTGTTCAGCAGATTAAAGAGACTGGTGCGAAGGCTGGCGTGGCGCTCAATCCTCATACTCCCGTCTCCGTTTTACAACACCTAATCGAAGAACTGGATTTGGTCCTCATTATGTCGGTCAATCCGGGTTTTGGTGGACAAAAATTCATCTACCAAACCTTAGAGAAGGTCCGAATGGCAAAGGATATGATCACTGTCCGCAATACCAATACTGTCATTGAGGTAGACGGTGGGGTAGGGCTGCAGAATGCTGAAAAGTTACTCCAAGCCGGTGCGAATGTGTTAGTTGCCGGTAGCAGTGTATTTCGGGCCGAAAACCCTACGCTGGCTATTGAGCAATTAAAGAATGTGGGTTCTGAAATTGGAAAACTGACTTGATTGTCTGAGTCCTTACCCATCCCTAAACCCCAATTGAACCCCCTTACGCGAAAAGCAACTACTTTTCGGAGCTATTTATCCAAGAGTTCGAATGATCACTACTTCCATGCGCATTACTAATCTTTTTGCCCTTGCTCTACTACTAGCCCCCAGCTTACTTTTAGCGCAAGCAGAACGTGCCACCGTTACGGGTATTGTCAAAGACGCCATTTCTGGTCAGGCTGTGGATCTGGCAACGGTTTACGTTGAAGGCTCTAATACCGCTACGGAAACCGCAGAGAATGGTCGCTACAGTATAGTAGTCCCCGCCGAAACAGAATTTGTACTGGTCTTTACCCGAATTGGTTACCAAGAAGTCAGTACCAAGCTTGGCCCATTACCCGCTCGCGCCAACCAACAAATCGATGTGGATATGCCACCCTCCGAGAGCGATATCGAGGTAATTGTACGGGAAAGCAAGATTGAAGAAGGGGGAATGGTGCGTGAAGATGTGGAGCAGCTCAAGTTATTACCCACCACTACCGGTAACCTGGAAAGCGTACTACCCCATATTGCCTTAGGTGTGAGTAGTGGTACCGGCGGTGAATTGAGCAGCCAGTACAACGTGCGAGGTGGTAACTACGACGAGAATCTGGTATACGTAAACGACTTTGCTATTTATCGTCCGCAGCTTATTCGAGCGGGCCAGCAGGAGGGTTTGACCTTTGCCAATATTGATCTTATTCGAGACTTATCGTTCTCCTCTGGTGGTTTTGAAGCCCGCTACGGCGATAAGCTCTCCAGTGTGCTTGATATTAAATATAAGCGCCCCGATAGCTTGCGTGCTTCAGTCGGTCTGAGCTTCCTCGGTGGCTCCACTCACCTGGAGGGTAGCTTCCGCCCAAAGAAGGATTCCTACCGCCGCCTGCGTTATTTAGTGGGGGCTCGCTACAAGGATACTCGCTACCTGTTAGGTACTTTGGATGTTTCCGGGGAGTATACACCAAGCTTTACGGATATTCAGACCTATATTACCTACGATCTTAATCGCGATTGGCAGATAGGTTTGCTTGGCAACTACAATCAAAGTATCTACCGTTTCCGTCCGCAAGAAAGAAGCACTGCCTTTGGCTTAATTAACCTTGCCCTGCAGCTCTTTAGTGTATTCGAAGGACAGGAGGTCAGTGACTTTACTACGCAAATGGGGGGCATGAGTTTGACCTATTTGCCGGACCGTAGCGTTAATCCTTTCTTTCTGAAGTTCTTGGTTTCTGCTTTTCGCAGTGACGAAAACGAACGTATTGATATTACTGGTCGCTACAGCCTACGGCAGATTGATAGCAACCTGGGAAGCGATAATTTTGGTGAGGTCTTGTCAGAATTAGGAGCGGGTACGCAGCAGCAGTTTGTCCGCAACTTCTTGGATATTCAAATTTACAATGCCGAACTCAAAGGTGGTCTGGAGCTACAAGGAGGAAACGAAGAAGCCGATGCTTCTCACTTCTTACAGTGGAGTGTGAAAGCACAGCACGAGCGCATTGATGATCTGATCAACGAGTGGGAACGCCTAGATTCCGCTGGCTACAGTTTACCTTATGATACTTCGGAGGTGCGATTGTTTAGCACACTCCGGACGAGCAATCAGCTTCGCTCATATCGCTTTTCCGGCTTTGCACAGGATACTTACACTTGGCGTAGGGATGATCGAGGAGAATTGCGCTTATCTGCAGGTGTACGGGCCAGTTATTGGGATCTGAACCGCGAATTACTCATTTCTCCACGGGCCCAGCTATTATATAAGCCACTGGGTGGCAAGCGTGATATTAGTTATCGTCTGGCGACTGGGCTTTACTTTCAGGCGCCTTTCTATCGAGAACTCCGGGCCTTTGACGGTACGGTGAACCCTGATTTGCTGGCTCAAAAGTCCTTTCACCTAGTGGGTGGCTTTACGCTGGATTTCTATCTGGGTAAACGCAATCCCAAAAAGTTCCGCTTCATCACCGAAGCCTATTATAAAGACATGTGGGATTTGGTGAGTTACGAAATTGAGAATGTGCGGATTCGCTACAGTGGCCAGAATGATGCCAGTGGTTATGCCATGGGTATAGACTTTCGTCTAAACGGTGAGTTTGTGCCGGGGGCGGAGAGTTGGATCAACCTATCCCTGCTGCGTACACGCGAACGCTTAACGGATGTACAGCACCTGGAGCGGGAAATTAATGTAGAAGAAGCCGTACCAGTAAACGATGTTCCGCGCCCAACCGATCAGTTGATGCAATTGAGCATGTTCTTCCAGGATTATTTGCGGACGAACGAAAACGTCAAGATGCACCTGAACCTAACTGTCGGTACTGGTTTGCCCTATGGCTTGCAAGGAAATAATCGCGTCTTCAGAAATACCTACCGTTTTGATCCTTATCACCGGGTAGACATCGGCTTTAGCTTTCTGTTGTTTGATGAAAAGCGCCGTGCCAAGCGTCCCAATCACTTCCTGCGTTTCTCTCGAGCAACCTGGTTGAGTTTGGAGGTCTTCAACTTAATGCAAGTTTCAAACCAAGCGGGTAACACTTGGATTAAAACGATCTTTGATCAGCAATACGCTATCCCGAACTTCCTGACTTCACGCCGGATTAACCTGCGCTTGAAGATGGACTTCTAGAAAGTTTTGAAAAACCGTGGGAATTGAATTAAACCTGCCATTGACCATACGGTCCAAATGGCGTTAACCCACAATTAGACAATAATGCAAGTAAACTTTTTACTCACGCTGCTGCTATTCATTGGCAGTTATGCTGCTGCCCAAGATTTTCCTGGAGTATCCTACGGACCCGAAGAACGGCAATTTGTCGACATTTATTTGGGCCAGTCCGCTTCACCAACTCCCGTCTATTTTGACGCGCACGGTAATGGTGGGAATACCGCCTTGCCCAATTCTATCACCAATCAGTTAACCAGTCAAGGGGTTTCCATTGTGGCCTGGGAGTCGCTTACTTCTGTCAATACGCCTGACCAGGTACAGACCGGTTGGGACGATGCCGAGCTAATGCTCGCCTGGGTGAAAGAAAATGCCTCCACCTATAATTTCGATACTACCTGCCTTTTTATTGGGGGCTCTTCCCGTGGTAGCATCCTGAGTTGGAAAATTGGCCACAGTGATCCAAATGTCAGAGGCCTGTATATGTACAACGCCCTTCCCGACGGTGTCTGGGTCGACTCCAGTTGGTGGTACGCTCCGAATGAGGTAACGGTGGATTCACCACCCCTCTTTTTTGTTTATCGCTTTGAGCCTGGAACCAATGACATCCACGATCCTGAAAATGGAATGATCATCATGGATAGATACGAAGAGCTCGGTATCGGTGATCGGGATACCCTAATTCACAGCATCTCCGAGACTGATAATAACGATCGCTACCAATTTCTCGCTGATTTTATTCAGTCGGTGGGCTGTTCGGATATGACAACAAGTACCGACAATGCTTTAGCTGAAGAACTCAACCTGTGGGCTTTCCCTAATCCGTTTTACGACCGTATCGAGATTAGTGGCCTACAAGGAGATGAGCGTTTCATCCTGACCAACTCTTTAGGAACTGTCGTGAGTCAAGGCCGTGCGCTAACTGAGCTTCCGCTAACCCATTTGAGCGCAGGGGTATACTTCCTGACGGTGCTGCAGGACGATCGGCGCAAAGTGCTGAGGCTTGTTAAGAGCTGATAATTAGTTAGACATTGGGAAATCGAAAGTCGGATGATAGTTTACAACTCCCACTTCCGATTTCCGCCCCGGCCTATCGTACTAAAGTCACATGCCCGGTTTCGTGTTTGATATCTCCACTTAGTCCTACGCTAATTTCCCACAGATAAGCATCTGAGGGAGCAGCTTTGCCATTGTACATCCCATCCCATCCAGGATTGCTAGGATCAGCAGACTCGAAAACGAGTTGCCCCCAACGATTATAAACCCGTACTTCAACCACGTCCATTTCTCCCAGGAAGAAAGGTCGAAAGACATCATTTACGCCGTCATTATTTGGCGAAAAGATATCGGGCACCCGGTAGTCCAGTCTTTGAATAAGGATGGAATCAATTAGCAGTTCACAGCCTGTGTTAACACTAATGTAGGCGAAGTCTGGAAGAGAATCTACTGGATCAGGAACCCACTCTATACTTGGGCCGCTGCCAATCTGTGGCCCGTCCGGACCCAAGAAAGTCCAAATGAGCGAATCCGGATCCTGTGCTGGGCTGACTGAGGCGGTAAGATTTACAGATAAGAGATTACCGTTGCCATCTTCCTCGGTAATTTGAGCTGGGCCGGTTGTAATAGTCGCTGGCGGTATGAAAGTGATATTCACGGTATCAGAAATCATACAATCGCCGAGTTCGGCACTAAAGAAGTAGGAAGTCGTATTGGTGGGTGAAACTTCTGGGTCAGGCTCCACTGAGGTGAAATCCCCCGTACTGGTCCAATTGTAGACGACTCCTGCTTGTCCTGAGGTATTGTTCAGGATAAAGGTTGGAGTTTCGTTATTACAAACCACCTGATCATCAATTAGATCTACCTCCATGATTTCGTCCACCTGAACAAAAACGGAATCTCGGACGACACATTCAGCTACGGCAAAGGCGGCAATGTAGGTTGTTTCGTTTTCCGGTGTCACGGTCACTGTACCTACATCATTGGCGTTAAGACTATTGTCAGAAGAGGTCCAGAATAATCCTAGTGGAAAGCCAGTGCTAGTAACGGCTTCTAACTCCAGTTCTGAACCCAAGCAAACGTTTAAGGTATCTAAGCCCAAAATCTCTACCTCCGCTGGTATGACCATGATGGTCACGCTGGCCGTGTCCGCACAAGCACCACTGATTCCAGTACTGATCAGTTGGTAGGTAGTAGTCTGATCTGGCGTAGCTTCTGGGGTAGGGGAGTTGGGGTTGTCAAGTCCTATTGCCGGGCTCCAACTATATACCGTTGAAGTGGTGTCAGGATCGGAAAGTTCGGCCAAAACAACGGAAGTACCTTGGCAAACGGTAACATCAGGATTCAATTCAGGTACGTTTAGAAAATCTACACTCACCAAAATGTTATCCGTTGCACTGCAGCCTTCGAAAAGCTCCAGCGTTGCAAAGTATACGGTACTAAATTCGGGAGTTGCTTCGGTATTGGGGCCAATCGTTGTGCTAAGTTCAGTCGCTGGACTCCAGGTGACTTGCTCGTCCAAGCCATTGTGAGTAGCGCTTAGCTCCACTGTCTGTCCCAGGCATATCCCTACTTGGTCGGCCTCAATGGAAATGCTTGGCGTAGTGACTTCGATGAAGATCGAGTCGGTGGCAGAGCATTGTTGACCAATACGCCCCTCTACGTAGAACCATCCGCTCTCCACTGGCATTACCACTGGACTTGCGGAAGTAGGATCGTCAAAAAGTCCGGAGGGGGTCCAAAAATAGCTATCTGCCTCGCTTGCGGTAAGCGCTAAACTGCTTCCGGCACAAATCTCCGGTGTCTCATCACCGAGGTCAATTTCCACCAAAAACTGATCGCGGAGCTCTACCTCCAGGGTCGCAATTTCGATAATACCACAGCCGAAATCCCCGTTTAGCGTGATGATCACGGTTTCCGTTCCCTCACTATCGTCAAGATCACTAAGGGTGGTAATTGGAAAGGAAAATTCATTTTCTCCGGGTGGAAAGGTCAGGGTGCTCGGAACATCCAAGAGATAATCTTGTCCTTCCTCCGCAGTACCGCTAAGCTGGACGTTGTAGGTGATGTCAGATTCGGAAGTGTTATCCAAAGAAATAACAATTTCATCGGGTGTGTCACTGCAGTCTTCAATCAAGTAATCTACCCCAGAATTAAAAATGATATCAATGTTCCCATTACTTCCACCAATTTCTGAAATAAACACCCCGGAATCCCACACCCAATCAAAGCGATCAGCAATAGCAAGTTTTAAGCGATAGGTATTACAGGGTTCTACCGCTCGCCGAGCGGTAAGACTCTTCTTTATTCCCTGAAAATCAGACGTTAGACCATCGTATTGCAAGCTCAGGCTACTTTCGTTGTTGCGATAGTATTCCCAATTGGTCAGGTGATTGATGCTGTTAATTTCTACGAAGGTGTTGGTGTTGGGGATAACTGCTATGTTTTCCTGGCCATCCAATTGCGGTAATCCGGTAATGCCAGGGCCGGAAATCAAGAAGGCAAAAATGTCATTGAATTCCTGATTGATATACTCGGGATACTCTTCAGATCCAAATACGTATTCAAAGCTCAGTTCATTGGTATTGGCGAAGACTTCTAACTCAATTACACAGGCATCACGGGAGGGGAAGTCATTTCCCGTTAATACGGAAAGGGAATCTAAATCCGGATCACCCTCACGGAAAAAGTCGCCAATAAAAGGGTCTCCTTGCATATCGTTAGGACCAATGGCATTGGTGATTTCCCCGGTTGCCAGAATCAAGCCTCGTTCCAAGCCCAAGTCACTGTTGTCACCCGCTAGGAAGGTGCCAAAGGCCGCCTGCTCACAGTCGATATCAACAACCGTAATCTGCGATTGAACTGAACTTAGAATGCTTTCGATCTGCGGATTAGTAACGTTCTCGTCAACGCTCAAAACTGGAGCAGACTCACAAGCGGTCGTAGAACACTCCCAGGCTCCACTAAAGCCTTGATAGGTGGTAGTGCCGTCGGATACAAACTGTACCGTAAGACAGCCGCTGTTGGCTGTTACTTCGTAGCAGACGCCAGAGTTGGCAGAGACTACCGTGGGATCCTGAGGACTAATTCCCCCAAGGGTTGAAATGAGGGTGGCAGGATTAACAGCCGGACCATCGTAGAAAAGTAGCAGGTCAGATATTTGTGGCATTTCGCCTGGTTCATTATCCTGCTCTATATATTCAATATTGTAGTAGTCAAGTGTGAAGACAATGCACTGGTTGGGTTGGGTGGGGCAAATAGTGAAGGCATTGTTTTCATTATTGCTGTAATCACCGTCCGGTCCACCGGAATCGAATAAGACTCCCGCACAATCAGTAGAGCCACCATCTGTGATCAAAGTGATGGGGTCCTTCTTGATGATGCACAACTTAAAGCTACCGTCATTCGGGGTGCCAGTAGTAGGGTAGTCGTTGATACGTAGGAAGTAAGTGATACCTGGGGTTAGACCATCAACGGTAAGGTCTACCGTATTTTCACCTGCTTCAGCCGAGGCACAATCGATTTCCGCCAGTCCATTTGTAGTACAACCTCCGCGGTAAAAAGCCACTTGCGGATTCGTCATGGCGGGTTCGCCAGCGGGCCCTTCTATCCCCATTACCGTAATGGTGTAGTCAAGAATAGTATCAGAAGCGACAAAGGAAAACCACACATCTCGGTCCGTTGCTCCGTTGGCAAAACAACTTGGAATGTTTCCGCTACCAATATCACTGGCGGTAGCCTCCGTATTGGTGTAGATATCGGCTTCCCCCCCCGGTATACTTACATCTGGACAATAAGGGGCTACACCAAGATCAATTAAGCCAGAACAATCGTCATTGGCGGGCGCCTGTGCGAAAATTTGGCCAAAGCTAAGTAAGAACGCAAAGAACGAGAGCGAAAGTCTAGTCCAGGTGGGCATAAAGCGGTGATTTGGATAGCTTACAATGTACTAATAATCACCGGACAAATTGCAGATCTCTCCTTCGTCGTCGTCCTATTTACAGTTTTCTAACTCCTGGCGAATGTCTTCCACTTTTACAAAACCATAGTCGTTACTCCAGGCGTGGTTAATGTAGTTGATGATATTGGCAATTTGGAAATCGCTAAGTTCTGCTACCCCGGGCATAGGTTCATCGTAGGTAACTCCGTTGACGATGATTTCACCAGCTTGCCCGTTGCGAATGATACAGCTAATCTGAGCTTGTTCGCGCTTGAGATAGTCGGCACCAGCTAGAGGGGGGATGTTGCCGCGTAGTCCGGTTCCATTTGCCATGTGGCAGTTCTCGCAGTGGAGAGAATACAAGACCTTTCCTTGCTGGTAGGGTTCTTGTTGGCAACCAAGCATCAGGCCCGCAATGCTCATACTAGTCAGTAGTAAAATGATGGTGATCCATCTCATGAAGTAGTAGTTTTATGTTGGCAATTAGGGAATCTACCTGTTCTTCGACCAAGCCATTAGCTTTGGCGCGAATGTAGCCGTCTGGATCAACTACCGTAATACGTCCACTATGATTAAAGCCGCCAGGGGCGTCGGGATCAACAAGGACAATATTGAAGTAATCATCCGCCAAAGTGTAAATACTGTCTCTTTGACCCGTTAGGAAGTGCCAGCGGTCGGCTTTTTCAACTCCCAGGTTGTATGCGTAGTTCGCTAATGCTGCCACTGTATCTCTTTTGGGGTCTACGGTATGGGAAAGTAACACTACCCGCTGCTCATCGGCAAAAGCATCGGCTATGCGTAGCATTTGTGCTTGTAGTTGCGGACAGATGGTTGGGCAGCTGATGAAGAAAAAGTCTGCTACGCGAATCCGGCCCTGCACTTGGGCTGGGCTGATGGTATCACCATCTTGGTTCAATAACTCAAAATGGCGAACGGGGTGGAATACCTTTTCTCCGTTTACGCGCTCGTACGGCCCAAGCTTTGGCAGTAGCTTTGGGCTGGCATCCTGGCAGCTTTTCAGCATTAAAGAGGCAAATAGTAAGCTCAGGACGAAACAAGCTATTTTGAGTTCGTTCATACTTGTAGTGAGGAACATTTGGACCCCCAAAATGTTTGCAAGTTAAATATGTGGATAATTTGTTGTTTTTATACTGAAATGAGCAACCAAGCCACCTTATCTTTGTTAAACTTTCACTATTTTCAAAAACATTTAATTATCTTACTGAAAAGGATAATTAAACCAAGATAGCAATACGTATGGGCTTACGCAGAGCGATAGTGTGGTTTAGGCAGGATCTACGTATTCACGATAACGAGGCACTGCAAAATGCCATGCGCATGGCCGATGAGATTATCCCCGTTTATATCTTTGATGAACGGGTCTTCAAAGGCCGTACCCGTTGGTTTGACTTCCCTAAGACGGGGAAATTTCGAGCTAAATTTATCATCGAAGCCGTTGAAGACTTACGTGAGCAATTGCGCAAGCGGGGCAACGAACTAGTCGTGCGGGTGGGTAAACCAGAGGATATTCTCTTCGATCTCGCACGTGAAGTACGCAGCAGTTGGATCTTCTGTAACCGGGAACGAATGACGGAGGAGCTGGCGGTACAAAATGCGCTGGAAAAGCGTCTATGGACCATTGGTCAGGAGATCAATTACGCGCGTGGTAAGATGTTGTACTATACTGCCGACCTGCCGTTTCCTGTTACGCACACTCCGGATATTTTCACCCAGTTTCGCAAGGAAGTAGAACGGTTTGTGCCGGTTCGCGAGCCATTAGATACGCCAAATCGTATTGCGCCTTTTACTTCCGATATTGCTCCGGGACTCATCCCGACACTGGCTGATTTTGGCCATGATGAAGTTGTGCCTGATAGCCGAGCCGCACTCAATTTTGTGGGTGGAGAAACTGCTGCCTTGGAGCGCCTCCGCTATTATCTGTGGGAAACGGACCATATCAAGCAGTATAAAGAGACGCGTAATGGCTTAATTGGTGGTGACTATTCCAGCAAGTTTTCTCCTTGGCTGGCCAGTGGGTGTTTATCACCTAAGATGGTCTATCACGAGCTCAAGCGCTACGAGGCCGAGCGCGGAGCGAATAAAAGTACGTACTGGTTGTTCTTCGAATTGCTCTGGCGAGATTTCTTCCGTCTGATGGGCAAAAAGTATGAGGAAAAATTATTCTTGAAGGGAGGAACTAAGGATGATCCACCTTTGGGTTTGCGCAATAATTGGAACAATTTCCGCCCCTGGTTGGAAGGGGAGACCGGCGTTCCGTTTATTGATGCCAACATGCGTGAGCTGAACCTCACTGGATTTATGTCTAATCGCGGCCGGCAAAATGTTGCTAGCTTCTTGGTGAAGGATTTGCAGGTGAATTGGCAGATGGGGGCTGAATACTTTGAGTCGATGCTCATTGATTACGATGTGACCAGTAACTGGGGCAATTGGAATTACGTTGCCGGTGTAGGAAGCGATCCTCGCGAAGACCGCTACTTCAATATCGTTAAGCAGGCTCGCCGTTATGACCCCAAAGGAGAATATGTGCGTTTGTGGGTGCCTGAGGTTGCTGACCTTCCAACTGAGTTTGTCCACATTCCGGATCAGCTACAGTTTGCTGAGCAAGGAGTACAGCAGTTCAAAGTTGATAGTCAATATCCTAAGGCCATTGTGGGTACTAAGAAATGGGAATAAGAATCTGGTTTAGACCAGGATGAAAAAGAAGAGGGAAGTTGAGCAGTACGCCAACTTCCCTCTTCAAGCTTAAGCCGTTCCGAAAAGTGCAGAACTCCCCGGAAAACTTAGGGTATAATTACACCATCAAACGGATAGGATCCTGTAGGATGTCCTTTACCGTGTTTAGGAACTGTGCTCCAGTTGCACCGTCTACTACCCGGTGATCACACGAAAGTGTAACTTTCATTTGATTACCAACAGTAATTTCACCATCCTTAACCACTGGCTTCTGGATGATTCCTCCAACAGCCAGGATGCAAGCATCCGGTGGGTTGATGATGGCGGTGAATTCTTCGATGCCAAACATACCCAGATTAGAAATGGTGAAGGTATTACCCGACATTTCATCTGGCTGTAGCTTGCGATCTCTAGCTTTACCGGCAAGGGTTTTTACCTCTACATTGATTTGCGAGAGGGTCTTGATATCAGCGTAGTTGATAACTGGTACCAATAATCCTTCTGGTACAGCTACCGCAACTCCAATGTTGATATCCTTATTCACCCGGATATGATCATCCATCCAAGAGCTATTAACCGCTGGATGCTGACGCAAAGCTGCGGCACAAGCCTTGATGACCAAGTCGTTAAAGCTAATCTTGGTTGGGGCGACCTCGTTAATGCGCTTGCGCAAGGCGATGGCCTTCGTCATGTCAATTTCCACCGTCAAGTAGAAATGCGGAGCAGTGAATTTACTCTCACCTAAGCGACGCGCAATAACTTTCCGCATCTGTGTGAGGGGCACTTCTTCGAAGTTGTCACCTCCACCACTGTAGGCAAATGGCGTTACTGCCGGCGCTGCGGGGGCTTTTGCAGCTGGCGCTGGCGCAGCAGGAGCGGCTGGTGCTGGAGCAGGAGCCGGTGCAGGGGCATCTGCTCTGCGCTCAATAGCGGCTTCAATATCACGCTTGATGATACGGCCACTATCACCACTACCGGTGATCGTACTTAGGTCAATAGCAGCATCTTTGGCCATGCTGCGGGCAAGCGGTGAGGCTTTGACGCGCGACTCATCCGAAGCAGCGGGCGCAGCTGGGGCACTATCTGCTACCGGAGTTGCAGTCTCGGTACCAGCTGGCTCGGCAGGAGCACTTTCTGCTTCGGCCTGACCGTTCTGTGAGCTACCATTATCGCCAGCAGCAGCCAGGGCGGCCTGCCAGTCTTCTCCTTTTTCACCAATGACGGCAATAACACCGTCGATCGGTACAGGACCTTCAGCAACTGCAATATGGAGCAAGATACCATCAAAATAGCTATCCAATTCCATGGTCGCTTTATCGGTTTCTACCTCAGCAAGGGTTTCCCCCGCTTCTACTTCTTCCCCTTCTTCCTTGAGCCAACCAATGATATTCCCTTCTTCCATCGTGTCGCTCATGCGTGGCATGCGAATGACTTCCGCCATAATTCTTTGGTTTTTCACTTTAGCGATAGCTGACTATCGCCGGTAAGACGTAAATTTTGCTTATCACTGTTTCGGTTAGGGCGTGAAACAGTATTGATAATTTGGCTACTTATTCGGCGCAAAAATGCGATTTTTTGCGGAATATCTATACTCTTCTGAAAACAGCTTAGCCCAACCATGGTTCAGCCGGCGCATAATTATTAGCTACTGCCTTATGCTGGCAACTGATTATCTTTGCGCAGCACGAAGAAAACAAATATGCAATTCTCTTCCAAATTAATTGAAGAAGCGGTGGATGCTTTTTCCAGTCTGCCCGGAATTGGCCGCAAAACAGCGCTCCGGTTGGTGCTCCATTTGGTGCAGCAACCGGAGGATTTTACCAGTTCCTTCACAGAGGCTATTGGCAAAATGCGGAAGGAAATTCGCGAATGTGAAGTTTGTCATAACCTAAGCGATGAGGCGCTTTGTGCCGTCTGTAGAGACGAACGTCGTAACCGCCAAGTTATTTGTGTAGTGGAAAGTATCCGCGACGTAATGGCGATTGAAGAAACGAGTCAATACCGAGGTCTCTATCACGTATTAGGCGGAGTCATTTCGCCGATTGAAGGCATTGGTCCCAGCGAATTGAAAATCGATTCTCTGGTGGAACGAGTAAAAAAAGACGACGTCAAAGAGGTGATCATGGCCATTAGCCCCACTATCGAAGGGGATACTACTATCTACTACATCACTAAACAGTTGGCGGATACCAGCGCAGCAGTGAGTACGATTGCCCGGGGAGTGTCCTTCGGGGGAGAGCTGGAATATGCCGATGGGCTTACCTTGGGTCGTAGTATTGTGGCGCGTGTGCCCTACAAGTTGGATTAAGAACATTTTTGGAATGTTGTACCGTAAAGCAATGAAAATCAGTTTGCAAACCTTCCAAATATGTTCTAAGCATGAAGCTTAGCGTCATAATTGTCAATTATAACGTTCGCTACTTCTTAGAGCAGGCTCTGCTGTCGGTGCGAAAAGCAGCCCAGCGGTTGCCCACTGAGATATGGGTGGTAGACAATAACTCCGTTGACGATTCCGTCCGGATGGTGGAAGAGAAATTCCCAGAGGTCCACCTCATTGCCAATAAAGACAACCCTGGTTTTTCCATTGCTAATAATCAAGCCATTCGCCAGTCGAAAGGGGAGTATGTGTTGCTCCTTAATCCCGATACGGTCGTTGAGGAGGATACCTTTGAACGTTGCTGCGCCTTCATGGACGCCCATCCGGATGCGGGAGCACTGGGTGTGCGTATGATTGATGGTGCCGGCAACTTCCTGCCGGAATCCAAGCGTGGTTTTCCTAGCCCTTGGGTGGCTTTCGCCAAAACGTTTGGTTTAGCACGCATTTTTCCAACATCTCGCTTGTTCAATCACTACCACCTGGGGTATTTGGCGGAGGATGAAACCAATGAAGTAGAAGTACTGGCTGGGGCTTTCATGTTCATGCGTCGGGAAGCTTTAGAAAAGGTGGGACTTTTAGACGAGACCTTCTTTATGTACGGCGAGGATATCGATCTGTCGTATCGGGTCATTTTGGGCGGGTACAAGAACTACTACCTACCGGAAACGACCATTATTCATTACAAAGGAGAGAGTACGAAGAAGGGGAGCTTGAATTATGTGAAGGCCTTTTATCAAGCGATGATCATCTTTGCGCGCAAACACTTTCAGGGACGACAAGCAACCCTCTTTGTGCTAATGCTGCAAATGGCCATCTATTTACGAGCCGCCATGACCGTGGTGAGTAATTTCTTCCGTAGAGCTTACTTACCCATGTTGGAGGGAGTGCTGATGTACATAGGTCTGCTACTGCTCGAACAGTTCTGGGCCAACTACCATTTTCAAGATCCCAATTATTATGAGCCGGTCATTCGGTATGTCAATTATCCACTTTACGTACTGATCTGGCTGGCTGGAAACTTCTTTGCCGGGGCCTACGATGAGCCCTTCCGTTTGCGCCGTCTGTTGCGGGGACTATTCAGCGGAACACTGGTGCTTGCCGCTACCTATGGTTTCTTAGAGGATGAGTATCGCAGCAGTAGAGCGGTGATTCTACTTGGAGCAGCCTGGGCTTTTGGCGCGACAATTTGCACTCGACTTTTACTGTATTTCCTGAAATATCGTTCATTAGCGGTGGGCAGTGAACGAGAGCGCCGCCTGGTTTTGATTGGTAGCCAATCCGAGAGTGAGCGGGCCTTACAACTCTTGCAACAGGCGAATGTTCGTGCCAATCTCATTGGTCGTATCAGTAACGGCCAGGATGATACCAACACCTTAGGCCAGCTAGCGCAATTAGACGAAATTGTCCGTATCTACCGGATTGAAGAGATTATCTTCTGTTCTCGTGATTTAAGCTCGCAGGAGATCATGAAATGGATGAGTCAGTTAGGCCCCCAGTTACTATACAAAATCCTTCCTGAAGACAGCTTGAGCATCATTGGTAGCCACTCCAAAGATGCTGGCGGTGAATTGTACACGATTGATGTACAGTTTGAAATTGCACAGCCTTTGGTGCGCCGGAACAAGCGGTTTTTTGATCTTGGTTTAGCATTACTACTCTTACTTACTTTTCCGATTCAGCTTTTACTGGTGCGCAAGCCGGTGCGCCTTCTACAAAATATCCTTGCTGTGATGCTAGGTCGCAAAAGTTGGGTTGGCTATGCTCACACGGAAATGAGTACACAGACACTGCCGCGCATCAAGCCCGGAGTGCTCAACCCGACCCAGCGTTTGCCAGATACGGCTTTAGATGAGAACACCATTAATCGCCTTAATTTACTCTACGCCAAGGATTATCAGCTGTGGTTGGATGTAGAAATTGTTTGGTTGGCTTGGCGATCCCTGGGAGAGACTTAGCAATTTACGCGTATGCTTTATTTCTAACTGTTAAGGCCTCAAGAAAGATCATTTGTCTTTCCTGAGGCCATGTCGTTGCCGATTATTCCTCTATGCACCAGTCGTCCACAAATAACTCCTGACCACCGACTTGAAAATCGGTGATATTACCCGTGAATTTCCAGAGCCCTGCTACGTCATTAGCTCCACTGGCTTCGATCATGACACCACCTTGCATAGTGCCATCAATATCGCTGGCTTCGCTGAAGTTGAGGAATTGATTATTAATGGTAAGGTTCAAATTGCCACCCTTGTTGACGGCCTTGAATGAGATACAGCTTACTCCTTCCGCTGGTAAATCAGCTTTGATGTTTACGTTGTTAAGCTGTGCTTCAACACCACCGGGGTTTAAGCATTTGGTGTCCCTAATCATGACCATCCCACTGGAAGTAATGCCACCATTAGACCAAGTGAAATCAAGTACATCGTACTTTTGACCCTGCGTGGTGAAGCTGGTACCGTTGGGATGGTTGGTACCAGGAGCGTGGTCTTCAAAGTCAATCGGAGCGAGCTCACAACAAGGATCATCGATTGGTCCCATATCATCGTCTTCACAGGCACTGAAAAGGGTAACACAAGATAAGACGCCCATTACGAGCGCGAGCAACCAAAATCTGTTCATGTCAATAAGGTTTTTTGAGGTCTAAAACTGTAATGCACCGAAGCATTGGTATTAGTATATACCCGTACCGCTAAGATGTTAACTGAGAAGTACTTGAAAAATGAGATAAAAGGCATTAGCTTACTTCTATCTCAGTAGAGTATATACCTCGCTGGAGCTTTAGATTTTGGACTTAATTGTAAGGTGACCGGTAAGGTAGGGCCGCTTTTTCTTTTGTTCGGATCGTGATTTTTACAGGCGTAAATGGATCGTGACTGGCGTATTCAATACGTTTTGTCCATTCGCCTTTTTCGTCCATGTCAAGATAGGTGAAGGTGGAGTAGCGAGCTGGTTTTTCGCCTGCCTGTAACATGCTCCGGGAAGCGCCGGTAGCGGTGGGGTTTCCAAACTGATCGTAGGTGCGATATCGGCAATTTACAAAGCCTCTACTTTCTCTACATTCGATAGTGATGTTACCAAAGTCATCGTACACATATGAGGTCTGTTCCTCCAGATGTAGTCTCCTGGATTTTCTCAAAGCGTCCATTTTCTAGTCCAGATTGTGCGGTGTTGTTTTTGTCAGCGGTACAGGATAATACGAAGACCACAAAGAGAGTAAAGAGCACTCGAGGCATAATAATTGAGTTCAAAGAGGCTGTAATGATGTTTCTGAAAACAGCGAGGGTGCCAATGCCTGGTAGCTTTGACACCCTCGCTATTCTAGTGCAACTTACTGAACTCGACTCAAAATAAGAAGTTCTACTGCACAATCTTAAACGTCGTCCGTCGATTTTCCTGGTGCTCATCCTCTGTACAACGGTTACACAAGCAATCGTTGGCGGGCTCGTTTTCACCGTAACCCAGGGCATCCAGGCGGCCAGCATCAATGCCTGACTCAATGAGGAAGTCCACCGCGGCTTGCGCCCGGCGCTGACTGAGGTCTCCGTTGTATCCCACAGGGCCCCGGCAATCGGTATGACTACCTAGTTGGATGATGACCTCAGGATTCTTGCGCAGGATATCCGCTAGCTGATTCAGTGTAGGTTTGGCATCCTCACGAATAAACGACTGATCAAAATCGTAATAGATATTTTCGAGAACGATTTCGCGGTTGGCGAAGATCTTGTCCATCACAATTTCTACTTCGTAAAGCTGTTCTGGATTGCGAGGATCTTTAGGGAGGCCAATACTGCTGAATTTAGCATCATTGTTAAGATAACCCTCCTTTGCCGCGAAGAACTCATACAACGAATTGTCTTGTAGGCTAAGGCTAATCTTACCTTCTTCGTCTACCTCAAAGCTGCGCTCCTCGCGCCCTAGCTGGATGGTGAGGTTTGCACCAACGAGTGGCTTACGTCCAAGAACCCTGCTATTGGGGTCGCTGGGATCGTCGTAGATCTTTTCAACCACGTAAACGTCGAGCGTATTCTTGTAAACAATATTTTCCGGTACCTCAGGCTCCGGCTCTGGAGGCAAGATCTTCTGCTGAAAACTATAGATATCGTCACCACCTATTTCCCCTCTCCGTGAGGTGAAGTAACCGGTGGCCAGTACATCGTTGCTTTGCGCACTTTTACGGCGGTCTACCACAAAACCAAAATCATCACCGCCTGAGTTGACGGGTGGCTTTAGGTTGAAAGGTGGTGCCCAGTTGCCAGAGGCTAAAGGATAAGAACGGAAGACATCCAATCCACCCATACCGGTATGGCCAGATGAGGCAAAGTAGAGCGTGTCACCATCAAAGCTGGGGAATTGCTCATCTCTCTGCGTATTGATAGAACGGCTGAGTACTTTCGGCTCGCTCCATTGACCATTTTCTAAGGTGCTACTATAGATATCAAAGCCACCCCAACCATCGGGATGATCACTACTGAAATAGAGTGTCTTTCCATCCGGTCCTAAAACGGGGTGCATATAGTTGACCCCAGCTTCCTGGAAGGGTAGGGCCTCTGCTGCGCCGTAGGTACCATCAGCAATTTGACTGCTGGAAAGAATCTTACAGTAGGCGTCTTCTCCTTTAGCGCCAGAGCAACGCGTGAAGAAAACTTTGCTTTGGTCAGCAGAGAAACTGAGGGTGCCTTCATTGTCCTCGGTATTGAATCCTAGTGCCAAAGGAGCCACCGTGCTACTGGTGAGGTTTAATACAAAAAAGTCACTGAAGGCTTCACCTGTCCAGTTGTAGGTGTCATCGCCAGTAGCCGATGGACGATCAGAGGTAATGATTAACTCTTCCTGACCATAAAGCACCGGACCGTAGTCAGAGGCGGCGCTGTTGGCAGCGAGGGCTTCTACCTCATATTCCTGCCGCAGTTCTTCGGCCCATTCGGCCGCCACTTCACAAGCTCGAATCTGCTTACGGTATTCGTACGGACTACCAATTTCTAGCCCTAGTTCCTTGAAAGCAATAGCTGCTTCCCGGTATTTCTCGGCTTGCTTTAAGGCGAAAGCGTAGTTGCGTAGCGCATCTACTCCGTACTGGTTGTCGTAGGCTGTTTTATACCAGCTAATCGCGTCTGGTCCCTGGTTAAGACCATCGTAGGCAGTACCCAGCAGGTAAGCTATTTTCCCTTTCTCAATTCGGGTATCCGCTTTCTTGTACTCCTTCTTGAGCATATCCACCGCTACGGCGTATTGCTTGCGTTCTATAGCCATTTCACCATCTTGGATTTTCATGGTATAGCTACAGGCGCTGATGAGAATGCTGAGCAAAAAGAAGAGAGGTAGCTGCTTGATCATCGGATGAACAGTTTTGTTCAAAGAAAACGATTTTCCCCAAATTTTTGTTGTCGGTCGGCCTTGATGACTGCTTTATTGGCTAAAAGGGTGACAAATATTTGTCTGTTTTCCTTTTCAAGGTATAGCGAGCATTGGCTGAATTGAGTTGGCGGATATAATTCATGAAGTTTTGCCAATTGCTCTAAAGTGCCACGGTACGACTTTCCGTTCTGAGAGTGGAACTTATAACGAGGTTTCCATAAAAAGCTAGCCGCCTTGGAAAAGACTTCCAAGACGGCTAATTTATTTCTGCTTTTGAAAAGAGCTGTTAGTGATTAACGGCTCGCTTTCTGGGCAGCTTTAGAGAAAGTACGGCGACCGTCATCAGCACGCTTTACTTTCAAGTCGTCAGATAAATCGTGTACCAGTGGTGTAGCTACGAATATGGAGGAGTACGTACCTACAAGTACACCGATTAGGATCGCAAAGGCGAAACCTTTGATACTGGCACCACCAAAGAGGAAGAGTACCAATACACCAAACAAGGTAGTCAAAGAGGTGATGATCGTACGACTTACTGTACTGTTTACAGCTGCGTTGATCACCGAGGCTTGATCCCCACTGGTGTAAGTATTAAGGTATTCACGAATACGGTCAAATACAACCACGGTATCGTTGATCGAGTAACCAATTACCGTCAGAACGGCGGCGATGAACGCCTGGTCAATCTCCATGCTGAAACCGAAGATGCCGTGTCCAATCGAGAAGATGCCCAATACAATCAAGGTATCGTGGAACAATGCCGCAACGGCACCGAGAGAGTATTGCCACTTGCTAAAGCGGACAAAGATGTAGAGGAAGATCAGCAAGAGGGCAAATACCGCGGCGTAGATGGCACTACGTGTAATGTCATCCGCAATGGTAGGTCCTACTTTACTGAAGCTAGTTACGTGAGTACCAACACCGCCAGCATCGCTGAACTGCTCGTAGGGGATAGTAGTGCCAATTGCACTTTCAACGCCTTGGTGCAATGCATTCATGACCCGGGTAGCAGGCTTGTTTTCCTGAATCTCCGTTTCGCTCATGCCTTCCGTTTCTTCAAACTGGGCGTCGATCAGGTAATCCGTTACAACGTTGAAGGTATTTACACCAGCTACTTCCTTCACGATCGGCGTGCTGCCTTCGAAGGCTTCGGTCAAAGTGCCGCGAAGCTGCTCAAGGTTAACATCTACACCTTCGGCAAATTCGATGTTGTAGTTGTATCCTCCCTTAAAGTCTACACCTAGCTCAAAACCACGTACTGCAAAAGAAGCAATACCAAGTACAATCAAAGTACCAGAGATGATATAAGCCAAACGGCGCTTACCTAGCCAATCGATATCCAGATTAGCAAAGGCGTTTTTGGTTGCACCGGTGCTGAAGCTCAATGAGCGACCACTAGATAACCAGCTATCGAGCATCAAGCGGCCTACCAATACGGCAGTAAACAAAGATGAAAGCACACCGATGATCAATACAACCGCGAAACCTTTGATTGGTCCCAAACCAAAGTACGCAAGTACAATAGCCGTTAGGATCGTGGTTACGTTGGCGTCAATGATCGCCGAATAGGAGTGCTTGAAACCATCAGTAACGGCCATCAAAGTTGACTTACCTTCTCGTAGTTCCTCTCGAATCCGTTCGTAGATGATTACGTTCGCATCCACCGCCATACCAATGGTCAGGATGATACCCGCAAAGCCAGGTAGTGTAAGGACTGTACCAACACTAGCCAAAGCACCGAAGATAAATACCAAGTTCAAGAGTAGCGCAATTACCGAAACGACACCACCACCACCGTAGTAGAACATCATGAAGGCAATCACAATCAAGAAACCGATTGCCAAGGCTGTCAATGAACTGCGGATGTTTTCTGCACCCAAGGTTGGTCCTACAACCGACTCCTGAATGATTTCCGTGCTAGCTGGCAGCTTACCAATCTCCAGGATGTCTGAAAGGTCATTGGCCTCCTGTACCGAGAAGTTACCGGTAATTTGACTTGAACCACCGGTAATAGCTTCGTTTACCCGTGGGGCAGAAACTACCTCATCATCCAGTAAGATGGCAATTTCACGGTTGCCGTTATTAGCAGCCTCCGTAGTCATGCGTGCCCAGATTCTGGCACCAGTTTGGTCCATGTTCAAAGACACGGCCGTTTGGTTGGTTTGTGGATCTGGTTGGGCACTAGCTTCTACTACGTGATCACCACTCAATGGCGCTTCACCACTCCGAGGCATCTTAATAGCGAATACCTCATACATTTCAATTGGACGCTCATCTTCATCCAGCAAAGTGCTTTCAAAAGGTTGACGAGAGTAACGGAAACGCAAATCAGAAGGGAATAGGTTCAATACCTCTGGCATAGCCAGAACTTCCCGCAAGCGCTTCAAGTTCTTAGCTTCCGTCACACCAATTACTGCAGCGTTACCAGGTGACATCAAGTCGAATAAAGGACCCGCTTGACTGTCTGAAAGGTAAGATGTGTCAATTGATTCGATGGTGCCAAGTTGGTTGCCCAAAGAGTCAACAGTATAGATTGTATCAATTGAAGCAATCTCACGCTCGGTACTGGTATTCAAAATGGTCCGCAGCTTTTGGTTAGCCTGGGTTAGTGCATTTTGAATGGGGCCGTCACCACCGCGGTAAGTTTCGAAGAACTCCAGGTTAGCAGCTGCCTGTAGGAAAGAACGAGCACGCTCTGGGTTGTCAATACCAGGTAATTCTACCAGGATCAAGTCCCGCTCAGCGTCCAGGTTAACGTTTGGCTGTACTACACCTAACTTGTCAATCCGCTGCTTGAGCAGGTTGAAAGTTAGTTCTACCGTTTCGTCAGCCTTGGTCCGTAGGATTTGGATGACTTCACCGTCAGTAGTTTCGAAGTTGATTTCGTCGCGCAAAGCTTCGTTGCGCTGGAAAATCTCTGCCAGCCGTGCTTCGCCGCGAACTGCTTGCCATTCATCGGCAAAAAGCGCTACGAAATCAGACTGGGCATTCAACTGTGCTTTGGAGGCGTTATCTAATGCTTCTCGGAATTTTTGATCTTTCGAATTTTGGGCAAGTGTCCTGATTAACTCTCTCAGGTCGATCTGTAAAACTACGCTCATACCACCTTTTAGGTCCAGACCGTAGGCCAGTTGCTCGGATTTGAGCTCTTGGTAGGTGTATGATTTCAGTAATGGTATCTTAAATACCGTTTCGTTGGACACAGAGTCCAGGAACGCACGTACTGCATCAGAGTGCACGCGGTTGCGTTCTGCATCGTCTTCAATGGATGATGATTGTTCCATTGCAAATCGTTCGGCCTCTTTCTCAACACGATTGGTTGGTACAATAAAGAGGTACTGTACAATGGTTACCAGGATCATCACCACAAGGAAGAATCTTACAATTCCTTTGCCTTGCATAATTTCAAAAATTTAAAAATTCCGATTTAAGAATTAGATAAAAAAATATATGTAATGCGTTCTCCGAGAGGGCCTCCAAAACTACCTCTTGGAAAAACTGCGCAAATATACTGTTTTTTGTAGTAGACCAACATTTTTTTGCAAGTAGATTATCACTCGCAGACACCTCACTTTACACCACGGAATTACGTTGTTGGCCGTTTAGATAGGCCTGAACATTGAGAACGACCTCGTTTAGCAAGCGTTTTCGGGCAGCTTGCGTAGCCCAAGCCAGGTGCGGCGTGATCACACAATTAGGTGCCTGTAGTAGCGGATGGTCGGCTGGGGGAGGTTCTTGGCTCAAGACATCCAGCCCAGCGCCTGTAAGCATGCCGTTCTGCAGGCATTCTAGTACCTCCTGCTCATTGATCAACCCTCCGCGCCCAGTATTGATCAAGTAGCTTGGTTGTGGCATGCGACTCAGTAGCTGCTTGTCGACGATCATTTCATTCTTTGCGGTTAAAGGAGCGTGCAAAGTAACGATGTTAGATTGTGCAAACAATTCCTCTAAGTCTACAAAGCTCACGCCTGGCATTGCATCTCGCTCGGGATGCTTGTGGTGTGCGAGTACGCGCATGCCGAAAGCCAAAGCCGCTTTTGCAACGGCCTGACCGATCCGGCCCAGACCGTAGATACCCATTGTGAGTTCAGTTAATTCTGGAATAGGGTAGAGGGTGTAGGAGAAATCTTCGTGCTTAGTCCATTTGCCCTCCTGAACGGACTGGTGATGCTCCGCTACCTTATTAATCAGCGCTAATAAGAGGGCAAATACTTGCTGCACGACGGCCGGTGTGCTATAACCCACCACATTGGAAACTTGTATGCCGTGCTGCTTTGCCGCTACTATATCCACATTATTATAGCCGGTAGCGGATACAGCAACAAAACGCAAAGCCGGAAGCTGGCTCATCGCCTCGGCATCGATTATTTGTTTATTCACGACAAGGATGGCTGCTCCAGCGGCGCGTTCTAGTAAGTGTTTAGGATCAGTGCGGTCATAAATTTCCACCTCACCCAGAGCTTGGAGGGGGTTCCAGCTCAAGTCTCCGGGGTTTAAGGTATATCCGTCGAGTACTACAATTTTAGTCATCTTGGCTTGGTCTTTCTAGTATGGATGGGTTTCGCACTACCTTTTTCAAATACAAAAATAATTGTCCTCCGTGAGAAGCATCGAGTACTCGATGGTCCATAGCGATGGATACCTTCATAATAGTGCGTGGTACAATGTCGCCATCTACTACCCAGGGCATTTCCTTGATTCCCCCCAAGATCAGGACAAAAGGGACATTGGCTACTGGAAAAAGCGCAGGATAGCCAATTTCCAGACCCAAGCTACCAATGTTGCTGATTACGAACGAACCAAATTGGTGCGTATGGAGGCCTGGTAAATTAATTCCCCATTTGATGTTGAGTAAGTAGAACAAACGATATAGCCACGAGCGGAAGGGCCAGGGGATCGCTCCCAAGCGCTCCTTTATTTTTTTGGATTCATCCGCAGTCTTGCGGGCTTCTTTAACCTGAGCTTGTAGTTGTGGCACTACTTCTGTTAGGGTGAATTCATCTGCCTTACGCAAGCGCACAGATCCCATTTCCCCACCCGGAAGTAAGACGCTGATCATAGCGTCAATAGTAGGGTGGGAGGCTACACGACCCCGGCGAATGAAGGTGTTCATCTCAGGGATTTTTTCCCGGACTGCGCGGGCGGTGGCCAGGGCAAATATGTGAGTTGGTGTCACCCTAAGACCCGTTGAACGGCGCTCTTTGATGTAGGCCATCAAATCGGTAATGTCAAATTCTACGGAACCAATGATTTTGGAGTCAGTCGGTTTGTGGTAAATCGTGGCGGCTGTTTTGCGCCAGGCAGAATTTAGCGAGTTGGTCATGCAGATTAAATTGCAGCTTGGCAGGGGTGTACCAGGTATCAAAAGCTAGTTAAGAATGGCTTGTCGGGGTGTATTGTGGAGTGGAACGTGATTCTTAGACCAACTGTTCGTGATAGCGCTGAAGTATTCCGGCCAATTCCACAGCCGAAGGGGTTTGCGCTAGTATCTGCTCCACAATCATGAGTTCTACCAGGAACCGACTTTGGTCAAAGGCGGAGGTGTAGGCTTCGTTGAAGTAGAAGCGGAAATCATCAAAATTGGAACAACGCAATAGCTTAAACAAGCCGTCACGCACATCAAAAACGGCCAGGTAAAAGAATTGGGGTAGGGGATAAGGTCCCGAAATTTGTAAAACCACTGGGAAGTCCAGGTAGCTAGCTTGTAGCAGGCCAAATAGGTTGGCTTCAAATAGAGGATAATAGTACAGGTGGTTCGTCAAGCCTGCTTCTTCCAAGGCTGATTGAAGGCTCATTAGCTGGCCCTTCATCTCCTGAATGGGGATACGCAGTGGACTCGTGTCGTTATACGGAACCCACTTGTCAGTGGCCAGCTGCAAGTATTCTACCTCCCCGATCCGGAGCTTGTATTCAAAGCGTTCGTAGCCGGGTACTACATAGCCAGGATAGTAGTATTGTAGACCATGCTCGAGGCAGTACTCCATTTCTAGCAGCATGGTGTAGTAACCCAGGCTGTAGGATGCGTAGTCCGGATCGTATAACCCTAGAATACTGGCAGCACTTTCCTTGCCTACATCAAAAAAGCTAAGACCAATCAGGCGACCGTCATCGTAAATGCGAGTCTCTACAGTTTGGAAGGTGTTATAGTCCTCGTCATCGAGTAGACTTTCCGCCAAGGTGCGAGCGATATGCCCCTTGAAGTGCCGCTTGTACCGCTGGTATAGTTCCTCCTTTTCTGCTGTAATGTCGATTGGCCCATACTCTATGGTAAACTGAGCACCATTGCGGCGCAATAGTTTACGCTGACCTTTGCGATAGCTAAAATCCTGTAACGGTAGACGGACCCATATGGCAGAGTAGAGCTGATCACCGAAGCACAAGAAGTGTGTCGTGAAGATAGATTGCCCCATGCGGTACCAGCCGCGAGCGAGGTACTCATCTAATTCTTTTCCAAAAACCGATTCCGGGTAGTGCTTTTCAGCGAAAACTGACATATCAAAGCAGAGCCACTTATGATGAACAAAGAAACGCGTTTTTCTTCAATTCCTATTCCTCCTTTGGGAGCTAATACTGTCTGGGGCGAGGATTTTGTGTCTTTGAATCCAATTGTTCGTGAAATAAGACGGAAAACTCCTGCGCCGTCGCACAACGAAAACGCAATTTTCTTAACTCCAAAACATAGGGAAAGAGTTCCACACCTCGTGGCGCAGGTTCAAAAAAAGTGATCATGCGGTTAAAATCACAGTGCCAGCATTCGTAACAGTCGGTTTCTAGTCGATAGATACCAATCCACGCTTGCTGGGCCGTTGGGCAGTGTAGGAATAGAAAGCAGGGCGCATCCAATAATCTATGGTGGCCCTTTTGCATCATTTGCATTTCGAAGAACACATATTGATACAAGCTAGCTTCATAATCGAGGGTGGAGAGCGTGTCTTGTGCTTCTTCCAACCGTGATTTCATGACCCCCAAGGGCGCGTGCTCGTTGGGATCATAATTGGTATAAGGAAACCAAAGTCGATGCCGGAGACTCCAGAACTCGATGGCTCCAATCTCTTTTTTGTAATCAAATAAAGGAATGTCTGGTGAAATATAACCAGGATAGTAGTATTCTATTCCTTCCACCTGGCACCATCGCATTTCCAGGAGCATCGTATAAATACCCAAACTGTATTTGCGATAAGCAGGATCGTAAACGCCTGCTTTGGAGTAGACACTAGTCGCACCCTGATCAAAAAAGCTAAAAGCTACCAACTGACCTTCGTGATAAACGCAGCATTCCAAGGTGTTGAATATCCGGCGCCCCATATGACTGGTGTGGATTTCCAACTCATCCGTACTTTTTTCTGGGTGCTCCACCATATAGAGCTCGTTCACTCGTAACTTCTCGTCGTCAATCCTGGCGGGGCCAATCTGGTAGGTAAAGCGGGCATTATTTTGTCGTAATAATTTGCGATGCCGCTTTTTCCATTGATGTTTATCGAGTGGGAGGCGGGTAGGAATAACACTGAAAATTTCACCCAAATCCAGTTGGATAAAATCAGCAGTATAAATACGTTGACCAAGCGGCCGCCAGCCGTTAGCCAAAAAATCATCCAGTTCAGTTGTGCTTATTGCAGCAGGTGCTAAAATTGCAGATGGCATATAATACTTTTCCTCGTGGCCCTACTGTTTTTTACGCGTTAGCTTCGGGCATCCCGTGGCGTCTCTATTTTCGATGTAAAGATAGGGCTAATTTGCCGAATAGTACTTCCGTAAACAACTAGTTATGCCACCGCACCTCCGTGCGCTGCCACTTTCACTTTCATTGCCACTTTAGCTTCTAATAGACAATCGAAATCTCCCCTTGAATTATCGAAGTAGTGCCATTAAGCCATTCAACTTCCGCAGCGTAGATGTACACGCCTGCTGGCATGAGTTGACCTCCTTTACGTCCATCCCAGGCCCGATCCGAGGAGTTTGCGGCCAGATTAGTGGCTTCGTAAACCAAGCCTCCCCAGCGGTCAAAGACACGCATATAGGGGATATTGGCAATAGAGCCAGCGTCAAAGATGACAAAGCGGTCGTTGCTGCCATCCTCGTTCGGTGAAATCACATTAGGAATAAACACCTTTCCTTCTGGTCGAACGGTGATGAGGATAGAGGCTTCCGCCTCGCAACCGTTGGCATCACGCACGAGTAAGCTATAGTTAGTCGTTTCCGTCGGCTGAATCAGCCACTGTTTCTCACTGATCTGGAGGCTGTCGGGAATACCCGGTGTCCAGATCACGGTATCAAGGAGTTCTACCGGTGGATTACTAATAACGGAAAGCGTGAGGGTGGAACCTAAGCTAATCGGCTCCTCCTCACTGGCCTCTAGCATTAAGGTCGGATTGGTGGGAGCAGGAAGACTAGCGTCTAATTGTGCTTCACAACCGCCCGCATCCTGGATGAATACAGTATAGTCACCCGGCGTGAGATTGGTGAATGATTCGGTAGGAACATAGGTGGCCCCATCCAGGCTAGCCAGATAAGGAGGCGTTCCACCTGTAATGTTAGTGATTGCTATGGTGCCAGCTAAGGGATTGTCACAGGGCGCAGGTGCGGTGATGAGTTCAAAGCTTACATCGTCACGTATATCATCGACGATCGTTGTGGCTGAGGATTGACAGTTGGTGTTCTCGTCAATGACGATCAGTTCGTAGGTTCCGGCTTCGACTACCTCCAGGCTGTTAATAAATACATCTTCCAGTAAGAGCCCATCCTGGTACCAGTTGTAGAGAATATTGTTGCCCGTACTGATATTGCTACTAGTAAGGGTAGCTTGCTCCACCACGCAGTCTAAACTTGCGGTAGCAGGAAGGTCGGCAACGGGATTGAGCGCCAGATCAAACAACTGTATCGTGGTGTCATTCGGGCACGCACTACCACCATTCGCGATGTACATGAACTGGTAGCTGCCGGCTTCAGTAGCCATAACTTGTCCGGTGCTGGTATTTATCGTGGCAGTGTTTGGCCCACTCAAATATTCCCAACTACCGTTCGGGTCGGGGGCAGTCAAAACACTGAATAAATTAGCCTGAAAAGTGGTGCCGGGGTCAAAGCACTCGGTAAAGAAATCTGGCGTTCCGGCATTCGGGGGTTCCGCAATTGTGAATACCGCTTGTGAACTGTTGCTACACGCTCCAGTACTCACTTCATACTCCAATACGTGTGTACCTGGAGAGAGATCAGCTGGAATAAAACTGGTGATGGCTTGACCATCAAGCGTCCAAGTGCCACCAGTGCTGGTATTGGCGGTAAAGTACTCCTCGGGCATTACACTTTCTGCCAAACCACAAACCTCACTCGGAACGTTTAGGTCTGCATCAAGTTCCGTCACATTGACATCCACAGTGGCTGTAGTGGTGCAAAAAGCCTCAAAGCTAATGTCGTCCAAAGCAAAGTCGTTGCCAGCTGGCGTAAAATTGGTATTAACGATGCAAATTTCAGCGGTAGTGGTGGCGTCGCTTGACCATTCTGAGGAGAACTGCTGCCAGTTGCAGGTGCTAGGACTGGCGTTAAACGAAGTCCCTAACTGTACGCCGTTGACCGAAAACTGCAATTGGGCGGGGTTTTCGCTGGTTACTGAAGTTACCCAGGCGCTAAAGAAGTAATCAGTATTGGCTTCCACCGTGATGACTTGGCACCACAGATTGCTGGCATCGCCACTGGCGTTGATGACCATCATATTGCCACCGCCGGTGTGGTCGCTACAGTTGGCGAACTGGTTGTGGGTATCGCCCGCATTATCAGCTATGGCGTATTCACCTTCGTTGCTCAGTAAACCAACGCCACCGCCGGTACCATATATATAGTCACTCGTGAAGCCCGTATCACCCATGCTAAAGTCGCCATTGGTAATCAGGTTGTTTCCCGAAAGGCTCAGCACATTGAGCGTATAAGTCACTGAATCCGTCACATTGGCTGTCGTAATTAGGGCAGTGGGATCAGTCAAACCGGTAGTGGGAGACCAGGCAAAGGTGGAAAAATCACCCGTAATTATTGGGAGTAAGACGGTGGACCCGGGGGCACACAATTCTACTGAGGGGTTGATATCAATGGTAATGCCACAATCCTGAGCGGATAGTGAAGTAAGACCTACTAATGCTAGTAAAGAAGTGTAAAGCGATTTCATTCAGACGACGGATTTTTAAACTCTTAGGTGCACTGATAAATGACACCTAGCTATACAAACGTCAAAATCCATCCTTAAGACATACTCGTACGTGCAAAGATACGAAATAGTGCGGATGTACTACGCTTCTGATAACAGTGGATGACTTCTCAGAATGACAAAATCAAACTTTACTTAGACCGTTACAGCTGTTATTGATCTATTATGTATTCTATCCCTTGGGAATTGTATGTTGCCCTGAGAACACCACTTACTGGGTGCATTTTGGAGGGAAAACCGCTCTTGTCTAAAGGAATCTCCTCCGGGATGATTAAGGAGAACGATTCACAGCTCCGATTGATGATGTATTCTTGCGGCACCGATAGTATTCTGGTAAACTTATAAGGACCATCACTTCCGTAGCAACGCATCCGGATGTCTAGTTCTGGGTCATTGAGGAAGGTGCCAAAAACAGTAATAGTATCTCCCCGCCGAAATTTGTTCTTTGAGATACTGCTAAGCTGGTAAGGCATGTGTTTCATTCTGAGATTGGCTCTATTGATCACTCTTTTTTGCTGAAATGTGTACTTAGTTTGTGCTCCGTTACATAGGTAGTCAACATATGTGATCGCGGTGGAGTCTAAGTGAGAAGTTTCAATGTAAAAATGAGTCTCTGACGCGGATCTACAGATAGAATCCATTTTTACATCTAGTCGAAATAGAGGTCCATAGACATTAGGGTTGACCCGGTTTTTACGAATAGGCATAAGGTTGAACCAAGATTGGTCGTAAGGCCCACCGATGCGAACCTTAATTTGGTTAGGGCTTAAATCGATTATTTTAATGGGAATAGAATCCGAAAAGGATTTATTGTATAGTTGCTGGTTACCTATACCGTGGAATGAATAGGTTGTTGCGATGTCAAATTTTCCTTTGCTTGCCAGCGAACTTCCCACCAAACTTGTATCGTATCGAAGTACCAATTCCAGTGGACCGCTCAATGACCTTCTTTTATGTTTGGTAAAGGCCCAGAGAAATACACTCATAGTGCCGTCTTCATGATAACCCGGATAGTCAAATCGAAGATTGAGGATCTCCTTCTCTGGTTCGTCACAAATAGTTGAGTCGAGAATAACTAATTCCCTAGTGGAATATTGTTCGTATAAGGTCTTCTCCAGTTCTGGGTAGGCATACCCGATATCAATTGCGCTCCCAGCCAAGGTGTAAAAATTATTAATCGAATCAGCCGCAGTTAACTTTAACCAATCATCTTGTTTGCGCAGTCGTACTAGTGCTCGTTGACCTAGGCGACTTGGACGGAAGGAGTGGGTGGTTTCCAAATGGGCAACAGTAAGCACTGAGGAATCCACTGCCTCGCCATAGTACTTGGCGTCCACAGCAAACTGGTAGATTTCCCATGCACCTACTGTTTCGACACTAATGAATTTACCACTTACCCGGTCCGAGGGCTTCTGCTTGATGCGGTACGGACTGACTGGAGGCGGAGGTAAATCATTATGAAAGCTAGCGTCAATTATGTTGTACCTATAGCTAGTAAAATTATTTTGGATACGACTCATTTTTCGCACCCTATAGTTAACTGAATCCAAGCGATTAACGCTGAGTTTGTTGGGGTCCAGGATTCCTAATTGGTCTCTGGCCTGATGCCTAATAAAAACCTCGTCTACGTCATACTGCTTACAGCGAGCGAAGTGGTCGGCACTGGGAGAAATGTTTTGCTCTTCCACGAAAACACCGGTGCTATCGAGGCGGTATTTAAAAAGAAAGACCTGACTCAATTGGTTTAAATACTGGATGTCTTCACAATACAACTGGAACTTCAGTTCGAATGCGAAGGTAGGGTTTGGCCCATATCTATTATGAATGTAATATTTGAACCCATTCTCAGGTACCCGGAGCCTTTTGCAGATGAGGTCCTCTCCAAACTGATCAGTAAGTTGCCGGATTCTTGCCCGGAAAATGGAGTCGATTACCGTCCTATGCTCTCCCTTTTTTAGATAGTCGATTTGTTCGTGCTCAGGTTTGCGACGATAATCCAGGCCCCAGTATGAAACCTTTAGATAATCGGTGTAGTCAATATTTTCTAGTAAGCTTCCCGTTAATTTGACGTAACAGTTCTCTGTAATAATTGGGTAAGGAGACTGGGCGAGGAGTAATCCCCAAATCGAGATCAGTAGAGCGCTAAGGAGGAGTCGCATGAAGGCATGTAGGATTGCGTACAAAAAAGCCTTAGTTTAGACTTTGTGAGTACAAGTTTCAGAAAGAATGCGAAGGGCGCTAATACTGTTGATTTGTTAACGCTAACGAATGCTACAATAGTGTAGCAAAAAGACTTGAGTTAATTGTCGAGGGTTGGTTCACGCTAAATTCTTCGGCTTCTTTTTCGCTTAGAGTGTTTTCCAGGGTGTGGACTAACAGTACTCAGTTTTCGTCGACGAAATCCTCCTCATCTCCCAGGTTTAGCCGGGCACCAGCTAGTTCGCTGCGTGCGTGCTGGTCTCCCAGTTGAGTGGCGCGCTGTATCCCTTCGGTATAAGTATTCCAGGCCTTGCGCTCTTCGCTTAAAGCTTCGTACAGTTTCCCTAAATGGTAATAAAGACCAATGTAATTGGGGTCAGTCTCGTACAGCTTCAAGTAATGCTCCAGGGCGGTTTGCTGCTGATTTAGCTTCTCGTATTCCTTAGCTAGCGCGAACAAGATGAAGGTGTCACCCGGGCTGTCATTGTAAAAGTTGAGTAATTGTTTTAGACGCGACGAACTCATGATTTGGATGCGTGTTGATTAAGTTAGCGAATTTTCGCTAAATCGACTGTTTTTCGCAGTCAATTTAGCTATATTTGCGGTGCTTCAATAAAACCTAAGGACAATGAAATTACTGGTTTGCGTTAGCAAAACACCAGACACCACCACAAAGATCGCCTTCACCGGCAATAACACTGCTTTGGACACAGGTGGTGTACAGTATATCATGAATCCATACGACGAATGGTATGCGCTGGTGCGTGCGCTAGAACTCAAAGAAGCTGCCGGCGGCAGTGTCACAATTATCAATGTTGGTCCAGCTACCAATGATCCGGTTATCCGTAAAGGCCTGGCGATTGGCGCCGATGAGGCTGTGCGGATCGATAAGGAAGGATCAAGCAGCTTAGATGTAGCACAGCAGATCGCTGCCTACGCTAAGGACCAGGGCTTTGATGTTGTATTTTTCGGAAAAGAAACCATTGATTACAACGGCAGTGAAGTTGGAGCAATGGTAGCCGAATTACTTGATATTCCTTTTGTTTCCTATGCGAATACGCTCGAAATGGACGGTTCTACCGGCACCATTACGCGTGATATTGAAGGTGGAACAGAGCGTATCGAGTTAAGTGCTCCTTTTGCCATTAGTGCGGCTAAAGGACTGGCAGAGCAGCGTATCCCTAATATGCGGGGTATCATGATGGCCAAGCGTAAACCATTGAACGTTGTTGCTCCGGTAGAAACGGAAGCATTGACCTCAATTGTGAGCTACGAACTACCTCCGGAAAAGTCGGCTGTTAAGCTAGTGGATCCAGAAAACATGGAGGAGCTAGTCCGCTTGCTGAGCGAGGAAGCCAAGGTGATTTAATTGATTTAAGAATCTAATTCCTACTAGGAATAAAATAATAAAAGATGGTTCTAGTATTTGCCGAAAGTGTAAACGGAACATTCAAAAAGCCAGCCTTCGAAGCAGTAACCTACGGGTACCAGACTGCTCAAGCAATGGGGGTTGGCTGCGAAGCAATTGTGCTTGGTGCGGCTGCTAATGCAACCGATCTGGGTACTTACGGTGCTGCAAAGGTGCACCATGTAGCAGACGGTAGCTTAGACAAATTAGACAGCCAAGTATACGCTGCCGTGATCGCTGATGCGGTACAGCAGCTGGGGCCCACTGTAGTGGTAATGACGCATACCTCAACCGGTAAGTCTGTACTTGGTCGTTTGGCAGCTCGTCTGAAGGCTGGCTCTGTACCTGGTGTAAATGCCCTGCCAGTAATCGACGGTGGCACCTTCAGTGTACGCAAGCCTGTATTCTCAGGTAAGGCCTTTGCCAATGTTGCCATTAATTCTGAGATCAAGCTGATTTCAGTGATTGGTAACTCCATGCAGCCGGCTGAAGTAGGTTCAGCAGCGGAAGTGGCGACTCTATCGGTAGCTGTGCCTGCTAGCAAAACTAGCGTGAAAGAAGTGTCGCGTATGGAAGGGGTAACACCACTACCAGAAGCGGAATTGGTGGTATCTGCTGGCCGCGGAATGAAGGGTCCTGAGAATTGGGGTATCATCGAAGAGCTGGCAAACGAGCTTGGTGCAACCACCGCTTGCTCACGCCCAGTATCTGATGTAGGTTGGCGTCCTCACCACGAGCACGTAGGACAAACGGGTATTGCCATCCGTCCCAACCTCTACATTGCAGCGGGTATCTCTGGAGCGATCCAGCACTTGGCTGGTGTAAACAGTTCCAAGACGATCGTTGTAATCAACAAAGATCCCGAAGCACCTTTCTTCAAGGCTGCTGATTACGGAGTGGTCGGCGATTTGTTTGACGTGGTACCCCGCTTGACGGAGGCTATTCGTAAGCATAAGCAGTCCTAATTCTCTAGTTGAGGCTAGATCAAGTAATGAAGTAACAGAGCCGGAGTGTTGCCCTAGTGGTAAGCTCCGGCTCTTCTGTATTCTGTACTATTATTATATGGATGGAGCAGTAGCCTGGCATCAAGCCTTCTAAGCGTATTCCGCAATTGAATATGCACTTATTTTAGGACTGTCCTGATCGCTCCGATCACAGTGCTAATTCTCACCCAAATTCCAATATTCATCTTAATTATAATCCTCATTCTAATTCTAATTCTAATCCTAATTCCACACCTATACCCTCACTTTTACTCTAACGCTCATTCTTATTCTAATTAGAATCACTTATACCCATACTTCCCCTTCCACCAGGCCTTCAGCCGTTCCCAAATCTTGCGCTCCGATGGATTATTCTGCGGCTTGTAAAAAGTAGTGCCCACAATCTTTTCCGGTAGGAACTCCATTTCCACAAAATTGCCGGGATGATCATGTGCGTACTTATAGCCACTACCGTAATCTAACTCTTTCATCAGCTTAGTAGGCGCATTGCGAAGGGCCAAGGGAATCGGTAAGGTACCCGTCTCCTTCACCTTTTGTTGGGCCACGTTTATGGCCATATAACTGGCATTGCTCTTGGGCGAAGTAGCCAAATAAACAACGGCCTGGGATAAGATGATGCGCGACTCCGGCCAGCCGACCGTCTGCACCGCTTGAGCCGCGGTAGTAGCCATTAGCAGGGCGTTAGGGTTGGCAAGGCCAATATCTTCCGAGGCCGAGATGATCAGCCGGCGAGCAATGAATTTAACATCTTCTCCACCGTCGATGAGTCGGGCCAGATAGTAGACCGCAGCATTAGGGTCGCTACCGCGAATACTCTTGATGAGGGCACTGGCGATATCATAATGCTGTTCTCCGCCCTTATCAAAGCGGGTTAGATTTTCTTGGACACGCTGTCGGACGTACTCGTTGTCGATCACCAAGGTGCTACCATCCTTTGGCATTTCACTGGTCACTAGCTCCAGAATGTTGTACAGCTTGCGTCCGTCACCTCCGCTGAGTTGTAGGATGGCTTCGTACTCTTCTATTTTGATGTCTTGCTTTTGCAAAAACTCATCTTGACTTAGGGCACGATCCACCATTTCTTTTAGGTCCTCGGCAGCCAACTCTTTGAGTACGTACACCTGAGCGCGCGATAGCAAGGCCGCATTTACCTCAAAACTAGGATTTTCGGTAGTTGCCCCAATCAAGGTGACAATTCCCTGTTCTACCGCTCCGAGCAGGCTGTCTTGTTGTGACTTGCTAAAACGGTGAATCTCATCAATGAATAAAATCGGACTAGCAGTTTCAAAAAACTGCTGACGACGCGCCTTGCCAATGGTTTCACGAATATCCTTGACCCCCGAGTTGATGGCACTCAAAATGTGGAAAGGAATCTCCAATTCGTTGGCGATGATCTTTGCCAAGGTAGTTTTGCCCACTCCTGGAGGCCCCCAGAGGATGAAGGATGGGAGGCGGCCAGATTCAATGGCACGGCGCAAAACGGCACCCTCACCAACTAGATGGGACTGGCCTACGTAGTCGTTTAGCTTCTTGGGGCGCATGCGTTCGGCAAGTGGAGTCATAAGTGTGCTTTATAAAATGACACATTCTCTCAAATGGAAGATGTGAGGGCTCAAATTAACGGAAAAACGGAAAAAAGTGATTTAGTAAGTATACACCTGAAGTCGTAACTTGGATTTGAAGACCTAAAATACACACCACTAGGAGGCAAATAGTACAACCTGAATTAGGTTAAACGCGCATTCGTTTCCCCACACTGCTGAGGATAAGCAACGCTTGTCCAGATTGAAATGGCTTAGCGCCAAATAGGATACCTATTTCTAAACCTAAGGATGGTCGATGGCGCGAAACAAAGGAATTACTTCTTGAACAGTAAGTACGAAGCTCTATATGAAAATACGAGTCTGCGCTTGCAGACGAGGCGAAAATGATTAGGTCTAAAGAAGAGTACCTTTTTTGAATTGCAGGGCTGCCCTGGATTCCAATTTGCTGGAATCTGGGGTTCCTTTTTTAAATCTCTAGGTGCGGAGGTAGGAGGCGCCGTTGATATCTAAAATGCAACCAGTAGTAAACTCTGCTTCGGGGCTGGCGAGATAAAAAATTGCCTGTGCCACATCTTGTACAGTAGCTACTCGATTAAGTGGGCTTTGCCGCTTGACTGCCTCGCCTGCCTCACCTTGCAGGTGTGGTCGGGCCATTGCGGTTTCCACAAAGCCAGGAGCGACAGTATGCACGGTGATCCCGTGTGGACCAAGTGCCTGAGCCAGACTCTGCCCCATAGCATGTAGGCCTGCCTTGCTAGCTCCGTAACCCGGTTGTCCTGCTTCGCCGCGGAATGCACCCCGGCTGCCGACATTAACAATTTTACCGTGGCCTTGTTGTTTCATGAATTCTGCCGCGGTGAAGGCAGCTACGGCGGCACCGGTAAGGTTGGTGTTGATTGTGCGGGTCCAGGTCGTCAACCATTCTTCGTAGGGAGTCGACTCAAAGGGGTGGGGTGAAAAAACACCTGCGTTATTAACCAACACATCTATTCCACCTAGTTTTCCGGCCGCTTCTTGTACCAGTGATCGTACTTGCTTCGCATCTGCTAAATCGGCTTGTAGCATTACGTGCCCCTCTCCACTAAGTGCTTGCAAAGTACTGGTAGCAGCTTGCTCATTCTGGTGATAATGTACTGCTACTTTTGCTCCCGCAGCTGCGAAGAGATGCACGGTAGCCCTGCCGATACCTCGTGAGCTACCAGTGACTAGAATACGTTGGTTGCTAAATTTACTACTGCTATTCATGTGCTGAAGGATTAGACATTCCCTTGATTACAGTAATTCAATCTCGCCAATTCCTTGGCGAATGAGTTCCGGAGGATCAGTGGTACAATCAATTACTGTGGAACCCTCGGTGCCACCGGGGCCACCATCAATTACGATATCTACTCTTTTTCCAAATTGGTCGAAGATATCCTGGGCGTCGGTGAGGTATTCCAGGAAATTATCCTCATCGTTCTTGAGGGAGGCGGTAATAATTGGCCGACCCAGATTTTCCACAATCCGTAGCGGAATATTATTGCTCGGAACCCGAACACCGATACTCGCTCGCTTTCCGTGCAGCAGCTTGGGAACCTGATTGCCAGCTTTGAGAATGAACGTAAACGGACCTGGCAGATGCTGTTTCATCAGACGAAAGATCTCGTTATCGATCTGAGCACTGTATTCCGCCACTTGACTGATACCTGAGCAGATAAATGAGAACCGAGCTTTTTGCGGATTCACTCCCCGTATGCGCGCCAGCCGTTCCAGTCCCTTCTTGCTCTTAATATCGCAACCTAAGGCGTAAACAGTATCGGTAGGGTAAATAATCACACCACCTTGTTCCAACACACGGATTACCTGTTGTAATTTACGCTCGCTGGGATTTTCCGGATGAATATTCAATAGCATAGCAAATGGGTACAATTAAAGTAGGAGTAGCGCAAAGTACACCCGTTTTTTTTGATTTAGAAGCAACGATGGAAAAAACCCGTAGCCTGGTGATGGAACAGGCTGCAAAGGGAGTAGAACTACTGCTCTTTCCGGAGAGTTTTTTTCCGGGTTACCCGCGTGGCTTTAGCTTTGATACGGTGGTCGGTGCGCGTACCGCAGAGGGGCGGCAACTATGGGAAGCGTACTGGAATAATAGTGTGGAAGCTGGAGACGAATATTGTCAGGAGTTGGCCCAGCTGAGCCGGGAGCATAATATGTATTTGATCGTTGGCGTGACTGAAAAAGAGCTAGCTAGCACGACCCTCTACTGTAGTATGTTCTATTTCACGCCAGAGAATGGATTGTGCGGTGTCCACCGAAAACTCAAACCTACAGGTTCCGAACGACTGATCTGGGGAGAGGGGAGTGGCGATGGTTTGATTACCATAGAGACCCCACTTGCCAGAATTGGTGGCCTCATTTGTTGGGAAAACCTCATGCCCTTGGCACGCATGTCGCTTTATCAGCAAGGCCTTGATTTATACTTGGCCCCAACCGCTGATGCCCGTCCTAGCTGGCTGCCAATTATGCAGCACATAGCACAGGAAAGTCGCTGTTTCGTATTGAGTGCTAATCAGTATTTCCGGCGCTCAGACTATCCGGAAGAACCTTGGCGGAAACGGGCCCAGGTGCCAGAAGAATGTTGTCGTGGCGGCAGCGTTATCGTATCTCCTTACGGAGAAGTACTAGCTGGTCCACTCTGGGATAAAGAAGGCGTGTTGATCGCAGAGATTGATCTTACAGAAGTTGTGCGCAGCCGCTTTGATTTTAGTGCAAACGGCCATTACCAAAGACCAGATCTCTTTGAGTTCAAACTAAAAACTTAGCACCTTCTAAAAGAGGCGATGATAGGACAGGATGGGTAGCACCGGTATTTGACTATCCGGAATAGCCATTATTCCAAACTCGAAGACGCCGCGTCCACTGCGATTAGAAAAATTAAAGGTGGGTAAGACCGTGCTGGTGCCAGTTTGCACCACGGCCGCAGCTTCGGCAAAGAAGCGCCAGTTTGGTGCAAAAGCGAAGGAGCCCGCAACTGTAACCATAGGGTAAATATCAGGGCCACTGTCGATATAACTATAGCGCTCAATCCAATAACCACCGGTGAAATTCAAATAGCTTTCTTGATTCCCCACCGTAACAATGACGTAGGGATGCGTGAAAGTACCTTGATCGTAGAAGGGAAAGAACTGATGGGCACCTAAACCCACGTGCAACATCTCGGAGGCAGAGATTTGAGCTTTCGCTTTTATCATAACTAAGGCAGGAATGAGCGCTCCGGCTCCTAGTGCAAAATGGTCTCCCAACTGAAAGTCGACCTGATTGGCCAGCACCATGGTGTTGGTGTAGACGCCTTTACCTTCGTAGGGCAGGGCAGTGTAAGAGTAAAGGAGCTGATGAAGTGGCATCGGTGCCTCAAATCGCCGCCTAAATTCTCGTTCGCCAATCCCTTCTTCAGCGAGGGTGATATTGGTAGAAGACTGTATCGATTCTTCGACGGTACCCAAAAAGCGGACTTCTTCGAACAGAAAGAGAGTGACCTCTGAAAGATTACGAATCTGAAAACCGATGGTATCATTACGGATGAAAATAGCTTGTCCGATAAAATAATCACCGCTTACGGTATACAAGGCGTGAGCTTCCGGATCGTCAGTAGTAAAGTCTAGCGCATCGCTGATAATTGTTTGAGCAACAACCGAAAATGTAGAAAATACCGTAAACAAGAGCGCAAATAGAAGCCTGAACATTCGGTACGATTTTAGGACTAGCTTGAACTATGGAGCCAAAATACCATTTTTGTTAATATTGTCCGTTAAGGAAAGAACGCAATGGAATCTGATTTACAAGAAGAAATAATGGTCAACTCACAAGTAGATCACGCTGATGTAGCAAAGCATCGCCCCACCTTGTTATTTATTATTTTGGGTGGCTTTTTTGTGGCTAACGCGCTGGTCGCCGAGTTTATAGGAGTGAAGATTTTCGCTCTAGAAGACACTTTTGGTTGGGAACCATTTAACTTCAATTTGTTCGGTCAAAAAGGAGCGCTGCAATTTTCTGCCGGGGTCTTGCTCTGGCCGGTGGTCTTCATCATGACGGACATCATCAATGAGTACTACGGGAAGCGCGGTATCCGCCTCCTGACCACACTGACTTCAGGCCTAATTGCCTACGCCTTTCTCATGATTTTCGCAGCCATTTGGCTAGCTCCGGCCGATTGGTGGCAAACGCAGTACCAAAGCGCCGGGGTGCCTGATATGCAGCTGGCATTTGGTGCCGTCTTTGGACAAGGGCTATTAATCATTGTTGCTTCGATCTCGGCCTTTTTGTTGGCACAGCTAACAGACGTCATTAGTTTTCATCGCATTAAGGCGGTTACGGGGGAGAAGAAAATCTGGTTACGGGCAACCGGTTCGACCGTCATTTCTCAGTTGGTTGATACTTTTGTGGTACTATTGATTGCCTTCAAATGGGGACCAGCACTGACCGGACTTTTCGAACCTTGGAGCTGGGGGCAGCTATTGGCGGTAGCAACGGTCCAGTACACCTACAAGTTTCTTATGGCAGTCTTGCTCACCCCGCTGCTGTATGTCGCCCACGACAGAATTGATCGTTTCCTAGGGCCTGATTTAGCGGCAAAAATGAAAGAAGCAGCTACCAGCTGGAACTAGCCAGTCAATTTGGCATCATTATTATCAAGATAGACAGCAGTGTGACGGGAATTTGGCAATTTGCCTAGTGCCTCGGCGCTCATTTTCCTGTATCTTCCGCCCGCAATTATTTGATAAACCAAGTTATGCAAATGATGAACTTAGTTTCCCGACTGGGGGCTTGGCTTACCCTCCCCCTGCTCTTTTCTGTTTTAACTATGGCCCAGGCACAGGAAATGACCCTTCCGGAAGGGGTTACTGAATTGGCTTCGGTTGAAGGAATTACCGAGTACGTAATCGATGATAACCAATTGCGTATACTTTTATTCCCCGACCAATCTAAGCCAACGGTGACCGTGAATGTTACCTATTTGGTTGGTTCCCGCCACGAGGCCTATGGTGAAACTGGCATGGCTCACTTGTTAGAGCATCTGGTATTTAAAGGCACACCTGATCACCCGGACATTCCTAAAGAGCTCAATGAGCACGGTGCCCGCTTCAATGGTACTACCTGGTACGATCGTACCAATTACTTTGAAACGGTAAGTGCTACGGAGGAAAACCTCCGCTGGGCCTTGGAAATGGAATCGGATCGGATGGTTAATTCTTTCATCTCTGGTGACGATCTGGAGAGTGAAATGACCGTAGTACGTAACGAATTTGAGATGGGCGAAAACAGCCCAACAAGCGTTTTGCTAGAGCGCGTACTTTCTACCGCTTACCTCTGGCACAACTACGGTAAATCTACCATCGGTGCGCGTGCGGATATCGAAAACGTACCAATTGAACGCTTGCAAGGTTTCTACCGCAAGTACTACCAGCCAGACAACGCATATCTAATCGTTGCTGGTAAGTTTGATCCTGCTCAGACCATGGATATGATCATGGAGACCTTTGGTCAAATCCCCAAGCCCGAGCGTGAATTGATTCCAACCTATACTCGTGAGCCTGTCCAGGATGGTGAGCGTTATGCTGACCTCAAGCGTGTAGGTGATGTTCAGGCAATAAGTGCTGCTTACCACATTCCTCCGGGAAGCCACCAGGACTACCCAGCAGTGGATGTATTGGTGGAGACCTTGACCAGCGAGCCTAGTGGCCGTTTGTACCAGGCATTAGTAGAAGAAGGCAAGGCTTCCTCCCAATGGGGCTGGGCCGCACAGTTGGCGGAACCAGGTTTCGCGTATTTCCACGCGGATGTACTGAAGGACAAGGATTTGGAAGAAGCAAAAATGGCCATGTTGACCACTCTTGATGGTGTCAAGGATAATCCTCCAACTGCCGAAGAAGTGGAACGGGCTAAGAAAAGCTTGCTAAAAGACTTTAACCTACAAATGCGTGAGAGTGCACGTGTAGGCCGCCTGATTAGCGAATTTATTGCCCAGGGTGACTGGCGCTTAGGATTCATCTACCGTGATCGCTTGGAGCAAGTAAGTCCTGAGCAAGTTGCTGCTGCTGCAGGTAAGTACATTGTATCTAGTAATCGTACCGTTGGCCGCTTTATTCCAACCGATGAGCCAGAACGTGCAGAGATTCCAGATGTACCAAATATTGCTGCTTTAGTAGATGGTTACGAAGGTCGTGAAATGGCATCGGAGGGTGAAGCTTTTGAAGCTTCTTACGACAATATTGACAGCCGCACAAAGACTGGCGAGTTTGATAAAACTGCTGAATACGCCTTCTTGGCAAAGGAGACTCGTGCCGACGCTGTGCGTGCTCGTATTAGCCTACGTTTTGGTGCTCCTTCTAGTTTGAAGGATAAGCAGATGGCTGCCAACTTTGCCGGTATGATGCTCAACAAGGGGACGGAAAATATGAACCGTCAGGAGATTGAAGATCGTTTAGATGAGCTGAAAGCTTCGGTACGCATCGGTGGTGATGCGGAAGGTGCTTACGCCATTATCGAAACGGAGCGTGATCAGCTACCAGCTGTAATTGACATGGTAGGTGAAATGATGATGAAGCCGAGTTTCCCCGCCGAGGAATTCGAGAAGTTAAAGCAAGAAGAGCTGGCTTCTATCGCAGAAAATCGTTCTGAACCACAGGCTATCGCGCTGACCGAACTAGGCCGCCGCATGAGCAATTACGATGAGTCAGATCCGCGCTACACCATGACCTTTGATGAAGAAGTAGAAGCGCTTAATACCGTTACTTTGGAAGAAGTACAAGCCTTCTACAATGATTTCTACGGTGCTTCAGATGCTACCGTTGCAGTAGTGGGTGACTTTGATGAGGCAGAGGTGGAAAATGCTTTGGACGCAAACTTCGCTAGCTGGGAAAGCCCAAGTAAGTATCAGCGCCTAGACCGTGACTTCTTTGAGCCAGAAGCGCAAAACGTGGAGTTTGAGACACCAGACAAGGCCAATGCTTGGTTCTTGGCGGCACAGAATATGGAGTTGAGCACTTCTGATGAGCATTACCCAGCGGTAATGATGGGTAACTACATGCTTGGAGGTGGCGCACTAAAATCTCGTTTGGCAGACCGTATTCGTCAGCAGGAAGGCTTAAGCTACGGTGTTGGTTCCTTCTTCAATGCTGATGAGCAGGATAAAGCGGCTATGCTAGGTGCTTACGCATTCTTTGCACCAGAGAACGTCGGTGCAGTTGAGAAAGCCTTCTTCGAAGAAGTAGAAAAAGTACTGGCCGACGGCTTTACTAACGAAGAATTGGACGCAGCTAAGAGTGGTTGGGTGCAGAAGCAAGAGGTAACTCGTGCACAGGACGGTTCTTTGGCAGCAATGCTAAATACCAACCTTTACCTCGACCGCGATATGCAGTGGAGTGAAGAAATGGAAGCCAAGGTAATGGCACTTAGCGTGGAGGAAATCAACGCTGTCATGCGCAAATACTTGGATCCAGAAAAGATGGTGATCATTAAAGCTGGTGACTTCGCGAAAGGACGTGAGGTTAAGCCATAAGATCTTCGATTTAGACACAGTTATCAGAGAACTTTGAGTTCTCCGATAACTAGATAAAAACCGGCCAAGCGCATTTTGCACTTGGCCGGTTGTATTTTTAGGAATCTTGAAATGGAAAAATGGCAAACACAAATCCCATCGGCTTCGGCACAGCAGCTATTGGCCGACCTCAGTACATCAACATTCGCCAAGAGGAAGGTACTTTTAAGTCTTTAGCGGCTTTTAAGCAACAAGGTATAGCCACTTTGGATAAAGCATACGAATTGGGCGTTCGCTACTTCGATACGGCTCCAGGGTACGGAATGGCAGAAGAATTACTTACGGAATGGCTCCGGAACAAGGATGATCTGAGCCTGGAGGTGGCTACCAAGTGGGGTTACACCTATACTGCCAATTTTGACCCCACGGCAGAAGTGCACGAGGTGAAGGAACACTCCTTGGCAAAGCTCAATGAGCAGTGGAAACGATCCAGTTCCCTGTTACCTTGTTTAAGTACTTACCAGATACATTCTGCTACCTTCGAAACAGGGGTTTTGGGAAACGAAAGCGTACTCCACCGCTTAGCTGAACTGCGGGATTTGCATCAACTCAAAATTGGCCTTACTACCTCGGGGGCGAATCATACGGAGGTCTTAAAGTATGCTGCTGAAGTGGAGGTAAATGGGGCGCTCTTGTTCGAAGTCTTTCAAGTCACCTACAATCTCTTTGATCAAAGTGCCGCTGCAATGGCGTATGAACTGGCTAGGCAAGGTAGGAGAGTGGTGGTTAAAGAGGCCCTGGCGAATGGTCGAATCTTTGCAAATACGGCCTACCCTCATTATCAAAGTGCTTATTCCATTTTGGAGAAATTAGCGCAGAAGTACGAAGTGGGCGTGGATGCGATCGCCTTGCGCTTTTGTGTAGATAGTATACCGGTTTTTAGTGTGCTGAGTGGAGCGGCGCAGGGTGATCACTTGGTGGCAAACTTAAAGGCAAATCAATTCGAGCTTTCACCTGCGGAGATAAGTGAACTACGAAGTTTAGCCGTTGATGCAGAAGCATATTGGTCGGAGCGTAAGCAGTTAGGTTGGAACTAATGATGTCCCTTTTTATCTCTGGTATTGCGAAATTAGAACCTTATGTATCTACTATAACGAATGCGGTATACGAAAGGGAGCGAGGAATTAGCGTCCGACAATCTAGCACTATTAAAGCACAGTGCTTTCGTGATACCGAAGCGGTGGGGCATCCCTGGCAACGCTGCGGTCATCCTACTTGCTTATTTGTGGATGAGATTGTTATCAAATAGGGAGAGAAAGAACCTGCGGACTTAGAACGCTATTTGCTAAGACGAGCTTTATGTACCTCCAGATGCGGCTGGGAAATCGGAAATACTGCGATCAAACCTTCACCTTGTTTCTTCCTTACTCCTAGCTCTTTCTTACATTAAGGGAATTATTCTTTATGGCCGCTTATGCAGCGGGTTTGATCTCAGGGGTTTAATTGAGGTTGATAATTCCTAAACTGGCTAAGCACAAACTAGAGCAACTTGTCTACAAAAATATATTCCACTATCACCGGTACGGGGCGTTATTTGCCTCAAGTTGAAATGGATAACAAAGATTTTCTTGAGCATTCATTTTACTACCAAGGGGCCCCTGTGGACCGTCCAACAGCTGAGGTGATTGACCATGTGGAGACAGTTACTGAGATAAAGAGCCGGCGTTTCATCATGCCTGACCTGATGACATCAGATATTGCTGCCTACGCCGGCAAAGCGGCTATTGAAGATGCACAAATCGATCAGGAGGAGCTGGATTATATTATCGTAGCTCATAATTTTGGTGATGTAGCACATGGCAATCGTCATTCTGATATGTGTCCAAGTTTGGCAGCTCGCGTGAAACATAAGTTGGGGATCAAAAACCCCGCTACCGTAGCCTATGACCTGATCTTTGGGTGTCCTGGATGGATAGAGGGACTGATTCAGGCGAACTACTTTATTCGCTCTGGAGATGTGAAGAAGGTATTGGTAATTGGCGCCGAAGCCTTATCGCGTATAGCGGATCCAAATGACAAGAACTGCTTGCTGTATTCCGATGGCGCTGGTGCTGTGATACTGGAGGCTAAAGAAGGTAGCACACCCACGGGAATAATAGGACACCGTACTCGGACCGACACCTTCAGTAAAGGTGAAATGCTCTGGATGGATACCTCCTATAAGTCCAGCGTGGAAGAGAACCCAACGCTCTACCTCAAAATGAAAGGAAAAAATGTATTTCGGTATGCCATGACTGAGATACCAAGGTTAATAAAGGAGTTACTAGTTCAGAAAGGAGTATCTGCGTCGGATATCAAGAAGGTGATCATTCATCAAGCCAATGGCAAAATGGTGAAGAGTATCGTGCAGCGTTTGCTGAAACAAGAAGGTGTGCAAGTTAACTTGGACGATATCTTACCCATGACCGTATCCTGGTTAGGCAACAACTCCGTGGCCACTGTTCCTATTCTCCTGGATTTAATTGTCAAAGATGAAATGGAAGGGCATCAGATTGCACCAGGCGACTTAGTCCTATTCTGCTCTGTTGGTGCGGGGATGAATATTAATGCGGTGTTGTATCGGATGCCGGGGTGATCTCAATCTCTCATTAGTTCAGCAAAGGTTAAAGGACTATTTCCCTTTCATGGCGATCCTGTTCTCGGGCGCAGCAATATCATTATAGTGATCGGCTTGCGAGAGCTTAGGAAATAGGAAGGGCCAAGATAAAGCTGTAATCAAAGCCACTGTCCCTCCTAGGATTACCGCACCTACAGGTCCTAGGAATCGCGCTGCTACGCCACTTTCAAACTCACCCAGTTCGTTGGAGGCGGAAATGAAGATGAAGGAAATAGAACTCACGCGCCCTCGCATCGCATCCGGAGTAGCCATTTGGATCAGTGAAGCTCGGACGTAGACCGATATCATGTCTGCTGCTCCGGTAATCGCTAGCATCAGCATCGACAGCCAGAAAAATTTGGATAAGCCAAAGCCTAAGATGGCAAGTCCATAAATGACGATGGCAATCAACATATTGCGGCCCACATGACGATTGAAGGGGCGTACGGCCAGCGTAAAAGCCACAATCAGTGCGCCAATGGCCGGTGCCGCTCTGAGGTAACCTAAACCCTCGGCGCCAACTTGCAAGATGTCACGGGCAAAAACAGGCAATAGGGCAGTTACCCCTCCAAACAGCACCACAATGAGATCAAGGGATATGGCACCCAATACCACTTTGTTATCTCTAACGTAGCTTAGACCATCCTTGATCATCTGCCATCCCCTAAGCTGTGGTTTTTCAGTTTGTTTCGGCGCTTGGATAGCTACTAAGAAGATTAGCGCCAGACTCGCAAATACTGCCGCAACGCCATATACCAATGCTAATCCACCAATGAATAGGAAACCACCAATTGCCGGGCCTATGATGGCTGCCAATTGAAAACTCAGAGAGTTCCAGGCAATGGCTTGATGCAGATATTTTAGCTCGATCAAATTCGGATAAAGCGCACTCGCAGCCGCGGGGAAAAACGCATTAACAATGCCCAGTACTGCTGCTAAACAAAAGATCGTTTTAAGGGCTAAAGCAGTTGCCAAATAGGTGGACACCAAAAGCCCTATCATCACGGCTATCCTTACTACGGTAGCAATGACAAGTATCGTCTTGCGATTGTACCGATCCGCAACTTGACCACCATAAAGGGAAAGCGTAAGGACAGGGAGGAACATCGTGAGCCCAATCATCCCCAACAGAAATGCCGATTCCTCAATGGAGCGTGTCTCCCGTGCCAGATCATATACCTGCCAGCCAATAGCTACCGCTACCATTTGTCGGGCTCCTGAAATGAGTATTCGAGCACATAGGTAATTGCGGTAGCCTTTGTGCATGAATATTTCGGTGGAGGGTATAAATGAGGATATGTTAGCCATTATGAATGTGCTTTTAGCCTTTAAGGATATAAACTTGGTAATTCATATTTGTACAAGCAAAAAGGCACATGAAGGTAACAGCTTATTCTATTTGGAGTGCTGCAGAAATACAAAACAAAAAAGCCTTGCCAAAACTGACAAGACTTTCGTCGGGATGACAAGATTTGAACTTGCGACCTCTGGTCCCCCAGACCAGCACTCTAACCGAGCTGAGCTACATCCCGAATTGCAAGCTGAATCATTCAGTACTTGCGGACCGCAAAGAAATAAACTTTTTGCCAAGCGTGCAAACTAAGATAATCAAAATCTTAGTGAGAATGATTTCCTTTTTGTATGCCAGATTTAGTCCTCACCATTCAATAAAGGATCAGCTCGGAAGCGTAGTTCCCCGCTGGTTTGTAATTCACCGTATTTGAGCTCAATACTGTAAGTGCCCGGCTCCGCTGCCTCATAACGGGGCTTGGCACTCAGTGGATATCCGTAATGCCCGTAGTTTTGCGCCAGTTCATCCCAGAGCTCCTGGTGCCGTTTAACATCATAGTTTTGCCGCAGCGCTACAAAGCTGGCGTAGAGGTCCTGGGCGTGCCGTTTTTGTTTGATATCACTGAGACCTTCTTGGATCAGATTGAGCGTACGAAGTAAACCGTCAATGTTCTTGCCTTGCTCAAGGGAGGGCGGAAAGTACCCATTCCAATACAAACGATTAAGCCCTGGTCGAGTGCCTGCTTTTTCAATCGATTGCCGTCCGTCCGGATGTGTTACGGAGTAGCTAATAGAATCACCTGCCATATCCGGCTCCAACCAGAATTGAAATTGCATGCCGCGCTTTGGATTTTGCCCTCTAAATTCAAAGGCCACCTGCTTACGCCCCGTATTGATCACCTGCCAACGCGTAGAAGTTTTACTGGGCAAGAAGGCCAGTTTTTCACCGATGGGTTCTTTTGCCATTTGCCGAAGGGCGCTTATATCATCCAGTATCCAAATACTACGCCCGTGGGTGCCGGCAATTAAGTCACCCTCTCTTGGGTGAATGACGAGATCGTGGATAGCCACACCTGGCATATTTGTACGCAAGGAGAACCAGTTTTCGCCCCGGTCTAGACTTGCGTATGCTCCTATTTCTGTACCTACAAACAGAAGGTCCTCCACCTCATGATCTTCGCGCACCACATAGGCGCTCCAGTTATTTGGCAATTGCTCGTCAATACGGCGCCAGGTTTGTCCATAGTCTTCCGTTACAAGTACGTAGGCCTCCATGTCGTCGTAACGGTGATGATCCAGTGTAACGTAGCAACGACCTGCTTGGTGCTTAGATGGCTCTACCCGACTTACCCAGGCTGTACCACCATAATCCATCTCTGGCGCAGGAGGCATGCGTGGCACGCCTTTCATGTTGATACCTACTTCCGTCCAGTTATCTCCGCCATTTCGACTCACATGCAAATAGCCGTCATCGGTGCCAACCCAAATTTCCTGCTCGTCCAGGGCAGACTCCGCTACGGTGATGATCGTGTAGTAGTTTTCTCCGCCGGTCACGCTGCGGGTCAAGTAGCCACTTTGGCTGGGATTGCGGTAGCGCGGATCATTTCCTGTAAGATCAGGACTGACAATTTTCCAGCTCTTTCCTCGATCTTCGGAGCGGAAGAGATGATTTCCTCCAAAGTAAACTCGATCTGGATTGTTCGGGGATAATACCAGCGGACTACTCCAGTTGAACCGGAATTGTGGCGGTAACTTCTGCCGATCAGTGAACTCATAAAAGAACCAATGTTCACCAGGGTCAATGGTGTAATTGATGGCGGTGTCTGGATGATTGGGGTCAAAATGATCTTGGTAATTCGTGATGGTCTGTGGAGTAGGGGTGACGTACTCGTATTCCTGGGTTTCGCGATTAACTCTCACGGCAAAGCCTACATGATTGACCAGATAGATAGTACGCCAATCTCTGGGGTCCACCTGAAAGTGAAAGCCATCTCCTTCGCCTACCCAAGTGTTGTGTTCATTCAGAATTCCTCGCCACTCGCGACTGTTGCTCGGACCAATCCATAGGCCATTGTCTTGTAAACCACCGCCTACCCAATACGGATCCTGCATATCAACGCCAATAGCGTAGTATTGACCAATGGCCATATTGTTAAAGGAGAGGAAATTGGCTCCGCCATCTACCGTTAGGCGTAGGCCCTGATCTGTTCCCAAGTAGAAAATATTGCTGTCGTAAGGGGCAATCCACATCGCGTGCTCATCACCACCGTCTACGCGCCAATCACGTTTTTCGAAGGTCTTACCGCCGTCGCGGGAAAGTTGAAAGTCGCGGGAAACGACGTAGATATTATCCGGATTGAGTGGATCGACCTCAATTTGACCATGATAGAAGGGCCGTACGGCGTGTTTATGCAAAAAAGTCCAGCTATCACCGCCATCATCCGAACGGTAAACGCCTGAGCCTGGTTGGCCTGTAGGTAGATTCTCATCCGTTTCGATGGCAGCGACTATTACGTCTGGATATTTGCGGCAAATTGATAAGTCGATCATTCCGGTTTCGCCAATAGGCAGGCCATTGCGAACTTTTTTCCAGGTCTCACCACCGTCTTCGCTTTTGAAAAGACCACCTTGTTCGCCACCACTAGTGTAGTTGTAAGGACGACGCAAGCGATGATAGAAGCCCGCGAAAAGTATATTCGGATTTTCGGGATGCATAACGATCTCCGTACAACCCGTTTTATCATCATTGGGCAGCCCATTGGTAAGTTTTACCCAGGTTTGGCCGCCATTGTATGTCTTGTACAGCCCACGAATGCCTTTATAGCCCCAGAGATGTCCAACTACTGCTACATAAACAATGTCGGGATCGTTGGGGTGGAGGATAATATCTGCAATGTGGTGGCCATCTTCGAAAGCGATCTGTTTGAAGCTTTCCCCGCCATCTAAGCTTCGATACAATCCGTCGCCCCAGCCAGAACTATTGCGGTTGGCTGATTCTCCAGTACCGATCCAAATAATATCAGGATTTTGCTGATGCAGGGCTACGGAGCCGATTGAGCCGGCACCGTAATCATCGAAGATGGGGTTCCAGGTAATGCCACCATTCTTACTAAGAAATACGCCGCCGGAGGCAGAAGCACAGAGGACGTGCCGGTAATCAGTGAGGGATGCGTCGATATCTGCTATGCGGCCCATCATGTTAGCCGGTCCGATGTTGCGCCATTGCAGGGCCTGGATATGACCACTCAAATCCTGTCCTTGTAGCGATAAAATGAAAACGGGAAGTAACAAGATGGAAAGACACCAGAACCGCATAGCGTTTTTTTGGTAAGATACAATTATGGCAAGTATTGCTTTAGTTGCGTTTGAACAGCTTTTCTGTATCTTCCGAGGTAAGGAACTGGCTGCGTGCCTATTTATACTTTGGTATGAAATGATGTACACATTCACCCAAATAAGCTTTTTTGACAGATAGCGTTTTTTACATTTCCCCAATGCAAGAGAGAATCCAGGGAATCCCCTTCATAGTCCTACTTTTCCTATGGTGCTGCTGCATTTGTGCTCATGGACAATCCTCACTCCCTTATTATACCTTCGATCAACCAGAAACAAGGGACTTTCTTTACGTGAACGAAGCCACTATGATTCTAGTGGATACCACCGGGCGTCTGACTAAAGATGAAGTTTTGCTTCCCGAAAACCAGGATCGATTTATCCCCTTCGATAATTGGCTTTTGAAATTGGAAAACCGTTGCCCGGGTTGGCGCAACCTAGATTGTCCGGTATACTGGATTGTTACGAATCTCCAGAATGGCTTAGATTATCCAAAGGACTTTTTTTACGCTATTGGGTATTTGTACAGTGATGAACAGACGAGTTGGGTGCAAAGGGGAAACGGAGATGAAGAAATCTATCAAGCAGGGTTTCACGTGCCCTTATCCCAATTACAAGCAGAAATACAGGATGCCTGTCGTATACATAATCGACTACGTGCCTATTTCCATTTCGAATTAGAGGGGCAAGAACGCGTTCTGGTGCTTAGCCGCCTGCAACATACGTCTTCCGATTGGCTCCATTTGTCGCCCCGTATTGGCACAAATAAGAGTATGTCTGCTGAGGTCAAAAGATATTATCCTGAACAATGGCGTTCCATCTTTATTCAAGGCGGGCTGTGGATCATCATTCTCTTTTACCTGTTCTCCTTTGTACTCAATCGACGCCTTGAGTTCCTTTTCTTCATTGGGTATAACCTGTGCATGATGATTACCTTCTTGTACCTGGGAGACTTACACAGTTTCTTTTTCCCAGAACAACCAAAGGTCATTTTTATCATCTTCAACCTCGCCGTAGCGCTGATCCCTTTTACCTACGCAGGCTTTTTGTACCTCTTCTTGAATGTGCCAGAGCACCTTCCTAGGCTTAGACGGTACTTCATATTAATGATGGGCTTGAGCTTAGCTGTTGGGGCTGGTATTATGGTGCACACTTGGCTCAGCAATGAGTGGTTCAAGGTGTTACTGTTCGTAGATAAATTCTTGATTTTTTCCCTCTTTCCCCTAGTTGTGTTTATTGTAGAAGCCATCAGAAACTGGCAAGAAGAATTTCGTTACTTCTTGTTAGCATCAGGTTTTTTGTTGGCAGGTGGGCTTTGCTATACCCTCTTAAATGCTTTCGGTAATTCCGAGTTAGGTGATGTCATTATCCAGTTTGCGGTGTTTGGCGAAATGCTCGCCTTTGCCGCTGGGCTAGGGTATAAAGGCCGCCAAAGAGATTACGAGCGGGCACGGTTAGAATCCATTGATCAGGTGAAAACGCGGCTCTACACCAATATTACCCATGAGTTTCGCACGCCACTTACGGTCATCCTGGGGATGTTAGATAATATCAAGGGTTATGAAAACGTGCGGGGCATAATCAGGCGCAACGGATTGAGCCTCCTACGAATGGTTAATCAATTGCTGGATTTATCAAAGATAGACGCTGGCAGCGCGAAACTTGAGCTGGTACACGGAGACGTGGTAGCGTATTTGAAGTATCTGACGGAGTCCTTTGATTCCATGGCCGCGACAAAGAAGATTCAAATCCAATTTCGCGCGAAGCCCCAAGAGATCAAGATGGCATTTGATGAGGTGAAATTGCAGCATGTTATTTATAACCTCCTTTCCAATGCCATTAAATTCACCCCGCCAGGAGGTGTGATCCAAGTTGTCGTAGTCACTGAAAGCCTTAGAGGCCAGCCTTGTCTGAATTTCTCAGTTCAAGATAACGGTACCGGCATTGCTGCGGAAGAACTTCCTTATATTTTTGATCGCTATTTTCAGTCTGATCGCAAACAGGATCGTAAAGGCCAAGGCACAGGTATTGGTCTGGCGCTTACTAAAGAGCTCATTGGCTTGATGAAGGGCGAAATTGCGGTAGAGAGTAAATTAGGAGAAGGAACAACCTTCAAGGTCAAAATCCCCGTCCAGCTTAACCAGTCAGTACAGCTATCAGATGCTGTTGCAGACAGTATGCCTGAGGCTATTTTGGTGCCATTGCCACCAAGCCAGGAGCAATTTGCGGAAAGCCGTGCCGGCAAAGATCTAGTGCGCCTCTTAATTATTGAGGACAATATGGACGTCTGTCTTTATATTGAGTCTTTACTCAGCGATCATTACACGATTCAAACAGCGAGTAACGGTCAATTAGGGATCGAAAAAGCGCTTGAAACCATACCGGACATTATTATCAGTGACGTCATGATGCCAGAGAAAAATGGTTTCGAAGTTTGTCAAAGGCTGAAGTCTGATGTTCGAACCAGTCATATCCCGATTATTTTACTGACGGCCAAAGCAGAACAAAGTAGCAAGTTATCCGGATTACAGTACGGTGCCGATGCCTATTTGCTTAAGCCCTTTGATAAGGCAGAGCTCCTGATTCGTCTGCAGAAACTAGTGGAAATACGCCGTGTCTTGCATGATAAGTATCGCGGAAATGGCGTTTTGGCAGCACCGGAAAACATAGAACTATCACTAGAAGACACCTTCCTGTCTTCGTTGCGGCATGCTACGACACTTCATATGAGCAAGCCTGAAATGACCTTAGCGCTTATCGCTAAAGACATGAACATGAGTAGCATGCAACTTTACCGTAAGCTAAAAGCGATTGCCAATATTACTCCATCTTTATTTGTACGCGCGGTTCGCCTAAAACGAGCAGCTCAACTACTCCAATCGACAGATCTGAATGTTTCGGAAGTTGCCTACGAAGTCGGCTTCAATGACCCTGCCTATTTTAGTCGAGCTTTTAAGGATGAATTTGGACAATCTCCGAGTGACTTTAAAAGTGGTTGATTATCAGTGTTTTACAAATAGAGTGTGTGCGCGTACTTGCGGTCTGTTAAATGAATCCAAGTATTTGTCAAATGAGTCCAAGGCGCTAGGATGAGGCTCCTGTAGGTTTGGATCGAGATTAAATCAATGTTTTAATTAAGATTCAAAAAATGAAAACCCTAAGCTTATTGAAACAGCTATTTGCTGCTGTTAGTGTCCCCTTTTTCTTCGTAGGAATGCTCTCCGCACAAACCTCACAGTGGGCCTTTCTTCATTTTACCACAGATAGTGGGTGGAGAACCGACGCTCACATCAGAACAACTGGTGATGTAAACGGTGATGGTAACGATGACCTGGTTGGCTTTGGTCAAACTGGAGTTTATGTTTCTTTTTCTGACGGAAGATCGTTTGGGCCGGCCCAAAAGGTGCTAAGTAATTATGCCATTGGCGCTGGCGGATGGTCCGTAAAAGAGAATCCCCGTTTTATGGGAGATGTGAACAAGGACGGAAAAGATGATATCATCGGATTTGGCACCATGGGCGTTTATGTAAGTTATTCTACTGGGAGTGGATTTTCCGAACCCACGCTCCGACTACGGAATCATTTTAGTGCGACTAAGGGGTGGAACGCTAGAGACCATATTAGAACTGTAGGCGATATTAACGGCGATGGTCTTACAGACTTGGTGGGTTTTTTTAACGATGGCGTCTATGTGGCTTTTGCCACAACGATTGGTTTTGAAGAACCCCAGAAGCTACTCAGTAATTTTGCACCCAATGCCGGAGGATGGACGGTTAATAATCACCCTCGTGTGGTAGCGGACGTGGACGGTGATGGTAGGGATGATATCATCGGTTTTGGACAAAACGCTGTCTTGGTCAGTCTATCAACTGGCCGGGGCTTGGCCAAGGAGCAGCAATATCTGAACAATCAATTCACAGCTAATTCTGGTTGGAGTACTAGTAAACATGTTCGAACAACTGGCGACCTAAATAATGATGGTAAAGCGGATTTAGTAGGTTTTGGAGAAGGGGGGCTCTACGTGAGTTTGGCTACTGAGAATGGTTTTCTTCCTCCAGAACGCTTGGTGACAGAATTTGGATATGGACAAAATGCGGGATCGTGGCGCTTGAATAATCAGGTCCGACTAATGGCAGACGTCAACGGCGACGGCGTCTCAGATGCCATTGGTATAGAAAAAGCACAGGTGATGGTGCATAAGGATTTGGCTATTATCAGACCAATTGCAGTAAATAGGCTTAGCATCGAAAGTGCAAATCCACTGATAACGAACGAGCAGCTAGGCACTTCCTCGCACGAATTTGTTCAGGAAGGGCTTCGGCTCTGGGTGGAACGACCTCCATCAGGAACTCCCGTAAAGTGGACTGAACTGCATCGAGATAATTGGAATGTCTATCTGATGAATAAGAGGTATTTGGTGCGCTTAGATCTAGCGAATAAGGCTTTGTATAGAGCAGATAATGCCTACAGCGGTTTCGATATTTCTAACATGGCAGCTGGCATTTCTTTTCCGGCCAGTGAATACAAGCGGCAATCTTCCATTCTATTGAATAGCAATGATCACAACGCCTATATGCTCTCCTGGCTTACGTATGCTCCCAAGGGACAATCCACTGAAATTGCGGAATGGAGCCGGGTTACCGTGAATCAGTGGAAGCGGATTCGGTACCAGGAAGATGCAGCTGTGATTGGGGCATCTATACAGGCTGGCGGGGCCAGCGCAGGGGGGGATTTAATGCCTAAATCGATACTTCGCGAAATTCGAAAAGAGGAGTGGATTATTGAGTTAAAGGATGATGATGGTAATTACGTACGGATTGATTTGCGGAACAAGAGAATTAGTACTAAAACCGAAGGGGGAACGTACCAACACACCTACGACATTATTGAAAGCTTCGGAATTAACGAGTCAGCCAGAGCAGATGTAGTCAGTTTTACTGGAACATACCAGTCTGTCTCTAAAAAAGGGCTTGAGGTGGATCTGGAGACTCAGGGACTGCAATTAGTGACGACTAAAGAGCTAAAAGAAAACCAATGTGCACTCTTATATCCCCAGGCCGATGCTGAGGATGTCTCAGCTGAGTTTGGCGTTCTGGTCTGTAACGTAAGGATCAATGGCGACCTGAGTATGTACTTTCAAGGGATTCATGGTCAGTGTGATGCCTCCAATGCCGGACCTGGTGTCAGTTGTGAAGTTTCCACTGCCAAAACAGAAATAATCTTTGATAAAGGCGATGGAGAAAAGAAAACATACACGCTCACCGGCCCCTCAGCAGGTACCTGCGCATCTGTATCCCCGGATCGACTTTGTGGCAGTGCTGGTGGAAGTTTGTTTGGGATGCAGTTCACGGATGAGAATGGCAACAGTATCGGATTTAGCCTGGATGCCGGTATTGGAGGGGGATTAGCCGGCTCATTTGAAGATGGCATCTTATCATTGGAGTTTGAGCTAAAGTTTGTTGTTGGTGGAACCTTGTCCCTGGATTTGGATCTAGGAACACTGGTTGATGACCCAGGGCAAGGCTTGCTCAATCTGGGGCAGTTTGCTTACACGGTGAGTGGTGGTTTTGTGCGGGTCGCAGCCGGTCCGATAAAGTCCTTGGTGTCGGAAATATTCGGTGAAGATGTTGGTGGTGTGATCAATACTGGGATTAGTTTATTCACAGAGTGCCCTTTTGATATCCTACTCTGGTTAATTACTGACGATGATGTGGACTGTTTGGATTAACCTCTAATCGTACATTGATCTAGTGTATAAAATGCCACCAAAAAGTGAATAGAATATCTTGCTTATGCAATGTGATAAAGATAGAGCTCTAATTGGTACTAGATACTGCTTAGAATGTT
>JBCBEC010000013.1:0-158570 GCA_038528965.1 Bacteroidota bacterium | reverse complement strand
CAAACCTTCACGGTGACGATTACGGATGCGGAAGGCTGCCAATTGGTACAATCTTTCACGGTAGTATGCGACTTCGAAGACGAGGAAGGCCTTACTAGCGGAAACAACGGTAACAGCCAGCTAAACGTCTACCCGAATCCTACCCGCGATCACTTCCGCGTAAGCGCAGGAGAGTTGGTGGAGCAAGCCGTCACCATCCGCTTGTACAACCTTTGGGGGCAAGAAGTGATGCGTACGCCAATAGCCTACTGGCCACAGGACGGCTGGGAAGTTCGTACCACCGGACTACCAAGTGGTACTTATTTACTGCATATGGAACAGGATGGGAAAGCGCCGCTCATGCGGGAGATCGTGATTCTGGACTAGTAATCAACTGAGGCCGAATAGCCTTTTGCAGTACATTAATGGCGCATGCTCGGTAAAGAGTGTGCGCCGTTATTCTTACTGGGAGCAAGCAAAATTTCTTCAGCAATCCAAGCAAGCTAAGTACACACCTATGCTGTTGATATTTAGAGAGTTAAATTTTGAAAACAACGAAATTATCATTATATTAGCTTATACATATATTTAATAACTAAAACCCTATCCCGCATTGTCCTAACCCTAAAACGATTTAAGAACAGACACACATCCTACTTTTCTAAGGCTCCCAATCTGGAGAGTCTTTACTGTCATCAATCGATTCCCCCAAATCACTCCTTAATCGGAGTACTTTATTGTTATTGTTTTTCGGCATCTATCTCGATTATCAGGTACTGACTGAGATGAATTTAGGTATTCAGGCCTTTGGGTCTGGGTAGTTAATGTTTTTACAGCAGCCCTGGTGTCCCTTTAGCTATTTCCTACTAGTGATACACATAGTAGGGGCTGGATTGTATTGTCAAAAAACAAACTGATTCCCCTGTAAAACGCCGCTGTACAGACTTTTCACAGTCAACAGCAGGTAGATTTCCTTCATGTAAAAGACGCCCACTTCCATCAGTGCACTCATTGATGGCCAGGATCGTTTTGTCTTTTCCGTAACACTATAAACACTATTGCAACATGAGTTTTACCTTTAAACCCAATCCAACTCGGCAGCGCTCTGTCCGATGTACTCAAATCACCGTTCTTCTGACTATCTGGCTCTTATTCGTGTTTGATCCCGTTCAGGCGCAAAACTTCTGCCCAGGTGATGTGGGCGTAGGTTGTGACAACTGCCCTAACTACAGTGTCACCGACAACCCACCACTCACGGGTACTTGTGAAGAAACCCTCCGCATGGTCATTTTGATCGACGAATCCAATTCTATTAGTGGTAACGAAGATGATGTAGAAGCCGGGGTAATGGCATTCCTTGAGGAACTGGAATGTACACCAGTAGAAGTAGCCGTCATTGAGTTTGGTAGTATTGCCAGATATGTCGTCACTTCTTTTACGCCAGTGGCCAACATTACCGCTGGCATGCAAGACTACTTCGATGGATCTGCCACTGCTGCGCCACCATTTAATAATCAGATTTACACCATTCCTCCAGATGGTACGACTGTTCTGGGAGGCACCAACTGGCAAGCCGCTCTTTATTTGGCCGACTTATTGCCCATCTCTGACCTGTTGCTCTTTTTTACCGATGGTAACCCAACGGCCTGGACACCAGATATCAGTATGATTGGCTCCAGCTACGACTTCTGTACCGCTGGCAATACGACGGAAGAAGCAGAGATGTACAACGCCGTTCAATTGTCAAATAAGATCAAGAACGAGGGCACCCATATGTTCGTCTTGGCCGTTGGTGGAGGGCTGAACATCAACAATGTCGAGGACATCAGTGGAACCATAGAATACGACCCTAATGGTGTAGGAGACGAGACCATGCTCGCCACTGCCGATTACTTTCAGGAACACAATTTTGATGACTTGCAGGAGTGCTTAGAACACTTTGCGCAAAACTTGTGTCCTGTTATTGATCCCGTTTGCAATTCTACCCCAGCCTGTAACGGTAACGATGGCACAATTACCATCGACTTTGCCAATGATGTCGATCCGCCTTATGTATATAGCATAAACGGCGGCACTCCAATGATGAGCAATACCGAACCGATAGTCATCATGGGCTTGACACCTGGCAACTATACGATAGATGTGATGGGGGGTACCGGTTGTATCCGCGAGGGCACCTGTATGTCCCATGTTGGCGGGCCAGATGACTGTTGCATGCCTGCCGCCACGTGTGCTTTGAATGATATAGACCAGGAAGGCTGTAATATCCCTCCGGCATTTACGGATCCTGCCGATGTATTTTCTCATATCCAATCCTGTGGCGCCCACGTCACTATGGACCATATGGACATGGGAGATACTGAGGTCTGTACTGATGGTGATGGCGCAAATTTCACCAGGACTTACAAACTCTATTTTGATGGACAGCTGTTTAAGACCTGCGCCCAGAAGATCATGGTCGATGATACCACTCCACCTCTCATCATCTGCCCGCCTGATATACCCGTAGAATGTGGTAGTGATAATTCGCCCAACCTAACTGGTATGGCTGTTGCAACTGATAACTGTGGCCCCGTAACTATCACTTTCGATGACGATTTTGATCCGGCTTGTGGTGATTCTGGCACCATTACTCGTACCTGGAAAGCTACCGATCGCTGCGGCACCATGGCTACCTGTGATCAGATCATCACCATCGTAGACACTACCCCGCCGATGATCGATTGCCCATCGGATCGTACCGTGGAATGTGGTGATGATACCTCACCCAACTCTACTGGTATGGCTACTGGCAATGATAACTGCGGACCGGTAACCATCACCTTCGATGACGATTTTGATCCGGCTTGTGGTGATACTGGCACCATTACCCGTACCTGGAAAGCTACCGATCGTTGCGGTCTCATGACCACCTGTGATCAGATTATCACAATACTTGACCGCACCCCGCCGCAGATTGATTGCCCACCTACTGTGACGGTAAACTGTAATGATTCTACTAACCCCAACATCACAGGAATGGCAACAGGATCTGACAATTGTGGTCCTGTTACCATCACCTTCGATGACCAAACGGATGGTGGTTGTGGTAACACTGGAACGATTACGCGTACCTGGAAAGCTACCGACCGCTGTGGCTTGATGGCTACTTGTGACCAGATTATTGTCGTCATCGACAATACTCCACCTATGATTAATTGTCCTAATAATCGTACGGTAGAATGTGGTACAGATACCAGCCCGGCGACCACCGGCATGGCTACTGGTAGTGACGATTGTGGGACCGTTACTATCACCTTCGATGATAGCTTCCAGTCGGACTGCCCTGGTTCCACCAACGGAAATGGCACCGGCACGATTACCCGCACCTGGAAAGCCACTAACTCTTGTGGCCTGATGAATACCTGCGTGCAGATTATCACTATCGTAGATACTACGCCACCGGTGATCAGCACCCCGCCCGGATCACGCGATGTAGACATTGTTCTGACGGATCCGAATCTTTGCCCTGATGATTTCATTAGCGCTACTTGCTATTTCTCCAGTGACCCCAACTTCCCAATTAGTTTGGATATCTCCATTGGCGGTGTCTTCCTGGGTAATTTCCCCGGACCAGCAATCGGTGATATTGCTGATAATTGTGAATTGGGTTTAGTCAGCTGCTCCTTCAGTAACTTTGTACAAGGGCCTTGTGTCACCACCTTCAATGTGGTTTGGATTGCCCAAGATGTATGCGGCGTTAACTTCTCCGATCCGTTCATACAATCCGTCACTATTGAAGACGGTGTATCGCCGGAGTTTGACCCCTCCTGTGTGTTAGACCCGGTATTCACTACCTCAACCGGAAGCGTCTGTCCGGAAGATGCGGATATCTCACTGAACGAAGGCGACATCATTGGCATCGATGACGGATGGACAGTAGGAGGCGAGAGCATTCCATCACTAGATGGCTGTGTCAGCGATAATTGTGCAGACGACGATGACCTACAGATTATCGTAGATGATATCACGATAACCGGCGACGAGTGTGAGCGCGTTATCAGTATCACCTTCATTGCTGATGATGGTTGTGGCAACCTATCCGCACCATTCACCTGTACCTACACCTTCATCGACGACACACCTCCGGTAGTGAATTTGAACGGACTACCAGATGGTTCTACCATCACGGCCGAGTGTAACCTCCGTGACCCTAATTGGGATCCGTTCCCAGAACTTAGCGACCTCACTATTTTTGATGACTGTACCGACGTGGATATCGAAATGGAAGAGGAATTGATCGCCGAAGGCGAATGTGGTGTGGATGACTTCAAGAGCATTTGGCGCTGCACCTGGACGGTGAATGATGCTTGTGATAACGAAACCGTATACAGTCTCTTCATACGTATCGTAGATACCCAGGGCCCAGAATGGACCTTCTTCCCAGCAGACGTGGGTATCCATTGTGATGACGAAGTACCATTCCAAAGAGCTAGTGCACAAGACAACTGCTCGGAAGTGGACGTTAGCTTTAATGATACAGTAATACCAGGAGATTGCCCTGGCAACTACACCATCCGACGCCGCTGGACTGCTGTAGATGGTTGTGGTAACCCAACGGTAGATGATCAATTGATCACCGTAACCGACGATACGCCACCAAATATCCTATTGATCGACGAGTACGTCAGTGCATATGAAGATGGACAGGAAATCTATACCGATTGTGGTGAGTTTAGTGCCATCACCAAACTGCGCTACGCCGCTCGTGCCTTTGATAATTGTAGTGGCGAAGTACCCGTAGAATTCAGCTACGAAGACTTTGGCGGATTCGACTGTGCAGAATATGGCTACATGGGCCACTTAGTTACCAGATGGACCGCAGATGATGGTTGTGGCAATAGCTCAACAGTAACGCTGTACTGGTTCTTGACCGATACCACACCACCCGTATTACACGGTGTACCAACTGACGCTTGTGTAGATGAATTACCACCGGTACCGTTTGTCACTTCGGTAGACGACTGTGAATTTGCGGTAGTTTCCTTCAGTGAATCTGATCCTATCGACTGTGATGGTGGTCAGTACGTAGAACGCACCTGGTCGGCTACTGACGTTTGTGGTAACACTGCCACCGCCACCCAACGCCTGACCCTAGGCAGTGGTGACGGACCAAGCATCTCCGTTAATTATCCTGGTTTAGAGGGATTGCCAAGTGGCAGTAACGCCAGTGTAGGAGCAGATTGTGAAGAGGGCGTTCTAAGTATACCTGATTTGATAAGCGCGGTCTCAATTGACGGTGGCTGCAGTGGTAGTAACGCTAACGCCAACCTCATCTTGCTAGACGAAGGAGATTGTGCTACCAACGGCTATTTAGCCCGCTACCAGCTTAGCGTTACCGCAAATGACGTTTGTGGCAATATGAGTACGTACGAGCTGTTTGTAGAACTTACCGACAACACGCCGCCAGTCATGAGTGGTGAGGCGGAAATCGTGCTAGGCTGCGGTGAGGATATACCCGAAATCAGTGCGGTAGATGCCTGTTCAGACATGGTCATTATTGGCTTCGAAGATACGGACCCGATTGAACCATCCTGCCCGGATGCTCCCCGCAACTTCGAACGTGTATGGCGAGCAACTGATGCTTGTGGTAACACCAGCGTATTTGCCCAAAGCATTACCATTTTGGATACAGAAGGTCCAGAATTGAGGAACGCTCCGGCGGATGCCTGTGATGATACAACACTAGACGGCCCAGTTACCGCCTTTGACCACTGTAGTGGTGAAATGGTAGCCGTAAACATGACCGAGAACACAGAGAATGTATCCGGCTGTGGTGAGGTACTCACCCGCACCTGGACGGCAACCGACGCTTGTGGCAACACCAGCACTGCTACTCAACAAGTCTTTTTCAGTGACGATGCACCGCCTAGTCTTTCCTTTGCACATCCTTTACTGGTAACGCTCAACGATGGGGACGAATTGATTCTGCCCGTTGACTTCACCTTCGGCAATCCGCAAGAGCCATACGACTTTGGCGACGGAGCCGTGAGCTTAGACGACAACTGCGCTAGCAGTCTGAGCGCGGAGGTAGAAGTGGATGTCATGACCGCCGAGGATTGTGCCACTTACGGTTATCTAGCACGCGTTAGGTACACCTGGACAGCCACCGATCCTTGTGGCAATGCCGGCAAGATTAGTGTAATAGTGCTGTACGAAGACACCTACGGACCGGAGATCTTTGACGTACCAGAGCACCTGAGAATTTACTGCGCCGATCCGATTCCGAATCCAGGTGAAGTATTTGTCAAGGACAACTACGATCAGGGACTAGAGGCCATCTTCGCAGAAGAGTTTGTGGACACTCCTGAGGGCGTACGGATCATCCGTACCTGGACCGCAACCGATCAATGCGGTAATACTACCGTTGCTACGCAGTACATTGACATCATTGACAATACCCTGGATTGTGAATTCGAACACTTCCCCGAAGAGCCAGATTGTAATTCGGCCAATAATCAAATTGGTGTCCTTGTTTCTGGTGGTACGCCACCGTATTCTTACAACTGGGCGATGGTGGACTGTGATGGTTTCATCACCTCTGATCCTACGCAGCAGAATGTATTCTATACTATCGGATACACCACGCAGAACTTTGTTGTGACCATCACGGACGCGAACGGTTGTCAACGGGTATGTACCAATAGTGTGGAATGCGAGAAGGAAGACGAGGAAGAGGAGGAAGGAGAGATTGAAGTGCTGATAGGTGGATTTTCACCACTAGTAGACGTGAACATCTATCCAAACCCAGTTGACGGGCAGCTCACCGTGGCTGCTCCTAAGTGGGAAGAGGGTACGGTAAGCGTACGCATCTTTGGCCTCCTAGGCCAGCAAATGTACGAACAGCGAGTGAACCACGGATTAGCTGAAGGCCTGCGCATTGATACGCAGTCTTATCCCGAAGGCACTTACGTAATTCGAATTGACATGGAAGGTTACGATCCGGTATTCGAACAAATCATGATTCAACACCGGTAATTACGACTGAGAAGAGGCCTACTTCTGAATGGCCTTTACTTCCGTGATCAGCCCCTGGTTTTTGTCTCAGATCAAGAACCGGGGGTTTTTTATTGGTCGTAAAACACAATTAAATAAATAATATAAATTCTAATTTTTATATTTGCATAGGATAGGTCCCCCCTTTGGTGCATACACATTCCCCCTCAACCGCACCTATCCGTATTTGTATGAGACTGGCACGTATTACCGAGCTTTAAAACGATCCTACTTCCTTGCTATTCACATGGAGAAGATTACGGGTATGCTACCCCTTGGCAGTATGCAGTAATTAGCACTGTGAGTTGGTAGCAGTAGTACCACCTATGTCGACTCTTGGAAATTGGTCTGGACCAGTTGCCAAATGGGTCAAGCAGATGTAAGAACAAACACGTATGAACACATTGTATCGCTCTTGGGTAAACGGACACCCCAAGGGTAAGTACCCATCCCTAGTCATCCTGTCCGGATTAATCATTTCCTGCCTCTTGCTGCCTCTTGTCAGCATGGCTACAACTAGTGCCATTCCTACCGGCACCTTGCCTACTCCTACTTTGGACTGCCCCGCAGCCATCAGCGTGAGTTGTGGCAGTTCTACAGATCCTACTGCTACCGGTGAAGCTACCGCCAATAGTGCCTGTGGAGAAGCAGACATCAACTTTTCGGACAGTTTCGCCGCTGCCTGCGGAAATACCGGAACGATTACCCGTACCTGGACGGTAACGGATAACTGTGGAGGCACCACTAGCTGTGATCAGACGATTACCATCGTCAGCGACGTTCCTCCCCTACTGCAAATTCCGCCCGATGCAACCATTGGCTGTAATGATTCTTCTACCCCTACCAATACCGGTTTGGCTACTGCTACTGGCGGCTGCGGAGAGGTAAGTGTCACCTTTAGTAACAGCGTCACTCCAGCTTGCGGCAATACCGAGACCATCACTCGCACGTGGACAGCCACTGATGAATGTGGTCAAGCTACTTCAGCGACCCAAACCATTACGGTAGTAGATAATGAGGGTCCGGTCATTAGCTATGATGTTCCCTCAGGCAGCACGGTAGAAGTAGAATGCAACTTGGCCGATGCCAACTGGACGGCCTTCGCCGCAATTACCGAAGGAATGAGAGTGGAGGACGAATGCGATCTCGGGCAAATCGACCTCGATATCGACCACCAACTATTAGAAGAAGGGATCTGCGGTGTTTCTGATTTCCTCAGTATTTGGCAGTGTACCTGGACTGCTACGGATGACTGTGGCAATGTAGGCACCTTTGAACTCCTGGTGCGAATTATTGATTCCGAAGGACCGTTTTGGCTCGACTTCCCAGATGATCTGGAAGTAGCCTGTACCGAAGAAATTCCAGAACAAAGACCAAGCGCAGCAGACAATTGTTCTACCGTGACTAATATTGAATTTGTGGACGAAATTGTAGAACAAAGTTGTGCAGAGACTTACGTGATCCGCCGCCAATGGACCGCTAGAGACGGCTGCGGAAATGCCACCACCGATGATCAATTCATTACGGTAGTGGATGAAGAAGCGCCGACTATCCTGTTCGCTGACGAATACATTAGCGCTTACCAAGATGGCGACGATGTCTTCATCGACTGCGCGGAGTACGGTGTGATCACCCAACTCAACTATGGTGTTCTCGCATTTGACAACTGCAGCGAAGAGGTAGATATCCAGTTCTCCTTCGAAGACTTTGGCCAGTTTGACTGTGAGGCAGATGGCTATAGTGGTTACATTGAAACACACTGGACTGCTACCGATGCCTGTGGTAATAGTACTACCGCTACCCTCAATTGGTTCCTGGTAGACCATACACCACCGCAACTACAAGGTGTACCGGCCGATGCTTGCGTTACCAGCTTACCACCTGCCCCCCTTGTCCACGGCATTGATGACTGCGACTTTGTACTAGTGGAACTCAGCGAAGCCGCCCCCATCAGTTGTGCGGATGGCCAATACGTAGACCGCACCTGGACCGCCACCGATGATTGTGGTAATATGTCCACCGCTACTCAACGCCTATTCCTGGGCGATACAGCGCCCCCTAGTATTACCATTGACTATCCAAACCTCACGGGCTTACCCAGTGGTAGCACCGGTATTGTAGCTGCCGACTGTGAAGCAGGTATTGAAATTGTGGCTCCTGATCTGCTAGCGGCCATCACCGTTTTAGATGGCTGTACAGAAGTGAGCGTAGACCAAAACCTGGAGTTATTAGGCGAAGGAGGTTGTGTGGCAGATGGTTTCCTGGCGCGCTACTTCCTGAGTGTAACAGCTAGCGACCTTTGTGGCAACACCAGCGCTTACGAGCTCTTCATCCACCTGGTAGATGCTACACCGCCCACTATTGAAGCACCTACCGAGTTGACCATTAACTGCGGTGAAGAAATTCCTATCCCCACTGCTTTTGATGAGTGCGGAGAGGTCATTGATCAGTTCTTCATTGGGCCAGAAGAAATTCCCTTCAGCTGCGCTGCCAATCCAAATTTCGTGGATCGTTTTTGGCTGGCCATGGATGCCTGCAATAATACCGGCGTATTCCAGCAACGAATTGCCGTCATTGATGAGACAGGCCCCATTTTCGAAAACGTACCCGCCGATGCTTGCGGTGCCAGCACTGAGCCATTAGAAGTACTGGCCTTTGATGAATGTACCCAAATGGCAACAGAGGTTAGTCTGGTGGAAACTAATCATAATCTAAACGGCTGCGGCGAAGTACTGCTCCGCACCTGGACCGCAACTGATAGTTGTGGCAATATAAGCACGGCTACCCAGTGTGTAATCCTCCAGGATGACTTGCCGCCTCAGCTTGGCTTTGTGCATCCTTTACTCATTGGACTTGAGGATGGCGATATTCTTGAGATCCCAGTTGGATTCGCCTACGGAAACCCCGATTCGCCCCTTCCATTTACCAGCGAGGCCATCAACATCGAAGACAATTGTAATGGTCTTTTGGATGTCAGCGTACAAATCGAATCCATAAGTCAGGAAGGCTGCCTGGGTACAGGATTTTTGTCACAGCACCAGGTAGAGTGGATGGCGTCTGATCCCTGCGGCAATGCCTCAACTATCAATATCATACTAGCCTATATCGATAATGAGGCGCCAGAAATTTTAGATGTACCAGATTACCTACGCTTGTATTGTGTGGATGAGGTACCTCCGGTGGCGGAAGTGCGTCCACGTGATAATTACGATGAAACACTGGACACCAGCTTCGAAGAACAAGTCATTACCACCACCTACGGCTTCCAACTCATCCGCATCTGGACCGCCACTGATGACTGTGGCAACCATACCGAGGCCCGTCAGCGTATTGACATCTTTGAAAACGACCTGGTCTCTTCCTTCAATCATCCCACAACAGTAGATTGCAACACAGACGATAATTTGATTTCCGTTACGGTAGATGGCGGCACTCCACCTTACACCTACCAATGGGAAATGATTGACTGTGACGGCTTCATTACTTCTGATCCTACGGGAGAAACGATCCGTTATACTTTAGGCTACACCACTCAAAACTTCTCCGTGACCATCACGGATGTGAATGGCTGTGAGCACATCAACAATACTAGTATAGAATGCATTAACAATGATTTTGACGCACCTCCCCCCGGACTCCCCGGAGGTGTATTTTTTAGCGCGAGCATTTACCCAAATCCTGCTAATCATCAGTTGGTAATACAGTCTGCAAACTTGATGGAGCAGCCAGTGGAGATTTATCTCTACAACCTTCTCGGCCAACGACTCTATTTCCAGTCGATCCAACAATGGCCAGCGGAAGGTTGGCAGCTCAACACTTCCTCCTTTCCAAGCGGTACATACTGGGTGCATCTGAGGGCACCCGAAGGCCCGCCCACAATCGAAGAGGTGGTCATCCAACACTGATGGTAAACGCAAGGGCGTAGTCTTACTCGAAAGGCTGCGCCTTCTTTTTTTGAGACTGGTTGAGGAGGAGCTTTACAGGGGCTCATCGAAAAAAATAAAATGAGAATTGGGGGAAATAGGCAGGCGTGATAGCTCAGCACTAAGCTTATCATAACAAACTAAAAATCAGGTTATTAAAAACTATAAAGAAAGACTTTCTTTTAGCTACACTAGGAACAATTTCGCGGGCCAGCGCTGACCCTCATCGAAAAAACTAAATTTCTAGTTTTTTCGTGGAAAAAAGCACTTTTTGACGGTGGGCCTATGATTGACTAAGGCCTCTTTTTGCGCACTCCGTGCACCGGGCTCACCTCATCGGTTCGCGTTTTCACTCCCCGCGTTTCCATACCAAATCCGGTACAGTTTCGCCTTCTTTCACAATGCCTGCTGAACGCAAGGAGTACAAAACACTCTTAAGCATCTTATTGCTCACCCAGCCGTGAATAGCCCATTCCGTGCTATGGTACCAGCGTGCGGCATTTTTCGCAGTTATACCGTAGCGTTCACTCACCAGTTCAATGACGCTTTCGTCTTGCATGAATGCATCAGTCGCATCGTGGATGGTGCGGAGCATACGGATGATGTTATCTGGCTGTTCACGTAGCACCTTATCCGTAGCCGCAATAACAAAGCAGGGCCAGGGCGTGAGGAACTCTCCCACGCGCTTTAGTTGGCCAGACTTTACGTAAGGTTTAGTCGTATACTTTTCCCAGTAGAACACATCGGTTTCGTGCTTGGCCAGAGATTCCAAGGCTCCGTCCAAATTGCGGATGACATTAAACTGTTCTGCTTGCAGCTGGTGGTCTTCCCGGTTCGCATCTACAATAGCCATCAAATGAGATCCAGACCCAAAGCGGCTGATGGCGTAGCGTTTATCATAGATATCCATGTGCCTATTCAGCGGATTATCCGCAGCGGTGTGGATTCCCCAAATCAGCGGAGAGATCACGTAGTTACTGATAATCTTACTAGGGTTACCGGCAATGATGTCTTTGATAATTCCTTCGGTAAGTAGGATGCAAACATCAATTGTATCGTTGCGCAGGGCTTCGGTCATTTGGCCAGTTCCCCCCTTGAAAGTAGTCCACTCCATTTCCAGACCTCTTTGCTGAAAAGCGCCCTGCTCTATGGCCAGGTGAATGGGTAGGTTGAAGTGCTCGGGCACTCCACCAATGCGAATGGTATTTTGTTCCATAGCTCGCAAAGGTAAGGAGAAGTGAAAAACCCAAATCTACCAAAGGAAGTCCCTTTCAAGACAAAGGGGGCCGAGTGCCGCGTGCAATGATTGAGGAGAGCCGTCATTGTGCTCTCCTCCTCTACTATTACTTTACTCACCACGCCGAATGGTATCCACCGGATTTGTCCACGCAGCACGCAGCGCCTGGAAGCTCATTGTAGCTACTGACAGGATCAAGGCTAAGCCTCCCGCTAAGGCAAAAACTGGCCAACGGAGTTCTATTCGATAAGCAAAGTCAGAGAGCCAATCCCTGGCAAACCACCAGGCGATAGGGGTAGCCAGCAAGATGGCCAAGACTACTAGTAATACAAAGCGCTTGGTGAGCAAAACCACAATATCTTTGGTACTCGCCCCCAATACCTTGCGCACGCCTACCTCGTGTCGTCGTTGCTGCGCCATAAAGGTGGCCAGGGCAAAAAGCCCCAAACAAGCTACAAAAATGGCCAGGCCCGTTAGGGTAGACATGATACTACCCGCCCGCTGCTCGAAAGCGTACATCTGCTGATATTGCTCATCGAGAAACTTATAGCGGAAGGGTTGCCCAGGGGCCAATTCGGCCCATACCATTTTTACGTCTTGGATACTCCGTTCCAACTGATCGGTATTCAGGCGCACGAGCGTATTTACGGTATTGCCACCTAAGACTAAACTCATACCTCGAATATCATTGTGCAAGGACTCAAAATGAAAATCTTTTACCACGCCAATGACGGTATAATCCTCATAGTATAATTCCCCAGTCTGCTGATCCATGTAAGTGTAGGAGCTAACTCTCGCCCCTACCGGGTCTTCCAAACCCAATTCCTTTACCGCACTCTCATTAAGGACCATCCCAGTAGAATCTGTCGCCATATCGCGAGAAAAGTCTCTACCGGCAACCAGTTCCATATCCAAGGTACTCACGTACTCATGGTCTACGTACCACTTTTCGAGCGATATTTGGCTTTCTTCGTTATCTGCTCCCGTGCGCCAAGCACCAGAACCATTACGAAAGTATCCCTCCACTGGGACATAGCCCCCCATACTTACTTTGTGCACGTTTGGGAGCTGCTGTAGTTGTTGTCGAAATGCTCGTGGCTGTTCTAAAATGTGTGTTCCTTCAACAATCATCAACTGTTCCTTATCAAAGCCTAGCTGTTGGTCCTGCAGAAAGTGTAGTTGTTCTCGTACAACTAGCGTACCCGCTACCAACACGATGGCAATTGTAAACTGAAACACCACCAATTGCGAACGGAATCGGTTGGCCGAACGACCGGAGGTGAAATAGCCTTTCAATACCTTCAGTGGCTCAAAGCCAGATAGAACTACCGCCGGATAAGCTCCAACGAGTATTCCCAAAACCAGTACGCCTCCTAGAATTAGCGCATACCAGCCCGGTTCTGTCCAGGGAAGCTGCAGATCACGACCTACCAATTCGTTGAAATATGATAAGCCCACTACCGCAATACCCAAGGCCAGCAGCAAGGCCAGGGCACTCAGCAAAACAGACTCTAGCAAGAACTGTAGTACCAACTGTTGCCGTAAGGACCCCAGCACGCGCCGCATTCCCGTCTCCAGCGCACGCAAGCTGGAGCGCGCGGTGGCTAGATTTACAAAATTGATACAGGCCAGCAATAGGATAAACAGCGCGACCCCGCCAAAGAGGTAGATGTATTGATAATTGCCGTGTTGCCAAAAACCGTTGACGCCCACAGAACGCAAATGCACCTTACGAATGGGCTGCAAAATGGGATCAATCTGATTGCCGGCAGCAATCATGCTGGCATACTCCTCATTCCGCTCTTTGATCATTTCCACCAGCTTGGCAGTCAGCAATTCAGGATCTGTACCAGGGATGAGTTCTGCGTAGGTAACGAAGTTATTGAAGCCCCAGTTGTCTTGCTGACTGGATCTTGAGCTCGACATAGACAATAGATAGTCGAACTGAAAATGAGTATTCGAAGGTAGATCAGCCAAAACCCCAGTGATGGTGTAGGCTCTTTCTTCGTTATTATTAAAGACAATTTGCTGTCCGATCGGATTCTCGGCTCCAAACAAGAGCTTTGCTTTGCGCTCAGTAAGCAACATAGTGCGGGGCTCCCGCAATTGTTGACTTAGTTCTCCCATGACCAATGGAAAATCAAACATCTCTAGAAAAAGTGAGTCGGCATAAGTGAAGCCCGATTCGTAACGATTCTCTAGCTCAGTCGATCGGCGGATCTGATTATTCCCGGCGTCATACATGGACGGAGCAATACGGGCCGCTCGCACTACTTCGGGGATATCCTCTTGCATCCGAGGCCCCAGCGGCGTGGAGGTTACTGCCGTATGGCCGGTACGTCCCTCAATATTGTAAGCCACTGTGATGCGGTATAGATCATTGGACTTACTAAAGAATTCATCGTAACTCAGTTCGTGCCGCAAGAACAAACCAATGAGTAAGCACGCAGCTAGTCCCAAAGCAAAACCACTGATGTTGATGAGGGCATAGAAGCGTTGCCTTCGCAGCTGACGCAACGCGAGTTTAAAGAAATGTCGGATCATGTCGGGTGTGTATATTGATTGAAAAGAAAGGTGATTTCGGTCAAAAAAGTACGGGCGTATATAGCGGATAGACAAGGCGTAAAAGCGGCGGCGGGCGCGGGCTTCACCGTACTGTTCTACCTCTTCCTGGTAGAGTTCCCACAAGTCCCCTTCCACTTCATCCAGAAAGTGGTCGGCACAAAACCAGCGCAAGAGTCGCAGCGGACGACCTGGGGGTTCGTAATATTTTTCCTCCCCTACCACGAGAGATCAATCTGGAAGGTGGAAGGCGAGATGCGTTGCCACATGCGTTGGCGTATTTCATGTGCAGCGCGGAGCGCATATTGCCCCTCCAAGCTTACCCGATATACTTTTTTGCGCTTCCCGCCACGGCGAGCTGATTTTTCGCCAAATTCTGCTTTTAGATAGCCTTTATCCTCTAGTCGGTTAGCCGCAGAATGAACCGCACTGATGGTTACTTTGCGTTGGGCTTGTTCCTCAATTTCTCGCTTTATGGCCAGGCCATAAGCATCTTCCTGCAAAGCCGCCACGGCCAGTAAGATGATCTCTTCAAACTCTCCTAAATGCGTGCCTTTCATTGGCTTATACTCTTATTTATCCATAAATGTAGATAAAATAAAAGCACAACGCAATGGATAACTCGATTAATTATCCATTTTTGTAGATAAAATAACACCCAGCGATGTTCAATGGGTTACGAATAGTGGTTTCGCGGAATTCATTCTGCTTTAGATTTTCACAGCGGAATAAATCCCGCGAAACCATCAGAAGTCAGTTAAGCGCAGCAATAAACCAAATTCACCACATCCACCAAACAACCAAATTCACCACCTACAGCATATCCAGGTACTTATTCGGCACGTGATCGGTTAGCCAAACACCATTGGCAGATTGGTAAAAGTGGAAGCCATCGCGGTACATGGCACCGGAAAAGACTTTGAAAATCATAGCATCACCACGGCGTTCTCCAACATCGGTGGCCGTATCGACATCCTCGGAGAGATGGACATGATTGCGCGAACGCGGCTCAATGCCTTTCAACATAATACTTTGCACAAAACGCTCTACCGTACCGTGATACAGAATCTTTGGCGGCTTTACGGGTTCCAATCCCAGGTCAACTTTAACGGAGTGGCCCTGGTTGGCACGAATCTTTGTTTTGTCTTCGTTGAAGGAGTAGCGTTGCTTATCATCGCTGGCTACGATGGCCTCTAATATGGGCAGGTCCATCTCTTTGCCTTTGTCCAAGGCACCTTCAATAAGCTCGTCTACATCGGCCCAACCGTTTTCATCTAATTTAATGCCCACTACATCGGGCTTATGCCGCAAGACCAGCGATAAGAATTTGCTTAAGCTTTTTAGGTATTCCGGACTCATGGGGTTCTCGTTTTATTAAGTAGGTATAATAAGTCAAGCAAAGGTAAAAACGGAAGCTTTTATGGAAAAGGTTCCTGTTGGATACTACCTTTGCAGCAAACCTAAGAAATTAAGTACTATGCTGACTCGTTGCTTTTCGCTTTTTTTCCTTCTTGTATTCTTTGTTTCCTGTGGCCCACCGCCAAAGTTTAGCGCCGATGAGCTTGCTGAACAGGATGATGCCTGGAATAAAATGATAGCTGTACACGATGAGGTTATGCCACTCGTGCTCTACGAAATGCAAGAAACTATGGAAGAGTTGGAGGAACTGGGACAAGAAGTAGCCGTAGAAGCTAATGATTTTCATCCTCGCATCCAACAAGTACTGGCTGACCTAAAAGAGGCTGAAAAAGGCATGAACGACTGGATGGGACGTATTAGCGATAACCAACGCTCAGTACTTCGCGAGAAGTACGATGACCATGCCGCAGTGATGGCCTTTATCGATAAAGAACAAGTAGATATTGATCAAGTAGCCGAGAATATCAATGGTAGCTTGGCTGCAGCCAAAGAATTATTGAAAGAACGCGCTGGCAACTAAAAACGCTAGGGTTTTCAGAACTGACTTTTCGCACGCTTAAATGCAGTATGACATGGATCATAAACAGTTCCTTCTCATTCCACTATTGGCCATTTGCTTGGTCTTTAGTCTTTTGTCTTGTGGACAGTCAGGATCTGCCCCCCTGCCCTACCTCGGTTTTCACGATATTGATACGGAAACCGGTGATACCTCTTATCATCAAATCCGCAATTTTGCCTTCGTCGACCAGGACAGTCAGGTGATTACGAACAATTATTTTGAGGATAAAATTTATATCGCTGATTTTTTCTTCACCTCCTGCCCTACCATTTGTCCGAAGGTAAAAGCCCAGATGCTGCGTATCCATGATAAGTACAAAAATGATGATCGGGTAGCTTTGCTATCTCATACTATTGATGTAAAGCGTGATACTGTTGGCAAGCTTAAAAAATACGCCGACGGTCTAGGAGTCGACACCCCAAAATGGCGCTTCGTCACCGGAGATCGCGACTCCATCTACGCAATCACCTATGACTATATCAGTACGGCCTTGGAAGCACCAGATGTTCCTGGCGGTTTTGACCACTCTGGCTGGATACTTTTAATTGATGAAAACCGCCACCTGCGTGCTTATGCTGACGGTACTAAAGAGGAGAAGGTAGATATCTTTCTGGAGCAAATTGATCAACTCCTGGCAGCGTCTGAGCAGGCGGAACAGCCCGAATAGCCGGCCTTGTTCATTTGTATTTTAGTTGATTCCTTTTTATAATTGCAGATATTTTGACTTCGCCTAACAAGGCGCGCTCACATCCGACTTACACTTAACGTTCATTCATCCCTCACCCAAAATAGGTTCTCGCTACTGCGGTAGCCAGTTTCTGTTTTTGCCCAAGCAATAACATAGTCTACTTGGTACCCTGGCTCACGTTTTGGTGTGAAGCCGACCTAACGCTCTTTTGTCCCCAAAAGGTATGAAGAACTATATACGCCTCTTAAAACTGACACTGTCCACTGCACTCTTCTTGTCCCTGGTGGCTAGCACTCGGGCACAGGCGGTTGACGGCTTCTGGAAGGACATCCAGGACCGCATCCAGTCCAAAGAGTACTTTCGGGTGAATGGTAGCTTACAAGCAGGCCTTCGCTGGAACAATATTTCTGGAATTGCGGCCCGTACTGATCCCTTCCAAGGGCGAATTAACGCCAGTTTACTGATCGACTTTCTGGGGATCAAAGGTCCTTTCTCCGCGGCTTTCTCCGATGGTAACACAACCTATCGTCTACCAGCCTACGCCTTTTACGGGTTCAGTCCTTCTTACAAGTGGATCCAATTGCACTTCGGTGATCGCTCCCTGAACTTCTCTCCGTACACCCTGAACGGACACAACTTTAAAGGAGTTGGCGTAGAACTCGCGCCCGGCAAGTTTTACTTTGGCGCCATGCACGGAAGGCTACGTCGGGCCCGTTTGGCGGAGGCCGGAGCTATCCAAAACCTGGACCCCATTTACCGACGTATTGGCAGCAGCATCAAAGTAGGTTATGATGACGGCGAGAACAAGATCGGCGCCATCCTTTTCCGTGCACGTGATGACCAGAACTCCATCACCATTCCCGATAGTAGTCTGCTGCGACCACAAGAGAATTTGGTCCTGGAACTCCAGGGGCAAAAACAACTGGGCGGCCTTTTCAATGTTGCTTTCAATATTGCCCACAGTGCCCTGAGCAGAGACAACACCGCCCCACTGATTAACGATCCTGGTAGTGGTCTTAACGGAAGTATTCTAGGACTATTCAAACCACGCAGCTCTACAGCCTACAATCAGGCCTACAACTTTAGCATTGGGTTTTCACCTAAAATTGCGCAGTTCAATTTGCGCTTCGAGCACTTAGGAGCAGGCTATCGCTCACTAGGAACACTCGCTTTTCTCAACGATACCGAGCAGCTCAGTCTGGGGGCCAACACGACCCTACTCAACAACAAGGTAAATCTCGCAGCCAACTTTGGCCTGCAACGTAACGGCCTTTCCAACAATACGACTACAGAAGGTACGCGCTTAATTGGTAGCCTCAACTTGGGTATTACCTTCAACGAACGCCTTACCTCCAGCGTATCGCTCAGCAATTTCAACTACACCTTACGGCAAAGGGTCAACACGGTACCCTTCGTAGTAGTGGACTCTATTGTTATTGTACAATCTAACCTGAGCGCCCAAGTAGCCACCACTTATCTGCTCGATACTGAGGGACGATCTACCTTGACCTTTTCGGGAGCTTACCAAACTGCCAACACCGTTGACGGTGACGAGATCGAAACCACCACCCAAAACGACTTCTATTCTCTGGTGACAGCCTACACCTGGAACCAAGAGGAACGTCGCCTTGGACTCACGCTAAGTGCGGTAGCCAATGTTACCAATTTCGGCAACGTGCAATCCACTATCTACAGTCCATCTATAGCCCTGCAAAAAGGAGTAATCGAAGACAAGTGGACCTTGGATATTGGAGGTTCTTATTCTGGTGTGAGAACCAACGGAACCAACAGTAACCGAGTTTTGGAAAGCAGGCTCGGGAGCCTCTTTGAAATTAGTGACAAGCAAGTGCTGCGTTTTCAAATATCCTACGTCAATAACCGCTCTACCATTACCGATAGCCCCTTCAATGCCTTTCAAGATTGGAATGGCAGCCTGAACTACCGCTTAAGTTTTTAGCCTTATGAAAACACGTTTACTACCATCCGCTATCTGCAACTACGCTACCATGGGTACCTCCTTACGCACCAGTACATTTGGCATCTGCGTGTTATTGGTGATGAGCCTAACGCTGCCTCATTCGCTACAAGCCCAAGATTGCCCCACTATCTTCAGCGTGGACACCACTGATCCTACCGATTGCCAAAGCAATGGCACAATTGAGGTTTTTGCGGACGATTCCTTTCCTGCTGGTCCTTTCTACGTGTATAGTGTGGACGGTGGCGAAAACTACATCAATACCAGTACCATCAATTTTCTGCCCGCAGGCACCTACACAATTGCCGTTCAAAATACCGAAACTACCTGCACCACGATCTGGCCCGTGCCGGTCACCCTATTCGGGGACGGTGAGCCGATTGTAATCGAAAGCGTCAACCTCACCCATCCATCAGATTGTGGTGCCGACGATGGCATTATCGTGATCAACGTAGAAGGTGGTGGAGGTAGCACCCTCACCAGCTCTTATGAGTATAGCGTTACCGGTATTAATGGACCGTGGATCGACTCCAATACCTTTTTCAGCAGGCCAGCCGGTATCTACGACGTTTGGGTACGTAATCTGGATGACAGTTGCCCAACGAACTACGGTGAGGTAGAATTAACGGACCCACCCCAGCCCAGTATTTCTGGTCACTCCACTACCGCTTCCACCCAGTGCAGCCCACCAAATGGCACAATAAGTTTAACCGGCAGCGGCGGAATAGCCCCTTTACAATACAGCATTAACGGCCCCGGTGGTCCGTGGGTAGATGCTCCTGATATTTCTGGCGTTGCTCCTGGAAATTACAACACCTGGGTACGGAATAATAATGGCACCTGTGCGGCTTTCTACAGTACTGTCACCGTTAATGGTGTGAGCCCCATTACGATCTCACAAGTCACTGGTCTTGACCCTACAGGTTGCAACACCAATGATGGGCGTGTGACTATTACCGCCTTTGGTACATCTACACTGGAGTACAGCATCACCGGTGAAGGCGGACCGTACAGCACTGATCCAGTCTTCACCGATCAGGGCCCGGGCACTTACAATATCTTTGTTCGCTACACTAATGGCAGTTGCCTCACTAGCGGGGGACCCTTTACCCTCACTGGTCCCGAACCGCCCATCATTGCGCCAAGCGATGTTAGCACTACCGCAGTATCCGATTGTGGCGCCAACGACGGCTCCATTACCATCGCCCTTCCAGACAATTACAACGACGACATGGAGTTTAGCATTGATGGTACAGAAAACTGGCAATTCAGTAACGTCTTTAATGGTTTGGCTCCGGGCAGCTATAATGTCTGGGTGCAGTATAGCGACGGTACCTGCGCAGTTTCTTACGGCTTCTTTACAGTAGGCACGCCTTTGGGGCCACTCATTGGCAATATCACCATCACTCCTACTGACGCTAGCGATTGTGGGGCTACTGACGGGAGTATTGCCATTGAATCACCCATCACCTATGAGTACAGCCTCAACGGTAATGGCCCACCGTGGAGCCTCCAGTTGAACTACGATGAACTGGCGCCTGCCATTTACGAAGTATGGGTACGCAATGAGGATGGCACCTGCCCCACCTTCCATAGTTTTGTTACCGTGAGTGGTCCGGAGGCTCCTATCATCAATGGAGCCAGTGATATTACCATAACCCCCGTTTCTACCTGCGGCCTTAGCAATGGTACAATTCGTATCGGCCTGCCGATCAACTACAATCCACAGATGGAATTCAGCATTACGGGCATCAATGGTACCTGGTCTCCTTTCAACCTCTTTACGGATATAGCTGCTGGCTTTTATGACATATGGGTACGTAATGGTGACGAATCCTGCCCCGTCAATTATGGTGTCTTTGAGGTTACTGAGCCTAATTCGATTAACATTGACCTCATTACCGTTGACCCCACCAATATTTCGGACTGTGGCTTAAGTGACGGCGCTATGTCGGTCTGTTCGGCCAATGAATTTTACGAATACAGCATTAACGGCAGCGGAGGTCCCTGGGACAATCCTAGCGGAACCTGTAGTGAATTTATCAATCTAGTTGCTGGTACCTACAGCGTATGGGTGCGCAATGACGATGGCACCTGTGAAACCTTTTGGGGTAGTGTAACCATCAACGAACCACAAGCTCCCTTTATCACCGACGTGAGTTCCACCGATGTTAGTGACTGTGGGGCTGGAGATGGTTCTATCACCATTACTGCAGGTGGTGGTGATGGCAACCTACAGTATAGTGTCAATGGTCCCGGTGGACCTTTCGGTCCGGCCTCCCAATTTAATGGCCTTAGTGGGAACGACTACGACGTTTACGTGCGTAATGGCGATGGCACCTGCCTTACTTTTTGGGGTACCGTCACCATCGACGAGCCAGAAACACCAATTATCGTAAGTGTTACCGCTACCGACATTACCGACTGTGGCGCCAACAATGGAACCATTCAAATTTCTGCTACCGGCACCAGTATTCAGTACAGCATTGATGGCGGCCCCGCTGGGGGTACTTGGAGTAGCACCTCCTCGTTCAACAACCTCATTGCCGGAGTTTATGACATCTGGGTACGCAACTCCGATGGTACCTGCGAAGTCCCCTGGGGGGTTGAAACCATTGATGAGCCACAAGCACCATCCATCACGAATGTTTCCGTAACAGATGTTTCCAACTGTGGTGCCTCCGATGGTAGTATTCAAATTACCGCCAGTGGCGGAGACGGCAACCTACGGTACAGTATCAATGGACCGGGTGGTCCCTTTGGCCCAGCCTCCATTTTTAATGGTCAAAGCGGCGGCACTTTCGATATCTACGTCCGCAACGGTGATGGTAGCTGCCTCACCTTTTGGGGTACCGAAACCATCGACGAGCCAGAGCTACCAGTTATCACTAACGTAATTGTCAACGATGTCTCCGATTGTGGTGCAAATGATGGTTCCATCCAAATTTCGGCCATTGGTTCTAGTTTGGAATACAGCATTAATGGTTCCGGCGGCCCCTTTGGCCCATCACCCAACCTGAGCAATTTAAACGCTGACACCTACAACATTTGGGTACGTAACTCCGACGGCACCTGCCCAGTACCCTGGGGTACTGAAATTATTAGCGAGCCTGATGCTCCGGTGATCAGTAATGTCTTTGTTTCTGACATTCAAAACTGTGGTACCAACGATGGTTTTATCAGCATCACCGCAAGTGGCAGCTCTGGCAATCTGGAGTACAGCATTACTGGCCCTACCGGAACTTTCCAAAGCAGTGGTGTATTCCCCAACCTGGCCAGCGATGACTACGACATCTGGGTACAATACGATAATGGCACTTGTTTAACCTCCTGGGGTATTGAGAATGTGGCCGAAGGAGAATTCCCCGTCATTTCTGCTGTAGACCTTGAGAATGTGTCGGATTGTGGCGGAAGTGATGGCTCTATTGCAATTACCGCCAGTATTAGTGTTGGACTCTTAGAGTACAGTATCAATGGTCCTGGGGGCCCCTATCAGCTCGATAACACTTTCACCGGTCTGATAAGCAACTCGTACGATTTATGGGTACGCCCAAACGAGCGCATCACCTGTGCCACCAATTGGGGTACCGTTTTCATTGATGAACCACAACCACCGGCTATTGTACAAGTCATCACAACTGATCCTTCAGATTGCGGTGTAAACGATGCCACTGTTGAAATTATCGCCGAACTTGGGCTGGGCACTTACGAGTATAGCATCTCCGGTGAGTTTGGCCCCTGGATTCCCGGCAACTTTATTACGGGCCTTAGCGGTAGTGATCTCTTTGTGTGGGTACGCAATAGCGATGGTACCTGCCCCGTAGAACATGGGTTAGTTACTTTCAATGTTCCCTCCGAGCCCAACATCGACAACGTTATACCTAATGACATTACAGACTGTGGGGCAAATGATGGCTCTATTCAAATCCTTGCCTCCGGTGGCTCCGGAAACTTGGAATACAGCATCAATGGAATTGGTGGGCCGTATAGCAGTAACAATTTTCCTACTGGCCTCATGGCCAACACATACGACGTCTGGGTACGCAACGACGATGGCACCTGTGCTATAAGCTGGGGCTTCGTAACTATCAACGAACCAGACCAACCTAGTATCAATAATGTGGATGCCGACGACATCACCGATTGTGGCGCCAACGATGGTTCCATCCAGATCTTCGCTTCCGGCGGATCTGGCAGCTTAGAATACAGCATCGACGGTTTTGGCGGGCCATACAGCAGCACCAACGCCTTCCCCAACCTCATGGCCAACACTTACGACGTTTGGGTTCGCAACGACGACGGCACTTGCGCCGTAAGCTGGGGAATCGTAACCATCAACGAACCAGATCAACCCAGCATCAATGATGTGGACGCCAACGACATCACCGACTGTGGTGCTAACGATGGCTCTATTCAAATCTTCGCTTCCGGCGGATCTGGCAGCTTAGAATACAGCATCGACGGTTTTGGCGGACCGTACAGCAGCACCAACGCCTTCCCCAACCTCATGGCAAACACCTATGACGTTTGGGTACGCAACGACGACGGCACCTGTGCGGTAAATTGGGGTACTGTAACCATTAGCGAACCTACTCAACTCATCATCAGTAACGTCGACGTTGTGGATGTATCTGACTGTGGTGGCAGCGACGGTAGTATCCAAATCTTCGCTAGCGGTGGCACCAGTTTGGAGTACAGCATTGACGGGCCAGGCGGGCCATTCAACCCTGCCTCACAATTCACGGGCCTGATGAGTGGCAACTACAATGTCTGGGTACAAAATAGTGGTGGCACCTGCCTTACGGAATGGGGGCCCGTAACCGTCAACGAACCAACACCTCCGATAATAAGTAGTGTGGTGGAAGATGACATCAGTGACTGTAACCTAACTGATGGAGAAATTGAAATTTTCGCCAGTGGCAGCAGTGGCAACCTAGAATACAGCATCAGTGGCCCCACTGGCCCCTGGAATACCAACAACATCTTTTCCAACCTGACCGCTAACACCTACAACGTCTGGGTACAATACGATGACGGTACTTGCCTTACCGAATGGGGCGACGCAACCATCACGGCTCCAGTAGCACCGGTGATTAGCCTGGTTAGTCCGAACAACCCTACCGACTGTGGTCTGAATGACGGCACCATCGATATCTTAGCCACCGGAGGAACGGGAAGCTACGAATACAGTATCGACGGAGAGTTTGGCAACTGGCTTAGCACCAGTGCCGTGATCAACCTAAGCGCCGGCGACTATTTCGTCTGGGTGCGTAATGACAACGGCACCTGCGCCGTGGAACATGGCCTGGTGACCTTAACTGCTCCCGAGCCACCTACCATTACCAATGTGGTGGTGGACGACGTAACCGATTGTGGCCTGAGCGATGGTACAATTGAAATCTTTGCCACCGATGGAACGGGGAATTTCGAATACAGCATTGATGGCAGCGGAGGTCCTTGGGTAGGCGATCAACTCTTCCAGAACCGTAGTGCCGGCACCTACGAAATCTGGGTGCGTAACGATGATGGTACTTGCCCAATTTCCTTCAGCAGTACCGTGACGATCAACGAACCAGTCCCCCCTGTTGTAACACAAGTAATCCCCACCAATCCTTCCGATTGTAACGCTACGGATGGCTCCTTGGAAATTGTCGTCCAAGGAGGCCCAGCTGGTTTTGAATACAGCACAGATGGCCCTGGCGGACCTTGGGATACCGATAATATCGTACAAAATCTGGGTAGCGGCACCTTCAACGTTTGGGTACGCAATGATAACGGTTCCTGTGCCGTAGAATTTGGCCCCGTCACGCTAGAGGATCCTCCGCTACCGATCATCTTAGATGTGCTATCGCAAAGCGCTACTGACTGTGAAGTACCCAATGGCGAAATCATCATCGTAGTGCCGGATGGGGTAAACTACCGGTACAGCATTGACGGCATTAACTGGTTTGATGAAAACACCTTCTTCAACCTCGATGCCGGCACCTACTCGCCCATGGTGCAGAATACCGACGGCACCTGTATTGTCATGTTTCCGCAAAGCATTGTCCTCAGCGCACCGGACGCTCCTATTATTAATGATGTCATTGTTGATCCAATTAGTGATTGTGGGCAAAGCGATGCGACCATTACCATCGAAGCTATCCCTGGAAGTTCCGCAGTCCGCTACTCTATCGACGGCGGCAACAACTGGTCGGACATCAACATCTTTACCGGCCAAAGCCCCGGAGACTATAACATTGCAGTACAAAACAATGATGGTACCTGCCAGGTAGATTTCGCGCAAGTGATCGTAATTGAAGACCTGGAGCTTCCACAAGTCTTTTCGGTAGATATTACACCTCCTTCCGATTGTGGTGCAACCGATGCCATTATCACTATCGATGCGGAGGGTACTGATGGCACGCTGGAATACAGCATCAACGGTGGCGAATCCTGGACAGCCAGCTCAATCATCAACGATGTAGCGCCGGGTCTATATAACATTAGCGTTCGCTACGATAATATGACCTGCCGTTTTGACTATGGTCAAGTAGAAGTCGAAGCACTGATACCACCTTTCATCAGTGATGTATTTCCTACCAACCCTTCTGACTGTGGCGCCACCGATGGTGAAATTGAAGTATTTGTAGAAAACGGCACCGGTCAATTTGAATACAGCCTGGATAGCCCTGATGGCCCATGGCAGTCAGAAAGTCGTTTTCAAAATTTGCCTTCCGGCGAATTCAACCTCTGGGTTCGTAATGGTAACGGTACCTGCGTAGTGGCTTATACTACCACCATCGAACTAGTGGAGCCTAATCCCCCAGCTGTTAGTTCCGTAAGCCCCACTAACCTAAGCGATTGCGGTAGCAACGACGGTAGTATCGAAATCTTTGGCCAAGGCGGGACTGGAAGCTATGAGTACAGCATTGATGGAGAGGGAGGCCTTTTCAACAGCGATAACCTTCGCACTAATCTGGCTCCTGGTTTTTACGAAATTTGGATCCGTAACGATGATGGTACCTGCGCCGTGTTCTACGATATAGTCGAAATTGAAGAACCACCTTTACCCGCGATTACGGATGTGCTACCGCAAAACCCCAGCGATTGTGGCAGCAATAACGGTAGCTTTGAAATTACGGCCACGGGTGGAACGGGTAATTATGAATACAGCATTACCGGAGAAAACGGCGATTGGTTCCCAGAAAGCACTGCTGAAAGCCTGGAACCCGGCTTCTATTCCATTTGGGTACGCAATAATAATGGCACCTGTGCGAACTTCTTCGGCGAAATCGAGCTGGTTGATCCACCTTCTCCTGTCGTTACCAATGTTGCTTTGACGGATCCTAGCGACTGCGACACCAACGACGGTATTATCGAGATCTTCGCCAGTGGTGGCACCGGTGATTATGAATACAGCATTACCGGTATTGACGGAGAATTTGGCACCAGCTCCATCTTCTTCGAGCTTTCCGGTGGTTCCTTCCCGATAGCTATCCGCAATGCGGATGGTACTTGCGTGAATCTCTACGAGATTGTAGAACTGGTTGAAGCACCTACCCCCATCATTGAGGATGTAACTTTCCAAAGTACCTCCGATTGTGGCGTAGCCGATGGTGAAATCCAGATCATTGTACCGAACGGTGCAGAGTACGAATTCAGTATTGATGGAATAGAATGGCGGATCACCAATTCTTTCCTCAACCTGGAAGCCGGTACTTACACCCCGATGGTGCGAAACTTGGACGGTAGTTGTATAGTAATGTACTCTGAAAGCATTGTGCTCACCGCCCCTGACGCTCCCACCATCGATGATGTAATGGTGCAGCAACTGACCGACTGCGGTACGCAGGATGCCTCGATCAACATTATCGCTACCCCAGGCAGCAATGGCATCCTCTATACGATCAACGGCACTGATTTTGTGGATACTCCTGATTTCCTAAATCTCCTCCCTGGCGACTATCAGGTAGCCGTGAGTAATAGCGATGGTAGTTGTGTGATTTCGTTCGCCCAGACGGTGACCATTGAAGAATTGACTACACCTGTCATCTTTGACATTAGTAGCACGCCACCTTCGGATTGCGGTAGCACCGATGGTCAGATCATTATTGATGCCGAAGGCACAACTGGTACACTTCTCTACAGTATTGATGGTGGTAACGAATGGCAACTGAGTTCTATCTTCTCCGGCTTAGAACCTGACAACTACCAGATCGTAGTAAGTTATGATGCCGAGCAGTGTTTTGTCTCCGCTAGCGAACCAACTGTCATTTCAGCCCCCGAAGCCCCCGCAGTTGCCTTAGTATCTTCTGAAAACATCACGGATTGTGACGTACCCAACGGTACCATTACCTTATCTGGCAGCGGTGGCAGTGGCGAATACGAATTCAGTATTAATGGCACTGATTGGCAAAGCGATAATGTTTTTGTAGGCTTAGACGAAGACCTCTTTACCGCCTTCGTGCGTAATGCTGATGGCAGCTGTGAAGTACAAGGAGAAGACATTGAAATCCTGGGCGTACAGCCGCCGCTTCTGAGTGTAAGTAGCAGCAGTGTACCTAGCACTTGTGATGCCGCCAACGGCAGTATTGAACTCCTGGCAGAAAACGGTAGTGGCGACTACGAATACCGCCTAGATAACGGTGCCTGGGTAAGTACCAATATTTTTGACAACCTGGAGGGCGGCACCCTCCTATTGGAAGTACGTAACGCTGGTGGTAACTGTGGTGGTACAACTCAAATTGTAGTTGAGCTGGCCGCCCCTGACGCGCCCCAACTCAGCATTCTGGAATTGGTTAATCCACAGGATTGCGATAGCGCAGACGGTAGCATTGAACTGCAGGCTACTGGTGGTAATGGCGAATACCTTTTCCGACTGGACTTCTCCACTTGGACCACCACCACCCGATTCAACAACCTTGCCGCAGGTACCTATATCCCCTGGGTGAGTAATGCGGATGGCACTTGTGCTCGTCCCGGTGAACCGATCACTATTGGTGCAACCGATGCTCCAGATATCAGTCTAAATAGTGTCCAAGATGCTAGTGCCTGTGCCGCTGCCGATGGTATCATCACCCTATCATCTAATGCCGATGGCACTGTACTTTTCCGTCTGGACTATGGTGTTTGGCAAGAAAGCAATGTCTTCACCAATGTTCCTGTGGGCACACACAGTACCTGGGTGCAATTGGTAGGTTCTTCCTGTATCGTTCGTGGACCGTTCGTAACGGTTAGCGCTCCTGACGTCGCAGACTTACTGGCCATAGAAGTTACGCAACCAGAAGATTGCAGTAGCGCGGATGGTCGCATTCGCCTAGCAGCCTCACCCGAACAGAGTTTTGTACAATACCGTCTCAACAATACACCTTGGCAAGACAACGAGGTATTCGAGCCATTAACAATGGGCAACTACCAGCCATCTATGCTCCTCAACGATGGTACTTGCCAGGTTACCGCGCCCCCCATCGCTTTGGGGCCGGTAGACGCGCCTGTCTTAAATATACAGGCTGTAGAAGCCGCCAGTAGTTGTGAATTAGCGGATGGAAGTATTCGACTCTCGGCCAGTGGCCCGGGTGGGCCCTTCCAATTCCGCCTTAACAATAATGCCTACGGAACGGCAAACGACTTCGAAAATCTAGCTATCGGAACGTACACCCCCTGGGTAATGAACGCGGCCGGTGATTGTGAAGTACAAGGCAGCCCAATCATCATTACCGCTCCTGGCGCACCTGATCTCAACATAGATGCCGTCACTTACAATGACGATTGCGAAGGAGCAAATGGTAGTATTACCCTATCTAGTACCGCCGAAGATGTAGAATTCAGCTTGGACGGCGTTAATTGGAATGTAACGGGTAACTTCCCAGATCTGGTGGCGCAAACTTATGTTCCAGCCGTCAGAAACCTGGATGGCAGCTGCGTGTTAAGTGGCGAACCTATCGCAATCACCGCTCCAGAATCACCACAACTCAGCATAGACGAAGTCATTCAAGGTACTGATTGTGATAATCCAGATGGGCAAATTCGACTATCTGCCTCCGGTGGGTCCGGCGAGTACGAGTTCCAAATTGAAGAGGGAATTTGGTCCCAAACGGGAATATTTGAAAATGTCTCCCAAGGCCTTTACACCGTAGCCGTACGCAATGCCGACGGTTCTTGCCTCGTCACCGGTGAAACCATCGAAATCACTGCGCCCGAAGCACCACAGCTCAGCGTAGACGAAGTCGTGCAAGGCACCGATTGTGATAATCCCGACGGACAAATTACCCTCTCCGCTTCCGGCGGTTCTGGCAACTACCAGTTCCAGCTCAACGGTGGCGACTGGGTAGACCTGGGACAATTCAATATGCTCGGCGCAGGTATGTACTCCACCGCAGTACGTAATGCCGATGGCACCTGCGTCGTCTTCGGTGAAACTATCGAAATCACCGCACCGGAAGCACCGCAACTCAGTATCAGCGAAGTGATTGATGCCGACTGTGATCAAAATACCGGCAGTATTGAATTAGCTGCGAGTGGCGGCAGTGGCAGTTATGAGTATACGCTCGACAATGTGGTCTGGCAGGCCAGCCCGGTCTTTACGGGGCTAATTCCTGCTACCTACGTCCCGGGGGTACGCAATACCGATGGCAGCTGCTTAATCAATGGCGAAGCCATCACCATCACTGCATCGGATACTCCTGAACTGATTGTCGAAGAAGTTATGGATGCCACCGATTGCGAAACAGAGAACGGTTCGATCAGTCTCCAGGCCAGTGGTGGCAACGGCGAATACGAATACCGTCTAAGTACAACCGACTGGCAAGATAGCCCGCTGTTTGAGGGCTTGGGTGCGGGTACGGTTATCGCTAGCGTACGCAGTGGCGGCTGCGAAACCTTTTCAGAGGAAATCACGATTGTAGCACCTGATGCCCCCGTACTTAGTATCGCAGAGGTGTTTAATGCATCCGATTGCGATAGCGATAATGGCGCCATTATCCTATCCGTGGAAGGTAATGATGATTACGAATTCAGCCTCGACGGCATCAATTGGCAAAGTACTCCCTTCTTTGTGCAGCTACGTATTGGCGATTACACCCCTATTGTACGCACCTTGGACGGTAACTGTGAGGTAAGCTTAGCACCAGTTGAAATTACGGCCGATAACACACCGCAACTCTCGGTTCAAGCAGTAGAGGATGTAAGCGATTGCGGTGCGGCCGACGGTAGTATCACGCTGTCGGGTATTGGCACCACTGGTGATTTAGAATACCAACTAGAAGGGTTTAACTGGCAGGAAGATCAAACCTTTGTCAACCTACAGCCGGGCATTTATTTCCCCATCACTCGCTATACTGATGGTAGCTGCGAGACTTTGGGCGAACCCATTGAAATCTTCGAACCTACCAGTCCAGTCCTCGCTGGAACAGCGATTAATGACGCCACCACTTGTGATGGTACGGACGGTAGTCTATTTATTACCGCTACCGGAGGCAGTGGTGTCTACCAGTACAGCATTGATGGTGAAAACTGGCAAGATAGCCCTGCCTTCATCAGTCTGGAAGCAGGCGAAGTCACTCCCTATATTCGCAACGCCGATGGCAGCTGCGTGATCACTGGTGAAACACAACAGATCAGTGCACCTGAAGGTCCACAAATTGAAGTACTTGGTACAGTGGATGTCTCCGATTGCGGTAGCGAAAATGGTGCCATTATTCTGAGTGGCACTGGTGGCGCTGGCCCCTACGAGTTTAGTCTCGGTAATGGAGAATGGGGTGGTCCTAATTTCGTACAGCTTCCTCCGGGTATCTACGAACCAAGAATCCGTTTTACCGACGGCACTTGTGAAGAAATTGGCGACTCCATCACTATTGGTGGACCACTAGAACCTAGCGTTGCGGTGGGAGAGCTCAGCACTGCTAATGACTGTGACGAAAACAACGGTAGCATCACCCTAATCGGCTCCGCCGGTAACGGTAGCTATGAGTACAGCCTTGACGGCATTATCTGGCAGGCTGAACCAGTGTTTGGGGGGCTAGCACCAGGTGAGTTCACGGCCTTTATTCGCAATGAAGACGAAACCTGTGAAGTACAGGGAGAAGACATTATCCTGGAAGGCCAAGCTGCCCTGCAGCTTGAGGACGTGGCAGTCATTCAACCAGAAGTATGTACTCCTACTGGTGGAGAAATTCGCATCAGCGTAGCCTATCCCGACCTGGACGAGCTGGAATACAGCATCGACAATGGCGTGACCTGGAGCTCTAGCGCCTTCTTCGCTGGCCTGGGCATGAATACTTATAACGTTCTGGTCCGTACCACTTCGGGGGCTTGCCTCCAAACTTGGGCCGACCCCATTGAGGTAGTGGTAGATCAGATCAGCACACCAAGTTTTGTCGACTTCAATGCTACTATTCCATCCAACTGTACCTCCACCAACGGTAGTGTCTTCCTCAGCGCCGAAGGAGGCACCGGCGTTTATGAGTACAGCATTGACAATGGAATGACCTGGCAGGAAACCGGCGAATACAACGCACTCCCCGCCGCAAACTATCTGGTACTGGTGCGGGATGTAACTTACCCTTGCCTGGTTTCAGAGGCAGTTTTGGTGGAGTTGTTCCCAGCTGGTGCTCCGGAAATTGATGCCGTTACGGTAAGTCAACCTACGGAATGTGAGTTGGAAGATGCTGAAATTCGCATTGATTTGGCTAACCCTACGCCAGAGACACAGTACAGTATTGATGGCGGTATCACCTGGACATTCGATCCCGTCTTTACCGGCCTTGGTGGCGGCACCTTCACCATCGCAGTACTAAACCCCGATAACGAGTGTCTGGTTATCTATCCAGAAACCGTAGACATCGTACCTGCTGAACCCCTGGATGTACTCGGCGTTACCAGTCTGGACCCAACGGATTGTGGCCTGGCCAATGGCAGCATCACTATCGAAGTAGCGGACCCTGATCAACTCTTTGAAGTTACCTACAATGAAGTACAGTGGCAGTTTACAACGGAGCTCAACGGCCTTCCTGCTGGAGAATATACACTGACCTTCCGGAATCCAGACGGCAACTGCCTCTTCTCCTGGGAGGAAACGATCACGCTCAGTGAGCCGACAGCAGTGGTGCTAGAAGAGCTAACCGCCGCCGCTCCTAGTGACTGTGGTCTCTCTGACGGTAGCATCTCGCTCGCTGGCAGTGCCAATCCAGCCTGGGAATATCAGCTGGATGACAATGGCTGGGGTGACGATATTGACTGGCAAGATCTCTCCGCTGGCGAATACACCGTATCCGTACGCGCAGTGGACTACCCCAACTGTCAGGATACCGAAACACTCGAATTACTAGCCGAACTCAACACCGAAAATCTGGACCTTGAGGTGACCGCCGCCGCTGATTGTATCGACGGGGGTAGCATCAATGTTACTTCGCCAACACCAGAGGCTTACCTCTACAGCATCGACAATGGTGACACCTGGTTAAGCGAAGCGCTCATCACTGGGCTGCAACCCGGCAACTACACCGTATTGGTGAGCGATGAGACCCAACTTTGCCAAGCTACCCTCGGTGAGGACATCCTGGTTGATGGTCCTGAGCTACCTGAGTACAATGGTTTTGAGTCCACTGATTCCGATGGTTGTACCGAACCCACCGGCACACTACAAGTACTCACTTCTGGCCAGCCTAACCTGAGCTATAGCCTAGAAGGTTTATCAGTTGCCAATACGAGCGGGCTCTTCACTGGTCTGGTACCGGGTGACTACCTGCTACTCATTACAGATACGGTTACCCAGTGTACCACTTCCGTTAGCGAGAGCTTAAACGTGGGCGGGCTATTCCCCCTCAATTTGGAGGATATTAGCTTCGCAGGCCCTGCCTGTGCTGACGAGGCCACCGGCACTGCCAGCATCATGCCGCAGGGCGGTGTAGCACCTTATAGCTATGATTGGTCCAACGGTGCCACCGAAAGCAGTATTGAAGAACTCGAGGCTGGCGAATATCTCCTCACAGTAACTGACGCCAACGGTTGTGCAGATACCACTAGCGTAGATCTGCCCGAGCCCGAAGGCTTGGCCGATTGGGGCATCGAAATGATGGACACTATCCTTTGTGGCGAAACGGCGCTTACCCTCTGTGGTGAACTACCGGAACTGGCAGATTTCTACTGGCAGGACGCCAATGGCGTACAGTACAGCGACGATTGTGTCACCTTTACGGAGCCGGGCACGGTAAGCGTACACGCGCTCACGCTCGAGGGTTGCCTACTGGAGGATGAACTGGAGTTTGAGCAAGTGGAAGGCGAATTTGCGGCCGATTTCCTCATGCCCGCCGAAGGAGTTATCAACGAGCCCGTGGTGGCCGTGGATATCACCTTCCCCGTACCAGCATCCATTAGCTGGATATTTGACGCCAACGAGGCCGAGTCCGTTGCCACTTTACCAACGCAGCAAATTTTGCTCTTTGACGAACCTGGCACCTACACCGTGGGCATGTCTGCCGATTTGGGCGAGTGCACGGCCTACCTCGAAAAGGACATCCGTATTTACGGTTCCCGCGATAGCTTAAGCCAGGATATTCCTGAACAATTCTTTACCCTCATCCGCTCCTTTGAGCTGTTCCCCAACCCCAATCGTGGCGACTTCCAGGTTCGACTGTATCTTAACTCGGTACAACCAGCTGACCTGTGGATTTTCAGCGAAAATGGAGAACTGATCTCTTTTGAAAGCGCGGAGGGACAAGACTATTATGCCTTTCCATTCAATAACCAGGACCTCCCAGCCGGTGTGTATACGGCTATCGTCTTGGTACAAGAGGAATGGTTTCATTTAAACTTCGCTGTGCTTTAACACCTAGTATGAACACACGTATCTCTCACATATTTGCTTGGGCGCATCCCCGCACTGCTGAGGTCGCAGTGCGGGGTCGGGCTCTGCGTGGCTCTTGGCCCTGCGGGCTGGTGCCTGCTGCACCACCACTCCTATCCCTTGCGCGGGCTATACGCCGTAGCGGTACGGTACTGCTGTTGGTGTTAGGGCTCATATTTTCCTGGCATACAGCTCAGAGTCAAACTTTTCCGGTCAATGCTTTGGTCCAGGTCAGTGGCTTCTCTCCACAGCTGGAGGCTTATGATGATCCCGGGCGGGTAGTCGTCACCCTCATCAGTACAGATGAGCGGCCCGAATACGAAGCATTGCTACGTATTTCCCTCTCTGGTCCGGGCTTCAACGTCCGCACGCGTGAGGATTTCATGCCTTTCCCAATCATCTTACGCCGCAACCAGCCACTCGTCCTCACTGGCGCTCAACTGCGTGACTATTTTGACCCAGCTAACCTTAATTTTCAAGGGGCAACCTTAGAAAACTACCTCGCCAATGGCGGGCTTCTGTCTGAAGGCCCCGTTTCGCTCTGTGTAGAGGTCTACGACTTCAATCGTTTCTTTGACCCACCTGTCTCTAATACCGGTTGTGCTACGGGTTTCATGCTATTGCATCGCCCGCCTATTCTTACTGAACCAGGTACGGAAGTCGAACCTTCTTTCCCACAGCAACTGCGTTTCCAGTGGCAACCCCAGCACGCCGGCGTAGCCGTACGCTACACCTTGGAAGTTTACGAAGACATCCTCCCCGGCATGGGAGATAACCTCATTATTGACAACACCCAACCCTTACTGCTCAAAACCACTACTGCTCCGTTCTATACCATGACCAGCCTGGACCCACTGCTACAAGTAGGCTCCCGCTATCTGGTCCGGATCCGAGCCGAAGATATTATTGGACAAGCTGCCTTCCTGAACGATGGATGGAGCGATATCTATAGCTTTGTCTACGGCTCCGAAGAAGAGCCGCCAGTGCTTTGCCCACAGCCCGAAAACTTCACAGGGTTTGCACTTGATCCGTTTACCGCCCAGTTGTCCTGGCTCCCTGACAATACGGTAGCTTCTTGGTTGCTCACTAGCGTTAATGGCGATAGTATTAGCCTGGGAGATACTGCTCAGACGTACACCTTTACTAATCTACTACACGACCAAACGTATACCTACCAACTGTGCGCCATTTGTACAGATGGTACTAGCCAGTGTCTAAAAGCGGTAGTTACTCTTCCCGCTGATACCACTAGCGGCCCCTGTGGTCCAGCCTTGACTTTGGACAATTGGCCACTGGATGACACCCGTTTACTCCTTAGTTGGAACGATATCCCCACCGCCCAAGGCTTCCGTCTGCGCTGGGGTATTCTTCCACCTAACGCTCCCAATCCATCTACACCTGTTTCCCCGGTTCCTAACCGTACCGAGCGGCAGTTACCCCAGCAGTCACCAGTACCAGCACCACGTGGACGCAACCGCAACCGAGGCCTTTCGCCAGCACCGGTACCGCCTTTACAAGCTGCTCCGATTAGTACCATTGGTAATACCGTTTTTGCCTACACGGACAGTCTGAACCTCCCGGCTGGCAGCACCGACAGCGAGATTGGTCTGCTGGAAATAGGCAACACCTACCAAATCGAACTCTGTAAAACATGTCCCGACGGCTCCGTGGAATGCGTGACCACTACAGTGGCTTTCAACGGCCTGGATGATGCCTGCCTGGCTTCCCTCAACATTACCCGTACTGACAGCACTGATACCAGTCTTACACTCAGTTGGGCTTCTGCTACTAACGACTTTAGTGCTGATTCTACCTTTATGCTCATCTGGCAATTATCAGATGGCAGTGCACCCGCAGATACCGCCACGCTCTTCTACCCCAGTGGCACCTTCACTATCGATAGTTTGGAAGCTTTCCGCGCCTACGACCTACGTATCTGCGCAGAATGTACGGCCGGCCAACCCGCCTGCCGCGAGCTAGAACCCTTTGGTGGCTGCCCCGCCGCTTACGAGCCCTTCCTGGCAGATCTCGACTTCAACAACGCGCTCATTGCCTGGGATACCATTCCCGGCGACAGCCTCATACCTACCCATGCCCGCTACAAGGCCCGGGTGGCCTTCCGCTGGGATAGTCTGGATGTGGGACGAAGCACTTACTTCACCCCTGGTGATTACGATTTAATCGCTGCGCAAACGGCAGAAATAGCCGGGCTTAGTCAAGGGATCACTTATCTCGCCCAGATCCAGACACAATGTGCAGATTCAATTTGGTCGGATTGGTCCGTACCGGTTAGATTTAATACGGATTGCGCCGTTACGGATAGTCTTTGGTTGAATGAGCTCACGGATAGTTCTGCCCTGGTAGCGGCCCTCGCCTACTCCAATGCCGACTATTACGAATTTCAGTATCGCCGCACTGATCAGCAGGAGTGGACAACGGTCACTAACCTCCCTACTGCGCTACTTACCTTATCGGGTTTACGAGCAGAGACTGAATACGAAGTGCGCCTGCGCTACTGGTGTACGCAGGGTGTTTGGTCAGACTATACGGCTAGTTTCTTCTTTACTACCCTGCCTCCTTGTGAGCCGCCTTTCCGCATCACGGTTGATCCTATCCTGGCTGATGCAGCGCAATTGAATTGGGATAACTACATCAATGCTACCCAAGTAGAGTTGCGTTATCGCCCTAAGATTGGTGGTTATTATTACTTCTCGATGTGGCCACCACCCTGGCAGACGGCCGTAGCTTTGGATAGTTCATTTTACTTAAACGATCTTCAAGGTGGTGCCGCCTACGAATACCAGCTGCGCTCGGATTGTGCCGTCAACTTCAGTGAGTGGACTACAGTTGACGAGTTTGCGCTCCTCTGTGCGCCACCGGAAGTTATTACGGTTACGGATTCCACCTACGAATCGGCCGTTGTGCAGCTCACTGGTTTACCACCATCTACCCAATCCAGCACTTTAGAGTATCGTCGCTTAGGTGATAGCACCTGGATGAGCCGGACCACCAGCTACGGTTTTGCCAGTCTGCAGAACCTGGATGACATGACCTACTACGAGCTGCGGGCTACTGCCACCTGCTCGTCTGGTGAAACCTCAGCTTATTCGGATACCGTGCAGTTCCGCACACCAGTGAAATGCCTGGTACCTGAGAATCTGGTGGCTAGCAATTCACAGCCTTTCAGCACTCAGCTTGACTGGGATGTAACGGGCACCGTTGACGAATGGGAAATTCGGGTATACGGCCCCATTGGTCCAACCTTACCCACTGTGCAGGGCATTCAGCAGGCAGCTCCAGTGCAGTTGGGCTTACCTGGCGGACGGACTACACCGCAGTCGCCCGGCAATCCTGCTCCACCTTCTAATACACAACCCCAGAATCAGCAGCCATCTACCCGTGGAGGCAATGTTCGCCAAGGTGGTAATCCATTGAATACTGGTGGTCCTATTTCTGGTGCCCCGCTTACAAGCACGCCCATCACCACCGCGCCACTAGGGGTAAGTGTTGGCCAAGCTCCTGCGCCTGCACCCTTCGCTGATTGGCACAGCTTCTTTGTTACTAACCCTACGAAGCTGCTGGAACAGTTGCGTCAAAACACAGAGTACCTCGTCGTAGTACGCGCCCGCTGCCCAGAATTTGGTTGGACGGATTACAGTGATACCCTTAGCTTCCGCACTTTGACCGATTGTCGGGTACCCGTGAATTTGGTGGCTAATGAAATCTTGCAAACTACCGCTCGTACCAACTGGACTGCTGTCAATCCTTACGCTGAAGAATATATGGTCCAGTTGGAGAGCTTGTTACCACTTACTACGGTCAATATTGAAGCTGCTCCTATACAAGTACAACCCGGTGGCGGCCGCACCCCTCAACTACCTACGGGAGGTGGCGGCGGACAATCACCTCAGTCGCCAACGGGGGGACAAACTCCACGGATACCCTCCGGTGGTGGTGATGCTTTGGTTAGCTTACCGAGCGAAGAATTGAGCAACTGGTTCACCGCAGTTTACCAGGATTCTATTCTGACTCCGGACCAAACGGCCGTCTTCACTGGCCTTCGTGCTAACACCGAGTATCGCTTCCGGGTAAAGAGTCGTTGCGACAATTTTGGCTGGACAGATTACAGCGACTGGCTGGTCTTCCGTACTGACCACTGCGCAGCTCCGTACGCCATTGTGGAAGAAGCCATTGACCGCTCCACAATGAATATCTCTTGGACACCTTCCAATGGGATCAACGACTACGAGTTTAAATACAAACTCGCAGACGACCCCGGTGCGGATTGGATTACCATCATGACGCAGGATTCTTTTGTAGAACTCAACAGCCTGCTCACCAATCAGATTTACGACTACCAGGTCACAGAAATTTGCCAGGGTAGCACTGGACAGCGTTTTGCCCCGCAGGACAGCTTCTTGATGGAGCGCCCGAGCCTCAATAACGGCTTTTACGTCTGTGGTGTCGAAGGGCAGGTAGACTTATCTAACCAAGTGCCCCTCGCCGCGCTCATCCCTGGTGATACCATTGTTGCCTTCGACTTCCCCATTATTATCACGATGGCTAGCGGTGGTGGCGGCTACTTCTCTGGTATGGGCGATATTCGCATGCCTTACTTCAACAAGGCGAAGTTCTCCTTTGAGTTTGATAACATCTTCGTCAACGACGAATACCGCATGGTCGGTGGTTATCTAGAGGCTACCGGTTTTGGGGTGGAAGTGCTCCCCCCCTGGGCAGATTCACTACTGTCTGACATCCTTGATGTGCTGGAATTAGCGGACAGTGTGTTGCAGGAGGAGCAGATTGGCATCTTGGAAGACTTAATGGCCCTCGGTGAGAACGCCAATCTACCACCGGACCTACAACAAGACATTCAGGATGTACTTGACTGTTTTGAGCAAGCAAATACGCAAGCTCAGATTGACAGTTGTAACGTACTGCTGGATAGTGTTCTAGTAGAGGTTAACGAGTTTCTGGATCAACTCTACGAAGGAGACTTTCAGGTGGTCTTTAAGAAGGACCAAAATCAACAGTTTGGCTTTGATGCTAAGGGGACACAAGAACCAGAAAACTGGTATGATAAGCGTACCCTGGCGCAGGCGGATTATTATGTTGCCTACAAGTCGGTTAAAGAAAACAGTCCTGACCTAGTGGATGGTGTCGTGATGCCACCTGGCACTATTGATTCGGTGGCCTTTAGCCAACCTAGCGGAGTACCCTTGCCTACCACCATTGATGGAGATACAGCTACTATTACATTTATTGGTCAGACCGGAGATGATTACTTCCTGGTCGCCGAGCAGGTTACGAATGATAGTACACCAAATCACATTGCGGGTTTGCTCAATGTGGTGCCGTATCCAGAATTACCGCTCAATGTAGTACTAGTGCCTTTGAGCAGCAGTGCAGGAAATGGCATAAATGCAGCAGCAGTGCAGCAGGGCTTATTGCAAACCCTTGGCCAAGCGGTGGTAAAACCTACAGTTACACTAGAGCCTGCCTTTACCGTACCTGGCTATGATGGCGTTCTAGGGGCTGTGGGTAGTGGTTTGTTGACCAACTATTCCATTGAAATGCGCGATATCATCAACGCCTACGAAAACCGGCCAGCAGGCGTTGATCCAGATACCTACTACCTCTTTATCACCGATAGCTACGAGCAAACTTCCCGAGCAGGTTTTATGCCCCGAGGCCGGCAATTTGGCTTTATCTACAAAGGTAACGCCGGAACTGGCCCAGACCTAACCCGTACCATCGCACACGAACTTGCGCACGGCGCCTACGTGCTCAAACATACCTTTGAAGAGTACGCCTCAGAATTACCGCAAGGAACTACTAACAACTTGATGGATTACGCTAGTGGTACGCGCTTGTATAAGTGGCAGTGGGATCTAATTCATAATCCGGTGAACGCACCACTTTTACCAGGAGACGAGCAGTCCGAATTACTGGCCGGAATGGACTTTGAGGAAGAAGACAATCCACCTCCACCACCACCCAACTCCTTCCCAATTAACCCAAGCTGTAAATTTGTTAAAACTGGCCGAGGCATATATGTCAAGTTTTCACAAGAGGTTCTCAACGAAGCGACGTTCTCATTCAATAGCGATGGCGAGGTTAAAGCGGTAAACTACAAGGGAGCAACTTATGAAGTGCGGTATTCTGTGAAGAACCTAGAAAACCAGCCCGGTAAGGTGCGCGTAACGGTTAGCCCACGTTTTGTAAACTTTGCCCTTGAAGCCGACTTCACCACGGTAACGAAGAAAGATGAAGACGATAACGACGTAAGCGTAACTACCCCAACGCCGGAAGCCTTATTACGTTACGATGATCAAACCTATTGCAGTTCGAACGAGCCCGGCCAGATCATTTCCTATACCAGCTCCGGCGGTAGCTGTACGACCAAAAGCTGCCCGTGGATTATCAACTTTGCTGGTGTAAACATAGATACAACAGGGCTTGCAAGTCTTATTTCCGGCGGCCAACCAATTACCACTGACGATGGCCTGGGTAACTCCATACAGCGCAGAACGCTAAGGGCTTACATCGTCATCTCTAAGGAAGGTGATCAGGAATCAATTACGAAAGCACAGAACCACTCGGCTGACCCGCTCAGAAAAATATGGTTACACCAGCTAGCGGATGGTTCCTGGACCGTAAGAGGTACTGATGGATGGTCACAGAATGCCAAAGACTTCTTTACCTACCATCAGAGTTACACGGAACAAGGGCTATTTGCCGCCATTGGCAGTGGTTTTCAAGCCCTAGCACGTGGGGTCTACGAGTTTCTAGACTTTGTAGAAAAATCGCTGAATTACATCAAAATTCCAGAGTACGTTTGGAACTGTGACAGTACGGATATTTATAAGCCCATCTACGCTGATGTTTACGGTTTTATCATGGCACCCATCAATGCCAACATCATGTTGGTGTTGAATATGATACAGGGTACTCAGCTGGATGAACTTGGCTTTACTACTACCCTGAATCAGAATGTATCTAGATATCAGTTTGCCTTTCTCTGCGGGGTATGGAATGGAATGATCGATATTTTAGGAACCGTCCCCAAATTGCTTAAATGGGTCGTTGATCCAGTTGGCGAATACACCAAGTTTACGGACATGCTCGCCAATTTGGAGAAAATGGAACGATTTAAACCCGATGGTGTGACGCTGGAATGTCAAGGGTACTGGTGTCTACTATACGAACTTAGGGATCAATTCAATTTCGCCCAGAACCCGTGTACGGCTTTCCACAATACTGCCGGCGTAGCCCTTGGTGTAGCTTGTGCAGTACTCACCGCGGGTGCGGGTGCGCCAGCACTGGCGTCCACCTCAGCAGGAAGGATAGTCTTAACCATCGCTAAAGTGCTAAATAAGGTGGAAGACATGACAGATGTGCTCGGAATTGGCTTCCGAATAGCGAATAAAGCAACGGGCGGAATAAGGCGGAGAATCCTGAAATTGAGTGATGATTTCCCCATGAACAAACTCGGCACCATAGATGGAGACAAGGTAACACTCATCGACAAAGATGGCCAGCCCTTTGATATTGACGAGGCTGATTTCAAGGCTGGTAATATTACGGACGATGCCGACGGAAAACTCTACTATCAAAAAGACGGCACGGGACCCAAACGGGAATTACAGGCTCGTAAAAGGCCTGGAATCACCTGGCCACTTTCATTCTCTGGCTTCAATTTGAGAATCAAAAATTGGCTGGATCAACTAAAAGTGGCTGGCTTAGTGCGGTTAGAACAGTTGACCCCCACGCAATGGCGCGTGCTGTACAAGAAAAATGGTAGCGAGGTAGAGGTTTCAATACTCGATGATACTGGGACGCCAGATCCCAATACCCCTGGTACGAATTACGGAGAATTTAGTCGGGATCAGAACATCGCTCCTAATGACCAGGTGCTGGAGCCATCACCCGATGGCCAAATGGGCATGGTAGAACAACCAGACGGTACAACCAAGCTGAAGGCCTGTGGCTGTTTAGGTGCAAACACACCGGTACAAACACCACAAGGATTAGTGCAAATCAGCCAGTTACGCGAAGGCGATCAAGTCTATGCTACCCCCGCTAACGAAGAAGCCCAACCACGCGTAGTACGAGTGGCAAGGCGTATCGAAAGTGGCGCCAACAAGATGCTGCGTGTATTCACGGAGAAGTTGTCCTTTGACATTACCAGCGGGCACGCTCTCTTCGTGCCTCAACTGGGTCGAACAATGGTGGCCGATAGCCTACGTCGAGGCATGCAGATTCTCAGTCTTGCCAGCCTACTGGTAACGGTAGATAGTGTAAAGGTCCTCGCGGGTGAGATGCCGACTTATGATATCCAGCTAGAGAATCAACAGGGCTACCTTATCGGTGAAGACGGGATTTGGTTACCACCTAACTATTGTAACCTAATGCTGAAGTACCTCGGCTTTTCCGAGGCACAGACGCAACGAATGATAGACGTTTTTAACAGCATCAACCCTTCCGGTAGGCTTGACGAATTGTCCAAAGACCTCTATGTACACTCTGACCTTGCAGACCTGCTTAAAAATTCTCCGGATTTGGATATCCTGGAGCTGAGAATCAGGGGCTGGAATCTTGCAAGTGACATAGGTGATCCATTACGAGTCAGTGCTAATTATGTTAAATCCATTGGCAGAGAACTAGGTCGAGGTGTTTATTCGACTAATACGCTCAAGACCTTCTTAAAGATCAGACGAGTTGATTTCTCTTATAATCGATTAAATGATAACGACCTACTCGATGCTATACCGGATATATCAGAATTAGAAACAATGGCGATCCATCGCTATACCGTCTCTTCATTCGATTTAAATGGCAACTTTTACAAACAAACTCCCAATAGCAACGATTTAGCGTGGGCAGAAGTAGTAGACCGTGCCATTGACGATCTACAAGTGAGTCGAAAATTTGAAGGGCTGGTCTATCGGGGACAAAACCTGGATTATCAATTGGTTTACGACAAGTATATCTCTGTGTACGACCGGGCCCAGACAATGGGAACACCTGCTTACGTAACAGAAACAGGATATCTATCTACTTCTAAAGCTGGTCAGGTAGCCGATCACTTCATCGATAAATTCTACAATCCAGATAAGATTCAGGTACGATTCAAGATCATCTCCAAAACCGGTGTTGACATCGATGATATTTCGGATTATGGTGTAAACCTCTGCGGTTCTAATGGCAATTGTGATTTAGTTCAGACGGAGGTCCTGATGAAGAAGGACTTGGTCTTTGACATAACTGATATTCAGGATGTCCCCGAAGTAATCAACGGGAGAAGTCTAACGGTAAAAGAAATCACCATCGTAGAGCAGTAGCCCACAAAACGAGTGGCTCGGAAAAATCGTGTATTATGCCTGCTGTAAAACACCAAAAAGGAAGTGCTGCGTATGAAGTTTGACCGCGAATTACCATACCATGAAATAGCAAAGCTCAGCCGTGAGGATTTGCGAGCGTATATCGCGTGGGTAGATGCCCACCGAAAGCAACAGCAGGAAGCAAAAAAGGAAGCTCCTGATGATTGGCTCAAGAAAGAGTATACCCTTAACAACTACATTGCGGCTAGACGTGAACACGAATTAGAGGAAGAAAAGCTGGAGGAATTCGTTCATGGGCGATTAGGAGATAAGCAACAAGAACAATTTACCTACTTCTGGGAAACCAGTTCTCCTTTCTCACAGTGGCATCGGTCTAGTTTTGTTGCTCCTAGCTATATCTGGAACAATGAATTCCAGCAAAGAATCCTCTCCGAAGGATTTGAAAAAGAATACACCTTTAGCTCAGCAGAACAATACATGATGTATTGCAAGGCTATGCTCTTTACAGATTTAAAAACCGCAAAGAAGATCCTTAAAGAAGACAATCCTAGGAAGATTAAAGCCCTGGGCCGTGAGGTTCAAAGGTTTCAAGAGAATACCTGGTATGTATTCAGGTGGCGCATCGTCTACGGCGGCAACAAGCTAAAATTTACCGGTAATCAAAAATTGAAAGAAGCGCTATTTGCGACTCGTGGCACTACGCTTGTTGAAGCAGCTCCTAATGATAACATTTGGGGTATTGGGCTTGCAGAAGATGCCCCGGAGGCTCAAAACAGGAAGAGTTGGAAAGGCAAAAACTTACTCGGGGAAATTCTTACAGAACTGAGAACCGAGCTAATGGGACACTACTAAAATAATGAAAGGCATGTCCAGTTTTATCAACATATCTCCTAAAAGGCTCCTAAAAACAAGAAGCCGTTCAAATGATTATCGATACCTGCTAATCATAATGACCTTATTGATATTCAATTGTGGCCTAGTCATAGGACAATCAGTTGTGTTGCCCTCCACCTTTTCTTCCGTTTCACAAACTGCCTTGTACCAATCCATCAATGACTTGGAGGAGATCCAACAATCCAACATCCACCCTCAAGACCTCACCACCATCGACTCCGCCCTGCTCCTGGCGGATGTACCCTACCGCAACCGCTTCTTCCTGCTCGCAGGTTGGTTGGGGCGGACGCAGGCGCTCAATGCCGTACCCTATGAGTACCGCCGCAGTACGCGCATGCAAAACGATTATGACCTGGCTATGATTCGGGCTGGTGATCCTAGCCGGATTCGTCGCCTACGCACGCTGCTACAAACGGTAGAGGTAAATGACGATTTCATTTACACCATAGCCCCACAGCTGATTTATACCCGTCGCCAAGAGGTTTTTGATTTCTTTTTTGATCAAATCTTACTCGACGAACGCAATTGCTACATGGCTGATCTACACGGCTCCGGACAGATCAACTGTGCCTATCGCTTGCTGGAAATGGTGGCTCCGCATATTTTGAACTTCCCGCTTAAGGTTGGCATTAGTGGCGATCTCGAAACGGATGACTACCCAACGGCACTAGAAACCGCCCGGGCTTGGATACAATTAAACCGCGCTGACTATCTCATTAATACGGAAACCTACTAGTATGCTCCGACGCTCTACCCGCTTTCTACTCTTTTGGCTTGGCCTCTGGGCTTCGCTGCAGCTTGCTGCCAGCACAATGTCTGGTACTGGCCCTGTAGACAGCCTGCTCCACCAGGAGATTACCCAAGCACCACCTAAGAACACCTTGCCGACGCCGCCAGCGGCACCGGTGATGCGGCGCAGTTTTGACTTTTCGCAAGACCTGACGATCCCTACGGCCCCGCCCGGTAACGATGATAATATTGCTACCGAACTAATGCAACTGGAACAGCAGGCTAATAACCTACCCGCCATTGCGGCAGCCCGACAGAAAATTCAGGACGCCATGGCCGTAGGTAATTTCTTGCGCCGCCTAGATTCTCTGGCGTGGATCGACTTCCCAGTAATTCTTGCCGACACCATCAGTAATGTCCCCATTGCTATTGTGTTTGATAAGCTGCGCCTGTATCCAGATTACGCTCAACTGGAAGTGGTGGTACGAATGGAGCTACCGCAACAAAAGGTCAGCGCCAGTACCGGACAAGGCACCACCACGGGCTCTCAGTACGTAGAACTCTTCTTTGGCACCCCCAACCTGAAATTCTCACACGACGGTGGTATTATCGGCGACGCCATTATCGGGCTCTACAGTGACGTACCCATTGGATCCACTAATCCCGAAAAATTTGGGCTCGTACTCAAACGCTACTACGAAACTGGATCTGGGTCGAACACCCAAGCGTTAGGCACCTTTGTACGCATTGATTGTGATGGCTTTGTAGAAATGGGGGTTGACGCCGATGTCCTTTTCAGTCGCGACTGGATTGTACCCGTAAATGGCAATGCCGATCCGCTACCAACCGGTAGAGTGACTGGAAGCATCCAGACGATTGTCAACGATTGGCAAAACTTGTTGGTGGAGATTAGCCTACCCAATTTCGCGCCCGCTTCTTATACCGATGTAGCCTTTAATCTTTCCACGGCGGTATTTGACTTTAGCGACTTTCGGAACAGCCCAAACGTGGTGTTCCCCCCTACCTACGCCCAGCAGGGATTACTGCCCCCTAACCCATCGATGTGGCGCGGGGTGTTCATTAAGAACCTGGATGTAACGCTACCGCGCCAGATCAAGAAGAAGGGCTGTGTAAGCAATACCCAATCCCCATCCTCTGGTGGCATGCTCCTACTTGATGACACGGGAATGTACGCCTATGGCGATGCTTTGGAGCTGCCGGGCAACAAAGGAGGCCCTACCGAACCTGAGCTCATTCTACCGGAACAAGAGCCCCCAACACCAATTGCGGTCAGCAATTGCCGAACGGCCATTGGGGTAGAAAACTTACTTATTGACGGGCACGGGGTTTCGGGCCTGTTCTACGCCGAAAATGTACTCAGCTCCGACGACGGTAGCATGGAAGGCTGGCGCTACTCCATCGAGGATCTCGAACTTGAACTTGTGGCCAGTGATGTAGTAGGCTTTGGTTTTGGTGGAGAGGTAGGTATCCCCATCGCTAAGAAAACACAAGGCTTTGGCTACGCTGCTTTCGTCAACATCCCGGATCGGTCCTTCAACTTCAATGTTACCCCCGTTGACACCCTCACTTTCCCGGTGTTCAAGATGGCGGATGTGAATATATACCCCGGCTCTTATCTGGACATTACGGTCACACCCGACTCCTTCGAACCCGTAGCCGTACTCAACGGTTTCGCGGCCATCCGTGGCAAACTAGGCAGTAAAGAGGATGACAGCAATAAGCCGCAGGATAGCCTCAGTGTAAAGGCCCCAAAAATCAACTTCCATAAACTTAGGTTAGCCACTAAAGGCAGCAAGTTATCCCTCATGACAGGGGGATATCTAAGCTTTGAAAGTGAGATTAAGGTTATGGGTTACAATATCCCCATCGCCGATCCCAAGTTGACTGCGGTTCCTGGCGGCGGCATTAAGCTATCGGTGGATATTGACTTCAACCTCATGGAGCAAAACGATAATGGTTTTGCGGTAGAAACGAAAGTCAACGTAAAGGGTGAACTCACGGTAGACGATGGAAACGACCAATGGGAAAGCGACGGCCTGGACCTTGATGGCATTATAGTTGACATCAAATTACAGGGGTTGGAGATATTCGGCTACGCCTACATTTTTGATAATGATCCCGTCTACGGTAAAGGCTGGCAAGGCTCCTTATCCGTCAAAATTGGTAAGTATACCCCACCGGATGACCCCATGCTGACGGTAGAACTCAACGCCATGTTCGGGCAGACTAGCTTCAAGTACTGGTACGTAGATGGTTTTGTGGAGTGGAATACAGCCACCCCCGGGATTGTGCTAGGGCCAATTGAGATTAATGGTTTTGGTGGCGGTGCTTACTACCGAATGAAATTGGAAAGCGTGAATTTAATGGGGGGCAGTAATGCCAGTATGGGTACGATGACTTCGGGTGCCAAATACATCCCCTATCAACCCACCACACTTGGCCTCAAAGCCACGGTAGCCTTCAAGACTCCTGGTACCGATGTGTTGGATGGAGTAGCCACCCTGGAGCTTCGCTTTGCCGGCACCGGCTTGCAGGAGATCATGTTTTACGGCAAGGCCGAAATTGTACCTAAAAATGGTATTCCGGCACCGGGTATTGTGAAGTTTAGCGAAAAGCTACGCGACCGTATCAGTGACCTTCCGCTGACCAAAGAGCAGTCGGAGCAAAAGGACGACAACGAAGTAAAAGCACCCTACGATCGTATCCTGGCCACCGCTTTTATTCGGATGAATTTTGAACAGGGATTCGAGTTCCAGGGGACCTTCCGGGTATACATCAGCGCTGCCCAGGGTGTGATTACTGGACAAGGTGGGGTGGACTTTCTGTTCAGTACGCCGCAAAACCGCTGGCACATTTACGTGGGAGGATATTCCAACAATATGATCATTGCCGGAGACGGTCTTCCCTTGCCACCTATTGGTGTAAGCCTCAATCTGGGACAAGGGATTACCGCTGGTGCCGATGCCTATTTTCTTACGGGTAATGATATTCCGGGGCCACCGCCACTGCACCCCATGGCGGCCGCTTATTTTGGCATCAGCACCCAACCGGCAGACAATCGCAACCAACTGGCAGGCAGGGCAGCGCAAGGAAGTGGCTTTGCCTTTGGTGCCGCCGTTTATGCGAATATCGATAAACGAATTCGTAACCGTGGCGCCTATAGCAAAAACAGTATCCAGGCCGATGTGGGGGCCGGCTTTGATGTATCGCTCTTGCGCTATGCATCTGATACCCGCTGTTCGCAGTGCAATGTGAGCCCACACGGACACAAGGGCTGGCGCGCTACGGGCCGAATTTGGGCCTATCTGGATGGGCATGCCCGCTACCGGGGCATTGGTAAAAGCTTAAGTTTAGGGGTGCTCATCGATGCCGATTTACCTAAACCCACCTGGCTCTACATACAAGTAAAATTCAGGCTGGTCATCAACATAAATGTAAAAGTGAATATTGGGGATCGCTGTGGTACTCCAATAAACAATTAAGTTTTGCTCATGAGGCATAAGCACTGCTTACTCTTCTTACTAATCGTTCTCGGACTTGGCGCGCTAGAAGCACAAGAAGAAGAATACCGTATTTTTCGAAAAATTGCCAATGGCCAACTCTATGTCCGTTGGATGCCCCTGCCCTTGGAGGCCTTCCAGCACGCCATTGACGGCAATATGCAACTTGAGGTCTACGCAGTAGAGGGAAGCGATATCCGTCCTACTCTCACCTTGCTAGACCAACAGCCCTTACAACCGCTGACCTACACTGGCTGGCGCAACCAACTGCTGCCCAGTACTTGGGACACCTTAGCTATCACCTCTGTATACGGACGCGAGATGGACGCAGACTTCCTGCTGGAAACCTTCCTGGCGCCCGAATACGAGGATACCGAAGAGAGCGCCTGGCTCCACCGGCACCAGTTTAGCAACTACGGTTTGGGCTACCTTTGGCCCGCTATTGAACGCTCCGGCCTGGGCTACACCCGCCCGCTGGATCCGGAGGTGGAGTTATACGCGCTCAAGGTCTTTCCTACCCCGAGTGGTGACACGATTTGGATTGATTTTGATATCAATAACTGGCAGGATCCCAAGGTACCGGAACTGGACGCGACTTTCAAAGATCGCCGGGTGGAGTTGCAGTGGCGCACCCTGGAATACCGCAACGATTTCTTTGGCTGGGAGCTGGAACGCTCTTTTGACGAAGGACAAACCTGGGAGCAGACTTTTGAGCTACCCATCATTAACGACAATGATACTATTGCCGGAGCTGGCGAAGCCCTAAAGTTTCTGTACTACGAAGATGTCCTACCGGAAAACGACGTGCCCGTTATCTACCGTCTGAGAGGGGCTGATTTCTTGGGTGGCTTGAGTGTCAACGAAAGTAGAATTACCGGTGAAGGAAAAGAAGACATCAGACATAGTCCGCTGCTGACCAAGACCATTCAAACCGATAGCAACCACGCAGTGATTCAATGGGAATTTGATCCAGAAAAGGAGTTCCTACTCCGGGAGTTTCGCATTGTAGAAACGGACTCGGCGGGCCATAATTATCGCCTGGCACTGGATAACATTTCCCCACAAGCACGGGAGGTCAGCGTCCCCATGAAGTTTCGCTCTAACTTCTTCCGAGTACAGGCCGTGTCGCACCAGGGAACCGTTTTATCAAGCTTTGAATCCTTGGTCATGGCCTATGATGTGACACCGCCAGCCATTCCGCGAGATTTCACCGGAACGATTGACTCCAATGGTATTGTTCGCCTGAACTGGATTACCAGTAACGAACCAGACCTGCTGGGATATTACCTGTTTAAAGGATACTATAAGGATCGAGAACTAGCTATGATTACTGCGGACGCCCTACCCGGCCCGGCTCATACGGACACCGTGGATATGGAAACCGGTAACGACTGGGTTTACTACCAGCTACGGAGCGTAGACACCCGCGGTAACGGCTCCCCTTTCACCCCTGTATTGGCGCTAAAGAAACCGGATGTGTTTCCGCCAGAACCTTCTCAGTTTACCAAAGTTGATAATGACGGACGGCAGGTGACTCTGGAATGGACGACCAGCCCCGCCCCTGATGCGCAGACTTTTGAGCTATACCGTCGAGAAATGGAGAACGAGGACGACTTTGCCCTCATTTACCGCTTCGATATTGCCGATTTTGTTTCCAGCTATGTGGATTCCCTGGTGCAACCCAATCTGACGTATGCTTACACCATGCTTGTGGTTGATGATGACGGACTGGAATCCGAACCCTCACAACCCGTGAGTTTACGCCTAAAAGACTTTGGTGTACGTAGCCCAATCGACAACTTTTTGGGACAGCCCTTACCAGACGAAAATAGTATAGAACTGCAATGGGTCTATTCGGAGGCACCACGCGAGTATTACCTCTACCGTGGTACGGATGATGATCCGCCGAGCTTATTAAAAGTACTCCCCGGTGAACAGCTTAGCTATTCTGATCTCAGGGTACGCACGGGTAGCCGCTACCGATATATCCTACAGGCTATTTTTGAGGATGGAGATACCTCACCGTATACGGATGTCTTGGTTGTGGAGTTGGAATAAGCACTTAGAGCATGATTGGAAATTCGGTCTTCAAGTAAAAATCGATCATTTTTGCCTTAATCAAGGCGATGAAACCGGAGTTTAGCAGCGCTAAATGAGGATTTCATTAACGCAGGGTAAGGCTAAAAGGTCGTTTTTGACAACGATTACTGAATTCCAAACATGCTCTTATCTTAGGGGAACTAAAAAGGTCCTCTCATGCTGCCCTTGCGCTATTCTCTGAAGTTGATGTTCATGCTATGCATCAGTTCTTCTGTGTTCAGCCAGGACCCCTATCCTATTTTGCGGCATTTTGATGCCCGAGATGGACTGCCCAGCTCTGAGATCTATGATATTATCCAAGATCGCCAGGGTTACATTTGGATCAGTACGGACAATGGTGTAAGTCGTTTTAATGGCTACCAGTTCGAAAACTTCGGACCAGAGCAGGGGCTTAGCGATCCCGTCGTTTTCCACCTTTTTGAAGATCATCGAGGGTGGATCTGGATGTACACCTTTCGGGAGCAGGTATTTATCTACCGCGACGGTGTTATTAGCGAATTTCCTTACACCGAGCTACTTAAACAATTTAAACCCCGCCAATCTCCTAGGTTACTGGAATGGTTTTATGTAGATCAACAAGGCAACTTCTTTGGTTCCCTCCACGAAGGTAGTATTGTTCGGATAGATACTACTGGTCAGTACGAGGATATAACTGCTGATATAGCGGCCGGTTACATGATCTGGCATCACGAAGGCTATCAGTTTTTCAGTTATAAACGCTACCCTACAGAACAGGAATTAGAAGGTTTCCATCCCATTTATCAAGTTCCGGTTAAGGAAGCCGTAGCCCTTACTATTATTCAGCCAGACGGTAGCAGAACCATTGTAAATAAGCCGTGGTATCGCTATTTCGATTCAAACAGTTCAAATAAGCTATTTCAGAAAAACATCTACCGCCGCCTGCCCGCCCGTGATCGGATATTGATGCAATTTGATGATCGCGTAGAACTTATTGAGGTAAGCACCGGAGCAACGGTACAGCACATTCCCTACGATCAAGGTACTATCCTGACTCAGTTGGAATGCGAGATGAGTTCGTTGGTATTTCAAGGACATAATTATGGCGAACGGGGCTTAACGATCCATGATCGTAGCGGTTTTCGGCAAAACCTGGATAATATTCAGCACCCCCGCCTGAAGATTTTGCTCGATCACACTATCCCTAACCTTCTAGAGGATCGGCAAGGTGGACTTTGGATTCCCACTATTGAAAACGGGGTCTATTACATGATCAATCCGGGCTTTTTACTCAGTTACATCAATGACCCTAGCATTGAAGTCCCTAAAAGTATTGCCTATGGCGCGGGCGATACGCTATTCATGATGACCAATAATCATCAAGCTTATACCGCTACAGGCCCCAATACGGTACAAGCCATTCCGCAAGAATCTCACAACCGAAATGGTTTTCACATACACTATGACTCCATAAACCGACGCGTTATTTCCGATGGCTTGGTTAAATATTGGGACAAGAGCAAAAAAGAATGGTTTTTCATTTTGGAGGATGGCATATCTACCAAGCCGACTGCCTTAGGAAATCATTTCCAAGGACGGCAGTTTAGTGAATCTAATCGTCAGTCCAACCACTTCTGGTTTTTTCAGGATATTAGTTTTTACCGCGCTGATCTTTCTAAGGAACCATATTCGCGTAGCCCACAGTACTATCTGGTGCCAAGGCAACGTCTATTCAGTATTTTAGAAACCACTAGAGGGGACGTTTTCATTGGTGGTATGGAGGGGCTTTATCAACTCAATGAAGACGGTACGAGCAAGCCCATTAATCATCATCCAGCCCTGCAAAACCGAATTGAAGATATCGTTGAAATGCCTGGCGGGTCTCTGATATTGGGCACTAAGGGCGACGGAATATTAATCTGGCATACGGATACCACCCTCCAAGTTAGTGCTGCTCAGGGTTTGACGTCTAGTTCTATCGAGCAAATTCACGTCGATCAACGGCAACAAATCTGGGTGGGAACCAATAAAGGACTTAACCGAATTCACCTCAATGAGGATTGGAGCTTTACAGTAGAATCGATCACCTATGCCGATGGTTTGCCTTCCAATGAGATTACGGATATAACTTCAAAGGGATTACAACTCTCTGTAGCAACAGTACGGGGCATCTTGTCTTTTCCAATTGACAAGCAATTTTCTAATGGTCCTGTAGTCCCCGTTGTTGAACAGGTGAGGGTCAATGGTATTAACTATGACTTGGACGCGCTCAAGGAATTAAAGTGGTTTCAGGATAATATTACGATTGCAGTCACCAGTCTGGATTTCACGCAGGCCGGAAAGATTACTTATCGCTACCGTCTGGCAGAGAATGATAATGATCAATGGCAAAGGACCCAAAGTCCACTCATTGAGGTAGCTCGCCTTAGTTCGGGGAGTTATCAGTTTGAGCTGCAAGCCCTGGGACGTAATGGAGAGTGGAGTCAAACCGTCACCTTTCCGCTGCATTTACAAAAGGCGTTTTGGACCAGTGCTTGGTTTTGGACCGGTATTGTCAGTTTGATATTCATTGCTTTTTCTTTCTACTACAATCGGGAATTACGGCGAAAAGCGCGCCAGCAGGAACAGGATCGGCAAATGCTGCAACTGGAGTCAGAGATCAATGACCTGCGTCAACAGGCTTACCGCGCCCAGATGAATCCGCACTTTGTATACAACTGTCTGACGGCCATACAGTCCTTTATGCTCAGTAATGACCAGGATCAATTGATGGCTTCTGATTATCTGTCGAAGTTTGCTTTACTCACTCGACAAGCACTGGATGCCTCCCGCCAAAAATCGATCAGCCTGGCCAGTGATATCAAAATGCTGGAAAACTACGTTCAATTAGAGCAGTTTCGCTTTGGCCAGCGCTTCATTTACTCAATTGACATTGACAGTGCTCTTCCGATTCATGATATTGACATTCCAGCAATGTTAATTCAGCCATATGTTGAAAATGCCATTTTACACGGTTTATCAGGCTTGGACTACGAAGGAGAACTGATGATTGAGTACCAACTTGAAGGCAATTTTTTGGTGGTAAACATTCGGGACAACGGGCAAGGCATCTTTAGTCACCAGGCTAAAAAGTCAAGCTACCAACCGAATATCAAACACCGTTCTGCCGGTATGGATATTGCTCGTAAGCGGATTGAAGGATCGGCACTCGCTCAGAACGGAGGCACGGTGAGTATCGAGGAAATCGAAGTAGCGCAACAAATTACAGGAACGGCAGTAAACGTAAAAATTCCTTTAGATTGATGACCATTTAATCCCCCAAGGCAATAAAGAGCACAACTGATTCATCCAATTAGCACGAAAAGGAACAACATAAATGCGAGCGTATATTATTGAAGATGAACCCCATGCGCAACAAGCGCTTCTCAAGTTGGTCCAGCGAGTAGCTCCTGAAGTAAAAATTCAAGGAATTGCCGCCACTGTTCAAGAAGGTGTTGACTTAATTGAAAACCAAGTACCCGATTTCATATTTCTTGACGTGAAGCTCGGGCAGGAAACCGGTTTTGATCTACTACGCCATTTTCCGGAACCAGACTTCAACATCATCTTCGTTACTGCTTATGACGAATACGCCGTGGAGGCTTTCAAATGGAATGCGATTCATTATATCACCAAACCCATTGAGAGTACTGCACTGCGCCAAGCACTTGAAAAAGCCCAAAAGCAACACTTGCGATTAGATCCACTACAGGTTAACGGTGTTTTGGAACGGATGCGCCAAAGTGGCCCGGTGAAGCATCTGATTCTGGCTTATAATAGTATCATTGAACGCATTCCATTACACAATATCATTCGATTACAATCAGATAGCGGCATTACTCATTTTTACTGCCTGGAAGAAGATATGATTACGCAGAAGCGGAACATCAGCCGCAAGACCGTGAGCCAAAATATTGGCCATTACGCGAATTTGCTCACTGAACAATTCTTCCGCTGCCACCAGTCACATATTATCAATCGGCGTTTCGTGCAGTTGTACGATAAATCCCAGCAGTTGGTCCGACTGCAAACAGGGACCCAGATTCCAGTCTCTAGGCGGGGGAAGGATGGGATTGGGGAGTGGATTAGAGGTACTTGATGTACGATGTACGATGTACGATGTACGGTGTACGATGTACGATGTACGGTGTACAATGTTAGATGTTAGGTGTACGGTATTAGGTGTGCCTCGTCTTCGCTAAAGTTTAGACGAGCGAGGGGTGTTAGGAAAAACTTTAAAAGAATACAGAATTATGTCTGGAGGAGATTGGAAAGCCATGTTTAAGGGGATTCAGGAGAATGATATTGAATTGGTAAAATATTACCTCCGAATAGGAATTGATCCCAATTATCAGCATCCAGAGTATATGGCTCTGCCACTGGCAGAAAGTCTTCGTTATGGTCATTTTGAGATAACGGAAGTGCTGCTGAGTAACGGAGCCAATCCCACGATCATAGAAATGGAAAGTGGAATCACCTGCCAGGAAATGGGTAAGCGAATGGAGAATCAGCAGGTGATTGATTTGTTGAATAAATACGTGGAAAAGTAGAATAGCAGCCTACATACGGTTCCGCTGTATACTGTTACTTTCCTTCTTCCTTTCGTTTTCATAGTAAAAGCTATGAAGTACGCGCTCTCAATCATCTGTATTCTACTCACGCTATTTTCTTGCCAAAAGGAGGAGGACTTGGTGGAAGTCCATGTTGAAGACTCCTATACTTGATCAATGAGGATATTGAAATTATTGATGACGAAACGGAAAGTCTTCGGTCAAGTCTTCGCGAAATTTTCTCATCCATGGACAAATACCGGATTGGAGAAAACATGTTTTCGACGATCAATTCCGTGGAATTCTTGACTGTGCAAATGCAGGATAAACTTGATGCAGCATATGAAAAGCGGAATCACACTCCTAGCGAATACTTAAAAACAGAATATGAGGATTACAAAGCACAGCTCTTAATGTGTATGGAAAACTACCTGAGAAAAACTGCAACTCACATCAATTTTACGGAAGCAGAAATTGAGGGAATGCTTGTTAGTCTTGAAAGCGACTTATCGTATCCGCAAAAATTTCAGGTGAAAAATAGAATAGTAGATTTAAAAATGCTGGAATCCCAAATCATAAGAAATCAACATGAGATTGTGAGCAGAATAAGTAACATGTACAGCTACCATCATTATCGGTATCCCTTCATTTTTCCTGCCATCCTGGACTTTGGTGACTTACGCCCTATCCAGCAACATCGAGAAACGAAAGTCAAAATAGGTGTTCAATCTTATGATAGTATCAGTGACAGCGATCCATTCGAACTCGTGATACTGGGTGACACACTCCAATTTGCTGGTCCCAACCCCTATATCGAGTATGTATTGCCCACCCAAAAGAAAGGGGATAACAAACTACTGGTTACCTTGCTTACCACAAATCAATTAACGGGAGAAGTCTCTCACTCAGAGGTCACCTTTGAGTATTATGTGAATGAATAGAAGAGACTCAAAATTAACACTACCGAAAAAACTACGCATAAAATGAACGGGAACACAAAGCTTATTACCTTTCTCGCAGTAATTCTCCAGCTCTACGCTTGCTCCACCCCACAGCAAGCGAATCCACAACCAACAGCACCACCGCAACCGGCACCGGAAATTGAGGAGGTAGTGGTAGAAGCAGCACCGGAAACAGAAGAAATGGTGGTCGAAGCAGCACCGCTAGAAGACCAAATTATTGAAGACCTGGAATACGATGAGGTGATCGAAGATGAGATGGAGCCAGTTGTGTTCGAGGAACCGCCCGCACCAGCACCCAGCGATAGAATTGTCTTAGTAGAATCTGATTTACGGAAGGAGTTTCCCAAGCAAGCTCACATCAATATTGCCCGGCAAATGGGTATCGAAATTGAGGATATCTACTATTACAACAACCGTTCTATTGTCCATGCAATCTACGTGAATACCCCCAGCGTAGAAGGCGAAGAAGAACTCAAGGCTATCCAAGCTAAAATTCATCGCATATTTTGGGACTTTGGCCGTAGTGACATGACTACTTTTTTTAAGGCTGAGGAAGAGATTTATGCCGTTTCAGCATCTCGGAAAGAATATGGCTCCATCAATACCATGATCTACGATTATGCGGAATTACAACAGGATTTTGCGCAAAGCATCAACAACATTTCCCAAAAGGAGGATTACCCATTTGCGGACCAAGAGATTTACGGCATTTTTGTGCATTCCAGCAATCTGAACCATCTGGAGAAAAGCGACATTTCAAAGATGCTCTTGTACTACATTGTCCAGGATGAAGACGGAGTGTACCAAAAATATTTAGCTGGCCCACGAGGGGTTTACTTACGAGACCCAATTCCCCTCCATTTAGTGGCTGAAGACCGTTTTAGGAATAATAAATACGGCTCTACAGTAAAGATTGACGCCTACGGCAATCTGCTATCGCATTGTGACGACATTGACTTCCAGTCGAAACATTGTGACTTTTTGTTGAAGGTGAAATAGTTGTTTAAAGTCAGGCCGAAGGGGGTAAGGCCTGCTTTTTAGCCTTCTACTCACGGATGAGGTGGTAAAAGTTATCAGTAGACAGTAGACAGTGGGTTGTGTACTGTCCACTGGCTACTAAGGCACTAGACGTGAGTATCTTATAACCATCATATCTAGTAGTTTACCCTCAATCTCAGGTTGATTTACTTATTACGCATTGATTTTAGTAGCTCAATCAAGCGATTGGGTAGGTATTTGTTAGCGGCCTCCACCAACACGTTATAGGCTTTCATCTTACTGGTATCTTCTCCGGCACGGCCTCGGAAAGTGGTAGTAATTCGCCCTTTATCAGCGGCCGACAGTTCGTTTTCTGGACGACCGTTAGTGTAGTAATAGAGTGCCAGGGAACGACGACTGCGGTCTGGCGGGCAAGTGAGTGGATCGGGGTGGCCATGCCAGGAGTCACCAGTAGTAGTGAAGAGCGCGACTTTATTGAAAACTGGCAGAATGCGAGTAGCCACTTTGCTCATGTCACGTTCCCACAGCTCGAAGTGACCTCCATATTCTTCTTCCCAATCCTCGTTCAGGTAAACTAATAGATTGAGTCGGCGGCTCAACTTCATCCGGCGATGCTGGTGGAAATCAACGTGTAGCTTCAAAAAGCCGCCTGGCTTAATTTCGTGGAAACCTCCCCCTTCAAAATAAGGATCAGGAATAAGGAGCTCTTCTATGCCAGTAAGTTCTTGCAGGAACTGTAAAAAGGTCGCAGAATTTAAGAAGTGTACCAAGCGCTTGGTGTTCTCTCCAAACTGGGCCTCCCCTTTGGTCGCAAACTTCTCTTCGTTGGGGTTTGCGTAGTGAATGCGGTCCTTTAGCTTCGATACATCTGGAAACTCGGCTGCTACTTTGCGCAGGAATTCCGGGTCAAAGAAATCGTCAAAGCTGATATTAGGAAAGGGTGGATTATTCTGATATTCCGGCCCTTTGGTTCGTGCCAGCTCTACAAGATTGCTATACTTTGGTGAAAGCATCACTCGCAAGTTTGAGGAGGTGAAAAGAAGTACTCCATATTACGTGAGCTTTGCCTATTGCTATTTTGCGTAAATGAAAAAGAGTGTCGGCAAACCTCACGGTACTTGGTACTTAGTAAAAAGTACTTGGTACAAAATTGATTTTGCAATCATCAAATCCAAGTACTATGTACGAAGTACCTTGTACTATGGACTTCGATTAGCATCAATCACTAAGTACGAATTAACTAAGCCCGAAGTCCACGTTAATTTGGAAGTGCGAAGATAGAAAACTTAGGAAAGAATGGATTGGTCCTACTCTATCGGAGTGTGGCGTAGAAATTTTTTTGTTGGGAGGCTGCCAAACCTAGAGGAACTATACCCCCAAGCTGCTTACTATTTGAAGGGGAGGTACTCGCGTATCAGCAGAAGAAAATCAGCACAAAAAGAAAAGGTAGGGCTTAGGTGTTTAAGCTATCGACTCGCCCTAGTTTGGGTCGATAACGATCCATAGTAACGGGGTATCAGGAGGGGTAAATAGGTAGGTTAACTACAAGTAAATCTAAAGTGGCCCGACTTCTTCAGAAAAGCCGGGCCGCTTGGGGAGAACGCATTTTTAGTCTGCCTTTTTTACAAGGTGTGGCAGGACACCGATCATAGTTCTTTGGAGCACAGTTGCTTCTCCCGTTAATTGCAGGCGTAAGATACCTGAGCAGACTGGCATTTTACCGTTTGAACTATAATTCGGTTGGTTTGAACTGAGATTTGGTCAACCGGCGCGAAAAAGTCGCGTAAAAGAAGGATTAGATCATGACTTATTCCTGGTCACAGATACTCGGAAAACCGGGATAATAAAAATCCTCAGAGGTAAAACCACAGTACACGTACGAGGGACTCTCCGGTAGAGAATAACGCCACTCCGTTTCGATGGTAATAGTAGCTGGGCAATCTCCTAACTTATCGTACAGCACAGCACAACGGTAATGTGTGATATTGCCGTCTTCATCTCGAATAACGAAGGGGTCATAGTACACACAACCAAAAGGATCGGGTTGGACTTGATAATGCGTAAGGTAGCTGCTGAACTGACCATTGATAAAAATCTTCATGGTCAAGCGTAGATCTTGGGCAAAGGCATCCGTTTCAAAGCAGCCCACCGGCCGAAAAGCAGAATTATCTACATTAGCAACATCACAGGCCAGGGCCCTCGCTTCGCAGCAGGCAGTTGGCCCGACACCACCTACACAAGTTAGATCATGCCCTCCTTGGGTGGGCGATGGGGCTTCCTCAAGATAGACGGGAAGCTCCTCGTAAGTTTCCCGATCAGAGGCCATCCCCAGGCTTTGCGCTTCCTCAAAGGTGAGGGTTCGCCCTACCCAGGAGGGATCAATATCAGCAGCAGTAATTGGCTGGTTGATACTTAATGGCGCCGCTTCCTCAGCGGGCTGAATCATCGTCTCTTTGGTACAACTGACCAAGAAGAGGTAGAGACCTGCGAGGCAGGCGTAGTGGAGAACGCTGGTGTGTTTCATGAATTTTTGGTTTAAAATGAAATTTTCAGGAGCACTATTAATTTCTCTACAGTGCTATAATAGTTTATGCAATACCTCTACAACTTTTCTTTTTTATTTCAAGTCTGAAAAATTGGTTTTCGAATTCCAGGCAACCTGACACTACCCTACATAAAGCTGACTGTCATCGAGGCTCTAGCCTGCGAATAATTATTCCAGTAGATACTTTCAGGGTCAATTAGTTGTGAATTAAGATTTTGACTCCGCTGAAAGCTGACAGCTCATTAAGCAATTCTTTCGCTCTTTGCTTAAGTACAACCTCGTTAATTGAAAAAGCATCATTAGGATCATACAAATCGTCTGGTGTAAATTCATCCAAATCAAGAAAAAAACGATCCAAGCTATCACCAATATCTCTTCTAAACTTTCCTGAAAGCCAGTAGTCATCTTGTCTTCTGTATTTCAAGAATATTTTTTCAAACTCGATAGCATTCAATTTCCCCTCTACATAGAGGAAGAGAATGTAGAGATACTTTTGGAGCTCTATTTTATCTTCAAGTGGTGTTACCATAAAAAGCCTTTTGTAAGAACATCTTGTACCTGACTCGAACTCAATTTAGCCCCTGTAATAAACTGTCCAGAACGTGTCGCAATTACATTTAATCCGGTTGTAGGATTCAAATAGAATGTGACCAAATTATTTGAATTTCGATATGCACCCTGAATTACTTGTGTCCCCGATGCATTTATGTGTTGATTTATTGCAGAAACAAAGTTAGGCGCATTTTTAAAGCTAAAGCCCCCAGAGACTCCAAAGTCAGCAGCATGCTTCCACTTTTTCATAACCTGCTGCCTCGTAAAGGCTAAAATACGACTTGTACTTGCTGTTGCTTCCCTAAATAACGGTTGTTGAACTGCTCCATTTACAACTCCACCTGATATAGGCCTGAATATCATCGACAACGCTCCACCGACAATAATATCAGCTAAACCAGAACCTAGTTTAACATTACCAGCAGGCGCTAATAAAGTCCCCTCTCCAATGATGCTAACTCCATCACTATCTGTTCCATTATACGAATACGCCCATTGAGCGAAAACTCCTCTTTGACGTGCTCCTTGCCAATCCGTATAATCAACTGTTTGTGGGCCTTCATGGGAGAAACAAATTTCGTCAATACAACTCTGATCAGCGCCTGCTATATCATCAACAGTGGCCTTCACATCATCTCTTGCATTTGCATAATCTCCATCGTAGATAGTTCTGCCTCCATCTGTCATCTTGACTCTCTGAAGTCCCCAAAGATCAATACTGCCAACAGGTTCATTTTCCGCATAATTATAAGTCGACACCCAAGCAAACTCATCGGAAATCGGATCTACCCCAGTAAAGCGCCCAATCCCCGGATCATACCAGCGGAAACCATACTCATACAGCCCAATATCCTCATTCAACTCTTTCCCATTATACTGGTAACGCACCTTTTCTCCATTGTGCTCTACCCAGGGCCCGTCCATAGCCATACCGAAGGGATAGTAGTTGTTTTCCTGAATGATTTCATCCGTAGCGGGATCGTAAGTGGCATCTAAGAAGTTGTTGCGGTTCTTATCGCCGATGACTAGACGGGTGTTACCTAGGTGGTCCTGAATGAAGTATTCGCGGTAAGCCAGTGGCTGCACACCACCCTCTTCTGCGGGGAAATAAAGGCGACCTTCTTCGTGATAAACGGCTTCCCGGCGGCCATTGCGGTATTCCACTCCATTTACATAGTCAATTGTAACTTCCTCACCACTGATATAGGCCATCGTCTGGCGAAGCTTACGGCCAGAGGCATCGTAGGTAAGGGTAAGTGTACCATCAGGGCTGGTGATGGATTCTGGTAAGTTCAGGTGATTATATTCGATAGCCAAACCACGGTGGCCATCCGAAGTCATGTTACCCACTTCATCGTAGCCGTAACTGGCTGTTGGTGTACCGGTTTTGAAACCACTTTCCCGGTCTGCCAACTCGGTGAGGCTGGTCAGGCGATTTGGGACTCCATCATACTGGTAAGACAAGGCATCAATCACATCGTAAAAGGGCACTTCATCATCGCAATAGTATGATATCCCGCGACGCATCAGGTTCATGATGTTACCGTCGGCATCATAGTCAATACTGGGGACTCCGTACTTGTTATCAGTTGTTAAATGGTTACCATCCGGCGTGAACTCCGAATAGGTCATACTGGTCAAACGGCTAAGCGCATCGTAATCAAACTCCTGCTTGACTTTGGCCCGGTTGTACACCGCAATATCGTACCAATCAATATTCCCTTTTGGGGTATACCCAAACTGCATATGAAAAAGTCCAGAGACCCCATCGTACTCCTCTCCCATAGGGTCTATTTGACCCGGCAGCTCTTCGTCGAGCCATTCTACGTCAAAGTTATCGGTTACCAGGGCAGTCGTCCCGTCAAAGTAGCTTAGTTCATCTTCCAATACATAGATGACCCGGCCATTGCACAATTCTACCTCATATACCGTGATTCCTTCTTGTCCATCTGCCGGTAGATTATTTGCCAATTCATTTTGCAAAGTCTCTAGGATAGCAGCCTGTAGTAGTATCTCGGCGGGTGAACAATCAAATTCAAACCCGCAATCAGGCTCACCGCAGGGTACATACTCGTCTACTACGATGTCTTCACCCGCTATAACCAGGCCAATGACCTCATTCACTAGTAGTCGAATAGTTTCGCCATTTGTGGTCACCGGTATCCGCTGATTAGGTCCGGCCACCGGGATTTCCTGAAGGATTTCAAAAGGCTGTGGCAGTAGATCCAAATAAGCCTCTAGAACATAGCGTTCGCTGTTGTCACAAAGACGAACCCGATATAAGGCCGTAGGAAAATTCTCCTCCGTCAGCACAACTTCAGTCACAATCTCTGTGCTACCATCAGCACAAGGTACATCTCGTACGATGGTAATCTCTTCCAACATAACTTCGTCTAAGTCAGCTAATGCCTGTTGAATATCCGCAGCCGTACAAGTCGCTACCGGGCATTCAACAACAGGACAACCCACTTCTGGATCAATTTGGATATTGAGCTCCAGGCGCCGCTCCAGGTACTCGATCAAGCTTATCCCATCGATGTAATAACCCGGAGGCATCGGATCGGGATCGAATTGATCTGGTTCGTGATCTTCGCATACCGGAATCGGTGCTCCATCGGAAAAGGGCGAGTTGATTTGCCGTAACCAGCCCCGAGCTGCATCGTACTGATAGCCCATGGCATAAAGGGCAATAGAATAAGGTCCAACACTCATCTCACTACCCAAAACCTTTCCCGTCATTTGATCGCGATCATTGTAGCTATAGCTAGCAATCTGAGCCGAGAAGAAATCAGCCAGGGTATGATGAACGCTAGTGGTGCGATCAAACACGTCGTACTCGTACGCCTGCACGATGGTGTGTTCCCGGTAGGCATTATGGTCAAGCTCCGTACGGCGTAGCCGATCGGCTAAATCAAAATCATTGGTACTGAAGTCTGCTCCCAGCAAATGCTGGTAGCGGGTATCAACCGCGCGGCCATAATCATCGTAGGTAAAATTCTCGACAACGAAATTTCCGCCTCCATCTAACACCCGGTAGCTGCTGCGTTTGATTTTATCCATATGCAGTCCGCCATCCGCATCCGTATTATACTCGTGCTGAATCATCAGATCTCCAGAGCCCAGTTGCCCCAGATAGGTATCCGTCAAGCGTTGGTAATCATCGTAGTCAAAGCTTTGGGTAATACCGTTCGCGTCGGTCTGACTCTTGAGCAAGTCTTTTTCGTCGTAGTAGGTATAAGTCGTGGTACCAGCACCAGGTACAATCTTGATATCTAAACGATTTCGAATGTCGTAAACATAATCATATTGATGGCCCATAGGCGTGATAATATGATCGAGCCTATTCTGTCCATCAAAAGACCATTGGGTAATGCCACCAAGCGCATCTTCCATCTTCACCTGCCGGTTAAGGATGTCTGTAAATTGATAGCTAATGTCATTTTCCTCATCTGTGACCTGCTGCTTGTACAAGCCATTTTCGGCGAAATAACCGTAGGCAATGGTATTGCCATCTGGCAAAGTTTCCAATGTGACTCTGTTGAGCGGAGAATTGTCATAAGTGAAGTCGACTAAATTACCTATCAGATACGTCTGCGACTGAATGCGGCCTATTTGATCGTAGATAATTTCATTATCTAAGCGGCCATTGTTATAAGCGTGGGTGAGGCGCCCCAGACCATCGTAACGCATTAACGAGGTTTTGTCTTGGACATCATATTCTCCTCCCGTGAAAGTAGTAGTTGTACTTACCTCATTGGGCCCTCCAAAAGTGTACGCAATATCTGTAAGTACCTGATCATCACGCTCCTTGATCCGGGCCAGGCGCCGGTGCTTATCATACTGGTAAATGGTCTCTTGCAAATCAACTGCAATCATGGAGCTTAGCTGCCGGAACTCATAAGCATAAGTCTGGGTATGCTCGTGGTATGATCTGCTGGTGAGCAATCCATTATCCCAGATGAATATCTCATCGTATAAAAAGCCATAATTGGACATCGTATGTGGATAGCCATCGGGATAGAAGGTGGCTTCACTACGGACAATGGAAGAGTTGTCACTGAATATCTCCGTAAACTTCTCTGGTACAAAATGCTCTGTATTGTACTGCGTTTGGTATCGAATACCACTGGGTGGTGAGATGCGCAGCGGGATGCCCGTCATGTGGACATTGTCCCCGGCCAAAATCCCGTAACTCCCATCTTCGGTCAGCAAATCGGAAGCATACTCAAAGTTGGTCGTTTGCGTAATGTTATTTTGGTCGGTCAGCGTCTGAGAAATGAGGTTAAAGTGCACAGGCTCATAGCTGTAATCATTAACTTTTCGTACTTCTCCGCCATCACTCCCATAGTAGGTTTCAACGGACCTTTCCAGGTAGGTCCATTGGGGAGCATCGGCATAAGCCACCACAAACGGCACCCATTGAAACCCATCGGTGGGATGGCTTTCCAAAAACCCAATCTTGGTCAGTTCATAATTCCAATTAAACTCGTCGGGGTAGTCATTTTTCACATAGGTATTCTCCAACTTCCGAACCAGGGTACCCGATTGATCGTAATCGTGTTGCTCCAGTAAGCTGCCATCCAATTGATTGACGTAGAAAGGAATGTCGGCAAAAATGAATTGCAATGGGTTACGGAAAGTACCATCATTGTGGAAAGACTTAGTGGTATAGCCTCCTTCCTGGCTTTCGCCGATACTTGTAGTGACTAACGAATAACCGACGAATTGTCCGACAAAATTGTTACTCAATGGTAGACGGCTACTCGAAGAACGAGTAACGTAGTCATAATAACTGAACTCCACATAGTTCAACCCATCCAAGCACTGATTGGACTCCATAATCCGCTCAAAAGTCGCATATTCCGGGCGGTTGTAGATCTCCCCCGTGGTTTCGCCGTTTTCAGTGTAATCAAACGTTCGTGTGAGGGCCACCTGATTAAGGTGATCATAATTCGTGATGGATTCCACCCGCATACCGGCACCTTCCCGTGGTTCACTGACCTCGATATCGACCGGGTAGATGATCTCAACTACCAGTTCTTCCAAGTTAGCCGCCAAATCCAGTACATTACCATCAACGGAAAAGATATTTGCTATTTCAATATCATAAAGGTCTGGCAAGAGATTAAATGATCCGGAGAAGGTCCAGTAATCATAAAACCCATCAATGGTATATCCATAAGTCCCATCCCAGGAATAAATGGTTTCCACTGTTTGTTGGGTAGCCACATTAATGATATGGATTTCAAAGCCCTGTACTTCATCCGGAATGGTCCCATCATTAATAGACTCCAGGCAAATAAAGTCACAGCCATCCGGGTCAACATCAGGGCAATTCGAAAGGGTCCACTGTAGGTTAATCAAGGTTGGAGGTACATCCTCTGGATCTGCCCCTTCATAGCCTTCTCCGATAAATCCAATGGTCTCGCGTTCGGGAGGAGGAGCATTACAGGGTTCGTTCCACCAAATATTATTACGAAAGAAGCGCTTCGAGTTTAGCGTATACTCATCAATAAAGTCGTTTGGCTCGTAATCGAAAACGGATCGGCCTCCCGTCGGATAGGTAATCTCCTGAAGTAACCAGGCCTCCGTATAAGGCTCATTCGGCTCCCGATCAACATCCTCCTCAATACTAACGAAGGTGGCATCTAATTCTCCACTTGGCGTAAGTGTACCAGTAGATTGAGACAGGTCATCACAGTCGATAGCTGGAAACCAAGCCGGCTGGCTAACGCCAGGTACCAATTGCTCATTATCCGCATTATTGGCGTAGCCCCAGTGATCAACAGAGAAGGAAGACTTATCAGGGAGACTAGCTTGTTCGTTATAAGCAAAATTGTAGGTTAAGGGATCATCAGAGCGAATTCCATCGTCACCCTCCACAATAGATAGGCTATTCAGTCTAAGCCTGCTACGCAAGGTGTTATCATTGATTTCAACACCATAATCTGTTAAGATATTCTGCAAGCTATTGGTAAGATCACCTACCCAATTTCCTGCCGATGAGGTAGTTGAGGTGAATGCACTTTGGTGAAAGTCTATTGTTTTAATTCTCGTCGCACTAGAACCGTCCAGGATACTAACATCAATCTTATCCAGCATGAACCCATTCTGTATGTCGTCTCTTGGTATCCGGACAAAGTCAATTACCCAATAATCACTGGTGATGCTGGCCAGATAAACATTGTCGTAGCTCGTAATATTATAGGTCTTGGTACGCTTGGAATAAAAATCAGGCGTAGGTGCTGTGCTAATGCAGTTGGAACCGTCAGTAGCTGGACACTTTTCGCCACCAAACAAGTCTTCAAAAGTCTCGGAATACTGTGGGAGTGTAATGAGACGGGCTTCCTCTCGCTCGTAATTGAGCGTAATCTCATAGCCCGAAGGATGCTGGATAGTTGTTAAAAACCAGGTAGAAACATAAGTTGGGCAGAACGGCACCTCATCTGGCACAATCTGATCGTCCACTGTGCTTATCGCATCACTGTGCGTACGTTGAAGAGAAATATCTGTCTGCCCAAATAAATAGCGGGTCCCATCTGGCGTAATTACAGCGAATGGGGCATCAGATGCCCAGGTTGGGAAACGCTCAAATATAAGATCGCTTTTGCTCAGCAGTAATACATTTCCCTCCTTGTCAAATACAAACTTGCCACTGTAGCCTCCAAAACTAAAGTTGTAGAGATCTGATTGTGAATCAACCACAACCCCCGAATTGAAAAACATCTGATTTCGGCCATATCCATACTTAGCAGAACCTAGGAAATCGGAGTCCAGAAAAACAGCATCTCCGTCATCATCAAAATCAGCTGGTGTTTCTGGAAGGTCTTCTGCCAAATAACCCAACATAAGATCCCCGTTACAAGCCGGAAAATATTCTCCAAAATCTCCATATCCGCGGATTGACCTCGTGATGGACCCGCCGGCATTGAGCGCCCAGCCTAAACCAACCCAGGAGGCTTCCTCGGAAACCCGGATGCCCTGGGCATGATAGCTAAGTGAAATGGGCACGCTCAGACTACGAAACTGAGCAGTATGCAGTGGAATCTGGATATTGGGTACACCCGTAAACTCACCCACCGGAATATCACCGTATTCGCCAATTGCTGCGGCCTCCGGTGCTGGCGGTAAGTTAACGGCTACTGTATTGTCTTGTGCTAAGAGGGTTACAAAAAAGCAGAGCGCCAAAATGATGTTACTCAGATATTGAAAAGTTTTCATTAGAAAGCGTGTTGAGGGCCACTTCTGCCTCCTTTGATTGAGGCAGAAGTGGCTAAGACTGAAAAATGGATTAGTGTCAGGAATCAGGATTATTCTACAATCAACTTGCGTTGGTGAATTTCATCGCCAGTGTTCAGAATCACCCAGTATACACCTGAGGGGAATGCTGCAGCATCGAGCCTGATTAGGTTGGCACGAGCGTCCAATTCGTGTTGCTCTTGTATCAGCAATCGTCCGCGGGCATCACGAATCATAATACTGCATGAGGTAGCACGGGCAGTATATACATCGAGGTAGAACTCATCTTTGGTTGGGTTGGGGAAGAGCTTCATCTGAAGGCCCTGAAGTGGCGAAGTTTCCGTCGTCACATCATCTGGTTCTTCCGTTCCACCGATGTAAGGATCTAACATGTATTGTGCTCTTGCTTGAAGGGCCTCCTCATAGCTGCTTTGCAAATTGTAGATGTTCTCTGGGAAATATGCTTCCCCTGTACATCCGTCATCACAGGTCACCGTCACAGAATAGAAGCCTTGACCATTTATATCAATGGTCTGCACCGTGCTACTACCGATAATACTACCACCGTAGCTAGCCTCCCACTGGTAAGTGGGGTTGACGCAACTGCCAGTTACAATAGCGGTTAATTCACGGCAAATCACAATATCTTCAGCCAGAGGGATCGGCTCATCAAACTCATCCGCTACAAAGAATCTGTCCGGAGAGGATGCAATAGCAGCCGCAGCCGCATTCGCTTCGTCATCCAGAGCAGTGTTGCCAATATTATACCGCACTACCGAGAAGATGGCACCAAAATCGTTTTTCAGGTGATCTACGTAAGGGGCAGGAGCCAGGCTGGAACAACCACCAAGCGAAGTATCCTTAGGTGAATCGGTGTACAAAACGATGTGAAGCTGAGCATTGGTTCGCGGAGCAAAAGCTCCTCCGAAGTCGGTGTGAAGTTGCGATACCGCAAACTCCAGTCGGGCACAATTTCCTGATGGCCGGGCAAAATCCGTCAATGGGGCGTGTTGCCAAGTGTTAATCCACTGGCGGAAGCTCGGGTCATTCGTATTGTAGGCCACTAGTCCATAGCGAACTTGCGTTGCACTTTGCACCCTACTTTCCACATCGGCTACCGTATTCAGGATGGAAGCCTTCAAGTCATCAAACTCCTGTTGGCTGATACTTCCTGAATTGTCGAACAGAAAGAGAATATCATAATTGGTAGTCGTGCAGTCCGGATCAATGGTCACGTCAATATTTTCACACCAGTAATAGGATGCAACGATCGGGGCACAGCCCAGGCAGTTCGTTACCTCCAAAGCGTAAGTCCCCGTTACCGTCGGACTATAGTCCTGATCCGTTGCTCCTGGAATCACTTGTCCGTCTAGCGACCACTGATAGCTTGGCGTACCATTGCAACCAGTCAACTGGCCATGTAACAGATTGATGCTGCTGATGTAGTTGATGCTTAGTCCGTAGTCATTCGGGCAATCCGGATAATAGGTGTACGGCTCGGAAGTCAGGTCGGTACAGACTGGGAAACCATTACCATCCGTCATGCTACAGGAAGCCGTAACAGTATAAGTGGTCACCTGCCCACCATTTGGGGTTATACATTGACCGATCTGACCGTTACTCCAGGTGAAGATCGTGTTACCAGCGCAGGTTCCGTCAAGCTGGGCGCAAAGCTGGGTGCCATTATCAACTATACTAACGCTTAGGTCACAGATCATCAGAATCTGCCTTTGTACTGTTACTACATTGCCACAAGCATCCGTTCCAGTAAAGGTGACGGTCTGATCAAAACAATCATTAATATCGTCACCGTCTACTGTAGAGTACGTCCAGCTCATTGTACCACAAGCATCCGCTACTGTGATGCCAGCAACAGCAGCCAGCCAATTATTGAGGTCATCCGTACTTGGTGCACCACAGGATAGTTCCAAATCGTATCCGCTATTGGTTATCAATGGACTACAAACAGGGGCAGACATAATAAGCTGCCGTTCAATAGTAAAGCTGGTGCTTCCTTGCGTAATCGTGAAGGTAATCGTCTGATCAACACAGTTCGTGAGGTCATCTGTATTGGGCGCAGAGTGAGTGATAACAATCGGTGTAGCATCAACACAGTTTTCGAAGACGATTCCACCGTCATTAGCCAGCCAATCATCCAGTACGGTGTTGCTGCCGGCATCGCACTGACAAGCCAGCGTAAGATCATATCCCGGATCTTTCTGGCGCAAGCCGTCCAGATTGATCGTAATGTCAAGTGGTGGCAGGGTATGTGCTACACATCCTGTTTCCAATACAAAATTCACGGTAATGGTGCGGCAATCTTCGCCAAAATCCGCCAGATCTACCTGATCATAGAAGTCATGAGTCCAGGTGAATTCACTGTAACAACCATTGACTAAATCCGGGCGCCCACCTCCTGTACTTAGCCACTCTTCCAGTTCGGAATCGAAATTGAGATCACCGAGGACCAAGGTGATATCTTGACCGCCATTGATGTACTCCGCAGTCAGTTCGTTATCATCTTCGACAATGATGGTAGCGGTAGTTGAAGTCAGGTTACCACAAGCATCTACAGCATAGAAAACCACTGGATAGCTCCCACATACCTGTTGTAGATTTGTGCTGCTGATATCATACGACAAACTTGGGCTCAGGCCTGAATTGTCTGTCGCTGTCATATATCCGAAGTTGTTCAACCAATCATTAACCTGTGTATCAAAATCTGCCGCGCTACAGTCAATCTCCAGGCCTTGTGGTGCATTGGCAATAACCGGAGCCACCTCTTCAGTAATTGTAAAGAAGGCCACCGTTTGGATGCTATTTCCGCAGTCGTCACTTACAGTAAATGTAACTGGCGTAGGTATACAGAGTGGAAGTGGCTGACTGGTATCATAATCATTCGTCCAGCTTACGTCACCACAAGCATCACTGGCATCAGCGAACTGCCCCGTTAGCCACAGGTTCAAAAAGTCGTTCAAGCCCGGATCATCAACAGCAATAGTTATATCAGCAGGTGGGGTTAGCAGTACCGGCGGTGTGTTATCCGTAATCGTGAGCGTTGTGCTCACCACAGGGCTTAGGTTCCCACAAGCATCAGAAGCCTGAAAGTTTATAGTCGTAGTACCGCAAGTATAGGTACCCGTAGAGCCAGAGGTGATCCAACGTATGGTTGGCAAGCACTCATCTTCAGCGGAGGCATTTCCACCTTGTCTAATCCATTCGTCAATTTGTCTGGTGTATTCCGGATGATTGCAGTCCACGGTTAAAGGTACCGGAGGCGAAGTGATTACTGGGGGAGTGTTATCTACGATGGAGAAGGTCACCGGATCAGCAAATACGGTATCATTACACAGACCTACCGCAAAGAAGACCACCTCCGTTTGTGAATTACAACTCAGCGGAGGTACTGCACCATCCACCACTCCAAAAATCGGCTCCAGCCCACACGTAAAATCCACTTCCATGCCCCCCCAATCGGCAATCCAGTCCATGTATGCCATGTTGACACTGGCAACATCGGTGCAAACGACACTCAGGTTGCTCGGCTGTACTGAAATTTCCATTTCACGTTCATCCGTTTGGATGATGACCAGGCCTACACAGTCGGCGCGATTGCCGCAGTTGTCTACTGCGGTAAAGATGACCTCCAGGGTATCGCCATCGCAAATGGTGTTGACGGGTGGCCAGCCATCAAAATCATTGAAAACCGTAATCTCTCCATCGGGACAAGTCGTCACTGGTACACCACTACCATAGTTTTGTAGCCAGGTATCCAGTACGCCGCTACCGTCATTGAGGCAGCTGATCACCAAGTCCGTAGGTGGAATCATCCAATAGAGGCTATCGGTGGTGATGTTACAAGCAGGGTCACAGGCGGTGCCTGGTAGGTCCAAAATAGTGGTACCTGCTCCCGTCGTCCAATTGGCCGAATTGGCAGCATACATCAGGTAGTCCAGGCGGCTCAGATTGGTCCCGTATTGGCTACAATCAAAGTAGCCATAGGAGGAACCTCCCGCAGGAAAATCCGGTCCTGCTACGCAGTCTAAATCTTCCGGAAGGTGAGTCCCTCCAGCACAGTTATTCGCTAACCAGCTATCCGTATCTCCTACTTGTAGGACGGCGATAGAACGACCAAGAAGCGTTGTTGCGGTAGCATCAAAGACCCAATCTCCGGAAGTGAGGTACAGATTATTAGCCTGAGTAGCACTCAAGTTGATATTCGGTTCGCTATTGATGCCGCTGTTTTGTACAGAGAAATCACTGGTGGAAACACCATTGATTTGAAAGTTTGTGGCGAGCAAATCACTGCCTGTTCCGCCACCCGGCAGGTCCAGGCAAATGATACTACCCACGGGTAGGTCATCGTCCCCACTGTAGGTGATTTCCTGCGAAATTTGCAGTGGGTTTCCACCGCCCGCTTCGAACCAGGTCTCACTCAGGCTACAATAATTGGCGTTAGCAATGGAGAAACGCGTACCAGGACTCAATGGCACCATATTGGCCAGGACAATGCGGTCCGTTTCGTTGCCCACGAAATTATCGAAACCAATGAAAGCGATATCTCCTGGATATAGCAAACGGGCAGAACTGGCATCTACTACCTTGACCGTATGAATAGCGTTTTGCCCTAGCGTAACGGGTGTACCATCCGCTAATCGCGGATTGGTGATCGCAAAGCGATACGTCAGCACTTCTGCTCTTTCGCCCGCCTCTACCCGGCTTGGTACGGGCAGACAAACCACGGCATTACTCCCAGTGGGAATGGTCACCGTTTCCGTTTCAAAATTTGAAAAATAGGGGGATTCGTCATCTAAAAGTTCAATGTCCACATAGACATCTTCCGTAAAAGTATTGTTTGGCCATAGGCGTAAACAGAGTCCGGCGGTTTCGCCTTCGATGATGGTCTGTTGGGTTTGTACAAAATTGATTACGTCATCACCATCACCATTAGAACAAGGGAGTGGTGGAATACCAGTAGCAGATACGGTGCAAACCGGATTAACCGCATCCGTTATAGTAATCGCCATATTGCCATCACTGATATTGAAGGGGCCTAAGGGGCTCGTTGTACCATAGGTTCCCGCGATTGTTTGTGAGCCGAAAAAGCCAGACCAGGTTCCAGGCTGCCCATCCGAACGGATCAGCTGAAAATCAAAAGTGTAGGTATCATCAGTCGAGTCATTTGGTGTAAAGTTATCGTCACAAACAATTGTGGATATGTCGAGTGACAGTGCAAAATCACAAGTGGGTTCTTCGACATTCACGTTAATCGTCACTTCATCGAAGCTGCCGATATCCACATTTGTTCCGATTGGTGTTATTGCGAACACATAGGTGTAAATACCCGCGGCCAGTCCTGGCACTTCAGCTGGTGTCAGATCAAAGGGTTGGTTACCGCTTTGCAGCGCCGGAAAGGTGATCGGTTGGGGGGTGAAGCCACTGAAATGGGTATTAGACGCAAAGGTCAAGTCCAAGCTTACGGAGACTGCCTCAGTAGGTACCACATCAATTGTCAGCTGATTTGAGGTAGTGGCCCCTTCGTCTACAGTCTGATTGGTAGTCAAAATATTGACGACCGGATTCGATGTTCCTCCAATGGATCGGCGATACAACTTGAAATCGTCAAATAGAATTTTGTTGAAAGGGGGACCATTACCTGCCGAGGCTGGTTTTCGAAAAATGATGTAATGGCTCCCACTCAGACCAGAGAACACCTCAGAGTCGTAGACCTGGCCAGGCAAGAACTGTCCAGTCTGAGTAATGTCGATTGCACTCCCAATCAACGTACCTGTGGGTGGCTGATTAAAGACTGGTGGCGTACTACTGTGTACGATTTCCACCTGCTTAGCGAAACCGTGGGTCTTCTTTCCATTGAAAGACACAAAGTATTCGTAATCGGTCGAAAAATTCAACTCGAAAGCGAGATAATGAGCCTGATGATTCATTACAATCCTGGCACATCGGTCACTGTGCAACCCACTGGCACCACCTGGCGACCAAGCGGCACCAGCATGCGTAAAATTGGGAACATTAGTAAGATTAGAATTGGAAGTAGTAAAGTCTTCAAAGTAGACTTCTTCCCAATCTTGAGCATGGACCTCAAGATTGCAACAAGCAATAGTAAGTAGGGCCACCAGTGGTAGCCAACGAGAGAACACGGTCATATTTTGGTCTTTAGGTTATGTCAAATTAACCAGGCGTTGAGAAATAACTACAGGAAATTTAGAGGAGTGCAAAATGGCTAAGCAATTGAACACCTGAAAATGGCGTGCAAGCTTTTCATTCCTCTTTCAACAAATTTCACATACTTATTTTAGCCCAATTACTGCCATAGTAAAAGCGCAATAAATTCAGTTAAAGAAAACGCTACAGGGTACTACATAGAACAACTACGACGACCACTGGTAAAATACCATGAGTAGCTTTTTCAATATTCTTCTTAAGTGAGACCAATTAAGTTTTTTCGACATTTATTAGGATCAATTAAGAAGCAGAAACCGTATTTCTAACGGCTTCACACTTCAAATGTAGAGGGGTATATGATTAAAGGAAAGAGCGAACAACAATCTGACCGCTATTATCCATTATTTGAACCGCTTTGGCCAACATTCGGCAAAACAGCTGCTATTCCATTACAAGCTCCTAGTCCCTGGGGCTAATCGAATACTAGCGTAGACCTAGGCCTGAAACGGCCTGACCTTTAGCAAGTCGGGGCACTGAGAGACGTTTTGAAACACAATGGTGTTAATCTGATTTTCGGTTAATCCAGTGCATGGAAATGACTGGCTACTCTGGAGCAGCAGCTTCAAGATGAGCTCGCTCTCTGATACGACCTACTTGGTCGAGTGCAAGCTTGAAGTATTGAGGTAAAAGATTTAGAACGTGTTTGGACATTCACCAAATTGACTCCAGGGACAGTTCAAAATTTTAAGTGAGATGCAGCAGGTATTTGATAAGCGCTAATCGAAATTTTCTCTTAATTTATTATCTATTCTATTTAATATCCTGGCAAATTGAGATTTGGTCAAGCTGGTTTAAAATTAGGTTAGTCTGAGCAAATTTTCGGTAACGGAGATCTAGGTGCTACAGGGCACCTCTTTTACCAATTTTGGCAACAGCCAGATGCCCTGTAACAAGTTGCGATAAATGTACCGTCTATTTAAAGCTGTTAGTTTTTGATGAATTGATAAGCACTTCCGTCAATCGACAGTACATACATACCGCTTGGCAAATCACTAAGTTGGATATCAAACGTACTAGAAGAAACTTGGCCAGTGCGCACAATTTGACCAAGTGTGTTTTGAATATGGAAGCTGCCGCTAAATACTTCTGACGTACTGACGCGTAGCCAGTCGGCAGTAGGATTAGGAAAGAGCTTAATCGATGGGCTTGCGCTTGATACTTCGTCGGTATCCGTAACCATAATCTCCCCGTTAATATCGAATTGGGAAAAGAACCGCCAAATCTCTTCGGTGGCATTCATGTCGTAGTTGGTACCCGCAAAATTGATAGGTGAGCCCGGCCAGGTATGCCCTCCTTCGAATATCTTGTACAGTTCTACCCCTACTCCAGTATCACAGTCACCGTACTGTCGCCATTCCACAGTAGATCCGTCCACAGTATTTATATCAGGTAGGTCCGTTACGGTAGGCATAGCATTACAATTGTTGAATTCGACCCAGAAGTCGATTACGGGTTCAGAGCCCAGGAAAATGCCAGCTCCGTTGTAAGGTACAACCTCATCTGCGGTGCCATGAATTTCCATTACGGGGATGGGGCGCGTGGCATTACAGGCTGCTGGTTGCCCTACGTTCATGGTACCCGTAACGGAGGCAATCGCCGCGATGCGATCGCTCAACTCACAAGCCAATTGGTAGCTCATGAATCCACCGTTTGACATCCCCGTACTATAAATACGTTCTGGGTTGATGTTGTATTCAGCCGAAAGGCTATCGATCAAGGCGGCGGTAAAACCCACATCGTCTACCGTGCTTCCGCCCCAACCTACATTCCAGTGGGTATTCCCCTCACTGTCCTCGGTTCCTTGCGGGTGTACCACCAAGAAGTTATTCAAATCCGCTACTGCTCGAAAATCGCTGTAGAAGAATTGTTCTCCCGAATTGGAAGTGTAACCGTGAAAATTGAGTACCAGCGGCACCGCCTCATCGCCCGTGTAGGCAGGGGGAACATAGAGCAAATAGGTTCGCTCTAAGTCTTCAAACTGAATGCTAGAATTGATAATTTGTTGGGCGTAGCTACTTACCAGCGTTAGGCACCAAAGAAGAAAAAGAAGGATAGCCTGTTGTAAAGTTCTGTACATAGAATGAAAGTTTACGTTTGGTTAATTCATTGTTGAGTAGGCCAAGATACTGAAGCCCTGAGAGAAGGTTCGTGAAATACGCAGTAAAACAATTGCGTTACCTATTATTGGTCGGTAAATAATTGTTAATCCAGCGCTCACGAAGCCTCTTCAGTGCGTTGAGCTAACTGTTGCTCTCATGTACCGCGTTCTCATTATGATATTCATAGCCACTTCGCTGACGGTGGCAGTTGCACAAAGCGCGCATCCTAGTCTTGTACATTTACAAGCTAGTAATGGCTTACCTAGCTCAGAGGTTTATGATCTTATCCAAGATCGAAGTGGCTACATTTGGATATCCACCGACAATGGTGTCTGCCGTTTTGACGGGTACAAGTTCGAATACATCGGTATTGAAGAAGGGTTAACCGACCCCGTTATATTCTATCTATTTGAAGATTTCCGAGGTTGGATTTGGATGTATAGTTTCAGCGGTCAAGTCTATATCTATCGCGAAGGGAAGGTCCACCTCTACGAGCATACTGATATAATCACTTCCTTTCAAAGCCAGGATGGGGATCAACTTGTTAATTGGATATATGTTGATAGCAGCGGCGTTTTCTATACATCTCTACTTTACGATGGCATAGTAGCTATTCATCCTAATGGAGCATGTATTGATTTGAGTGTTGATGTTCCCTTTGGACTCATTGTATGGCAGCATGGTGAAAAAACGTTCTTTGGCCATAAAAACACAGCAACCTTATATACTCATCAGCAAAAGCAAAACCTTAAACAATCCTCCGACGATTCTTTTTTCCCGGTAAGCGTTTTACGTCCTCAGGAGTTGCCACTCACGCACTGGCTTCCGTATGCAACTGGGGCTCCTCCCGAACGTTTGCAATTTGATTTCAACTATTTTACCCAACCCCAAGGGGAAAGCTGTTTTATTCAATTCTTTGGGCAGCTAATTGAACTAAGTACAGGATCACCAAACATTGAGCAGGTCACATCATTTGACGATGATCGTCTGATCACCCACATGCTGTCAAGTCAGGATGAACAATATCTTATACTGGGCTATAAAAGCCGCGAAAAAGGAATAGACATCTTTGCTAGGAACGCACTGCAAGAAGGCTTAAAAAATGTCCATCAACCACTAAAATCACTACTTCCAGGTAAAACAATCACCCACCTACTTGAGGATCGGCAAGGAGGAATTTGGATAGCTACTCTGGAAGATGGTGTATTCTACGGTAGGAATTTATCGATGTTGGTAAATACCATAATGCATCCCCAACTGCAAAAAGTGCGTAGTATTGCCGTTGTCAACCATGACAGTGCTTTCGTGAGAACACAAGATCATCGGATACACTTACTTAAGCCTCAGGAGGCTCCCGAAGAAATTCCGAATTACGAAGAGCTCCGTCGGGGACATCATATTTATTATGATAGTATCACCAAACGATTGTGGGCCTCGGTGCTGCTCAATTTTTGGCAGGACGGAAAGTGGCATACTCCTCCCCTATACGCGAAAGCAAATCCGTCCATCAGCATTCCAACTGATCGGCACCAAAGCTTTAAGACAAGCCCGTCTGCTAAGTTTCTCAACCGAACCTGGCACTATAATACACAACAGTTTTTCTGGGCGGATCACCACTCGGATCATACCTACATATCACCAAAATTCAAACTGTCTCCCCATCAACGAATCTTTAGTATACACGAATCCTCCCGTGGTCGGGTTTTTATCGGCGGCATGAATAACCTTTACGAGTTTAGTCAGGATGGTCCTACTACTCCAGTACTTCACCATCCGGCCTTCAGTAATCGTATTGAGGCAATTGCCGAAATGAAAGACGGTAGCTTGCTAGTTGGCACTAAAAATGGAGGGCTTTTGATATGGAAGCAAGACACCATCCTGCAACTTGACCAATCGGCTGGTTTGACTTCTAACAACATTGAAAACATCCATGTAGACTACGAGCAACAAATCTGGGTAGGGACCAACAGTGGCTTGAACAGAATACAACTAAGAGCAGACAACTCTTACCACATTCGGCATTTCACCTTAGCTGATGGAATGCCTTCTAACGAGATTACTGACATCCAATCGTGGCAAGACCAATTGTGGGTGGGCACCCTGGCAGGAGTAATTAAGCTCTCCATACACTTTGATTTTCCGAATGAGGCCATCCAACCACTTATTGAAGGCGCGTGGGTAAACGGCGTTTCCACGCCTGTTAGTCATCTCATGCACTTGAGGTGGCAGCAAGATAATATTCGGCTAGCTGTCAGCAGCCTGGATCTCCCCCAACAAGGAAAAATAACTTACCGTTACCGGTTTTCCGAACAAGCCACCTGGACCATTGCTAAAAATCCAATGATTGAAGTGGCCAAGCTGAGTCCTGGCAACTATACCTTTGAGGTACAAGCACAGGGCCGAGATGGTAGTTGGAGCGCTTCCACTTTCCAACCCATCCATTTGCAGAACCCTTTCTGGCTGACCCCTTGGTTTTGGGTCTTCTTAGCCAGCCTAGCGCTATTATCGGCAGTAAGCTATTACAACTTGCATCTACGGCGACAGGCTCAACAGCAACAACAAAAACAAGAGGTACTCCAACTCCAAAATCAAATTGCCAGTTTGCGACAACAAGCATACCAGGCACAGATGAACCCACACTTTGTCTACAACTGCCTAACCGCCATACAAGCGTTTATACTCAGTAAAAATGAGAAACGGCAGATCATTGCATCTGACTACCTCTCTAAATTTGCTGTTCTTACCCGCCAAGCTTTGGAGGCCGCTAGAAAAGAGGTCATTAGCTTGTCGGAGGATATTGAAATGCTTGGCAACTATATTGAACTAGAGTGCTTTCGTTTTAATAATCAGTTCACTTACAAGTTCGAAATCTCGGACGATTTACCTCTTCATAGCATTAGGATACCAGCCCTGCTCATTCAGCCTTACGTAGAAAACGCGATTATCCATGGTCTAAGTGAACTACCATTCCCCGGCCATCTGACTATCCGTTACGAGCAGGATGCAGACTTACTCAAGATCACGGTAGTAGATAATGGAACGGGTATTTATCGACAACAACGTCTAAAAGAAGAAGCATCAATAATGTCAACCCATCGCTCAGCAGGTTTGAATATCGCACAGCGGCGTATAGAAAACACCGATGAAGGCCATGTAACTATTCAAGAACTACAGCCGAACGAATTGTACAGTGGCACACAAGTTTCCATTCTACTTTCGTTGAATTAATAGACTTTTCCCAAGCAAAACTAACAAGCACTACACCAATGAAAACTTGCATCATTGAAGATGAACTGCACGCACAACAGGCGCTACGTTTACTGATTGAAGAAATTGCGCCAGAGATTCAAATAATGGGAATGGCCCAGAATGTTGCTGAGGGCAAAACCCTGATTGCAAAGCACCAGCCTGACTTTATCTTTCTGGATGTCAAACTCGGTAAGCAGAGTGGCTTTGATTTGCTGAAATACTACCCTAATCCTAATTTCAAGATTCTGTTTGTCACCGCTTACGAAGAATTTGCCGTGGAGGCATTTAAGTGGAATGCCATTCATTACATCACCAAGCCCATTGATAGTGCCAGTTTACGCCAGGGCATCGCCAAGGTGAAAGCGCAGCAGGCGTTACCTGCGCCAAGTCAACTGGCTAGCCTGTTGGAGCAAGTCCAAACACAAAAAGAGCACGACAAGATTGTACTGGCTTATCATAATTTCGTAGAGCAAGTACTGTTAGATGACATTGTGTACTTGCAGGCTGATGGTTGGGTCACCTACTTTTTTTGCTTGGAAGAAGATGTGCTTAGTCGCCAACGTTCGCTCAAGCGCAAAGTGGTGAGCCAGAATATTGGTTACTATATGGACCTGTTACCGGATTATTTCCACCGTTGTCATCAGTCCTATATTGTCAACCAGGGCTACGTGCGCCTGTATAACAAAAGTGATCAAGTCTTAGAATTGCAAACGGGACATAAGATACCCGTATCAAGAAAAGGGAAGGAAACACTATCGTTGTGGTTGGAGCGGAGTTGAGGGCAGTGGGGGACTAGATAGTAAATAAAAAATGTACACTTGTATAAGAAGCCGAGACAGCGAGCTATGACAGCATCAACAAATCTTGATTCAAATGCTGAAGTTACCACAATGATACCTGCCAGTTTTCCTAGATAGGAGTTTATGTAAACACTCGTAACCTGGCTAAGTACCATTGTGGACACCTCAACTAGAATCAATACAATATTGCCCGCTTAATCTCTAATAAATCCAAGTCCTCTACCTAACGAAGTTTTTGCTCCTGAACTTAAGCCCGCACCCAACAACTCATTACCATATTCCTCATGGTTGCTATCTGTTTCCGTTGTAAGCGCATATTCTACCATACCATAGGTTGCTCCAGCTAAATCTGCCAGTCCCAATACTATACACCACGGGCAAATAAATTCGGCGAACTCACTATCTGTTCCGCCCCCTTTTCCGCTCTTTGAATTCCAAAAATGGATGGAATTCTCAAGTAATGACACACTAACATATGAAATCAGGCCATTTGATGAACCCTTTTTCGAATTGATTAGAGCGTTGACAGTATTTTGAAAATCTAGATTACCATTGGATACGTTCTGTAGCATTTGAATGAGAAGACTATTTTCCTCTGGGGATATAGCACCTATTTTCAAAAGCTCAAGGTACTGCTCTTTAATTCTCTCAATTAATTGACGTTCATCTGTCTTCTCATCGATTATTAACGAAAAACTACTACTACTCAAGTAGTTCTTATCGATGAAGTTCATGTATGAGGTCTTACAGATTGGGTCTATTGTATTGATAATAAATTCCAAATTAGGCCTCAGTTCCTTCGCATTTAGTGCACACTCACAGTACACATTATGATCAATACCAAAACTGGAAGTGTTAAAGCTCACCCCATTTAGTACGATACGCGGTAGCTGGCTAGATGCAAGAACGTTTGGGTGAGGTACAGTTTGAGCGATCATTGTAGTAGACACCCAAATGGAAGCAAATAGAATCATTAATGACTTGAAATACATGTTTGAAAATTTAATGGTGACTTATCTGATCGGCTTCGGCAAATAACTATCCGTTCCAACTTGGGTTGGATGCTGATCAAATTCAAAATTTTGATGGGATTCACCGTAAAACTAAGGGCGAATGACACCGCCCGAAAGCGCCAACCAACAACTGACAAGTACCGGCCAAGATTTGATCTTTTTGAACCTATAAGCCGTTTTCAGACGTGGCCTTTAACGGGCAGTGCATACTTGCAAAGCCCCGAAGAAAGGATGGCTTTGACAGGCTAATTTCCTCATTCAGGGCATCAGTTTACATCAATCCTGCCACGCCCTCACGACATAAACCACATCGCCTGGATCACGGGGCGCAAGCTTACTAGCGGCTGGATCAAGCAGCTTTACACCGCCAATCTTCTCCATGGCTTTTTGCGAGCGCATATTATCCAGCGCAATGAAGAAAGCTACTGCCGACCAATGCTGTAGCGCGTACGCGATCATCAAGCCTTTCACCGCCCGATTGTAGTCTCCTCCCCAATATTTTCGAGCTAAGAAACTCCAGCCAATTTCTATCCCAGCGGGATTGCCCGGTACGGGTTTGAAGCGGGAACTCCCAATGATTTGGTCGCTCTGCTGATCGATGACCACTAGTGCTCCTTTTGATTTCAAAGACTCCTGGAAAAAATCGCGGAAGCCATCGGGCTGCGAACGGGTCTTTACCGGATGTTGTTCCCAAATCAAGGGATCGGAAGCCACAGCGTACAAGGCCTTAAAATCATCTTCCTGCAAAGGGCGCAGCCGCACTAAATCATTACTAAGACTTGGTTGTAGAGGCGGGGTAGGCATATAACGGTCATTTTTGGGTGTTAGACGCAGTCGTAGCTGAGCATGACCTATTATGTTGGAGTCTACCCTAATTCGTCCCATTTATAGTTTCGCGGAATTTATTCCGTTGTGATTAATTACAGCGGGATAAATTCCGCGAAACGAAATACGCATTAGTTGGACGAGTAATGTTGCAAAGGCAATGACAATAGATTTGACAACTACTTTGCAATTTACAAGATTACAGGAAGATAAGCGGGGAGCTGCGCATTGAGATTGGCTATATTTAGATAACCTAAATCACTTAATATGACCCGCTCTCTACTCTTCCTACTCTTCTTAATTCCTATCCTTAGCAGTGCCCAAGAATTTACTACTGATGGCAATACTTGGACGCAGACAGGCGAAGACTTAGTGGCCAACCGCTTCCCCTTTTATCTCAGCACTGATGGCGACACTACGATTAGTGGCCAGACGTATCGAAGAGTCTTTGCGCAAGACGAGGTGTACCTGCCTACCCCAACCTACGTGGGCGCGATACGGGAACTGGATGATAAAATCTACGTAGTCCCTGCGGAGAACACCCCTGCGGAGGAATTTCTGATTTACGATTGGCAGGCTCAGGCTGGAGACACCCTTTCCGCTCGGGAATTCTCTTGGGTGGTGGTGGACGAAATCATTGACTTTACGCTACTGAACGGTGCTACTAAAAAGCAATTCAACTGTAGCCGTTACCGGGTACAATTTGGTGCAGATACCGTTCGACTACCATTAACCATAATCGAGGATATTGGTTGCGTGGATTACACCTTCCTGCTTGATCCCTTTTTCGACATCCCCAGCGGTAGCTTTGGCGACCTATTTGCCAGTCCCGAAAGTGTGCGCTGCTTTTCGAATAATGAAGAACTACTTTGGCAAGACCCCAACATCCAATCTTGCAACGACATTATTGCTGGCCAGCAAGATCTCCTCCCTTCGATCGATTATCGTATAGCGCCCAATCCAGTACGGGACCAGATTCAACTATACGGGCCTATATCGCGCTTCCCGCTGGTGCTTGACTTGCGACTGTACGACGCACGCGGTCGGCTCAATCAACGCTGGCCAGAGACATTACTGGCCTGGCCGCGTGCATTGGATGTGAGTAATGTGCCTCCGGGCATGTATACACTGCAAATCATTGAAAAAGGGCAGGAGGCTGAGCCGGTTAATATTAAGTTGATAAAGTTGTAGACTGTACCTATTTTAGAAACAATTAGGTAAGCGTGTCACGTTTGCCTTTCCTCTCACTGTATACAAGTGGGCATGCTCCTGGTATTGTCGTGCTTAAGTAGTGTAATAATCCTTAGTGGTAGGCCTGGAGAGTCCATCCCTTCCTTAAGCAACAGAGAGACATTAGGTTCTTACTGATATTCTCTTGCTGTCCAAAATCTATACTATGATAAACAGAGTACTCTTTTTGTGTTTGGCCATTATTACAATAGCCATTTCAAATTGCGAAGAACCTATTATTGAAACCGTAGAAATAGAAGTTCCCCTGGTGAAAGCTTGGCAAGAGAATGAGGAATTTAGATTCTATGGCAAAATCAGGACCAATAGTTTAGCGACCGAAGACATGCTACTGGTAGATGGCCCCTATATTTTTAATAAAATACTACCGGATGGAAGCGTGGAGGAAGAAGGGAAAAGACATCATCCTGAATTTTATAAACTCCCGATACACAAAGATTATTTTTTGGATTTTAATACTGCTGCTGGCGTTGTTAAGTTTTCCAACCATACCTCCCCATTGGATACCGATGCTCGCGTCAATTTCCACACCATAGAAGAAGGCTTTGAACAAATTGACCTTGGCAGTACCGTGCACGCGCGGGTGAGTATTAGTATAAATGAGGAGGGACAGTGCCTCATTCCAATCCGAAACCAAAATATTAATGATAGTCTTATCCTCTACTTGTTTAAGGTAGAAATTCCTTCTCCATTCGTCCTTACCAGAATCACTGATACCATTCGAGTTACGATTCCGATGGAGGATATAGAAATTAAGAATGCCATAGGCTTTGAAGATTATTTCTTGATTTCGACGCCCGAGGGTGTCTATAAAATAAACGATGACGGTAGCTACCGTCAAGTCATAGATTCATCTAATGTGCTAAGATTCTTTGAGCATGGGGGAAAAGTTTATGCCATTGAGACTAATCTCACTCAGGTGTTTCATATTTCCTCCGACGAAGGTGAAAACTGGATATCTAAAGGAGGCTATCCGGAACCCTTATACGAAAGCCAATCTTTGGGAGATAGCCTTATTGTCTATCGTTTTGATCGGCTGTACACCCTGTTTTTGGGAGAAGATTCTTATCGATTGAGGCAACTCAACAACGAAGGGCTGGAAAGAGCAAAGATTACTTCCGTTGCTTCTTTTGGCAATACCGTTTATGTAACTACCTTAACTGGTGTATATCAACGTGACTTAGATCTGTTTTATGAAGATCTATAGCAACAGTACTTTTTTAAACGCAACTCTTCTCTAGTAAACGTTTGTACTGTGATAACGCATTTAGTAGTAAATGCAAAAAGAGGTAGCGCTTATGAAAAAAGGATTCTTCTTAATGCTAATACTGGGGGCATTTCATACCGTGCCGCTCTTTTGCCAAACCGGAGATTGGCTTTTCTATTACGAGGAAAACTCGCCACTTCCATCCAACTACGTTAGAGCAATCACCCAAGACTTAGATGGTGTAATTTGGATTGGAACAGGTGGCGGCGTCTTGAAAATTGACAATGGAACATTTGAGGTTTTTACTACTGAAAACTCTGAATTGGTATCGAATGGTGTGCGCGAAATAGTAGTTGATCAAAACAATGTAAAGTGGTTTGGTACGCAAGGAGGATTAAGCAGCTACGATGACGGCGTTTGGACAAGCTACACGGTCAGCAATTCGGGACTACACCGCAATTTTATTTTATGCTTAGCGCTTGATGAAGCTGATAATGTGTGGATAGGAACAACGAGTAATTACCCAGCTAATACAACAGGTGGCGTATCTCGGTTCGATCGGGAGGAGGAATGGATACATTACAATCCCGACAACTCAGGCTTATTAAGCAGGAATGTCAGAACAATTTATCCAGTAGACACTAACCATGTATGGTTTGGTTGCTTAGGCGGATTATCCATCAAAGATGGGGAGGAGTGGACCAACTATACCTCACAAGATTCTCCCCTTCCGTATAACGATGTACGGGATATCAAAAGAGATGATGAAGGGTATTATTGGTTCGGGACCTATAGTGGGGGTGGACCTAAGGGAGGAATTGTAAGATTTGATGGTCTAAATGATTGGATGGTTTATGATACCAGCAACTCTGTTCTTTTGGCCAACAGTGTAGGTACGGTGCATATTGATAGCTGTGGAGATGTTTGGTGTGGCAACGTTTACTTAAATAAATTTGACGGGGAAGAGTGGACTAGATATGATACATCAAATAGCCCGATACACGATGATAATATAGCTATCATTTATGAAGATGATAGGGGGAACATCTGGCTTGGATCGATTACTAATGGCGTTGGGGTTTTCAAAAATGATTGCTACGATGATGTTACTGGCGAAACATACATTGGAGCACCATCAGATGCTCTAACCGTTTATCCTAATCCGTTTGATGATAGAATTAACGTTGAGCTCGTTAATGGCTTTTCCGGGCAATACGAGCTACAGATATATGATGCAGTGGGTCGTTTAATTAAAGAGGAAAAACGTACTGCTTTTCCTGAAGAGAATTGGGTGATTGATCTTCACAACCAAATATCAGGAGTGTATTTTTATCGAATAAAGTCAAAGGCGGGAATCGTTAGTTCGGGAAAGATTGTAAAAAAATGACTTTACTAGCACTGGCCATTACCTCGCATCTCGCTCAGCTGATAAGTTGGACGACAACAACAACAAAAAACCCATGAGTTATTACACCGAAAAAATAAAGCAACTCAAGGAAACCTACTTCTCCAACAAGATCCAGATTGATGTGGCGGTGAATACCAAAAATTACCTCGACACCAATTTTGATCAGGACCTTAAGTTGGATCTGCTGGCCCGCCTGCAGCTCACCTCTAAATATCATCTCATTCGGGTTTTTAAAAAGTACTACGGCATCACACCCAGGCAATACCTCATCAATAAACGCATTGAAATGGCAAAGAAGAGATTGCAAGATGGCAGCTCGGTAGCGGACACCTGCTATTCGGTAGGCTTTGACAGTATCAACTCCTTTTCGAATTTATTCAAGGCCAAGACCGGTGTATCGCCCTCCGTTTACCAAAAAGCAACTTTCGATAAGTCGAAAAAATAAAATCGATCCATCTTGCGAATGCGATCAGCAAAATTGTAAGCAATGAAAATCAAAATTGTAAGTATCCCCGTAAGGGACCAACAAAAAGCCTTGGATTTTTATACCGACATTCTGGGCTTTGTCAAGAAAGTAGATGCTCCTTTGGGTGGAGGGAATCGATGGTTGACGGTCGTTTCTAAATACGATCAAGATGGTCCGGAACTACTGCTCGAGCCCGCCCCCAATCATTTCGAACCATCAAAGGTTTACCAGGAAGCACTGATGGAGGCCGGAATACCCTGGACTCAGTTTTATGTGGATGATGCACAAGCCGAATACGAGCGCTTAAGTGCGTTGGGGGTGGAGTTTAGCATGAAGCCCACAGAAATGGGTACCGTGGTAGCTACCGTATTCAACGACACTTGCGGAAATAACATTCAACTGGTGGAAGAGCGATAATTGCAACGCAAACAGCAGTTATTAGTGCACGCTCCAGCCAAACACGATTTTATTTTTTGACTCTCGGACAAGATGTTAAGTGTAGTTCTTCCTTAAGAAAGAAAAAGTAAAGTTGTGAAAAGAGTGCTCATCCTGGTCTTGGCAGTAATAGTAATTGGAATGCTATGGAAACTCGACGTTCAAGATAGATGTCAGACAAAGCTTTACTACCAATTGCTAAAGGGGTTTATCTCCTTTACCAGTGCAGAGCAGATGCTACGCAGCTGGATGTTTGCCAAATTAGACATAGTCAATATCTGCTTTAGCTCTAAGGGAGAAACCCAAAATTGATGGTCTTGGGTTGGTATTTCAGCTGGCACCTCGATGACCTGGAAACAATATTCGTGATTAATAAAGCGCCCACATTCGTCCGACTGGTAAAAGGTGCAGATTTCTCTGCTATTAGCGGGGAGATTTGGCGAATGTGATTCATCTGGATAGATCAATTCACTTGGCCCTACCGTGTATTTGCCCGCCACGCCAGATTCTTCCAACACACTCAGTAAAAACGCTTGCTGCCCCTGAACCACTCTGCAGTAAAGTATCACCCAACCTTTCTTCTCGGCGCTCCACAGTGGTTGTACCCACTCGCTTACCTCGCGGTGTCGAGTAGAAACGGTATACATATCAATAGCTACAGCCTGACTTTTTTCACTAACCCCATATTCATGTACTAAAAAATCGGGAGATCGATCAATGGGAACAAATCGATCTATTACTTTTCCAGTCACCACCGATTTCAGAAAAAACTGCATCAATACCGAGGGCAATTCTGTGCTTTGATTAGCATGGCCATTGAGTGCGTCCCAATCAAAGGCGGCTAGCAGAGACCGCAAATCAGTATTAACGATGTAGCTTTCCCGAGCGGCCTCGCACAAAGTGGATAGAGAAACCCAGATGAATTGTTCTTCCGTAGGAAGGAGCTCATCTACCAAGGCATAGTTTAGCCATTTGGTCTTTTGATAGTATAATCGCCCAATGTCCAAATGATTAGTTGAGTTAAACCCCAGTACTTGATTGCTTGCCGAATAGACATAAACCAGGTAAGGTGTTGCTTTTCCCTGGTGCAATCGCAGGAAATTAGCTGGAGTTGCCTGAACAGTGGGACTAAGTTGTACAACACTAGCACTGCCGGGCTCTACCCGGGCCTTCGTCAGTAGAAAAACATCGTCCTTAGTGGCGTGCACGAGGAGCCCGGTGATTCCGCTTTGAGGCTGGTAGAAATAAAGTTTATCGCTAAGTGAATTCTGATGACGAACACCAATTACGTGAAAGAATCCACCAGTTTTGTGTGAAAGTGCGCCCTCCTTGATCGCCCAGTCCTGCTGCTGATCAAGCTTGATTCTTTCCAATTGGAACCCAGCTGATGTTCGCACTTCCTGGATAAAATCTAATAGGCTTGTGAGGTCAGTGGCAGTTCTAGCCATAGGTCTCTATAAGTTCAGAAATTTGTAAATCTTGAAATGCCGGGAAATGTGAGTCTGTGCATCGTTCTACTAACTTCAATCCCAGTATAGCAGCAAGGTTATAAAAATGGAAAGGAGGATTGTTCTTGGTGTTGATCATAAAAACGCGGGTTCCCGGTCGAAGCCAGATGATATTCACCAGGTCAGCTCCCCGGACTGCCACCACTCCTTTGGCCGCATTAAACTTTTTTACCTGCTTTGACAAAGTGTGCTTTCCGGGTTCAAAAATCTTGGCAGCAATACCATCCTGCGATAAAGTATTCTGGCCAGCGTCCAGGTCTTGGAAAGAACGGCGAAAAACGCCATATCCCTTCTTCTTCGCTCCTCCATCAGCAGCGTAAAAACTGGGCATCTCCGACCGCTTGATTAGCAAGTACTCAGCTGTTTCATCGACGTTTTCAACACCTACCTTATCAATAAGAAGCCTTCGCATTTGCAAAACACTGCGTCTCAACAGATAGCCTGACCACAGATTCCGAAATAGCCCTTTTCGGATATCTTTGTATTTCTTCGTGCTCTTAAATGGAAAATCGGTGTGTAATCGAGACGGCCAGAACAAGAAAAAAGACGTACGTTGTAGTACTTTATCCCACCTAGGCAATACAACAGCATTTTCCGAGAGCTGTTCTTTCTGCTGAAGCTGTTGATCAATTGTATAGTCTAGCCCGAATAGCTGTGCCAACTCTTCAGTCACCGGATTCATAGCGGGGCCACAGTCCTCAAAAACGAATTGAACCTCTATTTCTTTAAGGTAATAGTACTGGTGGTAATGTTGAATAGCCGGAAGGAGGTACCCCAGCATAAAATGCCAGAAATGTTCATTAGAGCCTCTCTTTTCAAATCTGTCGTAGACAAATAGGACTTGTTTCATGAATAACCTTTAATAAAGCTAATACCTACATCACAAGCTTAGCACGGCTCGAGAGAAGTGTTTTATTTACTGAATCTGGCAATCGTTCTGGCCAGTGAGCGAAAGCTAGTTATTCCCACTAAAACTACCAAACAACGGTCTAAATAATAGGCGCTATTGAATGGACTGATAAACTTGAGCTACGGGGGGCACAGTTCAACACAAAAAAACGCAGAAGGGCTTTCACCCCTCCGCGTCAAAATGTACAATTCTATGTGCATCTTTTGCCACTGCATGGCAATGGTCTTTTCAATAGTTCATTGATCAACTCTTCACCCAACGCAATACTCCTGCGGAAGTCCGCAAGAAGTACAAGCCCGCGGGTAATTGTGCAACGGGTATTGGACTAGCCACTTGGTAAGTATACTGCAAGACAGTCTTTCCCTGCCCGTTGGTAATCTCCACCTGCTCCCCATCCAGGCCTTCGAGGTAGAGGAAGTCGTGAGCTGGGTTGGGAAATACTTTCACATTGACTGATGATTCCATGCGGACCTGCCGGATCTCACTGAAGCTACTGCTCCCATCAAAATCCACTTGCTTAATCCGGTAATAGTTGGTGCCTGAAATAGGTTGATCATCTAAGAAAGAATACTCATCACCGAAACTACTACCGCTGCTTTCCACCTTGGCGAGAAACTGAAACTGGCGCCCATCAGTGCTTCTTTCTACTTCAAAATGGCTATTGTTTTCCTCGGCTGTAGTAGCCCAGTTCAACAGTACATCTTGTCCCTTTGCGGTAGCAGTGAAAGAGCTCCAATCTACCGGAAGGATGGTAGCATCAGCAAATAAGTAGAAGGTGGAAAAACTGAGTACGGTCGTTTCGTAATAGTCACTCGCATTAGCGCAGCCCAGTACGCCTTTGGTGGTGTTAAGGACCCCAGCATTGAGCCCAGTAAAGCCACCTGCCCCACAAGAAGCATTGTCTTTCACCAGTTGAAAATTTGAACGGTCCAAACCACTCTCCCCTTCCAGGGCCAGCAATTCGGCTTCTCGATAATAAATTCTGACATCTACCGGTGCAAGCGGATTGACCGGGTTACCACTCATATTCAAGGGAGTAATCGTAAGCCGCTTGCTGACCCGGAGCTCATCGCCAGTACCGGCAGTCTCCGATGCTTCACGATAGAGCTCTATTTGGACACTAGTAATTTGTGGGTTTGAGCCCTTTCTCACGGCGGCAATGAGACGGCCTTCAGGTCCGGTAATATTGATAAAGTTATTGACCGATAACGGTCCCAAGGGTGTATTTACGCTAACGCATTCGCCAACGGGGCCCAAGGCTATATTTTCGTCTGCTTCCACCGTCACCGTAGCCTGGCAGTCGCTGCTGTTCCCTTCTTCATCTGTTATCGTTAGGGTTACCGTATTATCCCCTACATCAGCACAGGTAAATTCGGTAATATCCAATGCTCCGGATACACTGCCACATTGATCAAAGCTACCGTCATTAATTTGGCCCGCAGTAATCGTACTGGTAATGCCGTCCATTACCGTAAGGCTAATATCCTGACAGTTAGCAATTGGCGGAACATTATCACCTAGCGAACAGTCTACTATTACGGTCACCGGTAAGCTGATACTTACCTCATTGCCAAAATCATCTTCCGCCGTGTAAACCGCGGTAAAGTTGTAAGTACCGGGCAAGGTGGGTGCCGCAAGCAAATTGCGCAGGATTAAAATCGGGACGGGCCCTATTCGGGCACTCGTACTCGTAATGTCGCCCCAACCCATTATCGTTGCATTGTGGTTGGTCAAAGTATCGATCCCTGTATTAGTAACTTCAAATTCGATATAAGCATTACTGCCCGGAGCCAGCGTCAAAGTAGTTGTACCAGAAGAGCCCACACTACAAGTCGCCAAACTATTGGGGTCTGTACATAAATCCTCTGCCAGGTACAACTCTACCGCTAAGGAGGCTTCTGGGGCTGGCACCTCTAGTGTAATGGGTAAATTGATACTAAACTCATTACCGAAGTCATCTTCCGCCGTGTATACGCCCGTGTAATTATAGGTACCAGGCAGCGTGGGTGCCGCAATCAAATTGCGCACGATAATTGTACCTCCCTGCCGTAATCGAAGGCTCGTACTTGTAACATCATCCCAGCCCGGTATTGTTGCCACATGGTTGGTCAGGGTATCAAGCCCCGTATTGGTGATATCAAACTCCACGTAGACATTGCGCCCCGGGGGGATCGTTAAGGTATTTGTACCCGAGCTGCCCACCGGACAGCTGGCCAGGTCCTCTGGGTCAGGGCAAAAGTCCCGAGCCACGTACAGTTCTACTTCTACTGAAGCCACCGGGGCCGGTACCACTAGCGTAATGGGTAGATTGATACTGACTTCATTGCCGAAATCATCTTCCGCCGTATACACGCCCGTGTAGTTATAGGTACCAGGCAGCGTGGGTGCCGCGATAAAATTGCGCACGATAATTGTACCTCCCTGCCGTAGTCGAAGACTCGTACTTGTAACATCATCCCAGCCCGGTATTGTTGCCACATGGTTGGTCAGGGTATCAAGCCCCGTATTGGTGATATCAAACTCCACGTAGACATTGCGCCCCGGGGGGATCGTTAAGGTATTTGTACCCGAGCTGCCCACCGGACAGCTGGCCAGGTCCTCTGGGTCAGGGCAAAAGTCCCGAGCCACGTACAGTTCTACTTCTACTGAAGCCACCGGGGCCGGTACCACTAGCGTAATGGGTAGATTGATACTGACTTCATTGCCGAAATCATCTTCCGCCGTATACACGCCCGTGTAGTTATAGGTACCAGGCAGCGTGGGTGCCGCGATAAAATTGCGCACGATAATTGTACCTCCCTGCCGTAGTCGAAGACTCGTACTTGTAACATCACCCCAGCCCGGTATTGTTGCCACATGGTTGGTCAGGGTATCAAGCCCCGTATTGGTGATATCAAATTCCACGTAGACATTGCGGCCCGGGGGAATGGTCAAGGTATTCGTACCCGAACTGCCCACCGGACAGCTCGCCAGGTCCTCTGGGTCGGGACAAAAGTCTCGAGCCACGTACAACTGTACTTCTACCGACGCTTCAGGAGTCGGTACTTCTAGCGTAATGGGTAGGCTAATGCTAAACTCATTACCCGCTAAATCTTCTGCCGTGTACACACCCGTGTAGTTATAGGTACCAGGTAGGGTCGGTGCCGCGATAAAATTGCGTACGATAATTGTACCTCCCGGCTGTAGTCGAAGACTCGTACTCGTCACATCGCCCCAGCTTGGAATCGTTGCCTCGTGGTTGGTCAGGGTATCAAAACCGGTATTAGTGATATCAAACTCGACGTAGACATTGCGGCCTGGGGGAATGGTCAAGGTATTCGTACCCGAACTGCCCACCGGACAGCTCGCCAGGTCTTCAGGGTCAGGGCAAAAATCTCGGGCCACGTACAGCTGTATTTCTACAGCAGCTTCGGGTTCCGGTATGATCAGCGTAATGGGGATATTACTGCTCACTGGATTACCCGCTAAATCTTCACTCGTGTAGTTGGCGGTGTAGTTGTAAGTACCAGGCATAGTAGGAACGGTAGGGATAGCTCGAAAAGTGAAGGTAGTGATTGGGGTTATCAAACCACTACTTGAAATAGATACCCCTAGCTCCGTTATAGTTACATTATGACTAGTGAGTGTACTCAAGCCGCTGTTGGTGACATTCAGTTCAAAGTACATATTATCGCCTGGCACAATGGAAAGAGTGGCGTTTCCGCTAGTAGATGGGCCGCAAGTCACCAGGTCTTCTGGGTCCGTACATTCCTCCTCGGCCCGGTACAATTCAATAGAAGTTGTGACAGAGGGGGCCACTACTTCAAAGTCGTAGGTATCGGTAACCGTGGTGCTCATGCCGGTACTACTTTCCAAAGTCGCAGTAACTGTAGGAGTTACGTCCCGAGGCAGGGTTTCAGCCGCAAAAATCCTGGTGGTAGTCCGCACAGCGCCCGGTGGAATATTGACGGTTGAAACCGGAAGTATAGTACCCCGATCTGAATCCGTTAGTAGCACACTAGTGATGGTTCCGGGAGAGTTGTTGGTGATCCGGTACGTAATGAGTATCTGACCATCTTCACCCGGAAGGTAGGTCAGGCTATTATTCGCCACCGGAACATTAATGCAGTCCGTATCGGGATCATTGACCGGAAAGGTGCAAAAATCATCCGCCAAGCCAATGGCGGCGGTAACCGTAATGTTTTGTGCGCTGAGGGTAAATGTGAATAATAGGATGGTAACAAGGGAGGTAAAAAATTGAGCCATAGGGTAAGCGTTTTACTATGGCACAAATTTGCTGGGCTCTTGAAAGAAATTTTTCACCCGTTCGGGTGAATTATCGGTGTCTTTGGCGCATTTTTAGGTAGTAGATACAGTATAGATTGGAGGTAGCTTTTCGCTTAATAATGAAAAGCATGGTGGATAAGTAGGATGGATGAACTGAGGTTCTTTGTTATTATTTTAGGGATTGGTAGGCAATTCCCCCAAAAAGACTAACCAATGAGAATAGTATTATTGATTTTAACCACAGCGAACTTATTGCTCATTTTTAATAAGGGAGACTTTAACGCAATCGAATATGTCCATAAGAACTTGAGAGAAGACAATGAGATAGAATTAGCGAATGTCTTAAAAAAGAAGTTAGGTAGTGAGCACATCTATGCCAATCAGAAGGTGAGGATAATTCAAATGTTGCAAGAAATTTAATAGCGGATCTGGCAAGGATTGGGCGATAACAAAAGAGAAGTTGACCCTATTGAAATTAACGGGGCGAATAATGTACATCAATTAAGCAATGACTAATTCAAATGTAACCTTGACGGTATTAAGCGTCCTCATCTTATTGAGATGTAGTCCAGTTGACCAGCAAAAACATGCTGAGGAGTTGCTCTCTTGCAACTATAGCGTAGAATTTGATTCCAATCATAATGCCCGAAGCGAAAAACGATTATTGGAGCTTTTTGTCGATGAAAGTCATCTAGGTAAGCCAAATGTGGAAAAATGGAATAGTGGTATTCAAATAATCGGCCAAGGAGGCTGGGGAGAGTTTGAGTACTACTGTTCCCTATACAATGATCATGATGTAAACATCGAACATTTAGACGTTAGAGAGAATGAAGTTTTGGCATGCAAAATTCTGGTAAATGATACTACACTTTTTGATAAAAACCTGTCAATCACAGTATACCTCGACGGTAAGAAGTACTACCCTGTACGAGAAAGGATGTACGAATAACATAAACGTCAGTTATCATTGTTCTCCACAGCGGAATGAATTCCGCGAAACCACATATGGGACGAATTAAACAACAAGCCCAATAAATAGGTGATCAAAATAAAGCGCATAACTTTCATAACTAAAGTCTCCGTAAATGAACTCCAAAAGAACAGCAACCCTAATACTTCTACTACTGAGTCAGCTTGTTATGTACGGCCAATCATCTAAGTTATGGAGTGTTACTTCAACTGGTGGCAAACATGGTTTGGGTACTATATTCCACCTCAATTCCGATGGAACAGAGTTCACCAAAGTCCATGATTTTGACCATAACACCGGCTATCCCTTTGCCAGTCTAAGCCTGGCCGACAATTGCCTTTATGGAGTAACGATTGGTGGAGAAAAAGCAGGAAATTATGGAGCCGTCTTCAAGATAAATACGGACGGTTCGGAATTTGAAATCTTGCATGAATTCAATGGCCGCAATGGGGCTGTACCATTAGGTGAATTGATCGAAAGTGGCGGAAAACTATGGGGCATGACAAGTGAGGGTGGAGCAAATGGGGTTGGGCTTGTATTTAACTTAAGTTTTGACGGAAAAGAATTTGCAGTAGTCCACAACTTTAGAAAGTCAGATGGTGCAAATCCACGGAACGCTCTCTTAAAGCACGATGATAAGTTTTGGGGTGTTACTTCACGTGGCGGAAAGAATAATATGGGAGTAATCTTCACCCTTCATTCAGATGGGACGGACTATAAAAAGACATATGAATTTGAAAGCAGTAACGGTAGTGAACCAGAAAGCGGTATTACACTTAGCAACGGCAAGCTATGGGGTATTACCACACGTGGAGGGGTAAATAATGAAGGCGTAATTTATAGTATAAACTTCGATGGTTCGGAATATACTGAGCACTTTGATTTAGCTTACCCTGCACTGGGAGATTTAATTGCAAGCAGTGGCAAATTATGGGGCATGATGGCTTTAAGAGGAGAGCAAAATTGTGGCACAATTTTCAATTTCAACGACGACGGAACCAACTTCCAAACCATTCATAATTTTGATTGCACAAATGGCCGCTTTCCTGAGGGGAATCTACTGCCTAGTAATGGCATGCTATGGGGACTCACCAGATTTGGCGGGGGCTTCAATTACGGCGTAATTTTTTCTTTAAAAGAAGATGGAACAGGCTTCAAAAAGGTATTTGATTTTAATGAAAGCTCGGGGGGCGTACCGTACAGTACCTTGATTGAAGTTCCTGAAACGAAGTAACCCTAGATTTTGCTATTAGCAGTAGATAACCGTATTAAGTACCCTCTCAACCTTATCAAACCAAATCATGCGTTCTTCTGAGTACAAAATCATCAAATCCAGCTGGGGAATATGGATTAGCATTACAGCAGAGATTGGTTCCGTTCAGCACGATCAGCTAGAGGTTACGGATTTAATAGGCATTAAACTAGCCCCAGATTGTATAAACCTATCTCCGCAGGAAATCGACTATCTGAAAGCCGGAATTAAATGGGTGGAACATTTAATTACCCCAAAAATAGCAGCGCCGATTACAATTAAGATCCTAGAAATTAGACTAGTTCTCACAGATTATCAAGCAGAAGGCTTGTATTACGCAATAGCTTCGTGGCTTGCAGAGCAATTTGGCTTCAACCTTCCGTCCTATCGCTATTCATACAACAAGGAGAAGAATAGGTACGAGTTTCCTGATATGATTAACTGAAGGACAAAGAACTACCGACGACTTCACCTTTCCATGGGAATTGATCGTATTAATTCATTTCCAAACTTATTCAAAACTAAAAATGAGCAACTTTCGATAAGTCAAAAAATTAAAATTGATTCATATTGCAGGAGGACTCCTTCTACCATTTAAGTCAGTAAAAATAGGAATCAACTATCGGAGGGGCCCAAATCAATGACCGCAGAAGCTATTTTTTTCGTTCACCTTAACCCGCAATAACGGCTTGTTATTGCTACAAACCCATATTAAGATGAAAAATTTAGTTTTATTAATCTTGTCAATGACCTTATTGTCAACTCAGCTCACTTTTGGTCAAGAACGATCGCAAACAGACTTTGCTAGAAAGTTTAATTTTGGTGTAAGAGCAGGTGGAAATCTTTCTACCATTTTGTACAACGACGGAGCGGACCAATGTGCAGCAGAGCTCTTTGGAATCATCTCATCTGAAACCTATGTCCCAAGATACTTTATCGGAGGTCATACTGATTTCCGTTTCCAGGATAACATGTCAATAACTTTAGGCGTGCAGTACGTTTTCAAAGGAGGAGGAGAAGAATTCACTATGCCTGACCCTGCTAATCCGTCGCAAAGAATAAGTGGAACGATTGATAATAGGATTAGTTATTTGCAAGTCCCCCTTCAGTTTAATTTTAAGCTGAAGAATTACAGCATTGGGGTAGGCGGATATTGGGCTTATGTTTTATCAGGAGAACAAGTTTGGGACCTTGAGGGATCTGAGGAACAAGCAATAGATATGAACTTTGGAGAAACGGCAGAAGACCATATGAAAAACACGGACCTAGGCCTTAACTTAGAATTGGGCTACTGGATAAGTGATGACCTGCAGGTTTTTGCTCATTTTCAACAAGGGCTCACGCCTCAAATGTCAGATGCTAATCGGGAAACCTTTAAGTCCTTGGGATATGACTATCGATTTTATCACCGAGCCTACGGAATTGGACTGACATTTTTTATCCCAAGAAAAGGATAGCCATAGTTAAAATTAAGAGTTGCTAAGTTTAGCCACTCTAAGCAAAATAGGTGTCAGCCAGGTGCAAACGTAAGTAGAGTTATACCTGTATCTTACGTTTGCACCAAGTGAATCAACAACCCAATGATCCGAATCATCTACAGCTGGAAAGTAGCACCGGAAAACATAGAGCGCTTCATCGAAACCTGGAAAAGAACGACCAATAAAATCCACGAGGAGGTTGCTGGTGCACGGGGTAGTTTTATGCTGCAAAACGAAAAAGACGCCAGCCAAATAAAGACCGTTGCCAGATGGGATTCGCTCAGTGACTGGGAGACCTTTTGGCAGAATAGCAAACCCGCTCAAATGCAGACGATGCACGATTTGGGAGAGCGCACCTCAGTAGAAATTTTCCAGGAGGTGGATGATTTTACGCGCTAGTAAGGAAACGTCCACTCCCAGTGCTACTGCTGACAGTGAACGAATACGCTAGTCTCGAATATGTCGATGAATAAACGCCAATATCTGATTCCAGGAATCGATAGCGGCCAGGGCGTTGCCCTTATCTGTACCTCCCCGATCCGTACTATTTGAATAATCCTCAGCCGGTAAATAAGGAATACCACAGCCTTGGCCTCCGCCCGCAAAATTATGCCCGGCATCTTCGTAGGCTAAGTGCAGAAACTCATATTGAAAATCGTGCTCCACCAGTCTTTGCACCAGGCGATTGGCCATCATGGTAGACGGCCAGGTTTTATCATCCTTGCCGGAAATCAACAGAATTGGGCAACTAAGTTCTTCAATAGCTATGGCCGTTTTTTCAATGAGCTCTTCGTTCTTGAAAGCACTTAAAAACTTAGGCCCATCATGGTACTGGATGCCCTGCGCTTCCATTTCCAGCTCTATTCGCTCGGAGTCTTCGTCAGTATATTCGGCGTAAAGGAATGGCTCACCTTGATAGGTCCAGGACGATTTACCATCTTCCCAACCAAACCAAACCACATTGGAGGGGACTTGCGAAATCACGTAGCTTACTTCGTACATGGTCGCATATAGCATGGCCAATTCTGATCCTCTGGAACGCCCAGTGATCCCAATTTTCGTGGCATCCACTTCTGGCTGGTCCATCAACCACTCGTGTGCCTTGCGTACATACTCCAGCGGAATTTCGATAATACCGTCTGGTAGTCCTTCCCCTCTGAAGTATTTTAGATCCAATACAGCAAAGCCTTCACTGGCGAAAAGCGAGGCCCGTTCTTGTCGAAAGTTTCCACCTGATCCTCCCAAGAAGATGATAGCGGGTAGTTTTTTATCCGACTTTGGCAGATAGTAGTTGGCCACAATGCTATCTCGTTTCTGGTATCCCTTAATCCCCAATGCATCAAGCGCCCTGGTGCTTTGCCGATAGATAGAGTCCTGAGCCAGCACCTGCCCATCCGCACTTAAACTAACCTTGGCCATAAACCCTCCATTGGTAGCAATCTGATGGTAATCATCACTTTGCAAAGACCAAAAGAGCCCCATCGGATAGATGCCCAAATAATTCCCGCCTACGGATGGCTGGGTTGACAAATCGATTTGACCGGCCTGATCAACAATATAAAGCGCTTCCGAATGCCAATTATGCTCCCGAGCATCGGTAACGTCCAAGCTCATCTTCATTTTAGCCCCCGGATGGAGGTTGGAGGCGGTAAGATGTATTGGCTTGTGATAAAGCTCGCTATCAGCTTGGAGGTTGAGCTCCACTTTTTTTTCCTGAGCATAGCCTACTAAGACCAGTAATAGTAGAGCGATAGTTAAAGACTGTTTTTTCATTTTTTGGGTGATTCTGACTAACATCGGTCATAACGCAGTCTACCGGAGTCGACCAACGTGACCATTCGAAAGAGTAGACAAGCATAGCTTATTCTTTCGCCGGTTAGCTAATTATGGAAATAAAAACCTTGATTACAAGCTGGTACACTTCAGGCGAACTGCCTGTCGATAATCTGAGAAAAGGTGATGCATAACCACCTTCAGATGACTGTACCGTTTGGAGAGTTTAATTCGAATTGCCCTAAGCCACTTTTATATGATCTTTAAAGCGTTTCGATATGCAGATCCTGTTACTAGGAGTAGCTGCATAATACAATTGCAAAGATGGCAAAAGTGTTCAATAGTTGCATTTCCGATTACCAAAGCCCAAACGAATAAGCGTAATTTATACCTTGCGGTAAACGACCATTGATACAATCAACCCCTTAGAACATGATCATAGCAATCAGCGGCGCATCAGGAGTAGGAAAAACGACGGCCCTAAAAACCCTGGCAGAAAAGCTAGCCGACAACCCGAAGATAAAAGTCTTTCATTTCGATGACATGGGTATGCCCAACTGGGATGAGGTGGAAGATCCCCAAAAATGGCAAGAAGACGCCACTGTAGCTTGGGTAGACAAACTGGTTAAAACAGCCCGCGAAGAAAACGTACACGTCTTGTTCGAAGGCTCTACGGATTTCCGCTTCTATGTTCAGGGTTTTGAGCAAAATGGTTTTTCCGACTATCAACTGTTCTTATTCGACTGTAGTGAAGAAACGATGAAAACTCGTTTAATCCAGAGAGGTCAAGCAGAATTATACCAACCAGATATGGTGGGCTGGCTTAATTATTTAAGAAGAGAGGCCATTGCCCAAGAAATAGAGATAATCAAAACAGACCAATTGAGCATCGTCGAAATCGGGCAGCACATCATTAGAGCTTTACCGTAGATCGATTTTTAACAAAAGTTTATAACGGCCCTCACATTACCTTAACAGTCATGGCTTGATGCCTTACTATTTTTGAATTAGCAACTTATATTGTATAATCTTAAATCCGCTCCTCCATGAGAAACGCTCTACTTCTAGCTATGCTAGTCTTCTTTTTTGCATGTAACAATGATGACGAACAAACACCACTGGGCCCAATCAGTGATTGCCAATTTGTAGCGACACCCAGTAACAACGATGGCCGTTTAAGCGATGAAGAACGCGACATTATCGACGACTGCCGGGAGAACAGTTTTACAACCAATAATGAAATCGCCGCAAACCTAATCGGTGAATGGGAACTGGTAGGCTTCCGTGATGGCTGGCGTGGCACCGTCACCCAACCCTGCGCCTATATCGTCTTTGAAAACAACACCTTGGCCTTCGAATTCCATGGCGAAGACGGCGACTTTCTATCCGTCCACAGCTGGGAGATCGAGAATCAATGGCTTAAGGTAGATCCTCCCTCCGAGTACCTCTACATGAGCCTATTCTGTGAGCAATTCATGCATGGCCAACAAACAGATTTTGGTGTTCTATCTACTGATGTTGACGAGTACATCTACGAAAAGGTGAGGTAAACCAAATAGACACAAAACAACAAATGGCCGCAACTAACTTGCGGGCCTATACTTAATAGCGTTAGCCGGGAAGTAAAGGAATTTACCGCAGCAATTTTTTGTAGCTCATAATAATAAGTAGACCTTATTTTCAGCTTATGAGAACCATTCCAATTGACACCCGCCCGCTCTTCAAGCCACTACAATCGAGGCTCATTACCTTATTGAAATCATTGAACGAGGAAGAGTGGCACCAGCAAACGGTAGCTAAGCTATGGAAGGTAAAAGATGTAGCGAGCCATATGCTCGATACCCAACTTCGGGTACTCTCCATGCAACGTGATGGTTACTACGGAGAGCAAGTTCCTGAAGTCAACAGCTATGAAGATATGGTACGCTGGCTTAACAAGCTTAATAAGGATTGGGTGGATGCCACTAAGCGGTTGAGCCCTCAAACCCTGATCTTACTGCTGGAATCTATAGGTGATCTAGTCGCTGAATATTACGCCTCGCTCGATCCCTGGGAAGAAGCCCTATTTGCTGTAGCTTGGGCGGGCGAATCCACCAGCTATAACTGGATGCACGTGGCCAGAGAATATACAGAGTACTGGCACCATCAACAACAGATCAGAGATGCCGTTGGCCAAGAGGGGATTATGTCCAAAGAGTTTTTCTATCCCGTTATTGATACCTTCTTTCTAGCCCTACCGCATACGTTTAAAGATGTGCCCGCCGCGGAGGGAACTATCATTCAGGCCAATATTACCTCCGAAGCCGGCGGGAGTTGGTATTTGGTGAGGGGCCTAGATCACTGGACACTCAAATCAAATGTAAAAACCCCACCTGCCGCCGTCGTCACCATACCCATCGCACTTTCTTGGGTGCTCTTTTCAAAAAGCGTGCGGCCAAGCGAGGTGATGGATCAGGTTATCATTGAAGGCGATCCTCAGCTGGCGCGCAAGGTGCTGGATATGGTTGCTGTTATGGCTTAGGGGGGGGTAATTAGAATTAGGATTAGAATTAGAATTAGGGTTAGAATTAGGGTTAGAATGAGAATGATCTGGCTTCCATATTGCTTGCGCTTGCGCTCGTAGTCAAAGCACTGGTGTGTATCGGACGGAGAAATTTGAGTTGTAAAAGTGATTTTGCTTTGGCTACTAAGGAACTAAAATTGCTGGTTTGGGGTAAGGTTGATTGTAAATCAATTTTATGTCAACCACAAAATCATGTTCAAGAGGTACAGTTCAATAGAGAATACCTACCGGGAAGAATTCCTGAGTAGGATTAAGGGTCACGGCTTTTGGCGGGAAGAATACGTAGTCCAGGAAAAAGCGCACGGATCCAATTTGAGCTATTGGACGAATGATGGAGTCAATTTTCGCGCCGGTAAGAGGAGTGGACCACTGGAGGAAGGTGAGAAGTTTTACAACTTCGCTCAAATTTTGGAGCGCATCACGCCCAAGCTACAAGCAATTTGGACAGACCTCAAACGAGCGAATGAATCCTTGGAGCAGCTCACCGTTTTTGGGGAGCTTATTGGAGGTAGTTACCCGCACCCCGAAGTAGCGCGCACTAAGGATGCTTTCAAAGTTCAGAAAGGTGTTTTCTACACCCCAGACAACCTGTTTTACGCTTTTGACATCCTGATCGATGCGCAGGAATTTCTGGATATTGAAACAGCTAATCAGCTGTTTGAGAAGCACGGCTTGCTATACGCCAAGACCCTCTTTAAAGGTGACTTGGAGAGCTGCCTAGCCTACTCAAACACCTTTGACTCTACCATTCCAGCACTTCTGGGGTTACCCGCTATTTCACCTAACATCTGTGAGGGTACGGTTATCCGTCCTAGCCAGGTCTTACGGTTTAATAATGGCGTTCGGGTTATCCTGAAGAACAAGAACGATAAGTGGTCAGAAACCATTAAGCGTCCTAAAGTTCAGAAGGAAGTAGAAGTCCCCGAACAGGTTGCTCATTTGCGGCAGTTGATCCTGGATTATGTCACCGAGAACCGTTTGAACAACGTTCTTAGTAAGATCGGTGAGGTCACCCGGCAAGACTTTGGTAAAGTCTTGGGAATGTTCAGCAAAGACATCGTTGAGGATTTCCGCAAGGACTACGCCAAGGAATGGGAGGCCTTGGATAAGAAGGAGACAAAAATGATTACCAAGTCGATCAGTAAAGTTACCGTTCCGATGGTTAGGGAGGTTTGTCTCTAAAAACGAGTTGCCTATTTTGTCCTGATGGATAAAATAGGCACTTGTTTCATAGTTTATTGTGCAAAAAATGATCGAGTATAAATCTTCAGTCGAAGTGACGCATTGCAATGCGTCAGTACATCAATAACCGTAACTGTTGATTTTTACGCCTTTGCATTTGTGTATCAATAGTAGATTCATGAAGTTTGAATGAAGATTTTGATGAATAAGATTAAGAACCCCTTACTATCGGATTGTACCTTCCAATCCTACCTAGCAATCAAAAATTTGCCGGTGAACGCCTTTACCTTTTTTGATAAGTTCGGCGAGGGGGGAACCGACGTATATTTTACGACAAAGTCAGAAGGGCTGGGTGTCGAAAATGCATTGTACGCCTTACTCCTTACCCCTGCAATGAGATACGGTGACTACGCTGCAACGAATGAGGCGGAAGAAGAAATCTTTAAGCTGAATTTAAAAGCCCTAGCGCCCAATTACTTAGATGAATTTCCAGAAGTAGCCTCGTCGAAAATCCGAGTATTGCAGGATAGGACGCAGCCCGATCGAATCAGAAAATCAGCTAAAAATTATAACTGGTCAGGAAAAGTAGACCGCAACGAATGGCTAAGCTTAACTGACTTTCGGTCTGCGAAGATCACCGTTTACCAAATGATGGACCATTGGAATCACGAGGAGCTTTTCATTCAAACCGATGATTATTTTATCCGGTGGACTTGGGCTACGGCGGCTTAAGTGTATTGGTCAACAACTCTTTTCCGTTCCAACGGAGCAGCTGATTAAAGGAAGCTATCTGATTGAAGTGGACAACGGCCAGCAGAAAAGCACAGCTCGTTTTATAGTTCAATAGAGATTAAATAGGACTATCTTTCACAAGGGTGGTAGCTATAGGATGGTACTGCTAGTAACTTTCAATAAGCAAATTCAATATGGATCATTCACTCCTTTTGGAAATATTTAAGGGGGCCGCTCTCTCGTCGGAAGAACTCAAAACCATTGGAGCAGTTTTAAAAAAGACAACCCTAAGAAAGCGAGAGATTTTATTAGCTCAAGGAGAAAAAGTATGGTATACCCACTTTGTCTATAGCGGCTGTTTAAGAACCTACTTCATTGACGATCTCGGTAAAGAACACACCCTTCAGTTCGCTATCAAGGATTGGTGGATAAGCGACTATACTGCCTTCTTCACTGGGGATCAGTCCATGATGACTATTGAGTGTATTCAGGATGCAACGATCTACAAATTATCGAGAACAGACATGGTGCAATTGTACGCAGCTATTCCCAAACTAGAGACTTTCTTCAGAAAGAAATTGGAAAGACGGTTTACCGCCCTGCAAAAGAGGATCTTGGGCAATTTGGCCCAAACGGCAACGGAACGCTACCTGTCTTTTCTGGCCAGGTACCCGAGCATTGAACAGAACATCAAAAACTATCACATCGCCTCTTATTTAGGAATTACTACACAGACCCTTAGTAGGATTCGAAAAGAAATTACTTCGTAGTCGTTTTTTATCATACATCAATTTTTCTGGATAGGATTCCCCATAGTTTTGCCTCATCAAATCACTTATAGTCCTCCAAGGCAAGATTTGTGAAAAATTGACGGTGGTGTTTTTTCGACTCACAAGGCGAAAAACGTAGGCATAACCGGAGTTACGGCGAGGCCTGTCCGGCTGGCCAGACGGGCTTTTCAACGTAGTGAGGCGGAAAAAGAGCAAGTCAAAATTCATAATTTCTGCCTTGGAGGACTATATATAATCCATCCAGATGAAAAATGTATTCATAGTACTGTTGAGCTTTACGCTAATGTTCGCTTGCTCGAGTAATACGGAAGAAGCAAGCAGCTCAACACAGGAAAGCAGCACACCAGAGGCCCCTCAGGAAGCAACACCAAAGGTCTTGCTTGTCTTAACTAGCCACAGTGAACTAGGGGATACTGGTGAGAAAACAGGCTTTTGGCTAGAAGAATTTGCAGCCCCTTATTACTTCTTAAAGGATAAAGGTGTAGCAATCACGCTAGCTTCACCCCAAGGAGGTCTTCCACCAGTAGACCCTAAAAGTGAATTACCAGATTTCCAGACCGACGCCACCCGCCGATTCACAGCTGATCAGGAAACACAAGCTATTTTGGCCCAAACTGTCAAACTGGAAACCGTTGATCACAATGATTTTGACGCGGTGTTTTACAGTGGTGGCTATGGCCCCTTGTGGGACCTGGCAGACAATGAGACCTCTATTGCTTTAATCGAGTCTTTCTACAATAGCAACAAGCCCGTAGCCTCGGTTTGCCACGCTCCGGCCATTTTTAGAAATACCAAGGATACTGAAGGCAAGCCCTTAATCCAGGGTAGAAAAGTGACGGCCTATTCCAATTCCGAGGAAGCTGCCGTGCAGTTTACCGATATCGTTCCATTTTCGGTGGAAGATATGTTGATCGAAAATGGTGGTCTGTATTCTAAAGGCGAAGATTGGAGTGCCTACGCCGTAGAAGATGGACTGCTAATAACGGGACAAAACCCCGCTTCTGCTGAGTTGGTTGCCGGTTTATTGCTGAAGCAGTTAGAGTAGTAAACACCCGGTAGAAACATAAAAACGGAAGCGGTTTGGGGGTAACCCTAAACCGCTTTTTGTTTTATTCCCTGCTTACCATCAGAAAACAACTTACCTTTCTACAGTCGTCTGCCTCTATCAATGGGGTGGACGTTGAGCAAGAAACAACAAACCAACTGTCAAAACACCTCGTACTATGCGTGCCAGAAAAGGACTAGTAATTGGCTTCAGCCTGTTAACACTCATCATTGGAATATGGTCCTGCAAGACTTCTCAGCAATGGGCCGGCCAGGCTCCAATCCGCATTATACCTACCAATACACTCCCCATTCAAAAACAGCAGCTTGGCGTATTTGACCTGGGAGAAGGCGTTTACGCAAGTAATGACTTTGTCGGAGCTCGTCTGAATGGTATTACACGAGGCGATGACGGTCAGCTCTTGGCGCTCATCACACCAGAGAATACACCCATTAATCCCAGTCCTTGGTACGCCTTTAAGCTGTGGGCAGAGGAAGAGCAGCAGGTAAGTTTGAAGCTGAGCTATCTAAACGGTTCCTTCCATCGTTACCACCCACTACTCAGCAGGGATGCCAAAAGCTGGGAACGTCTTCCGGAAACCCAATATCAGCGCGGTGAACTGATCGATAATGAGAGCCCACGGGAATTACCTAAGGACGCTACGCTGCAACTGACCATCGGCCCGGATACCTTGTGGGTCTCCGCCCAAGAACTAAGTACTTCTCTCGACGCCACTGCCTGGATCAACAATCTGGCTACCCGCTCGTATGTATCTAGCAGCATTATTGGAGAAAGCCGCGAAGGACGCCCCATTGAACTCATGAAAATTGGTGAGAGTGATGACCAGCAGATGATCTTTGTGCTATCTCGCCAACACCCACCAGAGGTAACGGGCTACCTGGCTATGCAGGCCTTTGTAGAGGCCATCGCTTCCGACACCCCACTCGCCGAACGGTTCCGCCAGTCCTTTAACACCTACGTTGTACCAATGGCCAATCCGGACGGAGTAGACAATGGCCACTGGCGCCATAATACCGGCGGCATTGACCTTAACCGCGATTGGGAACGCGTCAACCAACCAGAAGTGGCCATTATTCAGCAATGGTTAAAGGACAAAGTAAGCACCTCCGGCGGCACACTCTATTTTGGAGTTGATTTCCACTCCACTTGGGAAGACATCTACTACACCATTAACCCCGAACAAAAAGGTAACTGGCCCGGCTTGGTGCCTGATATGATCAACGCCATGGCAGCTGAACTAGAGCTAACGCCCAACATCCGCCCCGGCGATGTGGACAGCATCACGCTTAACTCTACCCGTTATTTCTTTAGCGAGTTTGGTGCCGAATCCCTCACTTACGAGATTGGTGATAATACGCCGCGTGATTTGCTCAAACGCAAAGGGGAAGTATCGGCTATGAAGTTGATGGAGTTGTTGTTGGAAGGGCAGTAATTTGTCTCACCTACATGTTTCGCGGAATGAACTCCACAAAACCACATACACTAAAACCTGATCCATCCAATGGAACACCTACTCCTGGTAATTGCTATACTCCTTTTCCTGTATTTCGGCTACAGGGACGATTTCAAACGCGATAAAAAAGGATTCGTATTTACGGTAATTGGCGTGCTTGCTTTTGGTGCAGCATTCATACTGCTGAATAGTTATAACTCATTAATAGCCTTTTCAGCAGGCATCGTACTGTATGCAATTAGTCAGTACTTGAAACGACGATTAAGAGACCGAACGGAAACGGAGGAGTTGTAGTAGCTCTGATGCCTCCCTCGAATTGACGTTGTTGGGGATAATCTGGAGTTAGGATGAGCAAGCAGCATATGCCAATGATGGATGCGATTCTGTGAGTTAGAACCTTTCTGGTTTACTTGTCTCTTTATATTGCGCAACAAGTATAAGACAATCATTGCCTTTTACGTAAAGAATTATTATTTTTGTACGTAAAAATGTTTAATGGATAAGAAACTCACACTTAGCCTTAATGAAAGAGTAATTGAGAAGGCTAAAATATATGCACAAGATCATAAGATTAGCCTATCAAAGTTAATCGAGTCATATCTAAGTTCTTTGATAGATAATAAGTCAGAAGACATTAAGATTACGCCATTAGTAGAGAGTCTTAGTGGAGTTGTTGATATTCCACAAGACCTTGATTACAGGAAGGATTATACGGACTATTTACTAGAAAAATATCAGTGAAAAAGATATTCATAGATACCAATATTGTTTTAGATCTACTTGGAAAAAGAGAGCCATTTTACGAAGATGCCGCCAAGCTATTCTCATTAGCTGATCGAGGGAAAACAGAACTCTATATCTCCTCCCTGACTATCGCCAACTGTAACTATGTTTTGTCAAGATTAAAGTCTGCCAAAGAGGCTAGAGTCATCTTGGTAAAGTTCAAGATATTAGTAGTTGTTCTTGAATTGAATGATAAGATTATAGAACTGTCTTTGAATGATGATAGCTTTAAAGATTTTGAAGATGGACTCCAGTATTATACGGCATTGGAAAACGAGTCAGATATATTGATAACAAGAAATCTGAAAGATTTCAAGAGTTCGAAAATTCCAGTAATGACAGCCAGCCAGTATTTGAAAACCTGAATATAAATTGATAACGGTGCCTAACTTTGCCAACATCAACAATGCCTCCTTCGTAAGGGCGTGGTAGCTCCGGCTACCGCGTCAGCCCGACGCAGGAGGGTTGTCGCGGTAGCAAAGTTCGGTACAGCCATTGAATACATCTTCTACTCTTATCGAACTTGCCTCTATATTACCTTAATGCATATTGAAGTATAATCGATTATATGATCATCAATATAGCTGTATTTCAACTGTGTTATGTAAACTATGTCATCTTTTTCTAACATGCTTAAATCGTGCTTTAACCCTCTGTCAGTCTGTTTATTGTATAATCCGTAATTCGATTGGAATATTGTCTGATTATTTCTTTCAACTCTAACTGCAAATTCTAGTATTCTCGCAAAAGCAGATAAATTGGTATTCGTTGATTCTAGTGAAAAAGTCTGACTTAGTAACTGAGTCTTATTAACCTCAATTTTATCACTAGGCTTCAATGGACGATAGCCTAGATAAAGTGTAAATGGTAGGTAATCGATTTGTATCTTACATGAGTCAACAAGAGACATTATTCCATCTACCTGTTTGAAAATTTTTATTGTCGTGTTTCCGATATATGATGGCCTGTATTGGTATCCAAATTCATCTATAAAAACTTCACCATTTTCGACTTGACAATCAATCACTTGACTAAATTCTAATAAAGGATCAAAATTGATTCTATTTGTTACTCCTAAATATGCGATTTCAGTTTCTTGGTTAAACCCTGATAGCTTAATAGTACATCCCTGCGAATAGATATTCTCAGCGATAGCTAAAAATAAAACACTGGTAATCAGAGTATATTTCGTATATGAAAAATAACTTAACATTAAATTATTATCTCTTTTAAAAATAATGCGTTATCACTTAATAGCTTTTTTCCCGGTAAAACTACACTAAATGTATTCTTATAAGGTAAGCGAGTACAAAGGATCATCATTAAGAAGGAATCTCTTCTAACTAATCCCGATACTTTACTTACCACCAATAGAATGGCTAGAAAGAGTGATGAGGTGTTGGAAACATCTCGGCAGTATTCTAGTCCTGACATTGTAGATCAAGATTTGTTCCTTAATTAATATCACTTGACAACATTACTTGTCGCAATTGACTTAATTTGATTCATAGTTGTACCGAACTTTCGGCTGCGACGCAGTCGCGTCCGGAGAGGGAAAAGGGGTTTGGGGCTACGCCCCAAAGTTTTTTCCCGCGCAGGATGCGATTGGCGTTGAGCCCCCGTTGTGCGAAGTGCTTCGCGCAGCGAAGTAACAAGCGCAACGGAGGCGTCGCAGCCGACAGCAACTGGAGTTTATGTGCAATGCATAGTAAGTGTTGCTGCCTTACTTTACAATAGAACCCCAAGCTCGTCAGCATACCCAACTAACCGAACACCAATTAAAACAAGAAAATGAAATTCCTAACAACCCTATCCTGCCTACTAATTTTCCTCTCCAGCTTATACGCCCAAGATGACATAAACGCAGGAAGCACTAACGAAGTGCAGGAAGTAACTGAACTAGACCTACCGGACTTCCAAGATTACCATTTTCGATGTTTTTCAAGCGCAGCTTCTGGAGCGGAAACCCATATCCTGATTTTGACAAAACGCATTTGTATAAGGTCTTAAGGTGGATACGGCTCCGAAGGCGCGGGGAAGTAAACTATTCCAATCTAGGTTACATCCTGTTGGGGCAAACTTACCAACGAAAAAAATGGATGTACTGAATCATTCCCTTTTGGGATTGATGCAATAGGGACGTTTGCATTAAGCGGAAAGATCAGCAGCAATTGAAACCTGCAAGCCCTACTCATCCTCTTCTGGTGGTTTTAGTGGAAAGACGGCCAGGTTATCCACGCCAAGGGCTTCTTTGATCTTGTTATTCCACTCTTTTAGTCGAAAGACGATCGTACCGCGATTAACCTGTCGGTTGAAAACTTCCAACTCCTGGCGGAAGGCGTCCATCCGTTGCTGGTACAGTTCGTTTATCTGTTGCCGATCGAAGGTTTTCAGCTCAGCCAGTTGGGTCTCCAGTTTCCGCCGCTGGATTTCCAGGAGGTCTAAATATATATTCATGTAGGCCAAATCCTTGTTGGTAATATAGAAGTAGTAAAAGGTACCTATAGGATCCAGAATGGTCTCCGTCTGAAAAATGAGCGAGTCGTTTACCCAGTTAGCATCCAGGAATAATTTGGCGTTGAGGTTGTAACGATTGATAGCGAATCTCCCACGAGATTCTGCCGCCTTGATGAGCGAGTCACTAGCGACTTCCATCTTGAATCGAGTAGTATCCCACCGCAAATAAGGATACGGCAACTGTTGTTCACTGTCCTCTTCACGTTCTGGATATAAAATGCTCTCCCGAACTACATTCTGTCGGATAAACGTATCGACAACGGCGGCACGATCGTAAAATCGATATTCGCGGCTACCGGTCCAGTAGCTGATATCATAGTCCGTGGCGGTAATGTTCCGGTAATCCTCATACAACTGTTTGGTAAAAGTAAAATTGGGCAGCTGAAACAACTCCTTGTAATCGTAGGCTTTAGTGAAGGAGGTAGTCTTGGCGGTCAGGATTTGTCCGCTTAAGTCTTCGTAGGTTACTTCGTAGGCAAAGTCAATGGCATCGATGTAGGGAGCATCCCGCTTATAGGTTTTGGTGATGTTCATATCCACCCGGATAATCGTGTTGTATCCAATAGGAATAAATGGATGGATATCCGCATTGGTGATGCGCAGGTTGATTTTTCGGACTTGATGTTTATTGCGATCTACCCATACCGTGCCCCGAAAAGCCTGATCAGTACTATCCCTTGGATTAAAATCAATGACGTAGATTGCGGCATCCCCTTCCTGGTAGCTGTTTTGCAATTGCAAGTCAAATTGGCGCTTCATACTTCTACCGCTGAGCTGGAGTGGGTTTGTCGGAAAGTAAGGGCTCACTGAAAAAAGATCATGCATGGTAAAAATCCGGGAAGAAGAGGTGGAGCTGTAGTAGCGATCATAAGCGGGTCGTAGGCCAATTCGCCCCTTCTTGAAGGCCAACGATTTTGTTCCAAAATTCTCATAGCGGCCATTGTAGTAAGCCTCGATAACCTCCACTTGATCATCGCCCAGGTCAGTCTCCAGGTAGAAATAAGTCTTAGCGTTTCGCGTTTCGGTCCGACGATTTTTGCGCACCCGCGCGAGCATATCGTAGAGCCAGTTACTCTCTGCGGTAACCACCACCTCATCAAGAAGAGCGCTATTAGGTGAAAGGTAAATAGTCTTGGGCAGCGGTAGGCTCACCACTAAAACATAGTCTCGATAACCCACATAGCTGATGATGATAGTGTCCCCAATCTGATTGTAGGGCAACTCGAAATAGCCTGCCAGATTAGTCGGCGTTCCGGTGCCTTGCTGCACATTGTACACGTTAGCATACGGAAGTGGCGACTGGTCTTTTTCCGCATACACATAAGCTTGTAAATCAAAAGAGGCATCCTGTCCAGTCAGGTCCGGGGAACTGACAAATAATAAGAAAATGGCCCACCAAAAGAAACGAAGCTGCTGCATATTCAAGATCCTGATTCCTATAGATAAGGAATAAGGTAGAATACAGGTTCTCCAACGGCAAGTGTTCCTATCGACCAAAAAAGTAGTATAGTCAGGCTTCTCTTTGTTCTTATTTCTCCAACCACTCCTTAAAAGCAGTCACCTTCAAGCGACTGACTATCGGCTGTTGCTCCGTCTTGATTTCGAGCTCTAGTGCGATTTTTCGATTGAAATAAGGCTCAAATGAAACGACCGCGTTTAGATTCACCAACATTTGCCGATTGATGCGAAAGAATTGGCCAGGATCGCAAACGGACTCGATGTACTCGAGCTTTTTAAACAGTGGGTACCGCTTTCCCGCAAAGGTGTAGAGGTAAACAGTTTCGTTTTCCACCGCAAATAGAGCGATATCTTCTACCTTAATCAGTAGGGTTTTACCTCGGGATTGGGTGAGGAAATGCTGTTGATAGGATTGGGGTTCTGGAACGTGAAAACTAATCGGTGTAGTAAACTTGGCACTCAGCCTTTTGTATTTATGGAGCGCAATATGAATCTCTTCCTCCTTCACCGGCTTTAGTACATAATCAATTCCGTTATTTTTGATGGCGTCCATTGCGTACTCATCATAAGCAGTGCAAAATATGATGGGTATCGTTACGTCGATATGTTTAAATATTTCAAAGCTATACCCATCTGCCAACTGAATATCAAAAAACAGCAGGTCTAAGTTTTTCTGTTGTTTACTTAGATAAATCACCGCGTCTTCAATGGACTCCACTATTTCTACGACGATGAAATCGCTGTCTTGTTCAATAATCTCCTGCAGCAGCGATGCCGTGTGTGCTTCGTCCTCTACGATAAGGATATTCATGGTTCGATCAACTTTAGTTTGACACAGAATTCTTCGGGGGTTTGTCTAAATATAAACCCCTGCTCGACATTCATGAGCTCGTACCTTTTTCTGATAAGCTCCAACCCTAGGCCGCTTGATTCCTCATCTTTTAATTTGGCTTGAATATTATTGCAAACACAGATGTAGCGGTCTTCCGTACTACTAATGGTAATTTGCAAAGGCTTTTTGGAAGTCATGCTGTTGTGCTTAAAACAGTTTTCCACCACCGTTTGCAAGACCATGGTAGGAATCTGATATTTAAGCAAGGATTCATCAATCTTGAATTCTACTTGAACCGCTTTTTCGTTCCTACTTTTCATCAAAAACAAGTAAGATTGCAATACGGCCAGCTCTTTCGAAAGCAAAATGGTCGTTTGCTCATTATGTTGGAGGGTTTGCCGGTAAAAGTCGGAAAGACTTAAGATGAATTGCTCCGAACCCGAATGTTGTTGACGCACCATCGAGCGCAAGGTGTTCAGAGAATTAAATAAGAAATGTGGATCAACTTGGGTACGTAGTGTTTTTAACTGCGCTTTATAATTCTCCGTTTGTAGCTGCTCTTTTTCCAAATGCAAACGAGATAATCGTTGCTGCGATTTCAGGGTATATTGAATAATCAGAAATAGTATCGTCGGAGGAAATAACCCAACTTTAGCCTCAATTGAGGCAATCCCAAAAAATTTGAAATAGAGTGCGACTAACGCCAAGAAAGTACCGAATAATACTAGCGCGTACCATTTATTATTGCCCTCTTTGAAATCCCACAATCGCCAAAAGAAATACCACAAGGTAAAAAGTATTAAGGAAGAATGAAGCCATTCAAAAGCAAGCATATAGCCTATGGAGAATCTTGTCTCCTCGTAGAGATAAAGGCGCAATGCTGGCAGCATTAGCGATAGTAATAATGGTAATATGTTGATGACTTTAAGTTTCAAGTTGGTTTATATCCTAAGGTGACGTTAAACAGCAATTTATATATTACTGGTACAAAGATTAATAGAATAATAGTAGCGAAAAGCAGCCCAAAAATGATGGTGATCGCCATTGGTGACCACAGCTCACCACCACCAGTCCACAGTGGAATCATTCCACAGGAGGTAGTAAGTGTAGTCAACAAGATAGGGCTAAACCGGTCATTGGCCGCCTTTTTGATACTTTCCATTAATCCTCTGCCTCCTTCTAATTCCGTACCAATCTTATCTACTAGTACAATCGCATCGTTGACGATAATGCCCGCTAGAGAAATGATCCCTAAGAAAGCCGTAAAACTAAAAAATGAGTTAGCTATTAGCAGTCCTCCTGTTACACCAACCAAAGCTAGTGGAATGGTCATTAAGATAATACTTGCTTTTCGTATGGAATTGAATTGAATAACAAGCAAAATAATAATAATGAAGAAAGACAAGGGTAAATTGAGCATAACCGCCCCCATAGCATCATTACTACCTTCAGCATCTCCTCCAAACTCATAAGCGTAGCCGCGTGCCCAGTTTTCAGCCTCTTCTTGCATCATTGGACGGATACTTTCATTCATCACCTCACTGGCAAGATATCCACTTTCCAGATTGGCCTGAATCGTGAGGTTGAGCTTTAGATTACGTTTTAGAATTTTGGAATATTGCCACGGTATTTCAATCTCTGCTAACTGGGATAAAGGAACGCTTGTACCCTGCGTTTGCGAAAACACATTCAGGTTCTGAAGCTCAGCATACGCCAAGTTCTCACTCCCCTCCTGCTTCATGATGATCGGAATACTGTTTTCTACATCTCGGAATTCGCCCACCTCGTAACCACTGAGGGAAGTTAGTAAAGAAGAGGCTACATCTTGGTTAGTGAGGCCAGAGCGAGCTAGCTTATGATCATTGATATCCACGTATAATTTCTTGCTCCGTGGACCCCAACTATCCTTTACATTAGTCAGCCCCGGCGTTTGCCACAAACGGGTTTTAATCCGCTGCGCTATAGTGAATAGCTCATCGGGATCCTCACCAGAAATTCTGATTTCAATAGGAACCTCAGCACCACCTGCCCCCACCAAACGACTGATTTTCAGACTTGCATCGTGAATATTCCGAGTAGTAAAGTCTTGTAAACGATCAATCACAATATCATTTGCAGCATCAGAGGTGGTGTTCAGGAGCATATGAGCATAAGCTGGGTTGGCCTCTCCGGCGAAGTACCCCAAATCATAGGCCTCCGGTCCTTTTCCGATGTAGGAGGACCAATTGACGATTCCTTCCGCTGGCTCCTCCTTCACTTGTAGGCTATCGCGTAGGTAGCGTTCGATTAAGGCTATCTGCGAATCAGAGGTTTCGATTTTGGTACCCGCAGGAAAGTTGACATCCACGATTACCAGGCTCCGGTCGCTGGGTGGCATAAATATATTGGGGACGAAGTTGAATCCAAGTACCGATAAGATGAATAAAAGTACAATAGTAGCTATGGTCATCGCGGGCTTACCCAATGCCCAGTTCAGAAAACGATTATAGGTTCCTCGCAGCTGGTCAAAAATAGTGGTCATCTCCTCTGCCTCTGGGTTAACCTTCAAGAAGGAAGTGGCAAAAAGTGGAATAATGGTGAAAGCGAACAGCCAAGAGGATAACAAGGCCATGGTAATGACCAAGAAAATGTTACCCATCATTTCCCCCATCGCACCATCGGCTAAGTAAAACGAAAGAAAGGCCGCACAGGTGGTCAAGGAAGAGATGAGGAGTGGGGTCATGAATTCCTTAGCCGAATTTACTGCCGCTTGAAATCGGCTTTGGCCCTCCTGGAGTTTCTCGAGCAAGGACTCCACCATGACAATACCATTGTCCACTAACAAGCCCAGGGCCATGATCAAAGAAGCCAGGGTTACCTGGTTCAAGCCAACACCGAATAAGCCCATCAGTAAAAAGGTGAGGACAATGGTACCTGGAATTAAACTAGCGATCACGATACCTGCCCGCCAGCCCAGGATGACCAAGACCACCAGCAAAACGATGATGATACTCTGCGTTAAATTGCCAACGAAAACATCTAATTTTTTTTCGACTTCTCGGTCCTGCGAAGCAATGCGGATCGCTTCAATTCCCAGTGGTAGTTTGCTTTCATTATACCATTGAATCAATTCGTCTATCTCTTGGCCTAACTCAATCAGATTCGCCCCCTTTTTCAAGGATATATAGAGGGCTAGCGCCTGATTGCCATTGATTCTCACAATAGATTCTTTCGGGGAAACGTATCCCCTCCTAACGGTAGTCAGATCCCCAAGACGAATGGTCTCTCCCGAGCTACCTAATGGAATGATTAGGTTCTGAATGACTTCGACCGATTCGAAGTTGCCGGACGATTCCAGAATGAGGGTTTCTTCTTCCAAGTTTACTTCGCCCGAGGGAATAATTATATTACTTGACGATATGATACTTTGCAGTTGATTGGAAGTAATACCCAATTGGGCCAGCTTAGCATCATTGTATTCCACGTATACTCGCTCTCCTACAGTACCACCAATGATTACCTTGGCGGCATCATCCAAGGCGATGAGGTCATCTCGCAGATCATCGGCATAGGTCTTAAGCTCGCTGTATTCGTAGCCATCGGCCTCTAGCCCTACGATGATGCCATAAACAACACCAATATCTTTATCCTCCACAGTTGGACCGAAGATACCGCTCGGAAGATCACCTCTTATGCCATCAACCTGCCTTCTCGCCAAGTCCCATATTGACTGAAGATCACTTTTGGGGACATCATCCCGTACTACAATTGTTACAATTGAAATCCCAGTTCTACTAGTACTAGTTATTGTTTTTAGTTCTGGAATCTCCTGTAGGACCTTTTCTACTTTATCCGTAATTAAGGATTCTACCCGTTCAGGACTAGCCCCTGGAAATTGAGTTATCACCCTGGCAGCACGCACCACAAACGGAGGCATGCTATCCCGAGACAAACTGCGATACTCCAAAAGTCCCAAGACAATGATCACAATTAAAGCGATGATGGTAACTCGGTTGAACTTTAGTGCAAAACCTGTTAAATTCATACTGCCTACTTTTCTAAAAGTTTGACAATCTTCCCATCGTAGAGGGAGTTCAGACCAGCAACCGCGACAAAATCACCTTTCGCCAAACCTGCCTGGATGATATACCCAGTATTCGTGATGTCACCCAGCTGAACAGGCACCATTTCCGCTTTGTATACCTCATCTTCCTCCTCAGGAATTAATCGAAAGACATAATTTCCATCGGTTGTACTCCCTACTGCTTTAATTGGAGCAGTGAGCAGATTTTCTGCTACTTCCTGGAGATTATCAATTTCAAAATCAACCGCGGTAGCCATACCAGGCCTGATATCCGCCACTGGATTAATGATTTTCAGCTTAACCGGATAGACTGGTGTATTTCCTGAGGCAAAGGCAACTTCTATTATCTCGGCAGCTAATTGCTGTTGGGGTAAAGAGGGTAGTTGGATAACTGCTTCTTGCCCTTTCTTGAGCCTGCTGATAAAAATCTCGGGGACACCTACTTCTACCAGCATTTCGTCTACCGAACTCACGACTGCAACCACCGTACCAGCACCCACCATTTCGTTCGCATCCATAAGAACATCCGTAACCACACCGTCCATTGGTGCATATACCCGCGTATACCCCACCTGATTATTGGACGACTGCAGTTGCTGATTAGCGGAGGCAACTTGTGTACTAGCTGACTTCAACTGCGACACGGAAGAATCGTATTGTGCTTTAGCGGCGTCCAGACTTGCTTTTGCCCCTTGATATTCATTTAAGGAAACACTGTTATTCTCGTACAATCGCGCTATCCTATCGTAAGTAGCTTGGGCATTGATAAGCTGAGTCTCGGCTGATTTGACGTTGGCTACGGCACTTTGCTCATTTGCTACCGCACCCTCTCTTTGCGCCACGGCTTGATTGGCCTGTATGGTATAGTCAGTGGGATCTATGACCGCAATTAATTGTCCTTTCTTAACTGGATCACCTAGTGCCACACTCACCTGAGTTAAGGTACCTGACACTCTAAAGCTCAGGGCCATTTCATTTTTGGCAACTACGGAACCGGAAAAAGTATGTGTTTCTTGACCTGTCAGTTGCTCAATGGCGGCATACTTAACACGACGTATCTCCGGAGTCGAATCAGTTTGCTCTGAACCACACGAGAAAAAAATGAATGTGATAAACAAAAGCGGTAATATTCTCATGCCTAATCAGTTTTTGAAGCTCATGAAACGTTGAACAAACTTAATTCTGTTAGCTTCCGTATCGAGCAGAAAGTAGTAGCCAACAGACCGTTGCAGCGTGAAATAATCGATCATAAATTGGTACTTGGCATTGGTGGCATTTATCTGCGATCCCAATAGGGAGTTTTGGGCGTCAATTAGAGTGATGATATCCACCTGGCCAGACCGATATAGGTCTTGAATAATGGCCGTATTTTTTTCTGCTGCTTCAGCTGCGCTTTTTGTCAGCCGAATGTTGTTGTAGGAAGCATTGACGAGTTCCAGATTAGCTCTTACCTGGACTTCCAGTAAGTTGCTTAGGTCTTTTTGTTCATCCTGCAATTGATAGAGGCCCACTGCTGTTTGCTGTGCTTGGTATCTCCTCGAAGCGCCAGCAAAAATGGGTATTGATACATTAAAGACCGCATTCCAGGTAGGATTGACATTGGCTTCAAAATCCGGGATGGGAGGTGGCTCGCCCGGATTGACAATTTCGAGGGGATAGTTATAGCCCGCACCGAAAGAAATAGTGGGCAAGTAAAAAGAACGCCGATTGGATTTCAAGAGCCGTTCCTGAGCGGCAATGGCTAATTCCACTTGTTTGATTTCGGGTAGGTTTTGCAGCGCTTCTTGCGCCATAAAATCAGACAGTTGCTGCAAGGCAGCCTGATCCTGAACGAGAACGCTAAAGACTTGGTCCATTGCTGCCACCAGTTGATCAATATCGCCGGAATCCTCAATCGCGAAGACCTCCCCGATGGGGCGGTTTAAGGTTTCATTCAGTTGGTAAGCAGTTGATTTTAGTTGTGCATTGGTGGAGTACAACTCGGTTTTAGCCAAATCCAATTCGGTTTGCCAGCGGTACACATCGCTGGCTCCGCTGTAGCCCAATTTTTGCTTATCCGTAGCAATTCTTAAGTTCTGATTGACGGCTTTGATGTTCTCATTCTGTAATTCAGCAACCGACATGACCTGACGGTAACTGAAATAGCGCTGGGCCACCTCCACTATGACATCCAGCTCAGATTGATTTTGTAGCTGTTGCTGACTCTCAAAGAGTAGTTTTTGGATGGCAATATTCGCTAAAGCTGGTTCTGATAAGATTAATTGAGAGAAAGAGGCACCCGCAGTCCAGTTAAAATCCCCTTGGCTGCCAAAGGAGTTGTCAACCGTATTTTCATCCAGGAACGAGCCCGTCGTCTCGACATCTAGTTGAGGTAAATAACTACTTTTTGCCAAGCCTACTTCCTTGGCGCTGATCTGCGTTTGTTTAGCTTCAATTTGATAACCTAAGTTATTTTGAATACCCTCCGCAATTGCTGATTTTAAACTAAGGACGCGTTTGGTACTTGGTTGGTTAATATTAGTCAACAAGGCATTATCCAGTAAAGTCCAGGCGGGATATTTCCCAATCTGATTAACCGTCTTCATATTGACTACCAATTGATGGGAAAAGGTTTCCAGGTTAACCAGAAAATCTTTGGGATCCTTCCCTTCTGCGATCTGCTCCACGTTAAGCGCAATTCTTCTGGGAATCTTTCTCAGATTATCACTTACCGCATAGGCGGCATAAGCGCCTAGTTCAAGCAGAGGCTCATCTACTAGCGTAAATGAAGGTAACCGGCGTTCGTTAATCTGCTCAAAAAAACCTTGTATTTCCTCGGGAGCGTACTGCGCTAAAGGAGACAAAATATAGACGCCCTCTACCTCTCGCGGAATTTGGGGAACCACTTTGCTTAAATCAGCGTCGAGGCTTACCCACTCGATGCTCACGTCTGCTTCGGAATAGAAGTCTTCTCGCTCAAAACCAATAGTAGAAAGATTAAACTCGGTGAGGAGAGCCAAATTATTGCAGGTACAGATTTCCTGTAATATCCGGATACCTTCTTCAATATTAAATGGCGAGTTGATGTACGTAAAATTAGAGATACTGCTCACTGCATTCGCAGATAATGAACTGCTAGGAACATTACTTTTTAACTGAATAGAGGCGATAGAAGGTATCGGAAAGTTATTTTGGTCCGCGAGTATTTTACTAGGCACCATCCCTGCCGCAATCAGTACATCCGCCTCGTTTTGGGCATACACATTGGCTAGTGCTTCGTTAATACGAGCAACATTTCCATTGGTATAGACTTCCGTAAAGTTCAGTTGATATTGTGAAGACAGCAAAGCTGTTATTTCCGTCTTAATGGCGGTTTCAAAAAGATGATTTTCCGCTTCAGCCGCATCCGAAACGATAGCCACTGTCAGATCTTTTTGCGCCCTGAGTCCACCCACTGTTAACAGCAGTAACAGCAGACTATAAAGAGTTTTATTGCTCATTACCAAATAGGGAATTAGAGGTTGATGGAGGGTACGTCCTCATTTTTTCCTGGCGGAATAACGGAGAGCCCCAGTCTAACAAAAGGACCGGGCTCCGGCGCCCTATCAAATATTTCTTCCGCCGGGTCAATAAACTCCAATCTTCGGCCAACGGCCATTCCTCCAGTCAGGTCAATCTTCAAGGCATCATTCAGTTTAAAAGCGAAAGTCGGTCCTATATTTAGGCGGCTGTAACCTGTCTCATCAATCGCGGCGCTAGTGGCCGGGCTTTCACCAGCATTATTGAATAAGCCACCATTAAGGCTAGCCGCCACACCATAGTTAAACCTTTTCTTTTTGTTGAAGATCACTGACAAACTGGTTGGCACCAGGACCTCCAAAGTGAGCTTTGGTGTACTGTATTTAAGCAGCCCGGCTGGAGCAACTAATTGCCGCCCAAAACGAGTAGTGTAAGCAACTCCAAACCCGTACTGAAAGTTGGTGTTTTTGGTATTCATGGCTATTGCACTGCCCTGAAATAACAAGTCGTTATTGCTTAAGGGATCGCTAAAGTCAGAAGCAAGGGTTGGGTTTACGCTAATGAGCAACCGCCAGTTGAGATTTACGATTTTTATCAACCCCAAACTATAGAAAATAGAGTGGTAATGTTTGGTGTTTTCAATAGCAGTGCCGCCGAAGGTACCATCTGCATCCACTCGCAAATTACCGTATCCCAATCTGTGAATTAGGATCGTTCTTTTGTCTTTCAGGACCTGTGGAAGAGCGATTCGCCCACTCCACTCCAGAAAGCCCACCTCAGCATCTACAGACGACTCTTCAATAGCTTGGCTAGGATAATAGGCAGTTTGGATTTTGAGGAGTTCAAAATCTTGCGCTAGTACATTAACACTAAATAGCAGCAGTATAATTGGAGTTATGTAATTCATCTGGAATTCGTTTTACGGATTTCGCGGAATTTTTGACTTTGAAAACAGCCGTCCCCGCAGCTGTACTTAGCCATTAGAGGTCCTAAGCAAAATGAAGCGGAAAGGCAAGTTCTCGGAGAACTTCGAGTTCTCCGAGAACTACAACATTGATAGCGGAATACATTCCGCGAAACGAGTACATAGGACGCTATTCCCGCGACCATTCTACTGTTCTACTCACCCAGCCCGCTTTCACAGTGATGGCCAGTTGATCTCCTATTGCTTCCAATACAGCATCCATCCACTCCTCTCTTTTCGCTGCATATAGTTTTCCTTTCCATTCTCCGTCGACTAGTTGGACGTCTTTGAGTAAGCGTTTTCCAATGGGCGCTTTGTCATTGTCGGAGGAAAGTATTTTGCCTTCGTAGATACCATCGACTTCTGCGATTTCAATCTTGGTATTGTCATTTCCCGTATTCCAAACCCCTGCTATGGATTGCTGGGCACTCAGGATGAGCGTTGACAGGAAAAAGCAAGACATTAAGAATGTGATTTTCATTGTAAGTTGTTTTTGATTCTTCTGTAAAAAAGTCGAGTTTAAACCGCTTGTCGCAGTGACGCTCCCGATAACTATCGCGGAGCAATGCGTCTGTACCGCCTAGTATTGCTCGCCCTTACCGATATAGGGTTGTAGTAGATTCTGAATATCTGAGTTCTGGACCTGGCCGTTCATGTCCAAATCACCTTGTAAATAGCCCGCCGTGCCGATGATGGTGAGAATGGGTGAAATGTCTGTATTCTGAACTTGCCCGCTACCGTCGGCATCTCCGCTATAGAGGGCGTAGTAGCCATCTCCCAAATCCAAGATGCCATTGCTTTCTCCTAGCGTATTGGCCAGTGTAGTGGTGAAATCATAGGTAGTAGCAGTTTCGGAGATGCTAATAGCCGAAGCAGACATTACCCCTAAATGATTTCTATGCTGAACCACCAGGTAATAGTCATTCGCCGTGGCATCAAAGGTGACACTGGAGGTGCCGTCCATGTCTACGATGTCACCATCTTTTTGTAGCAGGGCAGCTCTGGTGGCCACCACAATAGAGCTATCGTCCTTATCCCGAAGCTCTAGTAGAATCCAATCAACCACCGCATCATCAGTAGTTCGATCAAAGACGCCATCATAAACAGCTTCTGTTCCACTGTGAGCAAAGCCTAGCCCAACGTAGGGCTCAGCAGTAGGTAAGAGACTACCAGATCTTAAGTCATCTGTCATCAGACCCGTATTATCATAAGCTCCGGCTAATAGTGCTTTCGCATTGATTTTAAGCAAGCCTTTCCCGAGGGTAAATACGGTTAAACTATCCTGTCCAATAACTTCGACGTAATTGTCCGTAACGTCTTTCGAGTTAGTGAAACAGTTGGCCCATTCATCGTCATCATCTAACCGATACATGTCTAAGGTGCTTTCGGTTAGGGTATTGAGTTCATGGTCTAGATAGTAGAGCTTAACCGTTGCGTCTAAGTCCATGTTGTTGTCGGGCTCAAAGGAGTAGTATCTTTCAATGGCCGTCTGACTACCAATCGTATGAGCAACATGCCCCCTCTTAACCGTGGTTGAACCTAAGTTTTGGGCAGCGGTGATTTCAATTCCCATATTGCCGGGGTTGGTACTACTTGGCGCATTCAATGCTAAGACCTTGATGATTTCACCACTATCGGAAGCCATAATGTAGGTGGTGGAGTCCTCTCCGATAAGCATGCCAAAATCAGTGCCTAGGGTGACGTAGCAACTATCTAAATCAAAGATGCCGGAGACCATTTCCAGGTCCTTATCAACCTCAATATCGGACGCTAACCAGAGTGTCTCGCTTGACTTATCCACGGTTAGATTATTGAAAGCAGTGGCACTGGTACCGCTAATGCTATTGCTGTTGTTGCCCCCTTTAAAAATCACCGTTCCATCCTGGGCCTCGAAGGTGGCATCATTGACAAAATTGGTGTTTTCCAGCACCACTACATTGCCGGTCATAACTACTTGCCCCCCGTTGATGGTCAAGTAGCTTTGGGCATGGGATAAAACGGAGGCACCTACTGCCAAAAGCATAATTAAGGTTTTGATATTCATGACATTATACTTTTGAAAGACTTGAAAGTTTGCTTTTGTATCCATCATTGGTAGGATCATTTACACTTTGATAAACTTGATCAATTGAGTGGAATTAGATGCCCTGACGTAATACGTTCCAGCAGCTAAACCTTCAACATCAATCGCATGGGTAAACTCTGAGGCGGAGGTTCGTTGTTCTAAAACCATTTGGCCCAAGGAATTGAATACCTGGATACTTTCAATACCTCTATCCGACTGTAGGTGCAGGGTATGAAGCGTTGGATTTGGATAAAGGGAAAGCGTAGGAGAATCAGCTGTCCCAGTTTCAAAATAGGCAGCCTTAATCTCCGAATAATCAAATTGTCCGTCGTAGTCCACTTGGCGTAAACGATAATAATTGGTGCCGGTAGCAGGACGTTGATCCACAAATTGGTACTGTTGTTCATAATGAGTGGTTCCTGCACCGCTGACTAGACCAATTTTTTCAAAAGTGCGGGCGTCTGTACTGCGCTCTACTTCAAAGTGGGAGTTATTGATTTCCGTTGCGGTTACCCAGGTGAGTTGTACGTCTCGTTCATTTGGTTTGATGGTAAACGACAGCATTTCGACAGGTAAGGAAGCCAATGAACAGTCGAAATTGTCATTTAGGAGTTGGGTGCCTGGGTTGTTCGTGCAATCGGCAATCGCGAATGAGGCCGGTCCGCAGGCCGTGTACGTCTGGTCGTCAAAAGCCTCTCCACTCTCAAAACACAGACTGGGGTCTTCATTCACGTCCTCGTATTTGATTTTGAGGTGGAAAAGTGCCGCTGCCGCTGCCGTCACATTATCTGCCGCAATGCCGCCTGAACTTAGGGATTGCTGCCAGCTAAAGGCTACGCGTGAGGTCGTGTTATCATTGGCGACAAAGCTGCCATAAACGTTCAAAAAGCTCACCGTACCTAAAATGTAAGAACCTTCTGGGTAAGTGATCTCAATGTTGGAATTGGCGTGCACATTTTCGCCAAAGGCGGCAGTATTGTAATTGAAATACAGCAAGCCCGAGCCCAACTTAAAATCACTATCCGTTGAGATCATAACATCCACCTCGTAATAGTCATCCGTTCCGTCATTGGTATTTTCAGCATTAGCAAAAGTGAAATTAATCGTTTGAGCCTGTGCGCCATGCGTAACGAATAGACCCAGGATTAATAGAACAGCACCTGTTATCAGACTTTTCTTTTTCATGATTTAATTTTTCAAATTCATAATGAGTGTGAGCACCATACTGCTCTGTGGTAGAGGTTAAGGATGGGGGGTGCAGCCGCGTACAATAGATTATTGGTTCTGCAGGAATGCTTCTAAGCGAGCTTCTAAAGCATCGATTTTTTCCAGCATAGCGGAGGAGTCAGGAGATGCCCCATCCGTATTGATGGCCACCTGGGCTATTGCCAGGTAGGAAGTCATCAATAGCAAAACAGCGGTGATAATGGTTCTGGTAATACTTTTCATTTTTACTGAGCTTCTACTTCTTTTCAAAAAGTTGATTGCGATAGGTGTGATTGCTCGATTATGATGATAGCTGGGTTCATAACTTTTCAAAAAGAGTAAGCGGAACCAGGCAGAACCCAACTGTGGTTCCACTACTCAAAAAATGAAAAGTATTAAGTTGATGTGCTCTCTTTTCCTCAGTTTCAGTTACTGCTGCAAGTAAGCCCGAAGCGTTCGAATTCAACGCAAGATTTTCGGTGAGTTGAACAAATTGATAGGTGTACTGAACAGAGAGGAGTTACTGATGATCTAAACGCTGCTGAATTTGCTCCAACATCGCTTTCATTTCATCGTTTTGTTGTTCGAGTTGGTGGACCTTATCGATCTGTGAGTTGAGTTGAAGGACGGCTTCTTCTAACCTTTTCTTTAAAACCTCGTTCTCTTTATCCAACTGTTGTGTGGCACTCACTGAACTTGGTACTTGGTACTTGGTAACCTGAACTAATATCTTTTCAAAAAAGAGTAGGCGGAACCAGGAGAAACCACTTTGGTTCCGCTACTCAAAAAGTGAAAAGTATTGTCCGATGTAACCCTACTTTTCCCCAGCTTCAAATAATGTGTACAAGTAAATCCGAAATTTCAGACCCTCACCCGAAAATCAGGGTGAGTTGAACAAATTACGGGGTGTACTGAACAGGTGAAGCTACTGGTGGCCTAATCGCTGCTGAATTTGCTCCAACATCGCTTTCGCCTCGGCGTTTTGTTGTTCGAGTTGAGTGATTTTGTCAACTCGCACTTGTAGCTCGTTGATCTGCTGTTGTTGCTGCTGGAGGAGCTCATTTTGCACGTCAATCAATTGTTGTTGGTCTTGCATTCCTTTGACCAGAAGCGGCGTTAAACCCGCATAATCTACGCCCCACGGATTTGTCTTTGCATCATCACCAACGGCTACGGCAGTGGGGAAGACAGTATGCAGTTGTTGTGCGATGAAGCCCGTTTTAATGTGATCATCAGCATCCGTGATAAAGTTGTAGTCCCTAACTTCTATTTGTAGGATATCCGCTAGACCGTATTTTGTGGGTAGAATGTTTTCCTTTAAGCGACGATCAGAAGAAGTAATGAGCTTTATCTCGCTGCCACTTTCTTGCCGTATTCTACCTAAGTTGGTGCCGTTGGGGGTATTAAAGCGAATTAGGGAAGATTCTTCATCTTGATTAAATTCATCGTGTCCGGCTTTGATCAGCATACCATTGTTATTGCTATTATTGCTATTAGCCGTGTTCTCAACAGTAAAGACATAATCATTATCGCTGGTAATACTTTCCTTGGCTTCCAAAGTACCATTGACCGTTAATAACTTATTGTCAAACTCGCCGTAAATCAGTGGCGTATTAGTATCCGTATTATCAATAAATAGGGTTTGGCTTACATTGGAGGTCCCTCCAGCATAACTGCCAATTATCACGTTTCCGGAACCAGTGGTGATATTGGTCCCCGCATTATTTCCAACAAATACATTGCTACTTCCAGAAGTATTGTTAAAGCCGGCGTAAGAGCCAAACGCCACATTAAAATCGCCCCCCGTACAGTTTTCTAAAGTACTCGTGCCGATGGCCATATTTGCTTCACCCGAAGTGTTTGATTTTAAGGCGAAATAGCCAATACCAACATTCAAGTTGTTCGAGAAATCATCATTCTGACCAGCGAAGTCACCGATAAAGACCGAATTTCCGGTGTTCAATACCTCAATTCGTCCATTTTCCATTCGCCAATATTCTGTTGAGGAGGAACCACCCGTCACCGATAAAGTACCATTGACCTGCAACAAGTCATTGTTAAATTCGCCGTAGATCAGCGGAGAAGAAGCATTACTATTTTCGATGTAGAGTTTATCGCTACCCGTTTCGTTGTAGCCAGCTTCGTAACCCAAGAAAACATTTCTACTTCCGGTGGAGTTAGAATAGCCTGCTTCGTGTCCTAGAAAGGTATTGTCGCCGCCGGTAGTATTCGTAAAACCTGACCTCGAACCTAAGAATATATTATTGCTACCCGTCGTGTTATCATATCCAGCTTTAAAACCGATAAAAGTATTTTCTCCTGCGGAGGTATTATGGTCGCCGGCTTCTGCGCCCATAAATACATTTCGGTCACCAGAGGTATTAGCCTGCCCCGCTCTATAGCCCATAAATACATTGACATTATTGTCGTAATCATCATTCTGGCCGGCATCTTCGCCAATGAACACAGAATTTCCCATATTGTAAGTTTCGATGCGCCCACTATCCAAGCGTATAAATTCCGTTCCCCCGAAATCAAAGCGAATAATATCCTCATCCGGATTTTCCTCAATCTGAATTTTGGTATCATTATCGGCATCAGACAAAACCGCATTTAGGTTGAGCCAGGTGCTATCGGTATAATACCAAAAGGAATTAGAACTGGTGTCAAACACCATTAAGCCATTGGCAGGATCACTAATACTTTGCCGACTAAGACTATCCATTCTGGGAATTAAGATCCCCTGGTCAGTACTCGTAATATCTAGTATAGCGGAGGCGTCGGGTGAGGCGCCATCTGCATTGATGGCTACCTGGGCCATAGCCAGATAGGAGGTTGCCAATAGTAGGCCAAAAGTGATGATGCTTTTCATTTTCTTGCGCTTTTATTGTTATCCAAAAGTTGATTTCAATAGGCGTGACGGTTCAATAGTTCGGCTCAAGGTGATTTGGATTTTGTATTTCCTCGCAAAAGGCATAACCTGGCCGAACTTGCGCTGTATGCCCACCCTGCAGACTTAGAGCGTGTAAAGTCGATGCACACTCTGATTTATCCAGCACTTACTAGCTTGCTATACGGCCATAACCACAGCTATAGAATAAGGCCTAACAAGCTGTAAAACAGCTTTATCCTGCTTCTATACCGTACGTAGCAGGTAAACTCAACATGCTATACTGTGAACTTCGGGAAGAAGGGGGGAACTATAGATTTACCATCAATAGTTTAAACCCGAATTTTGTATCCCTTACCAAAAGAGACTTTTCAAAAATGAGCAAGCGGAACAGACAGCACCCAACTGCTGTTCCGCTACTCAAAAAATAAAAAGTGTTCAGAACTGTACATCTCAGTTGTCCTGATCAATATTTTTACAAGGAAGTACGAAGTTTCGGGAAAAGAACTGAGAATAGCAGTGAATTGAACAAATTGGCAAGTGTATTGAACCTGAAGATCTACTGATGATCCAGGCGCTCCTGAATTTGGTCCAACATTGCTTTCATTTCTGCGTTCTGTTCTTCAAGTTGATTGATCTTACTGACTTGTGATTGTAGTGCACTGATCTCCTGCTGTTGCCTTTCAATGATTTGTTGTTGGTCTTGCATTCCCTTGACCAAAAGCGGCGTTAAACCCGCATAATCTACGCCCCAAGGATTAGTCTTAGCATCATCACCAACAGCTACCGCAGTGGGGAAGACGGTATGCAGTTGCTGCGCGATGAAGCCCGTTTTAACGTGATCATCGGCATCGGTGATGAAGTTGTAATCCCTAACTTCTATTTTTAGGATATCCGCTAAACCGTATTTGGTGGGTAGGATATTTTCCTTTAAGCGACGGTCAGAAGAAGTAATAAGCTTGACCTCGCTGCCGCTTTCTTGCCGTATTCTACCTAAGTTGGTACCGTTAGGGGTATTGAAACGGATCAGGGAAGATTGCTTGCTAGCGTTGTATTCATCGTGTCCGGCTTTTATCAGCAGGCCACTGTTGTCATCACTATTATCATTTTGGGTATTTTCTATAGTAAGAACATAATTACTGCTACCGGTGAGGCTTTCCTTCACTCCCATCGAACCATTGACTGTCAACAACTTATTGTTAAACTCGCCATAGATTAAAGGATTGGAAGTGTTAGAATTGGCAATATAAAGCTTGTTACCGCCCGTTTCGTTATAACCAGCTTTATAGCCTAAAAACACGTTGCGGCCTTCGGGTGCGTTATAGCCTGCAGCATACCCGACCATCGTATTTCCGTAGCCCGTAGTTGAATTATAACCAGATAACGCACCGATCAGTACATTATCGCTACCCGATACATTCTTAAAGCCAGCCCAATCACCCAGCATGGCATTCTGATTTCCAGTGGTATTAACGTACCCAACTTTAAAACCGACAAATACATTCTCGTAACCAGACGTATTGGCGTCACCTGCTTCTGTGCCAATGAAGACATTTCTGTAGCCTTCCGTATTGTTCTGCCCCGCTTTATAGCCGACAAACACATTGACGTTACCGTCATAGTCATCATTTTGCCCCGCATCTTCACCAATGAAGACCGAATTACCCGTATTGTAGGTTTCAATTCGCCCACTATCCAAGCGCAAAAACTCGGTACCACCTAAATCAAAGCGAATGATGTCCTCATTGCTATTTTCTTCTACTTGAATCTTAGTGTCGCCATCAGCGTCCGTTAATCCTCCGGTGGAGGATAGTCGGCCATTTATTTGGAGAAAGTCATTGTCAAATTCGCCGTAGAGGAGCGGGGAAGAAGAAGTACTGTTCTGGATGTAGAGTTTGTTGTCTCCGGTTTCATTATACCCCGCTTGATAACCGAGGAAAATATTAGCGTGGCCACTGACATTATTAAAGCCCGCGCCCCGGCCTATAACGGTGTTGTTATAACCCGATTCATTATTATAGCCCGCACTTCGACCTAGAAAAGTATTGCTGTAACCGGTCAAATTATCAAAGCCCGAATTTCGACCTATAATAACATTACTAGAGCCTGATTCATTATTATAAGCCGCACCTCGACCTACAAATACATTGTCACTTCCCGTTGTATTTTTACGCCCCGCGCTGCGGCCTAGAAACGCATTATCCCCTCCAGTAGTATTAGCATATCCGGCACCCCGGCCAATAAAAGTATTATCTTCCCCTGTGGTGTTGAAAAGACCAGATTGGTGCCCCACAAAAGTATTGGCATCTCCAACTGTGTTGGCCTTTCCCGACTCGTAGCCAATGAATACATTCCTAGCACTTACAGTATCATCTAGAATAACACCAGCACCTTCACCAATAGAGACCGAAGTCCCATTATTCACGATTTCAATGCGCCCACTGTCCAAGCGCATGAATTCGGTGCCGCCCAGGTCAAAGCGGATAATATCTTCATCCGGATTTTCTTCGATTTGAATTTTGGTATCATTATCGGCATCGGACAAAACCGCATTTAGGTTGAGCCAGGTGCTATCGGTATAATACCAAAAGGAATTAAAGATGGTGTCAAAAACCAGGAGTCCGTTAGCGGGATTGCTGATGTTTTGCCGACTCAAGCTGTCCATCCTGGGAATCAAAATCCCTCGGTCAGCACTAGTGATCTCCAACATAGCAGAAGAGTCCGGTGAGGCTCCGTCAGAGTTGATAGCAACTTGAGCAGTTACCAGATAGGTCGTAGAAAGAAGCAGTCCAAATGTAATGATGGCTCTAATGATGCTTTTCATTTTCAATGAGCTTTTAATACTGACAAAAAAGTTGATATTGATAGGTACGATAGCTCGATTGTTGTGCTTGTGCGCCAGAGAATACTTGCAAAAAAGAGCAAGCGGAACCAAGCAGAATCCTGCTGTGGTTCTGCAACTCAAAAAGGAAAAGTCTCATCTGATGTAACTTTTCCCCAGTCTCTAATAGCTAGCGTAAGTAAGCTCGAAACGTCAGCTCCTCATTCAAAAATCCGGGTGAATTGAACAAAATGCGGGGTGTATTGAACAGGGTAAGCTACTGGTGGTCATGACGCAGCTAATCTGACCTTCCCGGGTTCAATCAGGAGGTCAGGCTGTGGACTACAAAACTTTGAGAGATTATCCAAGCCTGACCTCCCACCTTATGTGGCTTTACTCTACAATCTTCTGGTAAGCATTATCAAGGTCATCCGTGATCACAAAGGCAAGCCCTTCGGTGATGACCTGGAAGTCCTCTTGCAAAATTTCGGTTTGGAATGACCAGCCCGTTGGTAGATTGAGTCGGTCGCCCAAAGTGGCTAAATCATCGATGGACTGATCTTGATCAATCAAGCGGCTGTAGGATTGCATAATGTATTCCTCTCCCTGTGGATTGATCAATTTGTACACTTCATTACCGGCCAGGTAAGTATAGGTAGTCGTACGCTGGACCCCACTTTCCATATAGATATCACCTTCCACAAAGGAGCCTTGAATCTGAGCCTGGAGGCTCATCTCTAGGTTACCAAAGGCGACTACTTTGTCGTAATTATTGGTTTGCCCACCGGCACTGGTTTGTATCGCATTCAACACCCAATGGCGTGGTCCATTTAACTTAACATCTACCATGTTGAATTGATCCTTCAACTCCTCCGCATTGAGTTCAAACCAATCGGCATCCGGGCAATCATTGTGGCTCATGGAAACGTACACTTCGGTCACAAAATCATCCCCACAAGGAAACACCGGTAGTACTTCACAGTATTGAAAGCCTCTGAGGTTTGCAGGTGGAATCAACATCTGGGTTCTTTCTTCATTAAGAAGCGGACTCTCGAAATTATCACAATCCTCGCTTCCCGTAACGTCCCAATCGGTAGCATAGAAATCTACCAGACGATTAGCTATTTCAACCCCTTGATCACTCTGTAGGAAGTGGCCGGCCTCGGAGAGTCTTACGTGAGGTTTTCCAGCGGCACCCGGTACGTTTGCAACGAAATTTTGTTGTGTTTCACAAGAGCCTAAGCTCCCATTATCATTATCGCCCCAGATGGTCAAGAAGGGTTTGGTATAAGAGGTGAGTCCAGCCCAAGCTTCTGCATTTACCCCGGCCACTTCGTTGACTAGTGCGGGGAAAATCCGTGTACCGGCCATATACGCTCTACTTGGGAAAGGAGCATCGTAAGCATCTTCTACTTCTTTGGTTAGGTCAAACCAGGTTAACGCTTCTACTACTTCAGAGGCTTTATAGGATGCCCCCTTCATAGAATAGATGGCCCAAGCTTCAAAGTCAAAAGAAGTATTCTCGTCGATTAAATCACAGCCATCGTAAAAGGGTACTTGCTGGGCAGGAAATTCAGCAAAAGGTGAGGGTAGGTCTACCACCTCATTCGGGTTATCGATAGGAGGAAGCGGCTGAACCCCCTGCGGGATAACCGGAAGTGAGCCATTACCTACACTAATCGTAGCAAACCAATCAGGATGGAGTCCTGCTACTCTTAGACCAATTAGGCTTCCCCAGTCTTGCACGAACAAATTAATGTCACTCAAGCCAAGCTGCTGGATAAAGCGCTCCAATCGGTCCCCGTGTCCCAGGTAGCTGTAGTCCGCAATGTCCACGGGTTTATCAGACTGCCCCATGCCCAGGTGATCCATGGCAATGACGCGGTAACCAGCGTCTTCCAAGACGGGGATCATGTTGCGGTATAAGTACGACCAACTGGGCTGGCCATGCAGCAAAAGTACCACCTCGCCATTGGCGGGGCCTGCTTCTACGTAAGCTTGCCGCAGTCCATCTATTTCAACGTACTGGTGGGTGTAAGGCCAGTCGGGTAGATTTAGAAAACACTCCTCGGGTGTCCTGACGAATAGTACGCCATTAGAAGAAACGAGGGTATCAACCTGGTCATCTTCGATATTGTGACTATCTACAATGATGTCATCGTCCTCGCCACAGGCGACAAACAAACAGGCGGAAAGAATTAGGGTGATTGAAAAAAATCTAGCAATCATCGTTTTCATTTTTATCGGGTTGTAATCCGATACAAATGAGCGATGATTTTTAGTGCTTCAAGGGGCGAAACAAAATGGATTGAACAAATTGGAGGGTGGATTGAACATAGGGATAAGAGATTCCTTAGCGGGCTGTATCCTGTACCGATGTTTTAGTTACAAGCACTTGGCCTTTGCTTCAACGGTAAAAGAGGCTGGGGGAAGATGCGAGAGCCAATAGAGGTAGTAAAACTTGAGATCAAAAGATAGAGTGGCTTGCTGTAACTTAGAGCGCACTGGAAAGTCACAAGCAACAGAATAATGAAGAATAGTAAGGCCATCTATGGATTTTCAGGAGACCCCATAACCCATGGGCATATTGACATTATTAAACGGGCACTAAAAATCTTCGGTGAATTAGTGGTTGGTATCGGTGTGAATCCCGCCAAGAAGTACTTCTTTGACTTAGCAACCAGGCGCGAAATAGCGGAGCAGTCATTAAAAGGATTAGCTGGTGTAAAAGTTATCGCGTTTAGGGGCTTATTGGTAGACTACGCGTACGAAAACAATTTCGGCACCATCATCAGAGGGATAAGAAACAGTGAGGACTTGAATTATGAGCTAATGCTGCATCAGATTGGCGAAAGTCAAAATCAGGGCATTGACACCATCTATTTTCCAGCAAAGCAGGAATTGATGCATGTCAGTTCTGGTGCCGTGAAAGCATTACAGTTGGAACAAGGGTTAATTCACGAATTTGTGCCGTTGTTTGCCAAGCAAAAACTGGAACTCGGAATATCAGGTCAAAAGATCATCGCCGTCACTGGGGAAATTGGGGCGGGCAAGTCGCATTTGAGTGCACATATCAAAAAGCTTGGAGAAGAGAAAGAGCACCCCGTTCATATTATTGACATCGATAAGATCGGGCATCAGATCTTAGGAGAGTTAACCGCCCCCATCTATTGTGAACTCAGGAAGGAAATCGCTAAAAAATTTGGGGTATCGACATCCGGTGAGCACTGTTTTATTGACCGGAGACGCCTTGGAGAGATCATTTTTCAAGACCGGGCGAAATTGGATTATTTTAATCAATTAATCTACAAACCCCTGTTGTTACAACTCCGCCGGCAGCTGTACGGAAAAAGAGGGCTTATCTTGTTAGATACCGCACTCATAGCGGAAACGCAGATGAGTCATTTATGCAATAATAATGTGGTTTTGATTGATATCGATACCGAAACGCAGGAGCAAAGGCTAATAGAACGAGGGTATAGCAAAGCCCAAATCAAACATCGGCTAAATAGCCAGTTTACCTTTAACCTAAAAAGGGAGATGTTAGAAAAACGAATTGCTCAAGACCATCATGGAAAACTCTGGATAGTAGATGGGAGCAAGGAAATTGATCTGGTGAAACTCTACGGAGAAATTGAGACTTATTTTATGGATGATTAATGAAATATCAAGTAGAAATTTCTTAACGTCCAATTAGCAGGTGCGAGCGACCTCTCAGGCGCTTCCTATTCACAATAAAAGGGTATCCCCAAGCTGAGAAACTATGGAAATAAGTTCGATCCTGGTAGTTGTCCTTCTGACCATTGGTGCAGTCCAAGGGATAGTCTTTAGCGCCATTTTGTTCAAATCTACTGATCGCAATAAAACGGCCAACCGCATATTAGCGACGATACTAATCCTGCTCTCCTATCGCCTTCTGGTGCAAACAATGAGGCTTTTCGGCTTGGGTCACTATGATAGTTGGTATTACGTAATGATCGACCTAAGTTGGATACACGGCGCCCTTCTTTATTTTTATACAAAAGCACAAACCCAGCCCAATTTAAACTTACGAAGAAAGGATCTGATTCACTTTATTCCCGTGGTGCTGCAAGTCATCATCAGTGTATATGTAAGGCTGCAAAACTTGTATTGGGACGGGACAAGAGAGAGTTTATCCTGGTTAGGTTACAATGCTTATGCCTTATGGATGAATAACCCTACCATTTACATTATCGCCAGCATACTCATCATCTATTATTCCTATCGGTCTAAAAAGGTGTTAAACGCCATACATGAATCATTCGAAATCCCATCCATCAAACTAAGGTGGATTAGGCGAATCATCAATTCCTTTTTGGTCTATTTCCTTTTGGTCCTAATCGTCTTACTGGCTGATCTAACCGCTTTCAAGTCTGCCACCAATGAGTGGTATTTTTACTTCAACCGGTTTTATTACTACCCCTTCTTTATCGGAATGGCGGTATTAACCTATTGGATAGGGCTAGCAGGTTTTTCCCGGCGCAACGATCCAGAAATAGCGGTAAAAAGCACCATCGCTCCTAAGGATTTAAAGCAATTGGAAGCAATCGCCGAACAGCTGCAAAATGCAATGAGCGAGGATGAACTCTATAAAAACCCCGAGCTTTCTGTCAAGAGCCTGGCCGAGGAATTAGGTCTCAAACCATATCTGATCTCAAAAAGCTTGAGTGTAGTTTACAATAAACGGTTTAACGACTTTGTGAATGAATACCGGGTACAAGAGTTTCAAAGGCTCCTCAAAGACGGCGACAATTCGAAGTATACCTTATTGAGTCTAGCCATGGAAGCAGGCTTTAACTCTAAGTCTTCCTTTAACAGAGCTATCAAAAAGCACTTGGGTATCTCTCCTAGCGACCTCAAGCTAAATTCATAGGGTACCAATTCTGCAATTGCCCCCAAGGATCTCCAAAAAGTAGGTTTCATTTTGCGAATTGAAGCGTCTAGGGCACGGTGATGACTTAGATTTGTGGCATCACCAAAAGAAATTCACGATGAAATCACTGCTTGTATTATGCACCTGTCTGCTCACATTTAGCGTAAGTGACATTCCCCAAACTACAGACTCAACGGACTTAGAAGTATTAGTGGGACATTGGCAATTAGACATGAGCCCGCAAGACCAAACGGATGACAATTTTGCCATGATGACCATTAGCAAAATTGATGGCAATTCTTTTACCGGAGAGTTTTACCGCGAAGGCGTAAAAATTAGAAATGCCCAAACCAACACCCAGTTAGGCATCATCTACGGCGCTCTCATTTCTGGCGACCGGTCTGGAACCTACAACACTACCTTCTATTACAAAGACGGTATTCTGCACGGGACCACCCACGCGGTTGATAAAAATTTTTTAGCGGTATGGACCGCCGTTAAAATCAAGCAATAAGCGTATGAAAATCTATCTATACCTTGCCACTATCATCCTGACTTTGTTCGCTTGTAAGTCTACGCAAGTAACTTCATCAGAGTTCACCCCTTCTTTTGAAGTTACTAGCAAAACAACCCACAAGATCAAAGAAGACCAGGTCTACACTTTCGGGTACTTGGAAGTACTGGAGAACCGCCAAAAAGCTAACAGTAGAACCATAAAACTGCCGGTCTACATTTTCAAAAGTCGCAGTACAGCTCCAAAACAGGACCCGATCATCTACACTGTGGGAGGCCCTGGTGCTAGCACGATGTCTTCGGCGCAGTATATGAATTACTACCAGTATCTAGATGACCGAGACTTTATTCTGATCGAGCAACGTGGCACCACTTATGCTCAACCACATTTGGATTGTCCCGAATGGTCACTAGCCGTACACCAATCTAACTTGCCAGGTTTCAACCAAGCAGAAAGTGACGAGCTGTTTGCCCAAGCTGCAAAGGCCTGTAGAGACCGCTTGACCGATCAAGGCATCGACTTGAACGGCTACAACACGAACGAAATAGCCGCTGATATCAATGATCTGGTCAATGTCCTGGGCATTGAACAGTACAACTTGCTGACCATTTCCTACAGCACAAAAATTGCTCAGGTGTTGATGCGAGATTATCCGGATCGGATCAGAAGCGTAGTCATGGATTCGCCACTTCCCTTAGAAGTAAGTTATGACGAAGAAAGTGTCAAAAATTTGCTGACGACGGTGGAACAACTGCTTGATGATTGTGCCGCTGATGAGCAATGTAACGGTGCTTTTCCAAACCTAAAAGCGCGCTTTTTTGACTACCTAACGGAAAAGACCAACACCCCACTTGAGGTAGAAGTAGAAAACCCCAAGGATGGAAAAATGGAGACCTTTTATTTGACGGGCGCTGATTTGATCAATGTTTTCTCACTGGCGTATACAGCTGATGTAGTCAACATTCCCTTTGAAATCAATAAGCTCTTGAACGGAGATCTGACCGCCGTTAAAGAAGAACTGGCCTCCCTGTTTCAAGAGCCAGGTAATGGCGCAGGTAGAGGCATGCGACTTTCCGTTTGGTGCGCCGAAGAATACCCGTTCAATTCGCAAGCTACTATCCAAGCTGAAACGACCAAATACCCCGAAGTACGCGGCCTATCCCCATTCGTTTTCTCACAGAAAGTCTGTGATGTTTGGCGTGTAAAAAGCGTACCAGCTATCGAAAACCAAGCGGTCAAGAGTGATATTCCAGTCTTGCTCGTCAGTGGAGAATACGATGAAGTTACACCCCCTAAATGGGCAGAAGCCATGAGGAGTAATCTGACCAACAGCCAGCACCTGATCTTCAAAGGTTGGAAACATACCCCCACTACTTATTGGAGCAATCCCTGTGGGATGCAAGCGGCCAATGACTTTTTCAACAATCCAAAGGTCATAGCAAGGCCAGCATGTTTTGAAGACATAGAAAGCCCTGACTTTAAGACAGAATAAGCGTATTGGGAAGACTAGTGACTGTAGCCCTGGTCACGTGTAAGGTCTTCCCCCTTTTTGAAACTATAAAAGATTAATCCAAACCCAAATAGGACATAGGGCAGGCTCAACAATTGCCCCATATTTAAGGCCAGCTGATCCTCAAAGCCAACCTGATTTTCTTTCACAAACTCAATGAAGAATCGAGCGGTAGAGCACAATACGAGCACTAAGCCAAAGTAGAATCCACCCGCTAGTCTGTGCTTCCTCGCTTTGTAGAGGGCAATCATCACCAAAAAGATCAGGAGGTAAGCAAAAGCCTCGTAGAGCTGAGCGGGATGGCGGGGCAGGTCATCGATCCGCGCAAAAACAACGCCCCAATCTGTTCCCGTTGGTAGCCCAATAATCTCGGAATTCATGAAATTCCCAATCCGGATAAAACCACACGCCAAGGCAGCAACAATGCCAATTAGATCAAAGACCGTTAAGAGCGAATGATTGGTCTTGCGCGAATAGAGATACACCCCAATTAATAAGCCTAATGCTCCTCCGTGGCTAGCCAGTCCCCGATAGCCAATAAACTGAATACTACCATCCTGCAGGAAAGCAATGGGCAAAATCATTTCTAGCGGGTTAGCCAGATAATAGGCAGGCTCATAAAATAAGCAGTGCCCCAGTCGTGCTCCAATAACAATCCCAAGCAGTGCGTAAACGGATAATTTTTCCAGCTGCTCTTCCGGTAATTTTTCCCGCTGGTAGATCCCGTGTAGAATATAAATACACAGCATCAATCCCCCAACAAAGAAGAGGCTGTAATACCGGAGTGAGAATCCAAATAGGGATACAATTTCCGGGTCGATATTCCAGTTGATCGCTGCCAACATCATCCCGCTTGGCATAAAAAGGTAATGGATGTGCAGACTGCAAAGCGCAGTAGAAACACTTGTGACTTGACGTTCTCCGAAGCCTCAATAATGGACAGCACATCATCCGCTGCTAATGGCTCTAAGGCATTCATAAATTTCACCTGTCGCCAGGCGTGCTTGAGATTATTTAGATGCATGATATTGTCGATTGTATTTCGTTTTCAATTGGGATTTTATTCGGTTAAAGCGCGTGCTGACATTGGTGGGCGAGAGGTCTAGCATCTCCGCAATTTCCTTGTTCTTATACCCTTCCAGGTGTAGAATGACTATGGCTTTATCAATATCCTTCAGGGATTGAATAATGATGAAAAGTAGTTCTACATCATCATCAGCATTCGCCGTAGAAAGATGGAAGTGCTGTTTATCAATCGGCTCAACGACCACTTGCTTTCTCTCTTTCCGGACTTTGGCCAGAATAGTATTGAGGCTTACCCGATAAATCCAGGTGCTAATATTGGATTCCCCCCGAAACGAATCGAATGACTTCCAAAGCTGAAGGATAACATCCTGAAAAGCATCTTTTTGATCTTCTACACTTCCGAAGTACAGCTTACAGAGGCTCCGTATGATCCCTCGGTGTTGATTGGTTATTTTAAGGAAGTTTTGTTTTTTGAGTTCCATTGCCAGGAAGGGCTTTACTCTAGTTAGTAGCAGAATATTGGCAATTGTCACACCCTGGTGCAGATTTTATGGCAAGAAGGAAAGCGATTCCTTGCGATCCACGCTAAAAACTGGCCTAAGGCGCATCAGAAATACTTAGTCAAAAACAAAATGGAATGAACGGTAAGAAATTAGTCTTCATGGAGCACGACGGAGCAATTGATGATTTGCTATCGCAAATGCTGGTGCTCACGATGGAGGAGGTAGAATTGATTGGGGTAAATGTTACGCCAGCGGATTGCTTTATTGAACCGGCAATCGAGAGTACGTATAAGGTGCTACAGCTATTTGAAAGAACAGCTATCCCCATTGGCAGAAGTGACTTCCACGGAGTTAATGCCTTCCCCAGTGAGTGGCGGGCCAGACCAGAAGTGGTCAATGCCCTGCCCATGCTCATTAATATCAAGTACGAGCTTGATCCTTATGCTTTACCCGAAGCTGTTGATTTGCTCATTGAACGGCTTACTGCTGCCGAGCAGCCCGTGACCATTCTAATCACCGGCCCCTGTTCCAACCTGGTCAAAGCAGTTAAGCGGGCCCCGCAGATAAGAGCAAAAATCGAAGAGGTTGTTTGGATGGGCGGTGCATTCAGGACGCAAGGCAATGTGCAAACCTACCAACACGACGGCACTGCCGAATGGAACGTCTATTGGGACCCCAAACACTCTAAGGAGCTGTTCGAAATGGAACTCCCCCTAACTTGCATCCCCTTGGATGTCACGAACAATGTACCCGTCAACAAAGCATTTTTATCGAGACTGGCGCACCAATCAGAAAGCCTATTGTCCGATTTAGCCGGACAGTTTTGGGCCATGACCATCGACACCATACCCAGCTACCACTACGTCTATTTCATGTGGGACACTCTGGCGACCTGCTACATTACGCTTGCTGAGCACTTCACGCTCGAAGAGGTAAAAGCGGTTGTGAGTGACCGACCACCAAACGCGGGACAGACGCTACTAGACGCCAATGGACATCGGTTAAAGATTGCTACTGATGTAAATAAGGAAGTCTTTTATGAATATATTTTGGGGCAGTTCAATAGGGAACTAAATTTGCAAATAGTTTAGTTATAGTCATACTTGAAAGCAAAACATCAAGTTCAGTACAATTAACCCAAGCTGTTTCTAACCTCATATTTGGCCCTATGGAAGAATACATCGAACCTGATTATGATGAGGGCAATGACAGCGAATTTTGCATTGTCGGAAACATAGTTGACAAGCACTTCTATGGAGAGGAAAAGGAAGTAAAATCAGGAACTAAACACTTCAGGCCAAACGCCAAAGTTTACTGTTTTCCAGAGTTTGGAGGGGCCGCGCACGAGAACATGTTAGTTATCGGCCAGCCAAGAAAATCAAGGAAACTTATAAAGGTTGTAATCTTGACAAAGAGAATAAAGAATTTCAGGTTGAAAGCGATATACAAACCTTCTATTCTCGGACACATTAGAGTTTGTGGGTTTTACAATCATTGGAAAGAGGGACGGGAAAATAGGGAAGACATAAATCGCTTCATTGATTATTTAAACTCCTTGACGGAAGAGGTTACAGAACAATGAGTGCATCCCACTTTATAAACCTGACAAACCTTCTTCTGTAGGCCGGCAAAACTACCCGTAGTTACCCGGCAGGAAAAATGATATTAGTGAAAGACCTCCGAGCTAAAATAGCAGCGACTATAAAGGGAGCTGAAGCCTCCAATTTATTGGTCAAGGACGTTTCCTTACACCAGTATGAAGATGTACTGGCCAAGATCAATACTAAGTTCCTGACCACTAGAAAGTACAGTGACTCAATATGGTGGTGGACTGTATATAAGGATACAAATAGCTACAGTATTCACTTTCAGAAAGGCAATGCCTTCGAGGCGTTGGATGATCTACTCCCTTCAGACAAAAATTACTGGTTTGTTGCATCGGAGGAGAATGGGAAATATTGGTTATACGAATCCAAAATAGAATCCATTCAGTGGCTGATTGCTAATATGCACGCCTTCGAATACTACATAATTGATAAAAAACACGAGTGGATTTTATGCGAAAATCATCATGATATGTTGATTGGTGTAGGGCATGAACTCATTAATAAACTTAGGGCATTTGAGCTGAAGAATAGTTACTATGCAGAAGTCGAAGCGGCCTATGAGTTAGCGTATCAAGGCATAGTGCTATCGCTCCGAAACCAGCATAAAGAAAGGACCATATCACCGGGTGAAGGCATCAAGATTTTGCGGCCAGATGGTGGCACAATCGTATCTAGTGTAAAAGCCATAGTTTTTGAGAGTGGAGATGTTTTGCTTAACGCCGGTGTCTCTAAAGAAGATTTCCCCAAAGGGAGTGTAGTTCTTATAACTGCATAATTAGGTGATTTTGTAAAAGACATAATCCAATGCCGAAACAAATAAAATGAAGCATTCCTTAATCCTGATCTCCTTTTGCCTGTTTTTATTTGCTTGTAGCAAAAACGAAGAACAAGTCGCCTTGCGTTATCAAAGTTTAGCAAGCGGTCCTGTTCCCACACACCTGCCAAAAGTATTTAATAAAGATTTGAACCCGGGGGATCAACTTCTCCACCGGGGTATGTTCTCACCTGATTATGAGCATTTTTACTTTACCACCTCTAATCAAGACTTTACCAACTTCACCATCAAGGCAATGCATAAAACGGAGAACACATGGTCTGATCCAAAGGATGCGTTCTTCAACTCGATGTACGACGACCACGGTATGAGTTATTCGCCGGATGGCGACACGATTTATTTCAGTTCTACCAGACCAGTTAATCAAGAAGATGTAGAAAACACTTGGCATTTATGGCGCACCTCCAGGGGTAATGACAAATGGAGTGCACCCGAGTTTGTCGATATTCCGAACTTAAGGGACAAATTGGTTTCACACCCTACTGTTACTGAAAGCGGACGATTATACTTCCATACCAGCAATTCAGACTATAGTGATATGGACCTATATTATGCAGACCAAATTGGGGGTGTGTTCCAAAATGCTAAATCGGTATTCTCCGAACAAAATAACACTACTAACAAATGCACTCCTTTTATTGATCCGGCGGAGCGCTACCTCATATACGCCCAAGTGAAACAAGAGCTACTATTGATGATCTCCTACAGAGACAAGGATAACAATTGGAGTCCCCCAATAGAATTAAGTAAATTAGTGAATACCAATGGCCAAGGAAACCCTTTTGTGACCTTTGATGAGAAGTTCTTATTTTTTGCAAGCGGAAAACACAACGCTCAGCAATGGCAGCTGAATTGGGTTAGTACAAAAGACATTATAAAAGCTCCGACCAACTAACATAGTTAACACGAAAAAACCTCAAGTCATGAAATACACACTTAGCGCAATCCTGATACTAATCTCCCTTACCATCTGTGGATTCCGAGTTGCCAAAAAAATACAGTTTAAGCAAAACGTCTCTGGCTACTTAAAAAGAGCGGCCGATGCCAATACGATAGAATTAGCGGAGCAGGAGCTGACCAAAGCTATTACCTACCTGGAGGCCAATAACCTCACCAGTGGCTACACCTCCGTCCTCTGGCAAACCCCCGATGAAGACATCGACTATTGGTACCGAAATTTGAAGGCCAGCCAGCTGGAGCTCCAAACACTCGAATCCGAAAGTGCGTTGGAAAAAACTAATGTACTCATCAAGCTGCGAGAGACTTTGGTGGATGTAGGCGAAAGTACCAAAGTGACGGTACCCGACGGTCTATCGGTTTACCCGAACAATAAGCTGTGGGCCATTCTCATGTTAATCGCATTGGCCACCGGTTTCGCTGGCATGATCATTCCTGCCATGGCATACGACAAGCGGATCAAGGCCCAGATGGCTGCGGAAAAAGCCTCCAATAAAGAATGAATCCCTTTTCAACTTCTTATCCTTCGGACGCAAGTGATACTACATTGATTGAGCGTATTCTGGATGGTGATCGGGCTGCTCTAAATAACTTGATTAGCAGGCATCAACCTTTCATTTTTAATCTAGCATGGAAGATGATTGGCGACCCGATAAAGGCGCAGGATCTGACGCAGGAGGCTTTGCTCAAAATCATCAGCAATTTGGGTTCCTTTCGGGCAGAAAGTTCGTTTCGCACCTGGTGTTTCCGCATTGTAAGGAACCATTTTTTGAACGATCAGAAAAAACCTCAAGCATCTTTGCGGAAAACTTCGCGGACTTGGGTCAACGGCTGGATACGGCAGAAAGTATTGACCTAAACGCCGAGGAACAACAGATCAAGCGAGAAGAAATTCGGGAAGTTCGTCTACAATGCTTGTCGGGAATGCTACTCTGTCTGAATAAGGAGCAGCGAATGATCTACATTATTGGAGAGATATTTGGTGCCGACCACAATATCGGTTCGGAAATCATGGAAATCTCCAAGGCTAACTACCGTATGAAACTGAGTAAAGCACGAAAAGACCTTTACAACTTTATGGATCATAAGTGCGGCTTAGTGGATAAGTCCAACCCCTGCCGCTGTCATAAGAAAGTGACCGTAGCACTGGCCAACGGAATGGTGGATGCTAAAAACTTGCTCTTCAACCAACAAGCCTTTTCTACTTTCAGAGAAGCATTGGAACCTGACGCCAACTACCTCACCGAGACCTCAGAAGTGATTTATACCACCTTGCATCGAGGCCATACCTTTAAAACTCAATTCGAAAAACAGCAATGGGTAGAAGAGATACTTACTGGTCCTGATTGGGGCAGGCCATTAAAACTTAGCTAAAAAAATTACTCGAAGCCTTTGCACTAGCCAAATTTTCTTGTCCAAGAGATTAAACGTATAAATCAAATTGGATAAGAAATGAAAAAATCACTTGCCTATCTGGCCATTATTGGGACCGCTGCCTTCGCTGGCAATATGATCAATATTGGACTCAGTTATGGTATGCATTGGCAACACCTTGGGCCAAGCGAATTCATGCAAACCATTGCTATCGATTTCCCACTGCTGTTGTATCCTACCTCGGCCACATTACTCCCTGCCTTTGTAGCTACGGCCATTCTATACTATACCCAGCAAAAAAAACGTCTGCAAAGCGGTATTGGCGGTATGCCTTACTCGCCCTCTTGCTCATCAATCTTCAGACGCTTGTCTATCACCTTCCTTTGAATCTAAAGTTCGTAGCGCAAGCCGTTGACCTGGGAGTCGTTGAGGATAAGTTAGCTACTTGGCTCATCCTGCATTGGGTTAGGGTCATCGTAGCTATTGGGGCGGCCTTTTACGCCATAACCGCATTTACAAACACCCTTAATACCAAGTAAAATGAAGCAGCAAGAAAGACCAAAGGTCATTACCCTGATCGTCATACTGAGTGCACTTACCATTACCAGAACTCAAGCCATTCTATTTTTGCCTACCCTGGAAATGTATGGTGGTAACAGCCCCAACGCCTGGCTCGCGCCCTGGATCACTGATTCGATTCTGGGCGTTCTTTTACCTGTAGTCATATACTTCCTGCTAAAGGGATCAGGTGTAAAAACCTGGGCTGTAATCGCCATTTATAGTGCAATTGGCGCTTTTGATTACGCTACGGGTTTAGTCACCCAATGGCTACATCCCCTACCGCCGGAAGTAGCCAAAAGCACCTTGGTTTTCACGGCTTTGATTGCTACCTTAATCTTTCAACTCTCCGTCGTTGTCTTGCTTTTCAGAAAAGATGTCAGAAGGTATTTCATCAGAAATTAATAAGATGAGATAGTAAACTACCTGTCAATTACGGTGGAACTGAAGAATGGGCGCTGTGGAAGGATAACTTTGAACCAAAAAATATACAAGATTCGCAAATTTGTATAAGAGGATAAGCCCACTTTGCCCACACCTTTGTACCATTCCTTTTAGGCATAAGAACCAACTAAAGATGAATACAAAAGACTTTGGTAAACAAGGGTGGACCCCGGAAAGAATCGGAAGCTTAAGTGGCAAAACTTACGTCGTAACGGGAGCAAACGCCGGTGCTGGTTTTGAGGCTAGCAAAATACTCTTGCGCAAGGGCGCCGAGGTAGTCATGCTTAACCGCAATGAGAGCAAGTCGCAAAAAGCGATTAGTGAGCTAAAACAGGAATTTGGAGTCAATGCCAAGGTTTCCTTTATCAAAATGGATTTGGCCGAGCTAAGCTCCGTCCGAAATGCGGCAGATGAGGTGATCCAAAAGGCACCCCAGATCGATGCCCTAATCTGCAACGCAGCCGTAGCGCAGATAGCAAAGCAGGAACTCACACCCGATGGTTTTGAAAGCCAATTAGGCATCAATCATTATGGGCATTTCCTATTGGTGTATCTACTTTTTGATAAGGTGGAGGAAACGAGCGGACGGATAGTTGTGGTGGGAAGTGAAGGGTATAAAATGGGTTTGAAGACCATCCAGTTCGAAGACATGAACTTTGACAAGAATTATAACCCAATGAACGCCTACTGCCAAAGTAAACTGGCGCAAATGATGTTTGCTTACGAATTGCAACATCGTATCAATGGAGCCAACAAGCAAGTAAGCGTTTATGTCTGTCACCCAGGCGCGTCCAAAACTTCGCTGATCAATGACAAAGCCAGTCGTCGGGATCGGATATTGTTTTCCATCTTATCGCTATTACCCATCGTTCAATCAGCGGAAAAAGGGGCTTACCCTGAGGTAATGTGTGCCACGGAAGGCAACCTAAATCAGGAGGCTTATTATGGCCCAACCGGGATTATGAATTGGTCCGGTCCAGTGGGTGAATGCGACATGGAGCCCTTTACCAAAGACCGAGCAATTGCCGGCAAGCTTTGGGAGGTATCAGAAGTGGCAACCAATACTAAGTGAAGTTTCTAAACTTGCAAACATGGAACTATTAAAAACCGCGACCGATTGGGCGAAAGCCGAAGTCTTTTCATCGCAATTTTTCATCATTTTTGGCGTCCTTTTCATGCTCGCCAGTGTAGGATTTTGGCAAATGGGTAAAACCGAACTTGCCAAGGCCTTTGTGATTCCCACCCTAGTGGCAGGTGTTTTACTTTTGGTAATCGGAATTGGTTTAGTCTATTCCAATAAATCAAGGATAGCCACTTTTCCTACTGCTCATGAGAGCGACGCCTCCGCTTTTCTACAATCAGAAATTAGTCGAACAGAGCATACTATGGCCGAATACCAAACGGTAGTTTTCAAGGTCATTCCACTGATCATTGTAGTTGCGGCCTTGCTGTTTCTATTTGTTGACAAACCTACTTGGCGGGCCATCAGTAGTACCACTATTGCAATGATGGTAGTTATCTTGCTGGTAGATACCAATGCCAATGCCAGACTTGAAGGCTACAACCAACAATTGTTATCTATCGAAAAGGGCCTAAGCGACTAAGATGCAGCATTTCAAAACACTACCGGCTTACCTGGATTATCTTGAGCTACCACGCCCGGAGCATCCGATGCTAAGCGTTTTATTCGAAACAGGTGAGAACTTCTTGCCTTGCGTAAGAGAATCCTCTCCTCCCATTACGAATGATTGTTACTCTATCAGTCTGAAGAAGATCGTCAAGGGTAAGCTAACCTACGGGCGAACGAAATATGACTTCACAAACGGAGCCTTGATCTTCATTGCCCCCAGGCAAGTTTTACAATGGGACAGCAGCGTAGTTTTTGAGCAAAAAGGCTTTTCGATCAACTTCCACGAAGACTTCCTGAAAGGAACGGAGCTGGCCCAACAAATCAAGAAATACGGATTCTTTTCCTACTCAGCCAACGAAGCCTTGCATCTTTCACCAAGCGAAGAACGGCAGATCGAATCCATTGTGGAGAACATTGAAATAGAGTATCGCAACAACCAGGATGAGTTCAGCAAAGACATCATCATTTCTCAACTGAGCACGCTCTTGAAGTACGCCAATCGCTTTTACGAACGGCAGTTCATAAATCGTAAAGAACTGTCACACGACCTGCTGGAGCAGTTTAACCAACAGCTACAACAGTATGCTGATTCAGGGCTGCTGGAAGAAAAAGGTATTCCAAGTATAGAACAGATAGCAACTAAGATGGAAGTATCACAACGCTACCTCAGTGATACCCTCAAGAAGGAAACTGGCAAAACCACCACCGAGCATCTGCAGTTGTACCTTATTGACGAAGCCAAACATATCCTTCTGGACCCCAACAAGAGCATCGCTGAAGTGGCCTACGAGCTGGGTTTTGAATATCCACAATACTTTTCCAGGCTCTTCAAAAAGAAAGAAGGCCTCAGTCCGTCGGAGTATCGGGCGAAGTATTCTTTAAATTAGAGTTGGAGTATCACCTATTTTATCCCCTCGTTAGATTCCGCATGGCATACTTAGTTTAGTTGTACTTTGTCTAAGAGAAACACACAGCAATCAAAACGCCCTGAATAAAGACTTATGAAGTACCCCATCCTTTATGAAGCGTTTAGGAAGTACATAGATTTACCCCTCGAGGTATACCTTGATGTGGAAAGCAGGATGGTCCACAAAACACTCAATAAAAATGAATACTTAATAAAGAGTGGGCAAATAATCAGGTACTTGCCTTTTATTAAGAAGGGGTTGATGATCAATTATCGCCTGGATGAAAACGGGGATAAACATGTCCTACAAATTCGCTGGACAGGATTGTGGTTAGGTGATCTGTATAGCTTCTTTTCCGGCAATCCCAGTAAGTTTAATATCCGAACGTATCAGGATACCGAATTACTGATGATGAATCACGATACGTATGAGTACATCACCAAAGAACATCCAGTCTACGAACGGTATTTCCGGCTTGGGTTACAAAGTGCGTACGTAGACACGCTCAATCAAATCTTCAATCTCCATAGTTTAAGTGCGGAAGAAAGGTACCTTGAATTAACCCGAGACTTTCCTACCCTACTAGAAAGTGTCCCCCACTACCTGATCGCTTCCTACCTGAATATCCAGCCACAATCGCTAAGTAGAATCAGAAAAAAACTCAAGGATCAAGGTCGTTAACATAGGTGAATGAAATTCAATTTCATTGATTTTAGCTTTACACCCACTTGGTAAATTGATGCACATTTTATCAGGTGTTAGTTCTAATCATTGAAATTTTTAAAGATGAATCGTTTACGAATCTTCGTGTGCAGCTTAGCATTATCCTTTACGTTTTCGCTGGTAAATGGGCAACAAATAGCAGCACTTGGAGCACTGGAGTTTAGCCCTGAAGGAGTCCTGTTTGCTGGAGATAATGTAGCAGGTGCCATCCATGCTTTTGATTTGGGAAAAGAAGTTCCAGCCGCAGAAAAGTTTGAAATCAATGTTTACAATGTTGATGCTCAAGTAGCTGCCATCCTGGGAACTGCTCAAGCCAATGTGCAGATTAATGATTTGGCAGTTCACCCAAAGAGTGGCGAACTCTATCTTTCCGTAACCCGAGGGCACGGTATTGATGCCTTGCCTGCTCTGGTAAAGGTGAATGCAGCCAACCAGGTACAGAATGTAGATCTAGCAGCCTTATCTACCACCTCTCAGTCGCTCAGTAAATTGCCAGATGGTAGTCAGCAATTTGTAGTCCGTGGCACTATGGCACCTCCAACAACTAAGGAAGTCGCAAAATCCAGACGCCCAATGCGGGTGCTTTCGATTATGGATATGGAGTATTTCGAAGGGGAATTATTCATTGCGGGGATCAGTAATGAGGAGTTCTGCTCGGTACTACGTAGAATGCCTTACCCCTTCACCGGGGAAGAAAGCATTAGCAATATTGAGATGTTCCATATTGCCCACGATCAGTACGAAACCAGAGCCCCCATTCGCTCCATGTTAGTAAAAAATATCGATGGCATTGACCAAATGGTTGCGGCTTATACCTGCAGCCCTATTGTGTTGATTCCACTGACGGAGCTTAAGGATGGTGCGAAGGTTAGCGCCCGAACAATTGGGGATATGGGCAATGGCCAGCCCATTGATATGGTTGCCTTTAACATGATGGGCAATGAGATGCTTTTTGTAACGAACAACAGCAGGATGCCCCAGGTCATGCCATTGAGCGGCCTGAATAATGCCAAGGTGGTTACGGAAGAGGATTTTGAAAGAGGGCAAAAAGCAGATTTAGGGCCGGTACTACCCTATGGCCCCATGGGGAAAGCAGTCATGTTTGCGGGATCTTCGCTACAAATTGACTTATTGAATGACGGACAATTTGTATCCCTCACAAGAGACGCCCTAACCGGTAGCTTAGACCTGGAAACAACTTACACCATGTTTCCAAACAAGCTGAATAATCTTACCGCTGAAATGGATTTCCCAGGATATGCGCCACCGAAGCAAAACAAGTAGATCGTGATAAAATCTCATTTCTATTTTATCCTTTTTTGCTTCATGCAATACAACTCAGGAGTAGTAGCACAAACTGCTCCTGAGCTGGTATTACCAGTAACGCTAGATGGGGTTATTCAACTTGATGTTTCCAGTATTCCAAATCAGAACAGGGAAACACCAGATTACGACCTCTTCGCTGTTTTCGTAGAAAATGAGTCAGAAGCCTACACTTCGAACGCTATTCAAGGGCGATATACCAAAGAAGGCGATATTTTGTCTTTTAAGCCGTACTTCCCGTTCGAACCCGGACTGACCTACATCGCCAAAGTTAGAAGTGCCAACTACGAGGGCCACTATTTCTTGAAATCATTTCAGATAGAAGAACAGAAAGCTGCTGCCAAGGCTGGTGTGTTAAGCATTTATCCCTCAGCGAGCCAGCTTCCCGAAAACCTTTTGCGCTTCTACCTCTATTTCAATACACCAATGCAGCAAGGGCAAGCCTTAAGCCACATCCAATTGGTAGATGCTGTCGGAAATATGGACCAGCACGCCTTTATGGAATTCAAACAAGAGTTGTGGAGTGCCGATGGTAAACGACTCACCCTATTATTTGACCCCGGGCGTATTAAAAGAGGGGTTAGCACAAACCTACGGCGCGGCCCTGCCCTGCTCGAAGGCAGGAGGTTTGAGTTAAGAATATCAAGTGCCTGGAAAGATGTTTACGGGCAGGAATTAGGAAATCAAGCAAGCAAGGAAATTGAGGTAGTAAGCCCCTATCGTCAGCAAATCAACGTGAATGAATGGGTAGCAAACCCTCCGAATTTAAATAGCCAGGATACCCTACGCATACACTTTGACAGAATACTGGACTATGCTTTGCTTCAGTCTATGATTCAATTACAAGATGCAGAAAAAAACCTCATAGAGGGGCATTGGGAAGTACTGCAGCAAGAGCAATTGATACAATTTATTCCTACAGCCCCCTGGCGCCAAGGAAATTATCAAATTGTAGTCAATAGTCGTTTAGAAGATGTAGCAGGTAATAGTCTTCAGAACTTACTAGACCATATGGAGACCAGTGGAGAAAACGATGACCGCCTTTATCACATTATTGAGTTCAAGCTATAAACGAGTCAACGCTATAGGTTGAGCTTGACGCTGGAACAGATAATCAACGATTAGCTAAAAGTCAAACTTGCCGCCCCCTTACAATTCCACCTGAACCACCTGCCGAATATCCCGAGAAGAAGCCCCCAACTTGATCTCATACGCCCCACTCTCTAAGCTCCACTGATCCTTAGTCTCATCCCAATAACGCAGATCGGCGACTGGAATGGATAAGGAGATAGTTTCACTGGTAGCGGGTGCAAGCAGCTGGGTCTTGGTGAAGGCCTTCAACTCCTGCTCAGGCCGGTCAATAGTGGTGTTGGTTTTGGTGACAAACACCTGTGCAATCTCCTTTCCAGCACTGGCACCAGTATTCTGGATAGTAGCCTTAATGTGAATGCTATCACCTCGCAGTTCGGCACTTAGGTCAGCATATTCAAATTCGGTATAGGAAAGGCCAAAACCAAATGGATAGGAAACCTCCAGGTCTACTTTATCAAAATGGCGGTAGCCTACGTAGATGCCTTCGTCATAGTTGGTATAATCTCGTGTTGCCACTTTTTCTGCATCCGGCCTTTCGTCTCTTAGGCCAAAAATTAAATTTGTCAAGATACCCGCCATTGTGAGCTGCTCTTCTCCACCTTCCGGGAAGTTAGTGTGGGAGGCATGGTCTGCTAATCTAACCGGAAATGTCATCGGCAGTTTACCACTGGGGCTCACGGCACCGCTCAGGATATCCGCCACCGAGTTTCCACCTTCTTGACCACCTTGCCAGGCCAGTAGAATGGCATCGGGTTGTTCTTTCCAGGAAGCCGTTTCAATTACACCACCAATATTCAGAACGACAACGAGCTTTTTACCCGCGGCGTGAAATGCTGCCGTAGCACCCTTAATCATTTCTTGCTCCTTAGCACTCAGCAAGAAATCATCTGTTTCTACTCGATCACCACCTTCACCGGCATTACGGCCAATGGTTAATATTCCAATATCCGAGCTCGCGACAATGGTGGTCAACTGCTCGTCGGTGAAAGTCATTTCTGGTGCTTGGTAGGGAGTGAACGCTGCTGCCGACCCTTCGGGCTTGGTGAAGGCTTCCGCATTGGCAGACCGATGCTGCTCGTATACTGCTTTTGCTTCAGCATTGATTTCAAAGCCGGCATTAGCTAGGCCTTCTTCCAATGAAATAGTGTAGGCTTCGTTGACATCACCAGAACCCGTCCCACCAGCGATAAAGTCGTAGGAGGTACTTCCTAAAAGTGCCACATTCATCGCTGCTCTCAGGGGCAGAGCGTCTTTATTTTTCAGTAAGGTAATTCCCTCCGTAGCTGACTGGCGGGTAATCTCAGCGTGAGCATCCAGATCAGGATCATTCCCGTATTGATAGTCCTGTAGTTTCCTGGTTTTGAAAATCAACATAAGAATCCGACGAGCCGCCTGGTCGATAGCAGCTTCGGAAAGGGTTCCTTGGTCTGCTGCTTCGCTCAGTGCTTTCCACTGCTTCCTCGTTCCGGGTTCCAGCAGGTCATTACCTACGCTGATTTGCGCAGCAGCATCACGCCCGCCAAACCAATCGGTCATCACCAGCCCCTCAAAGCCCCAATCATCTCTTAAGACATCCGTGAGCAAATATTCACTTTCTGATGTATACTCGCCATTGACCTTGTTGTAGGATGACATGATCGTCCACGGTTGGGCTTCGCGCACCACAATTTCAAATCCCTTCAGGTAGATTTCGCGCAGCGCCCGTTCACTAATGATTACATCATTTAAATCTCTATCCGTTTCCTGGTTATTAGCTACAAAGTGCTTGACCGACGCACCAATTTCGTTAGACTCAATACCATTGACCATAGCCGCCGCTATATAGCCCGACAGTACCGGATCTTCTGAGTAGTATTCAAAATTACGGCCACAAAGTGGATGGCGGTGGAGGTTCATGCCTGGTCCTAAAACGACATCCAGACCGTATTCCTGAGCTTCATTTCCTATCGCCTCTCCTACTTGATAGACCAGCTCCTGATTCCAGGTGGAGGCCAGCAAAGTAGCAATGGGAAAAGCCGTGCAGTAATAGGTGCGATCTTCTCCTTCGCGAGTAGGCTGTATACGAAGGCCCGCAGGACCATCAGAAAGATATACGGTTGGTAGACCCAAACGCGGAGTAGGAACAATGGTACCCACTGCGCCCGGAATTCCTTCACCAGGCTCGTTGAAACCCGCGGCCGAAGCGATGCCCGAACCTTTAAGCAGGTGGATCTTTTCTTCCATGGTCATTTGCGCCAGTACATCGTCTACGCGCTCATCTATCGTTCTTCGCTCATCCTCGTACACATCTAATTCACCGTTGCCGTTTCTGTCCACAAAAGTGTAGGAATCGATCGTGAGCTCTTGCAGGTCCTGATTTTCAGGATAGTCGCCTTCAAAGTCAAAGTGGGTTGATTTCACATGGTAAAATACGCCAACGCCAACCAGGATCGATAGCAGTAGCAGCGCCCCAAGGACTTTCAGTACAACTTTAAGCGACTTTTTCATAAGCTCCTTTATTTGTGTCAATGTGCCACAAACATAATAAACTATTCTTTTGTGTCAAAGCGCCACAATTATTAATTTTGCCGTATGGATATACAGGAATGGCTGGAAAATGGCGCAGAATTCTTCTTACCTAATCTCTCAATTGACATTGTCATCATTGGCTATCAAGATGATCAGCTGAAGTGTTTACTGCTCAACTTAGGGGGGCAATGGTCGCTCTCCGGAGGGTATATCAAAAAGAGTGAGTCGGTGGAAGTAGCCGCGCAGAGAATCCTCCGGGAACGGACACGCTTGGAACACCAACACCTGAAGTTCTTAGCGGTAGCCGGTGGTGGAGAACGGCAATTTGGCCAGGAATTTAAGATTGCCTTTGAGCAACGTGGTCTGGAGTGGAAAGAAGACTATTGGGTAAACAATCGCTTTGTTTCCCTCATCTATTACGCTCTGGTAGATATCAAGCAAACCTTCCCCGCACCTGGTGATTTTGGTGAAGAACCCGCCTGGTTTGACATGGATGATCTGCCGGAAATGTGGATGGACCATCAGAGCATTGTCCAAACGGCTAGGAAGCACTTGCAGGAAGAAATCCGCAAGCAGCCTATTACTGCCAATCTACTGCCCAGCCATTTCACCATGCCACAGTTGCACAAACTACATCAGACCATCCTGGGTGAAAAGTTGGACCGCAGTCGCTTTCAAAAGAAAATGCTGGCTACCGGCAAATTTGAACGCTTACCCAAGCTCAAAAAAGAGAGCCCAGGTAGCAATCCCTATCAGTACAGATTAAAGGAAAAAATGGCTTAGTGCGACTGTGCTATTTTTCCAGTTCACCATCCAAGTACTCCAGAAAAGAGGCAATACGCTGGTAGTTCATCATCATCTCTCGGGCGTAGTAAAACCTCGAGCCCACTAGATTCTCAAATTCCCGGTCTGCAAATAGGGCCTCATAATCTGTGGGCGGTAAACTTGACGGCCCCACGTATTTCTGGTATTCCTTATCAGTCCGGGCCGCAGCATTCCTGGAGTTGACTTTTTTGTACATGAAGGGAATGGCGAAATTGTTGTTATCATGATTGGCAATATCTTCCCGCTGCTCTAAGCGTTCATTCGCTTTGAGTAGCGAATACAAGGAGGTCCTCAAGTTTTCATCCTCCAGATTGGATATTTCTCCATTATCCAAGGCCTCCTGCAAAGTGGTCAAATCCAAACCCAAGTGATGATCCTCGATAATAGATGACATGATACTGTCAACAACTACGGTATCAATTTCCGCTTTTGGCTTCCCGATATACGACATCACTGCGGTGATATCCGCCAATTGGATTTGCAACTCTGCAATGGCTTCTTCTGCTTGAATTTGATTGATCTCTATTTGCCGATCCAGACGTTCGATTAATTGCGTGCGTTTCGTATCCTGCTTTCTCGACTCATTTAAAGCGTTTAGCTGAATGGCAATTAAGATACCAAAGACGATTAGTACAACTTCTCCAAGAGCGTAGAATAAATACTTTCTCATTTGTCCTTGCTCCGCGAGTGCGCGCCTTATTCTGCGAAAAAATCTAAGCATCGGTCGGTACCTCCTTTGTTTCACTAAAAGGTCTCTCTTTTTGCTGAATTCCCTTGGTAATATCGACGAGGGTTAATGGTCTTTGGATTTTCAGAGGAAGTGAACGCAGACCAACTAAGTATCAACTAGAAATTGACGTTGTTTGTCCCTTTTGGGTGGCTTATGCGCAGGTGCCTTTACTTTGTTGATTTGATCCAGGATTACCTTTAAAAGAAAGCGCTGCTAAGGCTAATTTCTCTACTTTTGCAATCTTGTTGCATTTAGACGGGAAATGAGTGAACAAATCATGTCTTTTCCATTTGTAGCAACCGAAGATTCTAATATCGAAAACAATGGCATTCGCTTATGAGTAGTATCGATCATGCTATAGATGAGTATTATGATGTGGTCATAGTAGGGGCCGGATCTGCCGGCATAGGAATGGGAATTCTGCTACACAAACTCGGAATTAATTATGTCATACTAGAGCGGTCCTCAATTGGTGCTTCCTTTAAGAAGTGGCCTAAGGAAACCCGCTTCATATCCCCTTCTTTTACCGGTAACTTTTTTAAAATGCCGGATTTGAATTCAGTTTCCCCTGATACCTCTCCCGCATTTGATCTTTTGACGGAACACCCTACCGGCCCCGAGTATGCCCTTTACCTGGAAGGGGTTGCCAAGCATTTTCAGCTGGCCATAGAGACGGGTATAGAAGTAAAAAGAGTAGAAGATAAAAGCGGTTGTTTTATTCTACATACCAGCAAGGGCACCTATGGTAGCATGTTTACCATTTGGGCTGCTGGAGAATATCAATATCCAAAAACAAAGTCCTTTAGAGGAGAGCATCTCTGTACTCACTATTCAGAAATCGATTCTTTTGCCGATGTGCTCGGGAAAGAAACCGTTGTCATTGGAGCCTACGAATCAGGTTTTGATGCCGCCGTGAGTTTGGCGCAGCTTGGTAAAAAAGTAACCCTGATTGATAGTGATAACTACATGGAGTTAATCAGGAGCGATTCGAGTTATTCGCTATCACCCTTTACCCGAGACCGAATAAAAGAAGCCGCAGATAACATTGAATACTTTGCGGAGACCCTGGTCATGCAAGTCAAGTTTGAGAATGCTAAATACATCGTCACCACTGATGAAGGCGATACATTTATCTCAGATGACGAGCCGATTAACTGTACCGGGTTTGATACCAGTCTAAGGCTGGTAGAAGACTTGTTTGAGTTTCAGGAAGATTATCCCTTATTGACAGATTTAGACGAATCTCAAAAAACGAAGAACTTATTCCTGGTTGGACCGCAGGTCAAACACGGAACTGCTCTTTTTTGCTTTATCTATAAGTACCGCCAGAGATTTGCAGTCGTAGCCGAGGAGATTGCCCAAAGAACCGAAGTTTCTCCTGGCTTAGTAGAAGAAGTTCTCAAAGAATACAAGCACAACAATTTCTACCTGACCGATTTATCTTGCTGTGATGATGAGTGCGTATGCTAAAATGAACCGGACCATGGAGATCTTGAATCTACTGGTCGGTTTCGAATTGGTAGTCGTCGGGCTGCTGTACCTGATTAAGTTGGATATAGCGTCTGCCGCAAGTTGGTCAATCTTTGGCTGTATGTATGTGGTGATGGATAAGTATTCCTTGTTTGAAAACATGTCTAAAGAGCGCAAGCTCGTTCAAGGACTAAAGTACGGTTTCGCGTGGCTGGGGTTTATCATTAGCACGGCCTTTCTGGGGTATGTGGTATTTGCGCTTTAGATACCCAAACGAATCAACAGCAACGCTACAGTAGGTTCGCAGCGAATTGCCTCAGAGAGATTTCCCATTAGGATCAAGCGTACCTACCATTGAATATAGGCATCCCCTCCTACCTCAGCTTGATCCAGTATAGAAGTACGAATAGAAGTAAATCGAATGTGATTTTCTAGCTACTCTAATACGCTTAAAATATTATTTCTATCTATTATTGTTTAGATCTAATTTCCTAGCTATGAGACTTGTACTTCCTCTTTTGATCCTACCGCTCCTACTATTTGGACAAGCCGAAATTGAGTTATCCGGACTAAAATGGCGCAATGTAGGCCCCGCTAATCAGGGGGGACGCATTGTAGATATTGAGGCCCTTGATGGCCAATTTAGAAAGGTATGGATGGCCACCGGATCAGGAGGCGTGTGGTACTCAGAGAATGCAGGAACTACCTGGACACCCATATTCGATAACTACTCCACCGCTTCTATTGGAGATATTGCCGTTTACCAGCAAGATCCATCTATCATTTGGGTGGGTACCGGTGAAGCCAATAACCGCAATAGTGTTTCCTGGGGAGATGGCGTATTCAGATCTACTGATGGCGGCGAAACCTTCGAAAACGTAGGACTTAGGAGCACGCATCAGATAGCTCGTGTCATCACCATTCCTGATCAACCGCAAAGTGCTTGTGTTTGTGCCGTAGGGCATCTCTGGGGAACCAGCGGAGAGAGAGGTCTTTTCAAGACAGAAGACAGTGGCGAAAACTGGGAAAAGCTAACCAATGGTCTGCCCAATGATGGTAAAACAGGCTGTACCGATTTAATGATCGATCCGAATAACGCTGATGTCATGTACGCCGCTTTCTACGAGCGGCTCAGAAAGCCTTGGCATTTTGAAAGCGGCGGAGAAAATGGAGGAATTTTCAAAACAACGGATGGTGGAAAGACCTGGACCAAACTAACAAACGGACTCCCCCAGGGGCCAAGCGGAAGGATAGGGCTTGCGATTTACCGTAAGAATCCCAACATACTAATGGCGCTGGTTGAGGCAGAGCAATCTGACACCCTAGCGAAACCAGGTAGTGGACTATACCGGTCGGAAAATGGAGGAGAAAGCTGGACTTATGTGAACACCTACAATAACCGGCCTTTCTACTACAGTCAGGTGCGCATAAACCCTAATGATGATAGTAGAGTCTACGTTTTGACAACCCGTTTTATGGTTTCCAAAGACGGCGGCAAAACGCTTCGGAACGGCAGCCAAGATCAGGAAGTGCACGGTGATTTTCACGCCATGTGGCTAGATCCCACCGATGCAGATCGATATTATCTGGGGGCAGACAAGGGGATTTCTTTAACCCATGATCATGGTAATAAATTCCAGCTATTCGACAATCTACCCATCGCCCAGTTTTACCGTATTGGTCTTGATCATCAAGATCCTTTCACCATCTACGGTGGCTTGCAGGACAATGGCTTTTACGCTACCGAAAGCTTCACCCGAGATACCCGAGGTATACTCAATGACTCCAACTGGAAAGTACACTGGGGAGATGGGCAATATACTGCCACTGATCCGGATGATCCGCGAACCGTTTATACTTCTGCGGAAAATGGCAGTTTAAATCTGTACGATCCCGTCACTCATCGAATCAAAGGCATTAGCCCAAGCATTCTTAATATCTCCAACTATAGCGATTATTATGATCCACCAACGGATAAGCCGGGTGGATACCTGAGGTTTAACTGGGCTTCGCCCTTCAAGATGGTGGAAAGCAAAAATATCTACTACGCCGGCAATCATATCTTTAAATCGGTAGATCAGGGAACATCGTGGCAGATCATTAGTCCAGACTTAACGACTAATGATCCTTTGAAAACGCAGTATCGAGCAAGCGGAGGACTTACGCCAGATAATAGTGGTGCGGAGATGCACTGCACCATCACTACCTTATCCATATCCCCTAGTGATGAAAATACCATGTGGGCCGGAACCGATGATGGCCTGGTCCATGTGACCAGTGATGGTGGTAAAAGCTGGAAGAACGTAACTGCTAATATAGGAGGAGGTGAAGACTTATGGATCAGTAGAATAGAAGCATCCTTCCACCAAAACGGCAGGGCTTACCTGACCAAAGATGGCCACCGAAGCGATCATAATGCACCGTACATTTTTGTTACGGAAGACTACGGTCAAACCTGGAAATCCATCGTCGCTAATTTGCCGCAATCGGAAGTTGTCCGGGTTATTCGCGAGGATCAGGTGAATGCAGATCTATTGTACATTGGAACAGAAACGGGTGTCTGGTATTCCGTGGATCGAGGAACGAACTGGAGCAGGCTCATGAACGGCATGCCTACCGTTTCGGTATATGACTTGGCCATTCATCCCAGAGATCAATCCTTAGTGGCCGGCAGTCACGGAAGAAGTCTATTTGTATTAGATCATTCCCATTCCCTGCAACAACTCAATCAGCAAGTCATGGCATCAGATGTTCACTTGTTTGATCAGCCTGAGGCCACCATTTGGGAAAATGTAAGCCGAGGAGGGCAGCGCGGGCACTTCTGGTACGCCGGAGAAAACCCGGAAACGATCCGACCTACTTCATCGCTGCCCAGAGCTAACTACGAGGTAGACGTACCCATCTATTACTGGGTGGGGGGAACAGATTCAACTACCGTTTCGCTAGAAATAGCGCAAGGAGATGAGCTTTTCAGCACAAAAATTCACGCGGCACCGGGCATAAACAAGTACCTGTGGAACCGACAGTACAATCCGAAGCATTACACGGACGAAGAAGAACAGGCCATCCACGAAGCCTTCAAAGCTCAGGAAACACTGGATGGTTTTGTCCGGCGGAGATACCAGGATTACAAAGATGCTGGAGATGCCATTCAATCAAAAAGGAGAGTGGTATCACGAGTAATCGATCAGTTGGGATTAGATCCTAAACTGGGCATTGTCTACGCCAACGAAGGCCAATACCAGGTGACATTAAGCCTTGAGGATACGGTCAGCAGTAAGCGTTTAATTATTCGGAATGATCCGTTATTGGATGATTGATTTGCTAGACTAATACTTTTTTAGTAGCTCGGCCATCCCTGTAAATTACAATAGCTTAATATCCAGTAAGTTGCCTAACTTGTAGATGACATAAAAGCCCCGAAAACAGTCAAAAAGGCTGATTTTCGGGGCTGAACATATTTTAGAGACAA